>JAJEHD010000012.1 GCA_022819505.1 Acidimicrobiia bacterium | reverse complement strand
CACCGCCACCCACGGCATCGTGCTTGAGAACGCCTTCGTTCCCGATGAGAATGCGCTGACCGTGCCGGGAACGTTCGTGAAGATGACGCAGGTGAGCCGGGGCAGCTTCGTCGGCAACCAGGTGGCGCTGTCGTCGGTGTATGTGGGGGCAGCGCAGGCGGTCCACGACTTCGCCCTGGACTACCTCACCTCCACCACCTACCACGGCACCGACGAGCCCATCGGCGGCGGCGACCCGCACCGCCAGCTCATCGGCCAGATGCGGGCCCATCTGGACGCCGCCTACATATGGGCGCGCCGCCAGATCCTGCTGGAGACCGCCGACCCCGAGTTGATCCCCAAGAACGACGTGGTGGCCAACTGGCGGATCGCTAAGGGCGAGATCGCGGAGAACTGCTTCCAGGTGGCCGTGCACGCGCTCAAGGCCTGCGGCACCGGCAACACCGGCATGTCGGGGCCGGTGTCGCGGGGGCTGCGCGACCTGTCGATGGGGCTGGTGCAGGGCTTCCCGCCCGAGCGGGGCCGTCTCGAAGCCGCCTCCTACCTGGTGTTCGGCGCCGAGGGAGACCAGTTCGGCACGGCCGGGGACAAGCGATGAACCGGCTCCGGTCCCGCCCGTGGTTCTTCGGCGGCATCGGCGCGTTCGGCTACTTGACCGGCATGAACGACGAGTTGCTCCACTGGCTGGGAACCTGGTGGCTCGAGTTCGGCCGGTGGGGCCAGACCGCGGCGGTGCTGGCCGCCCTGGCGCTGGCTGCCTACTTCACCCAGGGCGCGCTCAACCGCCGGCGATCGGCCTTTCGCTCGGCTGTCAGTGCCGCCGACGCCACCCGCCTCCAGACCGCCGCCGGTCCCGTCCCCGGTGACCGCCCCGACCCACAAGGTGCCCCATGATCGCTCCGGCCCGACCCCGCTGTTGTCCCCCGAACCGAGACGCCGTCCCCGCCTGCGGCCGGCGCCCACCGGACCGGACCGGCCGCTGGATGCGCCTGCGGGTCCCCGGGCTGCTGCTGGCGGCCATCACCCTGGCCGCGGCCTGCTCCGAACCCGTCGACGAGGCCGCCACCGGCACCGGCCAGGCGCAGGCGGTCGACCAGGCGCCGGCCGAACCCGCCGACGACACTCAGTCGGCCGACGCAGACACCGCCCAGCCCACTGACGCCGACACCGCCGAGGCCGCCGACCAAACCGCCGTAGAGCCCGCCGACGCAGACACCGCCGAGGCCGCGGACGTGCCGGCGGGACCGGTCCCGGTCGGGCCCGACACCCCGGGCGTGAGCGACGACACGGTGACGATCTCGATCATCATCACCGACACGTCGATGGTGGCCCAGGCGTTCGGGTTGGAGGTGCCCGACGAGGGCGACCGCGAGGCCCAGGTAGAGGCGCTGGTCGACCACTTCAACGCGGCAGGAGGCTTCGCCGGCCGCCAGATCGAGGCCAAGGTCACCGTGTTCAACGCCATCACCGACGGCCCTGTGGCCGAGGAGGCCCTCTGCAACAAGATCACCCAGGACGACCAGGCCTTCGCGGTGGTGCTGACCGGACAGTTCCAGGAGAACGCCCGGCCCTGCTACCACAACGCCAACACGCTGATGTTCGACGCCACGCTGTACCCGGTGGACGTCGCCGGCTTCGAGGAGCTGGCCCCCTACTACTGGTCGCCGCTGCTGCCCACCTACGACGACCTGGTGGGCGGCCTGGCCGACGCACTCATCGAGGAGGACTGGTTCGCGGGCGGCACGCTGGGAGTGATCGCCATCGACTCCGGGCTGAGCGAGCGGGTCTACGCCCAGCAGTTCGCCCCCCGGCTGGAGGCGGCCGGGGTGGAGGTGGCCTCCTACAACAGCATCGACCCCACCGACAGCACCTCGTTCAACAACGACCAGCTCCAGGCCATCATCAACTTCCGGGAGGCCGGCGTCGACAAGGTGGTGGCCATCGGCGGGTCCCGGCTGGTGTCGTGGTTCATCGACACCAGCATCACCCAGAACTTCGCGCCGGAGTACGCGCTGACCAGCTACGACGCCCCCGACTTCAACGCGTTCAACTACCCCGAGATGTTGGGCGGGGCCGGCGGCATCAGCGTGCTCCCCGGCTACGACATCGACGACGACCAACTCGCCTTCCCGGCGTCGGCGGCCGAGCAGGAGTGCGCCGACATCTTCACCGCGGCCGGGCTGGAGTTCAGCGTGCGCACCAACATCCGCACCGGGCTGCTGTTCTGCGACGTGTTCCGCCTGCTGCGGGACGCCTCCCCGCACCTCACTGAGGTGAGCGCGGCGGGGGTCACCGAGGCGGTCTGGCAGCTGGGTGACAGCTTCGAGGCGGCCTCGGTGTACGGGGTGGAGTTCACCGAGGGCAGCTACGCCGGTGGGGACCTGTACCGGCGCTTCAGGTTCGACCCCGGCTGCGAGTGCATGGTGCTGACCGGCGACCCTGCGGACTTCGACGAGTGAACGGCTGACCCACACCACGATGAACCGCGGCGAGGAGGCGGACGAGCGGCGCGGAGTTCCCGGCAACCCCCGGCTGCTGGTCGCCGTCGCCGGTCAGGGGGCTGCGCTGGCCTCGGCGCTGCCAGTGCTGCTGTTCCGCCGGGAGGAGATCGCCGAGCGTCTCGGCGTGCTCGGCGCAGTG
This sequence comes from Acidimicrobiia bacterium, assembly GCA_022819505.1. GTDB lineage: Bacteria > Actinomycetota > Acidimicrobiia > Acidimicrobiales > Aldehydirespiratoraceae > Aldehydirespirator. Next base: position 4,187 of record JAJEHD010000012.1, on the reverse strand, counting down.
GTGGGCGAGGCCGCGTTGATCGGCGTGGCCGCTGTGGTGGCCGCGCTGGTGGTGCCCCGGCTGCGCGGCGTGTTGCCGGCCGGGATCCTGCTGACCCTGGCCGGGCTGCTGGCGGCGGCCGGGCTCGCCGTGATGGCCCGCACCACCGACATCGCGGTGTTCACCGCCGGCGGCTTCATGCTGGCCGCGGGCGCCGCGCCCGGACTGGTGATCCACCGGCTCCTGCTGGCCACCGACGCCCGCCAGGCCGACCGGTTCCGCACGCTGTCGTGGTACTGGGCCGCGGTGGCCGCCGGGGCGTGCTGGCCGCTGGCGGCCCGGATGCTCGCCCCCCTGTCCTACAGCACCGTGCTGTGGGCCGCCGCCGCGCTGGCGGTGGTGAGCGCGGTGCTCCTCGCCCGCCACGCCCTGGCTCACGACAACGACCTAGAAGTGGAGCCCACCGTCGCCCGGATGGACGTGCCGTGGGCCCGCCGGTCCTACGGCGCCGCTCTGGCGGTAGGCGCGCTTGTCGTCGGCGGCGCCGACCCGGCCCAGTCGCTGCTGCAGGGCGAATGGCAGCGCAGCGAGGTCCAGAACGCGGCGGTGCTGGCCGCCGGGGCCGGGGCGGCCGCCCTGATCAGCGCCTTCGGTCCCTGGTACCACCGGCTTCACCGGCTCACCGGAGGCCGCCGGGCCGACGCGGTCGGGACCCAGCTGCTGGTCGGGGGCGTGCTGGTGCTGCTGGGGGCGGTGTCGTTCACCTACATCGGGCTGGTGGCCTGCTGGTTCGTGGCCGGCGGCGCGATCGCCCTGGCCCTGGCCGGGCTCGACGCCGCGGTGTTCTCGGGCCTCGCCCCCGAACTGCGGCGGGCGGTGGCCGCCCGCCAGGTGCGGTGGGCCGGTGCCGGAGCGCTGGCTGCGGCCGCGTCCAACGCATGGATCGCCGGGGGGTGGCCGGACCAGTTGAGGCTCGGCGTGCTGGGCCTGCCCCTGGTGGCGGTGGGCTGGGCGGTGCGACGGTTCGCGGCGTCCGCACGGGACGCCGAGTCGGTCGTGGCCGTGTCCAAGGCCACCACCGTTCCCCGCCGGGTGTACCCCGCCGCTTCCGGACCGCCGCTGCTGTCCGTGGAGCAGCTGTCGGTGTCGTACGGATCGGTGCAGGTGCTGTTCGGCGTGGATCTACGGGTGCAGGAGGGCGCGGTGGTCGCGCTGATGGGAACCAACGGGGCCGGCAAGACCACGCTGCTGAGGGCCATATCGGGGCTGGAGCCGACCACCGGGGGGCGCATCGTCTACTCGGGGCTCGACATCACCAAGACCCGGCCCACCTGGCGGGTGGGCATGGGGCTGCACCAGGTGGTCGAGACCGGCGCGGTGGTCGGCCCGCTGACCGTGGCCGAGAACCTGGCCCTGTTCGGCCACGGCCTCGACCGGGCCCGGCGCGCCCGGAGCATCACCGAGGCGTACGAGCTGTTCCCCCGCCTGGCCGAGCGGTCGAGCCAGCGGGCGGCCACCCTGTCGGGCGGCGAGAAGCAGATGCTGGGGCTGGCCAAGGCCGTCGTCACCCCTCCCCGCCTGCTGCTGATCGACGAGTTCTCGCTGGGCCTGGCGCCGACGGTCATCGCCGAGGTGCTGCCGGTGATCCGCCGCATCGCCGAGAGGGGCGCAGCCGTGCTGCTGGTGGAGCAGTCGGTGAACGTCGCCCTGTCGGTGTCTGACCACGCCTACGTCATGGAGAAGGGCGAGATCGGCTACTCCGGGCCCGCCGGGGAGCTGCGGGCCCGGCCCGACCTGCTGAGCGCCGCCTACCTCGAGGGCCTGGCCCACGCCCTGCACATCGACCGGAGAGACACCTAGGGCGGCACCATGGGCGGGTTCGAAGTCTCCGGCCCCCTGCTGCTGCTGGGCTCGATCTTCGGGATCGGCTACGCGCTGCTGGGCATCGGCCTGGTGCTGGCCTACCGGTCCAGCGGCTTCATCAACTTCGCCCACGGCGCCACCGGCCTGGTGGCCGCCTCGGCGATGTCGGTGGTGGTCAACGACTACGGCGTGCCCTACTGGCTGGGCTTCGCCGGCGCGCTGGTCGCGGCCGGCCTGCTCGCGGCCGGCATCGAGGCCCTGCTGGCCAGCAAGCTGGCCGGCGCCCCCAAGGTGCTGTCGATGGTGGCCACCCTCGGCGCCGGGCAAGCGCTGCTGCTGCTGGCGCTGTCGTTCGCCGGGGGCGGCCTCGGGGGCGGGAGCTTCCCCCAGCCGCCCGGGTTCCCCCAGTTCGAGCTGACCGTCTTCGTGTCGCCGTCGGCGACCGCCCTGCTGTGGCTGTCGCCGGTCGTGGTCGGCGGGCTCTACCTGTTCCTCCAGCGCAGCAGGTACGGGCTGGCGGTGCGGGGCGCGGCCGCCAACGCTGATGCGGCCACCCTGGCCGGCGTCGATCCCCGGCACATGGCCGCGCTGTCGTGGGCCCTGGCCGGGGCCCTGTCGGCCTTCGCGGCCATGCTCATCCTCCCCAACCAGTCGACGGTCACCCCCGACGCCCTCGGCCCCGACTTCATCGTGCGCGGCCTGGCGGTGGCCGCCCTGGCCCGGTTCGCCAACTTCCCGGTGGCCCTGGCCGCCGGCCTGGGCATCGGCATCCTTGAGCAGGTCCTGGCCTCCAATCCCGACTCCACCGGCTGGTTCGAGGTAGCCCTGTTCCTGCTCATCCTGGCCGGGGTGGCGCTGAGGATGCGCTCGGGCCGGGACCAGACCGAGCCCTGGGCCAGCCTGGCTCCGAGCCGCCGGCTGCCCGACGCCTACCGGGGCGTGTGGCTGATCCAGCACCTGGGCTGGGTGCTGGGGGGCGCGGGCGCGGTGGCGGCCGCGCTGGCATCGGTGTGGATCAGCAACCGGTCCGCCTTCCTGCTGTCGACCGTGATCGCCTTCGCCACCATCGGGATCTCGATCAGCTTCCTGACCGGCCTCGCCGGGCAGCTGTCGCTGGGGCAGGTGGCCTTCGCGGCCATCGGCGCGGTGGTGGGTGTGCGGGTGGCCACCGAGACGGGCAGCCTGACGCTGGGCCTGCTGTGCGGCGGCGCCACCGGCGCGGCCGTGTCGGCTGCGGTGGGGCTGCCGGCGCTGCGGATGCAGGGCCTGCTGCTGGCCGTGGCCACCCTGGCCTTCGCGCTGGCCACGTTCAGCTGGCTGCTCCGCCAGGACTGGGCCTTCGGTGCGGGCCTGTCTTCGCGCCCGGTGAGCGTGCTCGGCGCCGAGGTGACCAACTCGCGGGGCTTCTACTACGTGGCCCTGGCGGTGTTCATGGTGGTGCTGGCGGCCGCGGCGACTCTGCGCCGGTCGTCGTTCGGGCGCACGCTGGTGGCGGTGCGCGACAACGAGGCCGCGTCCCGGGTCCTCCAGATCGCCCCCTGGCGCCTGCTGGTATCCGCCTACGCTTTCGCCGGGTTGGTGGCGGGCGCCGGCGGTGTGGTGCTGGCCATGAACAACACCTTCGTCACCCGCAGCATCTTCACCCCCAGCGACAGCATCAACGTGGTCGCCATCGCGGTGATCGGCGGGCTGTCGGAGCTGACCGGCCCGCTGCTGGGGGCCGCCTACCTGATCGGCATCCGCGAATTCTTCGATCTCGAGCTGTCAGCGCTGGCCGGGCTCAACGCGGCGTGGCTGATCCTGATCCTGGAGCAGCCCCGGGGCATGCACGGCCTGCTGGCCGGCACCCGGCGCAACCTGATCGATCAGATCGCCCGGTTCCACGGCATCGACCCCGACACCGCCGAGGCCCCCCGGCCCGACGCCGTCGCTTCCCCCGCGCCGGTGCCAGCGGCCGTGCCCGGCGGCTCTGCCGGCGCGGGCAGCACGGTGCTGGAGGTGCGGGGCCTGTCGCGGCGCTTCGGCGACCTGAAGGCAGTCGACGACGTGTCGTTCAGCGTCACCGCGGGCGAGACGCTCGGGCTGATCGGACCCAACGGCGCCGGCAAGACCACTGTGTTCGAGCTAGTGAGCGGCTATCTGCGACCGCAGGCGGGGTCGGTGATCTTCGACGGCGACGACATCACCCGGCTGTCGCCGGAGGCTCGCAGCCGCCGCGGGCTGGTGCGCTCGTTCCAGAACGCCTCGCTGTTCCCCACCATGACTCCGCGCGAGATCGTGTTCCTGGCCTGCCGGTCGGCGGCCGGCGGTCGCTTCGTGCTGGGCGGGTCGCGGGCCGAGCGGAC
>JAJEHD010000008.1 GCA_022819505.1 Acidimicrobiia bacterium | reverse complement strand
CGCCGAGCCCGCCCAACCGCACTGGCTCGCGGACATGACCGACGGAGGCGGGCTCCGCGAGTTCGACCTGACCGAGCGCCCGGTGCAGATCCGGGGGGGGGGTCGGGCTGGCGCTCGGGCCCGGGGGCGGGGTGGCGGGCTATCGCCTCTTCGGTGCGCGGCGCCGCTCACCGGATCTGCACCGGGCGCTCGGTCAGGTCGAACTCGCGGAGCCCGCCTCCGTCGGTCATGTCCGCGAGCCAGTGCGGTTGGGCGGGCTCGGCGTCGGGGTCGATGCGCAACTCCCACCGCCGGTCGGCCACCTGCGTCACGGCACAGCGAGGGTTGACGGCCTCGGCGGTGAACCGGAACCCGTCGAGCCAGTCCATCGGGCTGCGGCAGACGCCGTCGTCGAGCCCCGGCCCGCCGGTGAACTCGATCGCGCCCGACAGCTCGTCGTGGACCTCGACGCGGTAGTCGACGTAGTCCTCGACCAGGAACGGATCGAGCTGAAGCAGTTTGGCGATGGCGGCCATGTCGTCGCCCTCGATCGCGAGCGCTCCCCGCAGCCGGCGCACCACCGCGGGCATGATGGCCGCCCGGTGCTGGAGCGCCGCGTCGTCGAGCAGGTCGGTGCTGAAGTTCTCGTCGACCGAGTAGTACGCGGCGCGCATCAGCAGGTGGTTGTCGAGGGCGAACTCTTTGGCCTGGCGTACGAGCACGGGGTGCGCCAGATCCTCCAGGCGGAGGTCGGGCCTGAAGTCGCCGGAGTAGTCGTCCATCCCGCCGTCCTCACCGGCGTCGCCGAGCGCCAGTTCGAGCTGGGCGGCCTTCGACGCGGAGACGACGGCGAGGCTCGGTTCGCCGGGCCGGGCACCGGGCTCGTCTTCGACCACACGGATCTCCCATCGGCAGTGATCGCCGGTGAACTCGTCGGGCTTCGGGGGGCGATGCACCGGAATCGCCCGCAGCCTCGGGTTGGTGACTCCGAGGGTCGCGTCGAAGGTTCGGTCCTCCATGTGGTGGCACATGTTGGTGACGAGGTGCGGATCGTTGTTGGTGATCTGGCGGAGATAGTCGTGGGCCCCGCAGAAGGGCAGCCAGAAGAAGCCGAGGTCATGGTCTACGTACTTGAAGTGGAAGTCGAGGAAGTGATGGGGTGCACCGATGTCGAACTGGAAGCTCTTGAGGGCGGCGTCGACCCCGTCGCCGGTGATGCCGAGGTTGGCCTTGTTGCGCGCCGTGTAGACGGGGCTGGACCCCATCCACTCGGAGTCGGCCTGGCGGATGGTCGCATCCTGCCCCACTGCCATGGCGACATGGGGCATGAGCGCCCGGTCGTGGAACATCGACACGATCATCCGCTCTCGGCACAGCCGCGCCAGCGCCGAGCGCGAGAGGCGGTCGAGGCTCCAGTCCGGGTCGAACGGGCCGGCGTAGTCGTTGGTCACGGTCACGTGAGAGTCCTCCCAGCTTCGACAGTGCTTCTATGGTGACCTGCGGACTGCGGGTATGCTCCGACCCATGTCGGGCGCCCGTACCGCCGCCGCAGCGTTGGTGTTGGCCGCTGTCGGATTCGCCGTCGCAGTGGCCGCGCTCGTCGTGGGCATCGTCGCCCTTGGCGGCGGCAGCAACGATGCGCCCTCAAAGACCAATGCGCCTGCCTACGCGATCTGGCTGGTCGAGGAGGCGCTCGACCGCTACGAACGCGACGGCACCGAAGCGATGCTTGAGTTCTACAACGCCCCCGAGGCGCTGGACGGCGCCTGGTACGTGTTTGTCCTCGAAGACCGCGACGGCGTGCTGTACAGCGTCGCCAACGCCAACCGCCCGGAGCTCGTGGGGACGACCCGCGAGCGCATCGATGCCAGCGGCTACGACTACGGTGCCGCCTTCGCCCGGACCGTTGACGGCGGAGCGGGCCAGTGGGTGTCCTACCTGTTCACGCACCCCGTGACGCGCGAGGATGCGCCCAAGCACGCTTGGGTCGTGCGGCGCGGCAACCTCCTCTTCGGGGCGGGCTGGTACGAGGGCATCCGGTAGCCCGCCACGGCTGGCGCGTCAGGCCGGCTGGTTGAGCTCGATCATGTTGCCGGCCGGGTCGAAGAAGAAGGTCTGGCGGGCCGCTGTTCCGGGCAGGGGAATCGGGTCGTCGACCTTCACACCCCGGCCCCGGAGCTCGGCCACCGCTGCGTCGATGTCGTCCACCTTGAAGGCCCAGTGCTGGCCGGTAGGGGGCACCCAGCCCTCGACCTCGATGAGGTGGACCTCGCCGCCGCCGGGGCTCTGCAGCCAGCGGCCGTTGAAGCCGAAGTCGGGCCGGTCGAGCACCGCCATGCCCAGCACGTCGGTGTAGAACGGCGCGGCCGCCTCCACATCGGGGACGTTGATCGAGACGTGGTGTACGGGGCCTAGCTCCATACGGCCCACGCTAGCGGCGCTGGCAGACGGGGCACCATGTGGTGCCGCGGGCGTCGACCACCTTGCGGCGCAGTTCCGTGCCGCAGCGCTCGCACGGCTCGCCGGCCCGTCCGTAGCAGTGCAGGTGGTGCTGGTTGCGCCCCGACGCTCCGTCCAGAGCCGCGTAGTCCCGCAAGGTGGTGCCCCCATGGCGGAGCCCCGACGCCAGCGCGGTGCGGATGGCTTCGGCCAGGCGGCCGGCCCGGGGCTTCGACAGGTGGCGGACGGCAGGGTTCACGCCCGCCAGCCAGAGTGCCTCGTCGGCGTAGATGTTGCCCACGCCGGCCACCGGTCGCTGCGACAGGAGCTGGGTCTTGATGCAGCGCCGGCTGGCCCGCAGGGCCCGCCAGAGGCTCTCGCCGGTGAACTGGTCGCTGAACGGCTCGGGGCCGAGGCGGTGGAGCGTCGCAATGGTCTCGTGCCGGCCCGCGGGCACCACATGGACCCGGCCGAACCGGCGGATGTCGTGCAGCGTGAGCGCATCGTCGTCATCGAGTCGCCACCAGGCCCGCAGGTGCGGGTGGGACAGGTCGACGTACGGCTCGACTGCCAGCCTGCCGGTCATGCCCAAGTGGATGACCAGCTCGCATCCGGCCTCGCTGGAGTCGTCCAGATCCACGATCAGGTACTTGCCCCGGCGTCGGACCCCGGTCACGTCGCAGCCGACCGCCTCCACCGCAGGGGTGAACTTCGCCGACGGGTGGGAGCCGGCCTCGGTGATCGAGCGGCCCTCCAGCCGCGGCTGCAGCTGGGCTCGGATGGTCTCCACTTCGGGAAGCTCGGGCACCGGCCGCACCGTACCGGAGCCGGCCGGCACGGCGGGGACGGGCCGCGGGTCAGACCGAGTCGGTCAGGCTGCGGCGGTCGATCCGGCCGAGCCCCGCACGATCACGTCGATCAAGTCGATCAGCTCGGGCCGGCTCCTGAAGTACTCCGCCTGCTCGCCCGTCCAGGGCTGGGTGAGCTCGTCGGGGTCGAATCCGGCCCGCTGCCAGGTGGTGGCGATCACTCGCAGGGCCGCGTCCACCTCCGGCGAGGCGGCTGTGACCGCCGCGACCGCCATCGCATCGATGTCGACGGTCTCGCTGGTCACCAAGGGGCGCCGGATAGTGGAGATGCGGAACCTGATGGCCTCCGCGGCGATGCGAGTGTGGTTCATGGGCGGGGCCCCTACGACGGCCGTACGTAGTAGCTCGGTGTATACAAAATAGTGTTATCCACAGTGCAGGTGGTGGACCGTCGAGGCAGGTGGGTGGATCCTCAAGAGGCCGAGTGGTGGACCGTCGAGGCAGGTGGCGGACCCCCTTCAGGGTCGGAGCGGGCAGCAGTCCGCGGAGCAGCGGTCGGGGCCTGCGCCGAGGCGGCCGAGGGACCGGCGGGCCCGAGCGGGGTCGAGGCGCTCCTCTATGAGCTCCAGCCACATGGCCACGAAGCGATCGTCGGGCCCGGTGCCGGGGGTGGAGGCCCGCACCAGCCGAATGCCAAGGTCGGCGGCGGTGCCGGCCGCGACCACGTCAAGGTCCCACATGACCTCCATGTGGTCGGTGACGAAGCCGATGGGAGCGAGGACCACCGCGGCCGCGCCCCGGCCGGACAGCTCTCGCAGGCAGTCGTTCACGTCGGGTTCCAGCCACGGAACCGATGGGGGCCCGCTGCGGCTCTGCCAGGCCATGGTCCAGGCGTCGAATCCGGCGCCGGCCGCCACCAGGCGAGCCGTCTCGCCCAGCTGGCGCTCGTAGTCGCAGCCTGCGGCCATGGACTCCGGGATCGAGTGGGCCGTGAACACCAGCCGAGCCTTTGAGCGAAGCCCGGCGGGCAGCCTCATGCGGGCCTCGACCACCGCGTCGACGAAGGGCGCGATGAAGCCCGGATGGTCGTAGTAGGCGCGGACCTTGTCGATCACGGGAGCGGTCACGCCCACCGAGGCTCGGGCGGCTGTGATGTCGTCGAGGTACTGGCGGCAGCCCGAGTACGACGAGTAGGCGGAGGTCACGAGGGCGAGGGCCCGGCGATGCCCGGCCGCGGCCATCTCGGACACGGTGTCGGCCAGGTAGGGGGTCCAGTTGCGGTTGCCCCAGTACACCGGCAGGTCGCATCCTGCGGCGGCCAGCCCGGCGGCTAGAGCGTCGCGCAGCCGGCGGCACTGCTCGTTGAGGGGGCTTACCCCGCCGAAGCGGTCGTACTGCCGGGCCACCGCCGCCAGCCGCTCGGCGGGTATCTGTCGCCCGGCGGTGACGTTGGCGAGGAACGGCTCGACATCGGCGGGGCCCTCCGGTCCACCGAACGACACCAGCAGCACGGAGTCGTACGCGGGCCCAGTCATCCCCACTCAATCCACAGGACTGCCCGAGTTATCCACTGATTGTCCACAGGTAGGAACCGAGCCGGCGACACACCTCAACCCAGTACGCCGAAGCTCTTGATGTCCTCGTCGAGCGTGGACAGGATGTTGTCGATGGTCGCCTGCCGGGCAGTCCTGCGGGTCAGCCCGAAGGCGGGACGGCGCAGGTACGACGCCAGCTCACCGGCTCGCCGCGTCGCCGCCTCGTGCAGCTCGCCGGCTGCGACCACCTCGTCGAGGTAGCCGGCCTCGGTCGCGCCGCGGGGCGAGTACACGGTCGCCAGCGACGTGGCCGCGGTGAAGTGCCGGGGGCTGAGCCGATCCCGGGCCAGCTCCACCGCGAAGATGGGCAGCGGCATGCCGATGGACACCTCGGTGAGCCCGATCTTGGCCTCGATGTCGGCGCCTATGCGCACGTCGCTGGACAGCAGCATGATCGCCCCGAACGCCAGGGCGTGGCCCGTGCACGCGGCCACCACCGGTACCTGCGCCCCGTAGATCCGCGTCGCGGTGCGGGCCCCCGCGGCCACCAGCGCCTGAGCGGCCTCGGGTCCCTCGCCGATGACGCTCAGGTCGAAGCCGGCGCTGAAGCGGCCCTCCCGGCCGGCGATCACGAGGGCTCCCGCGCCCTCCTCAGCGGCCTCGAGGGCGGCGTCGATGGCCTCAAGCGTGTCGTAGCCCACCGCGTTGGCCTTGCCGTCGTCGAGGAGCAGGACAGCCACGCCGTCTTCGATCGAAAAGGAGGTCTTCGATGTCATGCCCGCACCGTAGCGCGGGCGCACGAACAGCCCGCAGGAACACCTGTGAGCCCTCGGTAGGCTCCTGTGCGTGACCGATACCGCCGCTCCGACGGAGGCCCCCGCCGAGACCGCAGCCGCATCGGGCGAGGAGATCCTGATCGTCACCGACGCGGCTCGCACCGCGGTTCTGGCCATCCGCGACCGGGAGGAGGACGGCGACACGCTGGGACTGCGGGTCGAGGTGACCGGCACCGCCGGGATCGACTACACCTACGACCTCACGCTCGACCCCGTAGCGGACGCGGCGGACGACGACCATGTCCACGACTCGGACGGCCTGACAGTGGTCGTGCCCGACGCCAGCGTCAGCCGGCTCCGGGGCTCCACCCTGGACGTGCCGTCGATTCCCGGTCAGGGCGGGCTGGTGATCCGCAACCCCAACCGCCCCAACCCGCTGGGCGATATGGGCCGTCTGGACCTGACCGGCAGCATCGGCGACAAGGTCCAGCAGCTGCTCGACATGAGCATCAACCCCGCGCTGGCCTCCCACGGCGGGTACGCCAGTCTCGTGGAGGTGAACGACGACGACTCGGTGGTGGTGACCATGGGGGGCGGCTGCCAGGGCTGCGCCATGAGCCAGGCCACCCTGTCCGACGGGATCAAGCGGGCCATCATGGAGGCCATCGAAGAGGTGACCGACGTGATCGACGTTACCGACCACGAAGCCGGCGAGAACCCCTACTTCAGCTAGGGGGAGACTCCTACCGCCGCTAGCTGCTGGAGGGGCCGACCCTCTACAGCAGCTCTGACTTGACGGTCGCCGCGATGCCGGCCGCGTCCAGGCCCAGGTCGGCCAGGATCTGGTCGGGCTTGCCGTGGGGCAGGTAGTCGAGAGGCACCCCCAGGACCCGCACCCTGGGTGCGGCCTGCCCGGCGGCCTCGGCCCGCTCCACCAGCGCGTCGCGGATGCCTGTACCGGCACCGCCGGTGCGCAGCCCGTCCTCCACGGTCACCACCAGATCGCACTCGACCGCGTCGGCCACCATCTTCGGGCACACCGGGGTCACCGCCCGGGGGTCCCACACGGTGGCGTCCACGCCCTCGTTCTCCAGCAGCTCGGCGGCCTGCTCGCAGGCCTCCAGCATCTTGCCCACGCCGATGAGGCACAGGCGGCCGTCGCCGGAGCGGGCCTTGCGAGCCTTCAACCCCGACCCGACCTGGTCCCGACTCACGCTGCGGGCCGCGGTCTTGGGCCAGCGGATGGCGACCGGGCCGCCGGTCATGTCCACGGCGTCGAGCATCATCTGCTCGAGTTCCTCCAGCGACGACGGCGCCAGCACCACCATCCCCGGCACCTTGGTGAGCAGCACCATGTCGAGGATCCCGTGGTGCGACGGCCCGTCGTCGCCGGTGATCCCGGCCCGGTCGATGCAGAACACCACCGGGGCCCGGTGCAGCCCGCAGTCCAGGTTGACCTGGTCGAAGGCCCGGCTCAGGAACGTGCTGTAGACCGCGAAGAATGGCCGCAGCCCGCCCATGGCCATGCCCACGGCCGACGTCACCGCGTGCTGCTCGGCGATGCCTACGTCGATGCAGCGGTCGCCGAAGTGCTCCCGGAACGGCAGCAGGCCGGTGGAGTCGGGCATGGCCGCGGTGATGGCCACCACCTCGGGGTGCAGCCCGCCGAGCTTGACCATCATGTCGGAGAACATGCCGGTGTAGGTGCCCGGCTTGACCTTGCCGACGTCGTGCATGTGCTTGATCTGGTCCTGCTCGGCCGGCCCGTAGCCCCGTCCCTTCTGGGTGAGCACATGGACCACTACGGGCTCGTCGAACTGGGCCGCGTTGGCCAGGGCCTCCTCCAGGCCGGCGATGTCGTGGCCGTCGAAGGGACCCAGGTAGCGCAGCCCGAGGTTCTCGAAGAAGCCGGCCGAGTCCCACAGCTCCCGGATGGCGGCCTTGGACATCCGCATGCCCCGCTGGAGGGTGTCGCCCACCCAGGGGATGCGCTCGGCCACCTCCTCGAGGCGGTCGGAGCGGCGCATGATCTTGGGGTTGGAGCGGAACCGCACCAGGCTCTCGGTGAGCCGGGAGACGGTCGGGGCGTAGCTGCGGCCGTTGTCGTTGAGCACCACCACCACCCGGCGACCGCTGTGGCCGATGTTGTTGAGGCCCTCGAAGGCCATGCCGCCGGTCATGGCGCCGTCGCCGACCACGGCTACCACCCGGCGCCGGTTGTCGGAGGACTCGAAGGCGGTGGCCAGGCCGTGGGCGTACGACAGCGCGGTGGAGGCGTGGCTGTTCTCGATCCAGTCGTGGGGGGACTCGGTCCGTGACGGGTAGCCGGCCAGGCCGCCCGCGGTCCGCAGGCTGTCGAAGTCGGTGGACCGCCCGGTGAGCATCTTGTGGACGTAGGCCTGGTGGCCGGTGTCCCACAGGATCACGTCGTGGGGCGAGCGGAACACCCGGTGCAGGGCGACGGTGAGCTCGACCGAGCCGAGGTTCGACCCCAGGTGCCCGCCCCGTGATGAGACCGCCTCGATGATGCGGGCGCGGATCTGCTGGCAGAGGTCGTCTAGTTCGGCGTGGGATCGTTCCCGCAGGTCGTCGGGACCACCTATCGTGTCGAGCTGCATCGGATTCCCTCCTGTCGGTGCTCCTACGTGGGCGCAGTGATCGGGCGGGGCGCGAGCCAGGGCGGGAGCCTGCGGGAGAGCAGCACTCCCAGCGGATAGGCGATGACCACTGCCAGCAGGCCGCCCACGGCGTCTATCCAGTAGTGGTTGGCGGTAACCATCACCGCGAACAGTGTAAGCCACGGGTAGGCGAGCAGGGCCAGGCGCATCCACCGGCGCCGCAGCACCGGCAGGGCGGCCACCACGCACCAGATGGCCCAGGCCATGTGCAGGCTGGGCATGGCCGCGTACTGGTTGGAGATTTCCATCATGGCGCTGGAGTTGAACGACCAGAACCCGCCCGGGTCGACCAGGGTGTCGACGTAGGAGTACCTGAGGTCGCAGGCGCCGAAGGGGCCGCAGTCGTTGAGCAGGCGCGGCGGCATCAGCGGGTAGAGGGCGAACCCGATCAGCGCCAGCCCGGTGGTGATCGCCAGCACGGTGCGCTGGATGCCGTAGCGCACCGGGTGGCGCCAGAACAGCAGGGCCATCACGCCGATCGTCACTGCGAAGTGGCAGAACCCGTAGAAGATGTTCCAGAACTGGATGAACAGGTCCCACTCGATGAACAGGTCCTGGATGCCCTTCTCACCGAACAGGTGCACGGCCCGCTCCAAGGCGATCATGTCGTAGGCGTTGTCGATGGCCGCCTGCTTGACGGAGTCGCCCAACTCTGACCCGAACTGGTTGCGGATCATCGTGTACACGCCGTAGAACGCGCCGATGATGAGGACTTCGCTCCACCAGTGCAGCCGGCCGCTCAGCGAGCCTGTGGAGCCCTCGGAGCCGGTCGCCGAGTCCTCGTCGGACTCCGTGTCGTCGCTGGTGTCGACGGCGGCGGCTCCCGAAGCCATCGCGTTACAGTAGTCGCTCATGCTCGAAGCGGAACTCGTGAACCGGACGCTCTCCGTGGCCATGCGCACCGGAGCGGACTTCGCGGAGGTCTTCGCGGAGGACAGGCGCTCGTCGTCGGCGATCCTCGATGACGGCCGGGTCGAGGAGGTCGTCTCGGGCCGGGACCGCGGCGCCGGCATCCGCGTGGTGGTCGGCGAGACCACCGGGTTTGCCCACACCGCCGACCTGAGCGAGACGGGCCTGGCCGCCGCGGCCGGCGCGGCCGCGGCCGCGGCCCGGCAGTCGGGCGGAGCCCGGCGGGTCGTCGAGGTGTCGTCGCTGGAGGTGCCGCGACCGCTGACCGTCCGGGTGCCCCCCGAGGACGTGCCCAAGTCCACGAAGGTGGCGCTGCTGACCGCGGCCGACGCCGCCGCCCGGTCGACGGGCTCGGCCATAACCCAGGTGTCGGCCCGCTACGGCGACGGCCGCCGCCGCATCCTCGTGGCCGACAGCGACGGCCTGTTCACCAGCGACGACCAGGTGCGCACCCTGTTCTCGGTGTCCTGCGTGGCCTCGGGCGACACCGGCATGCAGACGGGCCGCGAGTCGGCGGGCCGCACCGCCGGGTTCGAGCTGTTCGACCTCTACGACGTGGAGGAGATGGCCCGCCGGGCCGCCCGCAGGGCCCTGACCAAGCTCACCGCCCGGCCCGCCCCCAGCGGCGAGATGCCGGTGGTGGTCGGACCCGGAGGCGGCGGGGTGCTGTTCCACGAGGCCTGCGGGCACGGGTTGGAGGCCGACCTGGTGGCCAAGTCGGCCTCGGCGTTCGCCGGACGAATCGGCGAGCGAGTGGCCGCCCCGACGGTGACGCTGGTGGACGACGGCACGATGGCGGGGGAGTGGGGCCACTACGGCATCGACGACGAGGGCAAGCCCGCGGCCCGCAACGTGCTCATCTCCGACGGGGTGCTAACCGACTACATGTGGGACCGGCTGCGGGCCCGCAAGGAGGGCCGGGCCAGCTCGGGCAACGGCCGGCGCCAGAGCTACCAGCACCTGCCCATGGTGCGCATGACCAACACCTACATCGAGAACGGCGACGCCGACCCCGACGACATCGTGGCCGACACGCCCCACGGCGTGTACGTGGCCCAGCTGGGAGGCGGCCAGGTCAACACCGCCACCGGGGACTTCGTGTTCGGCATGACCGAGGCCTACCTGATCGAGAACGGCGAGATCACCGCGCCCATCCGGGAGGGCAACCTGATTGGCAACGGCCCCGAGGTGCTCACCCGGATCGACGCCCTCGGCAACGACTTCGCCATGGGATCGCCGGGCACCTGCGGAAAGGACGGCCAGGGCGTCCCGGTGGGAGACGGCACGCCGACGCTGCGGGTGACCGCACTCACCGTCGGCGGCACCGCCGCGTGAGCCCGGCCCTGCCGGAGCCTCCCGAGCTGGGCGGCACCGCCGCGTGAGTCAGAGCCTGCTCGAGATCGCGCAGCGGGTCGTCGGCTGGGCCGGCCACGGCATTGACGTGGACGCCTTCGTGGCTCACGAGCGCGAGACCGAGGTGCGGGCCTACGGAGGCGAGGTCGAGTCGCTCACCGCCGCGGCGGCGCAGGGGATCGGAATAAGGGTGGTGCACCAGGGGCGGCAGGGCTTCGCGTACGCCGCCACCCTCGACGACGACACCGTGCGCGAGACCTTCGACGAGGCGCTCGACAACTCCCGCTTCGGCAGCGTCGACGAGTTCGCGGGCGTGGCCGAGCCTGACGGCGTGGAGCCCGAGTCGCTGGACCTGTACCGCTCCGAGCTGGTCGAGTTCCGGACCGAGGACAAGGTGGCTCTCGCCCTGGAGTTGGAGAGGGTCACTCTGGCCGCCGATCCGAGGGTTACCGGCGTGGAGTCGGCCGAGTACGCCGACTCGGTCTACGAGTCCGCGGTGGCCACCTCGCGCGGCGTGGCCGCCACCGCCCGGGAGACCGGCTGCTACCTGGCCGCGTTCAGTCTGGCAACCGAGCGCGACGACACCCAGACGGGTTTCGGCTTCTCCGTCGGGCGCCATCCCGGCGAGTTGTCGGCGGAGACGGCCGGAACCGACGCGGCCACCCGCGCCACCCGGCTGCTCGGCGCGGCCAAAGCCCCCAGCCGCCGGCTGACCGTGGTCCTCGACCCGTACGTCACGGCCCGCCTCCTGGGCATCGTAGGCGCGACCCTCAGCGGCGAAGCGGTGCTCAAGGGCCGGTCGCTGTTCGCGGACCGCATGAACGAGGTGGTCGGGGCTTCGTCGCTGACGCTCGTCGACGACGCCACCGATCCGGACGCCTTCACCGCGTCGGCCATCGACGCCGAGGGCCTGGCCACCCGCTGCATCCCGCTGATCACCGACGGGGTGCTGCAGTCGTTCCTCTACGACACCTACACGGCCCGGCGGGCCGGGGTCTCCTCCACCGGCTCGGCGGTCAGGGGCGGGTTCAAGGGCACCCCAGGTGTCGGTGCCCACGCTCTGAGCCTCACCCCCGGAACCCGCAGCCAGGACGAGATCGTGGCCGGCATCGACGACGGCCTACTGGTGCAGGGGGTCACCGGCCTCCACAGCGGCGTGAACGCGGTGTCGGGCGACTTCTCGGTGGGTGCGGAGGGCTTGCGCATCCGCGGCGGCGAAACGGCCGAGCCGGTGCGGGAAGTGACCATCGCGAGCACGATCCAGCGCCTGCTGCTGGACGTAGCCGAGGTGGGCTCCGACCTGGAGTGGCTGCCGATGAGCGCAGCCGGCGTGACCCTCGCCATCGCCGACGTGACCATGTCCGGCACCTAAGAGGCCGGCGGGCGGTCCCTGCGGTGCCGATCCTGCACGCCATCGTCCTGGGCATCGTGCAGGGCCTCTCGGAGTTCCTGCCGATCTCCTCCAGCGGCCATCTGATCCTGGTCCGTTGGCTGTTCGGCTGGGACGAATTGTCGGGCGACACCGCGACCGCCTTCGACGTGGCCGTGCACGTCGGCACCCTGATCGGGGCGGCCGCATACCTCCGCCGCGACGTCGCTACCTACGTCGGGGCCGTCCTGTCGCCGCTGCTGGGCCGCGGTCCGCTGGGATCCGACGGTCGCGTCGCCTGGAGCCTGGCGGCCTCCGCGGTGCCGGCGGGCGTAGTGGGCGTGTTCGCGGGCGACGCGCTGCGGGGCTCGGGCGGGGTGGTGGCGGTGGCGGTGGCGTTGATCGCCTTCGGGCTGCTGCTGGGCGCCTCCGACCGGCTCGCGGAGCGGCGCAGCCAGCAGGACTTCGGGATCGGCCATGCGCTGGCCATGGGCGCCGGCCAGGCGCTCGCACTGCAGCCGGGGGTCTCGCGCTCGGGTGCGACCATGACCGTGGCCCGGGCGCTCGGCTACAGCCGCGAGGCGGCCGTGCGCCTCGCCTTCCTGATGAGCCTCCCGGTGATCGCCGGTGCCGGCGTCTACGGCCTCGTCGAGCTGAGCGTCCCGTCGGCGCTGTGGCCCGCGCTGGTGTGGGGCATGGTGTCGTCAGGTGTCACCGGATGGGTGGCCGTCTGGGGCACCACACGGATCGTGTCCCGGGCGAGCCTCCAGCCCTTCGTCGTGTATCGCGTCCTAGCCGGAGCCGCCGTCCTCGCCCTGGCGGCCACCTCCTGGCGCTGACGCAGTCTCATCCGGAGGTCGCGCCGGCAGGCGCAGCCGGGTCACGTTGCGGCGGGGGTACGAGAACCAGCATCACGCCTCCCGTGGCCAGCGCGTCGACGGTGGCGTCCACCCGGTCCGAGGGCACCGCCAGGATCACTTCGTCCGTAGTGACGGAGGCGATCGCCGCTCCCCTCACTACCGCGGCGCCGTCAAGAACCGCATGCACATCCACGGCGTCGCCCACGGCGAACACCGTGCTGTCGACGGGCACAGGCACGCCCCGGGTGCCGGGAGGGAGCCGGGTTGACGGCCCTGGAGGCACGGCCTCAACCGGTGCCTGAGGCGGGTCGGAGGTGTCACCGCTGAGGGCGGCGAAGACGGCCAGAGCCGCCGCTGCAGCCGCGGCCCAGCGCAACCACCGATGGCGATACAGCATGATCCTGAGCCGCCCCGCGGCGGCGCTGTGGCGGGCCGGCGGCCGGGCTGGCGACGGTGAGCTGCGGAACGGTCCGAGACGCGGCTGCGTCGGATCGCGGTCCTGTGCGAGTGGTGTGGCTGGCGTGGCTGGCGACATCGAGGCTCCTGTGATCGACCGGGCGCGGCCCAGCGGAGGTGGGAGGTCCCTGGGCTCGGGACGCCCCGAGCCGCTGGGACGGTCGCCAGGGGCGACGAGCCGCCGCCGGAGCGGCGGGGGTCGCGGTTCGCGACGAGCGGTCCTCGAAGCTAGGAAGCTAGGAGGACGACGAGGTGCTGGCGTCGGCCTTTGCCCGCCCCCCGTTCGAACTGGAGCTGGAGGACGAGTCCTTGCTCGACGACTCCTTGGCGGACGAGTCCTTGCTGGACGACTCCTTGGAGGTCGACGAGCCGGACGAGTCCTTGGAGGAGTCCGACTCCCGCTCCTTGCGGCGGCCCTTGGCGTTGGCACCGTGGTCGTTCTTGTAGAAGCCGTCGCCCTTGAAGGCGATGGCCACCCCGCTGAACACCTTCTTCACCGGCCCCTCGCCCGGCGCTTCACACGAAGCCGGCCCGCCCTCGGGCGGGCACACGGAGAGCGAATCGTCGCTGAACGACTGCCTCACCTCGAACTGCACGGAACAGCGTTCGCAGCGGTAGTCGTACATCGGCACGGCGGCGAAGGATAACCGGGCCTCGAAACCGCGACACCGCGCCCGCCTCCGTTCGGGCACGCCCAGGTTCGCTCGCCTGCTCGCTCGGCCTCTACCATTCGGGCGTGACGGTGTGGATGGCTGTCGCTTTCGTCGCGGCCTACGGGGCCGGCATGTTCCCCACCGCGACGCTGGTGGGGAACAAGATCGGCCACGATCCCACCAGCGAGGGGTCGGGGAACCCGGGCGCCACCAATATCTACCGCCTGGGCGGGCGCCTCGCCGGCGTGGGGGTGGCTCTCGGCGACATGGCCAAGGGAGCACTGCCCATCGGCATCGCCCTACTACTGTGGGACCGGCCCGAGGCGATGGCGGCCTGGATCGGCGCAGTGGCGGGCCACGTGTGGCCGGTCCTGAGACGCTTCCGGGGTGGCAAGGGGATGGCGACCGCCGGCGGCGGCGGTCTGGTCCTCGACCCGATCATTGGCCTGATCTGCGTCGTGGTGTTCTTCGGCATGGTGCGCTTGACCAGGGTGGCCGCGCTCGGCTCCCTGAGCGTGGGCGTCGTGTATCCGGTGCTGGCCCTCGTGCTGGGCTGGCCGGGGCCCGAGGTTGTCGTGGCGGCCGTGGTGATGGGCGTTATGGCGATGCGCCACCACGGCAATATCGTGCGGCTATGGCGCGGCACCGAGCGGAGGCTGAAGAGATGATCCCCAACCCGGCCGGTTCCGGTCCCGCTGCCGAGTGTGGCCGTCGAGGCCGGGGCCGGGCTCGATGATTCCCCTCCAGGAGGCCCGGGACCACGTCCTTTCCCGGATCGAGACGCTGCCGGCGCGCCGGGTCGGGTTGGATGAGGCCCTCGGCCTTGTGCTGGCCGAGCCGGTGTTCTCCGCGGAGCCGATCCCGGGATTCGCCAACACGGCCATGGACGGCTACGCGCTGCGGGCCGAAGACACTCGCAGCGCGCCTGTCGAGTTGGAGGTGGTCGGCACCATCGGAGCCGGCGATGACGGATCCCTGTACGTCGGCGAGGGCCAGGCCGCCCGGATCATGACCGGGGCACCGATCGCGGACGGCGCCGACGCGGTCGTCAAGGTGGAGCTGACCCGCCGGCTCGACGGCAACGAGGACCGTGTCGTGGTGGAGGCCTCGGTCAAGGCCGGCAACCACATCCGCCATCCCGGTGAGGACGTGGCCGCCGGGGAGCAGGTGCTCGACGTGGGCACGGTGGTGACGCCGGGCCGGGTCGGCCTGCTGGCCGCGGTGGGCGCCTACGAGGTCGCCGCCCACGGCCGGCCCCGGGTGGGGGTGCTGTCGACCGGCGACGAACTGGCCGACACGCCCGGACCGCTGCGGAGGGGTCAGATCCGCGACACCAACCGCCGCACGCTGCTCTCGCTGGTGGCGGAGGCCGGCTTCGAGGGCGTGGACCTCGGGATCGCACCCGACCGTCCCGACGACATCTCCAGGGCGTTTGAGGCCGGCGCGGCGGACTGCGACGCGGTGCTCTCGTCGGGGGGCGTGTCGATGGGGGACTTCGACTACGTCAAGGTGGTGCTGGACGAGATCGGCGAGATGCGCTGGATGCAGATCGCCATCAAGCCGGCCAAGCCGTTCGCCTTCGGCCTGGTCGACGGAACCCCGGTGTTCGGCCTGCCGGGTAACCCGGTGTCGTCGATGGTGAGCTTCGAGCTGCTGGCCAAGCCCGGCCTGAGGGCCATGGCGGGCCACGGCGCCGACGATCTCGGCCCAGCCCTGGTGCGGGCGGTCTGCGGCGACGAGCTCGGTCACCGCAGCGACGGCAAGACCCACTTCGTGCGGGTGGCCGCCACACGCGACGAGCGGGGCGTGCTGCGGGTGGCCCGGTCCGGTGGTCAGGGCTCCCACCAGCTGGCGGCCATGACCCGCGCCGACGCCCTCGCGGTGGTGCCCGACGGCGCCCGACTGGGTGTGGGCGACCCGGTCGACGTGATCGTGCTATGAGAGCGGCGCTAGCCTCCGAAGTGATGGCAACGCAGCTCGTCGACGGCTTCGGGCGGGTCCACCGGGACCTGAGGATCTCGGTCACCGACCGGTGCAACTTCCGCTGCACCTACTGCATGCCCGCAGAGGGTCTCGAGTGGCTGCCCCGAGACGGGATCCTCACGTTCGAGGAAATCACCAGACTGGCCCGGATCATGGTGGAGCGCTACGGGGTCAACGGCATCCGCTTGACCGGCGGCGAGCCCACGGTGCGGGCCAACCTGCCCACGCTGGTCGGGATGCTCGCCGCGCTCGGCACGGACCTTGCCATGACCACCAACGGCGTCTCTCTGCCGTTGCTGGCCGCCGACCTGCGGGCCGCGGGCCTTCGCCGGGTGAACGTCTCATGTGACTCGCTGCGCGCCGACCGGTTCGCCGAGCTCACCCGCCGCGACGCCCTCACCCGGGTGCTCGACGGCATAGACGCCGCCCGCGACGCCGGCTTCGATCCAGTCAAGGTCAACTGCGTGGTGATGCGCGGCGTCAACGACGACGAGATCGCCGACTTCGTGGAGTACGGGCGGGCCAAGGGCGTCGAAGTCAGGTTCATCGAGTTCATGCCGCTCGACGCCGACGGCATCTGGACCAACGATCTGGTGGTTCCGGTCAATGAGATCCTGGCCCGGGTCAGCGAGGCCTGCCCGGTGGAGCCGGTCGAACGTACCTCGGCGCCGGCCAGCCGCTATCGCTTCGCTGACGGATCGGGCCACGTCGGTATCGTCGCCTCGGTCAGCGACTCCTTCTGCTCCACCTGCGACCGGGTGCGTCTCACCGCCGACGGGCAGTTCCGCAACTGCCTCTTCGCGGTGACCGAGACGGATGTGCGGGCCCTGCTGCGGTCCGGCGCCGACGACGACGAGATCGCGGCCGCGCTGGAGGCGTCGGTGGCGTCGAAGTGGGCCGGTCACCAGATCAACAGGGTGAACTTCATCAAGCCCCGCCGCTCCATGTCGCAGATCGGCGGCTGAGGTCTCCCGGCGCGTCAGCGAGATCGGCGGCTGAGCGTTGGGCTTCACCCACCTCGATCCCCAGGGCCGGGCCCGGATGGTGGACGTGTCGTCGAAGGAGCCGAGCCACCGTCGGGCCGTCGCCCGGGGCAGGGTGCGGATGGCGTCCGAGGTGGCTGAGGCTCTGCGCCGCGGGCAAATAAGTAAGGGCGATGTGCTGGCCGTGGCCCGGGTGGCCGGGATCCAGGCCGCCAAGCGGACCTCCGAGTTGGTACCGCTCTGCCATGGACTCTCGATCAGTTCGGTGGCGGTGGACTTCGAGGTGCTCGACGACTCGGTCGGCATCGAGGCGACGGTGGAGACGATCGACCGCACCGGCGTGGAGATGGAGGCGCTGACCGCGTGCAGCGTGGCCGCGCTGACCATCTACGATATGTGCAAGTCGATGGACCGGTCCATGACGATCACAGACATCGCGCTGTGGGAGAAGTCCGGCGGCCGCTCGGGCACTTATCGCCGCGGGGAGACGTGATCGCCGGTTGATCTCGGGCACGGATCGCGGTGAGGGACCGCGAATATCGCCCGGTGGATATCGATCACCCCAGACATCCACCACCCCGATGTTGCTGCCTGCCATTCTTGAGGGAGCCGTCGTCGCATGTACGGGTCGTCGAAGCGGTGCGCGGAGCGTCTGGTGCGCATCCGCAGGGGCGTCGGTGACCCCATCCGATCGAATCAGGAGGAGACCAGTCTGTGACTCTCATCGTGTTGGCGGTGTTGGCGGCCGCGTGGCTGGGATACTTCGTGCTGTGGTTCCGGGAGCGGCGGGCTTCTCAGCCGGTTCGCAGCAACGGAGCCGTGAGCTTCAACCGTCCCTTCAAGTCCATGGACCGCAGTTTCGGGTTCGCCGGCGGTCCCGGTAGTGGAGCCAGGCCCAGCGGCGAGTTGTTCGACGCGCCTCGGTCTGCCGAGCATGCGCTGTCGCGCCGCCGTCAGGTGGTCGCGGTCCTCGGGGCGGTGGCCGCGGCCTCGCTGCTGGCTATTCCCGCTCTGGGAGGGGCTGCCCTGGCCGTCCACGTTCTGGCCGATGTGGCCCTCCTGCTGTTCACCTTCGGTGCCTCCCGCCGCCAGCAGGTCGCGGCTCCGGGCGTGGCCGAGGTCAGGGTGCTCTATCCGCAGCGGCCCTCGTCCAGCGAGGTAGTGGTAACGCCCTTGCGGCGGGTCGTTAACGGCTGACCGGTGCGGCGGAAGCGCCGCTAAACTCGCCGGCTGCGGGGGTGTAGCTCAGTCTGGCTAGAGCGCCTCGGTCGCATCGAGGAGGCCAGGGGTTCGAATCCCCTCACCTCCACTCCGCCGGGAGGGATCCCCCTCAGTAGATCTTGGGGAAGATCCGGTAGGGCACTCGGGCCTTGTACTCGGCCCACTTCTCGGGACCGTACTTCTGCTCGCACTCGCGCTCGTCGAAGCGCTGGCGGACGGTGAAGAAGCTGACCACGAAGATGGAGTAGGTCCAAGCCCACAGGTTGCCGGGGTGGCCGAATACCAGAGCGAACGACACCGCCAGGATCCCCTCGCCCAGGTAGTTGAAGTGGCGGGCCGGGCGCCACCATCCGCTGCACAGGATCTTGCGCTCGCCGGCCTCGATGTACACCGGCTCGACCCAGAGGAACTTGCGGTCCGGCCACCGCTTGAACGTGTACTTCTGGAGGTTGGCGCCCCTCCCGATGGTCCATCCGCCTAGGAACAGCACGCACACTGCGATGAGCCAGAAGTAGGTGAGCCCCGTCGAGTACCCGGGGTCGGGATGGGCGGCCATGCCCCACAGCGGCAGGATGAACAGCCACCCGTAGGCCACCAGGCCGCCCCACCAAAGCTTGAATCCGATGTGCTCGTGGATCAGGTCGAAGGTGTAGAGCTGGACCCGCTCCCAGATGAAGTAGTCGAAGGTGTAGAACGTCCAGAACGCGGCATACAGGTAGATGCCCGGGTTGGCATCGTCGCCGAAGCGGTTGTGGTGCCACGCCGCCCCCGACAGGGCGTTGAGCGACAGCATCGTCCCGCCCACCACGTACCACCACATCTTGATGTCGATGCGGCCGCCGAACAACTGGAGCTCCTGGGACCGGCCCTCCCACAGGGCCAGCCAGGGGTTGGCGATCTCGCCCTTGGGCTGGGTGAACACCGACCACACCGCGAAGATCGCGCAGAAGACCGTGCCCCCGACCACCGCCCACAGCGACGACCGGTAGAACCAGTCGCGGGGCAGGCCGAAGAGTCCGAAGGCCCACACCAGATGCGTGATCACGAACACCAGCAGCCCGTTGAGCCGGTAACTGCGGGGCTCGCCGGTGTCGCGGTCCTTCACGTAGCCGGTGACCCGCCTCGCCGGCAGGACGATCTGCAGCACGAAGAACACCGCGAAGATGATCAGCGGCGTGAAGAACGCCGCCACCGCCTCGCCGTTGGTCAGGTCCGTGAGGTGCTCGATACCTAGCGCGTCAGCCACAGCGAAACGCCCTTTCCTTCAGTGCGGGTGGTGGGTAGTTGGTCAGTCGTCGAACTCCTCGGGCATGAGGACGAACTCGGGATAGGTCTCGATGCCCAGTTCCGCAGTGTCCTGGCCGAGCCGCTCGGCCTCGGTGGACACCCGCAGCCCCATGGCCATGTCGAGGAGCTTCCACACGATCAGCGACGTGACGAACACGAACGCGCCGATGGCCAGCACTCCGATGAGCTGGACATGGAACTTGGCGCCGCCGGCGATGCAGGCGGCCAGAGTTCCCCAGATGCCGCACACGAGGTGGGCGGGGATGGCGCCGACCACGTCGTCGATCTTGATCTTCTCCAAACCCCTGATGGCCAGGGTGCAGATGACGCCGCCGATGGCTCCGATGATGACCGACCACCAATGATCGGTGAGGTCGGGAGCAGCCGTGATGGAGACCAGTCCGGCGAGGGCACCGTTGAGGCCCGCGAACAGGTCCATGCGGCCGAAGATGGGACGGGACACGGCCAGCGCGGCCACCACGCCGGCCGCGGCGGCCAGATTGGTGTTGACCAGCACGTTGCTCATGGCCACCGCGTCGGCGGCGCTTCCCAGAGCCAGCTGCGAGCCGCCGTTGAACCCGAACCACCCGAGCCACAGGATGAGCACACCCAGCGTCACCAGCAGCACGTTGGACGGGGGCGTGGCCTTCACCGTCCCGTCCCTGCGGTACTTGCCGAGCCGGGGCCCGATGATGATCAGGCCGGCCAGCGCGGCCCAGCCGCCGGTGCTGTGAACGATGGTCGATCCGGCGAAGTCGACGAAGCCCTCCTCGGCCAGCCAACCGCCGCCCCAGAACCAGGCGCCGACGATCGGGTAGATGAAGGCAGTCAGGATCAGTGTGAACGCGAAGAACGCCCACATCTTGATGCGCTCGGCGATAGCGCCGGAGACGATCGATGCGGCGGTGGCGACGAAGACCATCTGGAAGAACCAGTCCGACATGACCGAGTAGCCGTTGCCCACGACGTCGGCGAGGTTCTCGACGGCGCCGTCGAGCAGGCCGATCTCGGCGTCGGAGGGGCCGTACAGGAACTGGAACGAGCCGATGACGCTGCCCACGTCGACGTACATCAGGTTGTAGCCGATGAAGTAGTAGGCCAGGCCGGCGATCGAGTAGATGCCAATGTTCTTGAGGCAGATCATCGAGGCGTTCTTGGTGCGGACCGCGCCCGACTCCAGCATCGTGAAGCCGGCGCACATCCACATGACCAGCGCGCCCCAGACCAGGAACGCGAAGGTGTTGAGGATGAACTGCAGTTCCTCACGGGGCAGGCCCGCCGACCCGCCTTGTGCTTCGTCAGCCAGCGCGACCGCCGGCAGCGCTATCAGGAACGCAGCCGCCAGCAACGTGATTCCGGCGACTTTCGGACCACGCTTTCGAATCAAGGTCATGCGCGGTTCTCCTTGTCTCGAGGCAGGGGCCAACGGAGCGAGACAATAGCAGTAAGAAGGAGTCTCAGTCCGCTCAGGTGGCCGGGTCGACCGCGGGGTCCGGGTGCAGGGGAGCGTAGAAGTCCCGGTTGGACGCCAGCAGGTCGAAGACCGTCTCATCGCAGGCCGGCAGATCCGCGTCGCAACTGCCGAGCGCCTCCACCCGCTCGCCCCAGCGGGTCACCGTGGACCCCCAGGTCACGCCACCGCCGAAGGCGGTCTGCACGACGATCGACCCCGGCCGGATCAGCCCCGCCTCCAGAGCATCCACCAGAGCCATGGGCACCGACGCGGCCGCCGAGTTGCCGTGCGTATCGATGTTGAGCATGACACGGTCACTGTCGATGCCGAGCCGCCGGGCCGCAGCCGAGATGATCCGCTCGTTGGCTTGGTGGGGGATCACCGCGTCGACGTCCGCGAGGTCGAGCCCCGCCTGGTCCAGCGCTCGCCGCACCGACGCCTCGATGCCCTGGACGGCGATCTTGAACACGGCTTGGCCGTCGAAGTGCAGCCGGTGCACGAACGGGTCGCGCACCGAACTCAACCGCCCCCGGGTGCCGAGGGTCGGGATCACCATGGTCCCTCCGGCCACGCCGTCGGCGCCGAGGTCGGCGGCGAGCACGCCCTCACCGGCCTCCGACGGCTCGAGCACGGCGGCGCCCGCGCCGTCCCCGAAGAGTATGCAGGTGGCCCGGTCCCAGTAGTCCATCACCCAGTGCAGCTTCTCGGCCCCCACCAGCAGCACGCGCTCGGCCACCCCGGCAACGATCATCGACGACGCCGTGGCCGTGCCGTAGATCCACCCGCTGCACGCCGCGTTGAGGTCGAAGGCGGCCGCATTGACCGCGCCGAGGCGCTCCTGGAGGAAGCAGGCGTTGCTGGGGCAGGTGATCTCGGGCGTGACCGTGGCCAGGATGAGCATGTCGATGTCGGTTGCCTCCAAGCCGGCTGCGGCTAGGGCCTTCAGGGCAGCCACTTCGGCCAGGTCGGTGGTCTCGACGTGGGAGATGCCGCGCTCGCGGATGCCGGTGCGCTCCACGATCCAGTTGTCGTCGGTGTCGACGAGCTGTTCGAGGTCGGCGTTGGTCAGCTTCACCGGGGGCACGCACTTGCCCCACCCGGTGAAAGTCGCCCTCCTGGTCATCGGAGCCGTTAGGACAGGTGGCCCCGGGCCAGGGCGACCACCGTGTTCAACAGCACGTTGGCGCCGGCCACCAGATCGTCGGGCTCGGTGAACTCAGCCGGGTTGTGGCTGATGCCCTTGACGCTGGGCACGAACACCATGCCGGCCGGGCACACCTCGGCCAGTATCTGGGCGTCGTGGCCCGCCCCTGAGGGCATCCGGCGCACCGACAGTCCCAGCGCCGAGGCGGTGGACTCGACCAGTTCCACCACCCGGGGGTCGAAGACGACCGGTTCGAAGCGGGCCACCCACTTGGTGTCGATCTCGACCTCCTCCGACTCAGCTATCCGCTTGGTCTCCGCGAGCAGGCGCCGCTCAGCCGACTGCAGGTCGTCATCGTCGGTGTTGCGGAGGTCGACTATGAGCTTGGCCCGGGCCGCCACCACGTTCACCAGGTCGGGGTGAAGCCTCAGGGCCCCCACCGTTCCCACCTGGGTGCCGCCCATCTCGTCAGCGATGCGCCGCACGGCCACCACCAGCTCGCCCGCGGCCAGGCCCGCGTCGCGGCGCATGCTCATCGGGGTGGTTCCGGCGTGGTTCGACTGGCCGGTGATGTTGACCTCGGTCCAGGAGATGCCCTGGACACCGGTCACCGCGCCGATGCGCATGCCGTCGCGCTCCAGCACCGGACCCTGCTCGATATGGAGTTCGACGAACGCGTAGGGGGCCGGCCCCGGACACGGCATCGGGCCGCGGTAGCCGATGCGGTCCAACTCGTCGCCGACCGACTTCCCATCGGCGTCGGTGGTCGACATGGCCTCCTCGACGGTCAGGCCGCCGGTGTAGCAGAGGCTGCCCATCATGTCGGGCGGGAAACGGGAGCCCTCCTCGTTGGTGAAGAAGGCCGCGGCCAGCGGGCGGTCGAGTTCGACGCCGCTCTCGATGGCGGTCTCGATCACCTCCAGTGCGGTCAGAACCCCCAGGTTGCCGTCGTACTTGCCGCCGGTCGCCACCGTGTCGATGTGCGAGCCCATCATCACCGGCGGCCCCTCGCCCACGTCGGTCTGCACCGCTACGACGTTGCCGATCGTGTCGATGCTCACATCGAGGCCGAGGTCGCGCATCCAGGTGACCACCAGATCGCGGCCCTCCTTGTCGGCGTCGGTGAGAGCCAGACGGTTGTTGCCCCCTCCCGGGATAGGGCCGATCTCGGCCAGGTCCCACAGCCGCTGGAGCAGGCGTGGCCCGTTGATCTCCAAGAGTTGCCCGTCCCCGTCGAACCCGGCCATGGAGGGCGAGGCTAGCCGCAGGCCGCCGGGGAACTGCCAGCGCAATGTTCGCTATCCGTGCATAACGCTACCAATTCGGGGATCGGCCGTGCCATCGGCGGGAACTGGCAGCAAAATGCTCGCTATGCGTGCACGACGCTGCCAGTTCCGTCTCGCCAGCGGGAACGCGGCGCCCGGCTCCGCATGACGTCCCGGCGCCGCCGGCTCGACAGCGAGCTGGTGCGGCGGGGCATGGCCGCCAGCCGCGGCGAGGCCGTCCGGCTCATTGAGGAGCGGCGGGTCACCGTGGGCGGGGCACCGGCTCACAAGCCGGCCCGGCTCGTGCATGCCGGCGACGCGGTGGAGGTGTCAGGCGACCCGCCCCGCTACGTATCGAGGGGCGGGCAGAAGCTCGAGGCCGCGCTGTCCGGTTTCGGTATCGATCCTTCTGGGTGCCGGGCCATCGACATCGGCGCGTCCACCGGTGGGTTCACGGACTGCCTGCTCCAGCACGGCGCCACCGCGGTGGCCGCGATCGACGTCGGTCGCAATCAGCTCCACGAGCGCCTGCGGGCCGACCCGAGGGTGGTGTCGCTGGAGCGCACCGACGTGCGGGGCCTGGAGGCCGCGGCTGCGGGAGGCCCGGCCGAGCTGCTGGTGGCCGACGTGTCGTTCATCTCGTTGAGGCTCATCGCGGCCGACTTGTGCCGGCTGGCCACCGCCGACATGGTCGTTCTGGTCAAGCCCCAGTTCGAGGCGGGCAAGGCCGAGGCCGACCGCGGCAGGGGCGTGATCCGCGACCCCGCGGTGTGGAGCCGGGCACTTGTCGACGTCTGCCGCGCCGTTGTGGACGCCGGAGCGGCCATCATGGGGGTCATGGTCTCGCCTGTCACCGGCGCCGAGGGCAACGTGGAGTTCCTGCTGCACGCCCGCGTGGACCCCGGCGCGGGCGGTGTGGGCGGCATCGACGCTGCGGTCGACGCCGCGGTGGCCCGGGCGATCGAGGTCGGGCGGGACTGATGGCGGTCATCGGTCTCATCGTCCACCAGGGCCGACCCGAGGCGGCCGCCACGGCCCGGGACCTGTCGATGTGGCTGGTGGGGGAGGGCCACCAGGTCCGCATGCCGCCCGAGGAGGCTGCCGCGGTGTCGTGCCCGGACCTGGTGTGCAGCCCCGACCGTTTCGCGCCGGGTCTGGACGCCGTCGTGACCCTGGGAGGCGACGGATCGATCCTTCGGGCGGTGGAGCTGGTCGGCGAGGCGGGGGTGCCCATCCTGGGCGTCAACTTCGGCCGCATGGCCTACCTCACCGAGGTCGCGCCGGAGGACGCCCGCTCGGCCATCGACCGGGTGCTGGCCGGGAACCACGGCGTCGAGGAGCGGATGCTGCTCACCGTCGAGTTCGGCGAGCCGGGCCTCGGCCGCCAGCGCCATGTCGCCTTGAACGAGGCCGTGGTGGAGCGGCCCGCGGCTTCATTCGCGCTCCGGCTGGGAGTGGCGCTCAACGGCGAGCAGTTCACCACCTACGCGGCCGACGGCCTCATCGTGTCCACCCCGACCGGTTCGACCGCCTACTCCCTGTCGGCCGGCGGGCCGGTGATCGACCCCACCCACCGGGCCCTGCTGCTGACCCCGGTCTCGCCCCACATGCTGTTCGACCGCTCCATGGTGGTGGCGGCCGACACCGAGTTGCGGCTCGAGGTCCTCACCGATCGGGGCGCGGTGCTGTCGGTGGACGGCCGCCGGCTGGCCGAGCTCGACCAGCACGACGCGGTGGTGTGCTCGGCGTCGCCCCACCCGGCCCGGCTGGTGACCTTCGAGAGCCGCCGGTTCCACCAGGTGCTCAAGGCTAAGTTCGGGGTCAATGACCGCTGAAGCCTGCCTGACTATCAAGTGCTGACCGAGCTGGTCGTCCGGAACCTCGGCGTCATCGAGGACATGGAGTTGGTCCTGGGGACCGGCATGACGGCCGTGACCGGAGAGACGGGCGCGGGCAAGACGCTGGTCGTCGGGGCCATCGACCTGCTGACCGGTGGCCGGGCCACTCCCGCGCTGGTGGGCCCCTGTGCGCCTGAGGCGGAGGTCGAGGGCCGGTTCGTCACCGGCGAGCGCGAGACTGTGCTTCGCCGGGTGATACCCGCCGACGGCCGGTCCCGGGCCTACATCGACGGCCACCTGGCCACCGCGGCCGCGCTGGAGGAACTGGGGTGCGACCTCGTCGACCTGCACGGCCAGCACACCCACCAGTCGCTGCTGAGAGGACCCATCCAGCGGTCCGTCCTGGACAGTTTCGGCGCCGTCGACACCGCGACGATGGCCGGCCTCACCGACGAGCTGCGGTCCGTCGAGGCCGGCCTCGCCGCGCTCGGCGGCGACGCCCGGGCCCGGTTCCGCGAGATCGACCTTCTGCGCCACCAGCTCTCGGAGATCGACGGGGCCGCCATTTCCGATCCCGGCGAGGACGAACGCCTCGATCGGGACGAGTCGGTGCTGGCCGATGCGGCCGCTCACCGCCAGGCCGCCGCCCATGCCATGAGGCTGCTCAGCGCGGACAGCGAGGTGTCCGACGGGCTGGGTCGCGCCCAAACTGTCCTTGCCGGACGGGAGCCCTTCGCCGGCCTCGTCTCAAGGATCGTGGATGCGTCGGCGGAGATCGCCGACATCGCGGCCGACGCCAGGGCCTGCCTGGAAGCGATCACCGATGATCCCGCCGCCCTTGCCGCGCTGCGCGAGCGGCGGCAGCTCCTGGCCGGGCTGCGGCGCAAGTACGGCTCCACACTCGGAGAGGTGCTCGACTTCCGATCGGAGGCGGCAGGACGGCTCGACGAGCTCGAGGGGTACGAGACGAGAGCGGCCTCGCTGGAGGCGCGCCGGTCCGAGGTGTCGGAGCGGCTCGGGGCTGAACGGGCCCGTGTGCTGGCGGCGCGCTCCGAGGCGGCGCCAAGGCTGGCCGCTGCGGTCGGGTCGCGCCTGGCTGAGCTGGCCATGGGCGCCGCCCGCTTGAGCGTCGACGTCAGCGGCGATGCCGGCGAGCAGGTCTCGTTCCGCCTGGCGGCTAACCCCGGTCACGAGCCGCTGCCGCTGAGCCGGGTGGCCAGCGGGGGCGAGCTGGCCCGGACGATGCTGGCGCTGAGGCTGGTGCTGACCGCCGGGCCGGAGACGCTGGTCTTCGATGAGGTCGACGCGGGCGTCGGCGGCACTGCGGCCCGGGCGGTCGGCAGCAGTCTGGCCGCGCTCAGCATCGACCACCAGGTGATAGTGGTGACCCATCTCCCGCAGGTGGCGGCCTACGCGGACCATCACCTGGCGCTGGAGAAGGCCGAGGTCGCAGGGTCGACTCGGGTGGGGCTGCGCACCGTGGTCGGGGAGGACCGCCTGGTGGAGCTGTCGAGGATGCTCTCGGGGTCGCCCCAGTCCGCGTCGGCCCTGCAGCACGCCGAGGAACTGCTTGAATCCGCGGCCTCGCACCGATCGGGCTGAGTTGAATCCAATCCGGTCCGCGGGGTGCCCGTGCTGGCGGGGTAGGGTGGGATCCCGATGACAAAGCACGTCTTCGTCACCGGTGGTGTGGTCAGCGGACTGGGCAAAGGGCTGACCGGGGCCTCGCTGGGGCGCCTGCTCAAGGCCCGGGGCCTGCGGGTGACGATGCTCAAGCTCGACCCGTACCTGAACGTCGATCCGGGCACCATGAACCCGTTCGAGCACGGAGAGGTGTTCGTCACCGACGACGGCGGCGAGACCGACCTCGATCTGGGCCATTACGAGCGCTTTATCGATGAGAGCCTCACTTGCGACTCCAACGGCACCACCGGGTCGATCTACTCGGAGGTCATCGCGTCGGAGCGCCGCGGCGACTACCTCGGTCGCACCGTGCAGGTCATCCCCCATGTGACCGACGAGATCAAGCGGCGCATCGCCCGGCTCGCCAGCGACGACGTCGATGTCGTGATCACCGAGCTGGGCGGCACCGTCGGCGACATAGAGATCCTCCCGTTCCTGGAGGCCATCCGGCAGTTCCGCCTCGACGTGGGCCGCTCCAACGTCTGTTTCGTGCACGTCACCCTGGTCCCGTTCATCGGACCCACCGGCGAGCAGAAGACCAAGCCCACCCAGCACTCGGTGACCGAGCTCCGCTCCCGGGGCGTGCAACCCGACGCCATCGTGTGCCGGTGCGAGACGCCTCTCACCAAGGAGCTCGAGCGCAAGATCTCCAACCTCTGCGACGTGTCCCCCGAGGCGGTGATCACCTGCGCCGACGCGGGCAGCCTGTACGAGATCCCGCTGATCCTGCACGGCGAGGGACTCGACAACGTGGTGTGCCGGCAGCTGGGCCTGGACCCCGACGACGTGGACCTGGCCGAGTGGGAGGCTCTAGTGGAACGGATCCGGCTGGCCTCCGCGCCGGTGCGGATCGGCATGATCGGCAAGTACGTGAGCCTCCCGGACGCCTACCTGTCGGTCATCGAGGCGCTCAACCACGCCGCCATCCACCACGGCGCCGACATCGAGATCGAGTGGGTGCAGGCCGAGGAGGTCGAGGGGCTGCTTGTTGCCGGCCGCTTGCGCGACCTCGACGGGATCGTCATCCCGGGAGGGTTCGGCGAACGGGGCATCGAGGGCAAGATCGCAGCTGCGGGCTATGCCCGCGAGAACCTGATCCCCTGCCTCGGTCTATGCCTGGGCATGCAGGTGATGACCATCGAGTACGCCCGCAACGCCCTCGGGCTGGCCGATGCCAACTCCACCGAGTTCGACGCCTTGACGCCGCATCCGGTCATCGACCTGATGGACAGCCAGCGCGGCGTCACCGACTACGGCGGGACCATGCGCCTCGGCGCCTACGTGGCTCAGCTGCAGCCCGGCTCACAAGTCGCGGAGGCCTACGGGGAGGAGGTGGTGTCCGAGCGGCACCGCCACCGTTACGAGTTCAATCCCCGCTACCGGACCCGCTTCGAGGCCTCCGACATGGTGCTCTGCGGCGAGTCGCCCGACGGGAGGCTGGTCGAGTTCGTCGAGCTAGAGGGCCATCCCTACTGGGTCGGCACCCAGGCCCACCCGGAGTTCAAGAGCCGCCCCAACCGCCCGGCGCCGCTGTTCAGCGGTCTGGTTGAGGCCGCGATGGTGCGGGCGGCGGGCCGCAATCCGCGCCTGCCGGAGATGAGCGACTACACGCCGGAGCCTTCGGCTCCGGCGTGACGCCCGTGTCCGCGTCGCCGGGCGCCGCCGAGGACCGGCCGGCCGGGGCCGACACAGGCGGCGGTTTCCGCAAGGTCGCAGAACGCGAGATCCACGCCGGCCGGGTCGTTCGCCTTACTGAGAGCGAGTTCTCCACTCCCAACGGCGAGCGCATGACCCGCGATGTGGTACACCACCGGGGCGCGGTTGCGGTGGTGGCCGTCGACGGTGACGACGTCGTGCTGCTGAGGCAGTACCGCACGCCGGTGGAGGACGAACTGCTGGAGATCCCGGCCGGCACCCGCGACGTCGGCGGGGAGGATCCGGCCGGCACGGCCCGCCGCGAGCTGGCCGAGGAGGCCGGGCTGGCCTGCGAGTCGCTCGAGGAGTTGGGGACGTTCTACAACTCGCCGGGCTTCTGCGACGAGCTGTCCCACCTGTTCCTGGCCACAGGACTGTCGCCGGTGCCCCGCGAGCCCGACGGAGCCGAGGAGGAGTGGATGACGATCGAGCGCGTCGGTCTGAACGAGGCCGTGGCCATGATCGAGCGGGGCGAGATCCGCGACGCCAAGACCATCATCGGCCTGCTCCTGGCCCGGCGCCGGCTGGGATGGTGAGTCCGGTGGCCTCGCGCTTGGTGCTGCGCCGGCTGGGATGGTGAGTCCGGTGGCGCCGTCCGTTGTGCCACCGTCGGCGGTGGAGGCCATGAGCCTGGACGTTAGAGCGGAGGAGTTCCTGGCCTGGCTCGCAGTCGAGCGGGGCCGGTCGCCACGGACGGTCGAGGCCTACCGGCGAGACCTGCTCCGCTACAGCCGGCACCTCGAGTCCGGCGGGCGCGGCCTGGACGACGCCGCCGACACCGACGTGATCGCGTTCCTGCGAGCGTTGCAGAGCGACGGCCTGGCCGCGGCCTCCGTTACCCGGATGCTGGTGTCGGTCAGGGGGCTCCACCGCTTCCTGGCCGCCGAGGGTCTTCGGGCCGAGGACCCGACCGCGGACGTGGAGATCCCGAGCCTGCCCCGGGGCCTTCCCAAGGCCCTGTCGGTCGACCAGATTAGCTCGTTGATGGATGTGGTCGTCGGCGACGATCCGGTTGCTCGGCGGGACCGGGCCGTGCTGGAGGTGCTCTACGGCACGGGCTGCCGGATCTCGGAGGCCGGTTCGCTGTCGCTCGCCGACGTGGACCTCCACGACGGGCTGGTGCGGGTCACCGGCAAGGGAGCCAGGGAGCGGATCGTTCCCCTCGGCCGGTGCGCGGCCACCGCGCTGGACCGCTGGCTGGCGCCGGAGGGCCGCGGCGCGCTGGAGCCGGAACTGTGGGCCCGCCGGGGCGACGCCGAGGCGGTGTTCCTGAACCAGCGGGGCGGCCGTCTCAGCCGCCAGGGCCTATGGCTGGTGGTGCGTCGCCATGGCGACGCCGCCGGCATCGGCTCGCTGCTAACGCCGCATGTGCTGCGCCACTCGTGTGCCACCCACATGCTCGACGGCGGGGCCGACATCCGCTTCGTGCAGGAGATGCTCGGCCACGCCTCCATCTCCACCACCCAGATCTACACCAGGGTGTCGACGGAGCGCCTGCGGGCCGTCTACCGCGCCGCCCACCCCCGCGCGGTGGCCCTTTCCTAGCCGTCAGAGGTAGCCCATCCCAGCAGGCTTCGGAAGGGAAGTAGCTCTGCGTCCGTTCACACGTACCAGGCGCGGCGGCTCGACTGAGCGTTCGATCGCGTTGGTGGCTGCGTGCTTCGCATGGCTTGTCTGCATCAGGACAACGTCCGAACTACGTACTAGGCCATGCAAGTCGGGGTTGTTCGAGTGAGCGTGCGATAGCCGCACGTCGACATCGGGCCACCCACAACCGGTCGTTCACCGACCAGGTCCAGCGGAGAGCCCGGGAGATCGGTCGCGAACAGCGAGGTTGCGAGCACCGAGTCGGGGTGGCGGGCAGTCAGGGTCGCTCCGTACATGGGCACCTCGTCGTTGGTTCCGAGGAGGCCGAGGCCATCCCGCCGTCATGGCTGTGCAAACCTCACGACGTCAGGCTAGCACTCCAGAATCCATCGAGCCGGTGTTGACGCCAGTCAGTAACAACTCCTGACTACTAAGTTGATTGAAACTTCAGAAGTTAGATGATATTATCATTGCCAGCCCGGAGCTAGCTCTCCGGGCAGGATCGGAGCCGTCGAGGGCTCCCCGCTAGTCGAGACGAGTAGACGGGAGGCCCGAAGTGGCGACGACTCAAGCAGAGCGAGCTTCGCTGTTCAACACGCTGGCGGAACTGATGGGCACAGACGACGCAGAGACCCTTATGCAGCAACTGCCTCCTAGCGGTTGGGACACCATGGCCACCAAGGCGGACCTCCAGGTCCTCGCGGCCACATTTACCACCACCCTCGCGGAGTTCAGGGTTGCCGTCACCGACGCCCTCGCCGATATCAAGGTCGCCCACGCCGAGAGCCACGCCGAGCTGGCCAGGAGCCAGGCCAGGCACCTGTACATCACCGTGTCCACCGTCGTTCTGGCCACCATCTCCATCTGGATCGCGCTGCTCACCGGGACGGCCGGAGGCTGATCCTCCGACCCGGACACGCCGCGCTCTAGGGGGTCAGCAGGCCGATGTTGGTGCGGGCCCTCTCCAGGGTGACCGCGGCGATGGCCCGGGCCTTGTCGGCGCCGATCTTCAGCAGCCGGGACGTCTCCGCGGGATCGGCCTCGAGCTCGGCGAAGCGGGCCTGGATGGGGCGCAGCAACTCGACCACCGCGTCGGCGGTGTCGGCCTTGAGGGGCCCGTACATCGAGTAGCCCTCGGCGGCCTCCTCCGGAGTCCGGCCGGTGGCCGCCCCCAGGATCGACAGAAGGTTCGACACCCCGGGCTTGGCCTTGATGTCGTAGCGGACCTCCGACTCGCTGTCGGTGACCGCGGCCTTGATCTTGCGGACGATGTCGGCCGGATCGTCCAGCAGGTCCACCGTGCCGCGGGGCGAGTCCAGCGACTTCGACATCTTGTGGGTGGGGTGCTGCAGGTCCATCACCCGGGCCCCGGCCGCGGGCACGACCGCCTCCGGCGGCTTGAACGTCGGCCCGTAGCGGGAGTTGAACCGGTCGGCGATGTCGCGGGTGAGCTCGATGTGCTGGCGCTGGTCGTCCCCTACCGGCACTTCGTCGGCGTCGTAGAGCAGGATGTCGGCCGCCTGGAGCGCGGGATAGGTGAACAGCCCGGCCGAGATGAACTCCTGCTGATTCGACTTGTCCTTGAACTGGGTCATCCGGCTGAGCTCGCCGAACGACACCGTGCACTCCAGCAGCCAGGCACACTCGGTGTGCTCCCGCACGTGGCTCTGGACGAAGATCGTGCAGACCTCCGGGTCGAGGCCGCCGGCCATGAGCATCTGCGACATGCGCAGGGTCGCCTTGCCGAGTTCCCCCGGCGCCTGAGGCACGGTGACCGCGTGAAGGTCGACCACGGGGTGGAATGCGTCGGCGGTGTGCTGGATCCTGGCCCAGTTGCGGATCGCCCCCAGGTAGTTGCCGAGGTGCAGATCGCCGCTTGGCTGGATGCCGGAGAGGACCCGGGTGGTCATGGGGCGCCAGCGTACGGCACTAATCTCCACCTGATGGCCTACGAGGTGTCCACCGCCGCCTACAGCGGGCCCTTCGACCTGCTCCTGCAGCTCATCCTGCGCGAGCAGGTCGAGATATACGACATCCCGATCGCCCGCATCACCGACGCCTTCCTGGCCGAGATCGACCGGATGCCGGAGTGCGACCTGGACGCGGCCACCGAGTTCCTGCTGCTAGCGGCCACTCTCGTGGACATGAAGGTCAAGCGGATGCTGCCCACCGACACCGTCGTCGAGCTCGACGACGAGTTGGAAGGCATCTCGGAGCGGGACCTGCTCCTGGCCCGGCTGTCGGAGTGCGCCATGTTCCGGCACGCGTCGGAAAGGCTGCGCCACATGTTGGAGGTCGCGGCCCTCAGCCGGCCTCGCCGGGTGGGTGCCACCGAGGAACGCTGGCTGCTGCTGGTCCCGTCCATCCTGGATGCGGTCTCGCCCGAGGAGATACGGGCCGCCTGCCTGCGGGCCGCGGCGCCCACGCCCACCCCCCGGGTCGACATCGCCCACATCACGCCGATCTCGGTGACGGTGGGCGACGCCGTCGCCGAGCTGGTCGAGGAACTGTCCCGGATCCAGCGGATCACCTTTCGCCGCCTCACCTCCGATATCGATGACCGCATCGGGCTGGTGGTGCGATTCCTTGCGCTCCTGGAACTGGTCAAGCAGGGGCTGGCCGATGTCGAGCAGGCCACCACGTTCGGCGACATCGTCGTGGTGTGGACCGGGGGCGACGACGTCGAGGTCCGGCAGGCCGCGATCGCGGGCGCCGACCTCTACGAGGGTTGAGGGAGTCAGATTCCGATGAGC
This sequence comes from Acidimicrobiia bacterium, assembly GCA_022819505.1. Taxonomy (GTDB): domain Bacteria; phylum Actinomycetota; class Acidimicrobiia; order Acidimicrobiales; family Aldehydirespiratoraceae; genus Aldehydirespirator. Next base: position 52,556 of record JAJEHD010000008.1, on the reverse strand, counting down.
GGACCCGCGGGCGTCGACACCACCGGAGACCCTTCGATAGCGGCGGCGCTCGAGGCCGTGCTGCTGTTGGCGGAGGAGCCGGTGCCGGCGTCCGTGTTGGCCGGCGTGCTGGAAACCTCGACCGAGCGGGTGCGGGCTGTCTGCGACGGGCTCGCCGAAGAGTACGAGTCCCAGGGTCGGGGTTTCGTGCTGGCCAGGGTGGCCGGCGGCTACCGCTTCCAGACCGCTCCCGCCCAGGACGCCTACGTGGAGCGGTTCGTGCGCGAGGGCCACAGTGCCCGGCTCTCGGCCGCCGCGCTCGAGACGCTGGCCGTCGTCGCCTACAAGCAGCCGGTTTCCCGCCACCAGGTCGCCGAGATCAGGGGAGTGAACGTCGACGGCGTCATGCGGACCCTCAGGCGCCGCGGCTACATCGACGAGATCGCCCGGGCCCCCGGCCCCGGTCAGGCTGTGCTCTACGGGACGACGCCCCAGTTCCTCGAGCACCTGGGACTGGACTCCCTCCAAGACCTGCCGCCGCTGAGCGAGTTCGTGCCGGACCCCGCAGTGGTGGAGGCCATGGAGAACCGCCTCCGGTTGGTGCCCGATCCCAGCGGACCCGATCCGGCCGGGCCCGGAGACCGCGACCAGTGACCTCCGAGCCCAGGAGGGCTGGCACACCCCGGTGAGCGCCGGAGAGGGTGAGAGGCTCCAGAAGGTCCTGGCCCGATGCGGGATCGGCAGCCGCCGGGCCTGCGAGTCGCTCATCTCCGGCGGGCGGGTGCGGGTCGACGGCTCCGTCGCCCGGCTCGGAGACCGCATCGATCCGGCCCGGTCCGTTGTGGAGGTGGACGGGGCAGTCGTCGGCGTGCGGCCCGACCTGGTCCACTACCTGCTCAATAAGCCCTCCGGCGTAGTCACCACCGCGCACGACCCGCAGGGCCGGCCCACCGTGACGGGCCTTGTTCCCGCCGAGCCGCGCGTCTTCCCGGTCGGTCGTCTCGACCTGTTGACCGAGGGCCTGCTGCTCCTCACCAACGACGGCGATCTGGCCCACCGGCTCACCCACCCGTCGTTCGGCATCGAGAAGGAGTACCTGGCCCACGTGTCCGGTTCACCGCGGCCGGCCGCGGTGCGGGCCCTTCGCCAGGGCGTGGAACTCGACGACGGCCCCACCGCGCCGGCAAGGGTCGCGCTGGTCGAGCCGGATGTGCTGCGCATCACCGTCCGCGAGGGTCGCAACCGGCTGGTGCGCAGGATGTGCGAGGAGGTGGGGCATCCCGTCCGCCGCCTGGTCCGGACCAGGATCGGGCCGCTGGCCGATCGGCGCCTCCAGCCGGGATGCTGGCGGTCGCTGACCCTCGCGGAGGCAAGGTCGCTCGAAAAGGCCGCCGCAGTTGCCAGCACGGCCGAGGCTGGGCGGTCGCACCGGTAGCATCGCCGTCCATGGCCCCAACTCGAACCGCCATCGTCGCCGGCACGGGTCTGATCGGCGGGTCGGTGGGCATGGCCCTGCGTAAGGCCGGGTGGCATGTGACCGGCATCGAGCCCGACGCCGAGCGCGCCGAGGCCGCGGTGGCTGCCGGCGCGGTCGACGTGATCGGCGAGGCCGGGACCTGCGATCTGGCCGTGGCCGCTACGCCGCCCGCGTCGCTGGCCGCGGTCGTCCAGCAGTTGCTCGACGCGGGAGCGGCCATCGTGACCGATGTCGGCAGCGTGAAGGCGCCCGTCGTCGCGGCAGTCAACGATCCGAGGTTCGTCGGCGGCCATCCCATGGCGGGCAGCGAGCAGGACGGCCTGACCGGAGCCGATCCGGATCTGTTCCGCGACGCGGTCTGGGTTCTCACCCCCACCGGAACCACCGACGACGCGGCCCTTGCCCAGGTGCGCGAAGTGGTGTCCGGGCTCGGTGCCCAGGTGATCGCGCTGGCGCCCGAGCGCCATGACGCGCTGGTGGCCGTCGTCTCGCACGTCCCGCACCTCACCGCAGCCGTGCTGATGCGCATTGCCGAGGAACGGTCGACCGAGCATCGGGCCCTGCTGCGGCTGGCGGCCGGCGGCTTCCGGGACATGACCAGGGTGGCCGCGGGCCATCCCGCCATCTGGCCCGAGATCTGTGCCGAGAACAGGACGGCGATCACCGACGTGCTCGACGAGTTGCTCGACGAACTCGTCGAGATGCGCCTGATCGTGTCCGGGGGCGACCGCGACGAGTTGCTGGCCCGGCTGGAGGCCGCCCGGGACAGCCGCCGGAGCCTGTCGGTGGGCGCCCCCGACCTCTCGCGGCTCACCGAGGTACGGATCGCGATACGCGACCAGAAGGGCGAACTGGCCCGGATCACCACGCTGGCGGCCGACCTGGACGTCAACATCTACGACCTCGAGATCGCCCACTCCGCGGAGGGGCCACGCGGCGTAGTGCTGGCCGTGGTGGAGAGCGACGGGGCCGAGCAGTTCGCCCATGGCCTGGTCGAGGCCGGGTACCGGCCCTCGCTGAACCCGCTCGAATGAGAGATCGCTGGCCCCCGGCCCTGGCCATCGCTCCGCTGGAGGCCCCGCCGGAGGTGGCGGTGAGGCTCCCGGGCTCCAAGAGCATCACTAACCGGGCCCTGGTGTGCGCCGCGCTGGCGCCCGGTGAGACCACCGTGGCGGGAGCGCTGTTCGCCGACGACACCGAGGCCATGGTCGGCGCGGTGCGGGCGCTGGGCGCCGAGGTCGACTGCGATCCCGGAGCGGCCGTCATGCGGGTCCGCGGCATCGACGGTGCCGTCGGCGCCGCCCCCGGCATCGTCATCGACGCCCGCATGTCGGGCACAACCGGCCGCTTCCTGGCCCCGGTGGCCGCCCTGTCCGAGCACGGCGCGACCATCGACGGCCATCCCCAGCTGAGGGCCCGGCCCTTCGGCGACCTGGCCGCCGCGCTGCGCCGGCTGGGAGTGAGCGTGGAGATCCCCAACGACGGCGACGGCCTGCCGATGCGGATCCGGGGGCCGATCCGCAAAGGCATGGCCCATGTCGCCGCCGACCGCTCCAGCCAGTTCCTGTCCGGTCTGATGCTGGCTGCCCCGGCGGTGCCCCAGGGGATGTGGCTGCCCGTCGTCGGATCAGTCGTGAGCCAGTCGTATCTGGAGATGACGGCCGCAGTCATGAGGACCTTCGGCGCGTCAGTCAGGGTGGAGCCGGCATTCGTGCGGGTGATGGGGGGCGGCTACCGGCCCGTCGAGCGCTTCACCGTGGAGCCCGACGCCTCCTCGGCCTCGTACTTCATGGCCGCGGCCGCGGTGACGGGAGGCACGGTGCGCATCGAGGGACTGGGCGCAGGCTCGATCCAGGGCGACACCGGCTTCGCGGGAGTCCTGGAGTCCATGGGGGCCTCAATAGCCCAGGACGAGGCCAGCACCACGGTGACCGGCGGCCCGCTGCGGGGCGTGGACATCGACCTGGCCGACATGTCGGACACCGCGCCCACGCTGGCCGCGGTGGCCGCCCTCGCGGAGACGCCGACCAGAGTGAGGGGCATCGGGTTCGTGCGGGGCAAGGAGAGCGACCGGATCGCGGCTGTGGTCACCGAACTGGCCCGCTGCGGGGTCGAGGCCCGCGAACTCGAGGACGGGTTCGAGGTGGTGCCGGGCGCGGGAGTGACCGGCACCCGGGTCCGGACCTACGACGATCATCGCATCGCCATGGCTTTCGCGGTGCTGGGGCTGGTCGTGCCCGGCATGGAGATAGAGAACCCCGGCTGTGTGGCCAAGACATTTCCCGGCTTCTACGAGGCGCTGGACGGTCTGCGCCCCGGCAAGGAGAGTCGGTCGGCGTGAGGGTGATCGCCATCGACGGCCCGGCCGGCTCCGGCAAGTCCACCCTGGCGCAGGCAGTGGCCGATCGGCTGGGCCTCGAATGCCTCGACACCGGAGCCATGTACCGCGCCGTCGCCTTCGCGGTGCTGCGGGCCGGCGGCGATCCCTCCGATGACGACTTCGCGGCCGCGGTGGCCCGGACGATCGATGTCAACATCGACGCCGGACAGGTCCTGGTCGACGGCGTCGATGCCACCGTGGAGATCAGGGGGTCGTCCGTCGACCGGGCCGTGAGCCTGGTGGCCGCCAACCCCGAGGTGCGCGCCGAGCTCGTAGTCCGACAGCGCGAATGGGTCCGGCGGCGGGGCGGGGGAGTGGTGGAGGGCCGCGACATCGGCACCGTGGTGTTCCCCGACGCCGAGGTCAAGGTCCATCTCGTCGCGGATCCCGCGGTGAGGGCCCAACGAAGGGTCGACCAGGGCGGCGCATCGGCGGCGGGCGATGCCGCCGGCGGCCGGACCTACGACGAGGCCGTCGAGTCCGTGGCCACCGACATCGCCCGAAGGGACCGGATCGACTCCACACGGCAGGCCTCCCCGCTGCTGAGGGCCCCCGGGGCGGTCGTCATCGACACCACCGAGCTGACCTTCGACGAGACCGTCGAGCAGGTCATGAGGCTGCTTTGAGCCGCAGCGTCTACGGACGCCGGACTGAGGGCGAGACTCCGGGAGAGGGCGCCCTCCGCCGGAGTCGCCAGCCGCTGTGGGGACGCATTCTCTACCAGGTGCTGCGGGCCATCGTCCTCGCTCTCTGCAAGGCGCTGTTCCGGCTGCGGATCGAGGGCAAGGCGAACTTCCCGCCCGGGCCGTTCATTCTGTCCCCCGTGCACCGGTCCTTCATCGACACTCCGATAGCCGGGATGGCCACCCGCCGGCGCCTGCGGTTCATGGGCAAGGAGAGCCTCTGGGAGATCCGGCTCCTGGGCGGTCTCCTGTCGGTGCTGGGAGGCTTCCCGGTGGAGCGGGGCACAGCCGACCGCACCGCGCTGCGAGCGGCCACCGATGTCCTCTCCCTCGGCGAGCCGCTGGTGATGTTCCCCGAGGGGACGCGCCGCACCGGTGATCGGGTCCGGCGCGACGACATGCTCGACGGTCCGGCCTTCGTGGCGGCCCGAGCCGGGGTACCGATCGTGCCGGTCGGGCTGGGAGGCACGGTCAGGGCCCTTCCGGTGGGCTCGGTGGTGCCTCGCCCCCGCCGGGTGGTCGTTGTCGTCGGCGACCCGATCCCGCCACCGGCCAAGGTCCAGGGGAGGGTGCCGCGCCGGGCCGTTCGAGAACTCACCGACCGTCTGTACCGGGAGTTGAGCGACCTCTACGTGGAGGCCCGGGTGCTGGCCGGCGAGGAGCCGTCCCGGCCCTGAAGGCCGGCCGTCCAACAGCCTCTAGCGCTGATTTCCGCTCTTGTTCGCTTCGCTCACGGGCCGCTGGGCCCTGGGACTGAAGCGGTCGAGCAGGTCGCTGGCGTCTATGGAGCGGTCATTCAGCGCCTCCCGGCCGGCGGAACCGGAGCCCAGGGTGACCGCGGCGGCGGCCTCCACCGCGGCCAGCAGGTCGCGCAGGTTCCGGGGTGGGGGGAAGTACTCGTCCTCGTCGATGACCGTCACCTCCTGCGTGCCGTGGACCGGTGCCAGCCGGTCGATCACCTCCCACACGAGATGCTCAGGGGCTGAGGCGCCCGCGGTCACGCCGATGGTGCCCGACAGGTCGTCCGGCACCTCGGTGGCGTCATTGATGCGCAGCACCCGCCGGCAGCCCGCCTCCGCGGCCAGTTCCACCAGGGACATGGTGTTCGACGAGTTGGCCGAGCCGATCACGAGCACGGCGTCGCATTCCGGTGCGATCTCCATCATCGCGGTCTGGCGGTTGGTGGTGGCGAAGCACAGGTCACTGATGCTGGGCTGCCACAGGTCCGGGAAGCGACGCTTGGTGTGTTCGAGCACGCCCTCCCACTCGCGATGCGAGAGCGTGGTCTGAGCCAGCACGGCGACCGGCTCCTTGAACTCGGGCAGTGCCGCGACCCCCCGGGCGTTGTCCACCCGGTGGATGGCTGCGGGGGCGACGGCCATGGTCCCCACGGCCTCCTCGTGGCCCTCATGGCCGACGTACACGATCTGGTAGCCCTTGGCCGCCCTGGTCTTGACCTCGTGGTGAACCTTGGTCACCAGCGGGCAGACCGCGTCCACGACGTAGCCGCCCCGATCGCGGGCCGTCTGGACGACCTCCGGGGCCGAACCGTGCGCCGAGAGCATGATGGGACGTCCCGCTGGCACCGTGGCGACGTCGTCGACGAACACCACTCCGGCCTGCTCGAAGCGCTTCACCACCTGCCGGTTGTGGATTATCTCGTGATAGCAGTACACGGGCGGGTCGAAGGCCCGGATCATCCAGGTCAGCGCCTTGATTGCCATGTCCACACCGGCGCAGAATCCCCGGGGTGCGGCTAGCAGGACTCGGTCGATCACCGTCCCGAGGCTAGTCGCTGCCGGCTGTGATCACCGCAATTCGGGTGTGTATCCACCACGCGCCTCAGTAAATGCCATAGAGTCTCCTAGGTCTCTTCGCAGGGCGCGCTGTTCGTGCGGCGGGCTACCCAGACATTAAACATAATTAAAGTTATCGAAAGGCAATAAGAGCCATGGTGGATGAAGTACCCCCTGATCAGGCCCAGATCGAGTGGCTGGGAACGACCGCGGCAGCCAAGCGCCTCGGCATTACCACGCGGACCCTCTACCGCTTCATTGACGAGGGCTACATCGCGGCCTACCGGATGGGCAGGGTCATCCGTGTCAAGGGCGAGGACGTCGACGCCTACATCGAGTCGTGCCGGATCGAGCCGGGAACGATCTCTCACCTGTACCCCGAGGTAGCCCCTCGAGGCGCGGAAGCCGAGTCCGGGGACGACGACTAACCCGAGCGGTCCGATGGCCGGGCGGGGTCAGGGCCGGATCTCGTAGTACCAGTTCGTCTTGTCCAGTTCGACCTCGTGGCGCACGAAGCGGGTGAAGCCGCCGCTTCTTGCCATCTCCTCCAGCTTCTGCGGGTGAAGCCCCAGCGTCCCCAGCCCCTCGCCGCCGGGCTCGGACAGGGCCGAGGACATGCAGTAGAAGACCGACATCGCGTACATGTAGGGGAGAAGGGGGATCTTGCGGTTGGCCTCGAGGTCGCCGCGTCCCTTGATGTCGGCCACCAGCCACCAGCCGTCGTCGGCCACGTTCCTGCGGGCGGCCGCGATCGCCTCCTGCGGCCTGGGCAGGTCGTGCAGCACGTCGAGGGTCACGAGCAGGTCCGCCGGACCGAATCGGTCCAGGTCGTCGAAGGTGCCCTGCTCGAAGCTCAGGTTGTCGAGGCCCGCCTCGGCTGAACTGGAGCGGGCCACGGCGAGCGCCCTGGAGGAGGGATCGATGCCGACCACGGTGGCCGCGGGGAAACTCGACGCCAGCACGCAGGCCGCTACCCCGGACCCGCAGCCCACGTCGACGATGCGAGCGTCCCCCGAGCGCAGACGGTCGGTGGCGCCGTCGAACGCGGCCAGCACCTCCGGCACCAGGAAGCTCTCCTGGCGGGCTGCCGACATGGCGCACTGCATGTGGCAGGCGTGGTCGCCGTGCTCGGCCCAGGTCATTCCCAGCCCCGACTGGAACGCCTCCAGCGTGCGCTCGATCTCGCGGTGGGTCATGGGCGGGCCGAACACACCCGGCATGTAGGACCAATGGTCGCGGTCGGTGAGCGCCACCCTCGCCTCGGGCGTCAGCGCGAAACGACCGTCGTCGTGCTGAACGAGGTCGGTGGAGACCATGCCGTGCAGCCACTCGCGCAGCCATCGCTCCTGCAGCCCGGTCGAGTAGGACAGCTCGGCGCTGGTGCAGGGCTCCGACTCCCGCAGCGCCTCCCACAGACCTAGGCGGGTGCCCAGGTGCATCATCGCCGAGACCATCTCGCCCTGCTTGATCCGGAACAATTCCAGGAGCGTCAGAGGCAGCCGTTCGGGGTCGAGTTCGGTGCGCATGGCGATCAGTCTGGCCGCGGCTCGGGTCGGGACATCGACTCGGAGCGGCGGGACGCGTCAAGGTAGAGACCTCGAGCCATGAGCGAAAGCTCGCCGTCGCGCCGGATCCGGTACACGTCGGCTCGGGTGGCGTGGGCCTCGGCGTCGGCGGGGGCTGCCTGAACGGCCCACTCCGCCAGCTGGCAGGCCAGGCGCAGTTCGCCGGCCTCGCACAGTTCCGCCGCCCGGCGGGCCAGCCGGTCCGCGCCACCGGCCAGGACGGCCACCTCCGCGGCCACCGCGCTGTCGGGCGCCGGCTTGAGCCGGGCCGGGTTGCCGTCGTGCCAACCGCCGTACAGGCGCCAGATGTTGCGCACCACGAACTCGGGCTCGTCATAGGAGGGCCGCAGGTAAGGCTTGTCCAGCAGATGCTGCGGCACCCGCACGGCGTGGACGATCTCGTCCAGCGGGGCGCCGGCGTTCATCATCTCAAGCGTGTCGCGTACCAGTCCCTCGAGCGCCCCGGCCGTGGCATCGAGCACCCCGGCTATGCGCTCGGCGCCCGCGATGGGCAGGCCGTGGGCCGGAAACAGGAACTCCGGACGCAGATCGATCATCCTTCGCAACGCGGCGGCCCATTCCGCGGGGTAGCGCTGGGCCTTCTGGGGATTGCCGGCGTTCGGGAACGCCCAGATGACCAGATCACCGGTGAACAGGGCCCGGATCTGCGGCACCCATGCGATGGTGTGATCGTCGGTCTCGCCCTTCTCGTGAATCAGCCGCACACGCTTGGTGCCCACCTCCAAGTCGAGGCCGTCGGTGTAGGTCACCTGAGGCCTTACCCAATCGCCGTGGAAGGACCCGAACTTGAAGTTGGAGCTGAACTGGCGGGCGTTGATGATCTCGTTGTACTCGCGGGTGAGGTCGTAGCGATCGAAGCGTCGCCCGACCGCGTCGTGAGCCACCACCGTCGGGGAGGGATGCCCCCGGTCGGCGGCGTCGTCGAGGAAGGCCCGGGCCCCGCTCACATGGTCCACATGCCCGTGGGTGTAGACGATGGTGTCGACCGGGACGTCGCGCCAGCGGCGCAGATGCTCCAGCGCCACGGCCGCGAAGCCCGGCAGGGACGTGTCGAGCACCACGAGCCCGTCGGCGCCGTCGAGTGTCCATATGTGCGAGAACCCGCAGACCAGGCCCACACCCTCTGCCACCTCGTGGAACGAGCCGTCGACGGGGTTGATGGACCGGGGCCCCTCATAGGTGGCCCCGTCGATGTAGCGGGCCGAGCGTTCAAGCAGGGACTCGGTCAATTGGCGCGTACTTCCTCGCACTGGGATCGGAGCGGGCGACCGGAATCGAACCGGCATCATCAGCTTGGAAGGCTGAGGTTCTAGCCGTTGAACTACGCCCGCGACGCCATCACGGTATCTGTGCTCCGACGCTGAGCGTCCCCGTAGTGCCGATCGCGCGCACCGGTACAATCCCTGCCGTGCAGAGCAGCTTCGAGACGCTCACCGACAACCGCGTCAAGCTGACGGTCGAGCTGGACGAGGCGGAATTCGAGACCGAGATCGAGGCGGCCTTCAGGCGCATCGCCCGCGAGATCAGGGTTCCCGGCTTCCGACCCGGTAAGGCCCCCCGCCGCCTGCTCGAGGCTCAGTTGGGCCACCAGGCTGGGCGGGCCGAGGCACTGCGATCGTCGCTTCCCGACTTTTACGCCCGCGCCGTGGTGGAGCACGACATCGACGTGATCGACGCTCCCAGCATCGAGATCACCGAGGGAGCGGAGTCGGGGCCGGTGTGCTTCGACGCCGTGGTCGATGTGCGTCCCGCGGTAGCCGTGTCGGGCTACGACCAGCTCAGCGTGCAGATTCCCAGCCCCGTGGTCGACGATGACGAGATCACCGGCGAGATCGACCGGTTCCGCCAGCAGTTCGCGGAGCTCTCCCCGGTGAGCCGGGCCGCGGCGGACGGGGACCACCTGACCATCGACATCACCGGCACGATGGCAGGCGAGACCATCGACGGCCTCACCACCTCCGACTACGACTACCTGCTCGGCACCGGCGCGGTCGTCCCCGAGATCGACGAGAACCTGCGCGGCGCGGTGCCCGGGGACATTCTCGAGTTCACGGCGGCCCATCCCGACCCCGACGAGGACAGCCGTCTCAGCTTCCGGGTGCTCGTCAAAGAGGTACAGGAGACCGTCCTGCCCGCTCTCGACGACGAGTTCGTGTCGTCGAACACCGAGTACGACACCGTCGAGGACTTCCGCTCGACTCTGGAGGACGGGCAGTCCAGGGCCAAGACGATGTACGCCGCGTCGGCACGGATGGAGGCCATTGCCGACGCCGTCGCCGGCCTGGTCACCGACGAGGTGCCCGAGGCCATGGTGGCCTCCGAGATCGAGAGCCGTGTCGCCAGCATCACCAGGGACCTGGCCCAGCGAGGTCATGAGCTCGACGACTACCTGAGCACCATCGGCCAGCCCCGCGAGGAGTTCGAGGCCGGCTTGAGGATCAGCGCAGACCGCAGCGTCCGGCTGGACCTCGCCCTGAGGGCCGTGGCCGCCGCGGAGGGGCTCGAGGCGGATGACGACACCCTCGAGGCCGAGCTGCACCAGGTCGTGCTCGCGGCCACCCGGCGTGCTCCCGCCGACGAGGACTCTGAGTTGGACACTGCCGCCGAGGCGACCCGGCTGCGGGAGGCGCTGGCCTCCTCGGGTCAGCTGTCGCCGATGCGGTCCGAGATCTCAAAGCGGGCCGCCCTGGAGTGGATCACCGAGCGTGTCGAGCTCGTTGATCCCGACGGGGAGGTCATCGATCCGGAACTGCTGACGCTGCCTGGAGCCGGCGAGACCGGCCCGCCGGGCGAGCCGCCCGAGGAAGTCATTGAGGAAGTCTCTGCCCCCGACGTTGGTGATGACGGCGGGAACCCTCAGGATGTAATCGCCGACGAGTCACAGGAAGCCTCATGAGCCAGATCAACCCGCGCAACTACCTGGTGCCGACCGTGGTGGAGCAGACCAACCGCGGCGAGCGCGCCTTCGACCTGTACAGCCGGCTGCTCAAGGAGAACATCATCTTCCTCGGGACGCCCATCGACGATGTGGTCGCCAACCTCGTCTGCGCGCAGCTCCTGCACCTCGAGTCGGAGGATCCCGACAAGGACATCAACCTCTACATCAACAGTCCGGGCGGGGACATCAACTCGCTGTTCGCGATCTACGACACGATGCAGTACATCAAGCCCGACATCACCACCATCTGCTTCGGCCAGGCCGCCTCCGCGGCCGCGGTCCTGCTGGCCGCGGGAGCCAAGGGCAAGCGGCTGGCCCTCCCGCACGCCAAGATCCTCCTCCACCAGCCCTACGCCGGCGCGCACGGCGACGCCAGCGACATCGAGCGGATCGCCTCCGAGGTGGCCAGGCTCAAGGAGTCGCTGGAGCAGGTGCTCTCGGAGCACACCGGCCAGCCCATCGAGCGGATCGCCACCGATACCGACCGGGATTTCGTGATGACCGCCGAGCAGGCCGCAGACTATGGGATCATCGACGAAGTGATCCAAGCGCGTAATGTGGTCGACAACAGCAGCGCCATACGAGCGATCAGCTGACCCAACGAGGAGGAGACGACCGCGTGGCCAAGCTCGGTGAGGGAGGTGAGCTTCTCAAGTGCTCGTTCTGCGGCAAGTCGCAGAAGCAGGTCAAGAAGCTCATCGCCGGCCCCGGCGTCTACATCTGCGACGAGTGCATCGACCTGTGCAACGAGATCATCGACGAGGAGCTGGCCGGCCCCTCCGACGACCCGGTCGGCGATCTGCCCGTCCCGCGTGAGATCTACACCTTCCTCGACGACTACATCGTCGGGCAGGAGAGCGCCAAGCGGATCCTGTCGGTCGCGGTCTACAACCACTACAAGCGGGTGCAGCTCGGCGAGAGCCAGGACCCCGAGATCGAGCTCCAGAAGTCCAACATCCTGCTGATCGGGCCCACCGGCTGCGGCAAGACCCTCATGGCCCAGACGCTGGCCCGGATGCTCAACGTGCCCTTCGCCATCGCGGACGCCACCGCCCTCACCGAGGCCGGCTACGTGGGCGAGGATGTGGAGAACATCCTCCTCAAGCTCATCCAGGCCGCCGACTACGACGTCAAGAAGGCTGAGAAGGGCATCATCTACATAGACGAGATCGACAAGATCGCCCGCAAGAGCGAGAACCCGTCGATCACCCGCGACGTGTCCGGCGAGGGTGTCCAGCAGGCGCTCCTCAAGATCCTGGAGGGCACCTCGGCGTCGGTGCCGCCGCAGGGAGGGCGCAAGCATCCCCACCAGGAGTTCATCCAGATCGACACCACCAACGTGCTGTTCATCTGCGGAGGTGCCTTCGCCGGAATCGAGAAGATCGTCGAGCGCCGGACCGGCGCCAAAGGAGTCGGCTTCGGAGCCGACATCCGCCGGCCCGAGGACAAGGACCTAGGCGCGATCTTCGCGGAGGTGCTCCCCGAGGACCTCACGAAGTTCGGGCTCATCCCCGAGTTCATAGGGCGCCTGCCCGTGATGGGAGCGGTACGCAGCCTCGAGCGTGAGGCCCTGATGCGGATCCTCGTAGAACCCCGCAACGCCCTCATAAAGCAGTACCAGAAGATGTTCCGCTTCGAGAACGTCGACCTCGTCTTCGACTCCGAGGCGCTGGAGGCGATCGCCGACGAGGCGATCAAGCGGGCCTCAGGGGCCCGGGGACTTCGGGCCGTGCTCGAAGAGGTCCTCCTCGACACCATGTACGACCTCCCCGGCCGCGAGGACATCGAGACAGTGGTGATCGGCCGCGAGGACGTGCTGCGCAACGTGAACCTCACGCTGGTGCCCCGCGCCGAGGGAGGCGACACGCGCTCCCGGCGCGCCAGCTGACGAACGAGAGCGCCCGCCCGTGGACTACGGCGCGGCACTGGACCATCTCGACAACCTCATCAACTACGAGTCGACCCCCCGGGCCGGCCGCATCCACGGGCTGAGCCTCCAGTCGATGCAGGGCCTCGCGTCGGCCATGGGGGACCCGCAGCACCGCTACCGGGTCATCCACGTCACCGGCACCAACGGCAAGGGGTCCACCGTCCGGGTCACGGCCCGCCTGCTGCAGGAGATGGGCCTGCGCGTCGGCGCCTACACGAGCCCGCATCTGGTGGCCCCCACCGAGCGCATATCGGTCGACTCCGAGCCCATGGACCCCGAGACCTTCGGTGCTGCCATCGGTGACGTGGCCCGCTTCACTGATCACATGCAGATGCGGGCCACCTGGTTCGAGACCGTGACGGCGGCCGCAATGCAGCACTTCGCGGATGTGGCCGTGGACGTGGCCGTGATCGAGGTGGGAATGCTGGGACGATTCGACGCCACCAACGTGGTCGATGCCGAGGTGGCGGTGATCACCAACGTCGGCCGGGACCACACCGACGGCGTGGGCGACTGGAGGCTGGCCGTAGCGCACGAGAAGGCGGGCATAGTCAAGCCCGGCTCAACGGTCGTCTGCGGCGAGACCGACCCCCGTCTGCGCGACGTTTTCCGTGCCGAGCCTCATGCGGCCATGCTCGAGCGCGGCCCGGATTTCGGGACCGAACACCAGCGCCTCGCGATAGGCGGGTGGGTGGCCGACTTTCTCACGCCGTACGGGCGCCATGCCGACTCGCTGATATCCCTGCACGGCCGCCACCAGCTGGACAACGCCTCTCTGGCCGTGGCCACCGCGGAGGCCTTCTTCGAGGCAAGGCTGCCCGACGAGGTGGTGGACGAAGCCCTGGCCGGCGTGAGGGTTCCGGGACGCTTCGAGATCGTGGGTCGCGAGCCCCTCATCGTGCTCGACGGTGCCCACAACCCCGACGGGGCCCGCGCCGCCACAGCCACCCTCAACGACGACTTCGCGCCGTCCGGGAGCCGGTTCCTGGTGGTGGGGATGCAGTCCGGGCGAGACATCGCCGGCGTGCTGCAGGGCCTTGAAGCCGACCGGGCCGAGCGGGTGGTGTGCTGCACCGCTCCCACCGCCCGCGGCATACCGGCGAAGGAGGTCGCGGCCGCGGCCGCCTCGCTCGGAGCGGTCTCCGAGGCGGTCGACGATGTGGGCGCGGCCCTCGACCGCGCCCTCGAACTCGCCGGCGTGGCCGACGTCGTCACCGTGACCGGCTCCTTCACCGTGATCGGTGCGGCCAAGACCGCGCTCGCGGAGCGCCTGTAACCACCGCATCCCGGACCGTGCGGGCCGGGAGTGCTTGTAGCATCGCCGCCGTGAATCGCACTCTGGTCATCTGCAAGCCGGACGCAGTCGAGCGGGGCTTGGTGGGCGAGATCCTGGGCCGTTTCGAGCGGAAGGGCCTGCGGGTTGTGGCCGCCGAGCTGCGGACCCTCGGCGCCGATCTGCTCGCCCGGCACTACTCCGAACATGTCGGCAAGGGCTTCTACGACGATCTGGTGGCCTTCATGAGCAGAAGCCCCGCGCTGGTAGCCGTCGTGGAGGGCCCCGAAGACACCTGGCAGGTGGTGCGGGCCATGATGGGAGCCACCGACCCCCTGAAGGCCGACCCCGGCACCATTCGGGGGGATTTCGGCACCGAGGTCACCGAGAACCTGGTCCACGGCAGCGATTCAGCCGAATCCGCTCAACGCGAGGTGAGCCTGTTCTTTCCCGGCCTGTGACCCGTGTTCGGACCGGGTCGCGCTGCCGGGTGAAGATTGGCGGCCTTCCGATGCGCGCCAGCGCTCGCTATCGTCTAGCCTCCTTTCGGGCGTGCGGCCGGATCCATCGGCGCTGTGATAATCTCCGGAGCTGATCGAGGCGTGAGAATGAGTACAGGGACCATGCAATCCGGGCTCGGGTGGGTCATCGGTCGCGACATGGCTCTGGACCTCGGCACCGCCAACACGGTCGTGTACGTGCGGGGTGAGGGGATCGTGCTCAACGAGCCCTCAGTGGTCGCCGTGAACACCCGCACCCGCAAGGTCCTCGCGGTGGGCTCCGAGGCCAAGAGCATGCTCGGGCGCACACCCTCGCACATACAGGCCGTGCGACCGCTCAAGGACGGCGTCATCGCCGACTTCGACATGTGCCAGGAGATGCTCCGCTTCTTCGTGGAGCGCGTCCATCAGCGGCGCTGGACCAAGCCGCGCATGGTCATCGCCGTGCCGTCGGGAATAACCGGCGTCGAGCAGCGAGCCGTGCAGGAGGCGGCCGAGTCGGCCGGCGCCCGCCGGCCGACCCACATCATCGAGGAGCCGATGGCGGCCGCGATCGGCACCGGCATGAAGGTTTGGGAGCCGACCGGGAACATGGTCGTGGACATCGGTGGCGGCACCACCGAGGTGGCCGTCATCTCGCTCGGCGGGATCGTGTCCAGCGAGTCCATCCGCGTGGGAGGCGACGAGTTCGACGACGCGATCGTTCAGTTCGTCAAGAAGGAGCACTCGCTGCTGATCGGGGAGCGAACCGCCGAGGAGATAAAGATCGTGCTCGGCTCGGCCCATCCCCTGCCGCGAGAGGCTCGGGCCGAGATCCGGGGCCGGGATCTTGTGAGCGGCCTGCCCCGGGTGGTGTCGATCACCACCGAGGACATCCGTGAGGGCCTGGAGGAGTCGGTCGTCGCCATCTGCGACGCGGTGAGGGGCACGCTCGACCGCACCCCGCCGGAGCTGGCCGCCGACATCATGGAGTCGGGCATCATGCTCGCGGGCGGGGGCGCCCTGCTGAGGAATCTGGACCAGCGGATGGCCAACGAGACCGGCATGCCGATCACCGTCGCAGTCGATCCGCTCCACGCCGTGGTGAGGGGCTGTGGTCATGTGCTCGAGAACCTGGACCAGCTGACGGGCGACACCACCGCGAGCAACCTGTAGCGCCGGGCCATGGCGGTGGCCCAGCGAAGCGGGCGGTCCCGCTACCGCTTGATCCTGCTGATCCTCACGGCGGTCACGCTGCTGACTCTCGACTTCCGCGGCTATGGACCCCTGGAGACGGCGCAGAGCCGCGTGCGCGACATTCTCGAGCCGGTTGTCTCGGCCGTCGACGTCGTGCTCGGGCCCGTGGCGGAGGTGTGGACGGTCATGTTCTCATACAACGACCTGCGCTCGGAGAACGAGCAGCTCAGAGCCGAGATCGACAGTCTGCGCAGCGCCGACCTGCGAGCCGCGGCCCAACAGGACACCCTCGACCGGCTCTTGGAGGCCACCGGGGTGACATATGTGGATGACATCGAGCAGATCACCGCGTCGGTCCTGCGCGACTCGGTGGGCAACTTCGATGACGACGTCGTGTCGATCGACGTGGGACATCGCGACGGGGTGGCTCCGGGCATGGCGGTTGTCACCGCGGCCGGGCTCGTCGGAAGGGTCGAGACGGTCGACACCGCGCGCAGCACGGTGACCATGATCAGCAACCCGAACCTGGTGATCGGTGTGCGCCTGATCGACACCGGTGACGTGGGGCTCGGTCACGGCATGGCCGGAGACCCGACCAAGTTCGTGGTGGACACCGGGCTGCGCTGGCCCGAGACCGGGGACCTCTCGGAGCTTCCCGGGATCGGGAGCGCGGTGGTAACCGCCGCGGGCAGCCGCTACCCGGCCAATATTCCGGTGGGCCGGGTGGCGTCGGTCGAGCCAGCCGAAGCGGGCCTGGTGCAGCTGGTTACCGTCGATCTCGCCGCCGATGTCGATGATCTCGGCTATGTCACCGTGCTGTCGCAGGTCCCGGTCGACGAGGCGCCGGTCGGACCGGACTCGCCGTTCGATGAGCAGTCGCCGTGACCGCGCCCCAGCTGGCCTCGACACCGGTGCGCCGGGGACTCTCGTCGCTGCGCTCCAGCGTGTTGATGGCCACCCTGCGGATCATCGTGGTGTACATGGCCGCGCTGCTGTTGCAGTTGACGATCTTCGTGGACGTTCGAGTAGTCGGGGCGGCTCCCGAGCTGCCGGCGCTCATCGCCGTCTTGGCGGGGCTCCTGGTCGGCGCCCAGGCGGGTTCGTTCATCGCTTTCGGGGCCGGCCTGATGTGGGACGTCTACCTGCCCACCCCTCTCGGTCTGGCCGCGGTGTCTTTCGCCCTGGTCGCCTTCGGGTTGGGCAGCGTCACTGAGGAGCTGTTCCATGACACCCGCATCCAGACAGGACTGCTCGTCTTCGCGGGCACGGCGGCCACGGTGGCCGTCTACGCGGTGCTGGGCGAAGTGGTCGGCCAGCGCGGCCTGGTCGACGACGATCTGCTCAAGATCGTGCTCGTATCGTCTGCGCTCAACGCGCTGCTGTCGCTGGTGGTGGCTCCGGCGATGCGTTGGGCTGCGTGGGGCGGCCGCTCCCGGGACCCGTCCGCCGACTCGCCGCGTGCCGCAGCCCGGATCGGACGCCGATGACCGACAATGGCGCCGAGGTATTCGAGCGTCAGAGTTTCCGGCTGTACGTCGTCGGCATCGTGGCTGTCTGCCTGGTGGCCGCACTGGGGGCGCGGCTGTGGTACCTGCAGGTGCTGGAGCACGAGGAACTGGAGACGGCCGCCTCCGCCAACATTCTCAGGGTGGTGTACACCGAGGCGCCCCGGGGCCGGATCTTCGACGCCAATGGGCGGATCCTGGTGGACAACAAGGTGGTCCAGGTGGTGACCGTCGACCGTCTGGCGTTCAGGGCCGCGCTCGACCAGTCCGAGCAACGCGGCGTGCTCCTCGAACTGGCCCAGATCGTCAGCCGTAGCGGCCGTCTGACGAAGGTCCGCCACATCGAGGAACGGCTCGCCAGCCGCGAGTACGGGCCGTTCGACCGGGTTCCGGTGGCGGTCGACATCGACCCCGACCTGCTGCTGTACCTCGGCGAGCGTCCCGACCTGTTCCCGGGGGTGTCGGTCGAGGAGCGAACGGTGCGCAGCTATCCCTACGGCGAGCTGGCCGCGCACCTGCTCGGCTACGTCGGGCCGCTGACCGAGTCCGAGTACCGGTCGGTGAGCGCGCAGTACGACCCGACAGATCCGAGCGCGAAGACGTACCAACCCGGAGACGAGATCGGCAAGTCCGGTGTGGAGCGCATATTCGAGAGCGAGCTGCGGGGAGTCCCCGGTGTGCGCGTCTTCGAGGTGAACCGGCTGGACGAGATCGTCAAGGTCCACCACGACAGGGCCCGCCAACCGCTGCCGGGCAATGACGTGCACCTGACCGTCGACCTCGACGTCCAGAGCCTCGTCGAGCGCCAGCTGCGCCGGGGACTCGACGAGGCCCGGGACCAGCCTCGGCCGGAGGATCCCGACGCTCCCCGGTTCGTGGCCTCGGCCGGCGCGGCGGTGGCCCTCGACCCGCGTGACGGCTCGATCCTGGCCATGGCGTCGTTCCCCACCTACGACCCGAGGGAGTTCGTGGACGGCATCTCGCAACGGCTGTTCAACGACTTGACCGCGGAGGAGAACTACTCGCCGATCCTCAATCGCGCCATCCAGGGCCTCTACGCGCCGGGCTCGACCTTCAAGGTGGTCACCGCCTACGCGGCTCTCACCCAGGGAGTGATAGCCGACAGCAGCGCCGCGCTCACCGGCGTCGACGAGTTCTACCGGGACACCGGCACCTACCGCTACCCGTTCTGCCTGGAGGAGTCCGACACGTGCCTGTTCGAGAGCCCCTACTGCTGCGAGCGCGGCGTCGACCTGCGAGACGCCATCACAGTGTCGAGCGACACTTACTTCTACCGGATCGGGGGTGAGGGCTTCTTCCAGCGGCGCTCGCCCCTCGACGAGGGCATTCAGGAGACCGCCGAGGCCTTCGGCCTCGGATCCCACACGGGCGTTCCGCTGCCCCACGAGAGGTCCGGGGTCGTCCCCGACCGGGAGTACTACGACTACCAGTTCGAGCAGGGCGTCTTCCTGCGCGGCGGCGACCAGTGGTTCGCGGGCGACACCATCAACCTGGCCATCGGCCAGGGCAACCTGCTGGCCACGCCGCTCCAGATGGCCAACCTCTACGCGGTGTTGGCCAGTGAGGGGAAACTCCACCAGCCCAACATCGCCACCAAGATCACCGACCGCAACGGCAACGTGCTGGAGGAGTTCGGCCCGAGGCTCGTACGCGAGCTCGACTGGCATGCCGCACTGTCCGGGCCGCTGCTCGACGGGCTGAACGGCGTGACCGCGCTCAACATCCCGAGCGCCACCGGCGGCGATGCGCTGCTGCGGGGGACCGCCTACGAGGCCTTCAACCTTCCCGGAGAGGGAGGCGTCGACTTCCCGCTGAGCGCGTGGCCGGTAGCGGGAAAGACCGGCACGGCTGAGAAGCAGGGGAAGGCCGACTTCGCCTGGTTCGCCGCGTTCGGGCCGGCCCCGTGGCCCGAGCGCGGTTTCGACTACAACCCCGAAGTGGTCGTGACGATGGTGTTGGAGGAGGCCGGCTTCGGCGGCGACGTGGCCGCGCCGGCGGTGGCTCGCATCCTGTATCCGATCGCCACCGGCACGGTCGAGCGGGCCCGCACCGCCAAGGAGGTGGACGCCTGCTACGGCGAGGTCAAGCTGCTGGTAGCGTTCCTCGAGGGCATCCGCACCGGCGAGATCAAGGTCGACGCCGACGGCGTGCCCATCTCCGAGGAACGTCCCGTGCTGTCACAGGAGTGCGCTGAGCTGGTGGGCGGCGAGATCGCCGTGGAGCAGCGAGGACTGGACGCCCTGTTGTGACCGTCCTCGCGACCCCGCCGGAGACCGAGAACCTCGAGCGCGAGAAGGACCCGTGGTGGCTGATGGTCGACCCGTTCCTGATCCTCTCGGCGCTCGCCATCGCGGCGATGGGCTCGGTTCTCGTGTATTCGGCCACCAGAGGCGTGGTGGACGACTTCACCGAGCCCAACAACGCCTTCCTCGAGCGGCAGATCCTGTTCATCACCGTCGGAGTGGTGGTGGCCGCCATCGCGGCCTTCGTCCCTCCCAGATATATGAGACGGCTCTACCCGCTCGCCTTCGCGGCGATGATGGGCGCCCTGTGGCTGGTGCTGCAGGTCGGCGTGGAAGTGAGCGGCACGCGGGGCTGGTTCTCCCTCGGGACGTTCAGGATGCAGCCGTCGGAGCCCGGAAAGCTGGTGGTGATACTGGGGCTGGCGCTGCTGCTTTCGACGCGCGCCGGCGGTGGTGCCAGCCTGATGAGGTTGGGGCTCGCCCTGGTGCTCGCCGCCGCGCCGATCGGTCTGCTGATGCTCCAGCCCGACCTCGGAACCATGCTGGTCTACCTCGTCGTCGCCCTCGTGACGGTGGTCGCGAGCGGCATCAAGCTCCGCTGGATCGCTTTGCTGGCGATCGTCGCCGCGGTAGGGGTCGTCGGCGTGCTGCGCTCCGACGCGCTGGCTGACTACCAGGAGGCCCGCCTGCGTGTGTACCTGTTCGCCCCGTCGGAGACGAACGATGAGGCGGCCACCTACGCCTTCAATGTCGAGCAGGCCCAGATAGCCATCGGCAACGGGGGACTGCGGGGGCAGGGACTGTTCGAGGGAACCCAGACCAGGTCCGACCTGGTGCCCGAGCAGCAGACCGACTTCATATTCACGGTGGCGGGCGAGGAACTCGGCCTGCGGGGCGCTTCGCTGCTGCTTGGCCTGTACGCGGTCCTGCTGTTCCGCATCTGGCGGACGGCCCAGATCGCCGCGACGCCGTTCGAGCGGCTCCTCTGCACCGGAGTCTTCGCCATGTTCCTGTTCCAGATGTTCCAGTCGGTGGGCATGACCATGGGAATGATGCCGGTCACCGGCATTCCGCTGCCGCTGGTGAGCTACGGCGGATCATCGATGCTCACCTCGATGGCCGCGCTGGGGCTGGTCGCGGGCGTCTACCGTCGCCGCCTCGACATCGAAGGGATGCTCAATCAGCAGATGTAGGCTGGCACAGTGACGAACCTGTGGCATCGCCTAGAGCCTCTGCTGCCCCAGGTGTCCAAGCCCGCCCGCTACATCGGCGGCGAGCACGGGATGCAGACCCCCGTACACGGCACCGGCATCGTGTCGTGGCTGCTCACCTATCCCGACACCTACGAGATCGGCCTGCCCAACCAGGGTCTGCAGATCCTCTACGAGATCCTCAACGAGCGCCCCGACGCGGCCGCCGAACGCGCCTACGCGCCGTGGGTGGACCTGGAGGCGCAGATGAGGGCCGAGGGTCTGCCGCTGTTCTCGGTGGACACTCACCGCCCGGCCGCGCTGTTCGACGTCATCGCGTTCAACCTCTCCGCCGAGCTCACCTACACGAATGTGCTGAACTGCATTGACCTCGCCGGTGTGCCTGTCCACAGCAGGCTGCGCCACGAGGCGGATCCGCTGGTCGGGGCCGGGGGTCACTGCACCTACAACCCTGAGCCGCTCGCCGACTTCGTGGACTTCGTCGTGCTCGGAGACGGCGAGGAAGCGGTAGGCGACATCACAGAGGTGCTGCGCGACTGGAAGACGTCCGGCCGTGGTGGCGGGCGTTCCGGGGTTCTGCGGGCCCTCGCCCGGGTGCCTGGGGTCTACGTGCCGTCCATGTACGAGCCCGTCTACGACCGCGGGCGGCTCGCGGCGGTCGAGCCGCGCCACCCCGACGTGCCTGCCGTCGTCGAGAAGCGCACCGTGGCCGACCTCGCCGACTGGCCCTATCCCAAGCGCCAACTGGTCCCGCTCACCGAGGTGGTGCACGATCGCCTCAACGTCGAGGTCTTCAGGGGCTGCACCCGGGGCTGCCGCTTCTGCCAGGCCGGCATGATCACCCGGCCGGTGCGCGAGCGTCCGGCAGAGCAGGTGCGCACCATGGTGAGCGAGGGCTTGCGCCGCACCGGCTACGACGAGGTGGCCCTCACGTCGCTGAGCACCGCCGACTTCAGCGGCATCGAGCAGGTCGTAGCCTCCACCGTGGACGACTCCGGCTGCGGCCAGGTGTCGGTGTCGCTGCCCAGCCTGCGGGTCGACGCCTTCACCGTCGGCATCGCCGCCCAGATCCAGCGGGCCCGGCGCACCGGGCTCACCTTCGCGCCCGAGGCGGGCACATGGCGGATGCGCCAGGTGATCAACAAGCTCATCACCGAAGACGACCTCTACACGGCGGTGGAGTCGGCCTACTCGCAGGGGTGGCGCCGGATGAAGCTCTACTTCCTCACCGGCCTGCCCACCGAGACCGACGAGGACACCCTCGGCATAGCGGATCTGGCCCGCAACTGCGTGGCCCTGGGCCGGGGCCATGTGCGGTCTCCGTCGGTCACGGTGTCCGTCGGCGGCTTCGTGCCCAAGCCGTTCACCCCGTTCCAGTGGTTCGGGCAGAACACCACTGTGGAGCTGAGGCGCAAGATCGGCCTGCTGCGCGACGGTGTGCGCCGGGCCAAGGGCGTGCAGCTCAAGTGGCACGACGCGGCAGCCAGCCTGGCCGAGGGCCTGGCCAGCCGGGGCGACCGCCGGCTCGGACCGGTCATCGAGCACGTGTGGCGGCACGGAGGCACCTTCCAGGAGTGGTCCGAGCACTTCGACCTCCAGCGGTGGCAGGCCGCGACGGACGCCTGCGGCATCGACATCGACTCCTGGGTGCACCGCCACCGCACCTTCGACGAGGTGCTGCCCTGGGACCATCTGTCGGCCGGGCTCCACAAGGACTTCCTGTGGCAGGACTGGCGCGACGCTCTCGACGAGGTCGGCCTCGAGGATTGCCGGTGGACGCCCTGCTACGACTGCGGAGCGTGCACCGGCTACGGGATCGAGCACGTGGTGGCGTCCGCGGTGCCTCCGGCGGGAGGCAGCCAGGGCACCGGCATGGACACCTCGCGGGGCGCGGCCGTCCCAGTGCGCTTGACCGAGCGGGGACTGGTGGGCGTGGCGCCGTGACGTCGTCGAGAGTGAGGATCCGCTTCTCGAAGCACGGCAAGGTCCGCTTCACATCCCACCGGGACGTGGCCCGGATCTGGGAGCGGGCGCTGCGGCGCGCCCGCGTGGGTGTGGCCTACTCGGCCGGGTTCAATCCCCGGCCCAAGATCGCATTCGGGCTGGCCCTGTCTACCGGGTACTCCTCGGACGCCGAGTACCTCGACGTCGAGCTGGATCCGGACCGGGAAGCCGGTGTCGACGCCGAGAACCTCGTCGCAGCGCTGACCGCGTCGCTGCCGGCGGGAATGACAGCGCTGGCCGCGGCCGGTCTCGCCGGTGGCGAGCCGTCGCTCCAGCACGCGGTAACGAGCTGTACTTGGAGGATCGATGCGGCCGGCGCCGACGCCGTGGAGGCGTCGGAGGCGCTGGAGCGGGCCTTGGCCCGCAGCGAGTTGCTCGTGCAACGCGAGCGCAAGGGGCGGCTGGACACCGATGACATCCGGCCCGCCGTGCTGGCCGCCGAAGTGCAGGGGGATATCACAGACGGTGTGAGGCTAATCGCCGAGCTGGGCACGAAGCCGCGGGCGGTGCGCCCGCCGGAGCTGCTCGCGAGCCTCGACCCGCCGCTCAGCATCTTGCGGGCCCACCGTCTTCACCAATGGATCGCAACCGACGGACTCCAGCGCCGCGAACCGCTGGCAGTCGCCGAGCTGTCGGTCGCAGGAGCAGGAGTCGCACCATGACGCGCCTGCTCACGTACTCGAAGGAACACAATGAGCAACGAACGAAACGCGGCGGGCGCGCCCAGCGCCGCCGAGAAGGAAGCGCGGAAACCTAAGCCGGAGGCGAGGAAGCAGTCCGCAAAGCAAGCCCAGGCGCCCAGGCCTGACGCAGCCAAGAAGGCCGAATCGGCCGGAGGCTCGACCGGTGGCCGGACCGGCAACCAGCGCCGCCCCGATCAGCCGCCGGCCCGAAAGCCCAAGATCGGTGACACCCGCCCCGCCCCGCCGCCGGTGGACGCCGGCGGGCGGCGAAGCGATGGACGTGCGGGTAGCGATGGACGTGCGGGTGAGGGCGGCTCCGCGACCGGTGGGCGTCGAAGGAGGCGCCGGCGCGGGGGCGGGAACCGGTCCGGTCAGAAGTCCCGCCAGCCCGCGGTGGTGGAGGCCGTCACCTACGACGAGCCGGTGGAGCTCGACGAGAAGAGCCTCAAGGGGCGCAGGGGCCGCACCCGCAAGGGTCAGGCTCTCGGCCGGTATCTGATGTGCGTCCACGTCAGCAAGCAGGCCACCCAGATCGCGGTGCTCGAAGGCAGGCGCCTCATCGAGTTCAGGGTTTCCCGCCCGGCCGATGAGATCAGCCAGATCCACGGCAACATCTATCTGGGGCGGGTGCAGAACGTGCTGCCGGGCATGGAGACCGCTTTCGTCGACATCGGCACGCCCAAGAACGCGGTGCTGTACCGGGGGGACGTCCAGTACGACCCCGACGAGATCGAGGGCGGCCGCGCGGACGGCGACCAGGTCAAACCCCGCATCGAGGAGCTGCTCAAGCCCAAGCAGTCGATCCTGTGCCAGGTCACCAAGAACCCGATCGGGGAGAAGGGCGCCCGCCTGACCCAGGACGTGTCCCTGGCCGGCCGGTTCGTGGTCCTGGTGCCCAACTCCACGGGGTTCGGGATCTCCAAGCGCCTCCCCGACGGCGAGCGCCGACGTCTGCGGTCGATCCTCGAGAAGGTCAAGCCCGATGGTCATGGCCTGATCATGCGGACTGCGGCGGAGAAGGTCACCGCGGCCGAGATCGAGCGCGATGTCGTCCGCCTGCTGCGCCAGTGGAAGGACATCGAGAAGCTGGCCAAGTCGTCGGCGGCCCCCGCCCTGCTGTACCGGGAGCCCGAAGCACCCCTGCGCCTCATCCGTGAAGAACTCAACACCGACTACCGGGGCGTGATCATCGACGATCAGGATCTCTACTCGAAGGCGTCGGGCTACATCTCGTCGATCATCCCGCCGCTCGCGGACCGGGTCGAGTTCTACGACCCAGGTGAGCAGGACCTGCCGCTGTTCGAGCGCTACTACGTCACCGAGCAGCTCAAGAAGGCGCTCGAGCCCAAGGTCTGGCTGCCTTCGGGGGGCTCTCTCATCATCGAGCACACCGAGGCTCTCACCGTGGTCGACGTCAACACCGGCAAGAACGTCGGCAAGTCGAGCCTCGAGGAGACCGTGCTGGCCAACAACCTGGAGGCGGCCGACGAACTGGCCCGCCAGCTGCGGCTGCGCGACATAGGCGGCATCATCGTTGTGGACTTCGTGGACATGGAGGTGGCGGCCAACCGGGCCCAGGTGACCAAGCGCTTCCGCGAGGCTCTGGCCCGGGACAAGACCCGCACCCAGGTGCTGGATATCAGCGGTCTCGGGCTGATGGAGATGACCCGCAAGCGCAGCGGCGAGGGTCTGCTCGAGTCGCTGTCGGACATCTGCAGCGACTGCTCGGGCCGGGGCTTCCGCCTCCTCGCCGACCTGATCGACTGACCCGGCGGGTTCGCCCCGACCGGGTTGTTCCGGCCGGCGGGTCCTGTCGTCGAGGTCCGTCCGACCGACAGGGCTTCGCCCTATCGTCGGTCGCCCGGACTCGCCGCCACCCACCGGCCTGTCGGGTCGTTCGGCGTGGAGCGACATGGTGGTGCCGCTACTATTCGATGGCTATGTACGCAGTGGTCCAGACCGGCGGTAAGCAGTACCGCGTCGAGCAGGGCTCGACGATCGAGGTTGAACGGGTGGCCGAGCCGGGCTCGGAGGTCTCGTTGCGGCCGGTGCTCGTCGTGGACGGCGACTCGGTGCTGGCGACGCCGGCCGATCTGGCCGGAACGAGCGTGACCGCGGTCGTGGTCGACGAGCACCGCGGACCCAAGATCCGCGGCTTCACCTACAAGTCCAAGAGCAACCAGCGTCGCCGGTGGGGTCACCGCCAAACGCTGGCAACCCTTGAGATCACCGACATCCGGAAGGGCTGACTCATGTCCAAGACCAAGGGCGGGGGATCCACCCGCAACGGCCGCGACTCGAACGCGCAGCGCCTCGGAGTGAAGGTCTATGACGGCGGCCGGGTATTGGCCGGCGCCATCCTCGTGCGCCAGCGGGGCACCAGGATCCATCCGGGAACCAACGTCGGTAAGGGCGGCGACGACACCCTGTTCGCCAAGGCCGACGGCGTCGTGCGCTACGGATCCCGGCGGGGCCGCAAACTGGTCGAGGTCGTCCCGGCCGAAGCCTGACGGCTCCGGCCTACCTGCCGTTCCGGCCGGCGGGTCCTGTCGTCGAGCCGAGATGACCGACACGGGCTTCGCCCTATTCGTCGGTCATCTGACTCGCCGCCACCCGCCGGCCTGTCTCGTCGCGCCTCCCTTCTGGGTTCTTGGGCCGGTCGGATCGATTCGGTCCTGCCGGGGAAGCCTCCGCTTAGTCTTTAGGGGTGTCCGGGTTTGTTGACGAGTGCAACTTGCATGTCACTGCGGGTGATGGCGGCGCGGGGTGCGTCGCCTTCCGCAGGGAGGCCCGGGTGGCCCGGGGCGGTCCGGCCGGCGGTGACGGCGGCCGCGGCGGCGATGTCTGGCTGGTCGCCGATCGCAATGTCGCCTCCCTGCTGGCATTCCGGGACCACCCCCATCGCCGGGCCTCCAACGGCAAGCACGGCTCCGGGGGCAACCGTCATGGGGCCCGGGGCGACGACCTGGACGTGAGGGTTCCCGTGGGCACGGTCGTGCTCGACCACACAGACCGGTCCCAGCTCGCCGATCTGTCGGAGCACGGTGAGCGCTGGCGGGCGGCGCACGCTGGCGACGGCGGTCGGGGCAACGCCCGGTTCCTGTCCAACCGGCGACGGGCCCCGGCCTTCGCCGAGCAAGGCGAGTTCGGCGAGCAGCGCTGGCTGCGTCTCGAGCTGAAGCTGCTGGCCGACGTGGCCATCGTCGGCTTTCCCAACGTGGGCAAGTCCACGTTCATCAGCCGCGTGTCCGCGGCCAAGCCGAAGATCGCCGACTACCCCTTCACCACCCTCGAGCCCAACCTCGGAGTGGTCCGCCTCGACGACACCTTTGAGATGGTCCTGGCCGACATCCCCGGGCTGATCGAGGGCGCCAGCGAGGGCCGCGGCCTGGGCCACCGGTTCCTGCGTCACGTCGAGCGAGCCCGGGTGCTGCTGGTGCTGATCGACCTCTGCGAGCTGGCCGACTGCCGCCCCGACGAGCAGTTGTCGGTGCTGCTGCGGGAGCTGCGCCAGTACCGCCCCGAGCTGGCCGAGCGGCCCCGGCTGGTGGTGGGCAGCCGGGCCGACACCGCGCCTGAGGAGAGCTTCGGCATTGCGGGCGGGCGCCTGTCGTCGGTCACCGGCGAGGGCGTGTCCGAGGTGCTCGGCGAGCTCAGCCGGATGGTGACCGAGGCCCGGGTCAGCGAGCCGGTCCTCGAGGTCCCGGTGGTGCACCGGCCCCTGCCCCACGCTCAGGAGGTGTCGGTCGTCCGCGGCGATGACGGCGCGTGGACGGTACGCGGGCGGGCCGCGGCGCGGGCGGTGGCCCTCAGCGACCTGACCGACCCCGGCGCGCAGGCCTACGTCCAGGATCGGCTGCGCAGCCTCGGCGTCGAGAAGGCGCTGGCGAGGGCCGGCGCGGTCACCGGCGACGAGGTGTGCATCGGGGACTTCAGCTTCACGTACTACGACGACGCCGAGGCCACCGTCTCGGGAGGTATAGGCGGGGGCGACCGGTGAGCTCGGAGGCGGCAGCCCGCACCATCGTGGCCAAGATCGGTACCTCGTCGGTCACCGACGACGCCGGCGCGATCGACCGCGTCCCGATCGAGAAGTTCTGCAACGAGGTGGTTGCCCTGCGTTCACAGGGCTGCCGGGTGGTGGTTGTGACCAGTGGCGCCATCGCGGCCGGGCTCCCCGAACTCGGCATGGGCGGCGATCGGCGCCCGTCCAGCATGGAGACGCTTCAGGCGGTGGCCACCGTCGGCCAGAGCGCTCTCATGGGCATGTACCGCGAGGTGTTCTCCGGCCTGGGCGTGGTGGCGGGCCAGGTGCTGCTGGTGCCGCTCGACTTCGTGATCCGCACCCAGTACGTGCACGCGGCCAGCACCCTGCGCAAGCTCCTGGACCTGGGCGTGGTGCCCGTCGTCAACGAGAACGACGCGGTCGCCGACGACGAGATCCGGTGGGGCGACAACGACCGTCTGGCCGCGCTGGTGGCCAACCTGGTTCAGGCCGATCTGCTGGTGCTACTGACCGACACCGCGGGAGTGCTGACCGAGGACCCGCGCCGGAACTCCGAGGCTTCACTCATCGAGGAGATCGTGGAGTTCGACCACCATCTCCAGAGCCGGGTCGGGGGTGCCGGAACCGACCGGGGTAGCGGCGGCATGGCATCCAAGCTCACCGCGGCCCGGGTTGCCTCCCTGTCGGGAGTGCCCACAGTGATCGCCGACGCCAAGCGGCCCGGCGTGCTCGTCGACGCCGCGGCCGGGGTGGCCGGGGTGGGGACGGTGGTGCGGGCCTCGGCCCAGAGGCTGCCGGCCCGCAAACTGTGGATCGGCTTCGCGGTGGGGTCTCAGGGAGAGATCACGGTCGACTCGGGGGCCCGGGCCGCACTCGAGCGGGGCAAGTCGCTGCTAGCCATCGGTGTGCGGTCGGTGTCCGGAACCTTCGACGCGGGCGCGCCGGTTGAGGTGCGCGAGGCCGGGGGAGAGGTGTTCGCCAAGGGTCTGGCCCGCCACAGCAGCGACGAGCTGCGCACCGCAGCCGGCCGGCGCCGGGAGGACCTGCCCCCCGGTGCTCCCCACGTGGTGGTGCACGCCAACGACCTGGTAGTCCTGCCCCGTTCCTGACCGAGCCGCTCGCCAGCTGAGAGACGTCAGCGGCCGCCGTTCAGTCGTCCGGAGTTGTGGGTACCTCGGCGTCAGCTGTCTCCACCACGGTGGCCTCGACTATCTCGTCAGGCCCGGGCGCGGGAAGGCCCAGATTCTCCCTAATGTGTTCAAGGCGAGCCTTCGCCTCTTTGTTGCGGGCGGCCTCCTCGATCTCGAGCATGCTGACCTCTGGGCCGCCCTCGGCTAGCTCGGCCATGCCCTTCGCCTTGGCGTAGCGCGCCTCGATCTTGTCCCGGATCTCGTTGAACGTCGGCAGTTCCTCCCCGACCGCTTCCGACAGCGAGGTCATCGCCTCGTTCATCTGCTCCTGCATGCGGGCTTGGTCGAGCTGGCCCAGCAGCCTCTGTTGCTGTCGCAGCTTCTCCTGCAGGCTCAACGAGTTCTGAGTGACGGCCGCCTTGGCTTCGTCGGACGCCTGCGATGTCTGCAGGTAAAGGTCCTTAAGGCTCTCGATCTCCTGCTCGAGCGTGATCATCCGGCCTGCCAGTTGCTCGGCCGCCGAGTTGTAGGACTTGGCCTTGGACTGGTCTCCGTCCGAGACGGCCTCCTGAGACATCATCAGGGCGCGGCGGGCGTTGACGTTCACTCGCTCCAGCTCCGTGATGGCCCGGTTCAGACGCATCTCGGTCTGCTTCTGATTGGCGATCACATTCGCGGCCTGATCCTTGAGCCGTCGATGCTGCTCGCGGGCCTCACCGATGGCCTGCTCCAGCTGGGTCTTCGGATCCGCCTTCTCCTCCCAGCGGCCCCCCAGCCGGGCAGTCAAGTACTTCCAGCGGCGCTTTAGGAGCTTCCACATGGCTTGAACTCTAGTCCCGCGAGGTCCATAGCGCCCTTCGCAGCGGCTGGAGTAGGAGGTGGGCCTCGGTCACGCCGCTGCGGAAGGCCACCAGCGCGTAGACGAGAACCGCGGCCGCGGCCACCAGCGGCGCCGACAGGATCGACGGCCAGCCGTCCACCAGCAGCTTGAGCGCGGCGGTCGCCGCGAAGGAGACCGCCGCGGCCGCGGCCGGGGCCCCCAGCGCTGATCGCACCGCTTCGGGAAAGCCGAACCGGCGGGACAGCAGGGCGATCTCCGTCCACGCGGCCACCGCCGATCCCAGGGCCAGACCGACCGCGCCCAGCCGGACCACATCGTCGAGGGCCCGTTCGGCTGCGGGCAGCGCCCATGCCAGTCCGAGGGCGTCGGCCGCGCCCACCAGCCCGTCGGAGCCCACTACGACGCGGTCCAGAGGGAACATCACGACCGTGCCGACGGCGGCAGCCACTGCTACCCGGACGGCGGCGATGCGAGCGGGACCGGCGGTGTCGCCCCGGGCGTAGCAGGCGTTCTGGAGCACCCGGCTCACGCCGGTTGCCGGCAACCCGAGCGCGTAGGCCGCGATCACGAACCAGACCAGCACCGTGTCGGCCGACCCGAACACCCCGCCCTCGAACAGCAGGCTCACGATGAGGTCGCCGGCCGCGGCGTAGACCGCGGCGGCCAGCAGCATCCAGAACGCCACCCGGTGCATGGCCGCCTGGGAGCGGGCCGCCAGCGCGGCCGGGTCGTTGGACAGTCGCGACATCTCGGGCAGCTCGGCCGCGGCGACGCTCATGGCGAACAGGCTCACCGGCAGCATGTACAGGATCTGGGCCCGGTACAGGGCGGCCACCGCGCCGGTGGCCAGCAGCGAGGCCAGCATCAGGTCGACGTACGCCGACACCTGCACCACGCCCCGTCCCAGCACGGCCGGACCGAACCGGCGCCGGATCTCGCTCAGGCCGCTGTGGTCCCGCATCCAGCGCAGCCGCAATCCCCGGGCCAGGCGCACGGTGAGCGGGAGCTGAACCAGCAGCTGGGCCAGGCCGCCGCCGGCCACCCCCCACGCCAGGGCGCGCGCCACGCCGTCGAGGTCGAAAGCCAGGATCCACGCCACCACCAGCGCCCCTACCTGGACCGCGTTCCAAAGCACCGGCGCGGCGTACGACACGAAGAAGCGGCGGTGGCTGTTGAGCACACCCAGGCACCACGCCGACAGCACCGCGAAGCCGGTGCCCAGAGCAGTTATCCGGACCAGCGACACCGCTAGCTCGAAGCGGTCGCCCTCGAGGCCGGGCGCCAGCACGAAGGTGATAGGCCGGGCAAGGGTCACGATCAGCACCACCGCCAGACCGACGACGGTCATCAGTGCGGCAGCCACTGCGCCGGCCACCCGACCTGGATCTTCGGCGTCGCCGCCCTCATCGGTGGCTTCGTCGAGCAGGCGGCTGTAGACGGGTACGAAACTGGCCGACAGCACGCCCTCGCCCAGCAGGTTCTGGAGCATGTTGGGGATGCGCATGGCCACGGCGAAGGCATCGCCGGCCGCGGTGTTGCCCAGCAGCCGGGAGGCGACGGTCTCGCGGCCCAGACCGGCCAGGCGGCTGGCGCCGATCCCCAGCGCCACCAGCAGCGGACCCGATGCCCGCCGGGGCCGTTTCGGCTCAGTCACTGATCAGTCGCTGCTTGCAGGGTCCTTCATGTGCCCGTGGTTCCCGCTCTTGTTCGCTGCGCTCACGGGCCGCTCGGGCCATGGCCTCGCTCAATCTCATGAGATCCACATCAACCGCTACCCATCGCTCGGCCTCAGGGCGAGGCTAGCCGCGCTGCCCCTATAGCCTGAGACGATGAGCAGCGCAGCAACCACCGTGAGACCGTCCGCCGCGCCCGCAGAGTCCGCCGACCCGCCCGCCAACGACCCGGCAGCCGAGCCCGCCGTCACGCCGGTCGCCGAGCTGGCCGCCCGGGCCAAGGCCGCTTCCAGGCTGATGGCGGCCGCGTCCACTGCGGCCAAGGACGCCGCGCTCGCCGCGGCCGCCGAGGCGCTGGTGGCCCGCACCAGCGAGATTTGCGCGGCCAACGCCATCGACGTCGCCCGAGCAGAGGCCGACGGGACTCCGGCCCCGCTCGTCGACCGCCTCCGCCTGTCGCCGGCCCGCATCGAGGCCATGGCCGACGGCCTGAGACAGATCGCCGCCCGCCGGGACCCCATCGGTGAGGTGGCCGACGGCTGGGTCCGGCCCAACGGGCTGCGCATCGAGCGGGTCCGGGTCCCCCTCGGCGTGGTGGCCATCATCTACGAGAGCCGCCCCAACGTCACCTCCGACGCGGCCGGTCTGTGCCTCAAGTCGGGCAACGCCGCCTTCCTGCGAGGCTCGTCGTCAGCCATCACCTCGAATCTGGCCATCGCGGCCGCCATCCGCGACGCCATCTCGAGCGCCGGCCTGCCCGCTGACGCCCTCATCCTGGTCGAGGACACGTCGCGGGCCGCCGCGGTGGAGTTCATGCAGCAGAACGACTACATCGACTGCCTGATCCCGCGGGGCGGGCCGTCGCTGATCGCGTCCATCCTCAAGCACGCCACCGTGCCCGTGGTGATCGACGGCGCCGGCAACTGCCACGCCTACGTCGACGCCACCGCCGACCTCGACAGAGCTCTGGACATCGTCGTCAACGGCAAGACGCAGCGGCCGGGAGTGTGCAACGCCCTGGAGTCGCTGGTGGTCCACTCTGCCGTGGCAGGCGAGTTCCTGCCCCGGGCCGCAGCCGCCCTCGACGGCGTCGAGCTGCTCGGCGACGAGCGGGCCTGCCAGGCCGTCCCGTCGATGGGCCAGGCCACCGCGGCCGACCACGCCACCGAGTTCCTCGACCTCAAGATGTCGGTGAAGGTGGTGGACACCCTCGACGAGGCCATCGCCCATGTGAACGACAACGGGTCGGGCCACTCCGAGACCATCATCACCTCCGACATAGCGGCCGCCGACCGGTTCACCAGCGAGGTCGACGCGGCCGCGGTGCTGGTCAACGCGTCCACCCGGTTCGTGGACGGCGAGGAGTTCGGCTTCGGCGCGGAGATCGGGATCAGCACCCAGAAGCTCCACGCCCGGGGTCCGATGGGTCTCGACCAGTTGACCACCCTCAAGTTCGTCGTGCGCGGCGAAGGCCACGTCCGCTAACCCACCCGGGGACTGATCGCAATGTCGCACCGCTTCACCGATGTCGACGCGGTCCGCGAGGGCCTCTCCAAGGTCGACTACCTCTGCGACTCCGGCCTGGCCGGAGTGGTCTACCTGGCCGACCGCCTCGACAAGCCCGTGCTGGTGGAGGGCCCGGCCGGCACCGGCAAGACCCAGCTGGCCAAGAGCGTGGCCGAGATCACCGGCAGCCGGCTCATCCGCCTGCAGTGCTACGAGGGCCTCGACGAGGCCAGGGCGCTCTACGAGTGGAACTACAAGAAGCAGTTGCTGCGCATCCAGACCGAGCGCGAGGCCGACGTGGAATGGGACAACATCTCCACCGACATCTTCTCCGACGAGTTCCTGCTGACCCGGCCGCTGCTGGAGGCCATTAGGGCCACCGACCCCATCGTGCTGCTGATCGACGAGGTCGACCGGGTCGAGGTGGAGACCGAGGCCCTGCTGCTGGAGATCCTCAGCGAGTACCAGGTGTCGATCCCTGAGCTGGGCACCATGGAGGCGGTGCAGGTGCCGCTGGTGTTCCTCACCTCCAACAACACCCGCGAGTTGAGCGAGGCCCTCAAGCGGCGCTGCCTGTACCTGCACATCGACTACCCGTCGATGGAGCGGGAGAAGGAGATCGTGCTGGCCAAGGTCCCCGACATAACCGAGAACCTGGCCGACCAGGTGGCCCGGGTGGTCCGCTCGATCCGGCGGCTGGAGCTCAAGAAGCCGCCGTCGGTGTCGGAGACCCTCGACTGGGCCCGCACCCTCGTGCTGCTCGGGGTGCAGCACGTCGATGCCGATGTCGCCGCGGAGACGATCAACATCCTGCTCAAGTACCAGAGCGACATCACCCGGGCGGGCAAGGAGCTGGCGACCGTCGAGGGCCTCGACGCCTGACCGGATGGGCGACGGGGGTCAGGGCTCGGCTGTGACCGTCGCAGACCACGCGTCCGGCATAGGAGCTGTTGGCAGCCTGCCCGTTGCGGCCGGAGATCCGCTGCTGGACCTGCTCAACGGCTTCATCGCCGAATTGCGGGCTGTGGGAATCCCCGCCAGCCTCACTGAGAACCTCGACGCCATGGAGGCGGTCAAGCACATCCCGGTCGAGGACCGCGACACCTTCAAGTACGCCCTGGCCGCCACTCTGGTCAAGAACCAGGCCCACTGGAAGGCCTTCGAGACCGTCTTCGAGGTGTACTTCTCCCTGAGGGGGGCGCAGTACGAGATCACCGAGGACGATCTGGAGGACGTCACCGACGCCGACGGCGAGATCGCAGCCGAGGGCGACCGGGGCGGGTCCGGCGACATGCTCAGCCCCGAGGAGCTGGCCGAGATGCTCTACCGGGCCCTGATGCGAGGCGACGCCGAGATGATCCGGGCCGCGGCCCGCCAGGCCGTCCGCCGCTATGCGGGGATGGAGCCGGGCCGTCCCGTCGGAGGCACCTACTACCTGTACCGCACGCTGCGCAACCTCGACCTCGAGGGCGTGCTCGAACGTCTCATGGACGTGGACCAGGAGACCGAGGGTGACGTCGACGACTTCGAGCTGCGCCTGAGGCGGGACACCTACGAGCTGCGCATCGCCGAGCTCAAGCGCCAGATCGAAGCTGAGATCCGGCGCCGGCTGGTGGCCGACCGCGGCGTCGAGGCCATGGCCAAGACGCTGCGCAAGCCTCTTCCGTCCGACATCGACTTCATGCACGCGTCCCGCGAGGAGATGGCCAGCCTCCGCAAGGCCATCTACCCGCTGACCCGCAAGCTGGCCGCCCGGCTGGTCCGCAAGCGTCGCCACGGGCGGTCCGGGCCGCTCGACTTCCGCTCCACGGTTCGGCACTCGCTGTCGTACGGGGGCGTGCCGGTGGAGCCGAAGTTCCGCCACCCCCGGCCCCACAAGCCCGACATCATGGTGGTGGCCGACGTGTCGGGGTCGGTGGCCGCCTTCGCCCGGTTCACGCTGCACCTCGTGTACGCCATCTCCAGCCAGTTCTCGAAGGTGCGGTCGTTCGTCTTCATCGACGGGCTCGACGAGGTGACCCAGTACTTCGAGGGGACCGACGACATCGCGGAAGCGGTCCACCGGGTGAACACCGAGGCTGACGTGGTATGGGTGGACGGCCACTCCGACTACGGCCACGCCCTCGGGGTGTTCTGGGACAACTACGGCAACGACGTCGGTCCCCGGACCACCGTGCTGATCCTCGGCGACGCTCGCAACAACTACCACGCCCCCGAGAGCTGGATCGTCAAGGCCCTACAGGAGAAGGCCCGCCACCTGTACTGGCTGAACCCCGAGCCCCGCAGCTACTGGGACACCGGCGACTCGATCGTGGGGGAGTACGCCCCCCACTGCGACGGCGTGTTCGAGGTTCGTAACCTGCGCCAGCTGGAAGCCTTCGTCGACCGCCTGGCCTGAAGCCTCAGCGGCGGTCCGACAGCATCTCGGCCACCCGGAAGGCGAGATCCACCGACTGGCGGCCGTTGAGCCGTGGGTCGCACAGCGTCTCGAAGGCCTGCTCCAGGTCGGCGTCGAGGATCTTGTCGGCACCGCCGATGCACTCGGTGACTGCGTCGCCGGTCAGCTCGACGTGCACGCCCCCGGGCCAGGTCCCGCAGGCCGTATGGGCGGCGAAGAATCCGCTGATCTCGGCCAGCACGTCGTCGAAGTCGCGGGTCTTGTGCCCCGACGTGGACGTGTAGGTGTTGCTGTGCATCGGATCGCACGCCCACGCCACCGGATGCCCCGAGTCGCGCACGGCTCTCAGCAGTGGCGGCAGCAGGGTCTCGATCTTGCCGGCACCCATCCTGGTGATGAAGGTCAGACGGCCGGGGATGCGCTGCGGGTTGAGCACCTCGCACAGGGTGAGCACCTCGTCAGCGGTGGCGGTGGGCCCGACCTTGCAGCCGAGCGGGTTGTGCACGCCCCGCAGGAACTCCACGTGGGCTCCGTCGAGTTGGCGGGTGCGCTCGCCGATCCACAGCATGTGGGCCGAGCAGTCGTAGGTGTCGCCCGTCAGCGAGTCCACCCGGGTCAGGGCCTCCTCATAGTCGAGCACCAGGGCCTCGTGGCTGGTGTAGAACTCCACCTCGTGGAGCTGCGGCGTGTTGGCCGTGGTCACCCCGCAGGCGGTCATGAACCGCAGGGCCCGGTCGATCTCGTCGGCCATCTGTGAGTACCGCCGCCCCGCCGGCGAGGTGGCCACGAACTCGCGGTTCCAGCTCGACACCTGCGACAGGTCGGCGTACCCGCCCCGGGTGAACGCCCGCAGCAGGTTGAGGGTGGACGCGGCCCGGTGGTACGCGGTGAGCAGGCGGCGAGGGTCGGGCAGCCGATCGGCCTCGCTGAAGCCGATGTCGTTGACCATGTGACCCAGGAACGACGTTAGCTCCACCTCGCCGACGGTCTCGGTGGGGCTGGACCGGGGCTTGGCGAACTGCCCGGCGATGCGGCCCACCTTCACCAGCGGCACGCCGCCGGAGTAGGTCAGCACAATGGCCATCTGCAGGATCACCCGCAGCTTGTCCCGGATCGAGTCGGCCGAGGAGTCGAACGACTCGGCGCAGTCGCCGGCCTGGAGCAGGAAGGCCTCGCCGTTGGCCACCCGGCCCAGCAGCCCGGTCAGGGCCCGGGCCTCGCCGGCGAACACCAGCGGGGGCAGGTCGTGCAGGGCCTTGGCGGCCTGCTCGAGTTCGGCCTGGTCGGGCCAAGCGGGCTGATGCTTAGCGGGCTTGGCCCTCCAGGACGAGGGCGACCAGTTGCTCCCGCCGGCGAAAAGGGTCAGGTCTTCGCCGGTCATCGCATGCTCAGGCCGCGTCGACTGTCTCGGCCAGGCTCAGCTCCTCGGCGTGCTCGCGCACGGCGTTGATGGCGCGCTTCACCAGCCGCCTCGCGGCCTCGGCGGTGACGCCCAACTCCTCGCCCACCTCGCGGTAGGAGCGCTTGATGCCGTCGGAGAGCCCGAAACGCTGCTCGACCGCGTACTTGGCCCGAGGCTCGAGGATGTCGAGCAGCCCGGTCACCATCTCCTCCTCGGCCTTGGCCATCACCTCGAGCTCGGGGCCCGGGTTGGCGTCGGGCAGCAGGTCGATGAGCTCGTTGCTGTCGTCGTCACCGATGGTGCGGTCGAGCGAAGTGGGGGTGGTGAGCCGGTGCAGCCGGGCGTGGTCGTCGTCCAGCTCGTCGCCGTCGCCGGACACCTGGCGCAGCGCGGCGCGCAGCGACGCCGACCGGTCGCCGGGCAGCCGGACCAGGCTGGCCTTCTGATCGAGGGCCCGCCCGATGGACTGGCGGATCCAGAAGGTGGCGTAGGTCGAGAACTTGAATCCCTTGCGCCAGTCGAACTTGTCGACCGCATGCTCGAGGCCGAGGTTGCCCTCCTGGATGAGGTCGAGCAGCTCCATGCCGGGAGGCAGGGGATACCGGCGGGCCACGCTGACCACCAGGCGCAGGTTGGCCCGGATGAACCGGTCCTTGGCCGCCGCGGCCTCGCGGATGGCCCTGTCGATCTCGCGGCTGCGCTCGCCCTCGTCCTTACGCTGGCGGGCTTCGACGCCGCGCTCGATGGCCTGCGAGAGCTCACGCTCTTCCTGGGCGTTCAGCAGTGCCACTGCGCCGATTTCGTTCAGGTACTGTCCTACTGAGTCACTCATGTCACACTCACCTGACCGCCCCGCTCGCGTGGCAGGGCAGCCTTCTCGCTTTCTTTGTGGGGAGGATTCGGTGCCGGGCGCACACCCTCCGAGCGCGCTACTCCAGCCCAGACGAACCAGAATACAGTACGCGTTTGTTCCCGGCAAGTCAAGGCAGGCGCGCCCAGCGGGTGTGACATTTGTCACGGGCCGCGGCGCGACCGAACCGGCACGATCCTACACTTCGGCGGTGCCGGAACGAAACTCCCCCCGCATCGGCGTGCTGGGCGGGACCTTCGATCCGCCCCACTTCGGGCATCTCGCGGTCGCTCTGGAAGTGCAGCACCGTCTGAGGCTGTCCGTCGTCCTGCTGGTCGTAGCCAACGACCCGTGGCAGAAGTCGGCCCTCCATCCGGTGACGTCTGCGCCCTTGCGGCTGGAGATGGTGCGGGCCGCGGTGAGCGACCTCGAAGGGGTCGAGGCCAGCGCTCTGGAGATAGACCGCGGCGGCGAGAGCTACATGGCCGACACCCTCGCCGAACTGGCCTCACTGCACCCGGGCGCCGAGCTGATGCTGGTGGTCGGCTCGGACATAGCCCAGAGCCTCGACACCTGGAAGCGGCCCGCCGAACTCAGGGAGCTGGCCACCACCGTCGTGGTGGACCGGGCGGGACGATCCGGCGGGAGGCCGCCGCCCGGCTGGCCCGCCCAGGTGGTGGAGGGGCCTGCGCTCGACATCTCGTCGGCGGACATCCGGGCCCGCTTCGCCGACGGCCGGCCGGTCGAGGCACTCGTGCCCCGCGCCGTCGCCGACGTAGTGAGATCCAGGGGCCTGTACGGGTGCGGCCGCTGAAGTTGGTGCGGGGCCGCCGCCAGCCCGCTCCCCGCGCCCACTTCTTCTGGAGGTTCGTCTTCCCCCCGATAGTGGTGGCTGCCGGCCTGGTGGTCCTGCTTCTGGCTCGGGAGGGCGGCCGGGCCGTTCTCGACACGAGGTTCGAGACGGTCCACGAAGAGATCGTCCTGCAGCCCGACGAGCCGGGGTATCTGGAGTTGGTCGGGGTCACGCCGACGCTGCTGTCGCTCCACACCGACAACGGGGAACTGGCCGGTGTGGCGTTCATGGCCAGCACGGGCATCGACGCGGGGGGCGGCATCGTGCTGTTGCCCGCCGATCTGCTGGTCACCCCCGAGGCTGGGGCTGTCGAGCAGGGCGAGCTCATCTCCGAGGTGTACACCCGGGGAGGAGTCGACGCAGTCGAACAGGTCGCCGAGCAGCTCTTCGGCATCGGGTTCGACGACGTTGAGGAGATCACCACCGAGTCGTTGGCAGACAGCATCGGTCCGGCCGAGCCCTTGCCGTACCTGTTGGTGGACGACCTCTCGGAGGCAGACTCCGGGGGCGCCCAGCGGGTCGTGTACGAGGCCGGCACCTACGACTTCTCTGCCACCGACGCGGCGATGGTGTACGCCTTCAGGAACGCGGACGAGGCCGACGTCAACCGGCTGGAGCGTCAGCGCATCCTCTGGGAGTCGTGGCTCGGTGTCATCGGGCGCTCGACCGACGCGGCCGCGGCTTCTCCGCCGGCGTCGTCGCCCCTGTCGCCGTTCCTGCTGGTCCTCGGCTCCGGCACGGCGGTGGTGGAGGTTCCGCCACTGCAGTCCCTGGTGGTCGACCCGGCGTCACCGCCCCGCTACACGCTCGGCACCGACGGCCGATCCTGGCTGAGTGACCGGGCTCTGGAGCTGGTGCCCTGGCCCCGCCAGCCGGAGTCCTTCCAGCGGCCCAGGGTCCAACTGCTCGACGGCACGGGTGATCCAGCCATCCGCGACGCCCTGGTAGACGATGTGATCGCGGCCGGCGGGGTCATCACCGTCATCGGCAACGCCGCCGAGTTTGGCGTGGAGACCACCCACTTCGCCTACCATCGCGCCGATCTCGTGAACGACCCCTTCACCAACACCATCGCCATCGTGCTCGGCGTCGACATGGCCCTCATCGAGTTGGGCGAGGACACCCCTGACGTGGTTGACATAACCGTGACGGTCGGACAGGACCAGGCGACCCGGTGACGGCTGAGTCCAGCGGAGCCGGACTGGCGGGCTCCGCGGGCCCTGCCGGGAGACCGCCGGCGATCGAGGATGGTGCCTACGCTCGACGCTGGGCGATGGCCGCGGCCGCGGCCGCCGATGAGCGCAAGGGCGTCGACACCGTGGTCATCGATGTCGGCGACGTGCTGG
Source organism: Acidimicrobiia bacterium (assembly GCA_022819505.1). Lineage (GTDB taxonomy): Bacteria > Actinomycetota > Acidimicrobiia > Acidimicrobiales > Aldehydirespiratoraceae > Aldehydirespirator. The sequence continues at coordinate 13,166 of JAJEHD010000008.1, read as the reverse complement.
TGGTGACCGACCTGTTCGTGATCACCCATGGCAACAACGCCCGCCAGGTGAGGGCCATCACCGAGGGCGTGGAGGAGAGCCTGAAGGCGGCGGGCGGTCCGCCGCCGCTCCGCATCGAGGGCGCCGACGACCGCCAGTGGGTGCTCCTCGACTACGGGCCCTTCGTGGTTCACGTCTTCGACGCCGAACGGCGAGACCTGTACCAGTTGGAGCGGCTCTGGGGAGACTGCCCCCTGCTCGACTGGCGGGCCGCGGCCGGCGTCTAGCCGCGGCGGAGCCGCACCGGGGTGGACACCTCGGCGAAGAAGTCGTTGCCCTTGTCGTCGATCACGATGAAGGCCGGGAAGTCCTCGACCTCGATGCGCCACACCGCCTCCATGCCCAACTCGGGATAGTCGAGCACCTCCACCCTGCGGATCGAGTCCTTGGCCAGCCGGGCCGCGGGGCCGCCGATGGACCCCAGGTAGAAGCCGCCGTGGCGGGCGCACGCCTCGGTCACCTCCGAGGAGCGGTTGCCCTTGGCCAGCATCACCATCGACCCGCCGGCCGCCTGGAACTGGTCGACGTAGGAGTCCATCCGGCCCGCGGTGGTGGGCCCGAAAGCCCCCGAGGCGTAGCCCCGGGGGGTCTTGGCCGGACCCGCGTAGTACACCGGGTGGTCCCGCAGGTACTCCGGCATGGACTCGCCCGCGTCGAGGCGCTCCTTGATCCTGGCGTGGGCTATGTCGCGGCCCACCACTAGCGTGCCGGTCAGGGCCAGGCGGGTCTTGACCGGGTAGCGGGTGAGGCGGGCCAGGATCTCGCCCATGGACCGGTCGAGGTCGACCGCCACCACCTCGCTGGACAGCTCGTCGTCGGCGGCCTCGGGCAGGAAGCGGGCCGGGTCGGTCTCCAGGCGCTCCAGGAAGAGCCCCTCGGAGGTGATCTTGGCCCGGGCCTGGCGGTCGGCCGAGCAGCTCACCGCGATCCCGACCGGGTTGGACGCCCCGTGGCGGGGCAGGCGCACCACCCGGACGTCGTGGCAGAAGTACTTGCCGCCGAACTGGGCGCCGATGCCGAAGGTCCGGGTCATCTCAAGGATCCGCTGCTCCCATTCGAGGTCCCGGAACCCGTGGCCGGTGGCCGCGTCGCCAGCCGTGGGCAGGGAGTCGAGGTACTTGGCCGACGCCAGCTTGGCCACCTTCAGGTTGTGTTCCGCCGAGGTGCCGCCCACCACCATGGCCAGGTGGTAGGGCGGGCAGGCCGCCGTGCCGAGCAGCCTCAGCGTCTCGTCGCAGAAGTCGAGGAGGGACTCCTCGTTGAGCAGGGCCTTGGTCTTCTGGTACAAGAACGACTTGTTGGCCGAGCCGCCTCCCTTGGCCATGTAGAACAGCTCGTAGGCGTCACCCGGCTTGGAGTAGATCTCGACCTGCGCGGGGAGGTTGTTTTGCGTGTTGACCTCTGTGAACATGTCGAGCGGGGCGAGCTGCGAGTAGCGCAGGTTCGACTTGAGGTACGTGTCGTAGACACCTCGCGAGATGGCCTCGGCGTCGTCGCCGAAGGTGAGCACCTGCTCGCCCTTGCGGCCCATGATCACCGCGGTGCCGGTGTCCTGGCACATGGGCAGCACGCCGCCCGCCGCGATGTTGGCGTTCCGAAGCAGCTCCGTGGCCACGAAGCGGTCGTTGTCGGACGCCTCGGGGTCCTCGAGGATGTTGCGGAGCTGCTGGAGGTGGTCGGACCGCAGGTAGTGGTTGATGTCGTGCATGGCCACCGACGTGAGCAGCGTCAGCGCCTCGGGCTCGACCTTCAGGAACCCTCGGCCGGCGGCCTCGATGACGGAGACTCCCTCGGTCGACACCAGCCGGTAGTCCGTGGTGTCGGGGCCGAGCGGCAGCAGGTCCGAGTAGGCGAACTCCCTCAGGTCGGAGGAATCGGCCATGACGCCCGTCCCCGCCGGAGCCTGTTCAGGGCCTCGCGGGCGTTCCCGGGAACGCGACTGGGTCCTGCCCGTCGCCGATCACGGGGCGCTGCCAGTGCGTGTAGTCGGAAACGGTGTCGGCCACGTCCCGCCACTCCGCAGGATTCCAGCCCTGGGCGGCCGCGGTGACCAGTCCGTTCTGGAGCACGAAGGCGAACGCAGGCAGAGTATCGAGCCCTAGCGCGGCGGGCACGTGTCGATCCGGGTCGGAGAACGTAAGGATCTCCTGGGCGTACGGACCCAGGAAGCGCCGGGCGTCGTCGGGGCCGCAAGCCAGCACCCAGCAAGTCCGGCAGCCGGCTTCGGCGTAGGTGACCAGGATCCGCCTTGCCGTGTGCAGGATCCAGGCGCTCTCGTTGGTGTACGGATCGAGGAGCACGGGCAGCAGCGGGAAGGTCGTGAGCCAGGAGGACAGCGGCCTGGCCTTGCCTCCGAGCGGGTCCAGTTCAAGATCGAGCGAGACGGCGGTCACGGGGCCCAAGCTAGCGGTTGTGTCCTTCCGGCCGGCGGGTCCTGTCGCCGGCGTGGCTGTTCCGGCCGGCGGGTCCTGTCGCCGAGCCGAGATGACCGACACGGGCTTCGCCCTATTCGTCGGTCATCTGACTCGTCGCCACCCCCCGGCCTGTCGCCGGCGTGGCTGTTCCGGCCGGCGGGTCCTGTCGCCGAGCCGAGATGACCGACACGGGCTTCGCCCTATTCGTCGGTCATCTGACTCGTCGCCACCCCCCGGCCTGGCGGGTTGCGGCCGGTTCTGCCGGGCGGGTTGTGCCGTCGTGGCTCGACTGGTCGCGTTCGGCGCGGGGTGGTGGCTGGTGCGTACGCTCGGGGGGTGCATCCGATTGAGCGGCTGCGGTATGTGGCTCGGGCCGGGGTGGTGCCGGTGGGGCCGCTGGTCCGGGAGTCGGCTGCCGCGTTGTCGTCGTTCGCCGACGACCCCAAGGGCCTGCTCACGTCGTGCCGGCGGCTGCTGGACCGCCGCCGCGACTGCGGGCCCCTCGTGTGGCTGGCGGCCCGGATGCTCTCGGCCATGGACCCCCGCGCCGAGGCGGCCAGGGTGGTATCGGAGCTGGACGCCGACCCCACCGGGCGGGTGCTGGAGAGCGGCCTGGACTCCCTGGCGGCGGGGTCGTGCGTTCTCGCAGTGGGGGAGCTGGGAGCCTTCCACCCGGCGCTGTACGACCGTCCTGACCTGGAGTTCATTGAATCCGACGATCCTGAGGCCGCCGGCCCCGCCGACCTGATCCTCATCACCAGCGACTGTGTGGGGCCGACCCACGCCCTGGTGGCGGCTGGCGCGGTGCCCGTGGTCGAGGCGGCCCGCGACCACGGCACGACGGTTTGGCTGATCGCAGGGGTGGGCCGCATACTGCCCGGACCGATGTGGGATCTGCTCAGCGCCCGCCGTGGCCTTGACGACCCGGCCATGCGAGGTCTCGCCGTTCTCGACCTGCCACGGCTCGTCACCCGGGTGGTCACGCCGTCGGGCCTGCGCACCCCCGCCGAGGCAGTCCGGTCGTCAGGCTGCCCCGTCGTCCCCGAACTGTTCGTCCCATGACCGGCCACGATCGGGGCGGCATGGGTCTCGATGCGAGCACCACTGCGGTGGCCCTGGCCGCCTGGACCTGATGGCTGGAGACTGTCCCTAGGGGCCGACCAGGGCCTTGACCAGGTCGTCGAAGGCGGCGTCGGCGATCTCGGTCATCTCGTCGTCGGTGCGGTCCTGGATAGGGTGGCTGGTCAGCACCGAGGCGGCGTCGAGTCCCAGAGCGTCAGACTGGGCCGACACCGCCGAGGCGAAATGGATCGTGGACACGAACACGCCTGGGACGCCTCGGCGCTCGATGTCGCTGATGTCGTGCACACTGCACGACACACAGGAGCCTCAATCGGCGAGCGCCTCGATCACCGCGTCGCACTCGGTGGCGATCTCGTGGCGGAGGTCCACCGGCGCGGGCTTGGCGAACGTGGGCTTCCCATAGCGGTTCACCTTCGCTCCGAGGCCGGTGAGCCGCTCCGAGATGCGGTCGAGGAACACATCGCCGCGGGGCTTGGAGATGTCGAGCAGGCCCACGGTGAGGCCGGCCAGGGACTCGGGCCGGGCGGCGCGCTCCCGGGTTGCCGGAGTCTGCTCCGAGGTGGGGTCGAGAACGGTGGTCATGTCGCGGCCTCCTTGGGGTTCTGACAGTAGCGGTCGGCGGCGATCACGGCGTGATCTCGCGGGTGACGGGGTCGCTGCCGCCGGGTCCATTGGCCCAGCCGCCGATGATGGCCGAGAACAGGCCGGCCTTGCTGCCGGCGGTTGCGACCAGCAGCCCGCCGGGGCGGAACTTCGGGACCTTCTGGCCGGCCGCCCTCGGCGGCAGCCCGGCCGCGATCCCGCCTGCGCCGGCCACCAAGTCGTCGCCATCGAAGGTCAGCTCGGCTGACAGCTCATCCATGAACCGGTCCCGGGTCCAACCGGCGTCGGTGTAGCGGGCCATGTGCTCGGGCGAGAGCACCAGCATGGCGTCCATCCCGAGCATCATCCGGGGCGCGACCGTGGTCCGAAGGGCCTGCGCCAGGTGCCTGGTCAGCGACTCCGGACTTCGGGACCGCTGGTCGACGAAGATGCTGGGCGACTCTCCCGCGAACACGGTCACCGTCGACTGGTCCGGCCGCCAGCCCCGGCTCTCGGCCAGCGACGTCCACAGCGAGCCCGCCTCGTCCTCGGCGAAGCAGAAGCCCACCTTGGCCGGCGAGCCCAGGGTGGCCCGGTCGACCCCGCCGGGAAGGCCGCCGCCTACGTTGCGCACCACCAACTGCAGGGCGCGGCCGATGGTCGAGTTGGCCCGGTTCCCCTGGCCCAGCGCGTTGAGACCGCTGTTCATACCGATCTGCTGAGCCACAGGCCCGTTTACCACCAGCACCGGCGCCACGCTCATGGTGGTGGCCAGCACGCCGTGCATGTTGAACTCGTCGGTGCATGCCGCTGCGACCGCGGTGAGCACCACCGGCAGGTGCTCGGGCCGGCAGCCGGCCATCACCGCGTTGACGGCCACCTTCTCGACCGTGCACTCCACCAGGTTGGGAGGTACCACTGCCACCGTCTCGGACGGGCGCCGGGTCGTGCCCTCCAGCATCCGCAGCACCCTGGCCTCGGTGGGGGGCACCACCGGCAGGCCGTCGGACCAGCCCCGGTCCCACATGGCCTCCCACTCGTCCTCCAGGGCGGCCATCTCCACACGCCGGCTGCGCAGGCCCGAACCCGAGAACCGCACCGCCAACTCGTCCGCGAGGGCGGGGTCGACACTGAGGGATCCGCAGCCCGGCCGCCAGTCGGGAAGGCCCTCACCCAGCCCGTCCAGGTCCGTGAACCGCTCCCACTCGTCCCGCGACCAGCCGACGGTGCGCCGGTCCTCCGAACCTTCGACCACTCGCAGAAGCGTCGGCACCGTCTCGATGTCGTGATGCCAGGAAATGGCGAGGTCGTCATCGTGGCGGACCCAGTCGGCGTCGACGGGGAAGTGCGGATCGTCCTGGGTGATCACGGTCAGGCCGGCCCGGTCGTGCAGGTCGCTGAGCACGGGCGCAACCAGCTCGCAGGTGGGGCAGTCGCGCTTGACCACCGCCACCAGCCCGTCGGGCAGGGGCGGCGCCAAGGGGAGGTCAGAACTCATCATGCGATTGTGCCACTGTTACCCTCGCGATGCGATGGAGAGCAGCAGCAGCGGCAGCGAACCGATCGACGGTCAGGAGTTCCGCCGGGTGCTGGGCCACTACCCCACGGGCGTGACCGTCGTGACCGCGGCCTGTCCCGGCGGCCCGGAAGGCATGACCATCGGATCGTTCACCAGCGTCTCGCTGGATCCGCCCCTGGTGTCGTTCTGCCCCGGCCACGACTCGGACTCATGGATCCGGATGCGCGACGTCGGCAGTTTCTGCGTGAACGTCCTCGGCGACGACCAGGCCGGCGTGTCCACCACCTTCGCCAGCAAGGTCGATGACCGGTTCGACGGCCTGCGCACCCGGGCCGAGGCCACCGGCGCGCCCGTGATCGAAGGCTGCCTGGCGTGGATCGACTGCCTCGTCGAAGCGGTGCACGCCGCCGGCGACCACGACATCGTGGTGGGCCGGGTTGTGGCCCTCGGCGCCTCCGGCGGCGACAGCGGGTCGCAGTCCGGGCCGCTGGTCTTCCTCAAGGGCGGATACGGCCGGGTGGCAGGACTGTAGATGGCGATCTACGCGCTGGGTGACAGCGAGCCGCGCATCGACCCAACCGCCTACGTTCACCCGCTGGCGGTGGTGATCGGCAACGTTGAACTCGGCCCGGAGGCCTCGGTGTGGCCCTACGCCGTGTTGCGGGGCGACGACGGCGTGATCCGTATCGGTGCTCGCAGCAATGTTCAGGACAACGCGGTGATCCACTGCACGCCCAACCATCCCACCGTCATCGGCGACGACTGCACGATCGGCCATCAGGCCCACCTGGAGGGCTGCACCGTGCACGACGACTCACTGATCGGCGTGGGAGCGGTGGTGATTCACGACGCCCGGATCGGCCCCCACGCCCTGGTAGGGGCCAACGCGACCGTGACCGGCGGGACGGTGGTGCCGCCCGGCGCCATGGCGCTGGGAACGCCGGCCCGGATCCGCGAGAACGCGGTCGAGCCCGGTCACAACCGGCAGAACGCCGACATCTACGCCCAGCGTGGCCATAACTACAGGGCCGAGCAGCGCCGTATCGACTGACCACAAGCCGACCCAGAGTCGCGGGATTGGCTGACAGCGAGCGGCCTGCGATCCTGGTATCGACTGATCGCCGCCTCCCGGGGTAGATTGGAACGCAAGCGCCAGCGCACCGGGAGATTCCATGACCACCGCGGACATCGGCGTCGATCTCAGCCGCTACCAGCTCGGCTGGAGCGACGAGGAGGACTACGTCTTCAAGCCCAAGAAGGGCCTCAACGACGACATCATCAGCGAGATGTCGTGGCTCAAGGGCGAGCCCCAGTGGATGCTCGACTTCCGCCTCAAGTCGCACCGCCGGTTCGAGCGCCGGCCCCGCCCGACCTGGGGCGGCGACACCACCGGCATCAACTTCGACGACATCTACTACTACATCAAGCCCACCGACACGCTGGCCAACGACTGGGACATGGTCCCCGAGTCGATCAAGAACACCTACGAGCGCCTGGGCATCCCCGAGGCCGAGCGCAAGTACCTGGCCGGCGTCACCGCCCAGTACGAGAGCGAGGTCGTCTACCACCGCAACCGCGAGGACCTCGAGGCCCAGGGAGTGCTGTTCTGCGACATGGACACCGCCCTGCGGGAGTACCCCCAGCTGCTCAAGAAGCACTTCGGCACGGTCATCCCGCCCAATGACAACAAGTTCTCGGCCCTCAACTCCGCGGTGTGGTCGGGCGGGTCATTCATCTACGTCCCGCCCGGCGTCGAGGTGGAGGCGCCGTTGCAGGCCTACTTCCGCATCAACGCCGAGAACATGGGCCAGTTCGAGCGGACGCTGATCATCGCCGACGAGGGCTCCAAGGTCCACTACATCGAGGGCTGCTCCGCACCCACCTACTCCACCGACTCGTTGCACTCGGCGGTGGTGGAGATCGTGGTGGGCCGCTCGGCCCGGGTGACCTACACCACCATCCAGAACTGGTCCGACAACGTCTACAACCTGGTCACCAAGCGGGCCCGGGTGGAGGCCGAGGGCCACATGGAGTGGATCGACGGCAACATCGGCTGCCTGGCCGAGGGCTCTCGCGTCACCACCCGGGGCGGCACCAAGCCGATCGAGCTGGTGATGCCCGGCGACGAGGTGCTGTCCTACGACGAGGCCGCCGGTTCGTTGTGCTGGCGCCGGGTCACGGCCAAGCGCTACTCCGGCGAGCAGCCGGTTCACGAGGTGCGGATCGGGTCGCGCCGTCTGCGGGTGACCGACAACCACCCGTTCTACTCCTACGCGTACGACGCCTCGCAGCCGAAGAAGCTGGGCCGCTACAACCTGGCCTACGTGCGGGCCGACCGCCTGGAGAAGGCCATCGTGCCCATCTCCAGCCTCGACTACGGCGAGCCCCACAAGCTGGAGCTGCCCGAGACGGCCACCCTGTTCACAAGCGGCAACCAGTACCGCGAGAGCTTCGTTGCTGAGCGGCAGCGGCCCGCTCGTCTCGCGGTGGGGGAGACCACCACCGATGAACTCATGTGGCTGTTCGGCCTGTTCACCGGCGACGGCTCGATCGATTCTGTCGCTGCCGGTTCGGGTGGGCGCCGGTGGGCCAAGGTGGTGTTCTCGGTGCCTCGCTCAGACCGGGCCCGTACCAGCCTCGTCGACGTGATGGGCCGCATCATGCCGGGTACCGCACCGACGGAGCGGGCCGACGGCGTGACCCTTACGTGGAACAGCGTTGAGCTGGCCGACCTGCTGGCGGCCAACGGCTTCGTGACCGGCGCGCTTCGCAAGCGGGTGCCGGCGTGGGTGCTGGACCTGCCTGAGTCGCAGCGCCTGTCATTCGTGGCCGGATACTTGGACTCCGATGGCTGCGCCCCGGCGGGCAGGCGAGGCTTCGCCATCAAGTCCGTCAACCGGGAACTGCTCGAGGACGTGGGCGGAGTCCTCACCAGCCTCGGCATCTCGTCCCGGCTCAACACCGAGTTCGACGGCGAGCGCCGAGTGCAGATCCTTGACTACACCTCCACCGCCCGCGGCTCGCACCGGCTGGAGTTCCCGGCCGATCCGAGGCTCCTGGAGCTGGTGTCGGCCGAGCTGCGCGAGGCGGCAGCCCGCCAGCCTGAGCCGACTCTCCGACATTTCCGGCGAGTGGGCCGGTCGCAGATCGAGCTGCCGTCCAGCGTCGAGATCCGCGATGTCGACGTGAGCGCCGACGCCGAGGTGGTTCCCACCTGGGACATCGAGGTGGAGGGGACGGGCAACTTCGTCTCGGAGGGCTTCATCGTCCACAACTCGAAGCTCACGATGAAGTACCCGGCGGTTGTGATGGTGGGGCCCAAGGCGTCGGGCGAGGTGCTGTCGGTGGCCTACGGCGGTCCGGGCCAGCACCAGGACACCGGGGCCAAGATGACCCACGCCGCACCGGAGACCACCTCCAAGATCGTGTCCAAGTCGATCTCCTCGGGCGGGGGCCGCACCTCCTACCGGGGCCTGGTGCGGGTCGAGGACGACGCCCACGGGTGCAAGAGCCACGTGCAGTGCGACGCCCTCATCCTCGACGAGGACTCGGTGTCGGACACCTATCCGTACATGGAGGTCGGCTCGGGCGACGCGGTGATCGGCCACGAGGCCACCGTGTCGAAGGTGGCCGACGACCAACTGTTCTACCTGCAGAGCCGGGGCCTCACCGAGGAGCAGGCCATGGGCCTGATCGTCAACGGCTTCATCGAGCCGGTCACCCGCACCCTGCCCATGGAGTACGCGGTGGAGTGGAGCCGCCTGATAGAACTCCAAATGGAGGGCAGCGTCGGCTGAACCACGGCATGGATCGTGGGAACTGATCCGCTCCTGGTGTCGTCATAACCTCCAGACTGCACTAGGAGGGCTGCCGGTCCATGCGGGAACATCTGAGGCGCTGCCTGATCGTCGGAATCGTGGTTGCGCTGCTGGCCGGCGCCTGCTCCGACGATGAAGACTCTGACGCACAAGCAGGCGGCGGGTCCGGCAGCGCGGCGACGTCGGCTTCGGGCGGTGATGACGGCGGGTCCGGCAGCGCTCCCGCACTTGCTGTCGTAACTTCGGCCCGCGGTTCGGGCGGCTCGACGCACGGAACAGCGTTGACCGTTCGCCTGAGCGAGGGCGGTGCCATCGGCGGTCCGGGTTCGGCCACGGTGAACCGGGTGGACGGCAGGCCGCTCGATGAGGCCGAGATCAGCGCGGTGACCGACCGCTTGCCGCCATGGGACGACGACGAGAGCTACACGGTCGAATTCAACCGCCCGCCCGAGTCGCTGCCTCCGCCCCGCACCGGCGAGACCATTGATCGGCCGTTCCCGGCGGAGCCGGACCTCGACGCGCCGGAAGTCGATCCCGGACCCCTGACCGTGCTGCGGGTGCAGCCCGAGGGTGAGGTGGGGATCGCTCCCTTCGTCAGCATCACCTTCAACCAGCCGATGGTGCCCCTCGCCACCATCGGCCAACTCGACGACCTCGACGTTCCGGCCACGATCACGCCGTCGTTGCCGGGGCGCTGGCAGTGGATCGGCACTCGCACCCTGCGCTTCGAACACGACCCGGAGGTATTCGACCGCCTGCCGATGGCGACCTCCTACGTGGTCGAAATACCCGCTGGGACGACGTCACAGGCCGGCAGCGAGCTGGCCGAGGCCGTCCGCTTCGAGTTCGAGACTCCCACGCCCAGCATGGCGTGGCTCGTCCCCCAGCATGACTCGCTCGATCTCCAACCGGTCTTCGTCGCTGCCTTCGACCAGCGGATCGAACCCGCCGCCGCGCTCGAGGCCATCACGCTCTCAGCCGCCGGCGACCAGCATCCGATCCGCCTCGCCACCGAGGCCGAGATCGAAGGCGACGATGAAATCAGCTCGCTACTCGGGTACGCACTCGACGGCACATGGGTCGCCTTCCGCACGATGTCGCCACTCGAGCCCGACTCGTCGATCAGGATCGAGGTCGGCCCCCATGTGCCTTCCGCCGAGGGCCCCAACACCAGCGACGACTCGTCGGTCGTGGAGGCCCGCACGTACGCGCCTCTTCGGCTGGAGGACACCAGTTGCTCGGTCTACGGGTGCCGGCCGGGGCGTGCGCTCGACGCCTGGTTCAACAACACGCTGGATGCCGAGACACTCGACGCGGCCGACGTCTCCATAACTCCGGCGCTCCCCGGGGCCACGATCTCGGTGCACGGCCGCACCATCACCATCGCCGGTCCCACCGCTGGCGGCACCGTCTATGAGGTGGTGATCCCCGCAGCGCTGGGCGACGTGTTCGGTCAGAGGCTGGGAGAGCCCCAGACCATCAGGTTCAGCGTCGACGAGGCCCGCCCCCACCTCAGCTCCATGGGAGGGCTACTCGCCACCGTTGATCCGCTCGGTGCGCGACAGACGATCCCCGTCATGGCGCGCCAATGGGAGCAGCTCCGTGTGCGGCTCTATCCAGTGGAGCCGGGCGACTACGAGTCGTTCCTTGATCTCGTGTCGAGCTGGCGGCGCCGGGACAGGACCGACGTGGAGGTGCCGTGGCCTGTGGCCGTCGACGAGATCGTCGAGACCGGCATCGACCATGACGCCCTCACCGAGGTTCCCATAGATCTCTCCGGCGCCCTCAACGGAGAACACGGTCACGTGGTCATGATCGTCGACGGGGCCGGCCCGCTCGCAGAGACCGAGACCGCCCAGCTGACCACCTACTCGACGATGACCTGGGTGCAGGACACCGACATCGGCGTCGACATGATCTCCGACTACCGCGACGTGGTGGTGTGGACCACCGACCTTCGCTCAGGCGATCCGCTGGCCGGTGTGACGATCGAGCTGGAGGGCCGGAGCGCGACGCTCACCACCGATGACGACGGCCTCGCCCGCGCCTCGCTCAGCTTCGACGGGCATGAGTGGGTCGTTGCGTCGCTCGGCTCCGACCAGGCCCTCAGCCCGGTGAGATTCGAGCCGTGGCCGCAGGGCGATCAGACCATCTGGTACACGACGGACGACCGCGGCATCTACCGCCCCGGCGAGACGCTGCACCTGAAGGGCTGGGTCCGGAATCTCGACCTGAGCGACGACGGCGACCTCCAGTTGTTCCCCCGCGGAGAGCTGGTCACCTACAGCGTCTCCGGCCCGTTCGGCAACGATCTCGGCCGCGGCGAGGTCAGCCTGGACGACCACGGCGGCTTCGATCTCACCGTCGAGCTGCCGGAGGGGGCGAACCTCGGCTGGAGCAGCATCCTCTTCGAGCGTGGCAGCCGCGGCAGCCACCGCCACTATCACTCGTTCCAGGTCCAGGAGTTCCGCCGTCCCGAGTTCGAGGTGGAGGCACGCGTCGAGTCGGCCGGCCCGCATCTGGTGGACGAGCCGGCGGTGGCCGCAGTCGACGCCACGTACTTCTCCGGCGGTCCTCTCGCCAATGCCGAGGTCACCTGGACGGTCACCACCCGGCAGGGCGCGTACTCCCCGCCCAACTGGAGCGGCTTCACGTTCGGCGTATGGCGTCCATGGTGGTACTTCGGCGACTACTACGAGCCGTGGCCCGAGCCGCAGCGCAAGACCTTCTCGGGCAGGACCGACTCTACCGGCAGCCATTACCTGCATATGGAGTTCGAGGGCGACGGCGACCATCTCCCCACCACGGTCACCGCCGAGGCTCGAGTGCTCGACGTGAACCGCCAGCAGTGGGCGTCGGCGGCCGACGTCCTGGTCCATGCCGCCAACCTGTATGTCGGCATCCGCTCCGCCCGCACCTTCGTGAGGGCCGGAGACCGCCTCGACATCGACGCGGTGGTGACCGACATCGACGGCGACCCGGTTCCCGGCCGATCCTTCGAGATCACCGCGGCCCGCATCGTCCACCAGTACGTCGACGGCCAGTGGACCGAGGTCCCGACAGATCCGGAGACGTGCGAGGCCGTCTCCGAGCAGACGCCGGTCGAGTGCGAGTTCGCGCCCGACATCGGAGGCCGCTACCGCATCTCCGCCTACGTCGTCGACGACGCCGGGCGGACCAACCGCAGCGAGTTGACTCGCTGGGTCGCCGGCGCCAGAAGCGGTGTGCCGAGCCGCAGGATCGATCTCGAGGCCGCCAACCTGATTCCCGATGCCGAGACCTACGCCGCGGGCGACACCGCGGAGATCCTCGTCGACTCGCCCTTCGCCTCGGCCACCGGCCTACTGACGATCTCCCACAACCGGATCATCGAGCTCCGCACCTTCGAGATCTCCGACCACGCCGCCGTTCTCGAAGTGCCGATCACCGACGATCATGTCCCCGAACTCCTGGTGCATGTCGAGATCGTCTCCACCACCGAGCGAACCGCCGATGACGGGACCACCCTGGAAGGTGCTCCCCCTCGCCCCGCCTACGCGTCCGGGCAGGTCTTGCTGCGGGTCCCGCCCTTGCTGCGGACTCTCGACGTCACCGCCGAGCCCGCGTCGACGGTGGTGAAGCCCGGCGCGGCCACCAGCATCGCGGTGCAGGTCAACGACGCCGGCGGCGCTCCGGTCCAGGGGGCCAACGTGCTTCTCATCGTGGTGGACG
>JAJEHD010000021.1 GCA_022819505.1 Acidimicrobiia bacterium | reverse complement strand
GCGACGGGTTGCCCTCATAGGACGGGTCAACCTGATCAGCAGACCAGATCCCCTGAGCCACGAACACCTCAGAGAACGTTCCACCACCGAACACGTTGATTGTGATGCCCTGCGCACCCAGATCAGCGATGCTGTTCACATTGGGATAGGTCTCGGGATCCCACATGATCATCTGCGGGTTGCGCTCCAGCGGAGCCACCACCGACATCAAAGGAGCCACGTCCCAGTGGTTGATCTGCTGGTCGGTGGACGCATAACCCAGGTGGATGCCCTCGTCGACTGCCATGTGCTGAGACACCGGCGAGAACCCGATGGCGGGACCGCCAGTACGGACCTCCCACTCGATGCCCAAGTCGGTGCCACCAAGCACCATCGAAGCCCGGACGACCTTGTTGTCCACATCCACGACATAGTCATCGCCGAGCAGCTCGTACATGGCGCCGTGCTCAGACTCCGGGAACCAATCCGTCTGAACCACCAACGGCGACGGGCACACACCGGCCAGCTCGCCCTCGACCACCGGCACTGCAGTGGTCGTCGCGGCCGGCGCCTCGTCCTCATCGACCGCGGGCGCGGCATCATCGTCGTCCGGCGCGGCGGCGTCATCGGACGGCGCCGTTGTGGCCTCCGGTGCTGCGTCTGTGCCGGGAGCGTCGTCATCGTCGTCGCCGCAGGCCGCGGCCACGAGGCCGAAGGCCAGCAGAACCGCGACAAGGCGCATCCACTTTCTGTTCTTCACTTGGATTCCTCCTGCAGGGATTGTGAAATGGTCGGGTCGTGGTGCGACGCCGACGCGGTGAAGCTACAGGAGTCGTATACAGTCCGGCAAAGCGGGCGTCACTGCCGGAGTCGTCAGCCGAGAACCTCGGTCTCGTGCCATTTGCCTATGACGAGCTTCTGGATCCAGCCGAACGTCCAGAACGTCACGACGCCCAGAGCCGACGACATGATGACCGAGGTCAGCAGCTCCTCACCGTCCAGCTGACTGGCGTACCTGCGCAGGAGCTGGCCGATGCCGGCCTCGCCCTGGCCGAAGAAGAAGTCGCCGACGATGGCGCCGATCACTGCCAGGCCCGCGGAGATGCGCAGCCCCGCGAACACGGCCGGCAGGGCGGCCGGGAACATGAGTTTTCGGAGTCGGGTGAGGCGGTTGGCCTGGTGCAGTGTGAACAGGTCGTGCATACCCCGCTCGGCCGACTGGAGGCCGAACAGGGTGTTCATGATGATCGGGAACAGCGAGATGATGATGCACACGATCACCCGGGCCGTCGTGCCGTAGCCGAACCAGAAGCCGATCATCGGCACGATGGCCAGGATCGGTATGGCCTGCAGCGTCACCGCGAAGGGGAAGACCGCCCGCTCGATCATCTTGGCCTGGCTCATCATGGTGGCCAGGAAGAAGCCGATGGTGATGGCGATGCCGAGGCCGATCAACGCCACCTGGGTGCTGTTCCACAGCGCCTTGAGGATCCGTGAGTAGTTGTCCCATTCCAGGAAGCCGACCTCTACGACTTTGTGCGGAGGCTGCAGCAGGAACCGGCGACTGGGTTCGAGGATGACGTACGAGATCACGTACCAAAAGCCGAGCAGCGCAGCCCCCAGCACCACCGGAGGCACGGCGACCCGAACCAGGCTCTTCGGCCGGGAGGCGCCCGGCAGGGGCCCGGGGGTGTGGACCAGCGCCTCCTCCGCGGGCGGAAGGTCCGAGGCCGAGCCCTCCGGTGCCGGGCGGATCAGGTCGGGACTCACGGTCATGATCAGGAACCTCGCAGGGCTAGGGAGACCTCGCCGCTGAGTTGGGCGAAGTCCGGGTTGAAGCGCAGCTCGGGCTGGCGCGGGTAGCTGAACGGCACGTCGAAGCCGGCGATTATCCGCCCCGGTCGAGCCGACATGACGTACACCTTGGTGCTCATGAACACCGCTTCGCTGATGGAGTGGGTGATGAACAGTCCGGCGAACCCCTCCGACTGGAACAGCCGCTGCGTCTCCTCGTTGAGGTGTTCGCGGGTCATCTCGTCCACCGCGCCGAAGGGCTCGTCGAACAGGAAGACGGGCGGCTTCAGGGTGAGGGTGCGGGCCAGCGAGGTCCGCATCTTCATGCCGCCCGACAGGGACTTCGGGTAGTGGTTCTCGAAGCCGGTCAGGCCGACCAGCTCGATCGCTGCGGTCGACAGCCTCGTTCGCTCAGCGGAGTCGAATCCGTGCAGCTCGGCCAGCAGCTCGATGTTCTGGCGCACCGTGCGCCAGGGCAGCAGCGTGGCGTCCTGGAACACGTAGCCGAGCCGCTCGCGGTCGACCTCCACGCTGCCGGCTGTGGGATCCAGCAGGCCCGACGCGATCCGCAGCAGGGTCGACTTCCCGCATCCCGAGGGACCGACGACGGTGATGAACTCACCCTTGTCGATCGAGAATGTGATGTTTCTCAGCGCTTCGGTCCCGTCGGGGAAGGTCATGCCTATCCCGTCGAAGGACAGCGCGCCGGTGGTGGTCACAGTCGTCACCAGATCCGTCTCCCCCTTCATGTCGAATAATGTGTGGAGGTTGCCTGTTGCAGCGGCGACCATACAGTACCCCGACCAGACCGTGACCAGACCGGTGGACTATGCGCGTCCTACTACTCAACGGCTACGACCCAGCAGATGACGACCGCCGCGTGGTGGTCGAGGCCGTCGAGGAGCTGGAGGCCGGGCGCCACGACGTGGACCTGCTGGCGGTTCACGACTTCAACCCGGTGATGTCCGCGGCCGAGCGGGCCGCCTACCACAGCGACCAGCCGGTGATCTCCGAGGACGTGCGCGACTCTGCCACCAGGCTGCAGGCCGCCGATGCGCTGCTGTTCTGCTACCCGACCATGGCGTTCAACGTGCCCGCCTCCCTGAAGGGCTGGCTGGAGCGGGTGATGGTGCCCGGGGTGGCCTTCGTGTTCGACCACGAGCACCGGGTGCGGCCCGGCATGCAGAACATCCGCCGGATCGGGGCGATCACCACCAGCCCGCACAGCCGGTTTGCCCGGCTCCGGGCCCGCGACGCCGGCAAGCGGACCACAGCCCGGACGCTGCGGCTCAGCGCCCACAAACGCTGCCGCACCACGTTCGTCTCGGTGCCCACCCCGGTCGACGACGAGGGAGTCGCCAAGATCCGCAAGTCTCTGCGCCGCTGGTAGCGACCCCGCGAGGGGGACGCGATCCGTAAGGCCGGGGGGTGGCGGCGAGGAACCGCCGGCCGGAAGGACCTGCTCAAGGAAGTAGAGGCAGCACCTCTTCAGCAAGGCGGTGCAGCTGTTCCTCGACCTTCTCATAAGGGTCGCCCGGCATAGCCGGGAACAGCAGCAGGTTCTCCAGGCCGATCTGCTCGTCGTACCAGCTGATGGCCTCGGCCAGTTGCTCCGGGCTGCCCACCTCCCAGATCTTCTGATCCAACGACTCCTCCAAGGTCGGGATGAGGCCAGGCTTGGCCGGACGGCCGTCGGGACCCATGTAGCCCTTGCTCCAGCCGTAGGGGCCCAGGAACTTCCAGAACTCGTCGTGGCCGTCGCGCGCCGACGCCACCGCGTCCTCGTAGGTGTCCTCCACCCGGACGTTCATGACCAGCAGGCGGTGCTCGCCCCGCTCGAGCTCCCGGCCGTGGTGGGCCGCGTAGATCTCGGCGAACTGCTCCCAGCGCATCTTCACGAAGGAGTGGTGGTTGTTCCAGAACACGCCGCCCCAACCCCAGCGGGGCACCTGCTCGAGGGTGGGGGGCGAGGTGATGGCCTGCCAGATCTCGTAGGGGTAGAGGGGGCGGGGCACCAGCGACAGTTCGGAGACGAACCCGCCCCGGTCGGGGATGCCCGGCGGCGGGAGGTCGTAGACGTCGCCGTGGAAGCTGAAGGACTCGTTGTCGAGCGCCAGCCGGATCACCTGCATGGCCTCGTCGAACTGCTTGCGGTTGAGCTCGTCGGCGGCGGCCTTGTCGGGATTGTCGAAGCTGCCGATCTTGGTGCCCAGCGTCTCGGCCTCGCGGGGCACCGTCCCCCGGCCCACGCCGAGGATGCCGCGGCCGCCGGAGATGTTGTGCATGGTGGCGAAGTCCTCGGCCAGCCTCAGGGGGTGCCATTGGGGCACGATGTTGAACGCCATGCCGATGCGGATGTTCTCGGTGCGCTCGGCCAGGATCGTGCCCACCAGGATCCCGTTGGGGATCACCTCGTAGCCCTCGTACTGGAAGTGGTGCTCGGTCAGCCAGTACGAGTCGAACCCGAGGCGGTCGCACACCACGCCCATGTCGATGATGCGCTCGGTGGCCGCCCACGTCTCCTTGTGGTTGAAGCGCCGGTCGGTGGGGGCGGGGGGCCCGCCGCCCGCGTCCGGGAACTCGACTCCGCCGAACAGGAACACACCGGTGCGCATGGCTTCACTGTAGGCGCGCGCCTCGCCTCCCCAAATCTGTAGGGATCTCCACCTATACGGCGGCTTTCTCTACAGATTTGGTCCCGGGACGGGAGTCAGCGGGTCGGTGGCGGTGATTCAGCGGTCGCGGACCACCCGGAACGACCGCATGGTGGCGTCCCGGCACCACTCCCCCATGGCGTCGTCGACCGCCTCGACGTCGGCGCGGGGCACGTCGTCCCAGGCCTGCTGCGATTCCCAGCGGATCACGGCGTGCACCCGGCCGGGGTCGTCGTCGTCCACCCACATCTCCTTGCCGGCGAAGCCGGGCCGGGTCTCCAGGTAGCGGCTCCAGTGGCGTTCCTCGACGGCCAGCCACCGGTCGCGCTCGGCCGGGTCGACGTCGAAGGTCAGGAACTCGATCACCATCGGCCTCAAGCTAGTGGGCTGTCCACCAGTGTTCGTCGGTGGACGTCGCCGAATCTTGGTGCGATTCTTGTGGGCATGCGACGCATTCCTCTCCCGAGATTCCTTGGAGCCACGCGCGCAGGTTTGCGGACAGCCCACTAGAGGCCGAGGGCGGGGCCCCGGTGAAGGCGGCGGCATGCGGGGTCGGGTGGCGGGCGACTTCAGCGTCAGACGGCCGGGGGCGTAGGGTGGACCCATGACTGAAGCCGTCTGCGACCTGCGCAGCTACATGGCCGTCGCCGAGGCGGCCGGGATGCTCAACCGGATCTCACGCCCGGTGAGCCTCGAGCATGAGCTGGCCGACGTGGCCGCCGCGCTGGAGCGCGCCGACGCGGGGCCGGTGCTGTTCGAGGCGCCCAAGGACTCGCCGTGGCCGATCTTCTCGGGCTCGGTCTCGAGCCGGCGCACCGCGGCCCTGGCCCTGGGCTGCGAGCCCGGCGAGGTGGTGGACCGGATGGGCCACGCCCTCGAGCCCGCCAACGGCGTGGCCACCGCCAGGGTGGACTCGGCGGCCTGGCACGACAACTGCGTGACCGGCGAAGATGTGGATCTGGGCGCGATCCCGATCCCGACCCACTCCCGGGGCGACGGCGGCGCCTTCATCACCGGCGCGGTGAGCGTCACCAAGGATCCGGTCGGCGGCCGGGGCAACCTGTCGTACAACCGGATGCTGATGCTGGACCGCAACATCCTGGGCTTCAACGTCAACGAGTGGCGCGACGTGGGGACGTTCATGCGCAGCCGGCCCGACCCCGAAGCTCCCTTCGACGTGGCCCTGGCCATCGGGCTCGACCCCGCGGTGATGATCGCTGCGGGGGTGCGCACCCCGGTCGACGAGCTCCACATCGCGGGGGCGTTGCGGGGCCGTCCCGTCGAGGTGTGCCGGGGCGTCACCGTCGACGTGGATGTGCCGGCGCGGGCCGAGGTGGTGATCGAGGGCCGGATCCGCCCCGCCGAGCGGGCCGACGAGGGGCCGCTGGCGGAGTTCCACGGCTACCACGGCGAGATGTGGCCCAGCCCCACGGTGGAGGTGACCGCCATCTCGTGGCGTCACAGCCCGATCTACCAGACGATCATCCCGGGCTGGTACGAGCACGTGTTCATCGGCAACGTGCTGCCCCGGGAGCCGCTGCTGCGCCGCTTCGTGCGCCACCTCGACCCCCATGCCGACGTGCACATCCCGCCCTACGGCAACGGGTTCCTGGCCGTCATCCAGATCGAGCGCGACAACCCGGGCACGCCCAAGAACCTGGCCATGGCGGCCATGGCGGCCCACATCAACATCCGCAACGTGATCGTGGTGGACCGCGACATCGACGTCAGCCAGCCGTCGGAGCTGCATTGGGCCCTCACCAACCGGGTCCACTGGCTCGACGACGTGTTCACCGCGGCCCATGCTCAGGGCCACGAGATGGATCCCACCGCCGACAACCGGGGCGTCGGCACCAAGGTGGGCATCGACGCCACCTACAAGCGGGAGCGCCGCGAGTACGGCGAGCGGGTCGCCTACGCCCCGGTTGACCTGCAGAAGTACCTGCCGTGAACCGCGATTGCCGGGCCCCTAGACGCCACCAGCGCGGACGCCTGCTGTGAGCGGGCCGCGCCGGGTGGTGGTGGCCATCAGCGGAGCCACCGGAGTGGTCTACGGCATCCGGGCTCTCGAGCTGATGCAAGCCGTCGACGATGTGGAGACCCACCTGGTGATGACCGGGCCGGGTCGCCAGACGCTGGCCTACGAGACCGATCTGGCGCCCGCCGACGTGGAGGCGCTGGCCGACGTGGTCCACGGATCGCGCGACATCGCCGCGCCGCTGTCGTCGGGCTCGTTCGCCACCGCTGGGATGATCATCGCTCCGTGCTCGATCAAGATGCTCTCGGCGGTGGCCAACTCGTTCTGCGCCGACCTGGTGTCGAGGGCCGCCGACGTGACGCTGAAGGAGCGGCGGCCGCTGGTGATGCTGGTGCGCGAGACGCCGCTGCATCTGGGGCATCTGCGGCTGATGGCCCAGGCCGCGGAGATCGGCGCGGTCATCTACCCGCCGGTTCCGGCCTTCTACACCCGGCCGGAGTCGATCGAGGACCTGGTCGACCACACGGTGGTGCGGGCGGTGGAGCACTTGGGCGTCGATGTGGGCGGCATCGCCCGCTGGGGGGAGTAGGCACCGGCCCACCCTTTGGCCCCCGGCCGGCGGGTCCCAGCCGGGCGTCGGGGGCTTCTACTGGAGGGTGCGGAGGACGACTTGGGCGGCGTTTCGGCCTGAGGCGCCCCATATTCCTGCGCCGGGGTAGGTGCCCGCGCCGGACAGGAACAGGCCCGGGACCGGCGGCCGGTAGCGGCTCAGTTCCCTGCGCCGCCCGAGCAGCGACGACAGTGGCGATCCCGCGTAGGAGGGGGTGTAGCCGCGGGGCAGGAACAGCTCGCGCTCGTAGCGGTCCGGTGTCATGGTCCGGTAGCGGTCGATCGAGTCCAGGAATCCGGGCTGCAGCAGGGTGGACCACACCTGCAGCCAGCGGGCCGGCTCCTGTGAACCCTCCCAGCCGCCCTCAAGGTTGTAGGGGGTGAACAGCGCTTCGAGGCTCAGCACGTGGTGGCCGTCGCGGCTGCGCATCGACGGGTCCAGCACCGACGGCACGTTGGCCATCATGGTCGGGCGCGGCGCCACCCGACCGAGCGGCCGCAGCCGGTGGGCCTCGGCCAGCTCCTCGATGGAGGGCGACATCACATAATTGGACTGGGCGGGGTCGCGTCCCTCGAACAGGTCGAGCAGCCCGGACTCCTCCAGCACCGGGTAGCGGGGGACGTCGGTGATCACCGCGTCGATCTTGGACTGGTACCCGTCGCCGGGCTCTTGGGAGCGGGCCCGGGCGACGAAGCGGCGGGCCCTGGCGCTCTGGGACTCGGCCAGCCAGTGGGTCGCCACCGGGGCGGGGTCGCAGGTCGCCACCACCGCGGTCGCGGTGACCTCGGTGCCGTCGGCGAGGCGCACGCCGTGCACACGGCGGCCGTCGCCGAGCAGCCCGGCCACCGGGGTGCCGCAGCTCAGCCGGCCGCCGGCCGCGGTGAAGGAGGCGGCCAGGGCGTCGGTGAGGGCGCCGCTGCCGCCCACCGGCCGGCCCGTCTTGACCATGTGGCGCATGGCGTAGAGCGCGCCGGCCAGGCCGGTGCCCGGGGCATCGGGGGGAGCGCCCCACACGGTGGGGCCGTTGGAGATGCCCGGCATGATCACGGCCTCGTCGTCGAAGTAGCTGCGCAGCACGTCGAGCGCGGTGGCCCGGCTCCACTGCAGCAGCCTCGCTCCGCCTCTCCCCCGGCGGGCCAGCAGCCGGGCCAGCATGCGGGGGGTAGAGGCGGGGCCGATCCCCATCTCGAGGGTTAGTTCGGCCACCGGCCGGGCGTCCGCGAGGTAGCGGCGGTAGGCCTCGGCTTGTGATGGCCGGTGGCGCCCGATGGACTCGATGGTGCGTTCGCTGTCGTTGAAGAACATCCACGGCGGGCTGCCGTCGTAGCTCATGTAGACGGTGGCGGGGTCGGCTTCGAGGTATCGCAGCCCGTGGCCGGCCAGGTCGAGGTCGTCCATGAAGGGCATGGCCCGCACCAGGGTGTGGTCGCAGCTGCAGATGTTGAAGCGGGCGTCGAGGTCGCTCACCGTCGAGGCGCAGCCGCCGACTTCGTCGCGGGCCTCCACCAGCATGGTGGCCACGCCGGCCCGGGCCAGGTAGGCGGCGCAGATGAGGCCGTTGTGCCCGCCGCCGACCACCACCACATCGATGTCCCCGGCCGGCGCAGCCTGTTCGGGGCTGCGGCCGGCCTGCTCGGCCACGACCGTGTCGCTCACGCCCGCTGTCCGTCCAGGTCCACGTCTCCGGCTGATGCGGCCCGGCCGTGGCCCCGGTCAGCCTGTTCGATGACGGTGGTGGCGATCACGGCCGCAGCCCGCCTGCGTCGGTGTCTGAGCGGGTCACGACCAGCGACTCGGTTCGTCGACGGTCGAGCTCGGCGACCAGCTCCTGAACCTGCGGGTCGTCAGCGTCGGCGCCGGCCACCGCCACCGTGAACCGGGCCGACTGGGGGACGTTCTTGGTCATGCCGACGGGACTGGTGAGCGCGGCGGCCGCCCGTGCCGGCGTGAGCCGCTCGTAGGGCGAGCAGCCCGCCGCGGCGGCCACTCGCAGCGGTCGGTGGACCCGGTCGGCGATCACGTAGCCGAGCGCGTCGGCGCCGATGCAGGCCACCACGTGGGTGGACGTGGCGGGGATGGGCGGCTCCCACGGTGCGGGGGCGGTGAAGGGGCGGCGGCGGGCTCCATCGGCCTCCACAATTACGTGATCGGCGGCTCCGGCGGCAAACCAGCGGTCCACCTCTTCGGGGCTGTAGCCCAGCGCTTTGCGCTCGTCGGTGCTTCGCCAGGCCAGCACGGCGTCGTGCTGGGCGAAGGCGCCGGCCAGGTCGGCGTCGGTGGGGCCGACCAGGGTGGGGAACCCGCCGGTGCGGTCGCGTCCCATGCGGGTCGTGGTGGTGAGCAGCGTGGGGGCCGGCATCTGGCGGCCCAGCGCGAACAGCAGGGTCGTCTTGCCGCCGCCGCCGACCAGGGACACCAGCGAGCGGCGCCCCAGTTCCAGAGCCTCAGCGGCCCCGGCCAGGTCGGTGGCGCGCACGGACCCGACGGTGGGTCAGATCTCCCGGATCTTGCGGGCCAGCACGACGGCCAGAGCCACCAGCGCGCCCAGGATGACAAGCCGCTTGAAGGTCTTCACACGCCGAAGGGTAATGGGATCGCGAGTGACCGCAACGAGGTTCCGGCAGCGCCCGACGGGGCCAAGCCGGGCGAGCCGGTTACCCTGCCGTGCGGAGGTGTCTGAGCGCCTGGTGGGCTCCCCCGCCTTCAAAGCGGGTGGGACGGGCGATCCCCGTCCGGCGGGTTCGATTCCCGTCCACCTCCGCCATATTTCAGCACAAGAATGCCTGCTGACTGCGCTAACGCTCAGGCGACTAGTTGCCGGCCTCGCTGGGGAAGGCGGCACGGAATGCGAGCACTGTCTCCTCCACGCCTTCGGTCATTAGGTCCACCACAATCTGGTAGCGGCCCGCCGCCGGAAGCTGCACGGTGCGGAAGTCAACGGCGAAGGGCACCATCATCACTTCACCGGGGTCATTCTGAGGGGGAGGGGTACCAATCTGAAACCCGGCGGAGGCCTCCGCCAGCCGAGCCCCGTCGGCAGTCTCAACCCTGAACCGAATCTCCCGCGGAATCTTGGCCTCCCCTGGGGAGACTTCGATGATGAGGGCGAGCATCGCGCCCATTGGGGCGGGATACTGCGGTCGCCACACACGATTGATTCCTGCTGAGATAACCGACAGCAGCCCCTCCCGAACCTGCGCGAAGTCACATATCGCAGCTACGCATACCTTCATGGGGTCTTGCTACACCCCTGAGAGCGCGAACCCGACTCGAACCGCCTCCGTGCCGTGGGTCGGGGGCTCGACGGGAGCGGGGAACCTGTCAGGCTCCCAGGCAGGGGTCTCCGCCACCGCTGCAACAAGCCTGATTTGCAGGACGCCAAGAACACCCTCAGCGTCGGCCCACTCGTGAATGGAAGCCACGAGGTCGGCCAAACGGTCTGCGCCACCGGTGAAGCCGAGGTCGTCTTCCGCCCACCAGAGCGTGCCCTCGTCGTGGTTCTGGTACACGCGAACTTCATGCATCGAACGCCTCCCGATCGGATGAACCGCTGTTCATAGTAGGTCTTCTATCTCCTCACCGGTCAATCCAGCCCGCTCGACCAACATCCGGCGCAACGCCCTAGGCGGCACTTCGTCCTTGTCATGGAACGCAAAGCCGATAGGTAGACGACCATCAGCAACTAGCTTGCGGTGGGAACCGCGCTGGCGATCCTGCTGGTATCCGACCCTGGCGAGCAGCCTCAGCACCTCACGAGCCTTCAGTGCCGGGAAGCGCGACGCAGGAATCACCATGGCTACAAACCCTACAGACGCCCTCTCGGACGAACGGTGGCACAGGGGGGCCTCCGCCGCCCACGGCAACGGTCGCTGCTACCCCTTTCGTAGTGGGATCGGCTCGTAGAATGGGCAGTTGGAGTTGAGAGGGGAAAGGACGGATGGCAAGGCAGAAGCGGCGAACTGAGCGGGAGTGGTTCCTCAGCGACCGCCCGATCAACAGCGCGCAGGACGACCGGCTTGGGAGCATCTCATTGGCGACGACGCTCGTCGAGGCGATCACTTCTGCTGAGCCGCCTTGCATGATCGGCTTGCTGGGCGGCTTCGGGAGCGGGAAGTCGTCGGTGACCAGCCTCGCCTCATCGATGCTCGACAGCGCGGCCTTCGACTCTGTGACAGCAAGCGCCGACAAGCACTCTGGGCATGCCAGGGCCAGGAACTTGGTGCATGCGATTGCTGGCGAGCTCCAGGACGGCCTCGATATCGATCGCGCCGAAGTGGGCGAGATCCTCCGCCCGCTGCGCCAGGCGACTCAGGTGACATCTCCTGACCCCACGGACACAACCTGGGCGCGCATACGCAGCGGTAGGTACCCCCTCAAGCAGTGGCTCAGGTCGATGGTGCCGCCCACGCTCGTGGCGGCCGCCCTGGCGGCAGTGGCGCTCTTGGCTGGCGGAGTTGTGGGGGGTGTGTCTTTCGCAGGAGCGGCCGCGGTGGTGCTGGTGTGGTTCTTGTATCAGATTGCCTCTTGGTGGGCTGATGCCGTGAGGGGGTTGGGTGCCCAGGCGTCGCTGACCGATCACAAACCTCGGGCTGAGGCCGCTGACGACATCGAGGTGGTCTTCGGCCAGTTGGTCGACCTTCACAAGCAGAAGAGGCCGGGGAGGCGGCTCGTCGTGTTTGTCGATGACATCGACAGGCTCAGCAAGGACGACCTCTTGGAGGCGCTGCGGTCGCTGCGGTCGCTTCAATCGGTGCCTCGCGGAGCGGAACCGGTCTTCGTGATCTCCTGCGATGAAACGATTCTGCGTTCCGCCGTCAGGGACTCGTTGAGCCATCCCGCAACAGCCGATGAGGAAGACTCGACCGCCGCTACAGAGGAGCGACCCGACCAACGGTCCGATGACGACGGCGCGTCTATCGAAGGTCGCAGAGTCGCGGAGAGCGAGCACGACCATCCGGCGCTTGCCTTCGTGGACAAGCTCCTCACAGCCCGAGTACAGATGCCGCCCGCCATGGGCGGCGACATGCGGAGATTCGCTCTGACCGCTATCGGAGCCGATCACCCGCTACGGGCCGAGACGGGTGTCAACATCGACGGGATCGTGTCGATCCTCATCCACGACAGGGTAAGCAATCCGCGGTCCGCCATACGGTTGCTCAACCGGTTCATAGCCGCGTATCTGCTCGCAAAGGATCGGGAGGCCAGGCAGCAGGTCGCCCGCGGCGACATCACCAACCACACGGACGTGCTGGCCCAACTGTGCGTGCTGTTGGACGAGTACCCGCAGTTCTACGAGGAGATCGCCAACAACGCGGCGCTGCTCTCCGCGGCCCGAAAAGTGGCGCTCCGCGACAGGAATCTCACACCCAGCGAAACCGATGCCCTTCTCTTCTCTCCTGAGTTCAGCGGTGTGGCGCCATCGTTTGAGTTCGTCCAGTCGCCGTTGCGCCGGTTCCTTTCCGGTTCAGCGAAACGGGTCAAGCTGCCTTCGGACATAGGTCCGCTGATCTACTTCATGGCCACTCCCGGCGGCCGGATCCTCGGCGCGCAGGTCCGTCTGGGGGTCATCTCAGGAGTGCAATCCGGTGACCACGCAGACCTCTCGCAGGCACTCGACCGGGTTCCCGCCGATCAGATCAGCGCCGCGGCCGGAGAGATCGAGCAGATACTGCACGACGCGTTGCCCGTCGATGCCAGCACTTACATATCAGCAGTAGCCCCGAACTTGCAGCGTCTTGAAGACGCCGCGGGCAGCGTAGGCGACGCCTGCGCCGATCTTCTCGACCAATCCCCCGATGAGAGTCTCTCGGCACCGGTCCTAACGGAGATCATCACTCACTCCGGCCCCGAGCGGCACGACCTCCTCTGTGAACGCCTCGTCCGCCCAGACGAAGACACCGACACCACGAATGGTCGCATGGTCCACACCGCGGAGTACCTGGCGGACAACCCGCAGATCAGGCCACTGGTGGAACCGGCGGTCGTTGACTGGGTCGAGTCCCTGCCCGAGGAGGGCAGTTGGGGTCTGGCCCGGACATGGCTGGGCGCCGCTGAAGCGCTCGACCCTGCCGGATACGAAGACTTGTGCAAACAGCTCGCCGTGTCGCTGGTGCGATCAGTCCGCTCCGAGGACGGGTTCAGCAGCGCCGACGCGGACCGTCTCGTGCGATTCGTGAAAGCAGCAGCCGCAGGAGAGGCAGACGCCGCGCCGAACGCCGAGGACCTCTCCAACAAGGGACCGATCACAAGATCGGCCTTCGTTCGGCTATGGCAAGCCACCGGCCACGAAGGCAGCGGGGACGATGCTCTGCTCGCAGCCGAAGCCGCGGACGATGCCGACATCGAACCGGATGTACGGCGGTCAGCGATCCGTCAGACCGTTGCCTGGATGGACGAGTGGGTCGACGCTGAATGGGAATCCGAGAAGGAAGCGGAATCGGGCGAGATCTGCGATGCGATAATCGGGAATCTGGCCGCAGCGACACGCGACCGCGAAACGCTCACCGCAATCGCAGACACTCTGCCCGAACTCGCCGTCGCGCTAGGCCCACAAGCCGAGCCTCTGATGTCAGCAGCCACGGAAGCCGCCCTAGAGATCGCTGGCGACGACGCCAGCGCGGACGGAGTAGCGAAGGCCCTGGTAGCGGTAGTGGACGCCGTCGCAGGCACAGAGCACGAGAACGCCTTTGACCAGCACCCGCACCGGATGCTCGAAGCGATCAACTCCGACAACGACCCGTCAGACCCAGCCGCCAAGCTAGCGATTCGGCTGATCCCCGTCGCGGCCCAAACAGAGACAGGCAGGACAATCCTGGGACAACAAGCGCAGCAGTGGAGCGAGCGCCTGATTGGCGCCGGCGATGCCGACCATCGGAACAGAATCGCAGGGTTGCGGGCGGTCTTCGATGCATACCCGTCGCTCATCGCGGACCACGCCAATGCCGAGCACATCCTCAACCAGACCCAACAGTTCATCAACGGCGGAAGCCACGTCGAAGAACGGCTACAAACGCTGGCGCGGTTCCCGTGGCCCGACCATCTAATCGAACCAGCTCTAGCCGCCATTGATCAGCACTGGGAACTGGTTCCCGACGATCTCCGCGCAGAGGCACTGGAGCTCGTCGTCAAAGCATCGGACGACTTCGACGCTCTGCCCCGACTCCACAACCGGATCGCCAATACTGTGCAGGCTGAACCCCACGGCGCAACAAGCAAGATCGCTGCGACTGAAACCAGGCGAATGAGCCCTGATGCCGCAAGGCTCGTCTTCGGGTCCGCAGTCGGCAGACACGACGCCGTCACAACCGCATGGGACAGCCTCGATGCAGATACCGCCGCTCAACACATAGTTCATGAGACACACGACGCCGACACCGTCACGCGTCTGCTAGATGCGCTGGCCCCCGAGAGCCGAGCCCCAACAGCAACCGCCGCCATGATTCTCGCAGCCACCACCGCCGCCATACCTGAAGCGGCGGTTCGAGCTGTGGCGAACTGTTGCGACACATCCGGCCTCACGCAGGCAGCCCAGACAGCGCTCGACAGTCTGTCCGACAACGGGCAGGTGATGGCCAGCGCCCTGCAGGTCATCATCGTGGCCCGGGAGAATGGAGCAGAAGTCGACACCGACATCGTCCAAGACGTCGCCGAATCTCTCCTGCAAGGAACAACGCCCTATATCGCCGGGCTGCTGGGCCGATCGCTCAAGGGCAAGAGGCAGACTTCTGGGCTGAAGGACACACTGCGAGCACTCCGCAGGGAAGCCAGCGACGCCGGGTCCATCGCTGGGGAGTTCGACGCCGGATACCGCGTGTAGCCGACGCTCTAGGAGAGCCGAGTCCTGATCTGCTCTGGACGGCCTCCAATCATGGAGGCCGTCCAACCCGAGGAGACCACGGTGGCAACCCAGTACGGGCCGGGGAGCTACTCGAATTCCGAGGATTGAGCTTCTAGGTTTTGGGCGTTTTCTGAGACGGTGCGCTGGGTGTGCTCGTTGAAGCCTTGCTGGTTCTTGGCTCGAATCTCGAGGACCAGCTCGATGTCGGGGTCGTCGAGCTTGTTGCCGACGTTTTCGATGATCGAGTCGAGTTGTTTCATGCAGCGGACGAAGTCGAGCTTGAACTGGGCGTAGAACTCTGTCGGCAACAGCGCGTCGGGGTCAGATTCAGGATCACCGTCGGGCGGGTCATCGGGACCATCCGTTCCGCCTGGGGGCTTGGGGGGAGGTGGCGGCTCGGGCGGCTCGTCAGGCTCGGGAAGGTGATCCGGGTGTATGAGCAGGCCCGTGGGGGTGGGGGCGACAGCGGTGTCGGTGTGCAGGCCTGTCCACTGGTTGCCGTCGTGGCCTTCGGCGTAGGCGAAACTCTCCTGGAGCCAGGTGAGCGTTGTGTCCCCGCCGGCGATCGCGTCATGCAGCACGTCTCGGCTGGCCAGGCGCGGCATGTGCAGGAAACGGGCGTAGGTCTCCCACAGCTTGTGCACTGCCACGTCGCCGCGTTCGGACCACAGATCCAGGCGCTTGATGTCCATGGCTACCCGCGACCTGTGGTAGGCGTCGATGAGCTGCTCCTCGCTGCGGAGCTTGCTGCTGATGCGTGCGGCCAGGGTGCCTGCTGAGTTCACCCGGATGGTCTGCCACACCACGTCGGCGGTGCCGGGCTCCTGGGACGGGATGAGCACCAGGG
Source organism: Acidimicrobiia bacterium (assembly GCA_022819505.1). Lineage (GTDB taxonomy): Bacteria > Actinomycetota > Acidimicrobiia > Acidimicrobiales > Aldehydirespiratoraceae > Aldehydirespirator. The sequence goes on along the minus strand of JAJEHD010000021.1, from coordinate 209,076 downwards.
TGAACGTCTCAGCGATGAGGCTGTCGACCTGCTGGGAGGTCTCGGTCAGCTTGGTTTGGGCCTGGCGTTTCTGGTGGGTGGTGAGATCCAGCGACTCGTCTCCCGCGATCGACTTCCACGCCAGGTACAGCCGCGCCGCGCCGCGCAACTCCGGCAGACGGTTGGCGGAAGCCGCGGTGAACAGCACCAGGTTGCGGTTGAGTCTCTGCCCGCCATGGCGCTGAGCTAGGATCCGCTCCGCCAGCGCTACCGCAGGGGAGTTCGTGTCGTTCGGGGAGTGGGTTGCGTTCGGTTCGAGGATCACGAGACGCACGCCGTCGTCGTTGTCGGGAACGTCGCCGGGTCCCGCCGCGAACACCTGCACCGCCGCGAAGTAGCCCCTGTCGCGTTGGGCGGCGATACGGGAGCGTGCCTCGTCGTCGGCGTCGCGGTCATCGAAGTTGGATCTGGCCCGGTCCTCGGCGATGCGAGTCACGTTCGGGTTCAACGAGTACCAGTACTGGGCGCCGTCGACATAGAGGTGGGTGGCGGTGCCTGAGAGCCGTCTGAGCGCGTCGGCGAACTGCTGGGGCGGCTCGCCGGGCTGTGCGCAGCCCAACACCACCGACTTCAAGTCGACGCCTTGTTTGCCGTCGGGGCGTGGCGCTGATCCCATGTACACGGTGCGGGCCGCTCGACGCGCCGCCGACAGCCGCCCGAAGTGCTTGACATCGGCGTCGAGACGCAACGGCAGCGAGGTGGCTCCGTCGACATCGGATTTGATGACGGGATCCCAGCCGTCCTCGAGGTACTTCTTCATCTCGCTGACCAGCAGCCCGAAATCCATCGGCAGGTTGCCTGGCATGATCAACAGTGACCGGTCGTCGCGCTTCCAAAGCTCCGAGATGGCCACCGCCATCAACCGCAGCACCCCGCGGGTGCGTTGGAACTTGTCCAACGCGGACCAGTCATCAAAGAGCCGGTCGAACAGCTCGGGGTGGATCGGGTAGCACTGCTTCATCCGGTCGCGGTAGGCGGCCTCGCCCACCCCGGGCGGGAACTCGCCGCCCTGTTCGCGGTACATGCCGCTGTACCCGAAGATCACGGCATCGCGCACCTTGACCTTCTCTGGGGGGATCGGGTCGAACAGCCGCCGGCGCACGATCTCGAAGGACTCGTCAGGCGATGCTGGCTGCCACTGCGCCGCGGTGCGGGTCACGACGTTCTTGAGCTTTTCCAGCGCGGTGCGACCCCGCGGGCCGCCCACCTCCACCTGCGACTCAGGGATCGCCACCAACACCACAACGTTGCTCACCGTGTTGGCTGCCTCGGTGAGGGCCTGAGCGAAGGTGAACTGGGTGTCGAAGTCCCCGCCAGGGAGGCGCTCCCCTGCGCCGTTGGCGGGCTTGTCGTACAGCTGTCTGGCGTAGGCAACCCACTCGTCGATGAGCACAACCGCGGGACCGAACCGTTCGAACAACTCCGTGAGGGCCGCGCCGGGGCTGGTGCCGGCCTCATCGTCGGCCCGGACCAGGTCATACCCCTGCTTGCCGCCGAGCTGATGCGCGAGACGGCCCCACAGCGTCCGCAGCACGGTGCCGTCTTCGGCCACATGTGGCGTCGCGGGTGAGATCTTCTGACCGACCAGAACAGCCCGGTTGATCCCTCTGGGCAGGGTGATCTTCTCCTCGGCGAGCACATCGCCCAGTCCGGGCAGAGTGTCGGTGTTGGCGCCCGAAGCCAGGTGATACAGCGCGATCAGCGAGTGGGTCTTGCCGCCACCGAAGTTGGTTTGCAGCTCGATCACCGGGTCGCCGCCTTTGCCGGCGAGCCGTTTGGCCGCTCCCGTCAGCAGATCCCGCAACCCCTGGGTGATGTAGGTGCGGGCAAAGAACTCACGCGGATCCTGATACTCGGCTTCGGCGCTGCCGTTGGCGACCTGCCACAGATCGGCCGCGTACTCGGCCTGCACGAAGTTCCCGCTGGCCACATCCTGGTGAGGTGCGATGATGTCGCGCCACGGTGTCAGCGTCGACTGCGGGGTTCCCTCGGTTGCCTGCGCCGCGGCGCGGCGCCGCTCGCCGCGGGATGCCTCGTCGAACACCTGGCGCATCAGATCGTGACGCAGCTTGTGGATCTCAGCGCGCTGGTCGGTGTTGCCGAATGCCTCCAGCAGCCGCTCCATCGAATCGAGACCACGCAGCACGTCGTCGCTGGAGAGCCCAAGCTCTTTGTCTTGGTGAGCCCAGCGGTTGCGGATGTTGGCTACCTCGAACACCCAGCTGCGCACCTCAGGCGGCAACTCAGGGCCGAACACCTCGACCCATGTGGCCTTCATGGCGTTGCACAAGAACGCCACATCTTCGGTAGAGGGATCTCTATCAGGGTTGCGGAGCTTGGAGTTGACGCTCTGGAGCCAGCCGTCGCCATAGGACCTCCACCAAGCGGCCTCGCACGCCGGACCCAGCCCATCACGCAGCAGAACGAGCGCCTTGCCGACCCGCTCGCTGTTGGCCATCACCATCTCAGCGAACCTCCCACACCCACGGCTCGACGCGCCGCGGACACTGCATCCACAACGCCACAGCCTGGCCTCATCGCGTTGCGCCCAACGGTCTCATCGCAACAGCGTGACAGCACCGTCAGTCTCCATCAAACAATGTGGGCTCGCTGGGTGCGGCCGCCTCAGCAGCGGCCGCGGCGGCGACGGCGGCACCGGCACGCAGACTCGGCCAAGCAGCAATGAGGCTGTCGTAAACGCCCGCCTCAGATGCCCAACCCTGATCGTTGGCGACCTGATACAGCAGATACGCGAGCTGGCGGGCCCGATCACCGTTGCTGCCGAGGTCGTTCAACAGCTCGGCTGCCTCAGACTCCGAACGCTCCAACGCAGCCGCCATGTACTGCGTCGCCTCCCAAACCGTCGGCCGGGCATCCTCCTCAGGCGACCAGTCAGGATCCAGCTCGCTGCGCTCATACAGCCGGAACTCGCCCGCACGCGCCTCACCGACACCTGAAGCCCCGATACCGGCCAACGAAGTGTTCTTGGCCCGAGCCACACTGTCGGCATCGCCCGACGGGCCCGGGCTGTAGCCGTGCTCCGCGAACCATGTGAGCGCGAAACGGGTATCTGCGTCGAGATCGGCCTCGGCGCCGTCAAGCACCTCCCCCAACACGTCGTTGATGATCGCCAAAGCCGCCGACACCGGCATCGACGACCCATCAGCCTCCAACACCCGCTCATGCCTCGAGAACACCTTGATACCCGGCCCGATCGCAGACTGCGCCATATCCACCGGCCTGATATTGCCCGACTGCAACACACGCACCGCCTCCGGGAGCTCCCGCCGCAACGCAGCGATGAACTCGCCGCGTGTGGCTGGGGTCGCTTCAGAGGGACGGGGACGACAGGCCAGCACGATCGACGAAGCGAGGGCGTTCGTACCCTTTGCGACAATGCGGCCTGGCGACTCCGTGCGCATTGGCCAGGTCGCGTTCACTTGAAGGCCCGCATCGAGAACAGCCTGCAGAAACGTGTCCCAACCAGTTGATCGGATCTCGCCCGCCTTGGTCTCGGTCGCCTTGTACGCGTAGTAGATCGTTGCGGGAGCATCGGCTGGTTGGTGCTGCGCGACTTGAGCCATGAACTCGGCCATCCCCGATTGGAAGTGCTCTTGTGCCGCTTCCTTGGAGCCGTGCTGATAGCGGTTCGCTACCAACTCCTGAGCCTTGGGCGTCAGCAGAGTCGAGCACTCCTCGGGCCAAACGTCATACAGGTTCCGGCGCAACCAGACATAGAAGAAATCCGAGGATTCAGAGTAGGTGACGTTGTCGTAGTAGGGCGGATCGGTCGAGACCACTGCTCCCGCCGAACTCTGAACACGCGACCGGGCATCTCCCTGAAGAACTTCTCCGCTCTGGACTTGCGACTCTGGGACAGCTGGAAGCGTTGCAACGACCTTGTGAACCTTCGAAAGGCAGAGGTCCCAGCCACCACCTAGACCCGAGAAGGGATTCGCCTCTGCAAAGTCCCAAGCCATGGGAATTCCTTGACGTGCAAAGACCTCGCGGAAAGCGCCGCGATCGTTCATCCACGTGACGATGTTTGACCAGAGGTTCGTGCACTTATCGATCACGAAGGCCAGATAGGTCACAACTGCGTCCGCATAAGCGGCAGTACCGGTGCCGCCATCCCGTAGACGGACCTGATCGGTAGGCATGCCCGCCGCTCTAGCATCCGCCATGACGTTGTCTGCTACTTCGCCCAGAAGATCGGAGAACGTCGTGAGGGCTACGAGTTGCCGCGGTGTGAACAGCTTCCACCACTCATCCAGGCCATAGATCTGCACGCTAATGCTGCGTGCCATCGGAGGGAGCGGAGCAGTCGGCTTCCATTCAGGCTCCCGGTCGTCCACTGCTGCGATGTCGGTAGCCACGGGCTGCACGTAGCTCCGGCCGCTCTCAGCCTTCGCAACTACGGCCATCAAATGCTGTCCCATACGCCCGGCGCGACCTTCCGACTTGATGTGTGACGCTGGAATCGCGGCGCCGGTCGCCAGGCACTTTCCACTGCCGGCGCTGCATGTGCGTTCGTATGCCGGCTCGCCGCCTTCACGGATCTCGTACCTGATCGTCTGGGTACTGCGGTCAATGATCGGTTCGATCCAGATCTTGGGCTTGCCTGGCTTGTTGGCAAGTGTCCATGATGCGACTAGAGGGACCTGCCCGGACCAACTCGGGTCGGGCGACTCGACGGTGCGAGCCCAGATCCAGGCGATGGGTGTGAGTTTCGCGCCGTCGGCGCCGGTGGCGTCGGGGTACAGGTGCCCGATGCGCTGCCGGGTTTCTTCGCGCATCCATTGTCCGTAAGCCTCGACATCTGCGGCGAGTCCCTGAGCTCGCTCCCATGTGGTGAGGGTCTTGTCGATGTCGGGATGTACTGGCGCCATTCCGGCGAAGCGGGGCGGGATTTCGATCATGGCCTTGTTGATGAGCACTGCAACGGGGTTCAGGTCACCGGCCAGGGCGGTGAGCCCGAGTCGTTGTGCTTCCAGTGGGATGGCTCCTCCTCCGGCGAAGGGGTCCAGGATCTTCGGAGGCCCGTCGGGGTAGCAGCGGTCGATTTCGGCGCGGGCCTCGGCTAGCACCTCGGGGTTGTTGGAGTTCTCCCATGTGACGAGCCGCTTGAGGATCTCGAACAACCGGTCTCGTTCAGCCTCTTGCTCCTCGGGCGGCAGGGATGAGTCGGCGGAGGGGTCGTCCACGAGTGACGCCCATATGACTGCGCGTGTCGCCGCCAGCGGTCGGCGAGCCCACCAAAGATGCAGCGTTGAGGGATGTCCATGGCGGATTGACTTCTCCCGCGCTGCCTCGGCGTTGATCTCTGCCAGCGGCAGCGCCACCTCGATCAGCTTCGGTCGGGGCTGCGTCACAGGCGGTCACGCTACCTGAGACATCTCGGAGGCCCGGACTATCGAGTGGCGTGCTGTCGGATCGAAGGCGCTCCTCAGCGGCCGTGGGGTCGCCTCGGGTGGGTCATTGTGGTGGGCCTGCGTCGGTGAGCAGTTCGGCGACGTTGAGCGGCACGCTGGTCTGGGCGGGGTGCAGGGTCACGGTCTGGAACGGATCGATCAGGTAGCGCACTGCGGGTTCGGTGTCGGGGTCTTCGGGCACCGACACCACCGCGAGGCGCCACCGTTCGGGGCTGCATTTGGCTTGTCCTACTTGCCGTTTGCTGACGCTGATTTGTTCGGTTTGGGGTAGGTGGCCTTTGACTTCGATGAAGTAGCAGGCATTGGTGGCAGGGTCGGTTGAGAGCACGTCGTAGCCGGGGTTGGAGTGATGCTTCTCTTCAGGCACCCGCCCCAGAGCCCGTTCGGCTTTCATGACCGCCGCTACGGCGCGGCGGTCGGTTTCGGCTCGCACGGCAGCGTCGGCGGGGTTGTGGGGCTTGCCGGCGAGTTCGTCGAGCAGTCCCTGGGGCACGACGACTGCGGCTGCGATCACCGTTGGCGGGTTGTTGTGCAGGTCCGATTCGAGATCGAGTTCGGCCTGTCGGCGCTCCAGGCGGGCAGCGAGGTCCTCGGCTCTGGACTGTGCGAGGGTTGAGTTGAGGCGGGGTTTGCGTCCCGCCGTCTCCTGGGCTCTGATCTCGGATGCTCGCATGTCCCAGTAGCGGATCTCGGCGTGCAGGCGCTCGGCGACGGCGGCTTTGACTTTGGCGACGCGGGCGTCGGTGATCGCGGCGATCTCGTCGAAGTGATTTCCTGCGAGGTGCTCGATTGCCCAGGCCCGGGCGGTGTCCTCGGCGGTTCGGTTGGCCCAGTCAAAGTCGAGCCGCCCGTCCAGCAGTGCCTGCTGGTCGCCGGTCGGGGGTGCGTAGTTGAGGTAGGGCTCACCGCCGGGGTCCACCGCGTTGGCGTGGCGGTCGATCTCGACGTATTGGAATCGCCGCGACACGACTTGGCGGGCGCCGTGGACTTGGCGTCCATCGGTGATGGTGTGGTCGAGATAGACGAGCAGCCGCGGCTCCGTAGAGAGGTCGGTGGGGTCGATGAGCACGGCACCGCGTTGGAGGGTGTTGGCGTGGTCGGCGAGCACTTTGGCGATCACCGCGGACAGCAGCGGCGTGCCCGGCGAGATCAACTCAGCCCGCACCCCGCCGGCGCTGTCGGTGGTTTGGTCGGGGTCGATGTGGGTTTTGTCGAAGGTGACCCGCTGGTAGCGGTCATGCACCGGGCCGCGTTGGGGGTCGGCGGCGGCGCGCACCGCGGCGGGGACGCGGGTGACTTCGAAGCGGCCGGGTTCGCGGCCTGCGATGCGTCCGCGGTAGAGGCGCAGCGCCTCGGTGAAGAACGATTCGACGAACCAGGGTTGGAGCTTTCGGGCTCGGGCGATCTCCATGTCGCGGCGGATCTTGTCGTTGGCAGCCGGGTCGGCCAGATCCTCTATCAGTGCCCGCTCTTTGAGGACGGCCTCCATGGCGGGGCCGATGTCGGCTTCGATCACTTCGTCCATCCACTCCACATGGGCGGGGTCGGCGTCGGTGGCGATGGCCTGCATCAACAGCTCGCGCAGTGACGTGTTGATCTGGGAGGTGCCCAGCACGTCATAGACCTGGTCGCCGTACACGGTGCGCTGCTGTTCGATCTTGTCGAAGAGCCGTTCGAACACCTTGCCCTCACGGGTGCGGTGAGCGACGAGGTTCCACAGATGGCACGGAAGCTGCTGGCCTATGCGGTGCACACGCCCGAAGCGCTGCTCGATGCGGTTGGGGTTCCACGGCAGGTCGTAGTTGACCATCATGTTGGCGACCTGCAGGTTGACGCCCTCCCCGGCGGCGTCGGTAGCCACCAGCACCCGAACGGTTGGATCCACCCGGAACCGGTCCTGTATGGCGCGGCGGTCGTGGCGCTTGATGCCGCCGTGGATCCTCACCACCGCCTCGGGACGGCCCAGCTCAGCCTCGATCCTGCTGGCCACGTAGTCGAGGGTGTCCTTGTGCTCGGAGAACACGATCAGCTTGCGAACCGACCCGGCGCCGCCACCAAGATCATCGGCGCCGTTCGGGTTCGGTGAGGTGAAGTCCTCGGAGCGCAGCAGGTTGCGCAACTCGACCCACTTGGTGTCCACGCCGCTGTTGCGGAGGCTGTCGGCCAGCTCCACCAGCCTCTCCAGATCGCGCACTTCGATGTCGAGCTCGTCGGCTGACTGCGCCGCGGTGGCTGCGTCGATCACCAGGTGTTCGAGCTCTTCGCGTTCGGTGTCGCTGTAGTCGTCCCAGTCGAAGTCGGCGTCGATGTCATCGAGCTCGGCAAGCCTCACACCCTTGGGCAAATCCACGACCGGCACCGGCTGGCCCGACGCCGCGAGACGGCGAAGCTCAGACGCCTGATCGGCGAGGCGGTCGCGTCGGCGTCGCAGCGAGTGGTAGATCGCGGCCGGTGACGACGCCAGCCGCCGCTGCAGCGCAGCCAACGCGAACCCGATGATGATCCCTCGGCGTTTGTCGCCTTCGTCGCGCATCCTCGCGGCACGGTTCATGCCGTCGCTCACATAGGCCGTGACCGCCTTGTAGAGCTCGTTCTCGGGTTCGGACAGCTCGAATTTGAGGCTGTAGGCGTGGCGTTTGGCGAACAGGCGCCTGCCGTCGAAGGTGCGCAAGCTCTCCTTGACTTGGCGGCGCATCACCTCGCTCACATCGGGCATCGCCAGCGCCTCGCCGTCGGACTTGCCCGGTGCGGGTCGTAGACGGCCGGCGAAGCTCTCGGGGTCGATCAGGGTCATGAACGCCAAGAAGTCCTCGTTCTTGCCGTTGTGAGGCGTCGCGGTCAACAACAGCAGATGACGGGTGCAGTCCCGCAGCTTCTCGCCGAGGATGAACCGTTTCGTGCGGCGCAGCTCGTCGCCGTAGCGGTGAGCGGACATCTTGTGGGCCTCGTCCACGATCACAAGATCCCAGTCCGACGCCTCGAGCTTGGCGATCAGATCCTCCGAACGGGCCAGCTGATCAACCCTCGCGATCAGCAGGTTCTTGTCGGTGAACGGGTTGCCTGTACGCGACGCCTCCACCGCGGCGCGCGACATCAGCTCGAACGTCAGGTGGAACTTGTCCCACATCTCGTCCTGCCACTGCTCGACGAGGCTGCCCGGCGCGACGATCAAGCAGCGGGCCACATCGCCGCGCAGCATCAACTCCCGGATCAACAGCCCCGACATGATCGTCTTACCCGCTCCCGGGTCGTCAGCCAGAAGGAACCGGAACGGCCGTCGGGTCAACAGACGGTTGTAGACGGCGTCGATCTGATGCGGATAGGGCTCGATGTTGGAGGTGTCCACCGCCGCGTACGGGTCCGCTAGATGCGCCTGTTGCATGCGGCGGGCCTCCGACGCCAGACAGAACATGACCCCGTCCGCGTCGAAGCTCCACCGCCGCTGCGACACCTCCGACAACCTGGCGAGATCGTCGTCGGAGATGATCCGCTCGCCCAGACGGCCGTCGCCGGTGCGGTAGGTGAGCGTGGCCGAGTCCGCACCGTGAAGGTCCACCGCCACCACCGTGACATCGCCGTCGGTGACCACCCCCGACAGCCGCATACCCGCGGACAGATCACCAAACCCCAACATCACCGACAACCCCGACGCGGCACTAAGTCATCTGTGGCTATTGACACCGCTGTTGCTCCCGGGCCGCTTGTGGCAGCGCAGCGTACGCGGGTTGGGCTCCTCAGCGGGGGTGCAATGGACCAGGCGTCATCGGTTACGGCATCGCCCGCGTCCACGACCGGGTCCAGTCATGCCAGCCTGTCGGGTCCAGTTGCCAGATCGGCCACGAGTAGCCGTGAATCTCCCAACTGCGGACCGGGAACCCGCCGGGTGCCACCCACACAGAACCCAGTCCCTGAAGGTCGGTCTGGCGGGGCACCTCGGGAATTGCTCGGCTGCTCCGAGCTGACAGCTCGGCCCCATCGCTGCGGCCGACACTGCTAGGAAGCCACAGAAACAAGTGCGCCTGCTGGGCGCCGTCCTCTATTGCCGTTTGGAGCTTCTCGAGATTGAAGCCGATATGGAGGTCCACGGCGTCCGCGATCTCATCAGGCGCCGCCGAAGTACCCGGCCATGAAGGCACGAACCAGATACGGGCCTCCTGCGCCCAGCCCTCGGCGAAGGCATAGCTGACACCAAGCGCCCAGAGTTCCGAGACCAAAGCTTGAAGAGTCGGGAACCGGGAGTCCCCCGGTGGCATCTCTATGACACCATCGACCGAGCCCACATGATGCGTCAGGCCCTCGTGCTCGACCTGTTCCAGGATCGGCACAATCCCCGCTCGGACCCCGTCGATCATCCGGTGCATGGCCGCCTCTTCGGCTGCGTCGCCCTGGGGCGCTACGAGGCCAACCGTCCAGTGGCGGCTCAGGCTCCCCGCCGACAGCGGATTCACGCTTTGCAACCTCGCGTAGAACGCTGCACGACCCTCAGACGTGTGGGTCGTGACCTCTACCGCGATGCGTGACCCGGTGGCGAACACCACATCGAGATCATGCAGTCCGTGACCGGCAGACCCCACATCTCGCACATACCATTCGACGCCTCCGAGCAACGAGGTCAACAGTTCACCCGCCCACCGCTCATAGGGGTCTGCCGCAGCTCTCGCCTCTCTGGCCTCCAACTCTGCCATCAGGTCAGGATTATCCGACCATCCCTCGTCTGGTCCTGGCTGCGGCATGCGGAATGGAAGTTAGCGCTCACAACTCCGTCTGTGACGGCTGCCTACCGAGCATCCGCTGGTTCGAACTGTCCGCTTCTCCCGTCACGAGCAACCGGGCTGCGTCCCATGTGATCAGGCCATACTCTTGGCGTTTCGCTGCTGCTGCGGACTCCCATGACGCGGGCTCGCGCGCGGCATGCCGCTGGTTGCTACCGCTTCTCTTGATAGCCGCTAGCCACTCGCTGGCGCGCCCCAACACCAGAGTCTTGCATGTTCAGTCGGAATCGTGATCAAGACCCAGCCATGTGTAGATAGTCCTCAACGCTTCTGTCCTGTCCGATACCCGGTGGGTCATAGTGCGCTGGTTGTAGATCGTCCGGCCGACGAAATCGACCGACAGCTCGTCACCGACTTGGCGCATCTGTGTAATGCCCGAGAATGCGGATGCTGGCAGCGGGAATTTCGCGTTGGGATTGTGCATGATGACCAAGCCCTCCTCCCAGGATTCTCCGCCGGGCTCGACTCTCTCGACGAAGAGCGCCGGTTCTGTAGCTCCGGGACGGGGATCGAGTTCGGTCCCGAATCGATGGATCTCCCATCCCGGCGCGCCTAGCCCGAGACCCGCAGCCATGCGATTGAACTTGCCTACCGTTCCAGTGTTCGACCACATCACCGCTGAGATGAAGGCCGCGTCTTCATCGACGAACCAGCCGGACTCGATGGTCTTAGTGTCCCCGACGTGATAACCGACAGCCGCGTCCGTGACCGATACGACACCGGCGCTGTCGACCTCAGTAAGGGCCATGTTGTAGAGGTAGCGGACGAGTGGGAGCTCGTTATGAAATAGGGCACTCGGCCCGAAGAATCCCTGAACCGCTATCACGATCGGCTTGCCCGCGACATGGGGCAGTGCCTCGTATCGCCTCGCGGCCTTGCTCCGAAGTACAGAACCGAACCGGACCGCCACCTCGTCCCGGTTGTCGGTTGACACAACGAGCTGATCAAAGTACTCCTCCGTTGAGGACGGCGGCGCCGGATTGCCGGGAGAGTTGGCTGTGCCAGCTTCCACGTAGAACTCAAGGCCAGAGCCCCGGCAGCGGAAGTCCGGGCGGCCGCTTTCGCCTCCGATGCTCCAGCCGAGGCTCCCCAGCGCAGCTACGAGGTAGAGCTCGAACACTCGGGCATCGAACCCCGCCGTCTGGAATTGGCGAACAAAATGAGGATCAGCACCGTCCCACTGATCAAAGGTCTGCTGCATCAACGCTCGAGCCCCTGAACGTTCAGGACCCGACGCGATCTCCCGATACGACGGATGCAGTGCTTCTTCACCGACAACGGCATCAAACAAGTTGACGTTCAACCGGGCTGTCATGAGTGTGGGCTGCGACCTGCACTGGCTAGTTCAGACTGTGGAGAGCTAGAGCCTATTGGCGCCATGGGCCGCGGCGACCTCTTGGCTGGCGCGCTCGGCCTGGTCGGCGCACAAGACTGACACCTCGGTAGCCTTCGAGGCTCGTAACGGCTGAGCGAGAGGTTAGGCCCTGCGATGAGCTTGCTGTATCGCGCCATGTGGCAGGCGGACGCCTCCCAACTCATTGTCACGGCGCATCGTGAGTTCTCTAAGTGGGTGTCCGGAAAGCACCCTCAACTTGAGGTGCCCGATGACGGCGAGTCAGACGGGCCCGGGGCCGACATTCGCATCACAGAAGGTTCTTCTGACGAAGGCCACATCAAACGCTGGGTGCTCCACGAAGACGACCAGCACGATCGCTGGATAACCACCATGACAGCCATTCATGAACGCCGAGATGCGGAGGGATGGCTGTGGATCGATGTAGAGCATGTCAGTCAGAGCTACCTGGATGACGAGGTCGACGTAGCTGCTCCAAGGCTTGCTCGCAAGCTCCTCGCAGCCCTGCCCTCATCTCACCACGGGCCGCTCAAGCTTCAGTCGACGGAATACGAACTCGGCCCGAACGAGATGGCTCACTTCATTGAGCAACTTGAGCATCCAGACCGTCAACTTCCGATTGTGGTGTTCTCACCCAACCACCAGGCCGCCCGTAGGATCTCGATGCAACGAGCGAAGCGAGCGGCGGGCACACTTGCGGGGGTCTGTCAAGTGCACTGGCTCGATCCGCGAGGCGAGGACGAGTTCCGAGCAAAGCTGGGACGAGACCTCGGCGTGTGGTCCGGGGCGTGCAGGGTCTATATGCCCCGGCTCTTCGTCGATGCGCCCGACCCGCGCCAACATCGGTACTTCCTAGCGCGCCACCTGGGGCGACGAGCATTGGATGCAGGCTTCAAGATTTCGCGCTATCTGTCGCCGTTGATCACGCGACAGCGCGCGCCGAGCGCCTACGTCAAGCTCCGACACCTCCTCGACACCGACTACGAGGCTCAGATTGACGAACTCTTCCACGAATGGGAGCGGCAGACGCAGCAAAACGAGCAACTGGAGCGCCAGTTGAGGACCACTGAGGATTCCTACGTCGACGCCTTAGCCGAGATTGAGGACCTGAACGTTCTCCAGGCTCACGCGCAACGCAGTCTGACGGAGACTTGGAGAGCTGCTGAGGCGGTCGGTGCTCGCAGTGCCATTGAGCACCACCTTCACGACGAACCCGCCGAGGAGGATGCGGCTGATCTCGAACGGCCGGAATCGTGTTCGAAGGCGGCTGAGCTTGCCCGCCAGCACCTCCACAAACTCAGTTTTCCGGAGGCAGCCTGCCGTGATCTGTCGCGCCTCGACCAAGCCATAGAGTCCTCAGCATGGGCGACGACCGCTTGGCGCGGCTTCGTCGCGTTGGACACTTACGCCCAGTCCGCGACCGCCGGTGGCGGAGGCTTCTACCACTGGTGCGTCCATTCGGGTGAGTCTTCGTGGTCCGCGAGCGCCAAGAAGCTTGCAATGGTCGAGTCCGAGTCAGTCCGTCAGGACGACATGTTGCGCGCAGCGCGACAGTTGCCAGTCGACCCGAGGGTTGACCCCTCCGGACGCATCTTCATGGAAGCACACCTAAAGGTGTCAGAAGGCGGCGGCCCACTCGCGCCGCGCATCTATTTCTTTGACGACACCGGCGGCGACACCGGACAGGTACACATCGGCTTCTTTGGGCCGCACGACCACATGCCCAACCGGAGCACCAACTGACTCCTTCGCGCCCAACCGTCGTCCAGCACTAGACCTTCGGTCCGCCCGATCCAGTGCTCTCCTGGGCCCGTAGAGCGGGCGCCCGGCGTCGGACGCGAGCGCTTGTGGCCCCTAGACGGGCGCCTCGCTATTGGCGGCTATCAGCCTTATCTCCAAGCCGTCGAGAACACCCTCAGCGTCGGCCCACTCATGAATGGCGGCCACGAGGTCGTCCAAGTGCTCCGAGCCTCCGGCGAACCCGAGGTCGTCCTCCGCCCACCAGCGCGTGCCCTCATCGTGGTTCTGGTACACGCGAACTTCATGCATCGGACGCCTCCGCAGCGAACAGGAACCACCATCGCTCGAAACCCCACAGACGCGCTCTCGGAAGAACGGTGGTGCAAGCGGAGCATCCGCCCCCGGCAGCGTCTCGCCGCCGCTCTGGACCGTGCACTGGTGGAGCTCAACGACCTTCGAAGGAGCGTTCAGCCGAGGCCGTGGTGGCTTGGTGCCCAGACGAGCTCGGCTAGTTCGCGGTAGAGCGCTTGGCGTTGGTCGATGTCGGCTTTCGTGAACTCGGATGGGAATGGTGTGAATCTCAGCCCGTGGGTGTCGATGAGCCTCAAGAAGGTGGGGTTGTTCTGGTACGTCCTGGGATGGAGCGACCTGGCGAGCGGGTTCTGGCCGTGGTAGTGCTCGACCTTGTCCTTGTAGTCCATCGCGCCGTAGCTGGCGTTGAAGTCCTTGGGCAGCAGTAGCAGCGCGCCGATCCTGTTGCGGTACCGCTGGAACTCGTCAGGGTGGTCGAAGTCGTCGGTGTGCCGGTCGAAGCGGTCGGCCCAGATGTGCTCCACTTCGAAGGGGTGCCTGCGGGCGGTCTCGCCGAAGTAGTCGCTGAAGCTGCCCGTGCTGCCCAGTTGTTGGTCGAGCCAGGCTGTGATCCGGGCGAGGATGTAGTGGATGTGCCAACGGTTGCGTTTGGTGAGCCGGAGTCGCAGGAGCCCGTCGAGTCGTTCGTCTTCGCTGTCGAGCCATTCGACAAGGACCTGGCCTGACGTCCTCTGTCGGCTGGTTCCGCAGATTCTTGAGCAGGTTGAACATCGTGTAGACGACGGTGGAGTAGCCGAAGTTGCGGTAGTTCACCATGCGCCGCACGAAGTAGATCTCGATGGCGCCAGCGATCAGGGCCGCCTTGTCGCGGAACGTGTCGTTGTCGTCGTCTGGGGTCACGGCCGCGAGGATCACCGGCAGTTGCAGAGTGAACCCGGCGCAAGCGTTGTAGTAGACCGCTTCAAAGCCCTCGGGTGGTTCCCAACGGGCGTGAAGCAGCTCGAGGTAGCGGCTGCTGAGGCCCATGAACTCATGCTCGACGAAGCGCCGGAAGTCGTCGGGCCGAGAGAGCCCGACGCTGGCGGCGTTGTCTCGAACCCACTTGTGGAAGGCCGTGCCGATGATCTCAAAGTCGCCCGGTGAGGCCTTCGACTTGCGCTGGCGCTGGGTCTGCGCGTAGTTGCCGCGTAGCCAGGCCTTCACGAACTCTGCGTCGGCGTTCTCCTCGAAGTCGGTCAACTCCGTGACGCGGTGTCGCCAGCGTGTGTTGAGGCCATCGATGGTGGCCTCGTCTCGCACCTCTGACAGCAGGAAGCTCTTGAGCATGTCGGTGCTGCTCAACCGCAGGCCCCGGTCGTTCATGGTCTCGAAGATCTCCAGCGCCATGTCCTGGCTGGGAGCCACGATGTCCACGAACATCACTCTGTCCTGGAGCCAGTCCGAGAAGTACGCGAGCGCCTGACCCTGAAGGTCGTCGGGGAAGCGGGCGCGGACCGTGCCGTACCGCCTCCAGATGTTCTGCACTGACGCCGGCTGCCCGTCGGGGTCGTAGTCCTCTCCGTTCAGGATCGCCATCATGCATCGGTCGCGTTCCTCGACATCGAGGTTGAACGTCTTGCGCCCATATCTCGTCGAGAAGATCAGCGAGTCCAGCGACGACAACTCGTCGCTGTGTGTGTCGGCCAGCTCGTGGCGCAGATAGATCAACAGCAGGCTCAGCGTGGTGATCCGCTGCTGGCCGTCTACCAGGTACCGCACACCTCCGCGCTGCACCGTCACGATCGGCCCCAGGAAGTACGGACGGTACGACTCGACATCGGGCCGTTCGTGTGCCGGGTCGAACTCGCTGCGGAAGCGGTCAGTCAAGTCGTCGACGAGGCTCCCGACCTGAGCCTCCTTCCAGTTGTACTCGCGCTGGTAGTAGTCCAGCCCGTACCGGCTGTTCGACAGAAGCTGGCTCACACTGGGAGCCGTTCCGTTGATCTGCTGTATGTCCATCGTCGCCGAAGTGTAAGGCCCCTCTAGCTACCGCATCCGTTCCGTGATGCGAAAGTTGCGATCGTTGCGCCTCCACGATCGGCGCTGCCCGTCGTACTCATGTCGATCGGGCGAGCCGATCGGGGTGCTGCTAGGTGCTGTCTTCTATTGCTGACTGGAACGCTTGCAGCGTCTGCGGGTCGAAGCATGCGAAGCGGATCGTGCGCACCTTGGTGGATGCCGAGCGGACGGCATCCACGGCGGTCGCTGCAGCTGCCTCCAGCGGATAGCCGCGGGCGCCTGTTGCGATGGCCGGGAAGGGCCACGCTCTCGGCACCGACCTCGTCTGCGCACGCCAGGGACTCGCGGTAGCACGACTCCAGCAGCACCGGCTCGCCGCCGCGAGTGCCACCGGTCCACTTCGGCGCCACGGTGTGAATGACCCACCGCGCCCTGAGTCGGACCCCGTCACGGTCACACAGCGCATGGACCACCGCCGAGATGCGCACGAGATCGTGCCGGCGCGACGTGAGCCGGTCATGCCATCGGTGACGGCGAGGGGCTTGGGCGATCATCAACGGCCGCTGCTGCGGATAGCAGGCCCAACGCTTGACAAACTCGCGCAGGTCCACCAACCCGTTGCGGCCATCACCGACGGCGAGGAGCACCGGCAGATCAGACGCACACAGCGCGAGACGAGCCGCCGCGGTCACCTCGCTGTCTGCCCGGCCCTCCCAGCCGAAGGCGCTGCCCGAACTCGGCGCTGTATCCGACATAGCTGCGAGCCTAACTTCGGCCACCGAAGCCTCGGGGCCGGTCACGACATCCACCAACCCTTCAAACAGCCGATCGCCGAATGTTGGCGACAGCGGCCTGCAAGCCGTTTCGAGGAGCTCGACCGGTCGAAGCTGCTGCCGCGCCCGAGCGAACAATGGGGCCGCTGGCCATAAGGCCGCCCTTAATGAGGTCCGTGTCGATCCCCGACGACACACAAGACGGTCGCTGCACGGGCCCTACCCTTCGTTGGGTCGCGCAGGCCTACGACCGAGAGGACCGGGCTGGCGACGCCCTCCCCTTCAGGTCCTCCCAGGTCGGTACCAGCCTCGGCAAGTAGCTATGCTCCCGGCATGCACGGTTCGCGCCTGTTGTCCTCGGCCCTCAGCAAGGGCGATGGCTAGCGTCAGAATTCCCCCTTCGCAGAGGGAATCTCTAGTCCTCGTGGCAACCATGAGCGCGGACAGCTTTGAGGCCCTTGAGAGTTGCTTCGGGCCTGTCGAGGGCGACCTGTCGACCGTGCAGGTAGAACAGGAAATTGCATCCGCAATCCCTGCCGTCGAGGAGGCCGGCCCGATCCTCGACGCTCTGATCGGCGCATGCGCATACGGGCGCGGGAGGGATCTCACGCCAGAGGACGCCGGCAAGAAGATCGCGGAGTCAGACGTCCTAGAACTGGACGACCAAGCGCGTAGCGCACTAGCCGATCGGCTCGCGTCCGTGTTCCAAAGCCCGGTGCTTGAGCCTCTCGCTCATGCAGCTTCGCTTCTCGCCGAGGATGAGTACTCATACTGCACATCCCGAATCCTGTCCGATCTGCGGCCGATGTTTGGTGCCGATGAGGATGTAACCCCTTCATCAGCCTTGCTTCGGCACACCTTGAAGTTCGACGTTCACATCGACGGCCGCCTAAAGTCAGTAGTCATATCGATCGATAACAAAGCCCTTGAAGAGCTTGCAGCGGGTGTTGAGCGTGCACAGAAGAAGGCTGAGTCACTTCGGGATCTAGCGCACAGGGCCGGGTTGCGCGTAATCGAGCTCAAGGAGACACACTGATGGCACTTGCATGGGTCGATGCCGAGCGCGAGCCAGAGGACGAGTTCGAAGACTCCACGGTGGTCCATCGAACCTGCAGCCGACATGGTTGGGAGGACCGGCAACGACATCGGCGCCTGAGTGTGGTGTGGCGGTCTGACGCATCGATGATCGAAGGCCTGTCCGGAGTGGAATCACCGTGGGCACCAGTCTCGGATCTTGGGGCTTACGACGCAGACCTCAGCCAAGATGAGTTCTACTTCGTGTCGTCCTCGGGACAGGTGTTGCTTCCTGCTGCGGCGCGGCATCGGTGGAACCTCGACGGCGGAGGACCTGTTGACGTTGTCGACTTGGGATTTGCTGTACTGACGCTGCCCCCGGGGGAGGGGCGCCGGCTGCTCAGCGATTTGAGGAGCCGCGACGAGCACGCTGAGTTCGTTCGATCGCTCTCCGAGGATCCTGATCTCGCCACCACATGAGCCGGGCCGTACTAGACGACCACTTGCTGCGAGATCTTCTAGCTGACGAGGTGGGTTCGGGACTTGAATCCATCCTTGAGGGTTGTCAGCCGGCTACCACCAACATGTACTTGGTGAGGCTGTGCTGCAGCGTGGCCAAAGCTGCGGGGGGATCGTTGACAGGCTCTTGGCCACTTAGCGCTCGGCGGACGTTGGGGCGCAAGTTGGTGTCCCTGCCCGAGCACATTGAGGTCGTACCAATGCGCACTCTGGCCTCTCGCATGGCCGAACTCGCTACCGATCACAGGCTTTCGACGCTAGGAGCCGAGGCGGTCGCGGCAGCCGAGTACCTCGACGCTCCCCTCTGCGTGTGGGATGGCGACGACGGACCCAACATCCGATCCGCCATGGCTGGTGTTGACGGGGACTACCGCACCGTTAGGCATTAGACAACGAACGAACCAGTCACCCGAAGCTACGGCCTGGGCGCCAAGCGCTCGATTCTGTTGGACCCGACTAGGTGTCGGGAGGATCCCAGCGGAACTAGTCGCACTCACGGCGCTTAGAGCCAGTTCATGAGTGACTGGCGAGTGCCGAACGGACAACTACCAACGGGGGGCACCATCGCCCGCTCTACGCATCCACATGTCGAGCCCAGCGTTCCATGATTTGAACGACGACTTTCCGGTCCCTCGCGAACCGATCAGCACGTTGAGGCCCGGCTGGAAGGAGAGGTTCAAGCCATCTAGGAAGCCCTCTTCAACTTCTAGCCTGACGATATTCAACCTTCGGACCTCCTCCTACGGGCCACAGTAGACCGAAACACGGCCACTCCAACAGTCAGACGCTAAGTCTCCTCTATGACATCTAGCAGTCCGTTGGTGCGGCATCCGTTCGGCGATCCCGCTTCGCATCGCACGCGAGACTTGGAACTATGGAGTTGCCAGGTCTTGCTGATCATTGTCCATGGCGTGATGTGCCCAGCGTTCCATGATTGGGCGGCGAGCTTCGAGTAGGTCGTCGCGGCGGTAGGACTTGGCGATGCCTCGGGGCTGGTGGGCCAGCACGGCTTCGGCTAGCTCGTAGGGCACGCCTTCGGCTGCGAGCCAGTCTCGGAGGCTGGCTCGCAGCCCGTGGATAGTCGCGGGGACCTCGGCGGTGCGGAGTGCCTTGCCGAGCGTGTTGTCGCTGAGAGCCTTGCCGGTGCGGGGGGCGCCGAAGATGAGCCCGGTGTCGTCGCCCGGGCGACGCGCCTCATCGAGTATGGCTAGCGCCCGGCTGGACAGCGGGATGCGGTGCGGCTTGCCGGTCTTGGTGCGCTCGCCGGGGATCGTCCACGTGTCGCCGTCGATCTCCTCCCAGATCGCGTTCCGGGCCTCGCCTGAGCGGCAACCGGTCAGGACTACGAACTCGACGGCGAGCTTCACTACCGGCGACGCGGTGCCGGCACGGATGGCGGCAACCGCGGCGGGTACCTCTTCGGGTGGCAGTGCCCGCTGGTGGCCTCCAGCCGGCTGCTTGGGCAGTGCCGCAGTGAGGGCCTCGCTGCGCGCTGGGTTGTCGTCGCGGTGACCCTGGGCGAGCGCCCAGCCGAGAACAGCACCTAGACGCTGCTTGACTCGCCTCATCGTCTCGGCCCGCTCGTGCCAGTGCGGCATCAGCACGGCGAGCACGTCAGCGGTGGTGACCTCTGAGACGCTCTTGGAGCCCATCGTTGGCTCTACGTAGTCGCGGAACGAAGCCCGCCACTGGTTCTCGGACTTGCCGCCGTCGCGCCATGACGGGCGGCGTAGGCGGATCACCTGCTCCCACGCCTCGGCGACCGTAGGAGCGTCACCTGTCCGGGGATCTTTGCCGGCGGCGACGGTCCGGGCATTCTCCAACGCCCTGGCTCGGGCCTCGGCCAGCGTGATCACCGGATAGCTGCCGAGTCCGACGTTGGTGAGCCTGCCGCCGATCTTGACGCGCTGGCTCCAGGTCTTGGACCATCGCCCATTGACCGTGGGCTTCACCAATAGGCTCAGCCCGTGGCCGCCTCGGCCGTCGCCGTAGCGACCGGGCCGGTTGATCGTGCGCACAAAGGCTGCTGTAAGTACCGCCGGTCGCCTGTAACTCGTACTCACCTATCATCTCCGTTATCACTATTTGGTGCGGAAACACGCTATCAGATGAGAACGACTGAGCACTACATTCTCAGACCAGACTGCTCGATTTAGTGCCTTTGAACTAGGATTACGTGGACACCTGAGGATGTGTGAGCAGGTTTGAGCGAACTCGCCGGTGGCGGACATTCACCTCCGCCATTCTCATGAATAGATGCTTTTCGCTGTATAGATGAGTTATCTAGGAACACGTTGCAAGTTCTGCACTACCGACATCGTTGCAGCGGCACCTACGGACACTGGCGATGACAATACCCAGAGGCGGTCGAGGCCGCTTCCGGTCGCTCTATCCCGCCTGACGAAGCCAGTCCTTGATGTTCACGCCAATCCTCTCAACGTCTTGTCGAGCAAGTATGCCGCCGTGCATGACGATGTTACGAGAGCGTTCCAAGACGCTGAGGATCGACTTGGCCCATTCGCGGTCTACGAGCACGTCTTCGAACACGCCCCAGTTTGTTGTGATGATAGATGAGAGGTCACCAAAGTCGCAGTACTCGATCTCAGCGCCACCACGTGACCCATGCCAACGGAACTTCGAATCGTCATCGATGCGCGATGTGACCTTCTTCTGCACCTTAGAGGGCACGTGCTGCCACCATTGCTCTTCGTGCTCTTCGGCCATGGCCACCGAGACGAAGTGTCGCACGGAGTTCTCGAAGGCGTGGATCGCCGTGTAGATGACCGCCATCCTCTCGGCCTCCACGAGTCGGTCTCCATCAAGGAGGTCAAGAGACAGTGCCGCTCTCATCTGCTCGGCATCCTCCGGGCCGAAGGACGGCCGCTCGCGTCGGCCAGCCTTGTCAAGGCTCTCCTGGGTCAACACGCCGCGGTAGACGAACGTGTAGAGCTCGTCCACTAGTGGGCTCCCAAGTGATCCCTCAGGCTCTTGAAGATCGCGTCATAGACAGCCTGATCCCGGCTGTCCGGAAGCACGATGTTGAAGTGGTACTGCAGCGCACCAAGGGTGAGAGATCCGCTAGCCCGAGGGACGCTCGCGGTGTCTTCGGTGCGTTCGCCCTCATCGCTAGCGTCCTGCTCGTCAGCAACTCCACCATGATCCTGGTCCGAACGCGTGGGACCGGTGAAATCAGCGTATTCGCAGAGCGCCACGAAGGTACTGGACACTCGGTCGATGACGTTGTCTGTCTTGGCTCCCTTGTAGAGCGTCCTGAGCTTGTTCTTGACGTCAGTAACCGAGAGTTCGTTGGCCGTGGTGTTCACAGCGAACAAGTCGGCATAGGCGTCGCGGATGCCCTCAGCGACGACCTTCTCCGAGCGTGACCGATCGAGGAACTCGAAGTACCGATCAGTCGGAACCCCGTCGGCGTCGAGGAATCCGAGGTCCTTAAGGATCTTAATGAACAGCCGATCGTTCGTACTCTTGAACTCAAGATTCTCGAGGAAGCGATACGTGAATCGCTCTGGTGGCTTTGCGTCCAGCATCGCCTCAAAGTAAGCGCGAATCGAGTTGGGCTTCACCGTGTAACTGTCTGGTAGGGCCATCAGCACTCCTCCGTGTACGGAGGTAGCTTACGGTCATGTAGTTCGACTTCGTCGCCCAATCTCGCCGCGGTTGCGACCCTCGACGACGAACTCTTCGCCACCTGCACCGACAACTCGATAGTGCGCTGTCTGAGCGGGACCCGTTGTGAATCCAGGTGCTATGGGTGTTGTGGTTGGTGTGCAGGTGCCAGCGCATGATGGTCCGCTGCGGCATCCAGGTCACCGCCCCGTCCTAACACCGGCGACGCACTTCCCTCCGCGCTGATATCGAACAGGCAGACCGGAGGGACGGCGGCTGCTAGGCGCTGTCTTCTATTGCTGACTGGAACGCTTGCAACGTCGGCGGGTCGAAGCAGACGAAGCGGATCGTGCGCACCTTGGTGGATGCCGAGCGCACGGCGTCCACGGCGGTCGCGGCGGCTGCCTCCACTGGATAGCCGCGGGCGCCCGTTGCGATTGCCGGGAAGGCCACGCTCTCGGCACCGACCTCGTCTGCACACGCCAGGGACTCGCGATAGCACGACTCCAGCAGCACCGGCTCGCCGCGAGTGCCGCCGGTCCACTTCGGCGCCACCGTGTGAATGACCCACCGAGCCGTTAGCCGGAAGCCCCGGGTGACCACCGCCCGCCCAACGTCACAGCCGCCGAGCGCTCGACAGTGCCGCAGCAGTTCGGGACCGGCGGCGCGGTGGATTGCACCGTTGATGCCGTCCCCGACCGCCAGATGCCTATTGGCGGTGTTGACGATGGCGTCGACGTCCTGGACCGTGATGTCTCCCAGCACGGCCTCCAGAGTGGGGATGCGCGACAGGATCGTCGGCAGCACCAAAGGCATCGGCTCGCCGGACACGAGCACGATCAGGTCTCGCAACTCGTCGCGCTCGCTGACCGGGTCGAAGTTCTCCGGGTCGAAGTCTCCCCGCTGACGGTCGGGATGGCTCTCGATCCTTGCGGAGGTCGCCACAAAGCCCGTCTCTTTGGCCGCGAACGTCACTTCGTAGATGCCGTGACCGGTCCAGCTGCGATGCAGAAACAACCGGTCGTCCTCCATGAACGCCAGCCACCTGTCGTCCATGCCCATGGGCGAGTACCCCCTGGCGATCGCCTGCATGTCTTCTCGCGTGATGAGCATGTTCGGCGGCGGGATCGCCACCGGCTCCCTGATGGGTGAGAGACGTCCCCAGCAGTCGTCGACGTGGTCGTGGTCCTCGATGCACAAGGACACAAAGTCGCTTCTGCCGAGGAGATCTTCAGGTGGCCCGTCGGGTCCCCACAGCGCCAAGCTGAAGAGGCTCAGCGTCTTGTCATTTGAGCCTTCGGCGCTGCCGATGCTCTCGCCTGTCTTGTCCGATCGGTCGTCGCTCACGTGCACTCAGCTCTTCGCAGTCCTGATTCCCTGGCGGATTCACCGCACTCCGACCTCAATCCAAGCACGCCTGTATGACATCCTGGGCTCGTACCTGGCGCCAACGGACTCCACGACGAGACTGGCACCCACACCGGTTCCAGGTCCGCGTCAACTGAGACGTCTTGAGCTTGGCAGCGCCCGTTGATCCAATCCGTGCTCAGGTCGTCGTGGCCCAGACCAACCAGCATCCGGCGCAGCCGAATAGAACCGGCACACTCGCCTAGTAGGATTTCAATGGTTTCAGTGAATCAGAGTATGATCATGGACAGTTTCGCCGACGATGGAGCGGTACGCGTAGACCAGGCAAGCCTGAATGTCCTCGGGCTCAAGAATCTCGTACTCGTCGAGGATCGTCTCCACGCTGTCGCCTGCGGCCAGCATCCCCAGGACGTGTTCGACGGCGAAGCGCATGTCACGGATCATCGGCTTGCCGCCGAAGACGTCGGAGCGCACGGTGATCCGCTTCAACAGCTCGTAGTCGCCGAGAGGGGGCCTCTCGTCAGTGGCGTCCATGAAAGAAACGCTACCTCGCGGCCAGCAGCACGGCGGCGTGGAATCGAGTAGCTCCGCGGATCGTTTGGAGACGCCGCGGGTCGTCAAGAACTGCGTGTAGACGCTCTTCCGGTCGGTCATTTCGCGTAGCGTACTGTTCGCCAGAGTGCGCTTACTCCGACGCCAATACCGCACAACCGTCGCCCGACGCTGGATTCTCGATCCGCCGGGGCTCATCGCTGGTTAGCTCAAGGGCAGTTGGGGGTCGACGTTCTCGTAGGGGTTTGGGTCGGGGGGTTGGGGGAAGGCTTGCCGCATCTCTTGGCGTAGGGCCTTGAGTCTGTCGGATGCCCGATACTTGCGGCCTCTGCCGGCTCCGGTGGGTATGAGCAGGTCGGCGCTCACCAGCGCTCTCAGGTCGCGGGAGGCTGAGAGGTCGCTGAGGGGGTCGCCCTGGCTCTGCTGCACGATGAAGATGTAGGTGGATCGACCGAGGGTCCGCCCGTACGCGGCATCCATCATCGGCCCGACGGTCCGGTCCGGGAACCCGTGCTTGCGGGCCAGGTCCTCACAGGCCGACCAGAGGGCCTCGGTCCAGTCGAGACGCCATCGAGTCCTCTGGGCCTGCCTCAGGTGTGCGGTCAGGCACCACTCGATCCACGGTCGGGTGCTGCGGGTCGGCGACCAGGAACCGGCCGCTGCGTCCTGGAGCGCCCGGTAGTACTGCGAGGTGCGCCGCCCCAGATCCTCCTCGATGCTCATGAAGTGCGGATGTCTGGTGTGCTGGGCCAGCACGAAGCTCTGCAGGCAGCGCGCCATGCGCCCGTTGCCGTCCTCGAACGGGTGGATGAGAGTCAGGTTCAGGTGCGCCATGGCTGCCCTGATGAGCGGGTCCGGGCCGTCGTCGTTGACCTGGTGCACCAGCTCCTCGATCAGTCCCTCGAGCTCATCGCGGTCCGGGGGCGTGTAGACGACGGAACCCTCGCTATCGCGCACCCACACCCCGCCCTTTCGCCATCTCCCCGGCCGCTTCGCCGCGTCGTAGGCCGTCATCAGGTAGTGAAGTGACTTGAGCAGCGTTGCATCCATGGCCGGCGAGGGCTCATCCTCATCGGTGAGCGCCAGGACATAGGTCATCGCGTCGCGGTAGGCGGCAATGGCACGGGGCGTGTCTGCGTCCAGGTGCGGGACGTCCTCACCGTCGAGAATGGCTGCGGTCTCCGCGACGGTCGAGTGGTAGCCCTCGATGGAGGTGGAGCCGTGCACGGCCCGAGCCATCATGACGCGGCTGAGCGTGCCGAACCACCGTCGCGGCCTGAACAGGTACGAGTGCAAACCGTCGTGACATCCCCGGATTTCGGCCAGGACCTGCCTGTCCAACGCCGTCAGAGACGGTGCCTGGTAGATCATGCGAATATGATACTATAAAGATATCATCTCACGCGATCTTGATAGCACCAAGGTGTGCATTGCCCTGGTCACGGTCCCCTACGTAACTTTGACTAGGGCGGCAGACTGACCACGGCGTCAGGTTTGCAGAGTTATGTAGCTTTGTCTCATCCCGGATTTCAGATCACCGGATCTTTCAAAGATTCATAACTCAGCGGGTTGTCGCTCAGCGTGAAAGATCTGCTCGCACGGGATGGGAACTCGCAGTGGGGCTGGGTCGTCTCAGGGGTATGAGGGCATTATCGGCTTTGATGGCTGTGGCGGTGCTGGCGGTGGGATGCGGCGAGGACACCAGCAACGTTGTCGTCGGCGGCTCGGAGCTGTTGCCGTCCGGGGCGGAACCGTCCGGGGTGCTGCCGTCCGGGGTGGAGCCATCGGATGAGCCCGCCGGCGCGGGTGGGTTGGCCAACTGCGAGGACCTGCCGGAGTTGAGGTCGCAGCTCGAGGGAAAGCTCGGTGCCCGCCAGAACCCCGATCCGATCATCGACGGTGTGCTGTTGACCTACGGGATGGAGCATCCCGACACGTTCGCGGGCCACTGGATCGATCGTGACAGCGGCGGGGTGCTGATGATGGGGTTCACCGACGACCCCGAGCCGCACCGGGCCGCGATCCTGGCCCGGCGCCCCACCCCCGACGACTACCCCGCCGTGGACCCGCCCCCGCCGATCACCGACGACCGGCCCCTGGGCGAGCGCGACGACGTCGTCATCGACGTGGTGCAGGTCCGGTTCAGTCAGCCCGAGATGGAGGCCCTGCTGGATGAGACCTGGCAGTCCATTCCCAGAGAGGAGTGGACGGAGTTCGGTCTCGACGCCACGTCCTACGACATCCTCCGCCAGCGGATGAGCCTCCACTTGGTGAATCCGCCCGAGGGGGCGCTGGCCGAGATCGCAGAGCGGGTGCCGGACTCGTCGGCGGTCTGCGTGGACATCTTCCGCACGCCGCAGCCGCCCGAGGGGCCGCTGGCGGTGATCCCGGATCTGGACGTGGAGGATCCTGTGGTGTCGTGTCCGGGGACCCCGCCGGTGCGCTACTCCCAGATGATCGCCCCGCCCTCGATCGACGACGTCGACCATCCGGCGGTGGACGTGCTGCGGGCCGAGCTCGACACTCCGGGGGGCGAGCCGCTGCCCCGGGGCCGGTGGGTCGTGATCAGCATAGACGACGACAGCGCCACGTTCGCCGCGCTGGCCGAATACAGCTTCGGTGTCGCCGGAGTGGAGAGGCGCGGCGAACGGTGGATCTTCGCCGGACATGGGGGCGGACGTCCCTGCCAGCCGACCATCCCGCTGCCGCCGGGGCTCGCGCCGGTGGAGGTGCTCCTCGATCCCGACTCGATGCCCGAACCCGGTGACACGAGCGTCGATGTGCTGGTGTCCGAGCTGGGATGCGCCAGCGGCCGCGAGATGGGCGACGCGCTGCGGGGCCCCCAGGTGATCGAGACCGACGACGCGGTGGTGGTCGCCTTCGCGGTGGTGCCTGTCGCCGGGTCGGCCACCTGCCCGGGAAACCCCTGGACCGCGGTGACTGTCGAGCTGTCGGAGCCGCTGGGTGAGCGCTGGATCTATGACGGGCTCTTCTTCCCGCCCAAGCCCCTGGTCGCAACTGCCGATCGCTGACGTCCGCCGTCGCGCAGACGCGACCGGGCCCCAGTCGAAGCGGCTCGAGGCGGCCACAGGGACGAAGATGCCCGGCCCCGTGGAGGCATATCAGGTACGAGTCGCCTAATCGGGGCCGGGCCAGCCCACTATAGGTCCGCGGATCAGCCGCGTATATTCGAAGAGCACATACCTCTTGTGGTTGTCGCCATCTTCACATGCGCTGGCGCGCCCGGCGCCGGCTAGGGGGCGGCGGCCCGGTAGCCGACGCCGGGGACAGTGAGGATGTAGGTGGGGTTCCGGGCGTCGTCGCCGAGCTTGGCCCGCAGGTCCTTGATGAAGGTGCGCACCCGACGGGGGTCGCCGCTGGAGCCCTCCTCCCAGACACACTCGAGCAGCTGCTGGTAGCTCAGGGCCCGGCCCGCGTTGGTGCACAACTCGGCCAGCAGTTTGTACTCGGTGGGGGTGAGCTTCGCGGCCCGCCCCGAGACGGTGACGTCGCGGGTGATGTAGTCGACGGTGAGGTCGGCCACACGGTAGGGCTCTGCATGCAGGGACTGGGACCGCCTGCGCAGCGCCGCCTTGATGCGGGCCAGCAGCTCGGTGGGCGAGAAGGGCTTGACGACGTAGTCGGAGGCTCCCAGCTCGAAGGCCTCGGCCACCTTCTGGTCGTCGCCTCTCCCCGACATGATGATCACGGGCACCTCCATGATCTTGGGGATGCGCCTGATCAGCTCGAAGCCGTTGGCTCCCGGCAGCACCAGGTCCAGCAGCACCAGGTGGGGCTTCTCGGCGTCGAAGAGGCGCTCGAGCTCGCTGGGGTCGCTGGCGACGATGGGCGTGTAGCCCGCCTTCGCCAGCGTGTTGCGGACGTAGCGCAGCGTCTGCGGGTCGTCGTCGATGGCGAGGATGCGCTCCACCCTCGACGGCGCTCGGACCGCCTCGCCGTTGTCGCGGTCGGTGCCCGCGGGCTCCCCGACGGCCGGCTCCTCCAGCGCGGGGATGGTGAACGTGAACCGGGTGCCGTGGCCCTCACCCTCGCTGTGGGCCCGGATGCGGCCACCGTGGGCCTCGACGATGCCCTTGCAGATGGCGAGGCCCAGGCCGTAGCCGGCTTCGGATCGATCGTGGTCGTCGCCGTGAAGCCGGGAGAACTTGACGAAGAGCAGCGGCAGGCGCTCGGGGGCGATGCCGACTCCCTCGTCGCTGACCGAGACGGTCACATGGGTGCCCTCCAGCGACGCGGCCACCGTGATGGTGGACCATTCACGCGAGCTGGCCGCCGCGTTGGACAGCAGGTTGTGCAGGACCTGCACGATGCGCCGCTTGTCGGCCCACACCCGGGGCAGGCTCGGCCCGGCCTCGACGTCGACGATATGGCGGTGCCCGCTGCTGAGGAAGGCGTTCCTGGCCTGGTCGATGATGGATGCCAGGTCGGTCGGCTCGGGGGCCATCGACAGGGTCCCGGCCTCGATCCGGGTCATGTCCAGCAGGTCGCTGATCAGGTCTCGCATATGGTCGGCCTGGTCCTCGATGAGGCCGAAGAACTGGCGCACCTCGACGGAGTCCAGCGGCATCGACGAGCCCCGCACGGTGGCCGCCGCGCCCTTGATCGACGTGAGGGGCGCCCGGAGCTCGTGGCTGACCATCGCCAGGAACTCGGCCCGCAGCCGCTCCAGTTCCTCCAGCGGCGTCATGTCCTGCAGCGTGGCCACCACCGTCACCAGCTCGCCGTCGTCGGAGCGGATGGGCGTGGCGTTGACCAGGGTGGTCACGTCGCTGCCGTCGCGGCGCTCGATCACCAACTCCTCGGCCTGAACGGTCTCGCCCCGCCGGACCGACCGCACCACCGGCAGATCCTCGTAGGAGACCTCGGACCCGTCTATCCGCCGGCAGGTCAGCCCCCAGAGCGCCCCCGTCGGGTCGCGGTCGTCCGCCGGTGGCACGCCGACGATGCGGCGCGCCTCGCGGTTGGCCATCACCACCGTCCGCGAGCCGACGTCCACCACCAGCACTCCCACCGGGGAAGTGTTGACCAGAGCCTCGAGGTCGGCCTTGGCCCGCTGCTCCTCGCCATAGCGGCGGGCGTTGGTGACCGCCATCGCCGCCTGCGTGGCGAACATCTCCAGGGTCTCCTCGTCCTCGCGGGTGAACGCCGAGTCGTCGTCCTTCTCGCCGATGAAGATCGAACCCACATGGCAGTCCCGCACCCGGATCTGAGTCCCGAGAAACGCGCCTATGGGGACCTGGAACCCCTCGAAGCCCTCAGACTCCAACAGAGCCTCAAAGTCCGGGGTCCGCAACGGCTCGCGGGAACCGATGAGGTACGCGAGCAACTCCAAGCCCCGGGGATAGCCCAGCAGCGCCTGTTCCTGTTCGGGAGACGTTCCCGACAGCAGCAGGTCCTGCAACTCCCCGGCATCGTCCAGGGTGGCGATCGCGCCGTAGCGTGCGCCGGTGAGGGCCCGAGCGCTGTCCACCACCTCCTGAAGCACTACGTCGAGGTCGAGATCCTCACTGATGCGCAGGATTGCTTCGGTCAATCCCGACAGCCGGGCGTGCAGCATGTCGTTCTCCACCCTCAAGAGGTCACTGTCGCCCAATCCGGCACCCTCCATCGCTCGGCTGCACCCCGGAACGCCGTCGAGCGAGCGCTCGATCTCGGCTCCGGTCCGCCGCAGCATAGGGCATCGTTGGTCGAACTATCGGTCGGTCTGTGTGGGCGCGCCGCCCCACGCTACAGCTCTTTCGGATACTCCGGCTCCTGCGGAGTTAGGTGCAATCACGGGGAAAGTCGGATCGTCACAGTGGTGCCCTGATCGCCGTTGGCGAAGGTGCGCAGGCAGGCGCGAGTGCTAGAGTCGCTCCCGGTGATGATTTCAACACATGACCGTCATATGTGATGAGACAGGACATGCACATGGCGTTGGACACGGACCGGACTGAGGCACAGAGCAGCGGACTCGAAGGCGCGTCCGGCGCAACCACGGGTTCCCGCAAGTCACAGGATGTCACCAGGCGTCTGCTGGAGGCGGGCGTCGCCACGTTCGGCGAGAACGGCTACGAGGCGACCCGGATCCACGAGATCGCCCGACGGTGCGGGCTCACGACCGGCGCCATCTACGCGCGCTGGCCCACCAAGCCGCAACTGTTCCTCGCGGTCGTCGAGCACGCGACATCCCAACGGATGGCGTTCATGGGCAACTCGGCCGGCATGCCGGCCGATGAGAGGATGGCGGCCCTCGGCGCCAGCCTGCTCTCGTCGGACGATCACGGGCTCGGCGACCTGATGTTCGAGACATTCGTCAGCGCGCGCCACGACGACTCGATCGCCGAATTGGTCTCGGAGTGCCTCGACACCGAGGCCGACACGCTGACCGCGATGGTGGCCGAGGGCAAGGAAGCCGGCCTCATCGACCCGTCGCTGAGCACCGAGGCCATCGTCGTGTTCTGCCAAGCGCTCGATCTGGGAACCCACCTGGCCCTCTCCGCCGACGGGCCGAGACAGGCGGCTCCGACCCAGCAGGAATGGGACGCGCTGATGAAGCGGATCGTCGGGGCGGTGGCCGCGCCCCAGCCCGGCGAAGACCCGACCGACCCCTGAGCCGCACCCCGGGGAGGGCCGGAACCGTCAGACGTTGAGCAGGTCTCGGGCGCCGGTGTCGCTCGAGGGGTGGCGCAGCTTCGACATGGCCCTGGCCTCGATCTGGCGGATCCGCTCCCGGGTGAGGTTGAAGTGCTCGCCCACCTCTTCGAGGGTGCGGGGCTCGCCCCGGTCCAGGCCGAAGCGCAGCTTGAGGATGTCGCGCTCGCGCTCGTCGAGAGGCGACAGCAGGCGCATGATCTCGTTCGGCAGCATCGTGGTGGCGGCCGTGTCGAAGGGCGAGTCGATGGACCGGTCCTCCACCACGTCCCCCAGCTCGGCGTCGCCGTCCTGGCGCAGCGGCTCCGACAGCGACAGCGGCTCGGACTGGAAGCGCAGCGCCTCGGTGACCTTCTCCTCGGGCATCTCCACCTCGGCCGCCAGCTCCGACAGCGTGGGCGGGCGCCCGTACTTGAGCTCCAGGCGGGAGCGGGCCTTCTGGAGGCGGGCCAGCGTGTCGCCGGCGTGCACCGGCAGGCGGATGGTGCGGCCGGTGTTGGCAATGCCCCTGGTGATGGCCTGGCGGATCCACCAGGTGGCATAGGTGGAGAACTTGAACCCCTTGCGCCAGTCGAACTTCTCGACCGCGTGCATCAGCCCGAGGTTGCCCTCCTGGATGAGGTCGAGCAGGGGCAGGCCCGACGCCTGGTACTTCTTGGCGATCGACACCACCAGGCGCAGGTTCGACTGCACGAAGGTGCGCTCGGACTCGAGGCCCCGGCGGTCCTTGCGGCGCAGGTCCCGGCGCCGGTGGTCGGTGAGCGAGCCGGGCGTGGCCTCCTTGAGCTCGTTGCGGGCCGCGGCACCGATCTCGATCTCCTGCGCGAGCCGGACCTCGTCGTCCTTGGTGAGCAGCGGGTACTGGCCGATGTCGGTGAGATAGAGGCGGACCAGATCCTCCTCGTCTCGCTCAACACGCTCCTTGACCTTGACCACTTACCCCCGCTCCGGGTCCGAGAGCAAGCCACGACGATCGCCGCCCCGCTCGCCATTGACAGGTTGAACGATAACGACGTTTTGCCCATCGCCAACCACGGCCCGAACAATTCAGCGACACCGGGCCCGAACCCGAACCGGCCGCATTTCGCGAACCGGCCGCCCGGTCGGCGCTAGGCCCACTCCCCAGGCGTCAGCACGTCCAGCCCGACGAGGCCGCCGGCCGCGGCGAGCACACCGTGGGCCGCCCCGACCGCTCCGGGCTGACCGGTTCCGGCCGCGGCCGTCCCGCGGTCCAGGTCATGGCGCAGCGCCCGGGCCGCCGAAGCCAGAGCGGCGTCGCAGTGGGGCGCGGCGTGCTCGCCGATCTCGCGGTAGACGCCGGCGAGCGCGGGCACGATTACCGTCTCGGCCACCGCGAGGCGCTCCAACGGACCCTCCATCGCCGCCATCTCGTCGAGCGCGGCGGCCAGGGCCTGATCCGCGGGCGCGGCCTGCCTCCACCCCGCCATAAGTACGGAGTCGGGCTGAAGCCCGTCGAGGGTCTCGAGATGGGCCTCGAGCCGCCGGCTCAACACCGTCAAGCGGACGGAGGCGACGGCGTGCGGGGCTCCGGCCGTTGCGGCTTCCTGAGCCCACACCCCCAGGATCTCCGACAGCCGGCCGCAGGCCCATCGCAGCGCCGACACCAGGCGGGCGGTCTGCGCCACCGAGTAGCCGCGACGCACCGCCGGCGTGCTCACCGGTGACGGTTGACGATCGGCATGCGCCTGTCCCGGCCGAACGCCCGACCCGTGAGCCGGGGACCAATCGGCGTCTGGCGGCGCTTGTACTCGGCGAGATCGACCAAACGGCACACCCTCTCCACCACGTCCGGGGACGCGATACGGGCCTCCTGGATCTCGGCCACGGTGCGCAGATCCTCCACATAGAGCCGCAGGATTGGGTCGAGCACCTCGTAGGGGGGCAGCGACTGATCGTCGCGCTGGCCGGGGGCCAACTCCGCCGACGGCGCCTTGGACAGCACCGTTGCGGGGATGAGCTCGCCGCCGGCCTGGCCGTTGCGCCACCGG
This sequence comes from Acidimicrobiia bacterium, assembly GCA_022819505.1. Lineage (GTDB taxonomy): Bacteria > Actinomycetota > Acidimicrobiia > Acidimicrobiales > Aldehydirespiratoraceae > Aldehydirespirator. The sequence goes on along the minus strand of JAJEHD010000021.1, from coordinate 176,916 downwards.
CACAGCTCGTACACGTCCAGCTTCCAGAGGTCGGAGACGACCGCGAACGCGCCGGCGGTGTCGCCGTAGAGGGTCGAGTAACCCACTGCCAGCTCGCTCTTGTTGCCGGTGGTGAGCACCAGCCAGCCGCGCTCGTTGGCCAGCGCCATGAGCGTCACACCCCGGATGCGGGACTGGAGGTTCTGGTCGGTGATCCCGCCGGTGTCCAGACCGCCGCCCAGACCGGCCTCGATCATCCCGGACAGCGCGGCGTGGCCCGGCTCGATCCCGACGATGAGGGCGTCGATGCCGAGGTTGGCGGCCAGCTTCTCGGCGTCGGTCACCGAGTGGTCGCTGGAGTGGCGCGACGGCATGAGCACGCCGTGGACGTGCTCAGCGCCCAGGGCATCGGTGGCGACGGCCGCCGTCAGCGACGAGTCCACGCCGCCGGACAGGCCCACGCAGACGTCGCTGAAGCCGCTCTTGTGCACGTAGTCGCGGGTGGCCAAGGTGAGCGCGGCCCATCGCTGGGCGTGCCGGTCCGTGGGCGCCGCCAGAGGGGCGGCCATCGGTCGGCGGCCCGGGTCGGGCGGGGCGGCGGGCGTCACACGGGTGATCCCGGTCCGGTGCCAAGGGGCGGCCGCCGGCTCTCGGGCCGGGAGCTCCACATCGAAGACGTCGACGGTCTCGGAGAAGGACACGCACCGGGCCGCCACCGCTCCGTCGGCGCCGATTACGAACGAGCCGCCGTCGAACACGAGCTCGTCCTGGCCGCCGACCAGGTTCACGCACACCACGGCGACGCCCGACTCGGCGACCCGCCGGCCGATCACCTGCTCTCGGGCGGCCTGCTTCCCGACCCGGAACGGCGAACCGTTGACGTTCACCACCAGTTGCGCGCCGGCTCGGGCCAGATCGCTGACCGGACCGTCGGGAACCCAGGCGTCCTCGCACACGGTGACTCCCACCACCGCGCCGCCGATCTCGAACAGCGGCGGCGCGTCGAGGCCGGGACGGAAATGGCGCATCTCGTCGAAGACGTCGTAGTTGGGCAGGTGGCGCTTGCGGTAGACGCCGCACACCTCGCCGTTGGCGCAGACCGCCACCGCGTTGTAAGCGTCACTGAAGCTCTCGACGCCGGCCATGTCGGGCACGCTGCGGCCGGACTCGCCCTCGCCGTCGACGAAGCCGACCACCGCCGCGCACGGACCGGTCGCGGCGGCGACCCGCTCAAGGGCGGCCCGGCTGGCCGCTACGAAGCCCGGCCGAAGCACCAGGTCCTCGGGCGGGTAGCCGGTGATGGCCAGCTCGGGCAGCACGGCGACGTCCGCGCCGGCCGCCTCAGCCTCGGCCAGCGCGCCAGCGACCAGGTCGGCGTTCCGGTCGAGGTCACCGACGGTGGGGTTGATCTGGCAGATCGCCACCCTCAGCCGGTTCGCACCTGCTTCCTCGGCTGTGCCGACGGCCAATGCGGGCCGCCTGCCTCAGTTGTAGCCGACGAGGGCCTCGCAGATGGTTCTCGTCAGCAGGGTGGTGACGTGGTAGGGATCGGCGTTCGCGTTGGGCCGGCGGTCCTCGATGTAGCCCTTGCCCTCGCGGGCGACCTGCCAGGGGATCCGCACCGACGCGCCCCTGTCCGACACCCCGTAGGAGTACTGGTCGTAGCGCTCGGTCTCGTGCTCGCCAGTCAACCGGAACTCGATACCGGCGCCGTAACCGGCCAGATGCTCCTCGGGCTTGCCCGCTGCGCCCAGCGCCTCGCAGGCCGCGATGATCGGCTCGTAGCCCTCGCGCATCGACTTGGTGGACACGTTGCTGTGCATGCCGGCGCCGTTCCAGTCGCCCAGCATCGGCTTGGGCTCGATGGTCACCTCGATGCCGTGCTTCTCGGCCAGACGGAACAGCAGGTAGCGCGCCACCCAAACGTGATCAGCCACCGTCACGGTGTCCAGCGGCCCGATCTGGAACTCCCACTGGCCCGGCATCACCTCGGCGTTGGTGCCCGCGATTCCCAAACCGGCCTGGATGCAGGCGCTGGTGTGCTCCTCGATCAGCTCACGCCCTGAGATGCGGCCCGCACCCACCCCGCAGTAGTAAGGGCCCTGCGGCGGCGGGAACCCCGAAGGCGGGAACCCCGCCGGCCAGCGCGTGATCGCGTCCAGCAGCGTGTACTCCTGCTCGAGCCCGAACAGCGGTGCCTGGTCCCTGTACTTCTCATGGACGGCCACACACTCGGCTCGCCGGTTCGTGGGATGTGGCGAAAGGTCGTGAGTCAGCAACGTCTCGCACAACACCAGAATGTTGTCACCACCACGAATCGGATCCCCGCACGTGAACACCGGCTTGAGAACCACATCGGAATTGTCGCCGGTGGCCTGATTCGTCGAAGAACCATCAAACCCCCAAATCGGAGGCTCCTCATCATTGTCAACGATCTTCGTCTTGCTGCGAATCTCGCCGGCCGGCTGGTTGCCGTCAATCCACAAATACTCAGCCCGATAAGTCACGTCATCTCCTTTGTGGTTTGGATGCCTGAGAGGTTTGGGTCCGGATCGAGGCTACCGGCCCGCTAGCCGTTCTCGGCCCACCAGTCATCGAGCCGGGCCAGCAGTTCATCGAGGGGCATCTCCCCCTCGGTGCGCTTGAGTTCCAGCAGCCAGGCCAGCGCCCGGCCGACGTCGGGGCCCGGAGCCACCCCGAGATGGGCCATGACCGCGGCGCCGTCGATCTGGGGCCGCTCGGCCGCTTTGCGCTCGGCTTCGGCCAGCTCAGCGATGCGGCGTTCGAGGTGATCGATCTGGCGGTGCAGGTCGGCCTCCTTCTGCAGGTTCCGGGTGGTGCAGTCCGACCGGACCAGCTGGTTGAGGCGGCCCAGCAGCGGTCCGGCGTCGCGGGCGTAGCGACGCACCGCGGCGTCGCTCCAACCCGACGCGTAACCCTTGAACCGGCCCGACAGCCGCACCAGCTCGCTGACGTCGTCCACCGTGCCTTCGTCGAAGCACAGCGCGGTCAGGCGCTTGCGGGTCATCCGGGCGCCCACAGCCTCATGATGGCGGAAGGTGACCTCGCCGTGCTCGTAGCTGCGGGTGCGCGGCTTGCCTATGTCGTGGAACAGCGCAGCCAGACGAACCACAAGGTCATCGGGTGTTTTCGCCACCACCGCGATGGTGTGGGCCAGCACGTCCTTGTGCCTGTGGATCGGATCCTGTTCCATTTGCAGATCGGGCAGTTCGGGCACGATCTCGGCCATGCGGCCGCAGTCGATCGCGGACCACAGCCGGGACGCGGGATCGTCGCCGCCGACGAGGTCGCACAACTCGGCCCGAGGGTCCACATCCGTCACCGCAGAACAGCCTATGATCGCGCCGCACTGTTCGGCCCCGCGCGACATCGGGGCTGAGCGATAACTTGTATGGTGGACACCTGGAGAGGAGTTCCACATGCGTTCACTGAGGCTCGGGGCCGCCCTGCTGGCGCTGGCGCTGGTCGCGGCAGCATGCAGCGACGACGAAGGCGGCGACGAGGCGACACCCGAGGAAGAGGTCACCGATACCACGACGACTCGGGCGGCGCCCACCACGACCGACGAGCCGTTGGTGACCACGCCGACGTCGGAGCCCCCCCAGACCACGACGACTACCGAGGCTCAGTCGGAGGACGCTCCCGAGGAGGCGACGACGACCCTGGCGCCGACGGTGAGCGTGGCTGCTCCCCCGCCGCCCAGCGACCTCAGGTGCGTCGGCGGCAGCGCCGACAACGAGCTCCTTCTGGAATTCGACGCGCTACCCAATCCGTCCGATATCTCAAAGATCCGCACGTACATGCAGCTCGAGGGCGAGCCGGTCATCGCCAACGGCGAGTTCACGGTCGGCCAGGTCGACACCACTCGCGACGGTGGGACCCGCTGGGCCGCGCCGGTCCGCAGAGTCCCGGCCAACGTCCCGGTGAAGCTGTACGCGACCTCGTTCAACCAGCTCGGTCAGGAGTCCGGCTGGTACAGCGTGGACGGCCTCTATACCGCGGCAGGAGCCCCCTGCGGTACCGCCGCCGACGTCGTGTTGCCGCCCACCACCTGCACCGCCGGCTGCGACGAGGAAGAGGGCGAGCCGGGGGCCTAACCCCCGTTGAGTCGACTCGGCCGGGAACCAGCCAGGCCCGGCCGGCGTCATAGGTGTAAACCGTCCCGACAGGGAGGACACCTGTGACCTACACCAACACCCCTCGAGTTGAGCGGCGGGGCCGCGTCCCGTTCCTGTTCGTGCTCGCAGTGATGAGCACGGCGCTGGTGCTGCTAACAGCATGTGTCGGCGGCGACGAGGAGGACGCCTCGCTTGAGCGCGTGATGGCCACCTCGGCGGCCGACGCACCCGCTGACTTCGCCGAAGATGCGCCTGCGGAGGAAGCGCCGACGGCCGAGGCGGACGAAGGCACCGCCACCGCCGGCGAAGCGTCCAGACTGCAGGCAGGAACCGACGGCGCTGCGCTGGCGGTTCCCACCGCGCTGACGCCCGCCGACCTCGGCCGCGACATCGTGTACCGGGCCACCATCAGCGTGCAGGCCGACGACGTGACCGCCGCCAGCAACGAGGCGGTGGCCATCGTGCAGGGCCTGGGTGGGATCGTCTTCAACCAGACCACCCGCACCGAGCCCCGGCCCCAGGCCGAGATCACATTCAAGGTGCTGCCCGCCGACTTCTCGACCGCGCTCGAGCGGCTGGCCGGCGTGGGCAAACTGGTTGACCAGTCGATCAGCGCCGACGACGTGACCGAGCGGGTCGTCGACCTCGAGAGCCGGATCAACACGGCCGAGATCAGCGTGACCCGCCTGCGCAAACTCCTGGAGGAGGCGGTCGAGCTGGAGGACGTGGCCCAGATCGAGCGGGAGCTGCTCGACCGCGAGACCACCCTGGAGGTCCTGCGGGGCCAGTTGCGCACCCTGCGCGACCAGGTGGACCTGGCCACCATCACGCTGACCATCCACCAGTCGCCCACCGTGCCGCCCGACACCGGCATCGAGGTGGCGGCCTGGGTCTCCGCGGACGCCGACGACCCGTGCCTGGGGGCCCAGCACCTCACCGTCGAACCGGACTCGACCGTGTACCTGTGCCTGGAGGTGGAGAACCCGGGCGCCTCGGCCCTCACCGAGGTGTCGGTCCGGTCCCTCGATGTGCGTCTCGACATCGGCGCCTTCGAGACGCGGCAGGGCGGATTCGACCGGATCGAGCCCGGTGAACTGCTGGTCGCCGTGCTGGAGGTTCCGGTCGAGGACGGGCGGCTGGCCGGCCGGGTGGCCACCCGGGGCCTGGAGATCCGGCTGGAGGCCGAGGCCGTTCCGGTGGACGCGCAGGGAGCCGAGCTTCCCGAGGTCTCCGGCACCACCTTCGTGTGGCTCGACTCCCGCACCGACGACTCACTGCCCGGTTTCGCCGACTCGATCTCCGACGGCGCCGGCTTCCTGCGCACGATCGTGGGCGTGGTGCTCGTCGCGGTTGGAGTGCTCGTGCCCTTCCTGCCCTTCCTGGCCGTGATCGCGGCCCTCATCTGGTGGCGTCGCCGCCGGCGCCAGACCCGCCCCGAGCGCACACCCAAGCCGGAGCGCACACCAAGGTCGAGGCGCAAGAGGGCGAGGGCTGAGGTGCCTGCACCCCCGGCGCCCGCACCCGAGCCCAGACCGGAGGGTTCCGATGACTCCTCCCCGACCTCGCCCTAGCCTGTCGCGGTGGTTGACGTAGAGGAACGCAACAAGCAGATCGTGGCCCGGTACTGGGACGCCCTGTACGCCCACGACTGGGACGCCGTCGCCGGGTTCTTCGCTCCCGAGGCCAACTATGTGGATGTGGGCACGGGCGAGTCGGGCGGAGGCGCCCACGGTCCGGCCCAGATCGTGGCCCGGCTGCGGCTGGGGCTGGAGCCGGTGGAACGCCACACCCACGAGCCGGGCCTAGTGGTGGCCGAAAGCTCGGTCGTGGTCACCGAGCACCTTGAGGTGTGGTGGTTCCACACCGGCGAGGTGGTCCGGCACCCGTTCACGTCGGTGATGGAACTCGACGCCGACGGTCTGATCACCCGCTGGTGGGACTACTCCAACCTGTCGAACCTGCTCGACAACGCCCCGCAATGGTGGCTGGAGCACATCGCGTCCGGCTGGCGCTCCACCCTGGACTCCTAGTGCCACCACTCGGGCTGAGGCTCGTCTCGATAATGGGAAGCTCCGGATGACCTCTTCGCTCGACCCTGCCGATGCCTGGCGGCTCTTCTGCGACCGTATTGGCGAGGCGGGCGCGGCCGCGCTAGCCGACCCGATGGCCGACGGCGCCCGCAACCAGGCCGAGGGGCTGCGGTGCCTGACCCGCCAGCTGGTGTTCGCGGTGCAGCACGCCGTGGAGTTCCGTGATCCCGATTTTCCCGCCTTCCACCGCTACGACGACGACGTCACCAAGTGGGGCGGCCCCAACACCGACAACCACTACCTGCGGTGCGCCATCGACCCGTCCGGGCGGTACCGGCTCACCGCGGATGTGACCGGATGCCGAGATGCGATCCTGTCGCTGGGTGAGGGCGACATGCAGCTCGGCCAGTACGGGGTCTTCAGCGAGGTTTCGCTGGGCGACCTGCACCTAACCGGCGGTCGGTTGGAAGTGATGATCGGGCCCGAGCGTCCCGAGGGCGCCGCGGACTGGATGGCCACCGACCCGGCCGTGCGCCAGCTGACGATCCGCGTGTACGTGTGCGACTGGACCGCCGACGCGATCCCCGACTTCTACATCGAGCGCCTCGACCGGCCCGCGGACCGGCCGACGCGGCTCACCGTCGAGCGCATGGCTGGAGCGCTGGACGAGGCCGCCGACTGGGTCGAGCGCTCGATCCCCTTCTGGCTGCGCTTCATGGAGCAGGCCCGCCAGCGCAACACCGACAACATGCTGTCGCCGCCGCTGCCGGCCAAGGGAGGAGCCGACAACATCGCCTACGGCGGGGGATTCTGGAACCTTGAAGAGGACGAGGCCTGGCTCATCTCCTTCGAGCCGCCCGAGGCGTTCACATGGTCGATCCAGACCCACACCTGGCCCTGGTTCGAGTCCGGCGACCTGGCCCACGCCCAGACCAGTCTCAACGACGTACAGGCCCACACCGACCGCGACGGCGTGGTACGGGCCGTGGTCAGCCACCACGACCCGGGGGTGCCTAACTGGATCGACACCGAGGGCCGCCCGGTGGGCATGTGCATCTACCGGTGGGTCGGCGCCTCGGACATGCCTGCCGCCGACGCCGTCGCGGTCCCGCTGGCGGAGCTGCGCCGCCATCTGCCCGCCGACCACCCGACCGTGACCGAGGACCAGCGCCGCCGGCAGCTGGACGCCCGCCGCCAGGGCGTTCATCGAAGGTTTCGGCGCTGAGCGATCCCGGCGCGCCCGGTACGGGCTCTGGGCCCTGGCAGCCTCCGCCGAGGCCTGGCTGGGTCGATCGCCTCAACCGCCACGCCGACCATGCCGGCGACGCCCGACGACTCGTCCCGCTCGAGCCACAGGAGCTGATGGACGGGGCCTGCGAGGAGGCCGGACTGGCAGACTTCGGCGACGGTTCGGATGACGCTGGTGTGAGCTGGCGCAACCACTTCGAGGTGTTCATGGAGGCCCTCGAACGGGAGTGCCCGCTCCACCTGGTGGGACGGATCCTGACCCGCACCGACCTCCTGAGGGCGCTACAGAACCGGCTGGAGCTAGTCGAGTTGTGGCGCTCGCGGCCCGACATCGTTGAACAGCCGATCCGTGAGCCCCTGGTGGTGATCGGGGCGGCCCGGTCGGGCACATCGATCCTGCACGAGCTGCTGGCCCTCGACCCGGCCCACGCCACCCCAACCACCTGGAAGGTCCACCGGCCCGTGATCGCCGCGACCGGCGACGCCGAGGCCGTGGCGGCCGCCCGCCGCAGCGTCGACGCGGTGGTGTCGTTCTGGCATGACGTGCAGCCCGAGTACGAAACCATGCATCACAACGGCGGCGACCTCCCCACCGAGTGCATATTCTTGACCCTGCCCGCCTTCCTGTCCGACAACTGGGCCGGCACCCACACCGTGCCCAGCTACAGCCGGCATCTGGCCCTGGCCGACCACCGTCCCGCCTACGAGTGGCACCGCCGCACCCTCCAGACGTTGAGCGGGCGCGAGCCCGGCCAGCGCTGGGTGCTCAAGGCACCGAGCCATCTGGCCACCCTCCGGGAACTGTTTGCGGTCTACCCCGACGCCAGGGTGATACAGCTCCATCGAGATCCGGCAGCCACCCTGCCGTCGATGCTGAGCCTCATGGGCACGCTGCGCTGGATGCGCACCGACGCCGTCGACATGGCGTCGATGGTGGAGCCGACGATGGCAGGCGTCGCCCACCTGCAACGCCGGGCCATCGCTGATCGGGCCTCGGGGCGACTGCCCGACGACCGCTTCTTCGACCTGCCCTACCCGGATCTGCTCGCCGACCCTGTCGGTGCCATCGGCGCCGCCTACGACCGGTTCGAATGGACGATGCCGGCGTCAATGCCCGGCGCCGTTAGGGCCTATCTGGCATCCAGGCCGAGGAGCTCCAGAGGCCGCCACCAGTACTCCCCCGAGGCCTTCGGCCTAACCGCGGAACACATCCGGACAGCCTTCAGCCACTATCTCGAACGCTTCGACATCCGGCCCGAGCACTGAGACTCTCCGGCGGGTTCCCGTCATCTGGCCGGGTGTCACGATTCGGGCTGGTCGCCTCGCCGCCCGCGGCGGATCACCCCTGCGATCATGGCCGCGCCGATGACGATGATGGCCCCTCCGACCACGAGCACCGGATCGATCTCCGCCCAGAACCGGTCGGCCAGCGCCAGCACGGCGATCGCGATGAACAGCACACCGGTCACCACGGAGACAGCGTCGATGCGACCGGTGCCCCAGCGATTGGACGGCGGCTCTACGGTGTCGTTGTCGGGCATGCCGGTCTCCTGGTAGCTCATCTGTTGGATCCCTCGATGGAGGCGGGCACGGTGATGATCTCGGCCTCGCCGATGCCCACATCGATGTCCAGACGCAGTTCACCGGTCGTCTCGCCCTGCACGGGCACGGTGATCGTGCGACTGATGTCGAGGCCGTCCTCGCTGTCTTCCCAGCTGTACCAGGTGTATCCGGACCACACCCTGATGTTTCCGGCTCGCACGTCGATGTCGGCGGTCGTGGAGATGCTCTCAGGCACGTACACCCGCAACTCGCCGACGGCGAGGCTCAGATCCACGGAGTGGTCAGTGCGGTCGGGGTCGAGGTCGCGCAGGTCCACGGTCAACTGACCGATGCCGTAGCGGTACTCGTCCTCCAGTTCGTCGACATCGACGACACGCACCCGAGCCTCGCCTATCCCTGCCCCCGGCACGTCCACAGCCACGAACAACAGCAGGGGCGCTGAGAGGACCAGCCCGAGCACGATCAGTCCCCGGGCCGGGCGGGCGAACGCCGATGCCAGCAAGCCGGCGCCGGTGATGACCAGCGCGACGGCGAAGAACACGCCGAGATCGACGTCCACCGCGTCAAGGCGCTCCAGCATCACCGCTGTGCCCGTGTACACGAACAGCACGGCGACCGTGAGCGAGCCGATGAGGGAGCGGCCGCGGTGCCGTCTCGCCGCCGCTGTGGGGGGAGGCGGCCACTCCGGCCCGGCCGCCGCAGCCGTGGAGGGAAGAGGCGCTGGGGGCGGCGCCGACGGCGACGGCCGGGGGGCCGGAGTGGGCTTGTGCCGACCGGTGGGTCCGGGCCAGAGCACCAGGGCCACGCCGGCGGCGATGAGAAGGAGAGCCAGATAGGGAGCGATCTTCCACACGTCGACGAACAAGCCGAAGAGGCTGCCGCTGAGATTTGCGGTGATCAGCAGACCGAAGCCGATCAGGACGACGGCCATCAGGCTGCGGAAGCGATGGGGCGAGTCTCCCCCCAGAGCCCTGGCGACGATGCTGGGCTCGTCCTCCTTGGGCAGGGCCAGCCAGCCGATCAGGTAGAGAAACGGACCTGCGCCTCCCAGGAACGTCAGCACGATGAAGGCGATCCTCACGATCACCGCGTCGATGCCGAAGTAGGCGCCGATGCCGCCGGCGACGCCGGCGATCACCTTGTCGGTGGAACTGCGGCAGAGAGTGCGGCGCTTGGCTCCGGCGTCCTCGGTACCGGCGTCCTCGGTCGCGGCGTGCGGAGTCGCTTCGTCCTGATACTCGCCGGGACTCGGATCCTCGGCGCCGGGCCGCTGCTCTTCGGGCATGGGCTCCAGTGTGTGCCCGGGACCGGAGAAGCCAAATGGGGTATGTCCCTGAAGTTTCCCCTAGGGCGGTCGCCCGTATCGGGGGAGGTACCCGGTGCCGACCCGGTGCCGTCGTGTCATCATCTCTCCCATGGCACCAACCCGTGCCGGCTGGCCGATCAGATCCCGTACCGACCGGGTGATCGCGGGCGTGTGCGGTGGGGTAGGGGCCCGCCTCGGGATCGACACGACCATCGTGAGGATCGCCTTCGTGGCTCTGGCACTGGCCTGGGTCGGGGTGCCCCTCTACTTGGTGGCATGGATCCTGCTGCCCCGAGCCGACGCACCCGCCGCGGGTGCGGGACCGGCGGATGCCCCGCGACCGGCGGATGCCCCGCGACCGGCAGGAACGGCCACCCGGCGGGCCGTGGGGATGGCGCTGATCGTTGTCGGGACGGTGCTGCTGGTGCGCCACTTCGGCCTCGCACTGCCCGACACTCTCATCTGGCCTGCGCTGTGTGTGGCCTTCGGGCTGGGGATCGTCATCTGGAGGGTGCAGCCCGCGGCCGGCATCGGCCGGGCTGCCGCAGTACGCATCGCGGCGGGAACGCTCCTGCTCGCGCTGGGCATCGGGGCCATCGCCGCGGCAAACCTGTCACTGTCCACGGTGCGCGACAGCCTGCTGTCGGGCGGGCTGGTGGTGGGCGGGCTGGCCCTGATCGGTGGGCCGTGGGTGGCCGTGCTGGCCCGGGACCGGCGCGAGGAGCGCCAGCGCCGCATCCGGGCCGACGAGCGGGCCGAGATGGCCGCCCACCTGCATGACTCGGTGCTGCAAACCCTGTCGCTGGTGCAGCGGTCCGACGACCCGGCCCGGATGGCCGCGCTCGCCCGGCGCCAGGAGCGGGAACTGCGAGGCTGGCTCTACGGCGGTGGTTCGGGGCCGGTCCAGGACACGGTCCGGGCCGCGGTCGAGCACCTGGCTGGCGTGGTCGAGGACCGTCACGGCGTGGTCATGGAGGTAGTGGCCGTGGGCGACGCCGCGCTGGACCCGGCGATGGAGTCGCTGGTGGCCGCGGCCGGTGAGGCCATGACCAACGCGGCCCGCTGGTCGGGCTGCCCGACCGTCTCGGTGTTCGTGGAGGCCACCCCGCAGGCGGTGGACGTGTTCGTGCGCGACCGGGGCGTCGGATTCGATCCCGAAGCGGTCGAGGACGGCTCCCACGGGATCCGCGACTCGATCCAGGGCCGCCTCGACCGGGTGGGCGGCCGCTGCGACATCAACAGCGCTCCTGGGCAGGGCACGGAGGTGCGCCTGCACCTGGCCCGGACCTGAGGGCTGGGCAACCGCTGCGTCACGAAATATGTAGAGAAAGCCGTCGTATGGGGGCAAGACCCATGCAGATTTCGGGAACCAGGATCCGGTTGGGCCTCTAGCGTGACGGGCATGGCAGCTGCGCCTCCCCGGGTGGTGATCGTTGACGACCACCGGCTGTTCCGCAGCGGTGTGCGGGCCGAGATCGGAGACCGGGTGACGGTCGTGGCCGAGGCCGACGATGTGGGCACCGCGGTGGAGGCCATCGAGCTCTGGAGCCCCGATGTGGTACTGCTGGACGTGCACCTGCCGTCGGGGTCGGGGCGCGAGGTGATCGAGTCGGTGGCCGCGGCAGGCGTCGATACCAAGTTCCTCGCCCTGTCCGTTTCCGACGCCGCCAGCGACGTGATCGCGGTGGTCCGGGCCGGTGCCCGTGGCTATGTCACCAAGTCGATCTCCGGGGAGGACCTGGTGGACGCGATCCTGCGGGTGCGCGACGGCGACGCGGTGTTCTCGCCCCGCCTGGCCGGGTTCGTGCTTGACGCATTCGCCGCCGACGCTGTGGCCGTCGCCGGGTCGGAGTCCGACGAGGACCTCGACCGGCTGACCATCAGAGAGCGGGAGGTTATGCGCCACCTTGCCCGGGGCTACACCTACAAGGAGATCGCCCGCCAGCTGACCATCTCGATCAAGACGGTGGAGACCCACGCCTCGGCCGTGCTGCGCAAGCTCCAGCTGTCGAACCGTCACGAGTTGAGCCGCTGGGCGGCCGCCCGCCGCATCTGGTAAGAGGCCGAGCCGAGCGAGGCCGTGGCCCGAGCGGCCCGTGAGCGAAGCGAACAAGAGCGGGGAACACCACCGGACCCCAGTAGGTTCTGCGCGCATGACGCAGCGAGAGACGGCAGCTGAGCGATGGGCGCGGCAGATGGCCGACTGGGCCATCCCCGCCGAGATTCTCGGCTCGGCTCCTCGCCGGCCCTTCGTGTTCACGCCGGAGATATTCGCCGCGCCCGAGCCCGGCACCTTCGAGCGGTCCCTGTCGAACCAACGGGCGGCGGAGGCCCTGGGCAACGGGGGCTCGGTGCTGGACGTCGGCTGCGGGGGCGGGGCCGCGGCCTTCGCGGTGGCGCCGCCGGCCACCGAGGTGATCGGAACCGACCGCCAGGACAACATGCTGGAGCTGTTCGCGGCAACCGCTCAGCAGCGCGGCATCGCCGCCTCGGTGCACGCCGGCTCGTGGCCCGAGGTGGCCGGCGAGGTGCCGGTCGCCGACGTGGTGGTGTGCCACAACGTGCTCTACAACGTGACCGACGTCCCGTCCTTCGTGGCCGCGCTGGACACCCACGCGCGCCGCCGGGTCGTGATCGAGATCACCCCGAAGCACCCCCAGGACCGCCGCCGCATGCTGTGGCGCCACTTCTGGAACCTGGAACGACCCCACGAGCCCACCGCGGCCACCGCGGTGGAGGCCATCGCCGAGACCGGCCTGCACCCCGTCGCCGAGGAGTCGCTCCTGCCCGAGGATCCGCGGGCCGCGGTGCGCCGCGAGTTCGAGGCACCCCAGTGGTGCCGCAACCTCTGCCTGCCGCCCGAACGCGAGCCCGAGGTGGCGGAACTGGTTGCCGACGTGCCCTTCCCGCGCGAGCGGGTCACCATCTGGTGGGACGTCCGCCGCTGAGCTAGGCGGTCAGACTTCCCGGACCGTTGTCAGCGCGTAGTCGATCAGGGTGCCGTTGAGCTCCACGTTGTGAGCGTCTCTGGCGTGCTGGGCCACCGCGGCCAGCAGCTCCTCCGCGGTGTCGGCCACCGCGACCGTCCTGCAGTCGGTGACTCCGACCCGGCTGCATGCGAACTCAAGCGCCATCCGGTTGCTCCCTAACTGGCCTGGGACTCGGGGGCGAGGCTGGCCGCCACCGCTTCCAGCGTGTCGGCGACCGCCTCGAGATCGGTCTTCACCGGGGTCAGCAACTCTCCCAGCGGCTCCGTGCGGTGGGCGATGGAGCGCACGCCGAAGGTGATCTTGCCCAGCGAGTCGTTGACGGCCCGCAGCACGATCACGACCCGCGTCAGGTAGTAGGCCAGCGCGGCCGCGATCACGAGGGCGATCACGATGGTGACGATCGCGGCGGCAGGCATCAGACAGCTCCTCCCGTCATAGCAGCGGCCCGGCGGCGGTGACGTAGCGAACGGCGAGGCCCTTGGCCGCGGAGACCAGGTCGCGGGTGTCGGCCACCGCCGGCACCGGCTCCAGGTTCTTGGTGAGGCCGACGCCGTGCTCGAGGATGTCGTCGGCGTAGCGCTTGATCTCCAGCGCGGGCCTGATCACCCGGTTGGCCAGCAGCAGCACGACGGGCACGACAGCCAGTAGCAGCACTGCGTTGCCGATCCACCACAGCCACATGGCCAACTCCTATCCGTGGGTTGTGCGGATCATAGTCGCGTCTAGGTGCAATCCGCATCTAGTCCGGTCGCTTGCGAGCAGGGAAGCGGTCCAGTTCAGCTAGCAAGGCCCAGCGCTTCGACAAGGCTCTCCAATGCGGCCACGGCGGGGGCGCCGGGCTCGTGGTCGACCGGCGACACCCCGAGCCGGTCGGCGGCGTCGACCGCTGGATCATCGGGGACCACCACCAGCGCCCGGTCGCCGAAGGCCTCCCGGATGCGGGCCCGGTCGTCGTCGTCGCTGACCTTGTTGGCGACGACCACCACCCGGCCCTGGCGCTGCTCGTCAGCGACCGCGACGGCCCGGCGGGCCACGTCGATCGAGCGCAGCGTCGGCTCCACCACCACGACGGTGGCGTCCACCGACGCGCTGGCCAGCCGGGTCAGGGTGCCGATCCCGGCTTCGAGGTCAGCCACGACTGTGGTGGCGTCGTCATTCACGGAGCCGAGCAACTGCTCGGCCGACAGGCCGCATCAAGGTCAACCGGGCTCGGGATTCTCGATGCGGGTGATCACCGAGAGGCGCACCCCGTCGGGGGCGTCGGCGCCGTAGCGGTCGAGGATGTCGTCCCAGGTCGGCGCATGCGCGCCTTCACCCTCGTCGACCTCCTCGCGCAGGGTCACGAGCCGCTCCGTCTCGGAGTCGCCCACTCCCAGCGACAGGCCCAGGTTGGGATTGGTGTCGCAGTCGAGGGCGACCACGCGGGCGCCCCGGCGGCCCAAGGTGCGGGCCAGCACCGCGCTGGTGGTGGTCTTGCCGGCCCCACCCTTGCCCACGACGGCGATCTTCATTGCGTCACCTCCCGGTCGAGACCATAGAGCGACACGACCTGGTCGACCAAGCCATCCACGGCTACGGCCAGCGGGCCTCCGGGAGCGGAGTCCAGCGGAGCGGCGCCGCGGCGGTCGGCGCTTCCGGCGGTGCTGTCGTGGGGGACGACCGCGGCAGGCTCCAGGCCCAGCCGATCCGAGACGCGGTCCGCGTCGGAGCCGTTGCGGGCCTTGTTGACGACGAGAACGAGACGTGAGGGTCCCCACCTGGCCTCGGGGAGGGTCAGCAGGCGTCTAGCCGTGTGCATCGACTTGACGGTCGGCTCGACCACCACGCACACGGTGTCGGCGTACTTGCCCCAGCCGAACATGGCCTGACGGGTGCCGCCGGGCAGGTCGCCGACCAGGTGCCACGCGTCCCGGTCGAGTTCGGCGACCACCTGGCTCCAGGCGTGCTGGGCCTGCTGGAGCCGGGTCACGGGGCCCCACAGGTTGCCGAACTGCAGGTAGCGGACACCGTCGGGGCACCGCGCCGCGTGCCGGTCCACGATGGCGGCCGCGTCCAGGCCGGGACGAAGCACCCATCGGGGTCCCCCCTCCGGGCCGGCGAAGACCACGTCGTCGGGTATCGGATGATCGTCCACTCCCACGCCCAGGGAGTAGGGGAGCCCCGGCATCGGATCGGAGTCGAGCGCGAGCACGGGCTGGTCGCGGCGGGCCAGCAGCCGGGCGAACGTGCCCGCGACGGTCGACTTGCCCGCGCCCCCCTTGCCGACGAACGCCACCCGGATCATCGACGTCGATTCTGCCAGGGAGACCGTCTCATCCTTCGGTCGCGCCTCAGTCATTGAGGAAGCAGGCGGCCCAGCGGCCGGGGGCGATCTCTCTGAACTCGGGCGCCTGCTCGCTGCACCTGGCCATCGCGTCGGGGCATCTGGGGGCGAACGGGCAGCCCGTCGGCGGCGCGGAGGCGCTGGGGATCTCGCCCCGCAGCACTATGCGCTGCCTGGCCGCGGCGGGATGATCCGCGGGGACAGCCGACAGCAGCGCCCGCGTGTAGGGGTGGGCCGGACTGTCGAACAACTCCCCGGCCGGGGCCGACTCGACGATGCGGCCCAGGTACATGACCGCGACCCGGTCCGAGATGTGCCGCACCAGCGCCAGATCGTGGGCGATGAACAGGTAGGCGAGACCGCGCTCGGCCTGCAGGTCCAGCAGCAGGTTGATGATCTGAGCCTGGATCGACACGTCGAGGGCCGACACGGGCTCGTCACAGACGACGAGGCGAGGATCGAGCACCAGGGCCCGGGCGATACCGACCCTCTGGAGCTGACCGCCCGACAGTTCGTGGGGCAGGCTGCCGGCCTGGGCCGCGGTGAGCCCCACACGGTCGAGGACTTCGACGGCCCGCCGGCGCGCCTCAGCTCGCGGCGCCAGGCCCTGGATCCTCAGTCCCTCGGCCACGCTGTCGCCGACGCTCTTGCGGGGATCCAGCGCGCCGATCGGGTCCTGGAACACGATCTGCATCCGCCGCCGGAGCGCCTTCAACTCGGCCCGGCCGGCGGCGAGCACATCGCGGCCCTCGAAGCTCACCGTGCCGCCGCTGGGCTGGACGAGGCGCAGGACGCTGAGACCCACCGTCGTCTTGCCGCCACCGGACTCGCCCACCAGCCCGAGCGTCTCGCCGGCACCGACACGGAAGCTGACCCCGTCGACCGCTCGGAGTGATCCGCCTGGGCGGGACATCGCCCCCCCTGAGCGGATCCGGTAGTGCTTGACGAGGTCGGTGACCTCCAGCAGCGCCGCCTCCGCGGTGGCGGTCGGCTCGTTCGCCGGAGCGCTACTCATGGAGCCAGCACCTCACGCGGTGCCCATCCCGGGGCGACACCGGCTGGGGCGCCTGTTCGGTGCACACCGTCAGGTTGTTGGCGGCCCGTGCGTCGCAGCGGGGCGCGAAGCTGCACCCCACCGGAAGGTCGACGGGCACGGGCACGCTGCCCGGTATCACCCGCAGGCGGCTCTTGGAATGCGACGCCGCCGGCCGGGACTCCATTAGCCCCACGGTGTAGGGATGCAGCGGCGCGTCGTACAGCTCCGACACGGAGCACTCCTCGACGATCCGTCCGGCGTACATCACCGCGGCCCGGTCGGCGATCTCCGCGACGACTCCCAGGTCGTGGGTGACGAGGATGACGGCCATGTCGTTGGCTGTCTGCAGTTCCTGCAGCAGCTCGAGAATCTGCGCCTGCACGGTGACGTCGAGCGCGGTGGTGGGCTCATCCGCGATGAGCAGGTCGGGCTCACCGGCCAGGGCGATGGCGATCATCACTCGCTGAGCCATCCCGCCCGACAGCTGGTGCGGGTACTCCCTGACCCGGCGGTCGGGGTCGGAGATGCCGACCCGGTCGAGCAGCTCGACCGCCCGGCGGCGGCGGGCGGACCGGTCCAGGGCGGTGCCGGACTTGAGAGCCTGGCCGATCTGGCGCCCCACCGACATGACGGGATCCAGCGAGGCTCGGGGCTGCTGGAAGATCATGGCGATCCTGGGGCCCCGCACCGAGTTGAGCACCCGCTCGGGTGCTCCCACCAACTCGGTCCCGTCGAATCGCACCGACCCTTCGACGATCCGCGCGGGCGGTTCGATGAGGCCGGCAATCGACAGCGACGTAACCGTCTTTCCGCATCCGGACTCCCCCACCAGGCCCACGACCTCGCCCCGACGGATCTCGAAGCTGACCCCGTCAACCGCCTTGACCACCCCGGCGTCAACAAAGAAATGGGTGCGGAGACCTTCGACCGTGAGCAGCGGCTCGGTCATCCCGATTCTCCCCCCGAACGGGATCTCGGGTTCCAGAAGTCGTTGAGGGCGTCGCCCAGCAGGTTGACGCCCAACACTGCCACCGCGATGGCCAGGCCGGGGAAGACCGACATCCACCAGGCCCGCCGTACGAACGACTGGGCGTTGTTGAGCATGTAGCCCCAGCTGATCACGTTGGGGTCGCCCAGCCCCAGGAAGCTCAAGCTGGCCTCGATCAGGATGGCCCCGCCTACCTGCAGCGACGCCAGCGCCACCACCGGCGCGATCGTGTTGGGCAGCACATGCGTGCGCAGGTTGCGCCCCGGCGACGAGCCCAGCGCCTCGGCCGCGGTCACGTACTCGAGCTCCTTGACGGCCAGAACCCCCGAGCGGGCCACCCGGGCGGTCAACTCCCACGATGTCAGCGCCAGGACGAGAACCATGTTCGTCAGGCCGGGGCCGAACAGGGCCACCACCGTGAGCGCCAGGAAGAACCGGGGCAGGACCTGCGAGAGCTCGGTCAGGCGCATCAGCAGGTCGTCGACCTTGCCGCCCGCGAATCCGGCCACGCCGCCCACGACGGTGCCGATGACCAGCGATGCGCCGGCCACCGCCACCCCCACCAGCAGGCTGGTGCGGGCGCCGTGGACCACGCCCGCGAGAACGTCGCGTCCCAGGTCGTCGGTGCCGAGCCAGTGCTTGGCCGAGGGCGGCTCGAAGGGCGTTCCCGCGAACGAGAACGGGTCGGTGGGAGCGATGACGGAGGTCAGCGCGGCGACCAGCACGAACAGGACCGTCAGCACGAGCCCGACGACCGCCACCGGGTTGGACGCGAACCGCCTCCAGGAGCCCCGTGCCGCCCGGGCACTGGAGCGGCCCGGGCGGCCCCGGCCGGGGCCGGAGGCGGCCCGTTCTCTGAGCGTGACCGGCCCCGCGGCCCGCCCCTCAAGTGCCATGCCGCACCCGCGGGTCCAGGAGCGAGTACACGAGGTCGGTGATGAGGTTCATCAGGATGATGGTCACCGACAGCATCAGCAGCATCGCGGTGATGATGGCGAAGTCGCGGGCCAGGATGGCGCTCAGCAGCAGCCGGCCGAGCCCGGGCCAGGCGAACACCGTCTCGACCAGGACCGAGCCGGCGAACATGAAGCCGATCTGGCTCCCGATCACGGTGACTATGGGCAGCATGGCGTTGGGAAGGGCGTGGCGGATCAGCACCCGGCGGCGCGACTGGCCCCGGGCCCGGGCGGCCCGTATGTACATCTCATCGAGGTTCTCGATCACCGCGGCTCTGGTGACCCGCATGATCGGCGGCACGTACACCGTCACCAGCGCGGCGATGGGCAGCACCATGTGGTGGCCGACGTCGAGCAGCGCCCGGAACCCCTCGTAGCCGGCGCGGGCGTCGCTGCGGCCCTGGACCGGGAACCAGTCGAAGCGCAGCGCGAACAGCAGCAGCAGCACCTGCGAGAGCCAGAAGACCGGCACGGCGTGGCCCAGCAGGGTGGCGGTGCGGGCGGTGTTGTCCAGCGCCGAGTTCTTGCGGGCCGCGGCGAGGGTCCCCACGCTGATACCGATGACGGAGGCCACGGCCAGCGCCGGGACCATCAGCAGCAGGGTGGCCGGCAGCTGGTCGAGGATCACGCTCACCGCCGACCGGTTCTGCCGGTACGAGAACCCCAGATCGCCCTGAGCGAGCCGGCCCAGGTAGACGAAGAGCTGCTCGTGCAGCGGGCGGTCGAGCCCGAAGCGCTCTCGCATCATCGCGTAGTAGCCGGCGTCGCCGTCCTCGCCGGCGAGAGCGACGATCGGATCGCCGGGTGCTGCGTGGATCAGGATCCAGGTCACCACCGCCGCGCCGAACACGAGCGGCACGGCCTGCAGGAGGCGTCTCACGGTGTACCGGACCACCAGCGCCTCCTCTCGACAGCCCGAGCGCCCTCCGGCGGCCCGGATCCCGCGTTCTAGCAGATACAACCGCCGCCCCGGCCGCGGCAGCGAAGTACCGGGACCGGGGCGGCGGGTCGTGATCTGTCCCGCTACTCCTCGAAGTAGGCGGTCTCGGCGACGTGACCGGAGTTGGGCTGGAGCCCTCCGACGTTGGCGCCCGAACCGGCGGTGAACCTGGTCTCGACCAGCCACAGGTACGGCAGCTCGGCGGTGAGGATCCGCTGGATCTCGCCGTAGAGCTCGCCCCGCCGGGCGACGTCGGGAGTGCTGGCCGCCTCATCGAAGAGGACGTCGATGGCCGGATTCACGTAGGCCGCCCCGTTGGAGAACGGGATGTCGCCGATGTTGCTGGAGATGTACATGCGGGCCACGCCGATGGAGGGATCGGTGTTGTTGCAGTAGCTGATGATGTTGGTGTCGAAGTCGCGCTCACCGAACACCCTCGGGATGAAGGCGCTGCGGTCCAGAGGCATGACCTCCACCTCGATGCCGACCTCGGCGAGGTTCTGCCGCATGACCTCGCCGTACTTGGGAAAGTCGCCGAAGCTGAACACCAGCAGGTCGATGGTGAAGCGGGTCCCGCCGGAGGCATACCCGGCCTCGTCGAGCAGTGCGTTGGCCCGGTCGACGTCGTAGGCGTAGGTGGTGACGTCGTCGCTGTAGGCGAAGGCCATCTGGCTGTTGATCGGCCCAGTGGCCACCCGGCCCTGTCCGAAGATCACCTGGGCCAGCATCTGGTCGCGGTTGACGGCATGGGCTATGGCCTGGCGCACCCGGAGGTCGCTGAAGACGTCGCGCTCGGAGTTGAAGGTGAGCGTCGGGATGCAGAAACCGCCGCCGGGACCGCTGTTGACGCCGTGCAGGACGATCGAGTCGACGCCGCTCAGGCGTTCGATGTCGCCGCCCGGAACCCGCCAGATGTAGTCGACCTCGCCCTCCTCCAGGGCCAGCACCTGGGTGTTCTGGTCGGGGATCACCCTCATGACCACCCGGTCGAGATACGGCAGGCCCGCCTTGAAGTAGTCGTCGTTGCGGACCAGCGTGATCTCATTGTCGATGTCGTAGGACTCCAGCTTGAACGGGCCGGTGCCCACCGGCGTGAGGTTGGCATCCGCGGTCTGCACGTCGTCGACGCCCTCGTAGATGTGCTTGGGGAGGATGGGCGCCTCAGTGGAGTTGAGCCGCTGCAGCAGGGCCGCGTAGGGCTGCGTGAAGTTGAACACGACTGTGGTGTCGTCGGGCGTGTCGATCGACTCGAGGATGCCGCTGAGCCCGCCCCGGGTGCG
Source organism: Acidimicrobiia bacterium (assembly GCA_022819505.1). Classification (GTDB taxonomy): domain Bacteria; phylum Actinomycetota; class Acidimicrobiia; order Acidimicrobiales; family Aldehydirespiratoraceae; genus Aldehydirespirator. Next base: position 156,138 of record JAJEHD010000021.1, on the reverse strand, counting down.
CGAGTGGTAGTGCAGCAGGACGTTCTCAAAGGTGAACTTCACATCGGCTGAGGTCATGGGCTCGCCGTCGTGCCAGCGCACGCCCTCGACGAGGTGGAACGTGTACTGGGTGCTGTCGTCGCTGACGTCCCATCTCTCGGCCAGGTCGGGATGGGGGTTGGCGTTGTCGTCGAGCTCGACCAGCCCGTTGAAGATCGAGCCGGTTACGGCGTGCACGTTGAACCCGGTGGTGATGCCGGGGTTGAAGTGGCCGGGATCGTCGGAGAGCGCGATGACCAGCGTTCCGCCGCGGCGCGAGTCCTCGGCTGCGGGCTCCTCAGCCGCCGGTTCCGCCTCCGCAGCCGGCTCCTCAGCCGCCGGCTCGGGCTCCGCGGCGGACTCCTCGGCTGCGGGCTCCGGCTCTGCAGCCGGCTCGGGCTCGTCAGCGGGCGCCTCACTCGCTGGCTCGGACTCCGCAGCAGACGCCTCGACTGCAGGCTCGGCCGGCTGAGATATCGGCTCGTCGCTGCCATCGTCGCCGCAGGACGCTGCCAGTAGCGCCAAAGCGAGGATCACACCGATCAGACTCAGTCGTCGCATTATCAGTCCTTTCGTGGTGCGCTGGTCTGCCGACAGCAGCGCGCAGAAATGTGACGGAATAGAGATACCGGCCGAGCCAGCAGAATCCACTATGTGTAATCCACATCTAGCAAAGGTAACGCCAGGAGGCGAGTGCGCCGGCGGCCGCCGAAGGGGTGGCTGCAGCGCAGGTAGCGTCGGTCAGATGGGGCGCCGACGCTTGCGCATAGCGGGCACTGTCCAGGGCGTGGGGTTCCGGCCCTACCTGCATCGGCTGGCAGGGAGCCTGTCGTTGACGGGTGCCGTGGGCAACGACGACGACGGCGTCTGGTGCGAGATCCAGGGTCGCGCAGCCGACCTGGACTCATTCGAGACGCGACTGGTCGCTGAGGCTCCGCCGCTGGCCCGGATCGACTCGGTCCGCTCTGCCGCCGTGGCCGCGATCGAGGGCGAGCAGGGCTTCGCGATCGCGGTCAGCGAGTCCGGCTCGGGCACGGTCGCCGGAACGGTGCCTCCCGATGTGGCGGCCTGTGAGGCCTGTCTCGCCGATGTCGCCGATCCGGCGGGGCGCCGCTACCGGTACGCCTTCACCTGCTGCACCGACTGCGGACCCCGCTTCACCGTCGTGCGGAGCCTGCCCTATGACCGCGAGCGCACTTCGATGGCGGCTTTCGAGCTGTGCGAGGCCTGCGAAGCCGAGTACCGGGACCCCGCCGACCGCCGCCATCACGCCCAAGCGGTGTGCTGTGGCGCCTGCGGGCCGGCCCTGTCGTTGGAGACGATGGCCGGAGGAGCCATCGACGGCGACCCGATCGAAGCAGCAGCCGACCTGCTGAGGGCGGGTCGCATCGTCGCCATCAAAGGTGTCGGCGGCTACCAGCTGGCGTGCCGGGCCGACGACGGCGCCGCGGTGGCCCGGCTGCGACAGCGCAAGCACCGCGAGGAGAAGCCGTTCGCGCTGCTGGTCGCCTCGGTAGAGGCGGCCCGGGCCCTCGTCGACCTCGACGACCTGGCCTGCCGTGCTCTGAGCGGACCGGCGGCGCCCATCGTGCTGGCGCCCCGGACAGAGTCCGTCCCCATAGCCACCGAGGTGGCACCGGACACCCGCCTGCTGGGGGTGATGCTCCCCGCCACACCCCTGCACGCGCTGCTGATCGAGGCGATGGGCCTCCCGCTGGTGTGCACCAGCGGCAACCGCTCCGACGAGCCCATCGTCACCGACGACGCCCGCGTCCAACCCGATCTGGGCGACATCGCCGACGCCGTCCTGGTCCACAACCGGAGGATCGAGCGCCGAGCCGACGACTCGGTGGGCCATGTCGTGCACGGCGGCTTCCAGCTGCTGCGGCGGGCGCGGGGCTACGCGCCGGGCACGGTGCGGCTCGACCGCGGCGGCCCGCCCGTGCTGGCGGTGGGCGCCGAGCTCAAGAGCACGGTCTGCCTGGCCCTGGGGGCCGACGCCCACATGTCGGTGCACCTCGGCGACTTGGAGCATCCGGCCGCTCTGGCCGCCTTCGAGAATGCGGTGGCCGACCTGCTGGAGCTGACCCGGACCGCTCCGGAGCTGGTGGTGCACGACCTGCACCCCGAGTACCTGTCGACCAAGTTCGCGGCCAGCGTCGACCTCGCGCCCCGGCTGGGCGTGCAGCATCACCACGCCCACCTGGCGTCCTGCCTGGTCGACACGGGCTTCGGGGGTCCGGCCATCGGCGTGATGTTCGACGGCATGGGCTGGGGTGCCGACGGCACCCTGTGGGGCGGCGAGATCCTCGTGGGCGACGCAGGCGGCTACGAGCGCGTCGCCCACCTCCGTCCAGTGCCCATGCCGGGAGGCAGCGCGGCGGTGCGCCAACCCTGGCGCATGGCGCTGGCCCATCTCCACGAGACGTTCGGCCCGGAGTTGCCCGACCTCACCTGCGCGACCGATCACATCGAGGACGCTCGCCAGGTTCTGGACCAGTGCCGGGAGGGTCAGTCGATGCTCACCACGTCGATGGGCCGGTTGTTCGACTCGGTGGCGGCGTTGTGCGGCCTCGTCGAGACGGCAACCTACGAGGGTCAGGCCGCGGTGCGCCTGGAGCACGCCGCTGGACCGGTTTCGAGGCGGTACCCGGTGGAGACGAGCGGGGACGGTCCGGCGTTGATCGAGACGTCACCGCTGATCGCCGCGGTGGTCGAGGACCTGCAGGCCAGAGTCGGGGCGGGCCGGGTCTCGGGCGGCTTCCATCGCTGGGTGGCCGACGCGACGCTCGCCGCAGCCCGACACGCCCGGGACTCGACCGGGCTGTCGAGCGTCGCCCTCTCCGGCGGCGTCTTCCAGAACCGCCTCTTGGTGGAGCTGGTGGTGCCCGACCTGGAGCAGTCCGGCTTCGAGGTCCTCCGCCACCGCCAAATCCCCCCGAACGACGGCGGCATCTCGCTCGGCCAGGCAGCGGTGGGACGGGCCATGCTGGCTGGTCGCCGCTAGCGTTTCGCTCGTCGAGCGGCTGGAAGACGGAGCGTTGGGACCATGAAGATCGGAGTCGTGGGAAAGGGCGGCGTGGGCAAAACCACCCTGAGCGCGCTGCTGGCCCGGTCGCTGGCGGAGCGCGGCCGGCGGGTGCTGGCCGTGGATACGGACTCCAACCCCAACCTGGGACTGTCGCTGGGACTCGACTCCAGCGCAACCGAGGCTCTGCCGACCGTGCCGAGGTCGATCGTCGTCGGCACCCGGGGTGACCTGACCGTCGGCGAGTTGATGGCCGACTACGCGGCGGAGACCCCTTCGGGCGTGACGGTGATGTCGGCGTTGCGGGTGACCGAGGCCGCCGCGGGATGCACCTGCGGCGGTCACGCCACCGTGCGGAGCCTGCTGGGCGAGGCCCTCGACACCGAGACCGACGACACCATCGTCGACATGGAGGCGGGCATCGAGCATCTCAGCCGCTCCGGCGGAACGCTGGCTCACGCCGATGTGCTGGTGCTGGTGATGGAGCCCAGCCTCAAGGCGGTCATCACCGCCAAGCGGACCATTGCCTTGGCCCGAGAACTCGGCATCGCTGCGTGGATCGGTGCGGGCAACAAGGTGGGCGGCGACCAGCAGGATCTCCTGGCCCGGCTGTGCGCCGACCACGACGTGCCCCTCGACGTGGTGGTTCCCGCTAGCCCCCAGGTCGTCGACTCCGACCGGATGGGAATCCCTCTCGAGCGCGACGAGGCCACCAGCGTGTGGCATGCGGTCGAATCCCTGACCGACCGGCTTCTGGAGACCGCGAGCCTGCCGGTACCCCGGTAGACCTCACCCGCCGGGCGGCGCTAGTCGTCGTGGCGGTGGCGGTGATGGAGGTCGGGGACGTGGGGGTGGCTGTGCACTCTGGGCCGGTGCTGGTGGACGTGGGTGTGGCGGCCCTCGACCGGCTCGTCGTGGGTGTGGTCATGATGGTCGTCGTCGTGGCTGTGCTCGTGCTCGTGCTCCATGGCCTCGTGGGCGTGCCGGTGATCGTGCGCCGACTCCAATGACACCCCCACGCCGGCCGCGGCGATGACGACCGCGATCAACTGCGCGACTGTCACCGACTCTCCCAGCACCGACCAGGCGATGACCGCTCCGATGAACGGCGCGGCCGCGAAGATCACCTGGCCCCGGGCCGCACCGAGGTCCCGGGCGCCCTTGACCCAGAGCACGATCGACGCGCCGTAGCCGGCCATGCCTATGAGCATGGCCGCCACGACTTGGCCGGCGGTGACGCCGGTGACGCCCTCAGCGAACGCCAGGCCGAGCATCAGGTTGGCCAGCCCGGCCACGAATCCCTTCAGCAGCACCACCTGCTCGGGGCTGAGCTGGTCGATCTTGGCGGTGACACCGTTGTCGACCCCCCACGCCAGGCAACCCGCCGCGATCAACAGCGCGCCGACGTCGATCTGCGCGCCCGGCTCCCAGGACAGGACCACGCCCGCCACGGTGACCAGACCGGCCCCGGCCAGGACGCGCCCACCGAGATGCTCGCGGAAGATGACGGCGGCCAGCAGGACGGTGGCGGCCAGCTCCAGGTTGAGCAGGATCGATGCGGTCGCGGCCGGTGTGCGGGCCAGACCGGCCACCAGCAGCGCCGGCCCGATAGCACCGCCGGCGACGACCGCCACCAGCGCTGGGCGCCAGTCTCGTCGCAGCGCCACCGCAGAAGGCGGCGAGCGGACGACCGAGGGCACCACCGCGATCCCCGCGCCCAGATAGAGAAGGCCGGCCAGCACCAGCGAGGACATGTCGCCAGCCAGTTCGGACGCGGCCGGCGCTGACGCACCGAACAGCACAGCCGCCAGCAAGCAGCGCACGATCCCGGCGCGGCTCATCGAACTGCACCACCGTCATTGCTCGCCCGGCTCATGGGCCCGCTCCATCGTGGTGGGCTCGCCCGGCTCATAGGCACCAATCTGCCGCGGCTTGCGGCACCATCAGCAAATCCGGGGCAGGGGATCACCGACCAGCATGTCGACGATTCTTGTCCCGCCGAAGCCGGTGCGCACCAGCACCAGGCCCGGATGTTCATCGGTGACGGCACCCACGACGCAGGCGTCGGCGCCGGCCTCGCAGCTCCGCATGGCCTCCACCGCGGTCTCGGCGTCGGTGGCGGGCACCACCGCCAGCATCTTGCCCTCGTTGGCGATGTAGAGGGGGTCGAGTCCCAGCAGCTCGCACGCCCCGGCCACCGCGCCCCGCACCGGCAGGGCCCGCTCGTCGAGCTCGACCCCCAGCCCGGACGCCGCGGCCAGTTCGTTGCAGATGGAGGCCACCCCGCCGCGGGTCGGGTCCCGAAGCCACCGGGTGGCCGGCACCGCGTCCAGCAGGGCCGAGACCAACTCGTACAGCGGCGCAGTGTCCGACGCCACGTCAGCGGCCAGGGCCAGGTCGCCGCGGGCCACCATCACCGCTACACCGTGGTCGCCGATCGTGCCGGAGAGCACCAGCGCGTCCGACGGCTGCACCGACGCCGCTTCCAGATGTGTCCCATCTCTCACGAACCCGATCCCGGTGGTGGTGATGTAGCAGCCGTCGGCCGCGCCCCGCTCGACCACCTTGGTGTCGCCGGTGACGATGTCGACGCCGGCCGATGCTGCCGCCCGGGCCACGTCGTCCACGATGACTCGCAGTTCCTCGACCGCCAGCCCCTCCTCCAGCACCAGCGAGACGGTGAGCGCCGCCGGCTCGGCCCCCATGGCGGCCAGATCGTTGATGGTCCCGTTCACGGCCAGGTCGCCGATGGAGCCTCCGTTGAAGCGGCGGGGTGTGACCACGAAGGCGTCGGTGGTCACGGCCAGGCGCCTGCCCTCTCCGGCCTCCAGCACCGCGCCGTCCTCAAGCCGGTCGAGCACCGGGTTGGAGAAGGCCGGGCGGATGACGGCCTCGATCAGCGACTGGCTGGCCCGGCCGCCGGCCCCGTGGGCCATGGTGATGGTGTCGTCGGTGAGCCTGGGGGCGCGCCGCCGCCACGACTCGACCCGGGCCAGAACCGCCTCTCGTGCCTCGAAGTCGTCCCCGGACGGCATCAGCCGGAGGCGTGGACCGGGATGCGCGACCGGCTCGAGTACCGCCCGTAGTTGTAGTAGGCGGCACAGGCGCCCTCCGACGACACCATGCAGGTGCCGATCGGCGTCTCCGGGGTGCAGGCCGTTCCGAAGACCTTGCACTCCCACGGCCGTAGCGCCCCCTTGAGCACCTCGCCGCACTGGCAGGCCTTCGGGTCGGCCACCCGCACTCCGGGGACCTCGTAGCGCAGCTCGGCGTCCCACCGCGCGAACTCGGGCGCAATCGAGAGGGCGCTCTGAGCGATGAACCCGAGGCCCCGCCACTCGAAGTGCGGCCTCACCACGAAGACCTCTCGCAGCAGCTCCAGCGCCCGGGAGTTGCCGGCCCCGGACACCACTCGCCGGTACTGGTTCTCGACCTCGCAGCGCCCCTCGGCGAGCTGGCGCAGCAGCATCAGCACCGCCTGAAGGATGTCCACCGGCTCGAAGCCGGCGGTGACCAGGGGCCGGCCGTACTGCGCCGGGACGAACCGGTACGGGTGGGTGCCGATCACGGTGGACACGTGACCGGGGCCCAGGAAGCCGTCGAGGTCGAGCCCGGGCGAGTCGAGGATGGCCTTCAGCGGCGGGACGATGGTGACGTGGTTGCAGAACACGCTGAAGTTGTCGACGTTGCGCTCGCGAGCCTGCAGGAGCGTGACCGCGGTCGAAGGCGCGGTGGTCTCGAACCCGACGGCGAGGAACACGACCTGGCGGTCGGGGCTCCGCTCCGCGAGCGCGAGAGCGTCCAGCGGCGAGTACACGACACGGACATCGGCGCCGCCGGCCTTGGCCTCCAGCAGGGTCGACTCCCCGCCCGGCACCCGCATCATGTCCCCGAAGCAGCACATGGTCACCCCGTCTGCGCAGGCGACCGCGACGGCGTCGTCGACACGGCCCATCGGGATGACGCACACCGGGCACCCCGGCCCGTGGATCAGCTCGATGCTGTCGGGCAGCAGGGCCTCGATGCCGTGCCGGTATATGGCGTGGGTGTGACCCCCGCAGACCTCCATGAACTTCCGGTGCGGCTGGTCACCGGCAGCATCGGCGATGTCGGCCAGCAGGCGGCGGGCCGCCTCGGGGTCGCGGAACTCGTCGACGTACTTCACGGCGCCGCCTCCGATGCCCGACCGGTAGTCGCGACCGCGCCCGCGGCCCGCTCGCAAAGCGCGCTCATGAGCGCAGCCTGGGCCTCCTGGATGCGATGCACCGACATCGACTGTACGACGAGCTTGTGGTTCACGCTCGGGTGATCCGCGAAAGACCCGCCGCCGTAACCGCTGATACCCACCGTGGCCAGTCCCATTGCCGAAGCCTGGTCGAAGGCGGCCAGCAGGTTCAGGGAGGCTCCGCTGGTGCTGCAACCCACCAGCACGTCGCCCGGCCGGGCGAAGGCGTCGAGCTGCCGGGAAAAGATCCGCTCGGCACCGAGATCGTTGGCCAGCGCGGTCGCCACTGCGTAGTCGGCGGAGAGCGACTCGGCACCGATGCCCCGGGCTCGCAGCAGCCGGGCCAGCCGGGCGGCGTCGGTTGCGCTGCCCCCGTTGCCCATGGTCAGCACCCGGCCGCCGGACCCGGCGGCCAGCCCGATAGCCGTTCCGGCATGCACCAGCGCGGCGCCGTTGAACTCCACCGACCGCCGGGACAGCTCCTCGGACTCCCGGACCTTGGCGCCGGCCGACGCCCGCAGCGACTGGCGCAGCGCAGCCTCGTCCTCCTCGGCCGCGTCCAGGAACGGGTACAGGAACCCGGTGGAGTCGCCGCCAGCCACCGCTGAACTGCCGATCAGCCCGGGATGCTCGAGCGCGACCTGGACCAGTTCCCACAGCACGTGGTAGCTGCGGACGATGGCGGTGTCGCTCTGATCGGTGGAGATGAACAGGTCGGCGGTGGCGATGTCGGGCCCGATGACCAGGGTGGCGTCCGTCGAGACGGCGCCGTCGTCCGCGGATGCGGCCACCGCCGCGGCCAGCGGTCGGGTGCCGGCCACCACGGGATGGACGAACTCGACGGCCACGTGGTGGGCATGGTCGGGCGCTCCAGGCGCCCGCACGCTCAGCCGGCGGCCGGCGGTGAAGGCCCGGGCCAGCCACATCGCAGCCTCGACCGGGTCACGGCCGCAGTCGATGGGCGCCGACCCCGTGTTCATGGCAGGTCGCTGGTGAAGGCCTCGATCTCCTCGTCGTACACCGATCCGAGCTCCCGCATGAACGCCAGCGTGTCGGCGGCCTCGGCCGCATCGATCTTGGACATCGCAAACCCGACGTGCAATAGCACCCACTCACCGACAGCGAGCGGTTCGTCGTCGACCATGATGGTGTTGACCTCCCGCTGCGCCCCGTCCACATCGACGATGGCCGTGTGGGGACCAGACGACTCCAACTCGACGACCTGCGCCGGTATCCCGACGCACATCAGACGCCGGCCTCCGCTCGGGCAACCGCTGATCCGGCCACGAGAGCGTCGAACAGGGTGTCCAGCGCGCCGACCACCGGATCGCCGGGGGCGTGATCTAGCAGCGGCCGGGACGCGCCGTCCGCTTCGAGCACGGCCTCGGACCATGGCAAGGCACCGGCCAGCTCCAGCCCGTGGCGGTCGCAGTACTCCTCGATGGCGTCGAAGTCCGGCGGCTGGCGGCACTTGTTGGCCACCACCGCCACCCGGCCGATGGAGGTCTCGGCCGCCAGCGAGGCCTGCAGCCGCACCGCCTCCAGCGACCGGTAGTAGGGCTCCGCCACGAGCAGCAGAACGTCGGAGTGCCGGGCCGTCCCCCGGCTCAGGTGCTCCGGGGACGCTTCGAGGTCCAGCAATGTGACCGTGCCGGCGTCGTCGCCGAGATCGGCGAGGAAGGCGCTCACGGTGGCGTGCGCGGAGCACATGCAGCCCTCGTCGGCGTGCTGGGGCATTCCCATGCGCACAAGGCGCACACCGTCGGGAGCGGGCACGCTGTGCCGGTCGAGAACCTCGTCCACCGGAGCCGTCAGCCGCGGACCGTCGAAGCGGCGCGACACCAGCGACGTGGGCAGGAACGGGGCCTCCGCGGCCGCGTCGACCCCGATGGCTGCGTGCAGGTTGGGGTTGGTGTCACCGTCGATGGCCACCACCCGGTGGCCCGACCTGGCCATGAGCCGGGCTGCGGTCGCGCAGATGGTGGTCTTGCCGGCGCCACCCTTGCCCGCGACCGCGATCCTCATGCGGGAGTGCCGTCGCGCGTGCTGAAGTGCTCCAGGGCGGCTACGAGGCCGTCGCGCACCGCGGCCAGCTCGGCGGCCGCGGCCTGGGCCTGTTGCCGTCCGGATTCGGTGAGCGCGTACAGGCGTCGATCCGGTCCGGAGAGGGAGGAAACCCACTGCGAGGTGACCAGGTCGCGCTGCTGCATGGTCCGCAGTCCCCGATAGACCGCGGCCAGGTCCACCGACAGGCCCAGCGACGTGACCGTCTCGTAGAGCTCGTAGCCGTAGGACGTGCCGGCGCGTTCCAGGCCGAGCAGCAGAAACGCGGGCAGGAACCGCCGCGGGAGCCCGTCGGCCGGCTCAGTGGGCATGACCGTGGCCGTCGCGCAGGCGCTGCGCGACGCACGCCTCGGCCTCGTCAACGGAGGCATGGCACCAGCAGTCGTCGCTGCACTCGCCGTGGGTGGGCTTGGTCAGGTCGGCGAACGCCTCCTGGAACTCCCGAGCGCCCCGCTCCAGGCCGAACTCCGACAGGGCGAACCAGTCGCCGTCGCGCACCAGATAGCCCTCGATGACCAGACGGTCCAGGTAGGTCATTCCGATGGCGGCGTCCACCCCCAGGAAGCGCTCGATCAATCCGGGATCGACCACATCGCCGAACCCCTCACCCCGCAGCCAGTACATGACCTGGAGGATCTCGCTGCGCCAGTAGAGGGCGGCCAGGGCGCCTGACTTGGGGGATGCCGCCGGTGTGCTCACGATCCGGCGCCGAGGCGCTCAGCCTTGGCCGACACACCGTCGAGGGCGCCGGCGATGACGGTCAACTGCTCGTTCACCCGGGTGACCGACGGGCCGACGGAGGCGCACTGCGTCTCGATGGCTCTCACACCGAAGGTGACCTTGCCCAACGACTGCGAGATGCGCCGGAGCGAGCGGCTGATGGCGATCAGGTACACCGCCAGGGCCCCGACGAACACCACGATCTCGACCACCGTCAGCACGATGAGGAGGGTTCGCATCAGTCGTCTCCTCCCGCTTGAGCCAAGGCTTCGTCAAGGAATGCGTCGTGCTTGAGCGCCTCCTCGGTGAAGGTGTCCAGGCGCACGGTGGTCTGATGGAGCATCCAGGTGGTGGCGGTGTTGCGGGCCACCTGCTTGCCCGTCTCCCATATGGCGGCTGCGCCCGTCTCGATGCGGCGCACCTTCCGGTAGAAGATCTGCAGCAACAGCACCGCCACCAGGCAAACCACCAGACCCAGTGCCAGGGTCAGCCACCAGAGCGCGTTGGTGCTCATCGTCAGCCCCCGTCCTTAGAAGCGAGATGCTCCCGCACCGCCCCCGCTCCCGCGGTTATCCGCTCGATCGCCGAGTTGACGTTGTTGACGGCCCACAGTGGTGCGGTGTTGTCGCGGGACTCCTCCAGCGCAGCCAGGATCGCCTCGGCCTTCACCGCGGCACGGTGAGCACCGCGGATCATGAGCAGCAGGAGCACGACGACGGCCAGGATCAAGACGCCCCCGATCAGATAGCCGATGACCCATCCTGTCGACATGGACCCTCCCGCAAGCCACGACGGTAGTCGGCGCAGCATAGCCCACAGCCGCTGCTAGATGCGATTCGCACATAGTGTTAGGCTCCGCTTGTCGGCAGCGCCCTCGATCGCAGGAGGCTTCGTTCGTGGTTCAGTACACCAAGGTCGTGCCGGGCTCGACGCACGGCGAACTCGAGGCCAAGCCGCTCATCACCGACCCCGCCGACCCGCTCGCGCCGGTGGCGCTGCGCAGCCCGCTCCGGCCCAAGCGATCCGAGCTGGTCTCGCAGGGGCCGCTGGAGAAGGCCTACCTGTTCTGGATCGTGGGCGCCAGCTGCGACGGATGCACCATCGCCATCTCCGGCGCGACCCACCCCCGGGTCGAGGACCTGCTGACCGGCCGGGTCCCGGGACTGCCCCGCATCGAGCTCATCCACACCGTGCTGTCGGTGGAGTCGGGGCCCGAATGGACCGAGAACCTCCGCCTGGCCGCCGAGGGCAAGCTCGACGCCCCCTACCTGATCTTCTGGGAGGGGTCGATCATGGACGAGACCGTCTCGGGCGAGTACGGCTACTGGATGGGGCTGGGCGAGGACCGGACCGACGGCCGCCAGATAACCAGCCTGGAGTGGCTCGACCGGCTGGCTCCCGGCGCGGCGGCAGTGCTGTCGATCGGGACCTGCGCCTGCTGGGGCGGCATCCCGGCCGCGCACGGCAACCCCACCAACGCCATGGGCGTGATGGACCACCTGGGCAAGGACTACCGGTCGGCGCTGGGGCTGCCGGTGATCAACATCCCGGGCTGCTCCCCGGTGGGCGACAACATCACCGAGACGGCCGCTGCGGCCCTGCTGTTCCTCAACGGCCTCGCGCCGCTGCCCGAATTCGACGAGCTCGGGAGGCCGGCGTGGCTGTTCACCGAGACCGTCCATCGCCACTGCCCGCGGGCCGGCTACTACGAGGAGGGCGTGTTCGCCCACTCCTACGGCGACAAGGAGTGCCTGGTCGAGCTGGGGTGCTGGGGCCCGATCGTGCAGTGCAACATCGCCGAGCGGGGCATCGTCGACGGCCACGGCGGCTGCATGAACATGGGCGGCATCTGCATCGGCTGCACCATGCCCGGCTTCCCCGACAAGTTCTCCCCCATCTACGAGCGGCCGCCGGGCGCCCTGCTGTCCACCAACACCAACCGGGTGTTCGGCGGGTTCATCCGGCGCATGCGCCAGCTGTCCCAGAGCGACAAGATGCGCTCGGCCCGCTGGCACGACGACCGCGACCTGCCCAGCGGCTGGGGCCGTTACAAGACCCAGCCCGTCGGGGCTGAGCGCCTGATCCACCGGCTCTACTCGCGCAAGCAGCATTCCCACGAGGGAGGACGCTGAGGACCATGTGTTTCAAGAACCTCCCCATCACCTTCGACGACAACGGCAAGGCCCGCCTGGCTGAAGGCGTCAACGACCCCTACGCGGTAGCGGTCGCCGAGCCGCGCGACTTTGTTCGGGGCGCGTTGAACCGGCGCAGCGCGGGCGCGCTGGCCGCCCCGCCCCGCCTGCGGGAGTGGAGCATCGACCCGGTCACCCGGGTGGCGGGCGCGCTGGCCGTCCACACCGTGCTCGACCTCGAGACCCGCACCGCGGTCGAAGCCCACTCGATGGCGATGCTGTTCCGGGGCTACGAGATCATCCTCAAGGGCCGCGATCCCCGCGACGCCATCGACATCTCGTCGCGGGCGTGCGGGGTGTGCGGCGGCGTCCACGCCTCCGTCTCGTCGCTGGCCATCGAGATGGCCTTCGGCATCAAGCCCCCGCCCCTCGGTGTGTGCGTGCGCAACCTGGGCGAGGTGGCCGAGATGTTCTACGACCATCCGCTGCACCTAGGGCTGCTGGCCGGGCCCGACTACTCGACGGCCATCGTGTCGGTCACCAACCCCGAGCTGGTCGAGCTGGCGTCCAAGACCCTGGCCCCGCACGCCGATGTCCACGGGTTCGTCACCATCAAGGACATCATGGACGCCCTCAACCCGCTGGAGGGGTCCATCTACCTGGAGTCTCTGGAGTACACCCGCATCGCCCGCAAGATGTGCACGCTGATGTACGGCAAGTACCCCCACCCGTCCACGCTCGTGCCCGGCGGGGTGTCCACCACCGTCAGCACCACCACCTTCAACGAGTACTACGCCAACCTCGGGCTGATCTTCGACTACGCCAAGCGGCTGGCCGGCATCTGGGACGACATCTGCGACTTCTTCCTGGAGGCCAACCCGGCCTACTCCGACGTGGGCCTGCGACCGTCGAACCTGATCCAGACCGGCATCTGGGACGATCTCGAGGTCTACGACGCCACCTACGCCAACATCGACGCCTGGGGCCAGGCCCGCTACTCGGCGCCGGGGATCGTCAAGGAGGGCGAGCTCCTCACCACCAAGCTCACCGAGATCAACATGGGCATCGAGGAGTTCGTGGAGCACTCCTACTACGAGGACTGGACCACCAACGGCAACGGCAACGGCCACATGCCGTTCCCCACCGACGCGCTGGGCAACCCGCTGTCGCCCTACCACGCCTGGAACAAGGAGACCATCCCCCGGCCCGAGGGCAAGAACTTCAAGGAGAAGTACTCCTGGGACACCGCCCCCCGCTGGGACCGCACCTCCATGGAGACCGGCGTCTACGGGCGGATGTGGACCACCGCCATGGCCCAGCAGCTGCCCGACAACCCCTACATAGAGGCCACCGGCGACGGGCTGCGCATGCTGCTCCCCGCCCACGACCTGCCCGAGACCGAGCTGTTCTGGAAGGTGCCCGCCAAGCTCAACGCCTTCGAGCGGAACCGGGGCCGGGCCTACGGGGTGGCCTTCACCGCGGCCATCGGGATGATCTGCCTGATGCAGGCCTTCGAGTACTGGCGCAAGGGCGAGACCAGAGTGTCGACACCGTTCAAGGTGCCCCGCGACGAGCGGGTGTCCGCCGGGTTCTGGGAGGCCGGGCGGGGCTACCTGACCCACCACATGCACATGGACAAGGGGCGCCTGCTCAACTACCAGATCAACACCCCGTCCACCTGGAACGCCTCTCCCCGGGACCCGTTCGGCAATCCCGGCCCCTACGAGCAGGCCATCATGGGAACGCCGATCCTGGAGAGCGTCGCCGACGACGACATCAAGGGCATCGACATCCTGCGGACCATCCGCAGCTTCGATCCCTGCATGCCGTGCACCACCCACATGGACACCGGCCGGGGGGTCATAACCCGCGAGGTCAACTCGTGCGGGTGCACACTGGAGTGATGCCAGCCGCACCTCACGGCGCTCCTCACAACCCTCCAGCCCCGGCGACACCGCCCGTCGACCGTCCTGCGGGCGCGGCTCCGTCGGCGACGCCGGCGACGTGGGCCGGGCGGGACGAGGTGCTCGACACGCTGCTGGGTCCCGGCGCCCAGGTGAAGCCCGGACGGGGTGACGCCGGACCGGGCTGCACGCTGGTGGGCGGCATCGGCCTGCCCTGGCTGCGCGACCTCGACTTCGGCACGAACTGGCTGGCCCGGGCCGCGACGCTTCCGTGGCCCGACGGCGTGGTGCTCGAGGACCTGTCGTACGCGGCGCACCGGGTGATGCACCGCCTTCAGGAACTGCAGCCCGGGCGAGTGGTGCTGCTCGGATGCATGCCCCGGGGTGACGACCCGCCGGGCACGATCCGCCGCTACGCGCTCTCCGAGCTGCCCGAGCCTGACCCCGACGAGGTGCACGAACGCCTCGGCGAGGCGGTGGGCGGCATTGTCGACCTGGACCACACCCTGGCCGTCTGCCGGCATTGGAATGCGCTCCCCGACGACACCGTGGTCATCGAGGTGGAGCCGGCCGAGAGCGAGTTCGGCTGGGGCTTCTCGCAGCCGGTCGAGAACGCCGTGGACGAGGTGCTCGCCATGGTCCGCCACGAGGTGTCCCGTTGAGCGAGCCCGGGACGCCCGACGAGCTGGCCTACAGCGAGATCCTCGAGCGGGCGTCCGAGCTGGCCACCCGGCTGCTCGAGTGCGGCGACCAGCGGGTGGCCGCAGACGCCGAGGAGCTGCTCGACTGGCTCGACGCCTACCACCGGGAGGGGCTGGGCCGCTTCGTCGAGATGGTGCGCCAGTGGCGCGGCGAGCTGTTCCTTGAACAGGCCGCCCTGGACCCCGTCGTGGGCGAGCTGCTGGCCACCTACGGCCTCGGCACCGACACCGACACCGCCGCCGCCGAGCGGGTCATCCAGCTGGCCCTGGACGAGGTCCGTCCCTACATCCACTCCCACGGGGGCGAGGTCGAGGTGCTGTCGGTCAGCGACGGCGTCGTGCAGCTGCGGATGCACGGCACCTGCAACGGGTGCACCGCCGCCGACGACACCGTCACCCGCCGTATCGAGGTGTCGCTGCGCGAGCACTGGATCGACTTCCGGCGGGTCGAGATGGAGGAGCACACCGAGGCTCCCCATCCGCCGCCCAGCCCGGGCGAGGTCTCCACCGGTCTCACCATCGGCCCCCGCCGCTCATGACCGCGGCCGCTGACACCGACGTGAGCGACCTGTGCTTCGCCGCCCGGGCCCTGGCCCAGACCCACCCGATGACCGAGGCGTCGCTGCGCTACCGGCAGCAGTGCTTCGAGTCCGAGCGGGCGCGCCAGCCGGTGACCGAGTTGGCCGACTGGGCCAGCACCGCCCTGCTGGTGGGCTATTGCCTGCGCCGATCGGAGGAGCAGCGCGTCCACCGGGATCGGCTGCCGGCGGTTCCGGCGGAGGGCGAGATCGACCTTGAGAACGTTGCCGCGCTGAGCGAGACGCTGCGGGTGGGCGACGCCGGCAGCGTCTCGCTGCTGCCCGCGGAGGTAACCGTCGCCGCGCTCGACCGGATCATCGCCACCGAGTTGGACAAGCGGAACGAGCACTTGCGCGAGCAGCTGGACGATGCGTCGTGGTCCGAGCTGGAGGACTACATCGCATGGTGGGTGATCCACGGCTACGCCCTGCGGGCCGGCGAGCGCCCGGCACCATGACGGCCGGGCGGGTGCTGGTGGTAGGGGTGGGCAACGTTCTTCATGGCGACGACGGGTTCGGCGTGGAGGTGGTGAAGCGGCTCAGCGAGCGGCGTCTCCCGTCGGGGGTCGACGTGGCCGAGACCGGCATCGGCGGGATCCATCTCGTCCATGAGCTGATGGCCGGCTACGACGCGCTCGTGGTGGTCGACGCGGTCGACCGGGACCGCCCGCCCGGGACGGTGATGGTGATCGACGCCGAGGTGATCGACGTCGGCGAGCTGCCCGTCGAGGAGCGCCACGACCTGCTGGCCGACATGCACCTGGCCACCCCCGAGCGGGCTCTGATGGTGGCCAAGGCGGCCGGCGTGCTCCCGGAGCGCACCATCATCGTCGGCTGCCAGCCCTCCGAGGTCGACACGCTGGGGATCGGTCTGACCTCGGCGGTGAACGACGCGGTCGCTCGTGCAGTAGCCGAAGTCGAGCGCTGCGTGCGGGAGCTCGCCTCGACTGCCGACCCCAGCACATGACCGTCGAGGACCTCGAGGCCGCGCTCGAAGCCGTGAGCCTGGCCGAGGCGCCCGACGATTGGGCGCTGGCCGCCTACCGGCTGGCGGTGGCCAGATCGGAGGCCGCCAGCCGGCCCGAGGACATCGATCAGGCTCTGGAAATGCTGGACAAGGCCGCTCGAATCCTCACCGCCGAGCGGGCGCCCGTCGAGCACGGGCGCATCCTCACCGCCGCGGCGAACTGCCACCGCGCCGGCGGCCGCGCCGACCGGGCCCTCGAACTGTTCGGGCGGGCCGCGGATCTGATCGCCCCCCGCGCGCCGGCAGTCGAGCACGCCGCCGCGTTGATCAACTTAGGCCTGGCGCACTGTGAGGCCGGCCGTCCCGAACCCGCGATCGAGGCACTGGATCGCGCCGTTGAGCTGATGACCGGTGGGCGCGAACAGCGTAGCGACATCGCCGCGAGTGGCCGCGGGCCCCATGACGGGCCGACCGCGTTTCAGACCGGGAGGGGCGACGGCGACGTGTCCGGGCCGGACGACGAGGCCGGCCGGCTCCTCGGCGCCGCGCTGATCAACCGGGCCCAGGCCCGCCAGTCGCTCGGCCGCGACGAGGACCTGCAAGCGGCCCTCGACGACTACCAGGGCGCGATGGCGGCTCTCCCGTCCTCGTCGCTGCAGGCGGGAATGGCCGCCCACGGGCTCGGCGCCGCAGTCCTGGAACTGTGCCGGCGGGGTGTGTCCGGCCCAACTCCCGAAAAGGCCGTCGGCGCCTTCGAGCAATCCCTGAGCGTGCTCAGCCACAGCAGCTTCCCGTTCCATCACGCGGTGGCGCGCCACAGCCTGGCCCTGGCCTTCGAGATGAGGGGCGGCCCGGGTGACTTGGCCCGGGCCCTCAACAGCGCGCACGCGTCGCTGTCGGTGTTCGACCCCCGGCTGCACGAGTCGCACTGGCGCACCGCCCACGCCACCCTGGCCCGTCTCGAGGCCGCCCTCGACGATGCCGACCCACCGATCGGCCGGATGGGTCATGTGGCCCGCCTGCTGGCCGCCACCGACGAGACGGAGCGCGAGCAGCTGCTGCGGGATCGGCTCCTGCGGGCTGCGTCGCTGCCGCCGATGGGGATGAGTGCCGCCCTCGATGCGCTGGTCGACTCGCTGGCCGGGCTGGGCCTCGACGACTACCGAGAGGTCCTGCGCACCCTGATCGGCGTGCTCATGGAACTGCCCGACCAGTTGCTGGAGGCGGCCTGCGAGACGCTCTGCCGGGTCCATGCCGACCACGACTCGACCGAGGTCCTGGACGAAGCCTTGGACGGCGTGATCACTGACCGGCTCTTCGGACCGCAGCGGGTACGGGTGCGTGACCTGCTGGAGGCGAGCGGGTGGGTGCGGCCATGACGGAAAGCCCCCACGAGGCCGTTCAGCGCGCCGCGGCGTTCATCCATGCGATCGTCTGGGCCGAGCACACCACCCTGTGGGACCTGCTGAGCGACCAGGGCCGGGCCGCCGCCCTGTCGGTGGCGATGCGCAACGGCCTCGACCGGGTCGCCGCCGGCCGGATACGCGACGATCTCGCCAACCCCGTCGAACGGGAGCGCTTCCTGCAGCAGCTGGTGGGGGGCCTGCGCCGCGATCTGCGCAGCGTCGAGCTCACCGAGCTCGCGCTGGGAGAATGCCGCGCTATCGACGACGGCACGGTCGCGGTCGAGTTGCAGTCGCCGTCGCAGCTCCCCGGCATCGACGCCTGGCCGGCCGGCCGGCTCATCCTGAGCTGCGACGCCGACCGGGGCTGGGTGGTCGACCGGTTGGAGCCCAGGCTGGCCGGGCCATGACACCACCCACGAGGACGGCGGCCGTGGCGCTGTCCGTCGAGGCGCTCCTGCACCAGTGGGCCCGTCAATCCGACGCACCCGCCGGAGCGGCCGTCGTCGCCGACACCGAGATCGCCGCCCGGTACCGCGGCGGCATGGAGTGGCGCACCCTCGACGCCGTCGCGGTGAGCGTGCTCGCCCGGCCCGAAGCGCTCGATCCATCCGCCGTCGATGTCGGCTGGGCGGCCGCAAGCTTGGCCGCGGCCCGAGCGCTCGATGCTTGCCGCGACGGTCACCGGTCTTGCCTGTGGCCCGATCTGATCGAGTGCGAACCGGATGACGAACTCAAAGTGGCCGTCAGCTCTGCGTGCACGCTGGGACCGGGCCGGGTCGAGTTCGCCGCGCTCACGGTCCGGGTCGGACCAGTGGTCCCGGCCGAAGAGCGCTCCCGGATCACCGGCGAGTTGCTGGCGCACCTGCGGGACTCGGCATCCGGGCTTGACGACCCGGCGTCCATCCTCGACGCCTACCGGGGCCGCTGCTTCACCCTGGGACGAGCAGTCGAGTTGCGGCTGCTGCCCCAAGGATCCATGCGAGGTGTGGCCGCCGACGTCGACGACGCCGGCAGGCTCGTGCTGGCGTCGCCGACCGGCCTGCGGGAACCGATCGCGGTCGCGTCGATCAACGAAGTGAGGCTGCTGCCGGTCCAGTAGCGGCGACGGGCAGCGGCTCAGGCCGCGGTTGAGAACAGGATGATGGAGATTGCGCCCATCGCCGCGCCGGCCCACTGCCAGCGGCGCACGGCTTCGTGGTAGACCCGCCACGCCAGTGTCATGGAGGTCACCGGCGCGAAGCCGAGCATTGCGGCGACCACCGCCACGTTGCCCCGCTGGAAGGCGATGACCATGGCGATCACCGCCCCGATGTCGATCAGGCCCACCAGGACTCCGAAGCGGCGGGCGTCCGACGACACCGGGGCCATCAACCGGAACGGCTTCGTCACAAGAGGGATGACGGCCACCGCGCCCAACTGGGTCAGGAACGCAGGCATCGCCCCGGCGTCGGGGGTGATCTGCGCGAAGGTGAGGCTCAGGCACCCCAGGATGACCCCCACGAGGCAACCCAACGCCAGAGCAGAGCCGGCCCGGAGCATCTCGGTGGTGGGCAGCCGGCCCTCGCTCGAGATGAGCAGCACCGCGGGAACGGCCATCGCCACGCCGACCAGTTCCGCTCCGCCCAGCGCGTCGCCGGTCAGGGGACCCACCACCGCCGGGATCACCAGCGACACCAGGCTGAACACCGGCGCCACCACTGCCATCGGGCCCCGCTCCATGGAGAGGTACAGCAGCGGCCGGGCCGTGGCCGCGAACACGAGCGCCAGCATCGTCCAGTAGAAGTCGGTCCGGCCGAAGTGGGCGGGCGGGAACACCAGCACGAAGAGGCCGGCCACCGTCGCACCCACGATCGACGCCACCCATGCAATCGAAACCACCGCGCCGGGATGGTCGATGCGGCGGCCGCCGACGCCCCCGAAGAAGTCGCCGGTCCCGAGCAGCGCCGCGGCCAGTCCCCCTAGGAATACAGGCAAGCCATCAGGCTACGTTGCGGGCTCGCGATACCGGCTCGGGCCGTGGCCGTCGGCTCCGGACCGGGCAATACGATGCTCGGATCGACGCTGACTCCACGGACGGTTGCACGTCGGTCCCGACAACGCTCGGCATCGACGTGGGCGGCACGTTCACCGATGTCGCCTCCTGGGACGGCGAGGCCATGACCGTCGGCAAGGTGCCCTCCACTCCCAGCGACCAGAGCGAGGGGGTCATGGCCGGTGCCGGCGCGGCGGTGGGCCCTGGAGGGCGGGCCGACCTGCTGCACGGCACCACCGTGGCCACCAACGCGCTGCTCGAGCGGCGCGGGGCCCGGACGCTGCTGGTGACCGACGCCGGATTCGAGTCGCTGATCGAGATCGCCCGGCAGGACCGACCGTCGCTGTACGACCCGTTCGCCGACCGGGCCAGGCCGCTGGCCGAGCCCGGGATGCGCATGGGGGTCGACGTGGGCGCGGCCGGTCACGGCGACGGGGTGGAAGCGGCGGCGGCCGCGGTCGCGGCCGCGGCGCGCGACCAGGGCGCGGGGGCGGTGGCGGTTTGCCTGATGTACTCCTACGCCGACTCCGCGGCCGAGTCGGCGCTGGCCGAGTGCCTGCGCGCCGAGCTCGGGGTACCGGTATCGGCCTCGTCCGAGGTGGTGGCCGAGTTCAGGGAGTACGAGCGGTTCTCCACCGCGGTGCTCAACGCCTTCTTGTCGCCTGAGGTGGCCCGCTACATGGGCAGCCTGGCCGACCGGGCCTCGCGGGCCGGCTTCATCGACGAAATCTCGGTCATGCGCTCCTCGGGCGGGCTGGTGTCGCTCGACCACGCCTCGGCGTTCCCGGCGTCGATCCTGCTCTCGGGGCCGGCCGGCGGGGTGGTGGCCGCGGCCGCTCTGGGCGAGCTCATCGGCACGAGCACGCTGATCTCCTTCGACATGGGCGGCACCTCCACCGACGTGTGCCGGGTGCGCCGGGGGCGGCCCGAGGTGACCTACAACCGGGAGATCGCGGGCCATGCCTGCCTGATGCCGTCGGTGGCGGTTCACACCGTCGGCGCCGGGGGCGGGTCGGTGGCCTGGGCCGACCCCGGCGGCGCCCTGCGGGTGGGGCCCCGCTCGGCGGGGGCCGACCCGGGACCGGCCTGCTACGGCCGGGGCGGGACCGAGCCGACCGTCACCGACGCCAACCTGGTGCTGGGCCGGCTGGACCCCGACGCCAGGCTGGCCGGGACGGTGGCGCTGCGGTCCGGCCTGGCGCTGGGTGCCTTCGAGCGGCTGGGGTCAGAGCTGTCGCTGGATCCCGTTGAGACCGCGCTGGGCGCGGTGGCCGTGGTGGAGTCGCACATGACCCACGCGGTGCGGGCGGTGTCGGTGGAGCAGGGCACCGACCCCCGCGACGCGGTTCTGATGGCCTTCGGGGGCGCGGGCGGTCTGCACGCCAGCGCGCTGGCCCGGTCCCTGGAGATGGACGGCGTGATCGTCCCGCCCTTCGCCGGGGTGTTCTCTGCCTTCGGCTTGCTGTTGAGTCCGCCCCGGGCCGACGCGGCCCGGACCGTCAACGTCACCGCCACCGACCGCCACCGGCTACCGGCCGCGGCCGGCGCCCTGCTGGCCACGGCCCTCCGCCGGATAGAGGCCGACAGCGGTCGGCCCGCCCGGACCTCGGCCCTGATCGTGGACATGCGCTATGTGGGCCAGGCTCACGAGACGTCGGTGCCCTATACCGAGGGCGAGGCGTGGGAGACGCTGTGCGAGCGGTTCCATGGCCTGCACGCCGAGCGCAACGGATTCGCCCGTCCCACCGATCCGGTGGAGGCCGTGACGCTGCGGGCCGAGGCGGTCGGCTCGGCCGCGCTGGACTGGGCTGACCTGCCCGCCTTCGAGCCGGAGTCCGGCGATCCGCGGCGCGGGTCGCGCACCGTGTTGGACCGGTCTGGTCCGGTCGAGGCGGAGGTTTGGTGGCGACCGGCGCTGCCGGTGGGTGCCGAGGTGACCGGGCCGGCCATCATCGCCGAGGGCGAGTCCACGACCTACCTGGCCCCGGGTGACCGTGCCAGCGTTCACGAGACCGGTGCATTGAGGATCGAGTGGTGACCCGGTGGGGCTGAACGCGATCGACCTGGAGGTGGCCCGACACCGGTTCACGGCCGCGGCCGACGAGATGGGCGGGGTGCTGCGCCGCACCGGGTACTCCCCCAACATCAAGGAGCGGGCCGACTTCTCGACCGCGCTGTTCGTGCCTGCCGGCGAGCTGCTGGCCCAGGCCGAGCACATCCCCGTGCATCTCGGGTCGATGCCGGCGTCGGTGCAGGCGGTGATCGATGCCTTCGGCGGCACCCTAGAGCTCGACGCCCAGTACGCGGTCAACGACCCCTACTTCGGCGGCACCCACCTCAACGACCTGACCATCGTCCGGCCGGTCGCCTACGGGGGCGACCTGGTCGGGTGGGTGGCTAACCGGGCCCACCATTCCGATGTCGGCGGCGACGCGCCTGGGTCGATGCCGGCCGACGCCACCCGGCTGGACCAGGAGGGTCACGTTGTCCCGCCGACGCTGGCCGCCCGCGGCGGGCAGTGGGTGCCGGAGTTCCTGGACCCGTTCCTGGCCGCCACCCGGACGCCGGACGAACGGGTCGGGGACCTGTCGGCTCAGCTCGGCGCCAACGAAGTCGGCGCCCGGAGGCTGATCGAGCTGTGCGAGGCCTACGGGCCGGCCGGGTTCGCCGCCGTCTGCGACGGGCTGCTCGACTACGGGGAGCGTCGCATGCGGGCCGCCATCGGGAACCTGCCCGACGGGGCCTACGAGTTCGAGGACTACGTGGAGGGCCCCGACCGGCTCCACAACATCACGGTGCGGGTCACCATCGACGGCTCGGAGCTGCACGCCGACTTCGCGGGCTCGGCGCCGCAGGTGGAGGCCAACTTCAACTCGGTGGAGGCGGTGGCGGTGTCGTGCCTTTACTACGCAGTGCGGGTGGCCACCGACCCGTCCATCCCCGCCAACGGCGGCTGCTACCGGTCGGTCACCATGGCGTCGCCGGTGGGCTCGATCGTGAGCGCCGAACCGCCCGCCGCCGTGGCCGCCGGCAACGTGGAGACCTCCCAGCGGATCGCCGACGCGCTGCTCGGGGCACTGGCACAGGCCTCGCCGCAGGCGGTGCCGGCCGCGTCGCAGGGGACGATGAACAACGTGCTGGCCGGCTCCGACGCCTTCGCCTACTACGAGACCGTCGGCGGCGGGCAGGGCGGGCGCCGGGGCCTCGCCGGCCAGTCCGGCATTCACACCGGCATGACCAACACCAAGAACACTCCGATCGAGAGCCTGGTCCAGCACTACCCGCTGCGCATCACCGCCTACGGGCTGCGCTCCGGCAGCGGCGGCGAGGGCCGCTACGCCGGCGGTGAGGGCATCGTGCGGGAGATGGAGTTCCTGGAGGACGCCACCGTCACCCTGATGGGTGAACGCCGGGTGACCCGGCCCTGGGGCCTGCAGGGTGGCGGCCCCGGCGCCAAGGGCGAGGACTGGCTGATCCGCCGCTCCGGCACCGGGGAGCTCCTACCCGGAAAGGTCACCTTCGACGCCAAGGCCGGCGACCGCCTGCGAGTCCTAACCCCAGGAGGAGGCGCCTGGGGATCGCAATAGAGGCGCAGATCGGCGCGCATCCACATGGACACAGGCTTGGACAACTAGTTGGACAAAACAGAGGGTTGTTAGTAGCATCGACCCATGCGATCCTATCTGGAGTCCCATCCGTGGATCACGTTCAAGGCCACCGACATCAACGATCTGGAGGCCAAGACGTGGATGCTGCTAGGAGAAGCGCGCTCGAAGTGCGAGCACTTGGCCGGCGTTCCACTACCGCCTGACATGGCCAAGAACTTCTACACCGTTGCGCTAATAAAAGGTGCACAGGCAACCACTGCCATCGAGGGCAACACCCTCACCGAGGAACAGGTAGCGGGAATCCTCGATGGCAGCTACAAGGCCCCACCGTCTCGGGCCTATCAGGAGCGCGAAGTGCGCAACGTGCTCGAGGCTCTGCAAGAGATCGCGGACGATGGCATGCGAGGCAGTTCACCCACGATCACCAAGGACCTGATCTGCGAATTCAACCAACGTCTCTTGGACGGAACTGAACACGAACCCGATGCTGTGCCCGGAGCCGTCCGGGATCACGCAGTCGCCGTCGCCGACTACCGGGGAGCGCCAGCAGAGGACTGTGGCTTCCTACTCCGGCGTCTCGCAGAGTGGCTGGAGAGCGACACGTTCAAGTCTGGGGACCCGGAGGTCGGGTTCGCGTTGGCGGTGGCCTGCGCCGTCTACGCCCACTTGTACATGGCTTGGCTACATCCCTTCGGCGACGGCAACGGCCGTACCGCGAGGCTGCTGGAGTTCTTGATTCTTGCGAGGAGCGGTCTAGCGCCCTTGCCTGCCGCCCATCTGCTGTCAAATCACTACAACCTCACGCGTGACCAGTACTACCGGGAACTCGCGCAGGCGAGCCGAAGAAACAGCACCGTTAGCTTCGTGACCTACGCGATTCAGGGCTTCGCGGACGGCCTGCGAGAGCAGATTGACCAAGTTCGCTCTGTTCAACTCCAGGTTGCCTGGATCAACTACGTCCACGAAGTGTTGAACCGCTTCCCGTCCAGCCCGGCGCGCGATCGCCAGCGAGCACTTGTTCTTGCCATGCCCTCGGACCGAGTCGTGCCCAAGGGCGAACTGCCGATGCTTACCCCTGAGCTAGCAGCCATGTACGCGACAACAGGCCCACGGACACTGAGCCGTGACCTCAACCGGTTGCACGGTGCCGGCCTTGCGCGTGGGGGACGCGGCGGATGGTCGGCTAACTACGCCATCATCGCAGCGTTCCTGCCGCCGGTAGCTGAAGGCAATGGCTAAACCGCAACCTTGACACATCCGACACTCCAGCAAGGCCAGCTGCGCGCATCCTGGGCTACGCAGGCCCGCGGTTACGCTCGGTGGGGTCGGTGGCTGGTGGAAGCGGAGGACGCAAAGGGGGAGGCTCTGGCTGGGCGGGTGACCGATCACCGTGCCCAGCCCGGCCGTCGACGGTCTGCTCAGTCAGTCCGGCTCGGATGCCTTGGGCCGGCGCACGCTGGTCACCGACTCGGCGACCGAGCGCATCGGCATGGTGGAGATCTCGAACACGGCCCCGACCAGCTGCGCCGGGGCCCGGGCGGCCTCGATCAGGCCGCGGCCGAGGATCGCGCCCGCGCTGCGACCCGACGTGCGGCGGGTCCATCCCAGGGCCACGAACACGCCCAGCGAGAGGATGGCGATGAAGGCCATGAACGCGGTGACGATGATCCACCCGGCCGGGCTGGTCAGCAGCGGAAGGTCGACGAAGTTCATGCCGAAGAACCCGGCCACCAGCGACAACGGCAGCATGATGGCCGCGTACACGGTCAGTACCTTGGTGACCTCGGTCGCCTGGCGGGCCTCGGCGCCCCGGTAGGCGTCGAGGGTCTCGGCCAGGGCGGTGCGGGCGCCGTCGACGCCCTGGGCGGCCCGCGAGGCGGTGTCGAACACGTCGGAGAACCGCCGCCGTCCCAAGTCCGACACCAGCGGCGAGGTCGAGTGGCGCACCACGTCGAGCGCCTCCCGCTGGGGGTGCACCACCCGGCGCAGCGCGGCCACGTCGGCCCGCACCGCGGTGATCTCGATCAGGAAGTCGGCGTCGGCGTTGAGGGCCAGTTCGATCAGCTCCTCGTTGCGGTCGTCGAACACCTCCAGGACCGACACCAGCCGGCGGGTGGCCACGTCGGCCAGCCGGGCCATGGTCTCGTCGGGCCCGCCGGCGGCCACCTCGGGCCGGCACAGCACGCCCTCCCAGAGCGCCTCGACCGACGGGGAGCGCTGGTCGTGGACGGTGACGAGCCGGCGCTCGGAAAGGAAGCAGTCGAGCTCGTAGGTCTCGATCCGGTCCTCGGACAGCGCATGCAGCACCACCAGCATGAACGTGCCGAAGTCGTCGACCTTGGGAAGGTCGATGTCCTCCACCGCATCCCGCAGCGCCAGGGCGTCGAACCCCATCTGCTCGACGAGCTCGGCCAGCTCGTCGTGGTCGTCGGGACCGGCGGTGATGTCGATCCACACCCAGCCCGCCTCGGGCAGCGCCCCGGAGGGTTCAACCTCCACCGCGCACCGGCCCGGCTCGAAGTGCACGGCGCGCTGCAGCATCACCAGTGATGTTCGCACACCGGCCGCACCGACGGGCTGACCTGCTGCCGGGTTGACGCCATCATCAGAATCTCGGTGCGATTCTTGCGGGTATGCGACACATTTCTCTCCCGAGATTCCTTGGAGCCACGCGCACGGGTTTGTGGACAGCCCACCAGAGCCGCACCGATCGTGGCGGGAAGGGCAGGCGGGTCGGGTTGTCGATCTAGATTGGGCTGTGTGACTCATCGGTTGCTGACTGCGGCCCGCGAGTTGGGCCCCGCCATGAGTGCCCGCTCCGCGGAGATCGAGGCGCTGGGGACGTTGCCGATGGACCTGGTGGATGAGATCCGGCCGACGGGGGCGTTCCGGATGTATGTGCCCGCCGATCTGGGCGGCCCGGAGGTGACCGCGGTCGAGAGCCTCGAGGTGTGCGAGGAGTTCGCATACCACGACGGCTCGGTCGGCTGGTGCGTGGCCATCGCGGCCACGACGTCGCTGCTGGCGTCGTGGCTGCCCGATCCGCACGCCGGGGACCTCTTCGGTGATCCGGGGTCGATCGGCGGAGGATTCGTGATGCCCCGGGGGCGGGCCGTGCCGACCGACGGCGGCCTGAGGGTGTCGGGGCGATGGGAGTTCGGCTCGGGCACCAAGCACTGCACCGCCATCGGGGGCGGCTGCATCGTGGTCGGGGCCGATAGTCAGCCCGAGCCGCGCGCCGACGGTCTGGCCGCGCCGTTCGTGTTCATGGATCCCGACGACATCACCTTCATCGAGACCTGGGACGTGGCCGGATTGGCCGGGACCGGCTCGGTCGATTTCGAGGCCACCGACGTGTTCGTTCCCGAGGGCCGCTGGGTGCAGATCGGCGCGGGCCGGCCGGTGCGGGACAACGCCTGGTCCCGGTTCTCGTTCTACGGGCTGCTGGCCTGCGGGGTGGCCTCCGCCGCGGTGGGAATCGCCCGCCGCTCGATCAACGAGTTGGTGGAGTTGTCCGGGGCGAAGAAGCCGCAGGGCAGCACCCGCACCCTGGCCGAGCGGGCCACCACACAGGCCGGTGTGGCCGAGGCGGAGGCGAGGCTGGCGGCGGCCTGGGGACTGATGCTCGGCGCGGTGGACGGCACCTGGCAGAGCGCGCTGGCGGGTCAGCCCTCGACGGTCGACCAGAAGCGCCGGATCCGCCTGGCCGCCACTCACGCCGCCCAGACCTCGGCCGATGTGGCCGAGACGATCTTCCGGGTCGCCGGTGCGGCCGCGGTGTACCGCACCAGCCCGATCCAGCGCTGCTTCCGGGACACCGCGGTGGCCGCCCAGCACGCCATGGTGGCGCCCCGCACTCTGGAGACAGCCGGTCGCCTGCGGTTGGGGCTCCCCACCGACACCACCACGCTGTGACCGGCGGCTGACATGGTTGCCGTCGGTGTGAGCGTTCCCTGGGGTCTGTGGGGGCTGCCGCCGGGCGAGCAGCGGGCCTTGCTGGGCCGGATCGCCGATGCCGGCATCGACCATGTGTTCACCGCCGACCATGTGAGCTTCCGCGACGGCAGCGGCATGGACGGCCTGGTCACCCTGGCCGCGCTCAGCGGGCTCGAGCCCCGGCTCGGCCTGCACGTGGGCGTCTACCTGCTGGGGTTGCGCCACCCGATGGTGGCCGCCCGCCAGATCGCCACGCTGGCTGAGGCCGCCCCAGGACGGCTGACGGTGGGAGTGGGAGTGGGGGGCGACGACCGTCACGAGGTAGAGGTCTGCGATGTCGATCCGTCCACCCGGGGCCGCCGCACCGACGCCGCCCTGGGCCTAGTGCGGGCCCTGCTGGCGGGTGAGACGGTCGACGGCGACGGCGAGTTCTTCCAGTTCCGGGGCGGGAGGATCCGTCCCGTGCCCGATCCGGTGGTTCCGCTGGTGGTCGGGGGCCGCAGCGACGCCGCCCTCGAGCGGGCCGGACGGCTCGGTGACGGGTGGCTGGCCGCTTGGTGCTCGCCCCGCCGTTTCGCCGAGGGGATCGGGATGGTCGAGACGGCCGGCGCAGACCGGCAGGTCGACTGGCAGCACGGCCTTCAACTCTGGCTCGGAGTGGGCGCCTCGCCCGAGGAGGGCCGGTCCCATGTGGCCGAGACGATGGAGCGCTTCTACCGGATGAGCTTCCAGCCCTTCGAGCGCTACACCCCGTGCGGCACCGCGGCCGAGATCGCCGAGTTCCTGCAGCCCTACGTCGCTGCCGGGGCGACGACGCTGAACCTCACCCCCTGCGGCCCCGACCGCAACACCGAGATCGACACCGCGGCCGAAGTGAAGCAACTCCTCTGCCCTTGACCGACCATTGTTGACGGTTGTTTTAGAACAGTTTTCATGTTATTGAGTTGCAAGCTGGGCGAGAGCGGCTAAGGTAGGCGTCGTGGAGACCCTCGTTCAGGTCGTGACGGTTGCGCTGGCCGTCGTCGCCATCATCTGGCACCAGCAGCGAACCATCGACAAGCTCAGAACAGAGGTAGCGGCCAACGGGCAGCGGCTGGCCCGGATCGAGGGCTTCCTCGGCATCGGCATGCCGGACACGGCCGCGTCTCAGGCGGCTGGCACCGCACCAGCGAAGCAGCATCCGGAAGTCGAGGAGCCCAACTTCACCTAGCCACCCGGCGCATCGGCGATGAACCAGCCTGACTCGACTCGGCGACACCGAAATGGTCGCCGAGCCCAGCCGAGACTCAGTGCAGGGCGAGGCGGGCTGCGGCCAGGTCGGCGGCCGCGAATCCGGCCGACTTGAACAGGGTGATCTCGTCGGGGGCGGTGCGGCCCGGGTGGTCGCCGGCGACGAGGGCGCGCAGGTCGGCGGTGATCGAAGCTTCGGTGATCACGCCGTCAGCCAGCGGTTGGGCCAGGTCGCCGGACAGGAGGGCGCCGGCCACGGTGTCGACGAAGATGGTGGCCCGGGCGACGGCTTCGTCGTCGGACTCGCGCATGTCGGGCGTGAAGCTGCCGACGAGGTCGAGATGGGTGCCTTCCGCAAGCGAGTAGCCGTGTACTAGCGGCTGGGTGGCGCCGGTGACGCACGAGACGATGTCGGCCCGGCCGACGCTGGCGTCAAGGTTGTCT
Organism: Acidimicrobiia bacterium; assembly: GCA_022819505.1. GTDB lineage: Bacteria > Actinomycetota > Acidimicrobiia > Acidimicrobiales > Aldehydirespiratoraceae > Aldehydirespirator. Next base: position 127,145 of record JAJEHD010000021.1, on the reverse strand, counting down.
GACGCCTCGGCCGGCAGGCCTTCGGCTCGTAGGGTCTCGGCGACTGACGCGGCCGCCTCCGGGCGGCGTCCCCAGACCTCTATGCGGGCCAGCGGTCGGACCGAGGCGTGGGCTCGGGCCATGTTGGGTGCCAGAGCGCCGGTGCCGACCACCAGGAGGTGCTGAGCGTCGGGGCGGGCCAGGCGGTCGGCGGCCAGAGCAGAGATCGCGGCGGTGCGGCGAGCTGTCAGCTCATCGCCGTCGAGCACGGCGGCGACCTGGCCGGTGCGGCCGTCGAAGGCAAGGTAGGCGGCGTTGACCGTCGGCACGCCGGTGCCAGCGTTGGACGGGAAGTAGGTGACCGTCTTGACGCCGATCATCTCCGTGTCCACCCAGGAGGGCATCAACAGGAACGCTCCGGTGCCGCCGCCGGGCAGTCCGACCGGATGCACATGACGCTCGGGAGCAGTCACGGCGTCCTCCGTCAGCGCCGCTGCGATGGCGGCGATCAACTCCGGCCACGGCGTCGCAGCCCGTACAGCGGTCGAGTCGAGGATCCGCATCACGCAAGCACGTCAACGCTGAGCGCGTCGATGAAGGCCTGATCGTCAACCGCGTGATCGCTGGCCGCCACCGCGACCGACTGCCGGTGAGCGTCGGCCGCGAGCGCCCCGGCTCGGGTGCCATCCAACCACGTCCGGATCGGGTCGGGTCGCTTCTGGGTGGTCATGGCTCGACGCTATAGGCGAGGCGTGGTGGGTAGCCGGCTAGGTCGGGCGGCGCTGGGTCCAGGAGTCGATCGAGACCGCGGCCAGGATCACGGCACCCTGGATGACCCGCTGCCAGATGGGGTCGACCTGATGAAGGTTGAAGCCGTTGATCATCAGCGCGATGAAGAACGCCCCCGCAATGGTGCGCCACACCGCGCCCTCGCCCCCCGCAATGGACGTCCCGCCCACGACCACCGCGGCAATCACGCCGAAAACGAAGCTGAAGTCGTCGGACGGCAGAGCCGACAGCGTCCGCGACGACGACACCACTCCAGCCAGCCCCGCGGCTGCTCCCGCCAGGGCGAACGCCACCGTCTTCACTCGGGCTACGTGGACTCCGGCCAGCCGGGCGGCCTCTGCGTTTCCGCCGACCGCGTAAACGTGGCGGCCGAACCGGGTGCGACTCAGCAGGATCCACGCCACCGCGACCACGCCGGCCGCGATCCAGGCGCCGGTGGTGATGCCCCACCAACGGGTGCGGGCGATGGCCGGGTACGCGTCGGTGGAGGCCCGCAACACACTCCGGTCACTGATCAGGAAACCCGCGCCGAACACCATGAACGACGTGGCCAGGGTGGCAATGAACGAGTTGACTTTTAGGGCGGTGACCACCAGCCCGTTGGCCACTCCCACGACCAGTCCGACCGCGACTCCGACCACGAGGGCCAACCCGGCGCTGCCGGTGGCGTTCTCTACCTGCAACGCGAACAGCGGAGCGACCACGAACACCGACGCAGCGGAGATGTCGAACCCGCCCGCGATCATGGTGATCGTCGCGAACGAGGCCGCGATGAGCAGAGCCGACTGCTGGTCCAGGATGTTGCGGAAGTTGGCCTGGCTCAAGAAGCCGTCCGTCGTTGCGGCCAAGAGACCGAACAGGGCCACCGTGACGACGGCGATTCCGTAGCGGCGGGCCGCAGGGAGGACCTGAGCCATCATCGGGGCTCGCCAGCGGCTGCTGCGGGTTCTTGGCTGCGCCCCCGGGCCGTTCCGTCTCCGGGACCGAAGGCGGCCGCCAGCAGGCTGGTCTCGGTCATGTCGCCGCCTTCGTGCTCGGCGACGATCCGGCCTCGGCGCATCACCAGCGCCCGATGGCAGGTACCGATCACCTCTTCAAGTTCCGAGGAGACGAGCAGCACTGCGCAGCCGGAGCGAGCCATCCGGTTGAGGGCCTCGTAGATGGCCCGCTTCGAGCCGACGTCCACTCCCCGAGTGGGCTCGTCGGCTATGAGGAGTTGGGGCTCCCCGAGCACAGCTCGGGCGAAGAGCACCTTCTGCTGGTTCCCGCCCGACAGGGCCGCCACCGGCGTGAGCATGCTCTCGGCCCGCACTCCGACGTCGTCGCAGGCCTCCGACGCCGCCTCCTGCTCGCGGCTGGCACGAATGCCCAACCGGCCGGCGAAGCGCCTCAGATAGGGAAGCGTGGTGTTGTCCCGCACCGGTCGCCTGGCCATCAGACCCTGATCGCGGCGGGATTCAGGTATCAGGCTCACGCCCTTGGCAAGAGCGTCGTCGACGCTGCCCGACAGTCGGTGGCCGCAGACCTCGACCGACCCAGAAGCAACCGCGAGCGAGCCATAGACGGCATGAGCCACTTCGCTGCGGCCCGCTCCGACCAGTCCGGCGAGGCCCACGATCTCTCCGGCCCGGATCTGCAGGGACACATCGGCGAACTCGGCGCCGGTGGAGCTGAGGCCATCAACGCGGAGCACCACCGGAGCGTCGTCGGCCGGGGCGGGCGGCTTGGGCGGGAAGACCTCGCCGATCTGGCGGCCTGTCATTCCCTCCACGAGCGATGCGTGGGACTCAAGGCGCGCCGGCCCGGTGCGCACAATCCGTCCGTCGCGCATCACCGTCACCGTGTCCGCTACCGACAGCACCTCGTTGAGGAAGTGCGAGATGTAGACCACGGCCACGCCGCGCTCAGCCAGTCTGCGAACGGTGTCGAGCAGTTCGGCGGCCTCGTGGCTGGCCAACCGGGCCGTCGGCTCGTCAAGCACCACCAGGCGCGACCGCCGACCAAGCGCCCGCAGTATCTCCACCTTCTGCTGGTCAGCCACCGACAAGGACCCGGCCCGAGCATCGATAGGAACCTCTAGGCCATGCTCGTCGATCAGGGCCTCGACCCGGCGGCGGTTGGCGCGCTCGGAGACGAACGGTCCCCAGTGCTCCTCGGTGCCCAGCACGACGTTGTCGACAACGCTCATCGCGGGCAGCAGCGAGAGTTCCTGGGCCACCCCGACGAGACCGAGCGCGGCCCCCTCCGCGGGGCTCAAGAGCCGGAGAGGCGAGTCTTCCAGCCAGATGCTGCCCGCGTCGGGGGCATGCACGCCGAGAACGATCTTGCAGAGCGTGGACTTCCCGGCTCCGTTCTCACCGACCAGCCCATGGACGCGTCCGGTCTCGAAGTCGACAGAGACGTCTTCAAGGGCCTGAGTCGCGCCGAAGCGCTTGCTGGCGTTGCGAACGCTGACAAGCGCTTCGGCGTGCTTCATCGGGCTGCGGTCCGCGCCCCGGGCGCGGGATTCTCAAGCGCAGGAGGCTGCCTCAGCCGTCCCACTGGGGCGTGAACAAGTCCACGTTGTCGGCGGTCACGAGTCCATTGTCGGGGAGATCGGCCAGCGGGTCCACTCCCCCGAAGTCGGGGCCACCAGTCAGCGCCGAGACCATGGCCTCCATAGCGATCCTTCCCTCGTCGCCGGGGGCGCCGAACACCCCGCCGAACCAGCGGCCGGCCGCGATGCCCTCGATCGCCGGCACCGAGCCGCCCCAGCCCACGAGGCGGACCTGGTCGAGCTTGCCCTCGTCGGTGAGAACGATCTCGGCGCCCTGCACCGACTGGTCGGCGCCGACGAGCACGTCGAAGTCCGGAGCGACCTGGAGGATGTCCTGGGTGGCGTTGATGCCGCCCTCAGGACCGAGGTACTGGCCCTCGCCCTCGGCGACGATGGTGATGGCCGGGTAGGCGGCGATGACCTCGTCGAGGCCGGCGCGGGCCGCGTCGTCGATCGGCAGTCCCTTGATCCCGTAGATGTAGACCACCTCGCATGGGTCGAGTTCGGCGCAGGCGCGCACGGTCAACTCGCCAAGACGCTTACCGTTCACGAACGGCGCGGCCATGACGTTGGCGCTCACTCCGGGCACCTGGGGCTCGGAGGTCGTGTAGTCCTCACCCACCACCTGGTTGAGGACAACCACCTCCATGCCTGCGGCGATCGCAGCCTCGATGTCAGGGGCCGAGGCGATGCCGGCGATCGCCACCAGGATCACGCCGTCATAGGCGCCCGAAGCGATGGCGTCCTGGAACTGGGTCGTCTGCAGGCCCGGATCGAACTGGGCGTCGAACTCTGTGATCTCGATGTTGTTGGCCGCGGCTACAGCCTGCATCTCGAGGCGCGACGACAGCAGCCACGTGTTGGCCGAGCTGGCCGAGAGATAGGCGACCTGGAAGGGCTCCTCGGATACGGCCGGCTCCGGGTCATCCATCTCCTCACCCACGTCGGGCGCGGCCGGCGCCATGTCGTCGCCCTCGTCAGGCGCGGGCTCAGGCGCAGGCTGGTCGGCCGCGGCCGGCTCCAACGCCTGCTCACCGCCGGAATCTCCATCGTCGCCGCAAGAGGCCGCGACCACAGCGAAGACCGCTATGAGCGCGAGCCACAGGAGCGCCGGTCTGCTGCGCAGGATTCTCGCCATCAGGCGTCACCTCCTCCTGGTACACCGCCCGGCTCATGCCGAGCTGATCGCACCATAAGGCGACGTGCCGAACGCAGACTTAGGCTTGATGCATAGGTGAAGGGCCTATTGAAGTGCGCTCTGCACAAGTGATGCTGGCTGGCGGTTGATGCGCAGCATCCGGCAGGCCAGTTGCAGAGACAGTCGGGTTTCTGCGTCGTCCAGAGCGACGCCGAGCAGTCCGGCTATGCGACGCATGCGGTTGGCGACGGTGTTGCGGTGCAGGTCCAGTTCCAGGGCCGCCTCTGTGGTGGAGCAGCTGGCATCGAGATACACCTCAAGCGTACGCAGCAGCTCGTTGTCGTTATCGACATCGAGGATCGGCTGCAGTATGAACCGGGCGTAGCGGGCGAAGTCCTCGGACCCGAACCAGCCCATCAGCACCCGCTGCACGCCGAGCTGGTCGATGTGGGCCGCGCCCGAACGGCCCCCGAAGCGGGTGTTGGCGATCAGGGCCGCCTCGTGGGCCTCCGTCAGCGATAGGCGCAGACCGCCGAGGTCGGGGTAGGGGCGCCCGATGCCGGCGTGGGCTCGCAGGCCCGAGTGTGCGTCGACGAACTCGGCCAGGGCGTCGCTGAGGCGGCGCACCATCGTCGTGTAGTTCTCCACCGCGGGCTCCGAGGCGTCGGTCACCCAGCCGCTCCATCCGTCGTTGCGCTCCACCAGCGGTCCGTCGATACCGGCGCCGCGCAGTCGCTCCCGCATCTCGGCGTGGAGATCGATGATCCGCGAGGTGTCCGCTCCGTGCAGGGTGATGTGGAGGCCGGTGTTCCATCCCGCGGCGCTCCATCCCAGCGCGAGCATCTGGTTGCGGATATCGCGTTCATGGAGGTCGCTCGTCGCCAGGAGTTCGTTGAGCACCGCGATGCGGCGCCGGGCGTCGCTCTCGGTCCGGGTCCGCACCGAGGCCAGGAGGGCTGCCAGGTACCAGGATCCGATCTGGAGCAGGGACCGCAGCAGGCGCTGGACCCCGTCGGGTCCGCGGCTCTCGGCCACCAGCCAGTAGTCGGCGTCCTCGCCCGGTTCGCCGGGGGTCAGCCTGATGGCCGTGCTGTGAAGGGCTGCCTCGCTGGAGTTGTCGACTAGGTGCGCCGAACCCGAGGCCAGCCGGCGGTCGCCGACCTCGATGTCCTCACCCGCCACCAGGCTCCGGTCCCGACCGAGCAGGCAGACGCTCGCCGCGCTGAGCTCGGCGATGGAGCCGAGCACCCGGTCCACGCTGGCGGTCTGGGTCCGGCTCAGCGAGACCAGCAGCGAGTCGACGGCCGAGGCGTGCTCGACGTCAGCCGCCCACAGCTGCGCCCTCAACTGGTGGGTGAGCGTCATCGCGTCAACGTCACCGACGACGACCAGCGGCACGTCGAACCGGTTGGCGAGCCGACGCACGCCGACACCGAGCTCGAAGCCAGGGTTGGTGACGATCAGCGTGGACGAGCCCGCGTCGGCGACGATGCGGATGGCCATATCGATCTGGTAGAGGTGCTCGCCGATGCCGGCCGCGTCGAACACGACCGCCTCCCCGCGCTGTGGAGGGGCCTCGGGCCGGAGTCTCCCGTGGAGGGCGACCTCGGTGACTGCGTCGTCCAGCCCGGCCCCGCCGGCCAGCAGCTCAGCGGTCGTGAGCGCGGGCGAAGCCAGCAGCTGTCCCACCGTGATCGGGCGCTCGTTGCTCACGACGCCAACTTACAGAGGATGCTGCGTCGGGCCCGGTCCGGCCCTACGGCAGGTTGGCCCGAAAGAAGTCGAGCATGTTGGCGCTGGCGAAGCGTGTGGCGCGGGCGGTGCCGAACCGCTCGACGAGGCAGCCGGACAGGTTCAAGTAGTCGGCCGGCGCCTTCAGGTCGTCAATGAACGAGAGTTCGGCGGGATCCACGAGCAGTTGGCGCCCGAGTATGGGATCGACAGTGGCGATCAGGTCTTCGATGAAGTCCGCCCCGATGGCCGCCCGGTCCTCGCCGGCGACCGCAGCGGCGTGCTCGATGTGGTCGACGAAGCTGTCGATGGTCGGGGCCGCGTCGGAGACGAACGCGCCGAAGGCGTTGACGGCCACGAACCCACCCGAGCCGGCCACCAGCCGGACCTGGTCGTCGGTGAGGTTGCGCGGATGGTCGCACAGCGCCCGGCACGACGAGTGGCTGGCCACGAAGGGCCGGGTGGCGATCTCCGCTAGGTGGTCCACGCCGGCTGCGGACAGGTGGCTGATGTCGACCACCATTCCGAGTCGCTCCATCTCGGCCACGGCTTCCACGCCAAGCGACGTGAGACGGCCGCCCGTTCCGGATTCGGCGGTTCCGTCGGCCAGCATCGTGCGTCGGTTCCAGGTGAGCGACGCCATGCGCACCCCCAGGCGGTGCAATGTCTCGAACATCGAGATGGACGAGCCGATGGGCTCTGCCCCTTCGATGGCGATCAGCAGGGCGATCCGTCCGCTGTCGATGATGGGGTCGATCTCGGTGGCTCTCTCTGCGATGGCCACGTCGTGCCGGTGGACGGCTGCGATCTCGCGGGCCAGAGCGACGATCTCCAGGGTGCGCCGCAGAGCGGCCTCGCCGACGAACTGCTCCTCGGTGAAGATGGGGAGGACCTGGAACACCACGCCCCCCGCCCTCAGCCCCGGCAGCCAGTCGTCGCCGAAGGGGTCGGACGCGCCCCGCTCGCGCCGGTGCATGCAGGCCAGCAGCAGGTCGTTGTGAGAGTCGGCGATGGGGAGTTCAGAGGCCGAGCGAATCGGCGGGCGAATCCGGCTCATACGGGTGAGGCCGTGGCCCGAGCGGCCCGTGAGCGCAAGCGAACAAGAGCGGGAATGACCACGCCGCCGCGCGAGGCGCCGGCACCTATTCGCGGACGCACTTAGGCAAGGGGGCCGACGGCCTTGACCATGACTCGGCAGCCGCCTCCGGGCACGTAGGTCATGGGAACCTCGGTGACAGTGGTGATGCGGATGCGGTCCGGGTGGGCGCCGGAGCGCACGGCCGCGTTGGCCGCCAGTTCCTTGGCGTCGTCGAGGCACTCGTCGCGGCTGGACCGGTCGTAGCTGTAGACCCGGTCGACCGTCCCGGAGGCCTCGGCGATGCAGGCGCCGTAGGCGTTGGCCACGGAGTAGCTCTGCGGGCGCAGCACCTCGGAGATGCCGTGCACCCGCTCGGCGATCAGATGGGCTCCCCCGCCGACGGCCAGCAGCGGGATCTCGGCCCGGCTGGACTTCATGCGGTCGCTCATGATCGACACCTGGTTGTCCACCCAGCTCAACGCGTCTCTCACCAGCCCGGGCTCCAGGTGCTCGACCAGATCACGAGCTCCGAAGTCGTCCAGACGTCCCGATGCCAGCGAGACATCCGACAGGGTCAGCGTTTCGCCGCCGACGCAGAGGGCCTCGGTCGCCACCGCGTAGCCCACCGAGTCAGGGCCGATGGCCAGGGCGGAGCCGTTGCCGGCCCGGGCGTCGCGCACCACTGTGCCTCCTCCCAGCCCGATGGAGATCAGATCGGGCATGCGGAAGTTCGTTCGCACCCCGCCCACCTCCACCGCCGCGGTGGACTCGCGGGGGAACCCGTCCACAAGGATGCCCGCATCGGCCGATGTGCCGCCCACATCGATGACGACCGCGTCGTTGACCCTCGCCAGCGCGCAGGCGCCCCGCATCGAGTTGGTGGGACCCGACCCAAGGGTCAGCACCGGAAAGCGTCCCGCCTCGGCCGCGGTGAGCAGCGTCCCGTCGTTCTGCGTGAGGTAGGCGTCTATGGCCAGGTCATGGGCGGCGAGGGCGTTCTCGAAGCCGTTGACGACGCTGGATGCGACGCTCAACAGCGCGGCGTTGAGGATGGTGGCGTTCTCCCGCTCCAGCAGGCCCAACGATCCGACCTGGTGGCTGAGAGACACGGGGAACGCTTCGCCCAGCTCGGCGCTGAGGACGTCGCGGACCCGCAGTTCGTGCTCACCGGTTGCCGGGCTGAAGGCGGCCGACACCGCGATGGCGCGGCATCCGGCGGCGACCGCGTCGGCCGCGAAGCGGCGGGCCGCTTCGCGGTCCAGCGGGGCGATCTCGGCTCCGGTGTACTCGTTGCCGCCCTCTATGATGGCCGAGACCCCGATGACCATGTCCCGGATGTCGGAGGGCCAGGCCGCGCCGGGCCTCACACCCAGCGAGGACGGGGCGGCTAAGCGCAGCACACCCACCGTGTCTAGGTCGCGACGCTGGATGATGGCGTTGGTGGGATGGGTGGTCCCCAGCATGGCCTTGGCCACCCGATTCCTGTCGACGCCCTGGAGCACCTCACTGAGCGACTCGCGGATGCCGTCGATGGGCTCGGGGGTGGTGGCCACCTTGACCGCGCTGATCACGGAGCCCTCGGCGTCGATGACCACCGCGTCGGTGTTGGTGCCCCCGACGTCGATGCCGATGCGGAACTCCCGGTCCTCGCTCATGCCGGCAGTTCCACGAAGTCGATGTCGTAGCCGAAGGCCCGGGGTCCGACGAGGTCGAGCATCCCCTCCTGATGCCATTCCGGCGCGCAGGGCATGCCGATCACCAGCACGCGGTTGCCGTAGGCCAGGGCCTCGGTGGTGATGGGGTCGAACGTCTCGCAGTCGAGCAGGCAGATCAGGTTGGGGGTGGTGATGGCCGGCTTGCCGTCGAGGAAGGCGATCAGGTTCTCGTTCTGCACCTCGATGCGCATGGTCGCGTCGAGCCCGTCGAGGTCCTCGAGGATCACCGTCGACCGGGCGAAGCCATCAGTGGTGCGCCGGTCGAGGTCGACCACCTTGCCGTTGAAGAACTTCCTGGACCCCGATTCGGCTAGGAACCTCTCCCATGCGCCGTCGGCACCGTCCTTCACCGCCTGCAGCAGGCGCCCGACCTCGGTGCAGTAGGTGAGCGAGCCCTGGATGGCGTGCTCGGCGACCTGGGCCGCGGTGAGCGGATAGCAGCTGATCGAGTTGGCCATCCCGAGCTGGATGACCGCGGTGCGGGCCAGCGTCTCCGCCACCTGGTTGGTGGTCGTCTCGAACACGCACTGGTTGCCCTTCTCGTCGGCGACCGACAGCGGGCCGGCCGGCAGCCCGGCCAGGGTGAACACCGTCATCTCGATCTGGGGGAACGCCCGGCGCATCGAGTCGGCATTCACTATGGGCAGCCCCATCTCAGCGGCCGTGGCGATGGGCAGCAGCGTGTTGCACCCTCCCACCTCGATCGGCATAATCGCGGCCGGCTTCTTGCCCAGGTATGAGGCCAGGGCCTGTACGCCGGCCACGTACTCGGTGCCGGCGGGGATCTTCTCCAGGATCACGGTGGGTGCGCCTATGACCGCGGTGGTCAGGACCAGCGCTTCGGGGGGAAGGTCGGCCGCGTTCACCACCTCCACCGGTCCGTAGGTCTCAAGGGCCTGGTGGGCGACCAGTTTGGCGATGTACGGATCGCCGCCTCCGCCGGTTCCGAGCAGGGTCGCGCCGAGGCACAGGGCTTCGATGTCGTCGGCGGTCAGCGTGTCCATGGCTGCTCCATCGGGGCAGGTGTCGTGGCCCGGGTCAAGGTCTGGGGTCGATGTCGAGCACCGGCTCCAGCATCGGGACCCACTCCAGCTCGCGTGCTGGAACGGAGTCGTAGCCGCTGACCCGGCTGGTCCGCCAGCCGTGATCGGTGCCCACAGTGGCCAGGAACTCGGCATAGCGCAGAGGCGCGGTGACGGCGTCGATCACCGGGACGCCGATCTTGTCCTGCACCTCCCGGTAGAAGCCGAACTCGATCGTGCATCCCAACACGATCGCGTCGGCGCGGTCGGCGCGCACCGCGGTCTCGGCCTCGGCGAGGATGCGCTGTTGGGTGGTCTCGGGATCGGCCTGGAACTCGTCGACGCTCATGTCCAGGACCCGGAACGACGCCAGATGGTCGTCGTATCCGTACTTGACCACGTTCTCGTGCATCTCCGGGATCCACTTGCGCCTTCCCACCAAGATCGAGACCCGCTCGCCGACGGTGGCTGCGATGTGGAGGCAGGCCTCGGCCGGTGCCGTGACAGCCATGGGGCCGGCCAACTCCCGGGCGCCCCGCAGGAACGGATCGTAGAAGCAGCCGATGACTGCGGCGTCGTAGCCCCGCTGCTCGGAAGCCCAGCGGACCACGCCCATGGTCGGGCCGGCCACCACCGCCTCCAGCGCGTTCCATTCGAGATGCTGGGGGCCGACGCCGGGCAGCGAGCAGACGTCCACGCGGGTCGCCGGCGCGGCCTCAGCCCGCAGTTCGGCGCCGATGGGCGCGTCGTACGCGTCAGTGCCGACAGGGTTGATCCACAGTATCCGGATCATTCGCGCTGTCTCCCGTTCGTGATCCGAGGTCGGCTGGTCACAGTATTGGGCTCCCCACGGTCAGGTTCATAGGCATCCGGCATAGCCCGGTATCGCCAGATGTGCGATCAGCACTGCCTATTGCACGAAACGCTGAGGGCTGAGTTCGACGGCGAGATCAGTGGGGAGGCCCTCGGGGGTTGTGCCGGTGATTAGGTCGGCCGCGAGCGAGGCGATGGCCGGGGAGGTCTGGATACCGGTGCCGCCCTGACCGGCGCACCAGAAGAACCCGGAAGTGCCGGGGTCGAAGCCGACGACCGGCATCCGGTCCGGGGCGAACGTGCGCAGGCCGGCCCAGGTGGAGCGGACCGAGCGCACGTCGAGGATCGTGGCCCGGTTGACGGTCTCGATCCCGGTTGCGACGTCGATCTCGCGGGGCTTGACGTCACAGGCATCGACGGGATCCTCGTCGGCGGGTGAGGCCAGGAACTGGCGGGCGCCTTCGGGCTTGAAGTAGAAGCTCTCGTCCGCGCCGACGATCAGGGGCCAGCCAGCCGACTCGAAGCGGCTGGCGAACGTGAACACGGTGCGGCGGTACGGCTGAAGACCGACAGGGCGAACGCCGGCCATCTGGGCCACCTCGTCGGCCCAGGCGCCGGCCGCGTTGACGACGGTGGCGCACTCCAGGGTCCGCACGCCGACGTCTACATGCCAGCGGCCTCTGCGGCGGGCGAGGGTCCGCACGCCGCTCTCCCGCAGCACGGCCACGTCCTCGGCGCGGGCGCCGCGCAGGAAGGCCTGGTGCAGCCCGGCGACGTCGATGTCGTAGCCTCCGTACTCGATCACGCCGGCGTCCAGCCACTGCGGGTCGAGCGCGGGACACAGCTCGAAGGCACCGGCAGCGTCGAGGCGCTCGCACGGTGTGCTCGTGGTCTCGTTGGCGGCGACCCTCGCCGCCACCTGCTCCTCGAAGCCGGCAGGCGCCACCCACAGCACGTTGCGGGGCTCCAGCAGCTCGCTGTCGGCCAGACCGTCGGCGCCGGCTTCCAGGAACGGCCGCGACGCCGCGCTCAAGACCCGGTTGGCCGGCCCGCCGTACGACGCCAGGAACTGGGCCACCGACCGTCCCGTACTGTGCGCGGCGAGCGACGCCTCGCGCTCGACGACGGCCACCCGCTGCCCCCGCCGGCCCAGCGCCCAGGCCGCCGACACCCCGGCGATGCCCCCGCCGACAACCACAGTGTCATAGGAGCGGGAGGCGGTAACGGTCATGGCCATCGCGAACTATACGAACCCCGCTCACACCGGTGGATAGGCACCCGGCTGCTCCAATGCCACAACGGCCAGCGTGTCGCCCTCGACCACCGATCAAGTCTTCTGCTGCAGCTCTGTCATCTGCCTTCCCAGGCCCTCAACTCCTCCTCGGGCAGCGGCTCTAAGAACTCTGGTCCCACGACGAGACCGGGAAGTTGGCCGCCGCGGCGGCGCTTTGGAGCCAGCGGCATGAGCCTGGCGTAGGGCTTGCCAGCCTTGGCCAGGATGATCTCCTCTCCTGCGTGCACCCGCTCCAGGAGTCTCGACAACTGGGCCTCAGCTTCACAAATATTCACTATTTCTGGTTCATCCACGGTCATTCTCCGAGCATATTCGCTCAGCAGGCCCTAGAAGTTGCCTTGGGTGGGGACCTCTAAGGCGTTGGCTGCGCTTACCAAGACCGCCACCTCGGAGTCCATCTCGCGGCGTCGGGCTGGCTGGGGACACTTCTCGCGTGCCACCATGCGATTGCATGACGACTGCGGCTCATTCTGGGAACGAGTCCCGGGACGGCGTGTTGCTGGTCGGCCAGTCTGCGGCCCTGCGGCGGTGCTGGCACCCTGTCGCCTTCTGTGGGGAGATCGCGGCGGCACCGGTGGCCCGGACGCTGCTGGGCACACCCGTCGTGCTGTGGCGGACCCCCGACGGCCGGCTCCGTGCGGCCCTGGACAGGTGCCCGCATCGCTGGGCTCAACTCTCGAAGGGCACAATCACCGGCGACCGGCTCGTGTGCCCGTACCACGGCTGGCAGTTCGGGCCCGACGGCGCGGTGGTCGAGATCCCGCAGCTCGAGGAAGGGGCGCCGCTGCCGCCGTCGGCGTGTCTGAGCACGCTGCCGACGGTCGAGGCGTGCGGCATGGCGTGGGTGTCGCTGGAGGCACAGCCGCCCGTTCCGATCCCGGTCATCGGTGAGTTCGACGACGCCCGCTTCGATCGGGTCGAGGTCGGTGTGATCCGCTACCACGCCAGCGCGGCGGCCATCATCGACAACAACACCGACTCCACCCATATCGCCTTCGTCCACTCGGGCTCCTTCGGCGCGGATCAGGACCCGCAGATCGGGATCGGGTCCGTGGAGCGAACCTCGTTCGGCATCTCCATCAGCCTCGGCGAGATGCCGGTGGCCCGCACTCCCACGGCGCAACAGCCGGGCACGCGGTGGTCGGTCACCGAGATGTGGCTGCCGTTCGTGCAGGTGGGCCGCATGCACTACTCCGACGGCAGCACCCACATCCTGGTCAAGGGGTGCTGCCCGGTGGAGGACGGCGTGACCGATGTGCACCTCGCCGTGCTGCGTAACGACGTCACCGACACCTTCGACCGGCAGGCGATCATCGATTTCGAGATGGCGGTGGAGCTCGAGGACAAGGCCGTTCTCGAGACGCTGCCGGCCGCCTTCCCGCTCGACCCGAGGCTCCAGACCCACACCAGGCACGATCGGCCCGGCATCGTCTACCGCCAAGCGCTCGCCGACTTCCTCGCCGGCCTGAGCTAGCCGTGGCGGGGCTGTCTTCTCACCGGATCACGCGATCGAAGAGCCGCATTGGGGTGAAGCGAACTCGCGCTGATTGTTGCGTCCGTACGTCAACGTTGGCTGGAAACGCTTCAAGGATTCGTGAAACAGGAATCACGTTCATTTGTATTGCGAATGCCGAAAAATCGGAGCCATTTCTCGTCGATAATACGCGCCGATTTGCAGGATGTAGGAGGATCTGGTTGCTCATGTAATGCGGGATCCGAGGCGTAGTGAGACTTGTTCCCAGACAGCAGCCAGCAGTCCAGGAGGCTGATATCTAATATTACTAACTATGTTCTCAGGTATTGTTGTGCAGCACCCTTCCGCGCGGAGGACAGAACCCGTCGGAGTCCCAACCCGGCAGGCTCAAATGAAGTAAGCGAATCAAGTTGTGTAACCCTTAACCTGCGGTTTCGCGGGGATAACACCAGTGGTATTTGACGTTTTGTAACATGGCCGCCGTGCAGTTGGACGACATAGATCTCAAGATTGTTCGGACCCTGCAACAGGACGGCCGGACCAGCTACAGCGACATCTCCAAGGCCGTCGGCGTCAGTGCCGGAACGGTCCGGAACCGGATCAACCAGATGCGGTCGTCGGGGATGCTCTCCGTCAATGTCTGGCTGGATCCCAGCCTCTCCGGCCTCGGGATCCACGCGACCCTGCTCCTCAAGATCCGGCCCGGCCGGCTGGTGGAGGTGGCCGACGCGCTGTCCGGCCTTGACGAAGCGAGCTATGTGGCCACGCTGGTGGGTGCCTACGACGCCGTCGCCGATGTCTTCTGCCGCGACGTGGCCCATCTGCGTGTGTTGATCCACGACAAGATCCAGACGATCGACGGCGTACTCGACGTGCTGACCAACCTTGTGACCGACAACAGGCAGCAAGCGACGTTGGCGGTCGCCGCCGGCGCACCCCTGGAGACGCTGCTAGGTCCGTAGCCGCCCTGCCGATGCGCGTTGGGCATCGGCAGCCGCCGGAGGCGCTGGGTGCTGAGGGCGACGTCGCGACGATGGCGGTCCGGGCGCGATGAAGCCCAGACCAGGGGGGTGCTCTGACCTGGGCTTTTGTTGGTGGCGGGGGTAGGAATTGAACCTACGACCTTCGGGTTATGAGCCCGACGAGCTACCAGACTGCTCCACCCCGCAATGCGATTCTACCGGCGGCCCGTACGGGCCCGCAACGCCGCCAGCGCGCTGCGGAGCGCTACTTCGGGGGTAGGCGGATGCCGGCGTCGACCCTTACGGTCTCGCCGTTGATGTAGTCGTTGGCGAGGAGCTCCATCACCATCGAGGCCAGCTCGTCGGCGGTGCCCAGCCGCTTCGGGAACAGCACCCCCTCAGCCAGCCGGGCCTTGAACTGTTCGGCGTCGGTGCCGGTGCCGTAGATGGGCGTGTTGATCAGGCCCGGCGCGATGGTGTTGACCCGCACCCCGATCGGCACCAGGTCCCGGGCGATGGGCAGGGTCATGCCCACCACCCCGCCCTTGGAGGCCGAGTAGGCGTTCTGGCCGGTCTGGCCGTCGAAGGCGGCCACCGACGCCATGTTCACGATCGCCCCCCGCTGGCCGTCGTCGTCCACCGGCTCGGTCCGGGCCATGGCCGCGGCTGCCAGTCGGATGCAGTTGAACGTCCCTATCAGGTTGGTGGCCACCACCCGCTCGAACCGCTCCAACGGCATCGGCTCGCCGTGGCGGTCCACGGTGCGCACCGCCGAGGCGATCCCGGCCGAGTTGACCAGCGCCCGCAGCGGGCCCAGCTCCCCGGCGGCGTCCACCGCCGCCTGAACCGGCTCCTCCTCGGCCACGTCGCCCTCCACGAACAACCCACCGACCTCCCGGGCCGCCTCGGCGCCCTTGGCCGCCTGGATGTCGAGGATCACGCAGAGCGCGCCCAGCCCGGACAGCCGGTTGGCGCACGCCCGCCCGATCCCCGAGGCACCGCCGGTGACGATGGCCGCAGCCCCTGCCAATTCCATGTCGGTCCCCCTTGGTCGGAGCCGGCCAACCCGCACAACCTAGAGGCCGAACGGCCAGCCCGCCCGAACGGGTCAGTCGGCTAGGACCCGGGCCACGCCGTCCACGTCGGGAAGGCTGTCGAGCGGACCCAGCACGGTGATCTGGTCATCGGCCTCCAGCACCAGGTCCGACTCGGCTCGCAGCACCCGGCCCTCGCGGCTGACCGCCTCCAGGAAGAAGCCGCTGTCGATGGTGAGCCCGCCCACCCGGCGCCCGATCAGCGCGGCGGTCGACAGCTCCGGCATCAGCGGGTACTGGCCGATCGACAGGTCCGGAAGCAGGGCCTCCTTGACCTCGGCCTCGTAGGCGGCCTCGGCCACCGCCTCGGCCCGGTCCGAGTGCAGGTAGGCGGCCAGCTCTCCGGCCAGGCGCAGCACCCGGCCCGGCTCGGCGCTGCACCCGGCCAGGAAGAACAGCGCCTTCACCTGCTCGTCCCGACCACCCCAGGCCGCCGGGATCCGGATGCCGCCCGCGGCCCGCACGATCACCAGGTAGTCGTCGTCGGTGTCGAAGAAGGCCACCGGCGTGGCCGTGGGATGCAGCTCCGAGGGCTGGATCCACAGCGACCCCGACTCCAGGAACCGGTCGGTCACCGTGGACACGTCCACGTTCGTCTGGGCCGACAGCACCTCCGAGGCCCGCACCGCGGCCTCGGTGATGTCGGTGCCCTGCGGGATGCTCACCACCGCGGCCCGAGCGATCAGCCCCGGGTACTCGTCACCGGCTCGCACGCCGTGGCTCTGCACCGCGGCGCTCAGCTCGCGGTCCAGGCCCCGGTCCACCAGCTGCCCCCAGCGCTCGAACACGTGGTAGATGGCCCCGCCGTGCATCGACCGGGTGCGGCCGTAGAACAGGTACCCGACCACGCCGGCCACCACCGACACCGCGGTCAGCAAGACGGCCGTCGCGCCCAGCTCGATGATCAGGTACACATCGATAACGATGCCGGCCAGCTGCAGGTAGGGGAACAGCGGAGCGGTGAACCCCGGCGCGTAGGAGGCGATGCGCGACGCCCGCAGCACCAGCACCGCCGAGTTCACCAGCGCCAGCGTCAGCAGCACGAAGGCGCTGGCCACCTTGGCAATGGCGGCCACGTCGAGGGCCAGCACCACCACCACCATCCCGGCCCCGGCGAGAGCCACCCCCCAGGCCGGGGTGTTGAACCGGTTCAGCCGCCCGAGCCTCTCCCCCACCAGCCGGTCGCGGCTCATGGCCAGCGGGTAGCGGGCCGCGGCCAGGATCCCGGCGTTGGTGGCCGACGAGAAGGCGGCCAGCGCGGCCACCACCACCAGCACCGCGCCGGCGGTGGGCAGAACCTCCACGGCGGCGGTGTAGATCGGGGCCAGGTCGTCGTGCAACTCCGACGGCGGCACCACCGCCACCGCCACCAGCACCCCCAAGGTGTACAGGGCGGTGCTCACCAGCAGCGACAGCCCCATCCCCAGCGGGATGTTGCGGGACGGGTCGTTGATCTCCTCGGCCGCGCTGGCCACCTTGGTGAGCCCGCCGTAGGACACGAACACCAACCCGACCACGCTCACAAGCCCGCCCACCCCGTCGGCGAAGACGGGCTCCAGCCGGCCGTCGCCGGCGCCCGAGCCCGCGCCCCACAGCCCAGCCACCACGAACCAGGCCATCACGGCCAGCACGAAGCCCACCAGCAGCATCTGCACCAGCGCTGAGGCCCTAGTGCCCAGAATGTTGACGACGGTGAATCCCGCGATCAGCACCACGGCCAGCGGCTTGGCCGGCACGTCGAGGACGAGGTTGAGGTAGGCGCTCATCCCGACCAGGGCGAAGGCGTCCTTGAGCACCAGCGACAGCCAGGTGGCCATGCCCGACACGGTCCCCACGGCCGGGCCGTAGGCCCGCATCAGGAAGTAGTAGGCGCCCCCCGCCCGGGGCATGGCGGTGGACAGCTCGGCCACGCTCAGCATGGCGGGCACGGCCACCACGCCGGCCAGTGCGTAGGCCAGCACCGCGCTGGGCCCGGCCTCGGCCGCGGCCAGGCCCGGCAACAGGAACAGGCCCGAACTGAGCATCGCCCCGGTGCTCAGAACGAAGACGTGGCGGAGACCCAGTGAGCGGGCCAGCCCTCTGCCCGGCCCGCCGGCGGCGCGCTCGTTCACGTGCCTCTCACCGGCCGGGCCATTCCCAAACCTAACCCGGCCCGCTCCCCACGCTCAACGCCGGCCGGCCGTCCGGGAGAATCTCGGGTTTCTATTGCGGACCCAGTACACAAAACCAACCCGAGAACGGCAGGGCGCCGCCGGCCCGGAATCTCGGGTTTCTATTGCGGACCCAGTACACAAAACCAACCCGAGAACGGCGGGGCGCAGGCAGAGCCGACGGATGCACCGGGCACGGCTAGCGTTCCGAGCATGAACTGGTGGCTGTGGGCGCTGGCCGCGGTGGGGGCCCTGCTCATCGTCACGACCGTCTACGACGTGGTGCAGAAGCGCCACGCCATCCTGCGCAACTTCCCGATCATCGGCCACCTCCGCTACCTGCTGGAGTCGTTCGGTCCCGAGCTGCGCCAGTACATCGTCAGCGACAACGACGAGGAACGCCCCTTCAACCGCAACCAGCGCCGCTGGGTGTACGCCACCGCCAAGCGGGAGAACCCGTACTTCGGGTTCGGCTCCGACAACCGTCTCGACGCCGACGGCTACGTCTTCTTCCGGCATTCGGCCTTCCCGGTGAGCTCCGACGCCGCCCACGGCGAGCTGCGGGCGGCCAAGGTGCTCGGAGCCTGGCGCAACCGGCCCGGTGCGTTCCGGCCTGATTCGGTGGTGAACATCTCGGGCATGTCCTACGGCTCGCTGTCGGGACCGGCGGTGGAGGCTCTCAACCTGGGGGCGGCTGGAGCCGGATGCCTTCACAACACCGGCGAGGGCGGGATCAGCGACTACCACCGCCACGGCGCCGACCTGGTGTTCCAGCTGGGCACGGGGTACTTCGGCGCCCGCGACTCCGAGGGGCGCTTCTGCATGGACACGTTCCTGGCCAGCCTCGACTCGGCCCCCGTCAAGGCGGTGGAGCTGAAGCTGAGCCAGGGAGCCAAGCCGGGCCTGGGCGGGGTGCTCCCCGCGGCCAAGGTCACGCCGGAGATCGCCGAAGCTCGGGGCGTGCCGGTGGGTGTGACCGTGCGCAGCCCCAACCACCACCCCGAGTTCGACGGCATCGCCGGCTTGGTCGACTTCGTGGAGCGCATCGCCGACGCCTCCGGGGTGCCGGTGGGCATCAAGTCGGCGGTCGGCGACCGCCGCTTCTGGACAGAACTCGCCTCCCACATGGCCGGCACGGGCCGGGGCCCGGACTTCGTCGTGGTCGACGGCGGCGAGGGCGGCACCGGCGCCGGGCCGCTGACGTTCACGGATCACGTCTCGCTGCCGTTCCGGGTGGGCTTCGCCGAGGTCTACCAGGCCTTCGCCGAGGTCGACCTGAACGAGGCCGTCATGTTCGGAGGCTCCGGCAAGCTCGGCTTCGCGCCCGACGCCATGGTGGCCATGGCCCTGGGCGCCGACCTCATCAACGTCGGGCGGGAGGCCATGATGGCGGTCGGCTGCATCCAGGCCCAGCGCTGCCACAGCGGGCGATGCCCGACCGGTGTGGCCACCCAGAGCAAGTGGCTGACCCGGGGACTCGATCCCGCCAGCAAGTCGGGGCGGGTGGCCAACTATGTCGCCGGGCTGCGCCAGGAGCTGCGGATGCTGGCCGAGGCCATGGGCGAGGAGCACCCGTCACTGGTGGACCCGGCCGCGGTGGAGATGCGCATACGCCGGGGAGAGCTGATGCCCATCCTCGATGCCGTCGGCTACTCGACCGCAGCCAAGGAGGCCCGCATCGCCTTGGGCGACGTGGCCAGGGACGCCCGAGTCTTCGCCGACTCGACCGCCGCCCTAGGCGCCGGCTAGTTCTCCAGCTGCTCCAGCAGGCGGGCCAGGATCTCGTCCTGGCGGCGCCGCAGTTCGGCCAGCTCGTCGATCAGCCGCTGGGTCTCCGACGGGGTCAGGTCGCCCAGCTCCACTGCCGGCGTGTCCGCGACCGAGGGATCGGTCCCGTCGTCTGCCGGCTCGTCGCGGCCGGTGTCGTCGAGCAGCACCACGTCGCCGTCGGTGACGATCGGCGGCAGCACCACCCCTTCGAAGTCGGTGCCACCGTAGAGGTCTGAGAGGGCCTCGCCCAGCGTCTTGCCCAGCGCGGTGCGGTTGCCGACCGAGGCGATCACCCCGGCCAGCAGCGGGATCTGGGTTCCCTGGGCCCGCACGTACATGGGACGGACGTACAGCACCGAGTCGTCGACCGGCAGCAGCAGCATGTCGCCGAAGTCGACCAGCGAGCCCTGGTCGTTGAGCAGCGTCAGCTCCCGGCTGATGTCGGGGTTGGTGGAGATGTTGGACGCCACGATGGCCGGGCCCGGCGCCAGCAGGTTCGACATCTCGTAGGACACCAGCCGCGAAGTGCCGTCGGCGCGGGTCTCGCCCACCATGAACGCGGTCAGCTCCTTGCGGCTGTCGTCGTCGGAGATGGGCACGAACGAGCGCAGGGCTACGAACGAGGCGTCGTCCTCGCCGGGGAGCTGGATCAGCGAGTAGTAGGCCGGCACCCGCCGCTCACGGCTGGTCAGCAGGCCCCGCTCCCCGACCACGGCCTCGGCGGTGCCTCCGGCCAGCACGCTGCGGCCCGGGTCCTGGGCCACCGCCCAGCGCTCGGTGCCGATGATCAGCGCCTCGGGATCCGACACCTGGTACGACGCCCACATGTTGGTCTGCACCGTGAACAGGTCGGTCGGGAAGCGCAGATGGTCACGCAGGTCGTCGGGCATCTCCGAGAAGTCGGTGAACAGGTCGGGGAACGCCGACTGCCAGGCCTCGACGATCGGGTCCTGCACCGGCATGACGTACAGCGTCACGTCGCCGTCGTAGGCGTCGACCACGGCCTTCACCGAGTTGCGGATGTAGTTGGCGCCGGCGCCGGCCAGCTCCGACGTGGAACCCAGGCCGCTGGTGTCGGCGCTCTGGGAGTACGGGTAGCGGTCGGTGGTGGTGTAGGCGTCGAGCACGTAGTGGATGCGGCCTTCGAACACCACCGGGTAGGCGTCGGAGTCGAACTCGAGGAACGGGGCCACGCTGCGCACCCGGTCCTGCGCGTCGCGGATGTAGATGATGCGGGTGTCGCCCGCGACGAAGTCGGAGATCAGCGGGTCGAGCTGCCCGAAGCGCAGCGCGAAGGCGGTCTGGCGCAGGAACGACCCCATGTTGACGCCGCCCTCGCCGTCGTAGCGGAAGCTCTCCTCGTTGCCCTGGCCGTCCACGTAGTCGACCTCGTCGCGGGTGGCCCCCACCAGCGCGTAGCCCTCGAGGTTCTCGCCGACGTATATCTGCGGCTGATCGAGCTCCAGACCGATCGCCTCGTCCACCTCGACAGGGAGGCCGCCGGTGATGAATACCGGGCTGCCCCGGACGTCGGTCACGTTGGCCCGGGCGACGGCGGCTCCGTAACCGTGGGTGATGGCCACGTGCTGGCGCTCCCACGAGCCCAGCTCGCTCAGGTTGAGCTCGCGGGCGGCCAGCACCACCTGGGTCAGCTCGCCGTCCACCTCGTAGCGGTCGACGTCGAGCACCGACGAGAAGCGGTAGAAGTCCCGCTCGCCCTGGTCCTTCTCGAAGGTGTCGGTGAGGGTCACCGGATCGAGGATCCGCGCGTTGCGGACCGTCTGGGCCGCGGCCCGCAGCTGCGCGGGCGACGGGTTCTCGGTGTAGTCGAACACTTCCAGGGCGACGTCGGCGTCGGGCACGAGCCCGTAGGCCGATCGGGTGGCTGCGATGTTGCGGTCGGTGTAGACCGACTCGCGGTCGGTGGTGTTGGGGTCCACCTGGAACCGCTGGACGAACGCCGGGTACATGCTGCCGGCCACCAGCGAGGTGAAGGCCCACAGGACCACGGCCAGCACCGGCAGCACCCAGCCCCGGCGGCGCAGGTTCACTATCAGCAGCACGGCCGCGGCCAGCGAGATGAGCAGCAGCAGGTTGAGCGCGGGGAGCTTGGCCTTCACGTCGGTGTAGAGGGCGCCGTCGACCACCCCCCGGCCCGACACGGTCAGCTCGTAGCGGGACAGCCAGTAGTCGGCCGCCTTCACCAGCGCCAGCCCGGCCAGGATGGCCGACAGGTGGACCTTCACCGACGGCAGCACCCGCTGCGAACCCGGCGTGACCTGGAGCCTGATGCCGCCGTGCAGGTAGTGGGCGATGCCGACCACGACCAGCAGGATCATGAGCGCGGCGAAGCCCCAGTTCACCAGGAACGACAGGAACGGAAGCCGGAAGACGTAGAAGCCGATGTCGGTGTTGAACAGCGGGTCGGTTATCCCGAAGCTCTTGCGGTTGACGAAGAGCAGCCACTCCTCCCACTGGTTGTACACGCCCGACGCGGCCAGCAGCGAGAAGAGCACCGACACCGCCAGGCGCACCAGCCGGGTGCGGCCCGACACCATGGAGTGGTAGCGGCTGAGGAGCTCCTCCTCGGGTCCGGGCGGCCGCACCTTGGGCGCGAGCCGCTCCACGATCATCAGGTTGATCCAGATCAGGATGAAGAACGCGACCGCGAAGATCACGAACAGCGCGACCTTGGCCAGCAGGACGCGCCCCCACACGTCGGTCCGATCGAGCGAGTCGAACCACAGGTAGTCGGTGTAGAAGCGGGCGATGCCCCGCAGCGACAGCAGCAGAACCAGGAGGCCGCCGGCTACCAGCAGCGCGACTATTCGGGTTCTTCTAGTGCCGAAACGCGGTCGGCCACCGGAGGGAAGGTTTGAAACGGTACGCACCGCCGATCACGATACCGTCTCTGACCAGCCAGCAGAGAGGGCGGCTTCGGCGGCGGCCTCGGCCCGGCGGGAACGCGACTCCCGGTAGATGGAGCGCACCGCCCGGGCAAGCTCGTCGGCATCGTCGGTCTCCTCGACCAACTGGCCGAGACGGGCCCGGGCCGGTTCCACGAGAACCGACACGATCGCGGAGGCGGCCGCCTTCATGTCGATGTCGTCGATGCTGACATCGATGTCGGACGCGAAGTCCTGCAGCGGCTCCACCACGGCGCGCGTGTAGAGCCCCGCATCGGCGGAGATCAGGTTGCGCACGGCGCGGGACCCGCCGCGCCGGAGCGAGTCCAGCAGCTCGCCCTGCTCGTCCACTACCAGCCGCTTGAGCCTGCGAGCGATGCCGCCCACGGCGACGGCTCGGGCTGCGCCCACCAGGTCGTCGGGCCCGGACGCCTCGGCCGGTGCTGCGCCGGAGGGATCCTGGGACTCCGATCCCTCGCCGTTGTCCGGGTCGCCGGGCGGCTCGGACACCGGCTGGCTCGTGATCGACCGCAGGCGGGCGAAGATCGCGCCCGCGTCCGCCGCGGCGCCCGGCACGGGCTCGGCGGCCCGATGGGCCTGCGCCCCCATCTCGTGCTCGTACGCGGCGCCCGGTCCGGTGTCGGGATCGAAGCGGGGCTCGGCTTCCACGTCGTAGAGACCGACCTCGGCCCGCTCGCGCGGCCTGTCCTTGTAGCCGACGATCTCCACGTACTCGCTGGTCCCGAAGTCATCGGCCTCGTCCGGCTGGTGGGGAGGCTCTTCGTCCAGCTCGTCCAGCTCTTCCGGCTCTTCGAGTTCAGCCGGCTCGTCGGGCTCGGCTCCGACCTCCTGGTCGGCCTCGGGCTCCGGGGCGCCGGCCGCCTCATCGGCGACGACAGCGACCTCTCCGGTCTCTTCTTCCGGGGGCGGCTTGGCGGCGCGGGCAGCCCGGATCTCCGCCTCCATCTCGCCGACGGTGAGCTCGGGCTCGGCCGCCACCAGCAGCCCGGCCCTCGCCGCCGCGGCCTCGGCCTGGGGACCCGCCTGCGCGAAGTCCGCGATCCAGCCGTCCAGACCCTCGCGGCAGATCGACACCGCCTCCAGGAGGCGGTCGCGGATGACTCGGAGCTGTTCCACCTCCACCCGATGCGCATGGCGCTTGAAGGCCAGGTCCGAGAGGATCCGCTCCCTCACGTTGCGTGCCTCGGCCACGAGCTCGCGGCCCTGCTCGCGGCTCTCCTCGATGATGGCGGCCGCGGCCGTGGTGGCCTCGGCGGTGATCTCCTCACGCCGGGCCTCGGCCCGCGACAACCGCTCGCGGGCGGCATCCCGGGCCGCCTGCAGCACCCGGGCCGCCTCGTCGCCCAGGGCCTCCACCACATGGGCCGTCTCGATCTTCTCCGGCGGGGCGGACTCGAGCTCGGCGAGACGCTGCTGGAGCGATTCGACCAGACCGTTGAGACGGCGGACCTCGGCAGCGGCCTCACGCAGCCGCCTGCGCACCGGCTCCGGCTCGAAGCCGCGGCGGACGGTGCCGAAATCGGCGCGTTCGAGCTCTTCGGGGGCCAGCCCCACTTCAGGATCCAGTCCCTCGCCGTTTGCCATGGCTCCTCCGACGCGGCCACCGTTGCCTGGCCGCCGACGGGACCAATCCTATTGGTGGTGGACCGATAACCCCGCTGAGCGGACCTCCCGGTCCAGAAGCCGCAATCGAAGCACGAGCCGCGACCGCAAATGTCGCGGCAGGACTTGGCGAGGACGGCACGGGCTCAGCCGTACAGGAGCCCGACCGGATCTCCCCCCTCCGCCGCCAGCGCCTCCAGCGCGTCCTCGAGGTCCTCGACGCCCACCACCGGCACATCGCCCGCACCCGATCGGGCCTCGTCCACGAGAGCGGCAGGCACCATGATGATCTCGGCACCCGCCTGCCGGGCCGCCACCGACTTCTGGGCCACCCCACCCACATCGCCGACCGAGCCGTCGAGACGGATCGAGCCGGTGACGGCGACCCGCTTGCCTCCCGTCAGCTCGCCCGGCGTGAGGACATCGAGTACCAGCAGGGTGAAGGCCAGACCGGCGGAGGGGCCTCCCACGTTGCCGGAACTGATGTCGATCTCGAAGGGGAGCGGGGACCTCTCGACCCGCTCGGTCACGCCGCTCACCCCGATGTACGCCGCGCCGCTGTCGGGATGGGCGCCGAGCGTGAGCTCCACGTCGCGCCGCTCCTGCGTCTCGGAGTTCTCCACCGTGACGGTTGCGGTCATACCCGGATCCAGGTCGGCCAGCACGGCCCGCAACGACTCGACGGTGGTCACACCCACGCCGTCGATCTCCAGGATCACGTCGGTGCCCTCCAGCAGACCGTCGGCCGGGCCACCCGAGACCGCCTCCACGAACACCACACCGGTGAAGTTCGCGACGTGAACGCCCAGGCGCTCCAGGGCCACGATCGTGGCCGTGTCCTTGGCGCTGCTCATCAGGTGCCGGTTGAACTCGCGCTGCTCCTGGTTCGACCGCTCGCCGAACACCGAGTCGCGGCTGCGCAACTCGATGGCATCGTCGACGGAGGACCTGATCCAGTCGACGACGGTCAGGTGGCTGTCGATCGACACGGTGAGCAGCAGGATCTCCCCGTCGGACTCGTACACCTCGATGCCGTCGGCCTCGATCCGGTCCGATGTGGTGAGGGCCGTGCCGGGCAGGAAGGCCACCGCCTCGGAGTCGACCAACGAGTCGCCGGGAATCAGCCGCCCGGCCCACTGGGCCGGCACGAGGAAGGACGCGGCCGTGGCCGCCGCGGCCAACACGAAGACCGCTCCCAGGAACCACCACAGCCGTCGCCTGGGCCTTCGGGGACGGAGCCGGCGACCGTGCCGCGGGTACCGGGGTGGAGGCGCCGCAGGCCCCGAGAGGTTCGAGTCCGGCGCCGGGGAAGTCGGCGGTGGGGAAGCTAGCGTGGCCAACCGTCCAGTCGTCTTCGCTCAGGCGCCCTGGCGCGGCGCCGGCCCCCAAGGTATCCCCATGGCGACAGCCCCGACCACCGGCCAGGCCCCCCAGTCAGCACCGGTAGGAAGCGAGCGGTGGGCGCGGATCGCCCGGTCGGTCCGCCGGTCGGCTCGGGCGGTCCTGCAGCTGGCGCGGGCCGGCCTCCGGTCGGCGTGGGCTGCCCGACCCGGGCGCGTCCGGCTGATCGACGTGCTGAGGGTGTTGGGCCTGGCCAGGCGGGCCGTGCCCAAGGCGGTGGTGGGACCGAAGGCCTACCCCCAGTGGTGGCAGCGTCTGCTGGCGTTGGCCGCGCTGGTCGGGCTGGTCGTGGTAATCGGCTTCGTGCTGGCGGCGGCCATCGGCATCCTGGTAGTGGTGGCCGGATTCCTGCTAGAGAACGCCATCTCATAGGCGGGGTCGGGTTCATGGGCGGGGCCGGACGCATGGGCGGAGCCGGGCTCATAGGCGGAGCCGGACGCATGGGCGGAGCCGGAGGCATGGGCGGAGCCGGGGAGAGGTCCGGTGGGCACGGTGGCTGAGGTCGCGGCGGCAGCCGAGGGGGCCGATGCCATGGCGCGGCGCCGGGCCGCGGCGGTGGCCGGCCACCGGGGTGACGTTGCCCGAGCGGGCGCCTATCTCGACGACGTCGAACCGGCCGTCCGGGCCAGCGCGCTGCGAGCCCTGGAGCGGGCCGGCGGCCTCGACGCCCGCCTCCTGGAGGCGGCGCTCGAGGACCCTGAGCCCGGCGTCCGGGTCGCCGCGCTGGAGCTGGCCGCGAACCGCCCCGACGTGGCGCCGGCGGCGGCCGCGGCCCGGCTCGACGACCCCGACCAGCGGGTAGTGGAGGCCGCCGCCTGGACCTGTGGCGAGAAGGTCTCAGCCGCCGCCGGTCCGGCGGACCCTGCGCCCGTCGTAGCGGCCCTCATCCGGGTGGCCCGATCCCATGCTGATCCGCTGTGCCGGGAGTCAGCCATCGCGGCGCTGGGCGCGATCGCCCATCCCGACGGGCTGCCAGCGGTCCTCGCCGGGTTGGACGACAAACCCGAGGTCCGGCGCCGGGCGGTGATCGCCCTCGCACCCTTCGACGGCCCCGAGGTGGAGGCCGCGCTGGCCAGGGCCGGCAAGGACCGGGACAAACAGGTGAGGGCGGCAGCCGCCGAGCTGCGCGGCCCCCAGACCGGGGCCACCGGCGCGGGATGAGAGAGAGCTAGTCGAAGTCGTCGCTGAAGATCGAGATGTCCATGCCGAGGTGCTCCAGGCATCGGCCCGCGCCCCGGACCACCGTCTCCAGCGGCGCGTTGACCCGGCGGACCCGCAGCGACATCTCTCGCGACAGGCGTATGTCCATGCCCCTGAGCAGCCCTCCCCCGCCCACGAGGTGAACGCCCCGGGCGATCAGGTCCTGGGCCAGCTCCGGCGGAGACTGCGACAGGCAGCTCAACACCGAGTCGACCATGGCGCTCACCGGCTCCTCGATGGCCTTGCGGATCTCGTCGGGGGTGACCACCGTGGTCTTGGGCATGCCCGACATCAGCTCCCGGCCCCGGATCTCGGCCGCGGTCTCGTTGCGCGTCGTGGCCGCCGATCCGACCACGATCTTGGTGTGCTCGGCGGTGGGCTCCCCGATGGCCATCCCGTACACCCGCCTCATGTGGGCCTGGATGGCGTCGTCGATGTCGAACGAGCCCACCCTCACCGCCTCCAGGGCCACCACCCCGCCGAGGCTCAGCAGCGCGGTCTCGGTGGTGCCGCCGCCGATGTCGACCACCATCGACCCGACCGGCTCGTCGATCGGGAGACCCGCGCCGATGGCGGCCGCCAGGGGCTGATCGATCAGCCTCACCTCGATGGCGCCGGCCCGGCGGGCGGCCTCCATAACGGCCCGGCGCTCGACCGGGGTGATGGCCGAGGGTACGCACACCACGATGCGGGCCCGGTTGATGCGGCTGACACCCACCTGCCGCAGCAGGATCCGGATCATGTCCTGGGTGATCTCGAAGTCGGTGATGGCACCCTTGCGCAGCGGGCGCCGGGCGACGATGTACCCGGGGGTGCGGCCCAGCATCCGCCGCGCCTTGTGGCCCACCGCCAGCAGCTGGTTGGTGTTGGTGTTGAGGGCCACCACCGACGGCTCGTTGAGCACCACGCCCTGCCCGCGGGCGTACACAAGGGTATTTGCGGTGCCGAGGTCGATGGCCAGGTCGCGGGGCAGGGCTCAGCGCTCGCTCTCGGCGACCGGCGCGTCAGCGGGCGGGTCGCCCTCGGGGCCGGGGGCCAGCGGGTCGAGCCTGGAGATGCCGCTGGCCGGTCCGACCGGTCGTCCCGGGGTGGGCGACACCGCCTCGAGCTGCTTCAGGAACGGGGCGGGGCGGCGCCAGGTGATCTTGCGGATCAGCCACAGCAGGGTGGAGACGACCGTGGCCAGGCCGAGCGAGGCGAGGACCAGCAGAACGGAGCCCCTCACCGGGCCGCCTCCTGCCGCGACGGCCCCGTGCTCGCCGAGGGCACGCCGGCGATGTGCTGGGGTTCCAGACCCCAGCTCTCCCCGCCCTGCCAGCGCTCGCGCTTCCAGATCGGCACGGTGGTCTTGAGCGTGTCGATGGCGAACCGGGCCGCCTCGAAGGCCGCGTCCCGGTGGGGCGCCGACACGGCCACCACCACCGCGGGATCGCCCACCGCCACACGGCCCACGCGGTGCAGCACCGCGATGCGGCCCAGGTCGTCCCACCGCTTGCGCATCTCCGAGACGATGGCGTCCAGGCGGGGCTCGACGACCTCGTCGTAGGCCTCGTACTCCAGCCGGTCCACCCCCGGGCGGTCGACGGAGTGGTCGCGGGCCGTTCCGCTGAACTGGACCACGGCCCCGCATGCAGGCAGCACCACCCAATCCGCCACCTCCGACGAGGGGAGCGGATCAGGTGACAGCCCTAGCCAGGTGTCGCCGCTTTCGGGGGGTGCCAGCACCAACAAACATCGTAGGTCGCCAAGCCTCTAAGAACGACCGGCGCGGCGGCGCCTTCGCCAGGCCCTGACCACCAGGACGGCCGTGGCCACCGACCCCGCCACCAGCACCGCCGCCGCGGCCAGCAGCAGCTCCTGGCGGCGCCGGGCCGGCAGCGACTCCAGCGGACCGGGCTCGTGGGAGACGACCCATGCCTCCTCGTTGGTGTGGGCCGCCCGCCAGCCGAGTGCCCGTAGGCGGTCGTTGGCCACCACCCACGGGTGAATCGTGTAGGGCACGACCCCCGGCGGTGTCGGGGCCAGTCCCGAGCGCCAGCGCAACGCGCTCAGGAACCGCGCCAGGTGCGACGGGACTCGCAGGCGCGGCCGCGGCCCCTCCAGCTCGGCGAGGGTGTCGGGAGGAATCCAGCCGTCGGGGGCAACGTTGAGGATCCCGTCGTAGCGGGCGTTCACCGAGGTGACGACGGCGGCGGCCAGGTCGTCGGCGTGGAGGTACTGGACCGGCGGGTCGCCGTCGGCGGCAACCCCGGAGCGGGCGGCCCGCAAGGTGTTGGCCAGCTGGCCCAGGCGGTCCTCGGCGACCACGGCCGCCGGCCGCAGCACGGTGACGCAGCGGTCCGGCCCCGCCCCCCATTGCTGAGCCAGCCGCTCGAGCCGGTGCCGCTGCAGCGCCCAGTCGAAGTCGGGGTTGGGGCGTACCGCGGCGTCCTCGGTGATCGGTACCGGGTTGTCCCGCCAGGCGCCGTAGACCATGGCCGACGACATGACCGCCAGGTGGGGGACCCGTGCGGAGCTCAGACCGTCCAGCACCCGGTGCAGCAATGCCGCCTCCAGCTCGACCTCAGCCGGATTCAGCGTGCCCGCCGTGACCGTGGAGGCCAGGTGCACCACCGAGTCGGCCCCCGAGAACAGGGCGCCCAGGTCGGCGTCGGCCAGGTCGGCCTGCTTGGTGGTGACCGAGGGGTAGGGGGCCGGGGTGGCCTCCCTGTCGATGGCGACGACGGCCACGGCAGGATGCTGGCCGGCCAGACGGGCGACGACGCGCCGTCCCACCGAGCCGTGGGCACCGGTCACCACCACCCGGGCCGGCCGGTGCTCATCGGTACTCGGGCCGCGGCTCGGCCGTGAGTTCACCGCGGGCAGGACTTTATGGTCTGCACCCCCCTACGATGCCTCCATGAGCGACGTGCCGCCAACCGGAGACGGCCCCGACGACCCGTTCGAGGGATTCGAAGGGTTGGAGGACCTCTTCGGGTCGGGCGGCCTGGACGAGCCGGGCTCCACCGGAGAACCCGCCCCGGGAGGCGAACCGGGGAGCCTGGGCGGCCTGGGCGGCCTGGGCGACCTGGGTGTGATCGGGGATCTGATGCGGGCGCTACAGGGGGCGACGCCCGGATCCAGCCACGCCCGCGACGTGGCTCGGGCCATCGCCTCGGGCGGATCGTCGGAACCCAACATCGACCCCACCGACCGGATCGCTCTGGAGCAGCTCGTGCGGGTGGCCGAACTGAGGGTCACCGACGCGACCGGCCTCCAGCCGTCGCGGGGTGCTCCGCTGCGGGTGGAGGTCGTCAACCGGGTCGGGTGGTCCGACCGCACCACCGGCGACTACGGGGAGCTGTTCAACGCCCTGGGGGAGTCGATCGCCGCGGGAGCCGACCCCGATCCCGACGACACCGCAGCCGACCCCATGACGGCCATGTTCGCGGGCATAACTCGCATGATCGGACCGGCCATGCTGTCGCTGACCACCGGCGCGATGGTGGGTCGCCTGGCCCAGCACGCGCTCGGCGGCTACGTGCTGCCCGTGCCGCGGCCACCGGGCAAGCCGATGCTGATCGCGTTGCCCAACGTGGAGGACTTCGGCCGGCAGTGGTCCCTCGACGCTGACGACCTCCGCCTGTGGGTGTGCCTGCACGAGGCCGTCTACCACGCGGTCTTCGGCGTCGAGCATGTGCGGGGCACGGTGAGCGACCTGCTGCTGCGCCACGCGTCCGCCTTCGAGACCAATCCCCGCCGCCTGGAGGAGATGCTGGACGGCTTCGACCCCCTCTCGGGCGGGCCCGAGGCCCTGGCCGAGCTCCAGCAGGCGATGGGCAGCCCCGACGCCCTCCTGGGAGCGGTGCGCTCCCAGGCGCAGGAGGCGCTGCTGCCCCAGATGACGGCGCTGATCGCGGCGATCACCGGATACGTCGACCACACCATGGATCGCATCGGGACCGAGTTGATCGGCTCCTACGACCGGCTCGCCGAGGCGCTGCGGCGTCACCGGGTGGAGGCCAGCGAGTCCGACCGCTTCGTCGAGCGGCTGCTCGGGCTGGAACTCGACCAGGACCAGTACGAGCGGGGCGCCGCCTTCGCGGCCGGGGTGGTGGAGCGGGCCGGACCCGAGGGGCTTCAGCGGTTGTTCACCGATCCGGCCAACCTGCCCACCCCGGCCGAGGTCGACGCGGCCGGGCTCTGGCTGGCCCGGATCGACCTGCCCCGCTGAGATCCGCCCGGCGAGCTCCGGAGGGTCGGAGGCCAGGAGGGCTAGGTCGGCTAGGAGACTAGGAGTCGTTCCTGCGATGTGGATTGCCGCGCACCGCGATGCGACGGCGTCCCACGATGAACGAGATCAGCGCGAACGCGGCCAGCAGCGCCACGAACCCCGAGCCCAGTCGCACCGGTATCGGCAGGATCACCGGGAAGAACGCCCCGACCACCCAGGCGATCTGGAAGCGGGCTTCGAACCGGGAGAACGACCGTCCGTGGTTGGCGTCGGGGGCGTCGCGCTGCACCAGCGAGTCGAAGGCGAGCCGGGCCACCGCCGCGGCCAGGGCCACCCCGCCCGCCAGCAGCGCCATTCCCATCAGCCCGCCGGTCATCAACCCAAGGACGGCCGCGGCCAGGCCCACCCCCAGCGACCCGAGCAGCATCAACTCCTCAACCACGCTGCGCCGCAGGATCGGGGCGACCTGCACCCCGGTGAAGGCCAGCAGTCCGGCCACCGCCACCACCACCGCGTAGTGCCAAGCCGGTGCGCCCGGATCGCCCACTATGTCGATGCCCCGCTCCGAGGCGACCGCCCCTCCGAGCGCGGCCCCCTGCTCGCTCACGTTCAGGCCTTCCTCGCCGCCGCGCAGCTCGAAGGCCAGCAGGAACGTGACGAAGCCCACCGCGCCCCGCATCACCGCCATCGCCGAGGCCGACAGCAGGATGGTCGACGCCCGCAGCGCCGAGCGCTCCGTCGAAGTGGCCTTGTTCTGGGCCACCGGGATGCGGGGGAGCTGCAGGGTGATGGCGGTGGCGACCCCGTAGCCCGCGGTGGCCACGCCGGCGGCGACGGCCGGACTTCCCAGGAAGACCAGGGCGGCTCCCACGCCCGCCCCGAGGAGGCTCATCACCGCGCTGATGAGGGCCAGGCGGCTGTTGGCCTGCACCAGGCTCGACTCCGAGGGCACGTAGCGGGGCACCACCGCGCTCTTGGCCACCGCGTAGCTCTTCTGCAGCACCAGCAGCGCGAACGCCTCCGGGAACAGCCACAGCGTGTCGATGTGGCGGATCATGAGCAGGGCCACCACCAGGCGGCCCATGTTGGTGACCAGGATCATGGCCCGGCGCCCGCCGGGCATCCGATCGATGATCGGGCCTATCAGTGGCGTGACCAGCGCAAACGGCGCCATTGTGAGGGCGAGGTACAGGGCGATCCGGTCCCGGGCCGCGTCCGGGCTGATGGAGAAGAAGATCGAGCCGGCCAGCGCGACCGCTATGACCGCGTCGGTGCTCGTGGCCGCGGCATGGACCCGAGCCAGTCGCTGGAACGGACTGTAGGAGGGCACCGGACGTGGCGGCTGCCCGCTGTCATTCACCCCGTCGTGGGCCACCTTGTCATGGTAGGACGCGTCACGTTGATTGGGTCCGGTTCAGGGCCAACTGCTGGAGCCGCACATGGGGGTCGTCGTCAGCCCCGCCGCAGCGGGTCCACACGCCGTCGGCGCCGAGGGTCCAGGCCAGGCGCTCGTCGGTCAGGCACACGTCGGCCACCTCCAGCACCCGGGCGGCCAGCCTCGGATCATCGACCCGCACGAGCGCCTCGATCCGGCGGTCGAGGTTCCGGGTGAGCAGGTCCGCGGAGCCGATGTAGGTGGCGGGCCGGCCCGGACCGTCGCCGTTGGCGAAGTGGTAGATCCGGGAGTGCTCCAGGAACCGGCCGACTATCGAGCGGACCCGGATCCTCTCCGACAGGCCCGGCACGCCCGGCCGCAGACCGCAGAGGCCCCGCACGATCAGGTCGATCTCCACGCCGGCCTGCGAGGCCTTGTACAGGTGGTCGATCATCGGCCCGTCGGCCAGCGAGTTCAGCTTGAGGATGATGCGACCCCGGCCCGGCGTGTGCGCCTCCTGCTCGATCAGCTCGGTGAGGCGGGCGCGGAGCTGCTCGGGCGCGGTTATCAGCCGCTTCTGGTCGACGCTGTGGCCGTAGCCCGTGAGCCGGTTGAAGAGGCCGGCGACGTCCGCGCCCACCTCCGGATCGGCGGTGAGCAGGCCGAAGTCGTCGTAGAGCCGGGCGGTCCGGTGGTTGTAGTTCCCGGTGCCGATATGGCAGTACCGGCGGATGCCGTCGGACTCCTCGCGCACGATCATGGCGATCTTGGCGTGGATCTTGAGGCCGACGAGTCCGTAGGCCACGTGGGCCCCCGCCCGCTCCAGCCGCCTCGCCCAGCTGATGTTGCGAGCCTCGTCGAAGCGGGCCTTCAACTCCACCAGCACGGCCACCTGCTTGCCGCTGTCGGCCGCCTCCACCAGGGCGTCGATGATCGGGCTGTCGCCCGACGTGCGGTACAGGGTGAGCTTGATGGCCAGCACCGCGGGATCGGAGGCGGCCTGCCGGATCAGCGCGCCCACCGAGCGGCTGAACGACGAGTACGGGTGGTGCACGAGCACATCGCCCGACCGCAGCACCTTGAAGAAGTCGGTCCGGCCGCCGTCGGACGACAGCTCCGGCTCGGTGATGCCCCGCCAGTGCGGCCACTTGAGCTCCGGCCGGGGCAGGTCGGCGATCTCATTCAGCCCGCTCAGATCGACGGGGCCCCGGATGTGGTCGACGGCGTCGGCGGGCAGGTCGAGCTCGCGCAACAGCAGATTGAGCACCTCTTCCGACATGGAGTCGGCCACCTCCAGGCGAACCGCCCACTGGAAGCGGCGGCGGCGCAGCTCCAACTGCACCGCGATCAGCAGGTCCTCGGCGTCCTCGTCGTTGAGGGTGAGGTCGGCGTTACGGGTGACCCGGAACATGTGGTGCTCCAGCAGCTCCATGCCCGGGAAGAGGGTGTCGAGATGGGCCGCGATGACATCCTCGAGGGCCACGAACCGGTTCGTGCCCTCGCCGGTGGGAACCCAGCGGTCGAGGGTGTCGGGAACCTTGACCCGGGCGAAGCGACGCTCAGAGTTGACCGGGTCGCGCATGAGCACGGCCAGGTTCAGCGACAGGTCCGACACGAACGGGAAGGGGTGGCCGGGGTCGACGGCCAGCGGGGTGAGCACCGGGAAGACACGCTCGGAGAAGTGCGTGCGGAGCCGATCCCGCTCGTCGTCGTCGAGGTCGCCGGCTGAGAGCAGATGGATGCCCTCGCCGGCCAGTTGGGGCTGGACCTGCTCGAGGAATAGGCGCTGCTGCTCGCAGCACAGCTCAGAGCTGACCTGACGGACCTTGCGGAGCTGCTCGGCCGGGGTGTGCCCGTCGAGGGTGCGCTCGGTGAGCTCGGCCGCCACCCGGTCGGCGAGGCCCGACACCCGCACCTGGAAGAACTCGTCGAGGTTGGTGGAGAAGATGCTCAGGTAGCGGGCCCGCTCCAGCAGCGGGACGTCCGGGTCGCCCGCGAGGCTCAGAACCCGGCCGTTGAAGGCGAGCCAGGAAAGCTCCCGGCTGAAGTAGTCAGTGAAGGGCTGGCCCCATCCGCCGACACGCATCATGGACGGGGCGGGGTCACGTGACCGTCCGGGTCAGGCCCGCTCCCGGACCGGGTAGGGATCCTCTTCCTCGGGGTAGCCGAGGTCCCAGTCCACGATTATCCGCTCGCGCTCGGCGTCGCGGTTGACCCGCTCGCGGTTGCGGCGGAACTGTGGATCGTGAGGAGGCAGCAGCAGCAGGCGGGCGTGGACCCGGTCGCGGAACGAGGCCATGAAGTCGGTGTCGCCGTACACCGGTCGGATCTCCCAGTGGGGCGCGACCGGACCTAGGTAGGTGATGGTGGCCTGGCCCACCGGCGGCTCGTCGACCGCTTCGACGTCGGTGATCGTCATGATGCTCTCCGCCTCGGGGCGAGGCCCCTCAGGCGGAGCCGTTCTTGCCCGGAGCGCCCTGGTTGCCGTCGCTGCCGGTGGCCTTGCTGGCTCCCCCGTCGCCCTCACTGGCGCTCTCGGACAGACCGTCCTTGAACTCCTTCTGGGCCTGGCCCAGCGAGCGTGCGAGCTTGGGGAGCTTCGCCCCGCCGAACACCAGCAGGACGATGATGAGAATGATGATGAGTTCAGATGTACCGATGCTGGGCACTACTGAGAAGATGTTCGCCATCGCTGGGAAGCATACCGCGCTTTGTCCACAGCCGCATCCCTGGTACGCGGCCGGGTGGCTCGGCTGCGGTCGGGTGGTGCCTAGGCGGTGGCGGTCGCTCGGCGCTGCATCGCCCGGGCGCGCCGTATGCGGCGTCGCTCGCGCTCGCTCATGCCTCCCCAGATGCCGAACTTCTCGCCGTTGTTCAGCGCGAACTCCAAGCACTGCTCGCGCACCACGCAGCCCCGGCAGACCTCCTTGGCCTCCCGGGTGGATGCGCCCCGCTCGGGGAAGAAGAGGTCGGGATGCACGCCCAAGCAGTTGGCCTCGCGCTGCCAGGACATGTCCTCGGCGGGAAAGATGCCGTGTAGCTCCATTGGGTGTTCCTCCACGATGACCATCTCGATGACTGGTCCGGGCCCCAGCGGTGGGCTCGAGCCCGGCCCCGCCCGGGTGCCATCAATGTAATTACACCACTGTCATACGACAAATGCAAACCGGGGAGCAGGAATTTCTCCTCCCCGCTGATGAGTAGCGTCAGCGGCGGGCCCGCACCAGGCTGCGCTTGTGCTCCACGAAGTCCACGAGCACGTAGTCGCCGAGGTTCTCGTTCGTGGTGAAAAAGGCCCGACCCCCGTTCATCTCGGTGATGCGCTCCACGAAGTTGGTCAGGTACGACGTGGCGTCGAGCATGAACGTGTTGATGCGGATGCCGTCACGGGTGCAGCGGCCCACCTCGGCCAGGGTCAGATCGACGGTCTCGCGGGTGGGCGGGTAGCTGAAGAACGGCCGGCCCGACGGGGTGATGTGGGCGGTGGGCTCTCCGTCGGTGATCATGATGATCTGCTTGGTGCCGGTCTGGCGGTTGAGCATGCGCCGGGCCAGCATGAAGCCGTGCTGCATGTTGGTGCCGTACACGTAGTCCCATGAGACCTCGGGGAGCTTCTCGGGCCGGAACTCCCGGGCCACCTCGCTGAACGACACCAGGCCCAGGTAGTCGCGGGGATACTGGCTGGAGATCAGCGCGTGCAGGGCCATGGCCACCTTCTTTGCCGGCAGGAAGTTGTTGCGCATCGGCATCGACAGCGACAGGTCCAGCATCAGCACGGTGGCCGACCGCACCTGCTGCTCGGTCCGCTCGATCTCGAAGTCGTCGGGGTGCAGGTTTACGGGCACGCCTCCGCCGGTGCGGGTGAGGGCGTTGCGGATGGTCCGGCCGATGTGGAGGTTGAAGGCGTCGCCGAACTCGTAGGGCTTGGTGTCGGGCTCCCGCTCATGGCCCATGCCCTCCCGGTGGATGGCGTGGCGGCCGAGCTTGTCTGCGTCCAGCTTGGCGAACAGGTCCCGGAGCGCGCCCAGGCCGATCTTGCGTATGGCTCTGGGGGTGAGGTCGAAGCGACCCTCGTGGTTCTCTATCAGACCGGCCTCCTCCAGCATGCGGGCGACGGTGGCCATGCGTTCGAGGCTCTCGGCCGAGTCGTCCCCCAGGAGCCTGCGGGCGGCCTCGGTGTCGGCCTCGGCCAGGGCGCCGGGGCTGGGCGAGCCCCGCAGCAGGTTCTCGAGCTGGTCGATGTCCCCCAGCTCGGCCAGCATGTCGGCGGCCTCGCTGAAGTCGAGGGGATCGGCCCCGCCGAACTCGTAGCGCCGCTCCCAGCCGAGGTCGGGGAACTGGTTGCGGAGGTGGCCGGCCAGCTCGTTGATCTGCCAGTTGAGGTCCATGTCGGCCAGCAGCTGGTCGGAGAGCTGCTGGAGCTGGTCGCGCTGGCCCGGTGTCATCGAGTTCATGAGGGACTGGGCTGCGGCCATGCGGCGGGCCATCACCTCCAGGAGCTCGTCGAGGGTCTTGGGGTTCTCCGGGAAGAAGTCGCCGTAGCGCTCCATGAATCCCTCGAAGTCGGGCTCTTCGCCGCGGGCCCGCTGGGCCAGCATGGCGTTGAGCTCGGCCAGCATGTCCTTGAGCCGTTGCATCTCCTCGGGTGCCGAGCCGTCGGTCGCCTCGTTCACCGCACCCGCCATGCGGTCCAGGAACTGCTGCATGAGCTGCTCGCGCAGCTGTTCGGCCAGCTCGGTGAACTGCTGGCGGGCCTCGTCGCTCTCGAAGTCGTAGTTGTCGAGGGCCTTGAACTGGCCGGCCAGGTCGGGGGGCATCATGTCGAGCTGGAGGTTCTTGGTGGCCGCGGTCTGGGCGGTGAGGTCGGCCCGGCGCTCGTCGCCGTCGGCCCGGGCCTGGGCCGCGGCCGCGTCCAGCTCTTCCAGCGCCCGGCGCTCGGTGCGCACCACATCGCGCAGCGCTTCGGCGATGTCGTCGTACACGCCGCCCAGGTCGTGGTTCTCCAGCAGCTCCCGCCGGCGCTCCCGCAGCCGCTCCAGCATCTCGCGCAGGCCCTGGATCCGGCGGCCCTCGCGGTCCTCGAACCCGTCGGCCATCAGGCGGCGCAGCGCGCTGGCGAGGTCGCCGTGGTAGAGCAGGTCGTCGGCCAGCTCGTCGAAGATCGAGTCGGCGTCGAGGTCGAAGCCGGCCTGGGTGCCGTCCCAGCGCCAGTAGGCGAAGTGGGCCGGCTCGGGCCTAACCCTCGGCCGGCGGCGCCAGCGCTCCCGCAGAGCCATGGCACGACCCTACCCGCGGCCGCGCTCCCGCCGAGCACGGGCGTCCCCCATGAAGGACCCGCCCGCGTCGCAGTGGCAACGCTTGGCATCGCTCCGCCCACGGCCCCGCCCGTATGGGCCGATCCGCGGCCCTGCTCCGCTCGGCCTCCTACGCCAGCAGCGTGACCACTTGTGATTCCTATCCTGTGGTCGTCCTCAAGTGTCGATCCCGTGTCAGTTCTGCATTGAGAACATCGATTGCCTATTATGGCCGCTAACTGGGCTTCGAAATGGTGGACGGTGCGAGTCCGGCATCCTCTGGAGAGGGCCCAGGGCCGTCGATGTCGCACCCTTGACGACCGAAAGGAACCGGCACGGTGATCTCGGAGCTGGAAGGCAAGGTGGCCGTAATCACCGGCGGCACGAGTGGGATCGGGTTGGCCATCGCCCAGGCGTGCCTGGACTCACGTATGAGGGTGGCGGTGACCGGATCACGGCAGGCATCGGTTGACGCCGCAGTAGCCTCGCTGAGCGGCAGTGGCGAGGTGCTGGGCGTTGTGAGTGACGCGGGCGACCACGGAGCCAACGCCGCCCTCGCCCGAGTCGTGGAGGAGCGCTACGGGCCTGCGCATCTCGTGTGCCTCAACGCCGGCGTCGCGCGACTCGCTCCCATCCAGACCCTGTCGCGATCGGATTGGGACCGGACCATCGCAGTCAACCTCAGCGGCCCGTTCTACGCGCTGAAGGCCTTCCTCCCCCAACTCGAGACCCACGATGAGGCCCACGTGGCGTTCACATCGTCGGTTCTAGGGTTCTTCACCACGGGCTTGCAGGCCCCGTACTTCGCGTCGAAAGCAGGGTTGACAGCGCTCGCCGAGTCGCTCTTCTACGACTTGGCCGCGACCGGGTCCGGCATCGGGGTCACTGTCCTGTGCCCCGGCAACACCCGCACGAACATGGCCGAAGCGGGCCTCGTCGGTGACGAGCCCGAGGAACTCGCCGCCGCCATTCGGGCCGAACTCGACGGCGGCACCGACCCGCGGCTCGTCGCCGATGCCCTGCTTGAGGCAGTACGGACCGGCACGTTCTACGTGTTCCCCAACAGCGGAGAATTCCAGCCGTTCATCGAGGCTCGATTCGAGCGGGTTCTCGCGGGCCGCAACCCAACCGCAGCTGACGCGGGCGATGTCATCTGAGCCATGGCCCCGGTTCTGGGACCACATCGATCATCGCATGAAGGCGATCCGGGCCGGAGAGAACCCGACCTACTACGAGAAGACCCCCGACGTCTACAAGACGCCGGATCAGGGCTGATGACCGATCCGAGGTGAACGATGGCCAAGCATGAGGAGATAGTCGCAGTCGCTCACGCCTGCATCGAAGTGTGGAACCGCGAGGGCTGGGAGGCGGCCTATGAGCGGTTCTATGCGCCGGATGCGGCGAAGGTCGAACCGCTGGCCTGGAGCGGGCAGCCGAACGAGGTGGTCGGGGCCCAGGCGGCGGCCGAGCACGAGGCATGGTTGGCCGAGAACTGGGTCGACATCAACAGCGTGTCCATCTCCGAGGGTCCCTTCATCGGGGCCACCGGCTTCGCCGTCATCATCAGAAGCGACTTCACGATGAAGCACAGCGGCGAGCGCCACATCTTCCGCGAGGTCGCGGTGTTCACTGTGGACGGCGACAAGATCGTTCGCGAGGAGTTTCTCTACGACGAGGCGGAGTTCGCCCAGAATCTCCGCCTCAACGAAGCCGAGCAGGAGGCGTCACGATGATCCTCGGGTTTGCTCATCCCGCGATCGTCGTCGCCGACCTGGACCGGGCGCGGGACTTCTACGAGAAGATGTTCGGGTTCACCGTCGTCGACCACGAAGGATGGAGCGTCGACAACGAGCTCTACAACCAGGCGGTCGGGCTGGATGGCTCAGCGGCTCAGGGCTACATCCTCGCCGGACAGAACTGCTTTCTGGAGTTGTGGCAGTTCAGTGAGCCGGAGGCGACGGGGCCGGGACCACACAAGCTCGGCGCCAACGAGCCCGGAATCCGCCACCTGTGCTTCTACACCGACGACATCTGGGGTGACTTCGAGCGTCTCCAGGAGCTTGGCGGCTACGCCATGAACGAGCCGGCCGGCAACGAGGAGTTCGGCTACGCGGTCTACTGCCGCGACCCGTTCGGCAACATCATCGAACTCAGCACCCAGGGCGGCACCGCCCGCCATCTCGACGACCTGCCCTTCCTCACCCCTCGGTGGCCTCGTAGTCGTTGAGGATCGCGGCAATGGAGTCCCGGTAGAAGTCGAGGTAGTCCTTGCTGGTGAAGATGTACAGCGGCGGCGTGTCGGCCCTTATGGCGGTCACCACCCGGCGGGCGACCTCTTCGGGGGCGATCAACCGTTGCCCGGTGGTGTCGATGTCGGCGTTCATCGGGGTGTCGATCACGTCGGGGCACAGCACGGAGGCGGTCACGCCGGTTCCTTCGAGCCCGCCGGCTAGAGACTGGGTGAAGCCGACAACGGCGAACTTGCTGGCGGAGTAGTAGGGGCCTTGGGGTACGCCGATCAGTCCTTGAAGGGAGGCGGTGTTGACGATGTGTCCGGTGCCTCGGGCCACCATGGCCGGTACGAAGGTGTCGCAGCCGTACATGACCCCCGAGATGTTGACCGCGCAGAGCCTCCGCCACTGTTGTAGCGTCGAGTCGAGATAGAGGTCGTCGAAGTAGACGCCGGCATTGTTGCAGAGCACGTCGCAGGCTCCGTGCCGGCCATCGACGGTGTCCTTGAGTGATCTCCATCCGTCGAGGTCGGTGACGTCGAGTCGGAAGGCGGTGACGGGGTGCCTGCCGGTAGCCAGGGCGGCGGTCTCGGTGGCGGTCCGCAGGTTCAGGTCGGCCGCCACGACATGCGCTCCCTCCGCGGCGAAGGCGAGGCTCAGGCAGCGGCCGATGCCGCTGCCGGCGCCGGTGACGACGACGACCTTGCCGGTGAGGTCAGTGGCCATCGGACGCTCCGTTCGAGTGGTCCGGGCCGGTCATCAGCCGCTCGAGCATCTGCGGGGCAAAGCCGGCCGACATGCCGCCGTCGATGACGATGTGGGCTCCTGTGAGAATCCTGCATTCGTCGGCGGCGAGGAAATGGCACAGCGCGGCGATCTCGTCGGGCTGGCCGAAGCGGCCCAGCGGGCACAGGGTGGCGACGACATCGCGTTGGGGATGATCCTCGGGCCACATAGCTCCGTCGGTCGGCCCTGGGCTGATGAGGTTGACCCTGATCCCTCTTGGGGCCAACTCCATGGCGGCGCCCTTTGTCAGGCTGACCAGGGCCGACTTCGCTGCGCTGTAGGCCGTCTCGCCGACGTTGCCCATCAACGTCACCAGGGAGCCGTTGAGCACCACCGAGGCGTGGTCGCGGAGATGGGGGATCGCGCTGCGCAGCACCCGGTAGGGACCGAGCGCGTTCACCGCGAACATCGTCTCAAGAATGTCGTCGGTCGTGTCTTCGATCATGATGAACTCCTCGACCGCGCCGGCGTGGCAGAGGAGAGCGTCGATGCCGCCCCCGAGGTGATCGGCGGCGGCGTCACACATGGCAGCCACCGCCTCGGGGTCGGCCATGTCGGCGCCGATGAAGTGGGCACCGATGTCGCGGGCAATGTCGGCGCCGTCGGACCGGCGACCCCCGATGACGACGTCGGCGCCGGCGTCAACGAAGCGTCGGGCGGTGGCCAAGCCGATGCCGCTGGTGCCGCCGGTGATGAGAGCTGCCTTTCCTGCGAGTGAGAAGGGCTGGGAGGTCATGGTGGTGTCCTTCCGGTGGTGTCAGTGGGGAGGCGATGGCGAGGTCATGTCGCCACGGCTGCGGCTCGGCGGTTCGCCCACCAGCGGGCGAGCCTTGCGCGCTGGGCCCGGTCGAATCCGTCGATGCCCTCGGGGTTGAGCACAGCCGTGGCTGTCAACAGGACGCCGGCGATATAGGACTCGTACCGGCCGAGATCGATGAACTCCTCTCCGACGACGACACCGATCCCGGCCGAGAACAGGGTGCCGGCCCAGAGGGCCCCGGTCACCGAGGCGATGCCACCGAGGTAGGCGAAGGCCAGGAGGCTGAGGCTCAGCAGCACGTCGAAGCTGCCGATTCTGATGCTCTCCAGCTTGTAGCCGTTCAGCGCGCCGGCGACACCGGCGATGAAGGCTGCGATGGCGAAGGCGGTGAGCTTGACGCCGGCCACGCTCACTCCAGCCGCGGCGGCGGCCCGCTCGTTGGCCCTGACGGCCAGCATCTGCTCGCCGAGCCGGCTCTGACGCAGCCGGACGACCCCGGCGCACAATGCGACCAGCACGACGAGCACGAACAGTCCGAAGGCGGGGGTGGGAAACTCGTCGCCATTTATTGGGAAGTCCGACGCCGGCCCGAACTCGATGCCGAACAGGGACGGGTCGTCGAAGGTCCGGTGCGGGTTGCCCTCGATGCGGAACCATCCCTCGCCGCGGAAGAAGAGTTGATCGATCGCTACCGCACTGGCCAATGTCACGATGGCCAGTGACGAGCCCCGTACGCGCAGCGACGGCAGGGCGACCACGACGCCGAAGGCCGTGGCGGCAGCCGCTGCCAGCAGCAGCGCGAACGGGAACGGGATTCCGGCTTCGGTCCCGAACGACGCCAGACCGGCGGCCGCCACTCCCGTGAAGGCAAGCTGGGCCAGCGAGATCTGGCCGACGTAGCCGGTGACGACCACGAGCGACAGGGCGAGCATGGCGCCGATCATCGAGTTCGTCAGCCCGATCCGGTAGTCGAACGGGCCCCAGACGATCAGGACAGCAACGACTGCGATGCCGGTCAGCGCCAGTCCGGGGCGCCAGCGGGTCTCGGGGGCGGCCGGCAGTCGGCCGGTCGCGGCCGATCCCCGTCCCGGGAGGACCTCTCCCCGGAGCATCATGGCAATCACGACAACCGCGAAGGGCAGCACCGCGTCGAGGTTGAGATTCGGGAACCACTCCTGATCGATCTCGGCGAACAGCAGGACGTTCTGCCCCATGGCGATGGCGATGGCGCCCAGGGCCGCGACCCAGAACGACGTGAAACGGCCCAGCAGGGCACCCCCCAGGCCGGGAACGATGAACAGCGTGAAGTTGGTCGGGGTGAGGCTGGTCACCGGAGCGACGAGCACGCCAACGAAGCCGGCCAGGACCGCGGCAAGCACCCAGGAGAGCGCGGCCTGGCGGTCGGCCGAGATCCCCAGCAGGGTGGCGTGCTGCTCGTGCTCGGCCGCGGCCCGGGTGTTGAGCCCGAAGCGCGTGGCCCTGAACAGCAGCCACAGCCCGGCCGTTATGGCCAGGATCAACCCGAGCATGACAAACCGGTCCGGAGGAACCGCGGCACCGAGCACCTTGACCGTGCGCATACGGAGGCTGGCCGGTAGCAGTGGCTCGATGGCCGGGGGCCGCGCCCCGCCGAAGCGGAGCACGACTGCGCTCTGCAGCGCCAGCATCAGCCCGATTGAGGCGACCA
Source organism: Acidimicrobiia bacterium (assembly GCA_022819505.1). Classification (GTDB taxonomy): domain Bacteria; phylum Actinomycetota; class Acidimicrobiia; order Acidimicrobiales; family Aldehydirespiratoraceae; genus Aldehydirespirator. The sequence goes on along the minus strand of JAJEHD010000021.1, from coordinate 84,124 downwards.
CCTTGGTCAACGCCGGCTGGTACCGGAGCGCCCGAAAGACGATGTAGTGGAAGGCGAGACCGAGCGCTCCGGCGACTACGAGCGCCCCGGCCAGTGCAGCCCATTTCGACCAGCCGTCCCCAAAGTCGACGGAGGTTGGGAGGTCGAGCAACTCGATGCCGAGGATCCCCTCGATCGGAGCGACCGGGTTCGGCAGCGGGGGAATGGGGATCTCGCCCTCGTTGACCAGGCTGGTGTAGGTGTAGGCGACGTACGTGGCGATGGCGCCATGGGCGAAGTTGATCACCCCCGCGGCCCGGTACGTCAGCACCAGCCCGATGGCGAGCGCCGCGAAGATGGCGCCGGCTCCCGAGCTCAACAGGAGCTGCTGGACGTACTCCCCCATGCGAACTCCCCCTGCGGGGCTCCCGGGTCGGCGGCGCGGAAGCCTCCGACCCCGGTGGCCGGCCTATCGCGGTCAGCCCGCAAGGAGGGGGTCGAAGAGCGTCACGTCGATCAGGTTGTAGCCGGTCAGGGCCACCCATTCACCGTCTTGAAGAGTGATCATGCGGGCCGCAGTGTTGCAGTTCGAAACCCAGGCACCTGCACCGGGACACGAGACCGTGTCGGGACCGATGAACAGCGACCCGGACCATTCCGTGGCCGCCGCGTGAATGTCCTCGCTGCTGGGGAGCCCGCCGTCGGCCTTGTTGATTGCGAGTTCCAGGATCTGGCGGGCAAAGTCCATGTGCTTGGCGTGCGAGAAGGCCAGACCCACCGGGCTGCCCGCACCGGCGTCGGCGTAGATCTGGCGGAGTTGCTGGGCTTCGGGATCTCCGTCCTCGGCCCCGCGGTGGCCCATGACGATTCGCCATCCCTCGGATGTCCCAGCCTCGCGGAACTCCTCGCTCACGCACCACTCGCCCAAATACACCGGAAGGTCGCCGCGCCCAAGCGCCTCAAGGGCGTCACGGGTTGGCTGGCAGCCGGCGGGGTCGGTGATGAGCAGCGCCAGGCCGTCGGCGCTGTCGATACCGGCTGCGGTGAGCGGCGCCAGGAAGTCTGCCTGTCCGGGCGCGATCGGCACCGGTGTCGAGATCGCGCCGCCGAAGCCCGCCAGGAAGAAGTCGACGACGGCCAGCGTTCCAGCGCCCACGTCGGTGTCGTCAACAACGACTGCGAGATTGGTCACGCCGTCCTCCTCGACCGCATAGCGCAACGCCTCGTAAGCAAGCGGCAACAAGCCGGGGTCGGAGGAGTACAGACCGGGCTGGAGGGCGTCGGGAACGTCCCACAGCGTGCCGGCCAGAATCGGCTTGTTCGCTCCCTCGGGACCAAGGATGGGATAGAGCGCACCGCTGTTGAACACCGCGGCCATGTATACGAACTGGACCGAGTCGTCGTTGGCGAACCGCTGCGCGCAGGCCTGTGCCGACTCCGGGTCATCCCCCGTGGTGCACAGTTCGATCTCCAGCAGGTGGCCGCCGATTCCGCCCTGGGAATTGAAGTGGTCGGCCATGATCTGGACGGCCTCGCTGACCTCAGGGAACGCGATGACGCCGTCCTGCTGGTTGATCACGGCGAACTTCATCGGCTCTGGCTCGGGTTCGGGCTCCGGCTCGGGTTCGGGCTCGGGCTCGGCAGCGGCGGGTTCAGGGCTGTCCGTGGTGCTTTCCGTTGCGTCAGCTGCACCGTCATCGGCTGCGCTTGTCGTCTCGGCTGGTGTCGACGTGGCGTCATCGTCGCCACAAGCGGCAGCGATCAAGATCATCGCCAGCAGCGAGACCATGAGCCTCATTAGTCGGTGTGGTGAGCGCATGCGGTCCCCTCTCCCTGCTCGATTCGGACGCAGCGCTTGCACACTAATCGAGATCACCTCGGCTCACAAGTGATTCACACGGTCAATCAGTTGTATGCAAACGATTCAGATGAGACACCAGGGTTCGAGACGCGCATCAGATCCAGAGCCGGTACTCCTCCTTGACGACCTGCAGGTAGGGCACGGTATCGATGGCGCCAACGCCGGGGATCCGCCGCAGTTCATCGAGCACCGACGACAGGTGTTCGGCGTCGCGATGCCAGACCTCGACCGACATGTCATAGAGGCCCAGGGTGCGAGCCACCAGGGTCGCCTCCGGCAGCGCGCTGACGGCAGCCGCGATCGACGCGACGGACCCGTTGGCCTTGATTGCCACACCACAGAACCCGGCGATTCCGACCGTCTCCGGGGTCGGCTGGGCTTGAACCGTCACCACCCCGGCCTCGAGAAGGTTGAGGACGCGTTCGCGGACCGCTGCGCCGGACAGCCCGACCGCGGGTCCCATCGAGGCGTAGGTGGCACGGCCGTTGCGAGCGAGTTCGTCCAGTAGGCGACGATCGATCTCATCGATGGCGCAGTCCACCGGGGCCCGGTCCGGAGGTGACCAGGGTACCGGGTCGGGATCTCCGACCTGGGTCCAGTCCTGCTTGTCGTAGCCCAGCACGGTGGTGGACGCGGCTCCCGCAACTCCGGGCAGATCACGGACTCGGTCCATCGCGGCGACCAGGTGGGTCTCGTCCCGGCACCGCAACTCCGCCACGATGTCGAAGCGGCCCGCGGTGACTACCTCGAAGGCAACCTCGTCGATCTTGGAGATGAGGCGAGCAGTGTCCTCGATCATGGAGGCCACCTTCACGAATACGAAGGCGAAGACCCCGAGTCCCAACACCGCCGGGTCGAACCGGCCGCCGACAACGATGACACGTTCATCGAGTAGCCGTTGGACCCGGTTGCGGACCGTGGGTTGGGCCAGCCCCACCATCGGAGCGAGCTGGGCATAGCTCGCCCGGCCGTTGGCGATGAGTGCAGCGATTAGCGCACGGTCGATGTCGTCGAGATCGAGCGGCGAACTTTCCGACGAAGAGGCGATTCCCTTGCGGCGTGTGGCCATCACCGTCACATCCGTGTTGGCCGCAGCGAGCGGCCCGGATTCCACAAGGCTAACTCCTCACTTACTCTCGCCAGCTCCGGATGCCTCGACATCGGCTGCCCGGCTCCGGATCGAAGCACAATCTCAACACTAGTGGTTGAAATGCTCGCAACCCGGATTCTGTATGACAGAATCAAATGCTGAGAGTGCACCAATCAACCAATTCGCTCGTTATCGAGCCTGCCTGATGGGAGGCGATCGCATGCGGCCGACATCGTTGCCCGTCGCTCCTGACGGGCTGCTCGGGGAGCGCGCCCTCGTGACCGGAGCCGCCAGCGGCATCGGCGCGGCATGCGCTCACGCCCTCGCCGCGGCCGGTGCCGAGGTGGTGCTCGCCGACGTTGCCGACGCCACCCCCGTAGCCGAGGCCATCGTCTCGGGCGGGCGGCAAGCCGGGGCGCACCCCGTCGACGTGACCGACGCTTCCAGCGTCACGACCCTCGTGGCCGAGACCGGCCCGTTCGGAATCGTTGTCAACTCGGCGGGGATCCTCACCGAGAGCGCCCTCGAGGACACCGACCTCGCTCAGTTCGACAGGACGATCGATGTCAACCTGCGCGGCACGTTCCTCATCGGTCAGGCAACCCTGCCCGCGATGCGCACGAATCGGCGAGGTCGGTTCATCGCCATCACCTCCGAACTCGCCCTCACTGGCCGAGCCCGGTACTCGGCCTACGTAGCCTCCAAGGCCGCCGTGATCGGACTCGTCCGATGTTGGGCTCTCGAGTTCGCACCACATGTGCTTGTCAATGCCCTCGGGCCCGGACCGACCGACACGCCCATGCTCGACTACGAGGCCCTACCCGATGCCATGAGAGAAGTCGAGACCCCGCTCCTCGGACGGATCGCCCGCCCCGAGGAGATCGCCGCGGTCGCGGTGTTCCTCGCCGGACCGGGCGCGACGTTCATCACCGGGCAGACCATCAGCCCCAACGGAGGCGCAGTCTTCGTCTGACTGCAACGTGACGGGATTGTCCTTTGGCCGCGCCCACGGTCCGCGTGGCCCTCTAGGAGTCCGGCTGCGGGGGTACGGTCACGGGCAGGCCGGCGGCGGCCCAACCCTCCATGCCCCCCTCGAGGTCGGTGACGTCGGTGAAGCCGAGACGGCGCAGAGAGGCGGCCGCCAGGCTCGACGTGTAGCCCTCGTTGCAGACCATCACCAGCGGCTGGTCGAACGACTCGACAGCCGGGTGCGCGTAGTCCGCGTACGGGTGGCAGCGCCACTCCAGCACGATCAGCGGGATGCTCACCGAGCCCGGGATCATCCCGGTGCGTTCCCGGTCGTCCCGGTCGCGGATGTCGATCACCAGCGGTTCGACCGCCGAGCCCGGCTCGGACGCGGACTCCAAGGCGGTCGCGAGCCGTTCCGGGGAGAGCCGGTCGAGCCCCTGGCGGGCCTGCACCAGTAGTTCGTCGACGGTCAGGCGGGCGGCCTGGCCGATGCTGCCACCCACCAGGGCCGGTTCCGCTGGGACCGACCCCGCCACCGCCTGTCCGGCATCGTCACCGGCACCGAGGAGGGAGGGATCCTCCCCCACCGCGCTGCGGTGGCGCTCGCCGTGCAGGTACAGCTCGAGTCGGAGACGCTCGGGTGTCCAGTCCTCGTCCAGGGCTTGGTTCATCAGGTCGGCCTGCGACGGCGGGGCCAGGCCGTCCACCGGCTGGTCCCGGTCGAGGTTGGTGGGGAACGCGTAGCCCTCGGCGCAGCAGGCCACCACGTTGGCGGCCGCGCCCCGGTCGAGGCCCGACGCCAGCCGGCCCCGCAGCCGCGGGTACACCGAGTGGACCATGCGGGTGCGGTCCACCGCCTCGGTGGCCCGGCCGAACGCGGAGGAGATCTGCAGCAGGTTGGCCATGCGGTGCACATCGGCGGTGCGGTTGTGTCCCGCGGCGTGGAACATGGCCGGGCTGAAGAACACCGCGTCGCCGGTGCGCAGCGGCAGCTGCACCCGGTGCCGGGCGAAGTACTCGATGAACTCGGGGCGACGCCACGCCAGGTAGCCCAGCTCGTACTTGTGGGAGTGGGGCAGGTACATGGTCGGGCCCGTCTCGGTGCCCATGTCGCAGTGGGCGATGGCTCCCTGCAGGGTGAGCAGCGGCGACAGCCGGTGGGCGTGGCGGGGGAACTGCTCGGCCTCGTCGTCGGTGAGGAAGCCCATGTGGTAGTCGCGGTGCGGGTGCTGGGCCTCGCCGCCGGGGTTGACCACGTTCACCTGCGCGGTCAGCTGGTAGCGAGGGCCCAGCCATGCCTCGCAGGCCACCGCGATTGCGTCGGAGCGGTGGTAGTCGATGAAGGCGTCGGGATCGGTCACGGCCAGCTTCTCCAGGGCGTTCCAGACCCGGTCGTTGGCTCCGGGCTTGGCGAAGTGGTCGCCCGCCAGTCCTCCCTGGGCGTGTTGGGCCGCGATCAGCTCCCAGAACACCGTCGACGCCCTGTCGACCGACTCTGTGGGTACGGCTGACTCGAGCAGCACGATGCCGGGTCCCTCGACCAGGGCTCTGGAGAGCTCGTCACGGAGCGCGGCCCGGTGCTCGGCGTCGGCGGCGGGGCCGTGGGCCAGAGCGCTGGCGTCGTAGGCGGGCACGCCCTGGGTTATCCGTTCCGCCAGCGGGTAGTCGGCGGGGTCGATGGGCTGCTCGACCAACGCGGCGAATGCCCCCAGGTCGCACTCGCGGCGCGACGGGAACGCGACCTCGCCACCGGCTCTCATCCCGTTGATCCTACGCGGCCGGCCAGCACGACAGGTCGGCCAGCCCCACAATCTCGGGTCGGTTGTGTGCCCTCTATCGACACAACCAACCCGAGAAGCTGCAGAACGGCCGGCTCCCACAATCTCGGGTTGGTTGTGTGTCGTGTACGCCCAGGAATCGCGCCGAGAATCCGTGCCGGCGCCGGGCTGCCGGAGTGCGAGTGGCGTTAGCGTGGACGGCCCGCAAGGAGTGGAGGTGTCATGCCCATCAATCCGGATGCCGCGGGTGCCGTGGGAGAAGAGACCGAGATCAGCTGGACCTCCAAGGACAGCCTGCTGTACGCCCTCGGCGTGGGCGCGGGAGCGTCCGACCCCACCGGCTTCGAGCTGGAGTTCACCACCGAGAACACCCGCGACGTCTCCCAGCGGATGCTGCCCACCCAGGTCGTGGTCATCGGCCCCAGCCGGATGCCCGACTACGGCGACTTCAACCTGGCCGCGCTGCTGCACGGCGACCAGCACATCGAGCTCCACCAGGAGATCCCGCCCGCGGGCTCCGCAGTGGCCCAGTCCCGGGTGGCCGGCATCTACGACAAGATCAAGGCCGCGCTGGTGGTGCTGGAGACCAACGTCCGTAGCCACGACGGCGAGCCGATGTGGACCAGCCGGGCCGGGCTGTTCATCTCCGGCGAGGGCGGCTGGGGCGGCGACCGCGGTCCGGCCAACACCTGGCGGCAGCCCGACCGCGAGCCCGACCACGTGACCGGCTACGACACCCGCACCGATCTGGCCCTGCTCTACCGCCTCAACGGCGACCGCAACCCGCTGCACTCCGACCCGTCGTTCGCGGCCATGGCCGGGTTCGACACGCCCATCCTGCACGGGCTGTGCACGTTCGGGGTCACGGGACGCGCCCTGCTGCACACCCTCTGCGGCAGCGATCCGGCCCGCTTCGGGTCGATGGGCGGGCGTTTCAAGGCGCCGGTGCTGCCCGGACAGCGCCTCGACGTCTGTATGTGGGACGAGGGCGACACCACGCTGTTCCAGACCTGCGTGGGCGACCGGGTTGTGTTCGACGCCGGCGTGTTCACCACCCGCTGAGTGGACCGTCCAAACCGCAGCGTCTAATTGATGATTGTGACGACCTCTGAGGGCGTCAGCTGCATCAGTTTCGGGAGCCACCCCTGAGATGACGGGCTCTGACGGTGCCTTCCTGTGGGGGGCGGGGGCGTCGTCGGTGTCGGCCGAGGGGGTGACGCCTGCCGCTGACTGGTCGGTGTGGGAACGTGACGGGCGGGCGCCCCGCTCGGGGGACGGCGCCGGCTTCGCCCGCGACTTCCGGGACGACCTGGCCCAGCTGCGAGGGCTGGGGCTCAACAGCCTGCGCCTGACCGTGGAGTGGGCCCGGGTGGAGCCCGCCGCGGGAAGGCCCGACAGCGACGCGCTGGACCGCTACCTGGACATCGCCGACGCGGCCACGGCCGCCGGTCTCGGGGTGTGGATCACGCTGCACCACACGTCGCTGCCGGGCTGGTACCTCGACGACGAGGGCGGCCACGCCGACGAGACGGCCCGGCGACGCTGGTGGTCGCGGCACGTCGACCGCATGGCCGAGGCCTTCGACGGCCGGGCCGCGGGTTGGTGCCCGATCGAGGATCCCGTCGGCTGGGCGGTGCGGGGCTACGGGCTGGGCTCCCGGCCGCCGGGGCTTCGCAGCGCCGAGGCGGCCGCGGAGGCGGCCGAGGGTGCGATGCTGGCCCTGCACGAGGCGTGCCGGCTGCTGGAGTCGGGGCCGCAACCGGTGATGGCGGTGTTCGGGGCGCCGACGCTGCACGCCTCGCCGGTCGAGCGCGAGCACGCCGATGCAGCCGCGATCGAGACCCGCCGCTGGGACGAGCTGCTCTGGGGCACCTGGACCAGGGCGCTGCGGGAGGGAGCGGTGGAGGTGCCGGGCCGGGCGCCGGTGGCCGCGCCGAGCTTCGAGAAGGGGCCGGAGCTGGTGGGGCTGAGTCACGACCACCCGGTGGGGGTCACCGAGACGGGCCGGCTGGCGAGCTGGCCGGCGTCGGCCCGGCGCTCGGCCGCGGGCTTCGCTCCCGAACCGGCCGAGCTCGGTGAGGCCGTCCACCGGGCCATCGATGCGGTGCCGGGTCGGGGGGTGGTGGTGGCCGCCCAGGGCGTGCCCACCGATGACGACGACTGGCGCGACACGGTGCTGGACGGGTCGCTGGCGGCGGTGGCCGACGCCCGGGCCTCGGGCCTGCGGGGCTACTTCCACGACAGCGCGGTGGACGGCTACGAGTGGGCCCTGGGCTTCGGCGCGCCGCGGGGCCTGATCGGCCGCGATCGGGTGGTCAAGCCCTCAGCCCAGCGCCTAGCCGCCGCTGCCTCGCCGGTTAGCGGGAGCGGTATTGGGCCCGGGGGCCCTGGGCGTCCTTGTTGAGGCGCTTGGACAGGTGCAGGCCCTCCAGCACCAGTTCCACCGCGGCGGCGACCATGGCCGGCGACTCGGCCGCCTCGTCGCCGGCCAGCAATACCTGGACGGGAGCGGTCAAGGCCGGGACCTGGGCCAGCAGCCCGGCGTAGTCGGCGTCGGCCACGTCGTCGCCCACGTCCACCACCAGGTCCTCCTCGAAGGCGTCCACCACGTCGCGGTGCATGTCGGGCGGCACGCAGTCCTTGAATACCGATAGCACCGCCGAGCCGACCAGCCGCTGGAGGATCTCAGCCTCACGGCCCTCCTCCAGCGTCTCGATCTCCACCTTGCCCGCGGTCGACGACGACAGCGCGTCGAGGTCGGTGACCCGGGGCACCACATGGTCGCCGCCGGTTCGCAGGGTGCGCCGCATGGCGTTGGCCACCATGGTCTCGGCGTTGGAGATGCTCAGCCGAACCGACACCCCCGAGCGCTGCGACACGTGGGGGCTGGACCGGGCCGCCCGGGTGAGCGCCACCACGATGCGGTTCATGAACTCCGGGACGGTCACCATCAGGCCCGCGGTGCCGGGCACGCCAGCGGCGTCGGCGGTGCCAGTGGCGTCGGCCGGACCGGGGCCGAGGTAGGCCTCCTGCTCGACGATGTCCATCTCGGTGCCGGCGTCGAGCGGGTAGTGGGTGCGGATCTGGGCCCCGAAGCGGTCCTTCAGCGGGGTGATGATGCGGCCCCGGTTGGTGTAGTCCTCCGGGTTGGCCGAGGCCACCAGCACCACGTCCAGCGGCAGGCGCACCTTGTAGCCCCGGATCTGCACGTCGCGCTCCTCCAGCACGTTGAGCAGGCCCACCTGGATTCGCTCGGCCAGGTCGGGGAGCTCGTTGATGGCGAAGATGCCGCGGTTGGTGCGGGGCACGAGGCCGTAGTGCAGGGTGAGCTCGTCCGACAGGTAGCGGCCCTCGGCCACCTTGATCGGGTCGACCTCGCCGATCAGGTCGGCGATCGACGTGTCGGGGGTGGCCAGCTTCTCGCCGTAGCGGTCGCTGCGGTGGACCCAGTCGATTCCGGTGGCGTCACCCTGCTCGGCAACCAAAGCCCGGGCGTGGGCCGAGACGGGGGCGTAGGGGTCGTCGTTGATCTCGGATCCGGCGATGATCGGCATCCACTCATCGAGCAGGCCGACGAGGCCGCGGATCATGCGGGTCTTGGCCTGGCCCCGCTCCCCCAGCATGATCATGTCGTGGCCGGCCAGCAGGGCGTTCTCGACCTGGGGGATGACGGTGTTGTGGTAGCCGAGCACATCACCGAACAGCGGCTCCGACGAGCGGATGCGGGCCACGGCGTTGCGCCGGAGTTCCTGGCGGACGGGCACCGATGTCCAGCCGGATGCTCGCAGCTCGCCCAGGGTGGTCGGTCGGGACTCAGGCATCGCCGGCAACCCTAGCGGCGCCGTGATGGCCGCAGTAAACGGCTAGGCGGGAGACGGCTAGGCGGGAGACGGCGGCGGTCGACTTGGGAGCGAGTAGGGCGAAGCCCGTGCGAGCAAGCGACCACCGGCGGCCACCCGCCGGGCGACAGGAGACGGCGGCCACCCGCCGGGCGCACCACCCGCGGGCGGCAGCTACGGCTAGGCGGGAGACGGCGGCGGTCGACTTGCGAGCGAGTAGGGCGAAGCCCGTGCGAGCAAGCGACCACCGGCGGCCACCCGCCGGGCGACAGGAGACGGCGGCCACCCGCCGGGCGCATCACCCGCCGGGGCACAGCAACTGCGGGCGGTAGCTTGGGGCCGTGGATCTGGGCGGCACGTGGCGGATCGCTGCGGCCACCGAGGGGCAACGGCGCACGTTCCACGAGTTCGACCACGACGAGTCGGGCTGGGCCCCGATCGAGGTACCCAGCCACTGGGCCCAGAGCGCCGGGGGACTGGACCTCGCCACCGAGGAGTCGGTGCTGTACCGGAGGCGCTTCGAGGGACCTCCCGAGGCGGCCGCCGCGAACGGGGTCGAGACCGGCAGCACCCGGTGGTGGCTGCGGATCGAGGGGCTGGCCCAGCAGGGCGACATCTGGCTAGACGGCGTCTACCTCGGGCACACCGACGGCTATTTCGTGCCCCACGAACTCGAGGTCACCGACCAGATCAGTGCTCGCAGTGAGCATCTGCTGGCCGTCGAGGCGACCTGCCGGCGTTTCGGCGACCCGGACAACCGCACCACCCTGACCGGGGCGCTGCAGGACCCCGAGCTGTGCGGATCCGACGACGTGATCGTGGGGGGCCTGTGGCGGCCGGTGCGGCTGCGCTCCAGCGGGACGGTCGCGATCCGTCACGCCCGAGCGGTCTGTGCCGAGGTCCACAGCGCCGATGACCGGGGCCGGGGCGCGGGCGGCGGCCGGCCATGGGCCCGGCTGGAGCTGCGGGCCGTGCTCGACGTACCGGACGGGGGCGCCGTGTACCTGCGCACCACAGTCGCGGGCACCGAGCACGTCCACAGCCACCACGCGGCCGTCGGCGAGAACCGGGTCGAGTGGACCGTGGACGTGGCCGACCCCCCACTGTGGTGGCCCCACGCCCTGGGCGACCAGCCCCTGTGCGACCTGGAGATGGAGGCCACCTCCGGTGGGGAGGTCCACGACCGGCGGCGCTTCCGCATCGGCTTCCGGTCTGTGGAGATGCGCCGGTGGGTGCTGCACGTCAACGGGGAGCGGCTGTTCGCCAAGGGCGCCAACCTCCTGCCCACCAGGCCGCTGCTGGGCACGGCGTCGCCGGCGGAGGTGGCCGACGACATCCGGGCGGCCCGCAACGCGGGCCTCGACCTGGTGCGCCCCATCGCCCACATCGCCCGCGAGGAGCTCTACGACACCGCCGACGAGCTGGGGATGCTCGTCTGGCAGGACCTGCCCGTCCGGGGGGTGATGAGCCGCAGCGTGGCGGGCGAGGCCCGGCGGCAGGCCCGGGAGGCCGTCGACCTGCTGGGCCACCGCCCGTCGGTGGCGGTGTGGTGCGCCCACGACGATCCGTTCCCCCGCAAGAGGCGCCGGTCGGCCACTCCCGCGGCGTGGAGCCGGCTGGGGCCGTCGTGGAACCGGGACGTTCTCGACCGGCGCCTGAGCCGGGTGATGTCCCGCTGCGACGGCTCGCGCCCGGTGGTGCCCCACGCCGGCGTGCCGCCGCACCTCCCGTCGCTGGAGGGCACGACGAGCCAGCTGTGGTTCGGCCACCACGGCGGTCGGGCCGCCGATCTGGCCCCGACGCTGGCCCGGGTGCCGACGATGGGCCAGTTCGTGTCGGCCTTCGGCACGCCGGTGCGGGCCGACCAGCCTGAGGTCGTCAAGACCACCGTCGAGATCCTGCGACGCTTGAAATACCGGCCCACCGGAGGCTTCCTACTGCACGCCCTGGCCGACGTCGGCGGCGGGCTCGGCGGCTGCCTCGACGGCGGGTTCGGTGTGCTGGACGGGTTGAGGCGACCGAAGCCGGGCTGGTGGGCGCTGGTAGACGCCTGCCGGCCGGTGATCGTGGTGGTCGACCCGCTGCCGGAGGAGTTGCGCGCCGGCGACCGTCTCGACCTGGCCGTGCACGTGGTCAACGACACTCGCCGCGACCTGGACGGCATCGTGGCCCGGGCCCGGGTGCTCGGAGATGACGGCCCCGTCCTGAGCGAGCATCGATGGGCCGGGACGGCCCCGGCCGACAGCTGCGTGCTCGTGGGCCGGATCGAGACCCTCCTGCCGGTGGCCCTCCAGCCGGGTCAGTTGACGGTGGAGTTGACCCTCACCGCAGCCTCACCCGCCGGCACCGACGGCGACACACCGGAAGTCCTCGCCACGAACTCCTACACCGCAACGGTCTCCTAGGTACTCGCCTAGACCGCCACGTCGCCGTGTGTCGGTGGCACACGGCCGTGGGACTTCTAGCGGTTTTGCCCGTGCATATATTGTTGCCGCCCAGATAATTTCAGAATCCGAGAGGCGAGCGGGAGCAGCGATGTACGAGCCGACCGACCAAGCTTCAACTGCGACGGAGTACCCCGCAGGGTCCCAGATCCGAGAGAGCGACTGGCACATCCTGGCCGGGTTCTGGCATCCGGTGGCGTTCTCGTCGGATCTTGCCGACGGGCCGGTGGCGTCCAAGCTGCTCGACGTCGACCTCGTCGTCTACCGCACCAGCGAGGGCGCAGCGGTGGCCAGGGACCTCTGCGTGCATCGGGGCTCGAAGCTGAGCCGCGGCTGGATGAGCGACGACGGTGCCTGCATCGTGTGCCCCTACCACGGGCTGCACTACGACCGCTCCGGCCAGTGCACCTGGATTCCCGCCAACGATCCCGACAGTCCCCCGCCCGCCAAGACCATGAGGCTCATCAGCTACCTCGCCGCCGAGCGCTACGGGATCGTGTGGGCATGCATGAAGCCCGAGCCCCTCCGCCCGCTCCCCGAGTGGCCGCACCTCGACGAGTTCGGGCCGGAATGGCTGCGGATCCAGATCCCGAAGGGCACGTGGGCGGCCACCGCCAGCCGCCATTGCGAGAACTTCAACGACATCGCCCACATCTCCTGGGTCCACATGAAGACGTTCGGGAACCGGGCCCGGCCGGTCGTGCCCGACTACACGCTGGAGCAGACCGACTACGGGCTGTACATGGCGCTGCCCTACATCGAGGTCGAGCGGGGCTTCAACGACGACCTCGGCGAGCGGGAGCGTGAGGTCTTCTACCGTCACCATCTGACCTACCCGTTCGCCACCGATCTGAGGGTGGACTACTACGAGGACGACGGCGAGAGCTTCGTCACCAGCCACTTCTTCGACATCGGTTCACCCGTCAGCGCCCGGACCACCGACATCTACCAGGTCTCGCTGACCAACATCCCGGGCGCCACCGTGGAGGACTACGCCGAGTACCAGCTGGTCACCAACAGCGAGGACATCGTGATCGTCGAGAGCCAGCGCCCCGAGAACGTGCCGCTCAACCTGGCTGCCGAGACTCACATCCGCGCCGACCGGCTGTCGGTCCGCTACCGCCGCGACCTGGTGGAGATGTTCGGGCTCGGCGCGCCGGAGATGGTCGCCTAGGGCGTGGCGTCGGCCGATTCGCTGGTCTCTTGACCGGCGTCGGCGGGAACGAGCTCGTCGGCCAGCTCCAGCAGCCACTTGCGGTAGTGCAGCGAGAAGATGTCCACCTCGGCCAGGTACATCTCCATCGACAGGTCCTCGGGCAGCTGGGCGGGCCGCTGCGAGGAGACGATCGGCTCGTCCTGCTCGTACACGAACTTGTTCCAGCCCGCGATCTCCTCGAAGATCGTCGACGCCGAGCCGAAGTTGCGGGCGCCGATGGTGAAGTTGCGGATGGTGGTGGGCGACGTCGGCGTCGGGTGGAAGAACAGGCAGAAGGTCTCGCCCTCTGAGTTGAACGACCGCAGCAGCACCGTCAGCGGCATGAAGCACTCCCAAGTCTTCATGACCTCCATGTACTCGCTGTCGTTGTCGATCGACTTGTTCTTGGCCGCGCCGGCGGGCTCCCGGGCGGGCTCGCTGAGCCGCATGTGGAGGATGTTGCGGGCTGTGGGGAACACCTCGTGGCGGGGGATGGCCGGATTGCTGGAATCCCCCAGGTAGCCGTCGTGGACGAAGGCCAGATGGGCCGGATCGATGTAGTTCTCGGTGCGGCGCACCGCGAACGTGTGATCCCAGTCCGTCGACGGGACCGCCACGCAGTCATAGGAGGGGTCCTCGAACTGGGGGAACTCCGGCAGCGGGAAATGGGGCTCGTCGGCCAGGCACACCCAGACCATGCCGTAGCGCTCCACCACGTTGTAGCGCTTGATGCGGGCCCGCAGCCGCCCGGCCAGGTCGGGACGCTGGGGCGCCAGCACGCAGCGCCCGTCGGGTGCGTAGCGCCAGCCGTGATAGGGGCACTGCAGCGTCTCGCCACACTCGGAGACCACCACCTTGCCCAACGACAGGGCAGTGCCGCGGTGCGCGCACATGTCGTTGAAGACCGCGGCCTCGCCGTCGAGGCGCACCGCCACCAGCTGCTCGCCGCACAGCCACACCTGCTTGGGCGCGTCGGTCAGCTCATCGGAATAGATGACGGGATGCCAGAAGTGCCGGAACGCCTGGTAGATGCGGGTCTCGGCCTCGGCGTCCATCCGGTTGGCCCGCTGGTCGGCCAGGCTCTGGTTCTTGGACACCGCCCAATCGGTGTCGCCGGAAACAGGAATGGTCGTGGTCATGACGAATCGGCCTCCTACCCGGCGGCTCGCCTCATGGGGAGGAACGGCAGCTCGACGACGGTCCCGGAGACCGCGTGCTCCTCGCCCATCACATCCCATCCTAGGGTCACCTCGGTGCCCGGGTCCGCGGCTGCAGGGTGGATGTGGGCGAATCCGATCACCTGCTCGACGGTGGGACTCCACGTGACGCTGGTCGCGTGGCCGACCCGCTCCCCGCCCCGGTGGATGGGCACCTGCGGGTCGCGATGCACTCGGGGCAGGACAACCGGCGGGCGACCGATGTCGAGATACACGTCGACGATCTCCCGCCAGTTGACGACCACCCCGGCGAGCCGGCGCTTCTGGGGAGCGTCCCTCGCCTTCAGGAGCGCTTCGCGGCCCATGAACTCGGGCTTGTCGAAGTCCACGAAATGGCCGATGCCCAGCTCGTAGGGCGTGACGAAGGACTCCTCCTGCTCTGCGGTGGGATGGGCCGAGCGGTCAGGTCCAGACCCGAGGTAGTCGGCCACCACGATCAGCAAACCGGCCTCGATCCGGGCGACATCCTCGGCGAAGTGGCCCGCAGGGAGCAAACCGTCGGGTTCTCCGGCCTCCATCACCGCGTCCCAGAGGGTCGGCGCCGACTCGGCGGGCACCCAGAACTCGTAGCCCAGCTCGCCGGTGAACCCCTGCCGCCAGACCCACACATCCAGGCCGGCAACCCGGGCTTCGGTGCCTCGCGAGAACTTCAGATCGGACCAGTCCCGACCGGTGAGGCGTTCGAGCACGCTCCTGGACCGGGGGCCCTGCAACGCGAGCAGGCCGTTGGCGCCCTGGGTGTTCTCGAACTCCACGTCGAGGTCGGTCGAACACTGGGCCAGCCAGGTCATCATGGGATCGGCCGTCATGATGAAGCGGTTCTCTTCGAGCCGCACCACGATGCCGTCGCCGATCATCTTGCCATCGTGGTCACACCAGGGCGAGTAGTACACCTGGCGGTTGGCCATGGTGTCGACCCGGCGGGTGATGACCCGGTCGACCAGCCGGGCCGCGTCCGGGCCGGCGATGACGTGCTGCGACAGCGGCGACATCTCGATGACGGCGGCCCGATTGCGGATGGCGCCTAGTTCCTCCTCGATCGTGCTGAACACGTCAACGAGGTGAAACCGGTCCCAGGAGACCCAGCGCCGCCACTTGTTGAGCGGCGCGGTGCGGCTGTTGAACGGGGTCCCCCCGAATGCGTAGACCTCGCTCAGGTCGTTGGTCATGTCTTCCGCCCCCGGGCTCTCGACCACGCCACCGGCCGAAGTGTGCATGTAACGTACAGCACTAGGGATAGCAGATCGCTACCCGACAGCAGTTCATCGATCGCTGTTCCGAAAAGGGGGACACATGAGGAGAAGGACCCGGACGTGGCTGGCGGTCACGTCGACGATGTGCCTGGTGATGGCCGCTTGCGGGGATGACGAGGCTGACGCGCCCGCCGCGCCTGCGACCACCGCCGCCGCGCCCGAAACCGAGACCACCGCCGCCGCAGCGCCCGAGACCACCACCACCGCCGCGCCTGAAGCGCCCGCTGAGGTGACGACCACCGTGCCCGAGGCGCCCACGGAGGTTACCGACACTCTGAGCGCGTCGGATGGCACTGGGATGCGGATTGCGGTGCTCTATGACGGAACGCTCGACCAGGGCGGGTGGCAAGGCTCGATGGATGCCGGGACGCAGTTGCTCGTGGATTCGATGCCTGGCGCCGAGGTCCTCAGGGTCGAGGAAATCGCCCCTGGGCAGACTGCTCAGCGGGCGATGACGGACCTTGCCGAGGACGGCTACCACCTGATCATCGGCACCTCCACGTACGACGCCGACATGGCCATCGTGTCCGCGGACTATCCCGAGACCGCGTTCCTGCATGCTTGCGACGCCACCGTCACCGACAACATGGGCCAGTACTGCCTGGCGGTGGAAGAGGCCCGGTACGTGGACGGCGCGCTGGCGGCCGCGTTGAGCGAGACCGGCAAGATCGGCTACGTGGCGGCATTCGGGATCTCCTTCGTGCTCAAGCCGCTGAACCTGTTCGCGGCCGGCGCCCGCTCGGTGAACCCCGACGCCGAGGTGCATGTGGTGTTCACCAACGACTGGTTCGATCCCAATCTCGAGCTTCAAGCGGCCAACGCCCTGATCGATCTCGGTGTCGACGTCCTCACCTATGACCTGTCATCGTCGGCGGTGCCGGAGGTGGCCGCCCAGCGCGGCGCCGGGTTCATCGGATACGGGTACGACGACGCCCGCCTCCAGGCGCCCGACTCGTGGCTGGGAGGGTCGCTCTACAACTGGGGCGCCGCCTTCGTGACCACCGCGCAGGAGGTGGCCGCGGGCACTTGGGAGCCAGGATACATCTACGGTGGCTACGCCGACGGGCTCCTCGGCTACGCCGAGTTCGGGGCGTCGGTTCCCGCAGAGGCGCAAGACCTGGTGGACAGCTTGATCGCGGACATCGCCGCCGGTGACCTGGATGTGTTCGCCGGTCCGATAGTGGACCGCGACGGCAACCTCGTCGTACCCGAGGGCGAGGCCCTCGAGTTCTTCGATCGCGCCATCTGCTGCGAGTGGGTGATCGAAGGCGTCCAGGGCGAGATCGGCTAAGAGGCCGATCCCCCGCGATCCCGCGCCGCGGGGGGTCAACAGGTCATGCCGCAGGACACGGAGTTGGCGGTCCGCACGATCGGCATCTCCAAGGAGTTCTTCGGCCAGTCCGTCCTCGAGGACGTAGATTTCGACCTTCGTTGGGGCGAGATCCACGCCCTGCTGGGCGAGAACGGGGCCGGAAAATCGACGCTGTGCTCGATCCTGGCCGGCTTGTACCACCCCACCCGGGGCGAGATGACCCTGGCTGGAGCCCCCTACGGTCCCCACTCCCCGCACGCGGCCCTGGAGGCCGGCGTCGGGATGGTGTACCAGCACTTCCGGCTGGTGGAGCAGATGACCGTCGCCGAGAACATCCTGCTCGGCAATCCCGACGTGCCGGTCAGGATGACCGCGAGCGGGCTGGCCGACCGCGCCCGGGAGGTCATGGACAGGCACGGCCTGTGGATCGAGCCGACCAAATACGTCGGTGACCTTGCCGTCGGCGAGAAGCAGCAGGCCGAGATCATCCGTCTCCTCAACCGCGGCGTGAAGGTCCTCATCCTCGACGAGCCGACGGCCGTGCTGACCCCCCGCGAGGCTGAAGCCCTGTTCGCGGCGCTCAGGAACCTCGCCGACCAGGGCCGGGGTGTGATTCTCGTGACCCACAAGCTGCGCGAGGTCCAGCAGTCCGCCGACACCGTGACAGTCCTGCGATCCGGGAAGAAGGTCGCTCACCAACGCGTCGAGGACACCACCACCCACGACCTGGCCAGACTCATGATCGGCGACGACCTGGCACCGGGATCCGGGTCCGTCGACGCATCCCACGCCACCGGAGACGAGCTCCTGGAGTTGCACTCGGTATCGGTCGTCAGCGACGCCGCGACGCGCCCCGAACTCGACGGCGTGAATCTCACCGTGAGGGCAGGCCAGATCGTGGGGGTGGCCGGCGTGTCCGGGAATGGCCAGCGCGAGCTGGCGGAGGTCATCACCGGGCTCCGCACCACAACGTCGGGCACGATCAGGCTCCGGGGCGAGGACATCTCATCGCAGACGATCGGCGACAGGATCAAGAATGGGATGGGATTCGTTCCCGAGGACCGCCTGACGAGGGGCCTGGTTCTCGGACTTGAGATCGAGGACAACGTGCTGCTGAGGAGCCAGCGAGACCGGGAGTTCAGTATCGGGCCGTTCCTGCGGCTGTCGGCGATCAACCAATGGGCTCGACGTCTGATCGATGGGTTCGATATCCGCGGCGTGCGCAAGGGCCTGCCGATCAGCGTGCTGTCGGGAGGCAACCTGCAGCGGCTGATCCTCGCTCGCGAGCTGTCGCGGCAGCCCGCCCTACTGGTCGCGTCGGAACCGACCCGCGGCCTCGACGTCGGGGCGGCCGAAGCGGTCCGGACCATCCTCAAGGCCGAACGCGGCCGCGGCGTGGGCATCCTCCTCTTCTCGGGGGATCTCGAGGAGGTGCTCGGAATCTCCGACGAGGTGGTCGTGATGTACGAGGGTCGGGTCGTGGCGTCACGACCGGCATCCGAAGTCGATGTGGCTCAAGTCGGGCGCTGGATGGCAGGCTTGACATGACCGCGCCCACCGTCGACCGTGCCGCCTCACGGAGTGGCCGCTGGCACATCCCCATCACGGTTGAGCAGCGGGCGGCGTCACGCTTCCTCCAGCAACTGGGCGTCAACCTCGTCGCTCTGGTCCTGGCGTTCGGGCTCGGAGCGATCCTTCTGCTGATGGCGGGTGACAATCCCCTCGACGTATACCGCGAGATGTTCGACCGGGCATTCGGCTCGTCCAGGGCCCTCCGCGAGACGCTGCGGTCGACCACGCCGCTGATCCTCACCGGGCTGGCGGTGACCGTCTGCTTCCGCATGGGCCTGTGGTCGATCGGTGCTGAGGGCCAGCTCATCGCGGGCTCGGTGGCCGGTGCGGCCGCGGCGCTGGTGCTCGGCCCCTCGCTTCCCGCTCCGCTGGCAGTGGCCGCGGTCGTCATAGCGGCCGCCCTCGGCGGAGCGGCCTGGGCCACGCTCGCAGCCGTGCCGCGGGCCCTGTTCGGAACCGACGAGGTGGTCACCACCCTGATGCTCAACTTCGTCGCCCTGGGGATCATGAACTACCTGATCTTCGGCAGCGTGAGCTATTGGCGGGATCGCACCAACCCGGGATTCCCGGCCGGGAAGGTCATCCCGGAGTCGACCCAGTTGGATCCCTATTTCGGGGTGTTCGATGCGGGTCTGATTCTCTCGCTGGCGCTGGCGTTGATCGTCGCCCTCGCGCTCCGCAGGACGGTGTGGGGCTACCAGTTGCGGGTGGCCGGCGACTCCCGCGCTGCGGCCAGCTACGCGGGGATCAACTCGACCCGCCAGATCATCTCGGTCTTCGCCGTTTCGGGAGCCCTCGCCGGGGTCGCCGGTGGAACGTACGTGATGAGCATCACCTTCGCGCTCGAACCCCGGGCCATAGCGGTCAATCTGGGATTCGTCGGCATCGTCGTCGCCGCGGTCGCCTTGCTGAAGCCCCTGCTGGTGGTGCCGATCGCCTTCCTGATGGGGGCGTTGCTCAGCACCGCCCCGTCGTTGAGCATCTTCGGCGTCTCGCCCGCGGTGGTGATCGTGATACAGGGCATCATCCTGCTTTGTGTCGCCGGGGCCCAGTTCTTCATCCGGTACCGGGTCCGGATCACCCGGGTCGAGGTTGGCAGCCGATGAACGACTGGGTCTTGATCCAATCCCTGGTGGTCGCGGTGTCGACGGGGACCCCGGTGGTTCTCGCCGGCAGCGGGGCGATCCTCACCCAGCGCAGCGGCGTCCTCGACCTCGGCGTCGAGGGCACGATGCTCATCGGCGCGGTGAGCGGGTTCTGGGTGACGACCTCCACCGGCAGTCCGGTCGCGGGCCTGGTGGTGGCGGTCCTCGCGGCAGCCGTATTCTCGATGATCCAGGCAGTGCTCGCGGTCTCGTTGCGAGCCAACCAGGTGGTAGTCGGGGTGGCCCTGGTCATTCTCGGATCCGGCCTGTCGAGCTTCATCGGCAGCCAGGGCGACCCTCCGGTGGCGCGACGCTTCAGTGGAAGCATCTTCACGCCGGTGTTCCCCGAGTCGGTCCACGACTGGCCAGCGGTAGGCCCGCTCCTGCTGTCGCACGATCCGGTGGTCTACCTGTCGTGGGCCTTCGTTGCCGTTGTCCAGTGGTACATCTTCCGCACTAGGACCGGCATGCACCTGCGAGCGGTGGGCCACGACCCCGCCAGCGCCGACGCCGCCGGGCTCCCTGTCAGCGGCATGAGGTACCTGCATGTGGCTCTGGGGGGAGCGGCGGCCGGAGCCGGCGGGGGATACCTCACGCTGCGCCTGTTCTCGGACTGGTTCGACGACATGACGGCCGGCATGGGCTGGATCGCGGTCATCCTCGTGATCCTCGCCAGCTGGCGCTCCCTGCGGCTGCTGGTGGCGGCCTACGCCTTCGGTGCCATCTCCAGTCTCGGGTTCACCCTGCAGCTGCTGGGATGGAACATCCCGACCGAGCTTCTGGCGATCCTGCCCTTCCTGGTCGTGTACCTGGTCATGGTCTTCGTCTCCGCGGCCGAGCGACGATCCCAGATGCCGGCGAGCTTGGCCGAGCCTTATTTCAGAGAGAGTCGATGAGGGAGCACCAGTGACTACCACCGACCAAGAGCGGACCATCATGGGTACCGCGTTCTACCCGCGCACGTCGCTTCTCAACGAGCGCCAGAAGTGGAATGCGTGGGACCGCTACCACATCGTGGACGCCTACACCGACTGGCAGGAGGAGTTGAGGACTATCCGCGAGCAGGCCTCAGCCCTCGACCAGTCGCCGCTGTCCAAGCACTACGTAGCCGGTCCCGACGCCGTGAAGCTGGCCGACTACCTGATCACCAGGGACGCCACCAGGATCGAAGTGGGCCAGATCTACTACACCCCCTGGTGCAACCAGGACGGGGCCGTGGTGGGCGACGGCTTGGTCGCCCGGGTCGCGCCGGACCGGTTCATGTTCTCGGCTGATCCGATGATGAACTGGTTCAGGCACAACGCGGAGGGTTACGACGTCACCATCGAGGACGTCACCTTCGACTTCGGGCTGCTCGCGCTGCAGGGGCCCAAGTCGACCGAGGTCATCGAGGCGGCCACCGGGCAGAGTTGGTCCGACCTCCGTTTCTCGCGGCTGCGAAACACCACCGTCGGCGGAGTGGAGGTCACCGTCTTCCGTCAGGGCTTCACCGGCGAGATCGGCTACGAGTTCTTTGTGCCCGCCGCCGACGGCGCCGACGTCTGGGACGCGCTGTTCGACGCGGGAGAGCGGTTCGGCCTCGGAGCCGGCGGCCTGCACGCAGCCGATGTGGCCCGGATCGAGGCCGGCATGGTGATAGTGGGCGCCGACTACACCCCGGCCGCCATGGACCGCCTCGGCGACCCGCTGCCCGTCTCACCCGAGAACATGACCACGCCGTTCGAGTTGAACCTGCACCGCTTCGTGGACCTTGGCCAGCAGGCCGACTTCGTGGGCAAGGAGGCCCTGCGGCGCGAGCTCGAAGCCGGTCCCAAGCGGTCGATGGTGGGAATCGAGATCGATTGGCGCGACATCGTCGGCCTCTACCGGGACGCCGGCATCCCACCCGAGGTGACCCCCCAAGTCATCCGGTTCCCGCTTTCCATCCTCCGCGACGGATCCCGCATCGGAAGAGCCACCAGCGTGACCTGGTCGCCCACCGTCAACAAGATCATCGGCTTCGCCCATGTCGTGCCGGCCCACGCCGCACCGGGCACGCCGGTCACGGTGGAATGGGCAGCCGGGCCCGTCAGTGGGAAAGTGGGCGCCACCCTGGTCGCCCTCCCCCACTACCGGCTGAAACGAGCCGGATAGGAGGAATCATGAGCCCTCAGGACAACCAGCAGGCGGAGCCCGCTCGCTGCGACCTGCTGCTGACCGGCGGCACCGTGCTGACGCTCGATGAGGATCAGCCGGTCATCGAATCCGGGTTCGTGGCCGTCGACGGCGACAGGATCGCCGGGGTGGGACACGGCCAGGAGGCCCGTTCGTTCGAGGCGGACCGGACGATCTCGTGCCAAGGGAAGGTGGTGATGCCCGGGCTGATCGACTGCCACAACCATCTCTACCAGTCGCTCGGACGGACTCTCGGAGAGTGCCTGACGGGGTGGGAGTGGCTCAGCCAGTTCATGTGGCCCTACTCCGCTGCGATCTCCCAACAGGAGACAGCCGCCTCCGTGTACCTGGGAGCCCTCGAAGCGGTCCTGGCCGGGACCACCACCGTGCTCGATCACCACTACGGCCGTGACGACTACGACACCACCGTGATGGTGGCCGGGATCCTCGAGGAGGTGGGGCTGCGGGGTCGGATCGCTCGGGGGATGACCGGAACGCGGACCGCGGTCTCCCAGCAGCAGAAGCTGCCGGAGACTTCGTTCCAGCGTTCGGCCGACGAGGAGTTGGCCATCACCGAGGCTTGCATCCGCTCAAGGCCGAAGGGCTCAAGGATCGAGATCTGTCCCGGACCCATGAACGCGGCCTACACCAACGTCGACCTGATCGCGGCCAGCGTCGAGCAGGCCCGCTCCCACGGCGTGGCGTGGCACACCCACCTCAGCGCGCCCCGCGACGACCCTGAAGTGTTCAAGCAGCAGCACGGCTCGCGCCCGGCCACATGGCTACACCGCAACGGGCTGCTCGGACCCGACGCGATCCTCGCCCACGCCACCTGGGTGGACGACGAGGAGATCGAGGCGCTCGGCGACACACGGAGTGCGGTCGCCCACTGCCCGCTGTCTAACTTCTACATGCCGTACGGCGTGATGCCCCTGCACGACCTCGTCGATGCCGGGGCGGCGGTGGGGCTGGGCAGTGACGGGTCGTGCTGCGGGCACCGCCAGGACCTGTTCGAGAACATGAGGCTCATGGTGCTGATGCACCGGCTCAACACCCTCGACCCCAGGGCGTCGCGTGCCGAGGAGGCCCTGAGGGTGGCTACCCGGGGCGGGGCGGCCGTTCACGGCATCGAGGCCGGCGTGCTGGCCGAGGGGGCGCTGGCCGACATCGTGGTGGTCGACACCACGCGGCCGCACTTCGCGCCGATGCACGACCCGGTCGCGGCCATGGTTTACACGGCCCGGGGCACCGACGTCGAGATGAACATCGTCGGCGGCGAGATCATCGTCGAGGGGGGCCGGTCGACGCGGGTCGATCAGGACGCCGTCGTGTCCGAGGCGCTGGCACGGGCCGGCGAGCTGGCCGAGAGGATCAACGCCCGCTAGCAGGCGCGGAGGGACTTCCAGAGGCGGCGGTAGGCGATCGAGAAGGCGTCGGTGGGCAGGGCGACCTCGCCGGTGTCGTCGAGGCCGAAGGAGACCTGGCGCGGCCTCAGGGCCTCGCAGATGACCCTGTCCTCCTCGTTGACCGCGGCCTGGAAGTCCCGCCACGGCTCCAGCGGGTCGTCGCCCAGGTTGGTGCGGGCGCTCTGCTGGAACACCAGGCTCGACGTGGCCGACTCGGGCAGCGCCGTCAGCTGGACGCACTCGACCTCGCCGTCGGGGTAGGTGATGGTGAGCATCGACGAGAACGGGAACGTGAAGTCGTAGCGGTAATCGGCCTCGACCTCCTCCACCGAGCCGTCGAGGGTGTTGCGGTACTGCTGGAACACCTTGATGTTCGAGGTGAAGCCCGTGCCGGTGGCGGTGACCTTCTGCGGGGCCACCGGCCGGTCGCTCGGCCCGAACGTGACCCGGTGGATGGTCGAGAAGTGGGCTATGTCGTTGAAGTTCTCGGCCACCCGGCTGGCCGACACCTCCCAGCGCACCGGGCCGATCTGGAACGTCTGCACATCGGGCCGGTCGAAGAACCCCCAATCGGGCGGATCGTCGGCGGCCGGCTCGCCCGCGCAGGCCCACACCAGGCCGTGGCGCTCGCGGGTGTGGAGCGTGTCGAGGGTCAGCCGTTTCGGGAGCCGGGCATCGGGGCGGGCGGGGAAGGCCACGCACCGGCCGTCGGCGGCGTAGCGCAGGCCGTGGTAGGGGCACATCAGGCAATCGCCGTCGTAGGAGCCCATGCTCAGCGGGCTGCCCCGGTGGGGGCAGCGGTCGGTGGCCGCACAGGCCCGGCCGCCGCTGCGGAACACCACCAGCGGCTCCCCCAGCATCACCACCCCGACCGGACCGTCGTCGATGGTGCCGGAGCGGGCCACCGGATGCCAGTGTCGCCCCAGGACGTCCAGTTCGGCGGACCCGGCTGGCTCGGTCATGGCGCCGGTCCCAGGACCGGGTCGAAGGTGTCCATGGCGGCCACGTCGACGGTTCCCACGTCGGTGATGGCGTAGTCGGGGATCGAGGTGATGGGCAGGAAGAACAGGTACATGAACGGCCAGTCCACCGTGCAGCCCAGCGCCTTGGCCGCCCGGTCGAGGCGCTCCTCCTCGGCCAGCATGTCGGGCGGGTCGAGGTCCGACACGATCCCGCCGATGGGCAGGGGCAGGAACTCCACCACCTCGCCGCCGTCCACCACCACCTGGCCCCCGCCGTGGGCCGCGATGTGGTTGACGGCCACCGCCATGTCCTGCGGCGAGGTACCGATCACCACGATGTTGTTGTCGTCGGGGGCGCTGGAGGTGGCCAGCGCGCCGGAGCGGATGCCGAACCCGGCCACGAACGCGGTCGGGCGGTTCGAGTTCTTGCCGTAGCGCTCCACCACGCTCACCAGGGCCACGTCGTTGTCGATGTCGGGCGGCACCCGGCCCCCGGCCGCTTGCAACACCACGTCGCGGCGCTTGCGCACGAAGATCTGCTCGGTCACCTCGATGGCGAGCACCTCGACGGGGCCGTCGGGCAGGCCGGTGCGGACCGCGAAGTCCTCCGCGGTGGCGGGTGCCATGGGGAACGGGCCGGTGAGCAGGCCGTCGCGGCTCGGCGGCTCCAGGTCGATGGCCATCTCGCCGTCGCGGGCGACGACCTGCCCACCCGCCATCACCATCGAGGGCCGGAAGTCGTCCAAGTCCTCCACGAACAGCACGTCGGCGTAGCGGCCCGGCGAGATCGATCCGACCATGTGGTCGACCCGGTAGGCCTCGGCGCCGTTGATGGTGGCCATCTGGATGGCCGTCATGGGGTCGACCCCGGCGTCGACGGCCATGCGCACCATGTTGTCGAGGTGGCCCCGGTCGAGCACGTCGCTGGCCACCACGTCGTCGGTGCAGAAGCTCACCCGGCGGGCCGCGCCCGGCGCGTGCTCCAGCACCAGCCGGATGTTCTCGGTGAGGAAGTGGGCGAACGACGACTCCCGGATCACGACGTACATGCCGTTGCGGAGCTTCTCGAGGCACTCGTGGGAGTCGTAGCTCTCGTGGTCGAGGCGGATGCCGCCGCAGGCGTAGCTCGTCAGGTCGGCGCCGGTGGCCATGGGCGCGCAGCCCAGCACCGGCAGCCGGTTCTCGCGGGCCAGCTCCATGGCGGCCAGAACGTCGGGGTCGCCGGTGGTCACAAACTCGCGGACGGTCTCCCACACGCCCACGCACTCCGGCCAGCGCTGGGCGGCCCGGTGGTCGTCGGGCCCGAAGTAGTGGCCGACGGTCGAGGTGGGCAGGGTGTAGGGCGTCTTGCAGGGCGCGCCCCACAGCACCCGCAGCGGGGTGCCCTGCGACTCCCGCAGGAAGGCCTCGGCGCCGTCGAGGCCGGCCACCACCAGGATCTGGTCCAGGCCCGACACCACGTTGACGGTGCCCAGCGGCACCAGCATCTTGGCCGCGCTGGTGATCGACAGCTTCGAGCACTCGATGTGCTGGTGGCCGTCGAACAGTCCGGGCACCAGGTAGCGGCCGGCGGCGTCGACGATCTCGGTGTCGGGGCCGGTGTGGGCCGACACGTCGCCCAGCGCCACCACGGTGTTGCCGTACACCGCCACGTCGGCCTCATAGATCTCGGCCGACACTACGTTGACGAGCCGGCCGCCCCGCACCACGGTCGTGGCCGGGATACGGGCCGCGCCCGCGGCCACCAGCTCCGGGATCGGGGGCTGCGCGGTCATGTCGCCGAACCCGCCACGGCGTCGACCCGGCGCAGGTACTCGGCCCGGCTGTCGTCGTCGAGCCAGCTGATCTCGAAGGAGTTGCGGACCAGCCGCACCACCTCCTCGGCGCTGAGCCCGACCTCGTCGTGGACCCGCATGAAGTTGTCGGCGATGTAGCCGGGGAAGTAGGCGGGATCGTCGGAGTTGAGGGTGACCCGCATCCCCCGCTCCAGCATGGACTTGATGGCGGCGGCCTTGGTGCCGTCGGTCACGTAGGCGTTGGAGATCGGGCACACGGTGAGGCCCAGGCCCCGGCGCTGGATCTCGGCCACCAGCGCCTCGTCCTCCAGGCAGTTGACGCCGTGGTCGATGCGCTCCACGCCGATGTCGTTGAGGCACTGCCAGATGTGGGCCACCGAGTTCTCCTGGTCCACGTCGCAGTGCATGGTCAGCCGGTAGCCCTGGGCGCGGGCGTCGGCGTACACGTCGCGGAACTTGATGGGCGGGTTGTTGCGCTCGTCGGAGTCGAGGCCCACGCCCAGGATCCAGTCCCGGTACTCGCCGGCCTGCTCCAGGGTCTCGGCCGCGGAGGTGGCCGACATGTCCCGCAGGAAGCACATGATCAGGTGCGAGCGGATACCGAGGCGCTGCTGGGCGTCGGCCTGGGCCCGGCGCAGGCCGGTGATCACCGTGCCGAACTCGATGCCGCGGGTCGTGTGTGCCTGGGGGTCGAAGAACATCTCCACGTACACCAGGTTCTGGCTCGCCACCTTGGTGAAGTAGGCGGTGGCCAAGTCATAGAAGTCCTGCTCCACCAGCAGGACGCTCATGCCCTCGTAGTACTGGGCCAGGAACGACGGCAGGTCGTCAAAGTCGTAGGCGGCCCGCATCTCCTCCACGCCGGCGTAGGGCAGGTCGAGGCCGTTGCGTTCGGCTAGGGCGAACTTCAGCTCCGGCTCGAGGGTGCCCTCCACATGCAGGTGCAGCTCGGCCTTGGGGATCGACTGGATCAGGTCCTCTACGGAGCCCATGACATGTCCCTTCTTGTCTCGGTTCTCTTGGATCTCTCGGTGTGTCTCATCGGGTCAGCCTCCGGCCGCGACCAGTATCACCCTGGCGGGCGACTCCGACGCCAGGCGCCAGCGGGTCTGGACCCACGCCGAGTGGAACATTACGTCGCCGGCGGCGAGGGTCACCGGCGGCCGGTCCCTGAACTCCACACGCAGCGATCCCTCGATCACGTAGATCACGGTCTCGTCGGCGGACTCGAACCACTCGTCCACGTCGGGCCCCGGCTCGATCCGGAAGTCGCCCAGCTCAGTGATGCGCCGCCCGCCCCGGTAGGCGGTGCGGGCCGTGGTGGCGTTGGGCAGGTCGCTCACCTGCATCGGGTTGAGCTCGGCCGCCCGCAGGATCTCCACCCGGGTGCCCGAAGGCGGATCGGGCAGCAGGTCCGACGGCCGCACGTCCAGGGCAGCGGCGATGCGGTACAGCGTGGCGATGGCCACCGATGTGCGCCCGGCTTCGAGCTGGCTGAGGAACGGCTGGCTCACATCGGCGGCTGCGGCCAGCTTGCGGCCCGACAGCCCCCGCTCACCCCGGATCGCCCTGACCTTGGCCCCGATCTGGTGGCCCAGCTCATCGGGCACGGGGCGGTGTTCCCTTGGCGAGCCCGAGCGTGGTACAAACCGAAGTGAACCGGGCGGCCCGGTTCGATCGCGGGATCGGGGAGGCTGAGCCTTTATGGCTGGTACGGCGGGCGCGAACGGCGAGTGCCAGAACCGGGCGGTCCTGGACCAGTGGCACCCTGTGGGCGCCATCGACGAGGCCGAGCCCAACGTGGTGCACGTCACCCGGCTCCTGGGCGAGTCGATCAGCTTCGCGGTCACGCCCGAG
Organism: Acidimicrobiia bacterium; assembly: GCA_022819505.1. GTDB lineage: Bacteria > Actinomycetota > Acidimicrobiia > Acidimicrobiales > Aldehydirespiratoraceae > Aldehydirespirator. The sequence continues at coordinate 56,295 of JAJEHD010000021.1, read as the reverse complement.
GGCCGCTCGGCCGCATGGCGCACCCGGAGCGACCTGACCGCCGGCACGCCCGTCGACCCCGAGTCGGTGACCGGCACGCTGCCAAGCCGCTGCGAGTTCCTCTACGTGTGGACCAGTCTGGGCGACCCGCCCGAGGGGTCCTTCCACATCCCGGAGTTCTTCGAGCCCGACCGGCGCAACTTCAACGCGTGCACGCTCGGCGTGTACACCTCCGCGCCCCGAGCGGTCGAGAACTTCCTCGACATGGGCCACTTCCCGTTCGTCCATGACGGGTATCTGGGCTCGGAGCCCCGCACCGAGGTGGTCGACTACAACGTCCATGTCGACGGCGACACCAACGAGATCTGGGCCACCGAGTGCCAGTTCTGGCAGCCGGCCGCGTCGGCCACCGCCACCGAGGGCCAGATGGTCGAATACATCTACCGGATCATGCAGCCCTACTCGATCCTGCTCTACAAGTCGTGCCCGGCCGCACCCGAGCGGATGGACCTGATCGGGCTGTTCGTGCAGGCCACCAGCGAGGAGCATTGCCGGGGCCACATGTTCCTGAGCCTCATCGACGACGAGAGCAGCATCGGGCACATCCGGCGGTTCGTGCAGACCATCTTCGCCCAGGACCTGCCCATCATCGAGAACCAGAATCCGAAGCGGCTCCCGCTGGACCCGCAGGCCGAGACCCCGATCCGGTCCGACCGGGCGTCGATCCGCTACCGGCGCTGGCTCAGCGACCTCGGCGTCACCTACGGGGTGATACCAGCGGCATGAGAGCTTTGACAGGGTGATAACTGGTTCTTATCATCTGGTCGCAGTTTGCTTCAAGCTCATCTCCAGGCCGTCGGCATCCTGTTCGTCGGCCTGAGCAGGCAAGGAGGATGACCCGGTGACAGCCGATCCGTTCACCATGTGGCATCCGGTGGCGTCGGCGCACGACGTGCCCTACCGCCACGTCCACCAGGCCCAGCTGCTAGGCCGGGAGCTGGCGGTGTGGCGGGCCGACGACGACTACGTGAACGTGTGGGAGAACCGCTGCCTGCACCGAGGGGTGCGGCTCTCCATCGGCTCCAACGACGGGACGGAGCTGCGCTGCCAGTACCACGGCTGGCGCTACGCCAACCGGTCGGCGGGCTGCACCTACATCCCGGCCCACCCGGCCGACGCGCCGGCCCGCACCATCTGCAACCGGACCTTCGGCTCGGTGGAGCGCTACGGGCTGATCTGGTCGGGCGAATCACCGGTGGGCGACCCGCCGACGGTCGATGTCCTGGAGGCGGGGACGCCGTTCGGGCTGCGCAACCTGCCGGTCAACGCGCCGGTTTCGCTGGCCGTGCGGCACTTGCAGTCCCACCGCTTCGCGCCCTGCGGGCGCCTCGACGCGGAGGCGCCGTCGATGACCGTCGACGGGGTCTCCGACTACTCGGTGACGCTCACCGCCCGGGCCGGCGACTCGCAGTCCGGCGACTCGCAGTCCACGGTGGTGTTCTTCGTGCAGCCGGTCGACTCGGCGCGCTGCGTGATCCGGGGCGTGCTGGCCGACGCGCCGCCCGCCGGCGAGCAGCTGGCCGTCTGGCGGCACCACTCCACCGAGCTGGACCAGCTGCGGACGGCGATCGAGGCCGAGGCCGCCTCGATGCCCGCTCCCGAGCCGATGGTTCCCGTGCTCCAGCAGGTGCCCTTGCATCTGGCCGAGGTGCCCGACGCGCCGGCGGGCCGCCAACCGGCGCTGCGGGTGCAGGTGCAGCGCAAGTGGGGGGCCGCGGCCGGGGTGGCCGCCTTCGAGCTGGCCCCTCTCGAGGGGGTGCTGCCGACCTTCCAGCCGGGGGCGCACATCGACGTGCACCTGCCCAACGGGCTGGTGCGCCAGTACTCGATCACCAACGGCCCCGGCGAGTCGGCGAGCTACCGCATCGGCGTGAAGCTGGAGCCCGACTCCAGCGGCGGGTCGAGCTGCCTGCACGAGACCGTGCGGGAGGGCGACGTGCTGGCCATCTCCGAGCCCCGCAACAACTTCCCGCTGCGCCGGGACTCGACGCGGACGGTTCTGATGGCCGGCGGCATCGGCATCACGCCGCTGCTGGCCATGGCCCAGGCGCTGGACCGCATGTCGCTCCCGTTCGAGCTGCACTGCTTCGTCCAGTCGGCCGAGCACGTCGCGTTCGCCGAGGTGGTGGACGGGCTGGGCGGGTCGGTGGTGCGCCACCTGGGGCTGTCGCCCGACGAGACGGTGGCCGAGATCCGGCGCCTGGCGGCCTCCTACGAGAGCTTCTCCAACCTGTACGTGTGCGGTCCCGGGCCGATGCTGGAGGCGGTGCGGCGGGAGGCTTCGTCCGCGGGCTGGCCCGACGACGCCGTCCACTTCGAGTACTTCAAGAACACCAACGAGATCGACGACTCGTCGACGTTCGAGGTGGCCCTGGCCCGCTCGGCGATGACGGTGACCGTGCCGGCCGGCGCCACGATCCTGGAGGTGCTGCGGGGCCACGGCGTGATCATGCCGTCGTCGTGCGAGCAGGGAGCCTGCGGCACGTGCGTGGCCACCGTGCTGGAGGGCGAGCCCGACCATCAGGACGTCTACCTCAACGACTCCGAGCACCGGGCCGGCGACCGGATCATGACCTGCGTGTCCCGGGCCGCCTCCGACCGGCTGGTGCTGGACCTGTGAGGCGGTTGGCGGCCTTGGCGGCGTCGACGGCCTTGGCGGCACGGGTGGCGGGGGCGCGGCGATGATCAAGCTGTACGACTACGTGCTGTCGGTGAACTGCTACAAGCAACGGCTGCTGATGAGCATCCTCGACGTGCCCTACGAGTCGATCCCCGTGGACTTCTACCCGGGCTGGGAGCACAAGAGCGAGGCGTTCAAGAAGATCAACCCGTTGGGCCACATCCCGGTGATCGACGACGACGGCTACATCCTCTGGGACGCCCACGCCATCCTGGTGTACCTGGCGGCCAAGTACGACCCCAGCGGGCAGTGGTACCCGGCAGGCGATCCGGAGCGGATCGGCGAGACCGCCTCGTGGATGCTGTTCGCGGAGGGAACCACCAACACCGCCTCGGCGGCCCGCCTGTGCGTCAACCTCGAGTACGACTTCGATCTGGAGGCCTGCCAGGCCGGCGCCCACCGGCTGTTCCGAGTGCTGGACGAGCACCTGTGGTTCCGCGAGCGCCAGGGCCTGGACTGGGTGTGCTCCGGCGCCCACCCCACCATCGCCGACCTCGCCCTGTTCCCGGACGTGGTCCTATCGGAGGAGGGCGGGATCTCCCGGATGGACTACCCGGCGCTGAGACGCTGGACCGACCGGTTCCGTCGCATCCCCGGCTTCGTGCCGATGCCGGGCATCTTCCCGCCTGCGGCGGTCAAGGCAGGATCTCCGGACTAAAGGCGATCTCCCGGGCCGGCGCTATGACGTGCCGAAGGTGAGCCCCAGGTCCTTGAGCCAGCGGCGGTAGGCGACCGCGGTCCTGTCCGCCCGGACGTGCCACTCGGCCGCCAGGTCCAGAGGCAGCAGCTCGGGCCGCTGGGACTCCACGATGGGGACGTCCTGCAGGACGATCTCGTCGATGTAGGCGCCGAACTCCTCGTCGGACATGTCGTGGTTGTAGTTCATCGAGTTCCACATCCAGCCGACGCTGCTCTGCTCGTCGACGGGGGTCACCGCGAAGTACATGGTGTAGCGCTCGGGGCCGCCGCCCGGCACCGACAGCGCGATGTAGGCGGTGAGGGGCCGCAGCACCCGGTACAGCCACTGAGCCATCTTGGCCTCGCCCGACCCGTCGGGGTTGGGGGTCCAGGTGTTGATGTCGAGTGCGGTTATGCCGTCGGGGCCGGTCTCCACCGTGTAGTCGCCGAGCTCGGTGTGGTCGCGGTCGCCGAGGATGCCCTCATGCACGAACGGGAAGTGGCTGGCGTCCAGGAAGTTCTCGATGACCCTGGGGGCGCTGGCCCTCATCTCGTAGGGGCCGCCGAGGACGTGGCGGTACGCGGGGTCGTCCCACTCGTCGTAGGGCGGCGGCGGGCGCTCGGGTCGGCCCAGCGAGGCCCAGATCAGGCCGTGGGCCTCGGTGGCGGCGTAGACGGTGGCGCACGCCTTCGCCGGGGGCTGCTGCTGGGGCCGTGAGGGAATGCGGACGCAGCTGCCGGACGGGTCGTAGGTCCAGCCGTGGTAGGGGCACTCCAGGCCCAGGCCGGTGACCTGCCCCAGCGACAGGCGGGTGCCCCGGTGCACGCACAGGTCCTTCCAGGCCATGACGGCGCCGTTCTGGCGCCAGACCACCAGGTCCTCGCCCAGTAGCCGGGCCCCGGTCACCTGCGACTCGCCTACGTCCGCGGCCCGGGCCACCGCGTGCCAGTCGTCCACCAGCACCGGATCGTCGATCATCAGCCGTCTCCCGCTCGGCGGGTCGCAGGAATCCGCACCATCAACCCACTTTGCGGCTCGGCCTCTCAGGCCCGAACCGGGGTGGGAACTACGCCGTAGGTGACGCCCAAGTCGGCCAGCCAGCGCCGGTAGGCGATGGCCGACCGATCGGCCCGGATAGGGGTCTCGGCCCGGGGGTCGAGGGGCAGGAGCTTGGGGTGCTGGTTCTCCAGGATCGGCTTGTCCTGGGCGAAGATCAGCAGCTGGTAGGACTTGATCTCGTTGTCGGTGCTGGTGTCGTCGATCACGCCCATGTAGTTGTGGGCCCGCACCACCTCCGCGCTCATGGGCTGCACCCAGATGGCGCAGATGTCCTCGACAGACGGGTCGGGGAGGCTGTCGTAGTAGAGCATCACGCAGTAGGGGTGCGGCACCCGGTAGCGGTAGCGCATCACCACCGGGGCGTCGAAGTTGACCCCGACCTTGGGCACCAGCATGTCGCACTTGGTGGCGTGGACCTCGCCCTCGCGGATCTCGACGTCGTACTCGACCACCTCCGTGTGGGGCAGCACCCCCAGCGACCCCTCGTGGACGTAGGGGAAGTGGGCCAGGTCGAGGAAGTTCTCCACCGCCCGGGGCGCGGAGGTGGCCACCCCGACGGTGCCGGCGTTCATGTTGCGGCGCCGGGGATGGTGGTACTCGGGCAGCGGGAACAGGTCGGCGGGGGGATCGCCCAGGCTGGTCCACAGGTAGCCGTACTCAGGCTTGGCCGGTAGGGCCGCCGCGGTGTTGAGTCGGGCCGGGTCCACGGGGGCGCCGGTGGGCAGGGACGGGCTCGAGCGCCAGACGAGGCACTCGCCGTCGCGAGTCGTGGTGAAGCTGACACGCTCGTCGAGCAGGAGGGTGTTGTTGACCACGCCCGCGGCGATCTCGTCGAGGGCGCTGATGACGTGCCACTGGTTCAGGATCACCGGGTCTGTGCAGGCCGGCCGCGCCGTCGTCACTGTTGTTCGTTCCCGTTCCGATAACCGCTGCTTATCAGTCTGTCACCCAGTAGCCGCCAGCGCAATCCCCCGCCTTTACAGCAGCCCGCGCAACCCCCCGGCCCAGCAGCGGGCGCAACCCCCCAGCCCAGCAGCGGGCTAGCGCAACCCCCCGGCAGTAGCGGCAAGCGAGCGCAATCCCCCGGCTCAGCGGCGGGCTAGCGCAACCCCCCGACTCAGCGACGGGCGAGCGGCGGGGTGAGCGGTGCGACCAGCCGGGCCGCGCCGATGACGACGTGGAAGTAGAAGCGGGCCACGACCTGGCCCCAGGCCGCTTCCGCGCCGCTCTGGTGCGCCGATCCGGCGGGTTCGAGGGGCGCAGTGTCGGTCAGCATCCGGTCCTTGAAGCCGCCGATGAACTCGGCGTCGGTGATCAGCAGGCACACCTCCTGATTACAGCGGAAGCTGTGCCGGCTGAAGTTCGATGAGCCCACGAGCAGCCGGTCGTCGTCGGCCAGCAGGAACCGGGCGTGGAAGAAGTCCGGGTAGGTGTGCAGTTCCACGCCGCTGCGGGCCAGGCGCCGCCAGATGTACGGCTCCACGGTCCGCAGCCAGCGGTAGTTGTTCTGCTGTGCGGTGATCACGGTCTTTACGGGGGCTCGGGCCTGGCCCAGAAGCTTGACGATCCCGACGTCGAGGGAGTAGGGGGAAGCGAGGACGAGGCTGCGGGACGCGCCGCGGACGATCTCGGTGAACGCCGGCTCGATCCTCCGGTTGGTGAGCACCGCGCCGCTCACGGAGCGGCGGTCACCCCGCTCGGTGCGGGCGAAGTCCTGGGCCAGGGCCTCCACGATGGCGGGATCGTCGGTGCGGATCATGAAGTCGCGCCAGGCGAAGTTGTGGTCGCTGATGTTGATGCCGCCGAGATAGGCGTGGTCGTCTACTAGGTAGAGCTTCTTGTGGTTACGGCTCAACCCGAAGAACAGCACCGGTCCGAAGGGCTGGGTGAACGTGACGGACACGCCTGCGGCCCTGAGCCGGGCGAACATCGCCTTCGTCTCGGCGGCCTCGGCCTGAACCTCGGGGTCAGTGGCCTTGCGGTCGCTCACGTAGCGCAGGGCGAAGCAGTCGACGAGCAGCCTCACTTCCACTCCCCGGCCGGCGGCCCCGGCCAGCAGGTCGGCCACGGCGAGGCCTGAGGCGTCGCCGTCGAAGGTCATCACCTGGATCAGCACCCGCCGCTCAGCACCGCTCAGCGCCCGGTGCAAGTCCTCGACAAACTCGCCGTTGCCCAGCAGCCGCATCGAGCCCCCACCATCCACCCGCCGAACCTACCGCCCCGAACCACCCTGACCCGCCCCCCAGCGACGCCCCTCCCCCAACAGAATCTCGGGTTGTTTGTGTGGGGTGTGTCCACAGAACTCGCACCAAGATTCTGTGAGCAACCGGATGCAGTGTGATTTACATAGGATGTCATGTAGTTTACAGACAGATGAGCGAGTCCGAGATACTAGAGCGGATGCAGCAGCAGCACGGGCTGGTCTCACGACGGCAGGCCCTGGCTGACGGCATGACCGATGCCCAGATTGGCTGGCGTGTAAGGACCGGGCAATGGGCGGGTGTCGGCCGCGGCGTCTATCGGCACACCGTCTCACCCGAGACGCCGCTATCGCGACTGCTCGCCGTGTGCCTTGCCTGCGACGGCGTCGCCAGCCACCGCTCGGCTGCCGCGCTTCACGGCATCGACGGCTACAAGCTCGACCGGATCGAAGTCCTGGTGCCATGGGCGAGAAGACCGACCATCAAGGGTGCACGGCTCCACCGGACGACTCAGATGCATCTGGCCAAGCCGGTCGACCGTCACGGCATCCCATGCACCTGGATCGGCCGAACGGTTCTAGATGTGGCCTCGGTGGTCAACCGCCAGTATCTGGATCACACCATCGATGCGGTCCTCCGCCAAGGGCTCCTAAGGCTCTCGGACCTATACGCCGTGCTGGTCGCGCACTCGATGCACGGGCGTACGGGTTGCGGTCCGTTCAGGGATGCTCTCGCCGAGCGTTGGGGGGACGAGAAGGTGCCGCTCAGCGCATGGAGTCGCATGGTCTCCGATCTCCTCGCCGACTCCGGGCTCGGCCGTCCAGTCTTGGAGTACCGAATCTGCGACCAGTCGGGGGATCTGCTGGCGCAGGTTGATCTGGCATACCCGAAACACCGTCTGGCCATCGAACTCGACAGTAAGCGCTGGCACCTCAACAGCGTGTCCTTCGAACGAGACCCTCGGAGGCGCAACACCTTGACGGTGGCCGGCTGGACCGTGCTCACGTTCACTTGGAGCGACTACGTGGAGCGCCCAAAGCAGCTTTGCAGCACCGTCGCCGACCTGTTGGCACCAGCCGATCGTCGCGCCAGTTAACGCCCGCCGCCGAATCTTGGTACGAGTTCTGTAGACACACCACACACAAACAACCCGAGATTCTGGTGGCGGGATGGGTGGACAATCTTGGTACGAGTTCTGTAGACACACCACACACAAACAACCCGAGATTCTGGGGTTCGGGGCGGGGAGTATCGGGCGCTAGGTTGGGGACATGACGGTCGCTCCCCCCGAGGCCGCTGAGCGGGTACCGCCTCTGCGGCGGCGGCGCCGCGAGTTGCCCTGGCCGCTGAACATCTACCAGACGGCGGTTGGCAAGAAGTACGTGATGGCCGGCACCGGGATCGGGCTGCTGGCCTTCGTGATCGTGCACATGATCGGCAACCTGCATCTCTACGAGGGCCCGACCCAGATCAACGAGTACGCCGAAGCCCTGCGGGACCTGGGCGGCCACCTGGTGCCCCGCACCCTGATCCTGTGGGTGATGCGGATCGGGCTGCTGGCCATGTTCGTGCTGCACATCCACAGCGCCTGGTCGCTCAAGGAGATCAGCCGGCGCAGCAGCCCGAAGGCCAACTGGGTGAGCGGCAACAAGCGCTACGCCGGCGGCCAGGACTACGTGGCCGTCAACTTCGCCAGCCGCACCATGCGCTGGACCGGCCCCATCATCGGCCTCTACGTTCTGTTCCACCTGGCCGACCTCACCTGGGGCTGGTGGCTGGGCGGCGACTACATCCGCGGCGACGTGTACCACAACGTGGTGGAGTCGCTGTCGTCGATCCCGGTGGCCATCATCTACGTCGTGGCCAACGTGGCGCTGGCGGTGCACATCTACCACGGCATGTGGTCGGCGTTCCAGACCCTGGGCGTCAACAACCCCCGGTTCAACCACCTCCGGCGGGGACTGGCCACCGTGATCGCCGGGGCGATCCTGGTCGGCAACCTGAGCTTCCCGATCATGGTGCAGGCAGGAGTGGTGGCATGAGGCCCACCGTCACAGCCCCGAGCGGAGACGGCCACACGAGGCCCACCGTCACAGCCTGGGCAGGAGTGGTGGCATGAGCGTCGTGCTGGACGCGAAGGTGCCGGACGGCCCCATTGCCGACAAGTGGGAGAACCACAAGTTCTCGGTGAAGCTGGTCAACCCGGCCAACAAGCGGCGTTTCAAGATCCTGGTGGTGGGCACCGGGCTGGCCGGGGCGTCGGCCGCAGCGTCGCTGGCCGAGCTGGGCTACAAGGTCGAGGCGTTCACCTTCCACGACTCGCCCCGGCGGGCACACTCCATCGCGGCCCAGGGCGGCATCAACGCGGCCAAGAACTACCGCAACGACGGCGACTCGGTGTACCGGCTGTTCTACGACACCGTCAAGGGCGGCGACTACCGCTCAAGGGAGGCCAACGTCTACCGGCTGGCCCAGGTGTCGCTCAACATCATCGACCAGTGCGCGGCCCAGGGCGTGCCCTTCGCCCGGGAGTACGGCGGCCTGCTGGCCAACCGGTCCTTCGGCGGCGCCCAGGTGAGCCGCACCTTCTACGCCCGGGGCCAGACCGGCCAGCAGCTGCTGCTGGGCGCCTACCAGGCCATGGCCGCCCAGATCGCGGCCGGCGGGGTGACGCTGCACAACCGGTCCGACGTGCTCGACATCGTGGTGAAGGACGGCGAGGCGGTTGGGATCGTCACGCGGGACCTGCTCACCGGCGAGTTGCGGGCCCACAGCGGCCACGCGGTGGTGCTGGCCACCGGCGGCTACGGCAACGTCTACTACCTGTCCACCAACGCCATGAACTGCAACGTCACCGCAGCGTGGCGGGCTCACCGGCGGGGGGCGACCTTCGCCAACCCGTGCTACACCCAGATCCACCCCACCTGCATCCCGGCCAGCGACGAGTTCCAGTCGAAGCTGACCCTCATGTCGGAGTCGCTGCGCAACGACGGCCGCATCTGGGTGCCCCGCAACATGGACGAGGCCCGGGCCGCGGCGGAGGTCCCCGACGCCGACCGCTATTACTTCCTGGAGGAGAAGTACCCGGCGTTCGGCAACCTGGTGCCCCGCGACGTGGCGTCCCGCAACGCCAAGACCGTGGTCGACCAGGGCATGGGGGTAGGGCCGCTGCGCAACGGCGTGTACCTCGACTTCGCCGACGTGATCGCCCGCGACGGCGAGAGCGTGGTGCGGGAGAAGTACGGGAACCTGCTCGACATGTACGAGCGCATCACCGGCGAGGACCCCTACCGGTCCCCCATGCGCATCTACCCGGCCACCCACTACACCATGGGCGGGCTGTGGGTGGACTACAACCTGATGACCAACGTGCCGGGGCTGTACGCGTTGGGCGAGTGCAACTTCTCGGACCACGGGGCCAACCGGCTGGGGGCCTCGGCGCTGATGCAGGGGCTGGCCGACGGCTACTTCGTGCTGCCCTACACCATCGGCGACTACCTGGCCCCCAAGCTGGGGTCGGCGCCGGTGCCTGTTGATGATCCGGCTTTCGCGGCGGCGGTGGCCGAGGTGGACGACCGCACCCGGGGGTGGCTGGCCAAGCGAGGCACCAAGTCGGTGGACCACTACCACCGGGAGCTCGGCAAGATCGTGTGGGAGTACTGCGGCATGGCCCGCAACCGCACCGGCCTGGAGAAGGCGCTGAGCGAGATCCCGGCTCTGCGGGAGGAGTTCCGGGCCAACGTGAAAGTGCTGGGCTCGGCCGACACCACCAACCAGTCTCTGGAGCAGGTCAACCGGGTGGACGACTTCATGGAGATGGCCGAGCTGAAGGTGCGCGACGCCCTGCACCGCGAGGAGTCCTGCGGCGGGCACTTCCGGGAGGAGCACCAGACCCCCGAGGGCGAGGCCCTGCGCGACGACGACAACTTCGCCTACGTGGCCGCGTGGGACTGGCAGGGCCCGGACCGGCCTCAGGAGCTGGTCAAGGAGCCGCTGGAGTTCGAGAACGTGAAGCTCACCCAGAGGAGCTACAAGTGAGCGCCGCCGGCAATGGCTCGGGCTCGGAGTCGGGGTCGGGGAACGGGCACGGCGCCCGTATGCGGCTGAGGCTGAGGATCTGGCGCCAGGCCGGGCCCGACGAGCCCGGCGCGTTCCTGGACGTCGACGCTCATGACATCCCGGAGGACTGCTCGTTCCTGGAGATGCTCGACATCGTCAACGAGCGCCTCATCGACGACGACATCGAGCCCGTCACCTTCGCCCACGACTGCCGGGAGGGGATCTGCGGCACGTGCGGGGTGATGATCAACGGCCGGCCCCACGGCCCCGAGAAGGCCACCGCCACCTGCCAGCTGCACATGCGCAAGTTCCGCGACGGCGACGAGATCGTGATCGAGCCGTTCCGGGCGGCGTCGTTCCCGGTGGTGAAGGACCTGATGGTGGACCGGCGGGCCTTCGACCGGATCATCGAGTCGGGCGGCTTCATCTCGGCGCCCACCGGCACCGCCCCCGACGCCAACGAGATCCCAGTCCCCAAGGATGTGGCCGACTTCGCCATGGACGCGGCGGCCTGCATCGGCTGCGGGGCGTGCGTGGCCGCCTGTCCCAACTCGGCGGCCCAGCTGTTCACTGCGGCCAAGCTCGGCCATCTCAACGTGCTGCCCCAGGGCCAGCCCGAGCGCTGGCGGCGGGCCGAGGCCATGGTGGAGACGATGGAGTCGTTCTTCGGGTCGTGCACCAACCACGGCGAGTGCACCGAGGCCTGCCCCAAGGAGATCAGCCTCGACTTCATCGCGGTGCTGAACCGCGACTACCTGAAGGCCAAGGTCAAGAACCGCCGCCTCGCCTCCCAGACCTGACCGGGTGCGGTCGAGGCGGGACCCGGGCGCCAACCTTCTCGGGCGACTTCTGTGGACCCACCACACACAACCAACCCGAGATCCCGGACAGCCCGTCGAGGCACGACCCGGGCGCCAACCTTCTCGGGCGACTTCTGTGGACCCACCACACACAACCAACCCGAGATCCCGGAGGGCTAGGCGATGAGCGGGGGTGAGACGGGCTGGGGGCCGGGACGGCGTGCCGTCGTCGGGCTGGCCCGGGGGGTGGCCATGGGGGCGGCCGACGTGGTGCCGGGCGTGTCGGGCGGCACGATCGCGGTGGTTCTGGGCATCTACGAGCGGCTGGTGGACGCCATCCGGGGGGCCTCGGCCGCGGCCGGACGGCTGCTGCGGGGCGACTGGCGAGGCTGCGGGCAGCGGCTGGCCGGAGTGGACTGGTGGCTGGTCGTGCCGCTGCTGGCCGGGATCCTGGCAACCATCGTGCTGCTGGCCTCAGTGATCGAGACCCTGCTGGAGGAGCATCCCGAGACGATGGCCGGCCTGTTCTGCGGTCTGGTGGCCGCGTCGGCGGTGTCGGCGTGCCGGCTGTTCGAGTGGCGGGGCGGGGACCGGCTCACCCTGATGGTGGCGTCAGCGGTCGGGACCTTCGCCCTGCTGGGCCTGCAGTCCGGCCCGGTGGCCGACCCGTCGCTCCTGGTGCTGGCCGCGGCAGGCGCGGTGGCGGTGTGCGCCATGATCCTGCCCGGCATCTCCGGCGCGTTCCTGCTGCTGATGCTGGGGATGTACGGGGCGGTCATCAACGTGGTGACCGATCTCCGCTACATCGACGCAGCCGTGTTCCTGGCGGGGGCGGCGGTGGGCCTGGCCCTGTTCTCGACAGTGCTGGGACGGCTGCTGGACAGGGCCCGCAACCCGGTGATGGCGGTGATGGTGGGGTTGATGGCCGGGTCGCTGCGGGTGCTGTGGCCCTGGCCCAACGGCGTGGGCGTGATCAGCCGCGACGAGAACGAGATCATCTCGGGCACCGGCCTGGACTGGCCCGCGGCCGGCGAGTGGCTGTGGCCAACCGTCGCGGCTGTCGTTGGTTTCGCCGCGGTCCTGATCATCACCCGCCTATCCCGTAAGACGGAACCGGGCCGGGCCTGAAGGCCGGGACAAGACCGCCGACCCGCCCAGCCCGCTACGACTACCAGTGGGTGACCCACTCCGAGGACGACGGCGTGACCTGGGCGCCGCCCGCGCGGACCAGGCTGTGTGGGTATCCCGCCGACATGATCCAGCTCCAGGACGGGCGGGTGCTCAACGTGTACGGCTACCGGGCCAAGCCCATGGACGTGCGGGGCTGCACGTCGGAGGACGGGATCAACTGGGACCCGGCCGACATCGACGCCGACGGCTGCCTGCACGTGCCCACCGGGTCCGGCCTCGGGGTGGAGTTCGACTGGGACTGGATCGACGACCCCTTGAATCTGGTCACTGTGATGACAACACTGTGGTGCCGCTGGAGGGGCTCGACCACTAGCCCCGAGGCGGGGGCGACTCAGTCATGTGCCTATCACGGTGAGGCCGACTGAGCGGGCGGCTTGGGCCTGGCGCACATCGAAGGTGAGAAGCGTGGTTGATGCCCCGGCGCGGCGGGCTGCGGCTACGTGCAGCGCGTCGAGGGAGCGGCACAGCGTCTGCTCCGCAATTCGGGCAGCGTCGTTGCATGTGACGCCGTCCAGGCTCACGAGCGCGAACGCGTCCAGGTCGGCCTGCACCTGCCGGCGTGCGCTCAGCAGTTCGCCACCGTCCAGAAGTCGGGTCAGGTTGCGGCGCAGTTCCACCTCGGTCAACCGTGACGTCACCAGCACTGGATCGGTGGCCATGAGTTGGTCGGACACATCGGAGTCCCGCTCGACGATGTAGCGCTTCAGCAGCGCACTCGTATCCACATACAGGGTCATCCGCGGTCCTCGTCGAGAGCGTCGGCAGTGCTGCGTGGCGCGGAGAAGCGCTTAGCCGGGCCCAGGCGGGTCCGGGTGGCCGGAGTGATCCAGCCCTCCTCGATGCCCCGCTCGATCATCGAAGCGCCTTCTAGACCGACGAGGCGGGCCACCGGCTTGCCCCGGTCGGTGACCACAATCTGCTCGCCGTTCGCGGCCCGGCTGACGTACTCGGACAGCTTGGCCTTCAGTTCCCGAATGCCGACCAGTTCCCGAATCCCGACAGCCATGTAGTCACATTATCGGGCTGAAGTGACCACAACAAGCCCCCCTCGACTCAGGAACTCCAGTAGGTGCGGTGGATCACGGAGGCCTCCTCGATCAGGTGGGGGCCGCTCACCTCGATGCGGCGCTGGCCGCTATGGAGGACGTTGCGGCAGCCGACGCCCCGCATGGTCGGGTTCAGATGGTGGGCTCCGGTGATCTCGAGCAGGTGGTGCTCGCTCATCCCGTAGACCATCCGGTTCAGCCCGCCCCAGTACATGGAGCCGCTGCACATGGCGCACGGCTCGCAGCTCGTGTACAGGGTGGCGGTGGCGATCTGCTCCGGGGTGAGCTCGGCGACCGCCAACCTCATGAGGTTGGTCTCGGCGTGGTTGAGCGTGCTCTTGCCGGTGATGTCGGAGTTCTCGGCCTCCAGCAGCACGTTGCCGTCAGGATCGGCCAGCAGCGCGCCGAACGGCAGGTTCCCGTTGTCCACCGACCGGCTGGCGACGTCGATGGCCCGCCGCAGCAGCGCCTCGTCCTGAGAGCTCAACTCGAGGGTCGGGTCCTGCGGACCGCCGGCGGCCCAGAAGGCGATGTGCACGGCCGAGGCCTCCTCGACGAGGTGGGGGCCGATCACCTCGATGTGGCGCTGGCCGGTGTCGAAGATGTTGCGGCAGCCCACGCCCCGCATGTTCTGGTCGTCGGGGTCGGCGCTGGTGATCTCCAGGAGGTCGAGCTCGCTCATGCCGTAGACCATCCGGTTGAGCCCGCCCCAGTACATGGCGCCGGCGCACATGGCGCACGGCTCGCAGCTCGTGTAGAGGGTGGCGGTGGCGATCTGCTCCGGCGTGAGGGTGGTGACCGCCATGTTCATTAGGACGGTCTCGGCGTGGTTGAGGTCGTTGCGGCCGGTGATGCCGGTGTTCTCCACCTCCAGGAGGACGTTGCCGTCGGGGTCGGCCATGAGCGCGCCGAAGGGCATGTTCCCGTTGGCCACCGCCGAGGCCGACACCTCGATGGACCGCCGGAGAAGGCGTTCGTCCTGTGCGCTAAGTCCAGTCGTCGGGTCAGTCGTTGAGTCGGCCATGAGCGCCGACACTAGCCCGCCCGCGATTGCGGCTCATCAGGTGGGCAGGACTAGGCTCTCGCCCGCCCAGACAGTGGTCTATCAAGGAGGGCTGGGATGCGAAGGTTCCGACTGGGAGTTGTGGTGCTCATCGCCTTGGCGTTGGTCGCGGCAGCCTGCGGCGACGACGAGGCTGAGGAAGCGGCTCCCGCTACCACCGCCGCACCGGCCACGACGGCAGCCCCTACAACCGAGGCGCCGGCGGAGCCGTTGCGCATCGCCTTCATGTACGACGGCGAGATCGACGACGGCGGATGGAACGAGGCTCACGAGAACGGCCGCCAGTACCTGATCGCCAACATGGACGGCATCGAGACCACGTTCGTGGAGAACCTGTCGCCGGGGTCGGAATTCCAGGCCGCCTTCGAGGACTTCGGCTCGCAGGGATACGACATGGTGGTCTGCACCACCTGGTGCCAGGACGACGTGCTGGTGGTCGCTCCCAACTACCCGGACACCGTCTACCTCTCCTGGGGCGGGTACCAGACGGCCGACAACGTCGGTCACTTCGACGGCGCCACCGAGGACGGCCGCTACCTCGACGGCCTGGTAGCCGGATCGCAGCCCGGTGTGGAGCTCATCGGCTACGTCGGCGGGTTCGCCATCGAGGAGGTCGTGCGGGGCGTCAACGCCTTCATGATCGGCGCCCGGGAGATCAATCCCGACATCGAGACCCAGGTCGTGTGGGTCAACAGCTGGTACGACCCGGCGGCCGAGCAGCAGGCGGCCCAGGCGCTCGTCGACGCCGGCGCCGACCTTCTCGCCGCCGAGGTGAACGCCCCCGCGGTGGCCAGCGTGGCCGAAGGCGCCGGCATCGGCTACATCCACTACGGGATCGACGGCTCGGGCCTGGCGCCCAACTCCTGGCTGTCGGGCTTCACCTTCAACTGGGGCCCCTACTACCTGTCCCAGGCGCAGGCGCTGGCCGATGGCACGTGGGAGCCGGCACTGACCTACGGCGGCCTCAGGGACGGCGTGGTCGGGATGTCGCCGTTCGGCGATGCCGTGACCGCGGAGACCATCGCGCTGGTCGAGCAGCGCCGCGAGGAGATCGTCGACGGGACGTTCGACTACTTCGCCGGTCCGATCACGGACAACCAGGGCAACGTAGTCGTGGCCGAGGGCGCGACGATCGCTTGGGAAGAGCGCACCCTGTGCTGCCAGTGGCTGATCGAAGGAGTCATCGGAGAGATCCCCGCCGGCTGACCGAGGCCGAACGGCGACTCTGAACGGCGACTCTGAACGGCGACGCTACGGCGACGCTGAACGGCGACTCTGACTCGATCCTCAAGAGGTGAACGGCGACCCCACACCGGCAGCCTCCACGGCAGAGCCAGAGACCAGTGAAGCTGGGGGCGAACCCCAGGAGGCGGCGCGCCTCAACGCCATAACCAAGAGCTTCTTCGGGGTCCCGGCCAACGACCGGGTCGACTTCGACCTGCGCTGGGGCGAGATACACGCCCTGCTGGGCGAGAACGGCGCCGGCAAGTCGACGCTGTGCTCCGTCCTGGCCGGCCTCTACCATCCCGACAGCGGGGAGATCCATCTCGACGGCGAGCGGGTGGACCTCGCATCGCCCCAGCAGGCCCTCGAGCACGGGGTGGGCATGGTGTACCAGCACTTCCGGCTGGTGGACCGCTTCACCGTGGCCGAGAACCTGGCGCTGGGCCACCCCGAGACCGGCTTCGTGGCCTCGCGCCGGTCGCTGGAGCGTCAGGTGGCGGAGCTGGGACGCCGCTACGGCCTGGAGGTGTCGCCCAAGGCCGCCATCTGGCAGCTGTCGGTCGGGGAGCAGCAGCGGGTCGAGATCCTGAAGCTCCTGTACCGGGGCGTTCGCATCCTGATCCTGGACGAGCCGACCGCGGTGCTCACCCCCCAGGAGGCTCAGAGCCTGTTCACAACGATGCGGGCCATGGCCGCCGACGGGCAGGCCATCATCTTCGTCTCCCACAAGCTCGACGAGGTGCTGGAGGTCTCCGACCGGGTGACCGTGCTGCGCGACGGCGAGCGGGTCGGATCGATGGAGACGGCCGAGGCCGACCCGGCCGCCCTGGCCCGGATGATGGTCGGGCGGGACCTGTCCACCCGGGCACGCTCCAGGACGGAGGCGGGCTCGGCGGCCCTGTCGGTGAGAGGCCTCACCGCCGACGGTGATCGGGGCATCGAGGCCCTGCGGGAGATCGACCTCGAAGTGAGGGAGTCGCAGATCGTGGGGGTGGCCGGCGTGGCCGGCAACGGCCAGCGCGAGCTCGCCGAGGCCATAGTCGGCCTGCGGCGCTCCAAGCGGGGCCAGATCTTCCTGGGCGACGTCGACATCACCCGTACGTCCACGTTGCAACGGATCAAGCTGGGACTCGGCTTCGTCCCCGAGGACCGCATGCGCACCGGCATGGCGGGCGGGCTCCCGCTGACGGCCAACCTGGCCCTGAAGGCCTACCGCCAGCCGCCGCTGTCGAAGGGGCCGCTGGTGTCGAAGCGGGCCGTGGAGGAGCGGGCCCGCACCCTCGAGAAGCAGTTCGACATTCGGGGCGTGCGCTGGGCGATGCCCACCAGCCTCCTGTCGGGCGGGAACATCCAGCGGGCCAT
Organism: Acidimicrobiia bacterium; assembly: GCA_022819505.1. Taxonomy (GTDB): domain Bacteria; phylum Actinomycetota; class Acidimicrobiia; order Acidimicrobiales; family Aldehydirespiratoraceae; genus Aldehydirespirator. The sequence goes on along the minus strand of JAJEHD010000021.1, from coordinate 38,892 downwards.
CCTCGCCCGGGAGCTCTCGGCCCGGCCCAAAGTGCTGGTGGCGGCCGCCCCGACCAGGGGCCTCGACGTGGCCGCCATCGAGGCCATCCGCCAGATACTCCTCGACGAGCGGGACGCCGGGACCGCGATCCTGATGATCTCCGAGGACCTCGAGGAGATCATGGACCTCTCCGACGTGATTGTGGTGCTCTACGAGGGGCGGATCATGGGACGCCTCGATCCCGACGACGCCTCGCCCGAGGTGCTCGGGATGCTGATGGCCGGCCGGACCGCGGACGCAGGCCCGGACGCGGCCGCGGATACTGCCCCGGATACAGGCGCGGACACGGCCCCGGATACGGGCGCGGACACGGCATGAGCCTGCCCCTCGGAGCCTTCGAGCTGACCGTCGAGCGGCAGCAGATCCCGTCCCGGCTGGTGCGGATGGCGGCGCCCACCGCCTCGGTGGCCTTCGGCCTGCTGGTCGGGGCCGTGATCATCTGGGCGGCCGGCCAGGACCCGATCCTCGCCTACACCGAGATGGCCAGGAAGGGGTTCGGCGGCAGGCTGGCGCTGACCGGGACGCTGGTCCTGGCCACGCCGCTCATCCTCACCGGTCTGGCCGCGGTGGTGGCGTTCCGGATGAAGATCTGGAACATCGGCGCCGAGGGCCAGCTCATCCTGGGCGCGGTGGCGTCCAGCGGCCTGGGGCTCTGGCTGGGGGACCGAGGGATCGGCGGTCCGGTCGGCATCGTGCTGATGCTGGCGGCCGGAGCGGGGGCCGGAGCGCTGTGGGCTGCGCTGGCCGCCCTGCCGAGGGCCTACCTCAACACCGACGAGGTGATCTCCACCCTGATGCTCAACTTCGTGGCCCTGGGCATCATGAACTACCTGATCTTCAGCAGCTTCAGCCACTGGCGCGACCCGAGCCGGGCCACCTTCCCGGTGGGGCGGTTCCTGGACGACTCGATGTTCCTGCACCGCTTCACCGGACGGCTTCACATCGGCCTGTTCATCGCGCTGGCCGCAGCCGGGGTGCTGTGGTGGGGGCTGCGCTCCACCCGGTGGGGATTCGAGGTCTGGGTCACCGGCGACTCCCCGCGGGCGGCCCTCTACTCGGGCATGCGGGTCGACCGGAAGATCCTGTCGGTGCTGATGGTGTCGGGCGCGTTCGCCGGTCTCGGCGGTGGCATCGAGGTCGGCGGCGTGCTGGGCAACCTCGACCCGAGGGCGCTCAGCCTGGGGGTCGGGTTCGCCGGCATAGTGGTGGCGGCCCTGGCCCGGCTCTCGCCGCTGGGAGTGATACCGGTGGCGATTCTGGTGGCCAGCTTCACCAACGCCAGGCCGGGCCTTCAGGTGCTGGGCATCCCGTCGGAGATCGTGACCCTGCTGGAGGGGATCCTGTTCCTGTGCATCGTCGGCGGTGAGTGGTTCCTGCGTAACGCCCTGCGGCTGCAGCGCCGGGCCGCCGGGCCGGGGCCGGGGCCGGTCGAGGTGGAGACGGCCCCGTCGTGAACGACTCCGTCCTGCTGCTGTCCCTCGCCTCGGCGATCGTCATCGGCACGCCCATCCTGCTGGCCGGGCTGGGGGAGATGATGACCGAGCACTCCGGGGTGATGAACCTCGGTGTGGAGGGGATGATGCTCGGCGGCGGGGTAGTGGGATTCTGGATGAGCACCCAGCACCCTTCCATGGCGCTGGCGCTTGCGGTGGGTGGGGGTGTCGGCGCCCTGTTCGCTCTGATCCACGCCTACCTGGCCGTCACCCTGCGGGTCAACCAGATCGTCTCCGGGCTGGCCCTGGTCATCACCGGTACCGGGTTCGCGGGCTTCGTCGGCAGCTCGAACGACTCGGCACTCATCTACGCGCGCCCGCAGTCGTCGCTGGAGCCGGTGTTCGGGGAGGGGATGCAGGAGCTGCCGCTGGTGGGCCCGCTGGTGTTCGGCCACGACTGGGTGGTCTACTTGTCGTGGCTGCTGGTGGCCGCGGCCGCGTTCTGGCTGTTCCGGACCCGGGCCGGTCTGGCGGTGCGAGCCGTCGGCGAGGATCCGGCCACGGCCGACACGGTGGGCATCTCGGTGGGGGTCACCCGCTACGTCTACACCATGATCGGCGGGGCCGGAGCCGGGATGGGCGGCACGTACCTGATGGCCGAGATCTTCGCCACCTATCAGCACGGCATCACCGCCGGGCTCGGCTGGATCGCCTTCGCGCTGGTGACCTTCGCCGGGTGGCGGCCGTGGCGGGCCCTGGTGGCCGCCTACGTGTTCGGAGCGCTGCGCAACCTGGGGTTCACGCTGCAGATCCTGGGCGCCTCGGTGCCCTCCGACGTGCTGAACGCCTTGCCGTTCGTGCTGACGATCGTGGCGTTGATCATCATCTCGGCCCGCCCGGCCGCGGCCCGCAAGTACAGCGCGCCGTCGGCCCTGGCGGTCCCCTACTCGCGGGAGATCCGCTGAGGGCGCAAGAGGCCCCGCGGGTCGGTGAGCGAACCCGGTCCATACGGGTGGGGCCGTGGCCCGAGCGGCCCGTGAGCGCCGCGAACGAGAGCGGGAGACACCCAACTCCGGCACGACCGGCTTGCGCCTACCCGCGCCTGTTCTAATGGAGCTGGACCGGTTCGACTGGCTGGCTCTGCGGCGCGAGGAGGCTCTGGACCCTGCGCGCCCAATCGTCGACGCTCATCATCATCTGTGGCACGGGGGCCAGTGGGGCGGGCTCATGGGCCCGTATCTGGCGCCGCAGCTGCTGGAGGACATGACCGGCTCCCACAACGTGGTCAAGAGCGTGTTCGTGGACTGCCTGTCGAACTACGACCCCGAACGCGAGCCTCACCTGCGGCCAGTGGGCGAGACCGCGTTCGTGGCCGGTCAGGCCGACTACACGGACGCTGCGGGCGGGGCTGGCGGGCCGACCATCGCGGGGATCGTCAGCCATGCCGACCTGCTGCGGGGCGAGGCCGTCGAGGAGGTTCTGGCCGCCCACGACGAGGCCGGCGGGGGCCGGTTCCGGGGGATCCGCCACGCCACCGGCTGGGACCCCAGCGACGAGATCCACGACAGCCACCACGGCTCGTTCGAGCACATGATGGCCACGCCGGAGTTCCAGGCCGGGGCGGGCACGCTGGCCCGGATGGGGTTCAGCTTCGACGCCTGGCTGTTCCATCCCCAGCTCCCCGAACTGGCCGGGCTGGCCCAGGTGGTGCCGGAGGTGACGATCGTGTTGAACCACCTGGGCGGGCCGCTGGCGATCGGTCCCTACGGTCGGGCCCGCGAGCAGGCCCGGGCCGATTGGCGGGCCTCGATGCGTCTGGTGGCGGCGTGCCCGAACGTGGTGCTCAAAGTGGGCGGGATCGGGATGGACATGTACTACGCCACCGGCTGGGCCGCGGCCGAGGTCCCGCCCGGCTCCGAGGAGGTGGCCGCCTACTGGGGCGACGACGTGCGGTTCTGCATCGACACGTTCGGCCCCGACCGGTGCATGTTCGAGTCCAACTTCCCGGTGGACCGCCAGACGCTGACCTACCCGGTCCTGTGGAACGCGTTCCAGATCATGGCCGCCGGCTACACCGACACCGAGCAGGACGCGCTGTTCTCCGGCACCGCCACCCGCGCCTACCGGCTCTAGATGTTATGTAGTGCTTGCAACGTGAGATATGTATAATGCGCCCATGAAGGCGGTGACGATCACTATGCCCGAGGAGCTCGACGCCCAGGCCGCGGCCGAAGCACGCCGGCTGGGCATCTCCAAGTCCGAGCTGATCCGCCGAGGCCTGGCCGCGGTCCTGCCTGCAGTGGAGTCCGAACCGACCGGAAATATCTGGCTTGACCTGGCCGGTTTCGGCAGTCCTGGAATCAGCGTCGAGCCCGGCGAAATCGACGAGGTCGTCTACGGTCTGTGAAGTTCGTCGACACCAGCTGGTGGGTGGCCTGGACTCTGCCAGAGGATTCCCGCCATGACGCCGTACGGAACACGATTGCGCACGTCGGTGAAGGTGAGCGACTTCTAACCACCAATCTGGTGGTGGGTGAGACATGGACCTTCCTACGCTCCCGAGACGGCCACCGCGCCGCAGTCGGCTTCCTCGACCGCGTCGCGGCAATCGAGTCAGCGGGAAGGCTCACTCTGCACGCGGTGACCGCCGACGAGGAGGACCGGGCATGGCGCTGGCTGCGACGCCACGACGAACGGGTCTACTCCTTCGTGGACGCCACAAGCTTCGAGGTAATGCGGGCCCGCCGGCTGCGCGAGGCCCTGGCCTTCGACAACGACTTCACGGCGGCGGGCTTCATCGAGCTACGCCCCTGACGCGACCGGCTACCGAGATTCAGCGGTCGGCGCGCTGGAGCCACCAGACGAACGACTCGACACCGTCGAGCATGGCGCCGTGCTCACTGAGGAGGGCAGCGAGCGCGTCAGCCAGTACGCGCCCATGGTTTGGCGCGGTGCGAGGAAACCGGCGAGACAGCGCGAAGATCAGCCCCGAATGTGTCTGCCCCCTGGCGGAGAAGCGCAAGTGGAGCCCCGCGAAGTCCCTCACATCCTCGGTGACGATTACCCGGCCTTCGGCTGTCGCGGCCCGTACCAGCTGCTGGTCAGGCAGCCCCATGAGGTCGGTGCGCTCCTTGACGGCGACGGCGTCGTGCCCCCAGCCTCGCAGCAGGCCCGCAACGCCGGGGGCGTACATCTCATCGAGGAGGAGCTTCACCCCGTCAGCAGCTTGCGCTCGTTCTCCCAGGCGGCCAACTCGCGGTCGGCGATCTCGTCGTTCTCTGCGATCTCAGCGTCGATCTCGTCGGTGAACTCGGCGTAGTACCGGCTGACCGCGCGGACCTGCATCTCGTTGAGCCAGAGCTGCTCGGCTATGGCCGCGATCCGCTCCTCGAGGCTTCCCTCAAGACCCTTGAGCAGCGGGACGACCTGCCAAACATCGGGCCCGGTGGCCAGCGCGGCGCGCTTGCCGGTCGGCCCGTCGCGGAAGACGATCCCGGGGTAGGCCTCCATGCGCAGACCCTCGTCGATCAGCCGCTCCGCCGCTGAAGAAATCGATTCGCCTTGCTGGGCCGCACTCCGCTTGAGCCGCTCGTAGACACCAAGGCGTTTGAAACGTATTGAAAGCACAGTCATGGTGACAGTGTAGTCAGTTGTCACCGTTATCGCCGTTATCACCGCTATAGGACGCGCTATGGGACGCGCTATAGGTCGCGCTATAGGTCGCGCGCGGCGAGGTCTGGGCGGTTGGAGTTCTAAGAGCGGGGCTAGGCGCGGGCGTGGCGGCGCTTGCGGGCGCGGACGGTTATGGAGTCCGAGAACTGGTAGAGGACGGCGCCCACGAGGGTGAGGATGATGACGTAGGCGGCAGCCAGCGCGCCGAGGTCGCCCTCACGGGCGATGCCCAGCTCGGCGATGACGATCGAGAACTCGCCGTGGGCTATGAGGGCGGCGCCGGCCCGCACCCGGCCCGGCTTGCCAATGCCGACCCGGCCGGCCGCGATCCAGCCGGTGGCGATCTTGGTGACGACGGTGACGGCCGCGATCACGCCCGCCGCCACCGCCACGTCCGGGATCGAGCCGAGGTCGACCTGCAGGCCGAAGAACACGAAGAAGACGGCCGCGAACAGGTTCCGCAGCGGCAGCAGCAGGCCGCGGGCATGCGAGACGATGTCGCCCGACAGGGCCACACCGACGACGAAGGCACCCACCGCGGTCGACAGGTTGAGGCGCCCGGCGATGCCGGCGACGAACAGGGTGCCCCCGAGCAGCGTCAGCAGCAGCGCCTCGCTGGACTGGCTCAGAGCGAAGGCGCTGAGCCGCTCACCGAAGAAGTACGCGAACGTCAGCACCGCGAGCACCGCCAGCAGCGAGATGGCGACGGTGACGGTGGTGTCCAGGGCGGTGCCGCCGAACAGCACCCCGGACACGATCGGCAGGTAGAGCACCATGGCCAGGTCCTCGATGACGAGGATGCTGAGCACCACCGACGTCTCGTGGTTGCCGATGCGGTCGAGGTCCGCCACCAGCTTGGCCACGATGCCCGACGACGAGATGTAGGTCACGCCGCCCAGCAGCACCGCCACCACCGGGTCGAACCCGAGGATCAGGCCGGCCACGAACCCGGGCGGGAAGTTCAGGGCGAGGTCGACGAACCCGCCCAGCGTCGTCCGGCGCACGTTGGCGATCAGCTCGTGGGTCGAGAACTCGAGTCCCAGCATCAGCAGCATCAGGATGACGCCGATCTCCGCGCCGACCTCGATGAAGTCCTCCGTCGCCGACACCTCGAAGATGCCGCCCTGGCCGAGGGCCAGGCCCGCCAGCAGGTACAGCGGCAGTGCGGGCAGCCCGATCCTCCGGGCCAGCCGGGCGACCACGGCCAGGCCGAGGACCACCGCCCCCAGCTCGACCACCAGCGAGCTGTCGACCGAGCCGACACTGGCCAGGCCGAGAACGCCCGCTCCCGGCTCGATCGCCAGGAGGTCGCCTCCGGTGTGCATGCTTGTCAGCCGGCGCGGGTGAGCAGCCTGGTGGCAGCCTTCACCGCGGACGGCACGCCTACCACCACCGCAGTGTCGCCGGGCTCGAGCCGTTCGGTCCCGGCCGGGATCGGGATGGAGCCCGACTCGCTGACGAGCGCGACGACGCCGGCGCCGGTCCGGGTCCGCAGGGTGGCCTCGGCCAGGGTCTGCCCCGCCAGCGACGACTTCGCCCCGATCGTGACCCACGAGATGACCAGGTCCTCCAGCCGGTGCACGGCGTCGTCGAGGTGCTCCAGCACCGGGCTGCCGCCCAGCAACTCGCCGAGGGTGTGCCCCTCGTCCTCGGTCAGGACCACGCTCTCACAGGCACGGTCTATGTCGTGCTCGTCGTAGATCACCAGATCGCGGCGGCCGGTCTGGTGGGCGACCACCCCGACGTTGCGGCCCCCGTCGGTCTGTAGATCGAAGCGAACCCCCACGCCGGGCAGATCGCTCTCGGTTACCTTCCTCACTTCTCCTCCCCTCGGCAGCCGTCGAGAGCCATCATCCTTGCAGAACTGCGGCGGCCAGTACTAGGGCGCCCGGGGACTACGGCGTCCGGGCTCGGGCGTCCGGGGACTACGGCGTCCGGGGCTCGGGCGCCTGGGCGTGGGGCTAGGGCTCCCAGAGGAGGGTGTCGGGCATGAACTGGCTCCAGGCGAACCAGAACGCCTGATGACCCTCGATCTCGTCGCCGGCGGCGTCCACCGCCCGTACCCCTCCCCCGTCGAGGCGCAGGCTCACCCCGGCCAGCTCCACGGCCTCGCCGTTCTCGAGGGCGGCCGCCGCGGTCATCACCGGGAACGCCACCGGGGTGCCGTCGTGGACCACGCCGAACACCTGGTACTGGGCGCCGAGGCGGCCGTCCACGTCACCGATCGGGAAGATCGGGCCGTGGTCGTCACGGCCCCGCAGCGGGTCGAGCGGGTAGCGGCGGCCGATCCCGCCGTCCTCGGCGATGATGGTGGTGTCGGGGTGGGCCGCCTTCCACTCGCCCCAGGTGGTGGTGACCACCGTGGCCTGGTTGAGGACCACCCCCTGCTCCCGCAGCGGCCCCGACACGGCCTCGCCGGTGAAGGTGTCGAACACCGACTTGGTGACCAGGTCGTACATCACCTTGTTGGACCTCGACAGCAGGCCCGAGGTCCGCAGGATGGGGGTGGTCACGCCTGCGGGCACGTCGTCGGTGAAGTAGGCCTGGGCCGAGCCGCACAGCGTGCAGTACGGGAACCCGATCCGGCGCCCGCCGACGGTGTCGTTGACCATCTCGTGGATCTCCATGATGTGGCGGGGGTAGGCCCGGGCCTCGCCGTTGATGTCGACCGCGAACACGAGGCTGTGGTCGGAGTACCACGAGCCGCCGGTCGCGCCGGTCACGGCCGGATCGTCGAGGGCCGGTATGCAGCCCCGGGGGCACGTGTTGGGGTCGCCGAGCTCTCGGTCGTCGATGTACACCCCGCCCCAGCTCACGAAGCGCCAGTCGATGTCGGAGTCGGGGTCGCTGAAGAACGGCTCCCAGCGGGGCTCGACCAGCGTGAACAGGCGGGCCTTGTAGTCCTCGTAGCCGTCGAAGGCGGGCAGGTTCCACGCCATCAGGTGGTCGGTCACGGACTGCCACGTGCTCAGGCCGGCCACGGGGTCTTCCTCCAGGTCCACGCCGGTCATCTGCTCGAAGCCGGACACCGACCCGTCGTGGATGTCGCCGATGTAGAAGAACCTGAGGAGGTCGGAGATGATCCAGGCCAGCCGTGCGTCGTTGAAGTCGGCGAGGCTGGCGACGGTGCCGCCGGTGAAGCCGCCGGACTCGATGCCCAGCCAGATGAAGTCGAGGGTGTCGACCGCGAGCGGGTCGATGGGGCCGGTGGGCACGTCGGGGGCGGGCGGGAACTCGTACCCGAGGAAGTTCCGCAGCACGCCCCGTTCTCGGGGGTCCAGCGGGTCGGTCTCCTCGCCGGCTTCCTGACCGGCCGCCGGAGCGCCAGTTGCGGGGTCGTCGGCCTCGGGGGCATCGGCCTCGGGAGCGTCAGCCGTCTGGTTTTCCCCGCCGGCAGACTCGGCTGCCGGGCTCTCAGCCTCGGCGGCAGCGCTACCGGTGAAGGCAGCGTCGGCGGTGCCGGTGCCCATGCCGTCGCCCGAACAGGCCGCCGCCAGGAGGACGAGGCATGTCAGTCGTGCCAGCATGCCGCGGGCTCGTAAGTCCACGCCGTCACGCTAGGAGGCCGAGCGGGCAGGCGCCATCCTGTCAAGGAATCGCGAGGGCTCAACGAGACCGCGTCCGGAGAGGTCGTGAGCAGTCCTGTCAAGCTGGCGTCAAATCTGTACGGATTTTGCTCCTATACGACGGGTTTCTCTACAGATTTCAGCCGAGGTGGGGGCCGGGCGGCGTCCTGGGGGCAAGGGTCCGGTCGGGGAGGCGAGGCGCAGACTCGCAGCCGCAGTCACGCGGCGGGGTCGAGGCGGCAGTAGCACGACGACTCGATCGGCACGTCGGCCCGGGCCACGGCCAGGTCGAGGCGCTGCTTGATGTGGCCGGCCTCGACGGTCTCGCCCCGGCGGGTCAGGCACTCGTGCAGGCCGTGCAGGCTCCACACGTTGTCGGGATGCCAGCAGGCCCGGCGCAGCTGGCCGTCGAGGCCGAGATCGGCCCGGTAGGCGGCCTCGGCCTCCTCCAGGCGGCCCTGCTCCATCAGCAGCGCGCCCAGGGCGTGGCGGGTGGGCTGCATCCAGCCCCACGGCTCGTCGTAGGGCAGGTTGTCGTCGAGCTCCACCGCCCGGTTGAGGTGCTCGAAGGCGGCGTCATGGTTGCCCTTCCGGTACTCCACCTCGCCGGTCATCATGGCCTCGGCCACGGCCAGGATGTCTAGGCAGGTGTTGTTGAACAGCATCCGGCTCTCGGGGACCCGGTCCCGGGCGGCCATGAACGCCTCCCTCTCCTGCTCCGCCTCGGCGACCCGCTGCGTGGAGGCGTAGGCCACCGCCCGGGCGTAGCGCATCATGGCGGTGGTGACGCAGTAGAGCTCGGGGTCCTCCGGGAGGGGCTGGTCGAGGATCTCCTGCCACTTCCCGAAACGGATCAGCACATGCTGGGTGACCGGCACGAAGCCCTCCAGCCAGTCGGCCAGCGGCATGTCGTCGGGGCCGAGCAGCCCGGCGGGCAAGGTTGCGATCATCTCGGCGGCGGCCTCGGCCGCCGGGCCGTACTGGCCCAGGAACATCGCCCCGTAGGCCTTGAAGTGGTAGTTGTGGCAGCGGTACAGGGTGTAGAAGTTGGCGGGGCCGGCCTGCTCCAGGTACCGGCGGTCGGCGACGACGGCGGCGTGGTTGCGGGCCACCACGTTCTGGTAGTGGCCGCACAGCACGTCGATGTGGGTGGGCATGTGAACCAGGTGCCCGGCGTCGGGGATCAGGTCGACCAGCGTGTCGCCGGCCTTGAGGGCCCGCTCGGGGTGGGGCGACATCTCCATCAGGTGGATGTACATGTGCAGCAGGCCGGGATGCTGGTTGGCGCCCTTGTGGTCGAGGTCGGCGAAGGCGGTCTCGAGGACCTCGACGGCCTCGACGGTGCCGGCTCCTTCGGCGGGCTCGCCGGTGACCAGGTCCCACAGCGCCCACGGGGTGCGGTTCATGACGGCCTCGGCGAACAGCGCGCACACGTCGAGGTCTTGGCGGTGGTCCCGGTGGACGGCCCGCATGGCGTCGGCGTAGGCATCGTTCCAGGCCGCGAAATCGTCCGGGTTTGAGGAGTCCGCGGAGTCTGAGCGTCCGTCGGCGCTGGCCGGGAACCGGTGGGCCAGCGCGCCGATCAGGGCCCGCTCGACGTCGGTGACGCCGGCCGCAACCTCGTCAGCGGCCGCGATGGAGGACAGGGCGAGATCGATCGACTGGGACAGGACGTCGTCGTCGAAGTCCTCCCAGGGGTTGTTGTAGTTGGGGCCGACGGCGTAGGCGATGCCCCAGTGGGCCATGGCGCAGCCGGGGTCGTGCTCCAGGGCCCGCTCGAAGCAGGCGATGGCCTCTTCGTGGTTGAAGCCGTAGCACCACGCCATCCCCCGGTCGAACCAGAGCTGGGCCTGGGGATCCTGGGTAGTGACCGGCCACGTGAACGATCCGAGGTCGTAGTAGTCGCGATATCCGTCGCCGGACTCGTTGTCCCCCGCCATCTCAGCCTCCCGACGGTCGTGCTGCCTGCGGTCCGAAGGTACTACTTCAACGGCCGGCGGGCCCTGTGAGCGTCCGCGAACAGGTGGGAGCCCTTCGCGCCGCGAGGGGTCGATGCCCGCTCGTTGTTCGCTGCGCTCACGGGCGCTCGGGCCACGACCTCGCCCGTGTGGACCGGCCTCTCTTGTGAGCAGCTAGGCGGCGTCGCTGTCGCTCTCGCCGGGGTCGGCGGGTTGATGGGGGCCGATGCCCAGATGACCCTCGATCCGGGCCAGCCGCTCACTGAGGTCGGCAAAGCCGGCCTCGAGCCGGTCGAGTCGTTTCTGGGTGGCCTTGTGTTGAAGCTCCGAGATCTGGTGGTTGTGCTCGATCACCTGCATCAGCTCACCGAAGCGTGAGTCCAGACGCTCGTTGAATTCCGCTCGCAGCTTGTCGAATGCTTGCTCGATCTGTAGGGAGACCTCGGTTCGGATCTTGATGCTCTCCCGGTTCTGGACCCGGATCGAGACGACCATGAGAGTGGTCATCGTGGCGAACATCACCCCGAAAGCGGACCCGAGGACCATCAGCACTGTGGTCGCGGTCTCCGGGTCCATGGGGACGACCCTAATGTGTCCCGCCACCGGCTGCAACTCAAATGATATGAAAATAACTTAGAATCGGGATGGGACCTCGGAGTGGGGGACGACCTCGGCCTGGGGGGTCTCGATGTCGCCTTCGGGGAGCATGAAGCGCCAGTATGCGATGCCGAAGGGGCGGCCCTCCGAGTCGAGCCAGTTGGGGACGCCGGGGTCGGAGTGGGCGATGACCGCGGTGAACCGGCCGTCGGCGTCGGCCACGGTCTGGGCCCGGTTGAGCGAGATCGACCGGGTGGCGTAGTCGAGGGTCTGCAGGTGCCGGTTCCACAGGCACACGTTGCCGTAGCGGCACTGCGGCCAGCGGGCCCGGATCACCAGCGCCTCGTCGGGTCCGATCAGGAACGGGGCCATGGCGTAGGCGGCGTCGAAGGCGGCCAGGCCCAGGTCGCCGGGCTTGGCGGGGGGCGGGAACACGTTGGGCACCCTCGACACCCACGTGCGGGGCTGGGCGCTGGACTGCGGGGGGCGATCGACGGTGAGCTCCCGCACCAGGCCGGCCACCCGGCGGATGCCGGCGGCCACCGAGGTGTCCGACGGGCGGGGCGGCGGGGTGGTGACCGGGTTGCCGCTGCTGTCGATCACCTCGATGCGCATCTCGGGGACCCGATCGGGAGCGGCGGCCGCGTAGGTGGGGTTCTCGAAGTAGTGGCGGGTGCTGAGCGATCCGGAGCGCTCGGGCAGGGCCAGCCAGTTGCGGTCTCTGGGCTCGCCGCCGATCTGGATTTCAAAGCGGCCGTCGGCGTCGATGTCGAAGGACTCGTCGTTGATGACCCCCACCGTCTGGTTGTCCATCGACCCCCAGGCCTCGCCGGCCTCGACGGTGATGGAGACATAGGCGGCGCCCTTGATCTCGCCGGTCACCCGGTAGGCGTGGTCGGCGGAGACGGGGGCGTCGAAGTAGACGGCGTCGGGGTTGTCGCCCAGCACCTTGCGGTCGGGGTCGACGATGCGATGGAACCTGGGGGCGGCCGGATCGCGCTCGAACAGTCCGACGAGGCCCCACTGCAGGTAGTGCATGACGGCCCGGTGGGCGCCGTACACGTCCTCCTCGCTGTGCAGGTTCCACTCGGGCGACACCCAGCGCTCGTCGACCTCGCCCAGCAGGTCGATCAGCTCGTGCAGCGCCTGCCGGGACTCAGTGTCCAGGGGCTGGTCACTCACAGGTCAGTCCTCCCGGTCCTCCCCCCAAGAAATCTCGGGTTGGTTGTGTGTACTGGATGCACAGAACTCGCACCAAGATTCACGGGCGTGCGCATGGGGCCGGGCAGCCACGGATCAGTTCTCACGGGCGACTCCGTAGTGGTCGATGTAGGGGGCCAGGTCGGACCGCAGCCCCTCGGCGGTGAAGCCCCAGTCCTCGGGCTGGTAGCGGTGGACGCCGAACTTGCCCTTGGGCTTGTGGGCCAGGTAGTCGAGCACGGCAGCGGCGTGGCCGTCGGTGAAGTCGCGGCCCATCCGGGCGTAGGCGGTCCGCAGGGTGGACACCGGGTCGCTCATCAGCTCGGAGAAGTGCACGTCCACGAACCGGTCGGCGGGCACTATGCCGGAGGCTCGCACGTCGATCGAGCCGTTGAGCCCGGCGGCGAACACGGCCAGGATGTTGCGGGCCATGGAGTCCACGTCCACGTCGTCGGTGCGGAGCCACTGGATCATGGCGGTGGTGCTCACGGTGGACGGCATGGTCTTGGCCGGGTCTCGGTGGGTCTGGATCACCCAGGCGTCGCCGAACTCGGCGTACAGCAGCGGCAGCAGCATCAGGTGCCCGGGCGTCTTGAGCACCCAGGACTGGTCGGCCTCGGCGCCGTGCTGGAGCGCCTGGAGGAACTGGCGCTCGTAGGCGTAGTTGACGGCCGGGTCGGGCAGCCAGCCGTCGAGCGAGATGATCATGCTCCAGTGGAAGCCGCAGAAGCTGCCTTGGGTGAGCGTGACGCACTCCACCGGCAGGTCGGAGCGCAGCTCGTGCAGGGCCTGGAACTCGGGCTGGATGTCGGCCCATATCTCCTGCTCGCATTCGCTGAGCACCAGCGGGTCGGACAGGCTGGAGTCGTCGGTGTCCTCGGCCTCGGGCATGGCGACCGGGTGCAGGGCCTCGGCCGCGGTGGGCGCCCGCAGGCCGGGGTCGAGGGCCAGCAGCTCGAACAGGATCGACGTGCCCGAGCGGGCGGGGCCGGTGACGATCACCGGTGCGGTGACCGGCCGGTCGCGGATCTCGGGTGAGTGGTCTCGGGCCGCGGTGAGCAGCAGCCGGGTGCGTAGCGAGCGCAGCAGCTCCTGCTTGGTCATCAGCCGGCCGACGGTGTGCATTTCGGAGGCGTCGATGGCGGTGGCCAGCGCCTCGAACCGTTCCTGCCAGCGGGGGTCGCCCAGGTCGCCGGCGGGCAGGCCCCCGAGGGCGACTGCGGCGGTGTCGAGCATGTCGCCGGCGTCGATGGGCACCAGGTCCCGGGCGTGGCCCCCGACGGAGCCGGCCATCAGGTTGAGGCGCCTCACCCAGTCGGGCCGGACCAGCCGGTCGGCCATCGGCGCCAGGGGCGTTGACGTCACAGACATATGCGGCGTCAACGTAGCAGCCACCATCGGGTCGGCCGGCGCGGACGAGGTGCCTAGCGTCTAGCTGTAAGGGAATCTTTAGTGATTTTCATAGCTTTTAGGGTTGCGCCACATTCGGGCGACAGGTTAAGCTGCAGCCGTGGAGGCGACCGACACGATGACCCTGGGGATGTTCGTGACGCTGGTCGTATTGATTGTGGGGTCGATCTGGAGTCAGCGTCGTGAGAGCAACGCGATTCGGGCTGAGACCACACGCCAGATCGAGAGGCTGGCCGACCAGTTCGGCCGGCAACTCGGTGGGTTGAGCAAGGACATGAGCAGCGTCCGGGAGCGGCTGGCCCGAATCGAGGGACACTTGGGGCTGGCGTCTCCGCCCCCGGATCTACAGGACGGCGACGACGCCGACTAGACGATCCCGAGCGAGAGCGATCCTCAACTAGATGGCTGGGGGTCGGGAGTCGACGGCGTGGGGGGTGGCGTCGGTCGCGGTGGCGGTGTCGCTGATCGGCACCATCGGGACCGCGGCCGAGTTGGGCGCTGACCCTTTGAGCGGGTTCGCCACCGGGGCGTGGCGGGGCGTGATCGGGGCGGTCGGGCTGCTGGCGGTGTCGACGCTGCGTGGCCAGGCGCCGTGGCGCTACCGGCTGCCGGTTCGCTGGGTGGCGCTGGGGGCGTTCGGGGTGGCCGTCAGCCAGCTGCTGTTCTTCGAGGCGATGGCCCGCACCGGGGTGGCGGTCGGGACTCTCGTGGGTATCGGCGTCGGCCCTCTGATGGCCGGGGTGGTCGACTGGCTGGCCTACCGTTCACGCCCCGACGGGCGCTGGCTGATCGGTGTGGCTGTGGCGCTGGCCGGGGTGGCTCTGCTGTCGGGCGGGGCCGCTGAGGTGGTGTGGAGCGGCGTGGTGTTGGCGGCGGTGGCGGGCTGCGGGATCCCGTGCCAGGGGTTCGCCATGCAGCAACTGTCGAGGGACCGGCCGCTGGTGACCACCGTGGCCACCGTCATGACCGCGGGGTCGGTGGTGATGCTGCCCACCGCGCTGGGTTCGTGGAGCGACGCCTTCGACTCGGTCGGGTCGGCCTCGACGGTGCTGTACCTGGGGCTGGTGACGATCACGCTGGCCCACTCGCTGTGGGCGGCGGGCCTCAAGCGCCTCAGCCTGAGCGTGGCGGTGGTGGTGGGGATGCTGGAGCCGGCGGTGGCGTCCACGCTGGCCATGACTGTGCTGTCGGAGCCAGCCACGGTGGCGCTGATCGTCGGGATCTGCCTGGTGATCGCCGGGGTGGCGGTCACGTCGTTGAGCAGGACCGCAGCCCGTCGCGGCTAGCTAGGTGCAGCGCCGCGACGGCGAGCAGCGTGAACTGTTCAAGTCTCACAGGCGTCGCCATTGCAGCCTGGCTTGTTCCGACCCGCAAGCTTCCTGATCGGCGGGATGTACAGCATCAGGCCCCAAAGGAAGTACGCGGGCACTCTGATGCTCACGGATCGAACCGCGTAGATCCCGGTGTAGTTCCTTTGTGAGTCGTGATCGGTGACGACGATCTGGCCAGGCGGAACGGTCCCGATGGGCGACTCTTGAGTCGAGATCTGGACGCGCCGGAGCCAATCGAGTCGCTGCGTTAGTCGGGCCTGGCGAGCGCACCGCAGACAGGCGGCGTTGTAGTGGAGCGTGATTCCCATGGGCCGATCCGCTGCGAGGTTAACGCGACGGCTGCTCTGTCTTGACGGCGTGGACTACCCGGTATGGGGGTGTTGTGCCGGCTTGGCTCTCGGCTAGGACCTCGACGGTGCCGAACGTCGAGGCGATCCGGTCGCGGAGGTCTACTGCGGAGGCCGTCACCGTGATCAGCTCGCCACCGGGTCGCAGGACGTTGGCGGACTCGTCGATCAGCCGGGCCAGGGTCGACTTCCGGACGTGGGTGGGGAGATGGCTGACCACGGCGTCGAAGCGCCGATCGACCAGCGCCGATGTCCCGTCGCTGAGGTGGGCCTGGCACCGCTCGCTGAGGTGGTTGAGTTCGGCGTTGTTGCGGGCCGCGCTCACCGCCAGCGGGTCGATGTCGGCCATGGCCACCCGGACCTGCGGCCACCGTGAGGACACCGCGATCCCGATGGGGCCGTAGCCGCATCCGAGGTCGAGGACGTCGCGCCAGTCGTGGTCGACCGGCAGGGCCTCGATCAGGAGCCGCGTGCCGTCGTCGATGCGGTTCTTGGAGAACAGCCCGGCGCCGGTGGTGAAGCGCAGGTCGTGCCCGAGCAGGACGGCCTCGATGGTCGGGGCGGCCGAAGTGGCGTCGGCAGTGGCCCGCACCTCCGGACCTCGCACGGCCCGCAGGACCACAGCCGAGCCGCTGCGTTGGGCCACCTCGGCGGCACCGAACATGTCCTCCAACGTGTTGAGCTGGCGAGCCGACCCCAGCCTGCGGGCGGTCACCACCAGCAGCACGGCCCCCTCACGCAGGTGGTAGGCCATCTCGAGCAGCTCGGCTGCGATCCGGGCCTGGCCGACATGGGAGGCGACCTCCATCACCGCCAAGTCAGCCCCGACAACCGGACCAGCCCCGGCCGCCAAGCCAGCATTTGCCATCGGTCCGGCCCCGCGAACCGGTTCGGTCCCGGCCGGGCCGGAAGTCCCGGCAAGGTCGGCAAGATCGGCGAGGTCGAGGACGGTCGCCTCGGGCAGGAGGCCCGCCAGCCGTTGCCGGGTGCCGGCAGCCACCCCGTGCACGATCACCGTGCGCGTCCCGGCGGGCACGAGCGGTGCGAGGTCAACGAACGCCTGGGACATCAGCAACCGCCGCGATCCTACCGCTCCCAGGATGTCGCACCGGAGCCCCGAGCGTGCCCGGTAGCCCGACCTCCAGGCCGAACAGCTTGACCACCGGGCCGAACCCAACACCCGGAGGAGCCCGACAACTCGACCACCGAGCCGAACCCAACGAGCCGCACCCGGAGGAACCCGACTTGACCACCGAGCCGAACCCACCGAGCCGAACCCAGCGAGCCGCGCCCGGAGGAGCCCGACAACTTGACCACCGAGCCGAAACCCAGCGAGCCGAGTATGTCAACGGCTCGACCCGCTCGCCGGACCCGAAGGAGGGATCGACTGCTCATGTCACCGGGCGGAGGTAAGGGAGCGGGCGGATCGACCGGTCACGTTGCCGGGTGGGGGCAGGCCTGTTGGGGCGTACCAGCCGTTGGAGCCATGGCGCAGGATGATCTCGTTGTCGTGAACCCAGCGGTGGTGGGCGTGGCATAGCAGCGCGAGGTTGTCGATGTCGGTGGGTCCGCCGAGCCTCCAATATCTGACGTGGTGAGCCTGGCACCAGTTGGGGTGTGCGCCACAGATCACGCATCCCTTGTCACGGGCGACCAACACCCGCCACTGCTGGGGCGAGACCCGCCTGGTCTTGCGGCCGTGGTAGAGGGGCAGGCCCTGCTGGTCGAACAGGAGGCCGTAGATATCGGGGTCGCAGCCCAAGCGCTGCAGCTCGCTGCGAGCGATGGCCCCGACGCCCGGGATCTCGCACCGGCCGCGCTCGCCGTTGGTGGCCAGATAGGGCACGTCCATCACGACGCACAGTTGCGCCTTGGGGCCGAACCCGCGCCCGCAGGCACATCCCGGACCTGCGCCGGGGTAGGGACCCGACGTGTCGAGACCCCGACCAGGAACTATGCCCGGGACCGCACCCCGGCCCTCGCTAGCGCCCGAACCGGCGGAACCAGCACCCGAGCCATTGGAACTGGCCCTACCGTTGCGAACAACCTCAGAGACACCGCCTGAACCGGCGGAATCAGCACCCGAACCGGAGCCGGGACTGGGGCCGGAGCCGGAACCAGCACCCGAACCGGAACTGAGGCCGGAACCGGAACCAGCACCCACGCCGAGGCCGGATCCGGAGCCCGGAACCGCGCCGACACCCACGCCGAGGCCGGATCCGGAGCCCGGAACCGCGCCGACACCCACGCCGAGGCCGGAGCCGGAGCCCGGAACCGTGCCGACACCCACGCCGAGGCCGGATCCGGAGCCGGAGCCGGAGCCCGGAACCGTGCCGACACCCACGCCGAGGCCGGATCCGGAGCCGGAGCCGGAGCCGGGACTGGGGCGAGGGCCGGGACTGGGGCCGGAGTCGGGGCCGGGGCTGGGGGTGGGGCCGGAACCAGCACCCGAACCGGAGCCGGGGCCGGGGCTGGGGCTGGGGCTGCCACCCACGTCAAGGCCAGAGCCGGAGCCGGGACTGGGGCGAGGGCCGGGACTGGGGCCGGAGTCGGGGCCGGGGCTGGGGGTGGGGCCGGCACCAGCACCCGAGCCGGGGCTGGGGCCGGGGCCGGAGCCGGAACTGGGACCAGAGCCGGGAGCGGGGCCGGCGCGGCCGGCCACGTCAAGGCCCGAGCCGGGAGCGGGGCCGGGGCTGGTGCCGCGGCCGGAACCAGCACCCGAGTCGGGACTGGGGCTGCCACCCACGTCAAGGCCCGAGCCGGGACTGGTGCCGGAACTGGAACTGGGGCCCGAGCCGGGACTGGTGCCGGAACTGGGACTGGAGCCTGGGCCGGGACTGGTACCCGAGCTGGGGCTGCCACCCACGTCACGGCCGGAACCCGGGCCGGGGCTGGGGGTGGGAATTGTGCCGCTGGCTGCGGCATGGCTGGGGTCGGGGATCGAGTGGGCGGCTCGGTCGGGCAAGGGCTCTGGGCGGGGCGTGGCGAGCCTTGGACTCGGCTTGCCAGGAGTTGCAGCTTCTAGGACGGGGTGGTGGCCGTCGGGGGCTGAGCCGTTGGCGTTGGAGTCGTCCGAATCAGAGCGCGGGCCGGAGCTGGTGGCACTGGGGAGTCCGGGGGACGGGATCGCGGGTTCGATGCCTACCAGTGTGAGCAGGGCGTCGTGACGGCACTGGGCTCGGGTGCGGGCGTGGGGGTTGTCACGGCCGCCGTCGGCCCGGTAGAGCCGGTCAGCCAAGGCCTCCACGAGATTCTGGAACTGGGCCCCCGACACGCGGTCGAACTTGGCGATACCGGCGATCATCCCGCCCTCGCCGGCCGTGAACAGCAGCGACCGGTTGCGGCGCTGCCACTGGTGGAGGCGCTCCAGGTCGTCATTGGTCTGGCGGTGCCGCACCCAGTCCCTGGCCTTGCTGGAGGCCGCGTCGGCGGGCATCGACGACGCCTCCACCAGCAGTCCCGCATCGCGGTCGACCGCCTCCGGCGACGTCTCGGCAGCCGCCCGGGCCAGAGCGGAGGCGTGCTCCCCGGTCAGGCGTCCCGACGACAGCGCGTCGGCGACGTTGGGCATCCTCCGGAGAGCCTCAGCCCGCCGGGTCCGGTGCTTGGCCTCCCGGGTCGAGCAGCCGGTGCGCCGGCGGAGCGTCTCGGCGGCGCTCGCCTCACTGGCGCCCAGCCGCCGGAGCCCGACCGTGATCCGGGCCTCCAGGCCGTCGAGAACGGCACGGGTGCGGCCAATCTCCCCGGCAAGATCACCGAGGCCAGCCCGATCCAGCGCGGCTACATCGATGGCCTGCACGGCGGTGTTGAAGTCTTCCCACATGGTGATCGTCCTGGCTGTCCTTGGCTGTCCCTGGCTGTCCTTGGGGGTGTCCTAGGTGAGTGATACATCATGGAACTGTGCCAAACACACTAATACCTCCCTGTGACATCGGAACAAAACCCGAGGTCAAAGCATCACAATGCATGATGTTGCATCATGTTCATGATGCGGCTACTGTGTGGGAATGGAGACGGTCACGCTCTCGGATCTGGGTCCCATACTGGCCGCGGTCCTGGGACCGATGCTGTTGTTCGTGGTCGCATCGATGAGGTACCAGCACGTCGACAGCACCAAGACACGCCGGCTGATCGTCGAAGCCTCCGAGAAGACCCGCCATGACAGCCGGGAACTGGTCGACGGAGCCAGGAAGGAGAACCGGGAACTGATCAAGCAGAACCGGGACCTGATCGAGAAGGCCAGAACTGAGAACCGGGAACTGATCGAGAGCATCAACAACAAGACGCGGGAGGAGATGCGCACGCTGGTCACGCGGAACCACGACCTGATTATGCGTAACCACGATCTGATCATGAAGAACAGCGAGAGACTCTCGGACGTGCGCGAGCGGCTCGCCCGAATCGAGGGTCATCTGAGGATCTCGCCCCCGCCGGAGCACGAGAGCGACAACGGCGACGACGCCGCCCGAGCCGCCTGAGGTCCGGCCCCGACCTCCGGCCCCGGGGCTGCGGATACGCACTCGGGTCAATGGTTATCCTGCGGTCATGGACCCGCAATCGCCGCTGCGCCAGGAACTGCTCAGGATCATCAAGGAGCTCGGCTACCGCCGCCTCGACACGCCGATCAGGCTGGCGTCGGGGGCGCTGTCGTCGGACTTCATCGACGGCAAGGAGGCCCTGGCCGAGTGGCGCCATCTGCGGCTCGCCTGCGAGGCCATCGTCGAGACCGTAACCGACGGCGGCCACCGCTTCGACGCCGTGGGCGGGCTCACCATGGGCGCCGACGCCCTGGCCGTGGGCATCGCCGCGGTCAGCGACTGCCGGTGGTTCTTCGTGCGCAAGGAGGCCAAGCAGCGGGGCACCCGGCGATGGGTGGAAGGCGCCCAGATCGGCCCCGGCGACAAGGTCCTGCTGGTGGACGACGTGGTGACCACCGGCGGGTCGATCTTCAAGGCGCTCGACATCGTCGACGAGACCGGTGCCACCACGGTGGCCGCGGTCACGCTGGTGGACCGCACCGGCCTGGCCGGACCCCAGTTCGAGCAGCGCGGCATCAGCTACTACCCGATGACCACCTACGAGTCGCTCGGCATCGAGCCGGTCACCCCGGCAGCAGCAACCGCGGCCAAGACCGCCAGCTAGTCTCCCGCCCGGGAGGGGCAACACGAGCCGCGGCATCAGCGACCGGGCCGCCGGCCCACCACCAGGGACCGACCCCGGGAAGGGCAACACGAGCCGCGGCGTCACGGGCCGCGGCCTGGCCACGGCCGTGGTCGCCGCGGCAGTAACGGCGGTCGCAGCAGCCAGCTAATCTCCCGCCGGGAGGCCCATGGCTGCCTGGCACACGGAGCGTCGGAGAAGCAGGACCCGGACCACGACCCGCGCACTAGCAGGAGCGGTGGTCGCTGCGGCGGTAACGGCGGCGACTATGGGGTTGGCGACCACCGCGGCGGCGCAGAGCGGGTTCACCGACACCGGCAGCTCCTACCACCGCGCCGACATCGAGACGCTCACACGGATGGGCCTGTTCGAGCGCACCGAGTGCGCCGACGAGCAGTTCTGCCCCAACGATCCCGCCAAGCGCTGGGCGGTGGCGGTGTGGCTGGTGCGGGCCCTCGACGGCGGCGACCCTCCCCCGCTCGACGAGTCGAGGTTCGCAGATGTGGACAACAACGAATGGTGGATGCCCCACGTCGATCGCCTGGCCCAGTTGGGGGTGACGGCCGGCTGCCGGACCGAGCCGCTGCGGTTCTGCCCCGACGGCACGGTGAACCGGGGCCAGATGGCGTCGTTCCTGGTGCGGGCCTTCGATCTCGACGAGGCCCCACCGGCGGGCTTTGAAGACACCGCGGGCACCACCCACGAGGCCAACATCGACCGGCTGTTCGCGTCGGGCATCACCGCCGGCTGCAAGCAGGACCCGCTCCGCTTCTGCCCCAACCAGCCGGTGTCACGAGCCCAGATGGCCACCTTCATCGTCCGGGGCCTGGCCCACCAGGCCAAGGCCGCCGAGGAGGCCGAAGACGAAGAACCCGAACGCGACCGGTTCACGATCCCCGAAGGACCCCGCGGCAACGACACGCTGATCTCGGCCGGCCGGGACCGCACCTGCGCCGTAAGCCTCGACGGCACCGTCGCCTGCTGGGGCGCCAACAGCCTGCTGCACCGGTTCGCCCTCGCGGGCCTACAGGACGTGACGGCCGTCAGCACGGGCGACAACCCTGACGGCGAGGGGCACGCCTGCGTGCTGCACACCGACGCAACCATCTCCTGCTGGGGAGCGGCAGCCAGCGGCCAGCTCGGCCAGGGCGACCCGAGCCGCCACTACCTGCCGGTGAAGGTTCCAGGAATCACCGACGCGACGGCAGTGAGCGCGGGAGCGTCGCACACATGTGCGGCCCACCGCGACGGCAGCGTCTCGTGCTGGGGCAGCAACGTCTTCGGCCAACTGGGCGACGGCACCGATCGGACGAGCTACTCGCCGCAGCGGGTTCCCGGCCTGTCGGACGCGGTGGCGATCGCAGCCTCAAACAACATCAACTGCGTGGTCCATCGCGACGGTGACATCTCGTGCTGGGGCTGGCCGTACACCAAGGATGACAGCCCCACCGTCCTCAGAAGGATCAGCGGCCCCGACGGCTTCACTTCGGTGTCGATCGGTTGGGGCTATGTCTGCGCGGCGACGGTCTCCGGGCACGTCGACTGCTGGCCGCACGGGTGGGCGCCGGAGAACGGGCGCCGCATCCCGAACATGACCGACGTGGTGGAGGTGTCGGCCGGCTACGACAACGTCTGCGCGCTGCACCGCGACGGCGGCGTGTCGTGCGCGGGGCGAAACGACGCCGGCGAGATCGGCGACGGCACGACCGACGACCGGGACCGGGCGATGCGGCTGGCCGGAATCACCGATGCGGTGGCCGTGAGCCTGGCCGTCGGGGATCCGGGCGAGAGCCCTCACGCCTGCGCGCTGCACGCCGACGGATCGGCGTCGTGCTGGGGAAGCAACGAAGCAGGGCAACTGGGCGACGGCACGAACACGAACCGGCTGGTCCCAACCCGCGTGGAGCCTGTCGTCACGATTCCGGCCGATCAGGTGCCGCTCACGCCCACCGACCTGCTGCAGACGTGGGGCGACGCGGTCGTGCACGAGCACGAGGCCGGCTACCCGTGGACGCGGGTGGCCTGGGACTACATCCGCGACAGAAGCCTGGTGGTCCAATCCGGTTTCGGCGGCCTCGTGTGGCGCCAGTGCTACGCGTCACGGGGCGCGTTCGGTTGCGAGGCCATCGAGATGCGCGTCAGCGCCATGTCGGACGACGTGTTCGTTCACGAGCTCCTGCACGTCTACGACCTGCACCATGGCCTGGCCCCGTCCAGGGCGTGGGGAGCGGTGCAGCTCTACTTCGCCACCACCTACCCCGGCTGCTGGAGCGAAGGCGACACCAGCGGTGCCGAGGTCCTGGCCGACACGGTGAGCCATGTCATGGTCCCGGACGCCTGGTTGACCTACTACAACTCGCCCGGTTGTGAGACGCTGCCCGTGCCGAGCGAGCCCACCGCCGAGGCCGAGCAGGTGGCGCTGCAGGGCCTGGCCGGCCAGGTGCCGGACTGGTACACCGACAACATCACCGACGGCGCGGAGCTGTGGGCGGCCTGGCTGCGGGGCCCGTCGCTGCCGGCGCTGGCCAATCTGGCCGGCGAGTTCGGCGGGCTGTGCAGCACGGACTGGATCACCTATCCCCTCAACCCGGAGCAGTTCCCGCCGGCCGGCAGCAACCCGTTCAGGGACGGCGGCTGCTGACCCCGGACGGCCCGGCCCGGCCGGGTGAGGGGTATTGACGATACGGGTGCGGTTCGGTTCCGGGGGAGCGTTGATGCTAACTTCTATGTACGGTGAATTATCAATGCAGCACTGTATTGATTGAATTCTACTGAACCATCTGAAGCAGGAGTTGCCGAAAATGACCCCCGACATGGCCCCAGACACGGCCCAGAACATGGCCCAGAACAGGCCTCCGAATCCGCATGAAATAGCCCTAAAATCAGCCCGAAATAGGGCCCAAAAGACGCACAAATCGCGCCCGATGCCCTCACCTTGTCCCCCACACAGACAAGGCTGAACACACGTATAGACGGGCGATCGGAGCGGTTTCAGGGGATTCAAGGGATGGGCAGGCTCACCGCGGCGAGCGTCCGGGGCATCAAGACGCCGGGCAAGTACTACGACCAGCACGGTCTGATCCTGCGGGTGGCGCCGGGGGGCTCCAAGCAGTGGGTCTGGCGGGGCACGATCCGGGGCCGGCGCCGGGATCTGGGGCTCGGGTCGGTGACCTACCGGACGCTGGCCGAGGCCCGCGACCTCGCCTACGAGTACCGCAGGATCGCGCGGGGCGGGGGCGACCCCACCCTGTTGCGTCCCGGCAGTTCAGTGCCCACTTTCGCCGAGGCCTCCGAGCTCGTGATCGACGCGCACCGCGGCGGCTGGAAGGACGGCGGCCGGTCGGAGTCGAACTGGCGGTCGTCGCTGCAGCGCTACGCCTACCCCCAGATCGGCAGCGTGCCCGTGGACGCGGTCACGACCGCCGACCTGGTGCGCATCCTGCTCCCGATCTGGCACACGAAGCGTGAGACCGCCCGGAAGGTGAAGACCCGGGTGGGGGTGGTGATGCGCTGGGCCATCGCCGAGGGCCACCGCCGCGACGACCCCGCCGGCCCGCAGCTGACCGCGGCGCTCCCCCGCTACAACGGTTCCCCGGCCCAGCACTTCGCCAGCCTGCCCCACGAGAAACTGGCGGCGGCGCTCGCCAAGCTCGACTCGTCGCCGGAGGTCTGGCGCCCGACGGCGGCGTGCCTGTGGTTCGTGGCCGCCACGGTCACCCGAAGCGCCGAGGCCAGGCTGGCCGCCTGGGACGAGGTCGACCTCGACGCCGATACGTGGACGGTGCCCGCCGGGCGCACCAAGACCGGCCGCCAGCACGTGGTGCCGCTGTCGCCGCTGGCGCTGGCCGCGCTCGACGAGGCCCGCGGCTACGGCAACGCCTCGGGGCTGGTGTTCCCGTCGCAGATGGGCCGGACGCTGACCAGCGGCTCGCTGAGCAGGTTCACCCGGGTGGAGGGGTTCACCCCCCATGGTCTGCGGGCGTCGTTCAGGACCTGGTGCGCCGAGACCGGCGTGCGCCGCGAGGTGGCCGAGGCTGCGCTGGCGCACACCGCCGGGGCCGTGGAGCGGGCCTACCAGCGGTCCGACCTGCTGGCCGCCCGCCGGGAGCTCATGGATGACTGGGCGAGGGTGCTCCTGTCGGCGATACCCCGCTCGACAGGGCAGGACACCACCCCCCAACTCGCCATTATGAGGGACAAATCAAGGGCAGAGGGCCCATCAGCGAAGCATTGAACGGCCCGTATCCTCGATCAATAGTACATACTATTCGCGCACGGGTTGGGCACTGCTCGCCGTGAGCGCCTTGATCGCCTCGCTCTTCGCAGTCGGGGCCGCCCCCGCGGCCGCGATTGACGACGACTCGAAGCCCAACAGCCCGGCTGCAACGTCGGCGTGCGTGGGCGACGCCACCGGCGACATGATGTTCTCGGACGTGTCGGAGATGCACACCTTCCGCGGCGACATCAACTGTCTGGCCTACTACGGAGTGACCATCGGTTTCGGCGACGGCACGTTCCGGCCCGAAGATGATGTGTCCAGGGGACAGATGGTGCTGTTCATGGAACGCGCTGCTGCTATTGCTGGCGCCGACGCCGAAGCGGTCGTAGGCGACTTCGCCACGACAGGTTCGGATCCGGTGAACCGGGCCGACATGGCGCTGCTCATCGCGAGGCTGCTCGTCTCAGCGAACGACAACGTCAAGAACAACGCCGACGGCACGTTCGCAGTCGAGGGCGTGACCGGGGGCGATTGGGATTACTTCGCTGATGCCCGTCGCTCTCTGAACCGTGTCAGCGACAGTGCCGTCAGTGCGCTGTATGAGCTGGGCGTGGCCAAGGGAACCGGCATGGGCTACTTCTCGCCGGCCGCGTCGGTGAGCCGTGGTCAGATGGCTGCGTTCATCACCAGGGCACTGGGCCACACCACTGCGCGTCCTGCGGGCGTGTCCATCCAGTCCGACGGTCCTGGTGAGGTGCTCGTCTCGGTCCGTGACGCCAACTTCGGTCCGGTGGCCGGCGCACCGGTCGATGTCTTCTCGTCGGACAAGGCCGATGAGGCCTTCAAGGCCGACGGTAGCTGTGACACACGGCGCCTCGCCGCCGCCGTGGGCGGTAACGCCACGAGGTGCGAGATCGATGCTCTCGACTTTAGGACCGGCGCCAGCGGCGACTTCGATCCCGGCAGGATCCCCGT
Source organism: Acidimicrobiia bacterium (assembly GCA_022819505.1). Taxonomy (GTDB): domain Bacteria; phylum Actinomycetota; class Acidimicrobiia; order Acidimicrobiales; family Aldehydirespiratoraceae; genus Aldehydirespirator. Next base: position 12,984 of record JAJEHD010000021.1, on the reverse strand, counting down.
GGCCGAGGGCGGCACCACTGTGTGGGCCTGGACCGGAGACTTGGGCGACAAGGTCGAGGACGGCGGCGAAGGGCTCGCCAGCGTCAAGCTCACAGCGGCGGCTCCAGTGATGGCCACCGGTACCAAGATCACGACCGACCTAGGCGAGAACGTCGAGCGGGCAGCCTTCGGCAGCACCGTGACCGTCACGATCCAACTGGTCGGCGCCGGCAATGCCGATGCGGTGCCGCCTTCAACCGGTGCCACCTACACCGTGGTGATACGCAGCGGCGACGCGCTTGGCACGGACGTGAATCAGGCATCGGACGACCTCAGTATTCCTCCAGGTGTTGTGAACGCCGGCAGGGAGGTCTCGACACGGACGGTCATCGTTGACGCCAGCGGCAAGGCCACTTTCACCATCACAGCGGACGACCCCGATCCCAACGACGCAGACGATGCGGTCGGCGCGACGGTTGATTGGACGACGGTGACCTATACCGTGACCATTCCAGCGGCGGTTCCTGAGGTCCCTGCGATCTCAGACACCACCGCGGGCGTGCAGACGATCAGGTTCTCCGACGCCCCGTCAGTGGCGAGGCGTACCTCGGTAACGCCGGCGGCGAAGTACCTCGCAGCACCCGCTACCGGCACTGCCAACAACGTCGCCACCGTGACCGTGGTTGACCAGTACGGCAAGCCTGTGCGCGGCCAGGGAGTCCTGCTAACGAGTGATGCCGGTGCCGGTTCGGTCCTCCCGACGACCGCCCGTGAGACAGACTCTTCGGGTACTGTCCGGATCGGGTACACCCGTACGGGCGCCGCCGGTGTGGTAGAGACCCTGACCGCAAACACGAGTCCCGTTGCGCTGGTAGCACCCGCTGTTGCTGGCACGGCGACGTTCTACTGGGCATCGCCTGCTACGGCCCTAGGTATCGGCGCCGGTTCAGCGATTCATGTGGTGGAACTTGATCGGAATACGTTGGTCGCCGGTGCTGCTCCGGTCGTGATTGTCTACGACGACAACGACCAGTTCTTTGTGGGTGCTGACGCGAGCACGATGGAGGAATTCGAAGCGGCACTCGCTGCCGACAGCGGCAACGACGACACGCTCGAAGTGACCTCGTACGATCCAACCGATTCCAGCGATGTCGCGATATTCACGTTGAGTGTCGTCTAACCCCTTAAGGCGGGGGCGGTTCCGGGCTGGTAGGCCCGGGGCCATCCCTCCCGCCTGATACAAACCACCAACCCCGAGGAGGCCCCGGCCACACGGCCGGGGCCTCCTCGCGTCTGCACGCCCGTGCTGGGCGAGCCTTCCTTGCCCGCCACCGAGCGCTGGTTCCCCGTCGCCTGATGAGCCCGTCGAGCACTACGGCCGAGGGTTCGACGTCCCCGTCCCGGAACCCGAGGGGTTAACGCCTCATGCTCGCGTGGGGCAGGTGAGGCGTCCTGTCTCGGTGTCTATGGGGTGAGGTGTTCGAGGGTCTGGGGGTGGTGGAGCTGCTCCCAGGGGACGATGAGCCCGTCGCTGCGGCGCTGGGGCGCGTCGCCGCCGTAGACGCAGAGGGTGTCGGGGCTCGCGTGCGACTCGGCGAGGTGGCCGCGCACGCGGCGTGCTCCGGCCAGCAGGGCCGCCGAGGGGGTGGCCGACGCCTTGGCCTCCACCAGCGAGGCCTGTTCCGGGCCCTCGACGACCAGGTCGACCTCTGCGCCGTTGCGGTCCCGGTAGTACGACAGGGTGCCCGCCGATCCCCGGTTGGTCCGGTGCTTGGCGATCTCCGACACCACCCAGCTCTCGAAGATCGGGCCGCGCAGGGGATGGGCCGCGAGCTGGTCGGGGCTGCGGATCCCCAGCAGCCAGCAGACCAGGCCGGTGTCATAGAAGTGCAGCTTCGGCATCTTGACGAGCCGCTTGCGCGCCGTGGAGCGCAGCGCCGGAAGCCTAAAGACCACGAAGCCGGCCTCCAGGATGCTCAGCCAGGCCTTGGCGGTGGGCTGGGTGACGCCGCAGTCGCCGGCCAGCGACGAGTAGTTGACCATCTGCGCGGTGCGTCCCGCGGCGAGCTGGACGAAACGCTGGAACGCGGCGAGGTCGCCGACGCTGCGCACGGTGCGCACGTCGCGCTCGATGTAGGTGGCCACATAGGAGCTGAGCCATTCGGCCGGGTCGAGGCCGCGGTCGAAGATGGCGGGATAGCCGCCGGCGATCAGCGTGCTGTCGAGGCTGTCGGGTGCCCGCCGACGCGGACGACCTCGCTTCGCGACAGGGGCAGCAGGTGCAGCACCGCGCTGCGCCCGGCCAAAGACTGGCTCACCGATTCCAGCAGGGCCAGGTTAGTGAACGGCTAATTCAAAATTAGAACTTGAAACAGCTGCTCATCGTTTGCGGCCGTGCACGAGAGAGGCCGTCGCTGCGTTCGCGAGTCGCCGGGAGAGGTGGTGCAGCAGCGGCAGCGCCCGCGAGGCCCGGTCCTCGCAAGAGAGGCCGTCGATGGCGTCGCTGATCGCGGCGGGGGTGCCGCGCGTGATCTCGACTGCCCGGTCTATGACTGCGTCGGCATCCAGTCGCAGCGCCCCGGCCGCCGCGGCCCACGCTGACGGCCGGCTCGACGCTCGCCATGTCAGACCGTCTCCCGCCGCCATGGCGGTGCTGATCTCTTCGGGGTCACCCGAGGCGTAGGGCAGGAACGAGATCAGGTCGTACAGCGGAGCCAGGTACACGTCGGAGCCGTCGAGCACGAGGCTGTAGTTCTTGGCGTGCCCGTCCGTGGCGGCGATCGCCCAGTTGAACACCAGGGCGTCGCAGAAGCGCCAGAGCGCGTCCCGGCTCTCGCTCGCTTCATGGAACAGGAGATCACCCACATCGTGTGGCGTGGGGCCTCCGTCGAGTTGGTACTTCTCAGCCGGGCTCAGGCCGAGCGCCTGGCAAAGATCCTCGTTGTGCCGCCTGTGCAGGACACCGCCTGACCGAACACGATCGAAGCGGGTCACGACCAACACCCGCTCAGACTCGAATCGGGCCAGATCCGTGAGCGCCGCGTCGATTCCGAGGCTCCGTGCCGCAGTCATGCACACATGCTCGACGACCTCGGCGTCGGTGTGCGACTCCATCCCCGGTTTCAGGATGTGGGTCGTCGGCGTGTCGCCATGCGGGACGCACCACTGGCGCCCGTCCCAGTGAAGGGCGCACTTGGGCTGCGCCCCGGCCAGGCTGAACTGGCCGGAGGCGCCGATGCCGCTCCAGTCCGACCAGTCGCGTCGGACCCGCCTGATCCACTCGGCCACGTCGCTCTCGCGCTGAGGCTCCAGGCCGCTGCTGCGGCGGCTGCGCGACTCCTCGTCGCCCGGGCGGCAGAACTGAACGGCCCCGGCGCAGTCCAAGCCGATGGGAGTCCCCAGCAAGTCCACGGCGCCGGCGGAGCGGGCGCCCTCGCGGCCCGCCCATTTGCGGCGAACCTGGAGGCTGTCGGGCAACAGGCCGTCAATCCAGCGAGTCACATCATGTTCCCCGCTGCCCAACGGAGCGCTGAGCGACAGGGGAGTGCTGCGCCCTCCCGCCAGATAGTCCCTGTCGTATCTGAACATGGCCGGCCGCCCCCCGTCGGCGGCTGTGATCTCGCCGGCCAGCCTGCCCTCGATGAACACGACGAGGTCAGGCATTCCCCGCGCCTTCGGGTGCGCCGGCGGGTGACTGCACTCGCGGCACGAAGGCCAACTCGAAGCCCAACTCGAAGAGAACCGCGTTGAGCGTCTCGAGGCGGGCGCTGCGATGCCCGTTCTCCAGCACCGAGATCGCCTCGCGCGACACCCCGGCGGCCGCGGCCACCTCTGACTGCGTGAGGCCCGCGGCGCGGCGCGCATCCCGCAGGGCCCGGCCTATTCGTTTCGGGGAGCGCATCCCCACGTAGGCGAGTCCGTCGTCTGGCGGTCGGGATCCTGGATGCGCCTGCATGACCCCCATCGTACTCCGAGATGTGGTGCTTGCGTAACACTGGCATCTGTATGGCGGATGCATCACATTCCTGCCAGTATTGCGCTTCCATCACAACCCACCCGCGACACCGCCGCGAACCGGAACGGGGCGCCCCCCGGCGCCGCGGCGGCGGGCTGCGCAACCGCCTCAGCCGGGGTGCGCACGTCGCGCTCGCGAGGGTTAATTCAAAATCAGAACTTGAAGTAGCTGCTCATCGCAATCGAGGGCTTCCGGCTGCCAGGCAATACGCTCGTTCGGATCCAAGACGAGCGGCGGGGCGCAGGGAAGCCGAGACTGGTCACGCCTGTAACCCGGGCGCAGCGGCTGTGCCGCGCAGACACCGCCAGGGTGCCTGCGTCATTCGGCTCGCAATACCTGCTCGTTCTCGCGCTGCGTGAGGTAGTCGTCGGCTTCGGCCAAGAGTTCCTCCGCGTTCGGCCGCTTCATGAACTCGTCGTGCAGCTCTGAGAGAGGTCGCAAGTCGAGGCCTCGGCGTCGACGGAACAATCCCATGGAGCCCAAGCCTATCAGCGTTCGTCCGCCCGCTAGGCCGAGGGAGATCGGGGATGGTTCTCCAGGTGGAACCTGTAGAGCCGGTCTGCACGCCGAATCATCTTCTTGTACCACCTCGTGCCTTGCCGAGCGGAGGCCTTGTCACCCCCGCACAACATCACGATTCGTCGCCAGGGGTCGAGCGCGTAGAACGCTCGGATCGTTGGAGTCGGGCGAAGCTCCTTCATGTTCTTGTAGTTGGAGCCCCGAACCGTGTCGGTGTGTGGTCTACGCAGGAGTGGCCCCTCCGCGATGAGACGTTGCTCGACCCTCTGGAGTCGAGCGCGGTCCTGATCCTCCAGCTTCAGGACCCACTCTCGGTACTCAGCAGTGGTCAGGAACTCCCACATGACGCATTCAGCCTACGGAAGCCCCACCGGGCCACAAGGAGAACCGGCAGCGGCGCACCGTCTCACCCATGAGTCCCGATCGATTCCAGTCTGCGGCGCAGCAGTCACGACGACGGCGGAACTCGAGACGGCGGCACCGATAACGGCCGGTATTGAACGCCTGATCTGAAAGCTCGGGTTGGGCACTGCTCGCCGTGAGCGCCTTGATCGCCTCGCTCTTCGCAGTCGGGGCCGCCCCGGCGGGAGCCGCAGAGATCAAGGCCGGCGAGGACAACAAGGCTGAACCGAACGCGGAGGCCACGTTCTCGGCCTGTGTGGGCGAAGCCCGCGATGCCCACGGGTTCACCGATTTGGGCAGCCTCGAGGCGACCGTGCCGAACATCAACTGTCTGGCCTACTACGGCATCACTGTCGGCAGGACGGCTGACACGTTCGACCCGAACTCCAACGTGACCCGCCGCGAGATGGCCCTGTTCCTGTACAGGGCGGCCAGCAAGGCGGGCGTCGACCTGATGGGCGGCGACATGTCGGCTGACTACGGCGACATCGCCGAGTTGGGCGAGAGCTGGCAGAACGCCATCACCGCGCTAGCGAGGAACGGCATCCTGTCCGGCAGCGGCGGCAACTTCCGGCCGAAGGACGACATCACCCGCGCCGAGATGGCTGTGGCCCTGGTCAACCTGGTGAGGCACACCGCTCCCGGCAATTTCGTGCAGGCTGGCACCGACAAGGGCCAGCTCGCCATCAACGGGGCCGCCATCAGTTCGGACGACCTGGATTGGTTCGCCGATGCGCGCGCCAGTGTTCCGGTGACGGTGGACACCGCCATCAGCTATGCGTACGAGTTGGGCATCACCTCGGGCGTGGGCAACGGGATGTTCGATCCGAGCGGTACTGTTCCCCGCCGCGACATGGCGACGTTCATCATGAATGCTCTGGCCCACAGCAACCTGCGACCGGCGGGTCTGACCGTGCAAAGCGACAATGGCGCCCTCACCGCTTCGATCCGCGACGCCGACTTCAAGCCGGTCGCGAACGAGCTGGTCGACGCCTTCTACGTGGACGCCACAAGAGAGGCCCGGGCCTTCAACAGCGACGGCGAGTGCCGCTCCATCGTCAAGGCCGTCGACGGCAGCGCCACCAGTACATGCGAGATCAGCGTCCTCGATTCGGCCACCGACGCCGACGGCAACACGTCGCTCAACGGGCTCACGCCCGAGCAGATCGGCAAGGGTGTCACCGTGTGGGTGTGGACCGGCGATGCTGACGACGAGGTTGATGACGACGCCGACCTCGTCAAGTTCGACCAGGGACCGGTCACTCCTCCGACCGCAGCTGCCAAGATCACGGTCTCGCCCAGCCAGGCCAAGACTCCGATGGCGCGCTTCGGGACTGCCGTGCAGTTCACGGGGCAGCTCCAATACGTCGATGGCGGCCTGGACAAGGACACGTCAGCAGGTGCCGATGTGGAAATGGGCGGAGCGCAGTACAGCCTGGTGAAGCACGTCTATACGGGTACCATCGGCACTGACGCCGCCAACTTCTCAGTCGCCGTTGGCACCGGTCTGGTGACGGCACAGGACAGTGCAGGCACTGCTCTAGGCCTAGTCAGCAGGAGCGCTCCAGAGACGCTCAAGAGCGACGCAGAGGGCAAGATCACCTTCAGCCTCTCCACAGACGATCCCAACCCGCTGCCCACGTCGCTGAGCGACTCACGCACGGTCGTGTACGTCCTGACGCCGGCGAAGAACGCGCCCGGCGCTGGCGATCCTCCGACGGCAAGGGCGTCCGGCTATGTGGTCTTCGGTGAGGCGGGCTCGACGCGGGCTGCGGTGAGCGTGGAGTCCATCGGGAGCTATGCCGAACTGGGGAGTGCCTCCAACCCGACGGACCACGGTGTCACTGTCACCGTCCGCGACCAGTACGGCAGACCGATGCGGAATCAACCTGTGGAACTGACAACCAGTGTCACAGACGGCACGACGGTTCTGCCGGGTTCCCGCCGCACCGGGTCGACTGGCAGCGTCCGCATCTTCTACAGCCACAGCGGCACCGCTCAGATCACCGAGACGATCACAGCTTGGTCGCAGTCGTCGACGACATCGACCGACGACCCGGGCATCAGTGATGCGTCAAGGCCAGCTACGTGTCCGACTGGCGGCGCATACTCGTTCCAGACGGTTACTGACGGGGTGTATACGGCCACCACTGGTCGGTGCGGCACAGCGTCGGTCTACTGGGCGGAGAGAACTAGCAGCTCAACGCAAGCCACTGACAGCGCCTTGGCCATCCTCGCTGCCAGCCTTGCTGAAGACGAGGTCGTCGTGGCCGGGCCGGTGCTGGTTCGTTACGACGACAACGACATCTTCCACGTCACGGTGCCTGCGCCCACACCGACTGCTCCCGCTGCCACCAGTTCCTCTTATGTCGACATGGAGGGCTTCGAGACTCTGCTGACCACGGTCGTCGACCCGGACAACCTGGCCTTGGTAAGCGCTGATGGGACGACCGATCTGGCCGGCAAGCGCAACGGAACCCTCGCCTGGGACGGCTACGACCACGAAGATGAGGACGATAGAACGCTCTTCACGTTCGTGCTGACCGTCGTCAGCTGAGAATAGGAAGGTACGGAGCCGGGGTTAACCCAAGCCTCGGCTCCGCCTCTCCTCTCTAGTACCACCAACCCCGAGGAGGCCCCGGCACAACTGCCGGGGCCTCCTCGCGTCTTCGTTGTGCTGGTGGCCGGCGACCACGTCGGCCGGTCGAGCAACGCCAGTGTGTTTCGCTAATCGCTGCGTCTAGTTGATGCTTTCAGATCCTTTAAGGTACGGTTGTTGCTGCCGTCGCAAGCCGCGGTCATGGCTCGCCTCAAACACCGAGCGGAACGGGAGGCCTTCACGCCATGGACACGACCACATTGGACTCCAACACCATCACGCTGATGGTCACGATCGCCGGGTCGTGGCTGACCCTTGTAGGTGTGATCATCTTCCAGACCAGTCGACTCGACACCAAGTTCGACACCAAGTTCGACGCGTTGGGCCGTGATGTCGCAGATGCGCGCGAGCGGCTGGCCAGGATGGAGGGCCACCTGATGGGGCTCAAGAGTGTCGCCTCGGATCCTTCGCCCCCGCCCCCCGAAGACAGCGACGACGATCACCGCCAAGGCGGCTGATCCACCCAGGCACAGCGGGCATCGCTGTTCAACACACTGCAGAGATGATGGGCCAACAAGAAGCGGAGACCCTCGTTGAGCAGCTGCCGCCGACGGGCTGGGACACCATGGCCACCAAAGACGACGTCAGGGTTCTGGGAGCCACCTTCACAGCCGCCCTGGCCGAGGGCCTGGCCCAAGCAGCCAAAGAGCGCGCCGAGCTCCAAGCCACCATGGCGACCGGACTGGCCGAGGCGGCCAAGGAGCGCGCCGAAATCGTCAAGACCATGGCCGAGGGCCTCGCCGAGGCGGCGAAGGAGCGCGCCGAGATCATCAGGACCATGGCTGATGGATTCGCCGAGGCGGCCCGCGAGCGCGCCGAGATCGTCAAGAGCCAGACCCGGAGCCTCTATGTGACGGTCTCCACAGTGGTGCTGGCCAGCATCTCCATCTGGATCGCGCTGCTGGCCGGCCCAGGGGCCTAGCCGACCGCGGGTGCCGCCGGCGCCATAGCGAGCGCCTGCAGTCGGACCGGGAATCCTTGACGCAGTTGTGTCCGTTGCGGGAAGCCAGCTTCATCCGGCTTGGCGGTGATCGTCGTTGGCCTCTGCGGGTGGCGTGGACCGAGGACCGGCGAAGCCCGCCGGTCCCATCAGGAAACAAGGCCGACAGGATCCATCCGACCTGAGCCAAGACGCGGGGAGGCCCCGGCCGTGCGGCCGGGGCCTCCCTTAGGGTTGGTGGGTTGATCAGGTCTGCACTACCAACGTGAACGAACTCGTTGTCGTTGACCGCTTGGTCGCATCAGTCGGATAGTTGCTCCACGTGATGTCATCGTTGATCGAGTCCTTCATGCTCTCGGCGGTGAGCATCTTCTCGAACTCGGCCATAGTCGACGGCGTAATCGCGCCGCCGGTGCCGGCTTGGATATTGAACTGGTCACCGCTGTCATACACGACGACCCTTGCGTCTGTGGCTTCTGTGAGGGCGTCTCCGCCGGCGACGATCGTCTTGTTGGCAACATCGATGTGGTTGATGTCGGCGTCCGCTAGCGCAGCGACGTTCTCCTGCACGAAGTAGACGGTTCCTGTGGCAACCGTCACCGCCGGGTCGCCGACCGTGGCGGTCACCGTGAACGAGCCCCAACCTTGCGTCGCGGCGCTCGTGAGCGTGTAGACGATGACTGCTTGGCCGTTGCTGTCGGTCGCGTAGGGGCCGCCCGACACGGAGACATGGGCCGTATCTGCTGCTGTCAAGTTGACTGCCTGTCCGGCCATGGGCGAGCCGTACTGGTCGTTGACGGTGACGGTGATGAGCTGCGAGCCCCGCATAGTGCTGTCGCTAGCCAAGACAACATACGGGCTCAGATGCTCGACCTTGCCCTTGCCCGCTGTAGCAGCGTTCGCTAGGTCACTGAACTTGTACGTGAAGACGTTCTTGTGCGCGCCCGTTACGTCCGCCGTGGTTCGGGGATCACTGCCAGGATCGGTGGTAGAGGGTGCGCCGTCGCCACTAGTCAGGACCACGCTCACCCAACGCTCCTCGGGCTGCTGACCGATGGTAGCGCTGTCCCCGACGACATCGGGGACGGTGTCGGTGGCGCCCGGTGTCGGATCTGTGGGAGCGGTCACTGGGATTGTGGCCTGGCCGTTGCTGTCGGACGTGAGTTCACGTTCAGGATCCAGAGTTAGCAGAGCGCCGGCGCAGAGGCCGTCCGTCGCGCCTGGAGCAGTCGAGCAGAGCCGCACGACGTAAGTCCACTTGGCGGACTTGTTCACCGTGGTGCCCGACGAGGTGTCGGTGACGACCTCCGGCGGACCCGGGTCCACGTTCTGGAGCTGCAGGGTGATGGTGCGGTCAGAGCCGGAGCCGTACCTGAACAAAGTCTCTCCACCGGAGTCGTCGGAGACCAGGGTCCTGGTGGCCACGAGGCTCGGTGCCTTGGCCTCGGGCAGGTCGTAGCGGAACCGCTCGGTGGCGGAGACCACAATCATGCCGACATCGCCGGTCCACGCCCACACGGTCTGGGGCGTCTTGACGGTGTGCTCGGCGTTGTCGGGACCGGCCAGGGTGACGTTGCCGGCGCTGTTGGTGACCGGGTCGGCGCCATCGATGCTGCACGCCGTGCCGGTCTTGGCCTTCACGACGGTGAGGTTGCAGGTGCCGGCCTGGCCGAAGGCCTCGCCGGCCTTGTCGGTGGCCCCGTAGAAGAGGTCGACTCTGGCGCCCTTGACGGGGTTGAGGGCGGCGTCTCGCACGGAGGCCTTGATCGTGGTTCCGTCCCGATAGGCGCTGACGCCCGCGGGGCGGGCGTTGGTGTGGTCCAGCGCCCTGGTGATAAAGGCTGCCATCTCGCCGCGGTTCACCGAACTGTTGGGGTCGAAGCTGGTGAGCAGCCCGGCGTAGGTCTGGCCGGCGGCCCGCTCGGGTGCCATGGTGGTGCCCATGGTGATGCCGAGCTCGTAGGCGGCTGCGATCCTCTCGTCTACGGCTACTGGCTGCGTCGCCCGGGAGTCGGGGAACCAGTCGTCGGCCACAGCGGTTCCCGCGGCGCCGAGCTTGACATCGCCGTTCTTGTCGATCGTGACCATGGGCGAGGCCTGGGCGATCATGTTGACGAGGATGACGGCCATGTCGGCTCGGCTGACCATGCCGCTCGGGTCGTACATGGTGGCGGACTTTCCGGCCATGATGCCTGCGGCGGCGAGCTGGTTGATTGCGTCATGGGCCTCGGCGGGAGCATCGCCGATGTCGGTGAAGCCCTGGTCAGCAGCAGCGGCGAGGGTCAGTCCGGCCGGGCCGGCGGCGCGTGTGATGAACAGAGCCATCTGCCAGCGAGAGACGGTGTCGTTTGGGCTGTAGGTGCTGCCGTCGCCGGTGCCCTTGGTGATCCCGTAGTAGGCGATGCAGTTGATGGCGTCCTTGAAGGTGTGCATCTCGGACACATCGGTGAACATCTGGTCGCCGGTAGCGGGTCCGACGCACGCTCTGGCGGCCGTAGTGTGGTCCGCCTTGTCCGTAACCGCGCCCGCGGGGCTCGCACCAACTGCGAGCAGCGAGGCGATCAAGGCGCTCACGGCGAGCAGTGCCCAACCCGAGCTTTCAGATCAGGCGTTCAATACCGGCCGTTATCGGAAGGATCATTGCAGGTACTTGCGGGCAAGCTGGTCGTAGCGGGTGTCCGCGCGTTCGGCGGCTCGGAACTGACCCCGCCAACGCGAGGCGAACGACGGGCCCTTGCTGTCGGAACGAACCACTGCGGCATGTTGGCCCATCATCTTCGCCAGTGTGTTGAAGAGCGAAGCCCGATGTGCCGACGGATAGATCAGCCGGCTTGGCGGTGATCGTCGTCAATCCCGTCGGCAGGCGTGGGCGAGGGATCAGGGCCGAGGCTCGCTGGCCCCATCAGGTGGCCCTCGATGCGGGCCAGTCTCTCGCGAGCGTCCGACACGTCGCGTCCCATAGCGTCGAACCTGGCATCCAGTTTGTCGAAACGAGAGTCGATCCCGTCGAGACGGGTGTCGATGCCGTCGAAGCGGGTGTCGATGCTGTCGAAGCGGGCGTCGAGGCGGGTATCGATGCCGTGGAAGCGGGTGTCGACGCTGTCGAAGCGGGCATCGAGACGGGTGTCGATGCCGTCGAAGCGGGTGTCGACGCTGTCGAAGCGGGTGTCGATCGGGGCGATCGTTGTCTCCAGCCTCCCAACCCTGGTGTTGAGCTCGTCGAACTTCCTGTCGAGGTGGTTGAACTGCCGGTACATCAGGATGACGAGGGTGAGCGTCGATCCCATGATCGCCACCATGAGAGTCAAGGTGTCGAAATCGAATGTGCTGGTGTCCATTGCGCTGCTGCCTCCGTTCCGCGGCGTGGAATGCTTGAGGCGAGCCGTGACCGCGGCTTGCGACGGCAGCAACAACTGTACCTTAAAGGATCTGAAAGCATCAACTAGGCTCAGCGATTAGTGAAACAGACCGGCAAGGACCGACGATAGTCCCGGTAGTTGCGAGACGAAACTACCAATAGGCTTCAGACGATTTTGGTATTAGGAGGCCCGGATGGGTGACGTGCCGAGACGCTTGGAGCCGATCACCCGCCGCATGCTGTCCAGCTTCCGAGTGGTGGTGGTCACCGGCCCGCGCCAAGCGGGCAAGACCACGCTGGTGCGCCACACACTGGACGGCGCGGGCACGTTCGCGCGCCTCGACCGGGAGGCGACCCTGCGGGCCGCGTTGGACGACCCCGACGGGTTCGCCGCGTTCGGGGACACGCCGCGGGCCTTCGACGAGGTGCAGCGGGCCGGCGACCCGCTGATCCGGGCCATCAAGAACATCGTGGACGACGACCCCAGCCGCGGCCAGTTCCTGCTGAACGGCTCGGCGGACTTCCTGACCGTGCCGACCATCTCCGAGTCGCTGGCGGGCCGGGCGGCGTTCCTGGAGCTCTGGCCCTTCACACAAGGTGAGATGCACCAGCAACCCGACGGGTTCATCACAGCAGCCTTCGCGGATCCTGACCGGCTCCTGGACGGCGGACCCTCTACGTTGGGGCTTCCCGACTATCTCAGCCGGGTCTGTGCGGGAGGGTTCCCCGAGGCGGTGGCCATGGCGCCGCAGACCCGCCAGGTGTGGTTCCGCGACTATGTGCGGACCGTCATCCAGCGCGACATCAAGGACCTCTCGGGTGCGCGGCGCACATACGAGTTGCCCAAGCTGCTGAGGCTGCTGGCGGCCCGCACGGCCGGCGAGCTGGTCCTGGAGAACCTGCACCGGGCGACCGGCCTCGGAAGCCGCAGCACCACCGAGGCCTACCTCGGGTACCTGCAGATGACCTATCTGGTGCTGCTGCTGCCGGCATGGTCGCGCAACCTCTCCAGCAAGGCCGCCCGCCGGCAGAAGGCCCACCTCGTCGACAGCGGTCTCGCCGCGTACCTGCTCGGCAGGAACCCGCAGTCGCTGGCCCGCCCCACCGATCCC
>JAJEHD010000007.1 GCA_022819505.1 Acidimicrobiia bacterium | reverse complement strand
CGCCGGTGGCGTCGCCCACACACGCCGACGTTGCAGCCGTCGCATCGGGCTTCGAGTCCTCGTCGAGCGCGGCCGCGGGGGCGGCCCCGACTGCGAAGAGCGAGGCGATCAAGGCGCTCACGGCGAGCAGTGCCCAACCCGGCGACAGAATCATGTGCAGCGCGGGCGTTCCCGACCGAGCGGACCGGTGCCACCACCTACGGACCCTCGAACACCTCGCTTGACAGCTGTTGGCGTCGGATCGTCCGCTGAGGATCTCCTGTCGAAGAGCCTCGTCAAGAGAGTTTCCCCCGTCCTCTGTCCACGCCGCCCAAAGAGGTTGACCGAGTTCGGCTCGTTGGTTCGGGGCGCGGCGGTGGGCTACGCTCATCCCGGCACCGTGAACGTGATGTGCCCCCGTGTACCGTCCCGGCCTCCTGCCAAGACCTTCAGCCCGGAAGGAGCAGCCCATGAGGACGACGACCGTGGACGACGGTCTGTACTGCGCCCTTGAAGCAGCAGCCGACCGCAGGGGCATGCCCGTCGATGAGCTGGTGAACGAGGCCATCGTGTCCTGGTTGGCTGACGCAGCGATGGACGACGTCGACCGTGCCGCTATCGAGCGGGCCCGCGCTGAGGCGGCCGAGCACGGCGGCGCTGAATTCGAGGCGTTCTTCGACGAGCTCTCGAAGGACTCGCGCTGATTGTCGGAGCCATATCGAGTTGAGCTGTCGCCGGCCGCCCAGCGTCAGGCCCGGAGACTCGCGCCAGGGGACGCCCGCCTGGTTCGGAGGTCGCTCCGCCTCCGCTGAGCAGCCTGTCCCGCAGTTCGGCAGCCGACCTAATAGGCTGCACCATCAGGAGAGGACAGGAGAGGACCATGGCTACGACCACGACTCCCCCCTCCGGGGAACCCGAGGTGCACGGCTCGAATGGCCGTGAGGGCGGTCGCCGCGGGCGAGATGGACGCCTGCGGCGTGTGTGGGAGCGGCGCGCCTCTCGGTTGGCCGTTGGGTTGGCCATCGCGGCTGTTGCGTTGACGGCGTCAGCCGTGGCCGTGGGACAGGGGATCGGCACATTCCGTGACGTGCCCAACGACCATTACGCCCGCGACGCGGTGCAGTGGGCTGTTCTGAACGGGATCACTGTGGGATGTGGAGACGGCACGTACTTCTGCCCCGAGACATACGTGAACAGAGCCCAGTCGGTGACGTTCCTCCACCGCTACCACAACAACGTGATCAGGCCTCTGGAGAATCGGGTCCGAGCGCTGGAGGGCGGGTCCGTCGGAACGCCAGCAAATCCGAACACCGGGTTCGAGAACCAGCCGACACCCACGACGACGCCGCCGCGGACGTTCACCACCCGGGGCACCCAACACCAGACCCGCTCGTTCAACCTCCCGGCAGGCGTGTACGAAGCCGTGTTCACGCTGGAGGCCACCAAGGCAGCCGCAGACCACAATCAGGACGCCGACACCGACGCCGAACCGGTGACACTGATCCAGGTCGAGTACCGGGAGAACTCGAGCAGCGCGTGGAAGACCCATGCGGTCAGCGATCTGAAGCTGGATAGCACGCGTGGCCTGCCGGCCGCAGATGCGCTGTTCCAACAAGCACCCGCGTCCGGGACAGTCGATGTGGAGATCGCGAACGTGCCCGGACGCCTGCCCACGAGCGGACAGATCAGGGTCAGCGCATACATGGCCGACAACACCATCACACCCAACGACGCCGACACCGACCCCGACCGGACCACCAGGTATGACTTCTCCTGGGGCATCATCCTGACAGAGAAGCGGTCCTGAGCGCCTTCCCAGGGTTAGCGGCCGAGCGGCCTTGACGGAATCCGCCTAGCACATGACGCGGCCATCGCGCCGCCTACGAACTCGGCATCACCAGCGGCGCTGGCCGGCCCGACGGATGGGCCGGCCCCTGCGCAGTTTCTCGGGTGAGTTGTGTGTCGTAGACCTATAGGACGGGTACCGAGATTCTGCACCCGGCCCCGACGATGGCCGGCGGCGGGGGCGGAGGGGCGGCGATTCGGGGGCTAGGTGACGAGGTACCAGTCGGTGCGATCGGCTTGGTTGTCGGCATCGCGTGACGACCAGCCGAGCAGCAGGATGCTGGCGCCGTCGCTGTCCAACTCGTTGGCGAGCACGCTCTCGAAGAGGCTCAGCGACACGATCGTGCCGTCGAGACGGAACCGATCGTTGCCGTCGTAAACGACCACTGCCGGGAGGTCGAGGCCCAGATCGACGACGACCTCGTTGCGCCGGGGGTCGGCCGCGAGCACCTCATATCTCCCGCCGTCGGTTGTCTCTCCGAAACCGAAGAACTCGGGATCCGCCGCCCACAGGAAGTCAACTGTGTCGCTGGGGCCGCCGGAGATGGTGCCGGTCAGGGTCTCGCGAGTGCCGGCGGTGCCGGAGTGTTGATAGCCAATCCGGGCTGTCCCCGACGAGCCTGTCGTGCCGGAGACGGAGATACTCGAGATGCTGCTCGTGAGCTGCACGCTGGCGCCCCTGAACGGCTGGCCGTACTGATCGGTGACCGTAGCGATCACCACATTGTTGGCCGGCCGCGTGCTCGACACCGCAGCCCGCAGGTACTTGACCTGAGTGGCCAGGTCGACTGTGGTCGCCGCCGGGGCGGCGTCGGTGAAGACGACCGCCACGTCCTGAACCGGCGCGTCGAACTGGGGGCTGTCGCCGACCGGGGTGACGGTGTAACGCCACAGGATCTCGTCGTCGGCGGGGTCTCCGGTGTCGTGGGAATCGGGATCGACCCCGTCGAGGACGAACTCAATCTTGCCGGTGTCGTCCACCTCCACAGTCTCGGTGGTCCTCTGCGTGAGCCTGCTGCTGCTGGGGTCGGCGGTACCGTCGACCTGGCTGTAGGCCTCCTTCTTGATCGTGTAGGAGGCGCCGTCCTCGGGTGGGACCGCTCGCAAGCCGTTCACGCCAACCAACTGGACGGTGACGGTGACGGTGCTGCCGAAGCGGGCATGGGTCGCGTTCTTAGGCAGGCTATTGGTGGCCTTCGCACCCGTCGCCTCCACGCCCTGCGTGGTCACCTCGACGCTAACGAGCCGGCCGTCCCCGCTGCGAATCACGTCCCCGAGTGCTCCCGTCCAGGCCCAGACGGTCACCTCCGGCTCGTCGGTGGGGCCGAGACCGATGGTGTAGTCACCGTCGGGTCCGGTCACCGGGTCGAGAACGTCTATCTCGCAGGATCGGCTGCCCGTTTGGTCAGTGACGAGGGAGCTGCACGATCCGTCGGAACGGAAGGCCCGGCGGACGTCCAGCGTGGCAATCGAGAACGCGTCGATGGCGGCGTTGCTGACCGGAGCGAAGAACTCGTCGCGCACCGACACGGTCACCTCACCGGGCAGGTACTGCTGGACCGACACACCCTCGGGCCGAGCCGTCGTGTGGGCCAGGGCGCGGGTGATGAAGGCAGCCATCTGCCCGCGAGTCACCGACGCCTCCGGCGAGAAGTTGCCGCCCCCGGTACCTCTCGCCACACCCAGCTCGAACAGCGCGCTGGCCGCGCTGTCCTTGGTGAGGGGTTGGGTCCGGCGCGAGTCCGTGAACGCGTCGTCGGGTTCGGCCCCACCGACGGTGAAGATGCCGTCGGATCTCAGCACCACGTTCACGCGGGAGTCGTTGCTGGTTGCCGAAGTGAGCAGCCTGGCGATCAGCAAGGCCATGTCGGCCCGGTTCACCGGGTCGGAGCCCGTCGTGGCGAAGTCGCCCACGACGGTGGCGGGGTCTGCGCCGGCGATTCCGGCGGCCCGTTCCATGAACAGGACCATCTCGAACCGGGACACATTCCTGCCGGGCCGGAAGGTGCCGTCGCCGTAGCCGATGGTCACGCCGTAGTAGGCCAGGCAGTTGATGTTGGCCTGGAAGACACTCCCCGCGGACACATCCGAGAACATCCAGTCCGTGGTGGCGTCACCTACGCAGGCGGTCACTGGGGTCGCATGGTCGGCAACGTTCTGAACCGCGGCTGCCGGGCGCGCCCCAACCGTCACAAGCGAGGCGACCAGAGCGGCCGCGGCAAGAATCGACGTGCCCGAACGCTGCCTGTTCACTGGCTGAGGCATTGGGGTTCTCCTTCGCTTGGTGGCTGGAACGCCTGTGGTCAGGCTAGTCGCCGGCCTGCGAATGCACGAGTGGCGCATCACCTCGAGTCACTTGCGAGGCGACGCGAGAAGGCCCCGACATTTCTGCCGGGGCCTTCTCGGGGTTGGTGGTTTCTGTCAGGACGGGAGGGATGCTCCCGCCTTAAGGGTTAGTTGGTGTTGGCCACCACGGTCAGCACGAACCTCGCAACATCACCGGCGTCGGTGGGATCGTACGAGGACACCACGACCGTGTCGTTGTTGGAGCTGTCGGCAGCGAGCGCCTCCTCGAAGGCAGCCATGCTCGTGAGCTCCTCAGAGCCGGATGCTCCCACGGAGTACTGGTCGTTGTCGTCGTAGAGGACCAACTGCGGGCCGTCGCCGCTGGCAACAACGATCGTCTTCCGCTCGATGTTGGATGCGAGAACCGCTCCACTGGCAACATCCGGGCCTGTCGCTGGTGCTGCCCAGTAGAAGTCCTTCGTGCCACCCGCGATCGCGGTAAGCGTCTCCGTGTCATCAGTGAGGTCGTTCGGAGTGTTGTTCGGATCGGTGATCACGCTCGTGTTGGCAACAAGCGCCTCGACTGAACCCGCTCCCATGTAGGTGTATCCGATGCGGACCGAGCCGGAAGAGTCGGTCGCACGGGCAACCGGGAAGGTCGAGCTTCTATCACCAGCCGGAGTGTGGGTCGAACTCAACCTCACCGAATGGCCGCGGATGCCCTTGCCGTACTGATCGACCACCGTCACGGTGACCACGTTGCTGGCCGACCCGTTCATGGGTCGAGTGAGGAAGTCGACCGTGGGTGTAATGGTCGCACCGTCCGGCACAGCCCGAGCCCGAGCGTCGGAGAACGTGATCGTCTGCGCGCCCGCGGTGGTGGACGAGATGTCGTTGTCGACGTCCTGTCCGCCGCTCGCCGTCGTGATTGTGTAGGTGACCCTCACCCGGTCAATCTTGAAGGTGTCCGATTCTCCGGAGGTCCCATCTGCATTGTTGCGGTCAGTGGGATCCGGGTCGGAAGCCGTGATGGTGAACGTGGCCTTGCCGCTGGCGTCAACCTCAAGCACCTGTGTCGACACATCCTGCGTGGCGTCAGCCGCAGTCGGTTCACCGTCATCATTCTCGATGTTCCTGTCGGTGTTGCGTTGCGTAACGACCCTGTAGCTGTTACCGCCGTCATCTCGCACAGCATCGGCATCCATGGCGCCGACCAACTGGATCGTCACGGTGACGGTATCACCGAAGTGAATCCGGTCTACACCCATGGGTATGTCGGTCGTGACCTTGGCGGAGTCGGCCGTCACAGGAGCCGTCTCGGTGAGGTTGATGCTGGCGACCCCTTCGCCGCCGTCCTCAATCTCATCGCCGTTCTCTCCAATCCAAGCCCACACGGTGGTGCCGCCGGCCTTCACGTTTACGGAAACCGTGCCGGGGTCGTAGTCGCCGCTGAGCCCGGTCACCGCGTCGAGAGCATCGATCTCGCACACATTGGCGTTGCCGCCCACACCGGTGAGGCGTGGCTCGTAGCAACTGCCGTCGTCGCTGAAGGCCTCGTCAACCTTGTTGGCAGCCGCCGAGAAGACATCGACCGGCGCGTTGGCCAGCGGACGGAAGTTGGCGTCACGGACCGAGATGATCACGCCACCAGGCTCGTCGGACTGGATGGACACGCCGGCGGGACGGGCTGTGGTGTGAGCCAGCGCCCTAGTGATGAAGGCAGCCATCTCACCACGGCTCACCGAGGAGGTCGGCGAGAAGTTGCCCGAGCCGTCTCCCATGGTTACGCCCAGCTCGTACAGCGCGCTGACGGCGCTGTCGCTGACACGGTTCAGGGCAGCGCGCGCGTCCGCGAAGTAGTCCCAATCGTCTGCCATCACAGTGCTGACCGCGAACGTGCCGTCATCGTTGTTGGTGACGTTCGGGGTCGACTCGGCGGTGGTCGCCGCGACGAGCAGCCTCGCGATGAGCAGCGCCATGTCGCCTCGGTGCACCGGATCCGAACCGGTCGTAGCGAAATCGCCCACGACTGCTTCAGCGTCGGCACCAGCGATAGCAGCGGCCCGCTCCATGAACAGGACCATCTGTCCCCTGGTCACATCATTCTCGGGCCCGAAGGTGCCGTCGCCGTAGCCGATGGTCACCCCGTAGTAGGCCAGACAGTTGATGGCGCCGCGGAACGTGTTCATCTCCGACACGTCCGAGAACATCATGTCGCCGGTGGCATCGCCCACGCACGCCGACGTTGCCGCCTTGGCATTGGGCACCGAATCGTCGTCGAGCGCAGCCGCGGGGGCGGCCCCGACTGCGAAGAGCGAGGCGACCAAGGCGCCCGCGGCGAGCACTGCCCAACCCGAGCGCCGCTTCTTCACTAGCTGGGGCATCGGCCCCTCCTTTGCTTGTACCTGGGGCACAGGCCCCTTCAATTGGGGCATGTGCCCCTCCTTTCTATACCTGTATTCCATCTGTGGCAAGTTCGGTCCGCCCGGAATCGCACGTCTCGCACGCGCAGACCCGCCGAAGTGCAACCCGGAGAACGCTACCCGCGTAATCCACCAGCTACACCCCCTTGGATCGTTGATCCGGAACGTCCGAAGAACCCTACCAAGATGGCGGGGCCCATGACCGTCAGAAAGTGTAGCACGCTAGGTCGGCCGACACGTCCAATCATGGGTTATCCCATTCCAGGCAAGACTCGCGGCCCTGTGCCGCGGGCGCTCCGCCGTGCAGTCGCACGTCGTCGTTCACGGATTGGCACCATAACAGCACCATCAACACAGGGCAATCATTTGCCATGCCGCACAACGTAGCGCGTGGACCCGTGGATTGCAGGTCAATCGAAATAGGTTCGGACCGGTCCGGGGCCTGCGTTCGAGCGGGCGCTCGGGGGCTGCCGGAGCCTGCCGGTCGAGGGGGCCAGATCGGGTCGGGCGGGCTTGGTCGCGGGGGCCGGACATGAGCGCGCGTTGGTGGGGCTGCGGGTCCAGCGCCCCGGCGCCGGATCCCAGCACAGCCACCTTCATATAGCGGCCCTATATCCATATAGCGGCCCTATATCAATCAGCAGTCCTATATCAATGGAGCCGGGATCTTGATGTCGCTGCGGGTCAAGGACCGAGCGCAGTGATCGGAACTACCGCCACCCCGTCGTCGCGGCAGTAGCCGCGGCCGACTGCGGTAAGGACGGCCAGCCTTGGTGATCTGCCCTCGGGCATGTTGTCGTTGATGCGCCTGAGCTTGCGGGCCGCCTCCTCGACAGCTGCGCCGCCGCCGAGCCTGACCTCTGCGAGCAGCATCCGCCCGTCTCCGCACTCCACCACAGCGTCGGCCTCCTGGCCGGACGCGTCGCGTAGATGGGTAACGCGCCCCTCGAGGCGCTGCGAAAGTATGCGCAGATCTCGCACAGCGAGGGATTCGACCATGTCTCCGAGCGTGGCTGGGTCGGCTAACAGCCGGTCCGGGCTGGCGTACAGCGCCGCGGCAGCCAGCGACGGATCGGCGAGGTGCCATTTGGGTGACTTGCGCAACGCAGCTCTCGAGCGGAGATGGCCTGCCCATGCGGGTTGCTCCTCCACAAGGAAGATCCTGCGTAGCGCCTCCAGGTACTCGCGAACGGTGTGGCGGTGCATGGGGTCGGGCTCGGTGTCGCTCATCAGCGTCGTGTAATCGGCCTCGGTCGCGGTGTTGCGGGCCAGGGAACGGATGAGCCGTTCCACACCCGCGGGGCGGTGCTGCCTTGAACCTTCGAGGCGCCCCACATCGGTGCGGGCGGCCTCGCCGAGATAGTCGCGCAGGGTCCGCTGGGCCTCAGCCACCGGCGCGTCCACCAGGGCGGGCCAGCCGCCCCGGCACACCATCGCCGCGACCTCTTCCAGGCCGTCCGCCGCCGGAGCGGAGAAGGTCTCGCCGTCGAGAAGCGCCTCCAGCGACACTGCGCCGGACGAGTAGCCGGACTCCAACAGGCACATCGGCCGCATCCGTATGCGGCGCAGCCGGCCGCGGCGCAGCCGGCCCGCTCCGGTGCGGCGGGTGTTGTCGTCGGCCGGCGACGCGGATCCCGCGAAGATGAACTGACCGGGCCGGCCAGAAGCGTCGACAGCGTGGCGGGCGTGGTTCCACACCTCTGGCACGGTCTGCCAGGGGATCATCCGGTGCTGTAGGCGATCGCCGGGGTGGTGCCCCAGGTGTCGGGACCCCGGAACGCACGGGGGCCCCTTGGGTTCCTGGGCTGGGTTCCTGGGCTGGGGGCTCTTGGGGGGTTCCTGGGCTGAGCTCTTGGGAACTTTCGGTCTTTGTCATACCCCTGTGGCAAAGTCTGTGCATGGTCATTGCCGGAGCCCAGACCCAGGCTGAAGTGGCCGAGGCGGCCGTCACCCGGATGCTGGCGTCCGTCGGCGACTGCAGTGCCGCGGAGCTTCGCCGCGACCTGGAGGCGTCGAAGGCGATCGAGTCGAAGCTCGCCGCCTACCAGGCACGGGCCGCCGCGGCGCTGGCCGGGCTGGAGCGACACGGCGACGGTGGTGCCGGGGTGCTGCGCCACGCAACCGGGATGTCCCGGCGCCAGGCGGAGAGCCAGGCCCGCACCGCCCGGGTTCTCGAGGACATGCCCGGCGTGCGGGAGGCGCTGGAGTCGGGCCGGGTGTCGTTCGCCAATGCGGCCCGGCTGGCGCAGGCCGCCGAGGGGGTCGAGGCCGGCGCCGTGGAGGCCGACGCCTCCCTGCTGGCCAAGGCCGAGTCGATGACCGACGACCAGTTCGCCCGGGAGGCACGCCGCTGGACCGCCAGCCATCAGCCCGACCGCGGCGAGGCCGACTACCAGCGGCGGCGGGCTCGGCGCTGGCTGCGTCTGTGGGACGGCGACGGCGGCATGACCCAGCTGCGGGGCGAGCTCGACCCGGTCACCGGCGAGCGGATCCGCAACCGGCTCGAGGCCGAGGCCCGCCGCCTGCGCCGTAGTGACGCCTCGGGTTCAGGCTCGGACGACGGGGGCGGGGGCGGGGGCGGCAAGCGTCGCTTCGACCAGGCCATGGCCGACGCCCTGGACAGCCTGACCGACGCAGGAAGCGGCGTCGGTCGTATTGCGGGCGGCAGTGCAGGAGGCAGGAGCCCCGCCGGAGACAGCGACCCTGACCCAACCGACGGAACCGCCGACAACCACACCGGCGACAGCAACCCACCCGACGGAACCGCCGACAACCGAACCGGCAAGCCAGCTACAAACAGCGCTGGCGCCTCAGCCAGAACCAACGGCACGACCCGGGACTCGGCCACACTCGACGACACGCCTGGGAACTCGGCCACACCCGCCGGCACCAGTGACGGTGGCCACCCAGCCCACGACAACACCGACAACACCAACAACAAATCCAGCGACAACGGTCACGGCGTCGGTCGTGTTGCTGGCACCAGCGGCCCCGGCCACCCAGCCCACGACAACGCCGACAACACCAACAACAAATCCAGCGACAACCGTCACGGCGTCGGTCGTGTTGCTGGCACCAGCGGCCCCGGCCACCCAGCCCACGACAGCGCCGACAACACCAACAACAAATCCAGCGACACCAGCGTCCGTGGCCCCGCCGGCACCGACGCCACAACCGCTGCGACCGGGGACAGCGGTAGCAGCCAGGGTGGCCGCGGTAGTCGGGGCCGCGGCGACCGGAGTAGCAATCGCACTGCGAGGGACAGCGACGGTGTCTGCGATTGCGGTCGCAAGAAACGCGGCGGCCGGCCGATTGCGGACATCGCTGTCGTCTCCCACGTCGACTCCGTCACCGGTGAACTGGTGTCGCAGCTGGCCACCGGGGAGCCGCTGCCTCCGAGCGTGCTCGACCTGCTCTCCTGCAACGCGGCCCTCACCGGGGTGCTCTACGGCTCTGCGGGCACTCCGCTGTGGAGGGGCACCACCAAGCGCACGGCCACCGCCGCGCAGCTCAGAGCGCTCATCGCCCGCGACGGCGGCTGCATCGGCTGTGGCTGCCACCCGGCCCTGTGCCAGGCCCACCACATCAGACCCGTCGCGCTGGGAGGCCGCACCACCATCGCCAACATGACCCTGCTGTGCTGGGACTGCCACAACAAGGTCCACCACAACCAGTGGCAAGTGCTACGCCGCAACGGGCGCCTCGTGCTGGAGCCCCCCGTCCGCACCCGATGGGGCCCAGCCCGTGCCCCCTAGTGGTCGTGCGGCGCGGTGTGGCTCGCACCGCCGGGGTCGGGGCTGGCGGCACCACCGGGGCGCGGGGCGGGCGGCACGCCGGGGCGAGGCCTACAGCCGGGGCGAGGCCTACAGCCGGGGCGAGGCCTACAGCCGGGGGCGAGGCCTACAGCCGGGACGAGGCCTACAGCCGGGGGCGAGGCCTACAGCCGGGGGCGAGGCCTACAGCCGGGGCGAGGCCTACAGCCGGGACCCGTCCCATCGCCAGCCGCGGAGGCGGGCAGCACCACCGGGGCGCGGGGCGGGCGGCACGCCGGGGAGGGGCCGGTGCGAGCCAGCCCCGCATCACCCCTACATCGCCGAACACCGGGGGCGGCGCCCGTCACGGGGCGCCAGTCAGCCAGCAGCCCGGACGGGCCCAGGCGCCGGGCGCTGACCGGCCGGCTTGACCGACAGGTCAGGTACTGATCCAGCCAGACCTGCGGGCAACGGAAGCGGTCATTCGTTTCTTGACAATCCAACCACCACAGTCCTACGGGCCAGCGCCGATAGCCGCTCAACCGGAGCCAGTTAGCTATCTCTATCCCTATACAGTCATTTGCCGATGACCACGCACCACTTCGTGCTCGTGACCGACGGTACAGATCTGCTGGAGTGGGAGACCCTCGACGCCCTCTACGAGGCCGGATGCGGCGACGCCACCGTGGGGCACAACACCCTCGAGTTCGACCGCGCAGCGCCAACGCGCGACGAGGCGCTGTGCTCGGCGCTTCGAGACGTTGAGTCGGTGACCGGCGTGCGGGTGCTACGCATCGAGTTTCAAACTGCGGACGAGGATCAGCCGGCCCTCTCAGCACCCTCGTAGCAGGGACCCACCGCAAGCGGGGCGGGGTCGTAGCCTCGGGGCATGGGTCCTCGCGGGACGGGGTCGTAGCCTCGGGGCATGGGTCCTCGCGGGACGGACGACGTGGTGATCCGGCTGGCCACCGTGGCCGACGCCGAGGCGATCCGCCGGATCTACAACCACGAGGTGGAGCACACCACCCACACCTTCGACCTGGTGGCCCGCTCGTTGGAGGACCAGAAGGCCTGGCTGCTCGACCGGGAGGGCGCCCTCGGGGTGGTGGTGGCCGAGGCCGGCGGCGACGTGGTGGGGTTCGCCTCGCTCAGCGAGTACCGGCCCCGGGCGGCCTACCGGACCTCGGTGGAGTCCAGCGTGTACGTCGACGAGTCCGTCCGGGGCCAAGGGATCGGCCAGCGGCTCATGCAGGAGCTGGTGCAACTGGCCGAGGCCAGGGGCTTCCACACCATGATCGCCCGCATTGCCGGCGGGCGCGAGGCGTCCGTCGGGCTGCACCGGGCGGTCGGGTTCGAGATCGTGGGCACCGAACGGGAAGTGGGCCGCAAGTTCGGCGGCTGGCTCGACGTCGTCGTCATGCAGCGCATGCTCCCCTGAGGGCCGACTGACCCAGGCGGGTGCAGCCGGCTGCTGGGCAGCCGCGCCCCTGTCACCCACGCCAGGGCCGGCCTGAGCTACCTGGACAGCCGCGCCCCTGTCACCCACGCCAGGACCGGCCTGAGCTACCTGGACAGCCGCGCCCCTATCACCCACGCCGGGACCGGCCTTGAGCTACCTGGACAGTTGCGCCATTGTCACGCACGGCGGGGCCGGCCGTACCGGGAGCTGGCGTTGGTGCCCTAGCAGTCGACCGCAGTTCGGAGCGCAGCGCAGGCCTCGGCGAGGCGCCCGGGCCGAAGCGAGCAGATGTGGTCGACCAGGTTCGCTTTCGGCACGACCCTGAGGTTGTCGAAGCTCGCGACGCAGTCCGCGCCCATGCCGTCCTCAGGACCGAGCGGCAGCTCTGTGGGGATCCCTCTGATGGTCCGCGTGACCGGAGCAGCGAGGACGCTGTTCAGTACCGGAATGGCGGCGTTGCGACTCATGACGAGGAAGGGGCGCCGGCCGACTCCCTCCATCTCGCCCAACCAGATCTGCCCACGCCGAAGATCAGTCACCACGGCTCTTCAAGGATCGCCTCGCCCAGCGAGACGAGTGCCGCCTGGTCCTCGGCCTCTGTCGGCGGCAGGCGCGAGTAGCCGTCGACGATGGCGCGATCGATCCGGCGCCGCTGCTCAACCTGCACGATGGCTTCTATCCCGGCTCGCACCACAGCGGCTCGGCTCTCGTATGCACCGCTCTCAACGAGGTCGTCGAGCCGAGCGAGAAGCGGCGCAGGCAATCGGACAGCGACTTGTTGGGTGGCCATGGTCGGAAGCATACCAAACTGGTATGCAGATCGGTAGGCAGCGAATCCGCCTCGGGTCTATTCGAAGACGTCCAGGCGTCCGCTGTTGAGGAGCCGCTTTGCCGCGTCGGTCCTCGTTGCCAGCTCATGGGGATCTACCGCCCTTGGCTTCAAGCTCAAAGAGTTTCTGTTGCTGGTTCGTGTTCGTCGTTGGCGAGGACGACGACGAGGGGCCGCGATTTGACTTCTTTGATGAAGCTGCTGCGCTCGGATCTCCACTGGGAGTGCGTGCGGACGGTCGCTTGGACCGGCATCCCGATGCGTTCCTCGACCCGTTGGGCAGCGTCGTCTATGAGATCGCGGTCTGGGTCTCCGATTACCAGCACGTCGACGTCGTTTGGGGCTCGGCCCGCCTCACCCAAATAGCGCGCGGCCCAAGAACCGATCAACAACACCGCTTCAGCCCCCTGTATGCCGGCGAACTCTTCGGCGACCACCGCCGGCGGGCCGTAGGTGGCAACAATGATCCGGCGCACCGCGTCGTATAGAGGATGGTCGACGCGGGCGCGCACTTGCCGCATGGGACCGACCTTGTGGGTGGTGAGGATTCCGGCCTGCTCGCCTCGACGCACTTCCCGCAGCACCGTTGGCATGCTCGTGCCCGTCGCAGCGACCAGGTCCGACAGGCTGTGACTCCTGTCGGGGTCGGCGAGCACGCGCGCCAGGATCCTGCCCTGGGCGTCTGAGCGAAGGATGGGAGCCAGCGGCGGCGCAGGAACTTTCATAAACCGTATAGAACTATACGCTTTTAGAAAGCGGATGCGACCCTGGGCGCTCACTGCGGAGCTCCACAACCCGCCCGACCGGGGGCCATCAAATGCTCGCAACCCCTCCGGCACCCCTGCCGCCTCCAGTGCAGCCGAAACTGGCCGGCCCGGAGGCCAGATATTGGCTAGGTGAATGGTGTGGGCCGGGGAGGATTCGAACCTCCGTAGGCTGAGCCGACGGGTTTACAGCCCGTTCCCTTTGGCCGCTCGGGCACCGACCCAAATCGGCCCGCACGATACCATCAGGAACACCATGCCCACCTTCGACGTAGTGAGCCGGCTCGACATGCAGGAGGTCCGCAACGCGGTGGACCAGGCCGCCCGCGAGGTCAACACCCGCTACGACTTCCGCAACACCGGCACGGCCGTGGTGCTCGGCGAGGGCGCCATCACGTTGAACTCCTCCACCGAGGACCGGCTGGCCGCCGCCCGCCAGGTGCTGGAGGAGAAGCTGGTGCGGCGCAAGGTGTCGCTCAAGGCCCTCGACTACGGCAAGGTGCAGGAGGCCGGCGGGGCCACCGTGCGCCAGGTGGCCGCCCTCCGGGCCGGGATCTCGTCGGACCGGAGCCGGGAACTCAACAAGTTCATCAAAGGCCTCGGCATCAAGGGCGTGCAGTCGTCCACCCAGGGCGACCAGCTGCGGGTGCAGTCCAAGAAGCGAGACGACCTCCAGGCCGTGATCACCGCCCTCAAGGAAGCCGACTTCGACGTCCCCCTCCAATACGTCAACTTCCGCGACTAACCCCAACTCCAGAGCCGACCCCCGACCCGGAGCATCTGATGTAGCGATGTAGAGCACCCAGTGCGGCTTAATGTTGATAGCTGCACTTTGAAGGTTGTAAGGTCGTTTCAATCAGTTATATTCTGTTCCATGATTCAAGGACTGTTGCATGGCACGGTGACCGATCCGGGGGCCTCCGGCTCCCCTGCCACCGACTCCGGGAGCGGTAGCGTGGCACTCGTGGGTGGATCCGAGACGGAACACGTCATACCCGAGCCCCCGCTGTCGTTGCCCATCACCGACGACTACGACTGGGAGGACGACTTCGACTTCGGGTCGGACGCCGAACTGCCCGACGAGATGAAGTGGCCGGAACTCGGGTCCGCCGCGGCCGCCGACGAGCCGCCGGGCGAGCACGACGAGGCCTGGCTCGACGACCCCAACGCCCACCACCGAGACATCGTCGACTACATGAAGCGCGTCTACGCGCACTCCCAGAACTCCGAGGAGTTCGTAGCCGCGCTCAAGGGCCTGTTCCCCGACCTCGAAGAGAAGGTCGCCAAGTGCAGAGCATTCGAGACCGAGGACCTCGGCGATGACGACGAGCCCGACCCGGACGCCGACATCGCCGCGGGCCGAGTCGTATCCTTCTGGTGCGGTGCGGAAGTGGTCGCGGCAAACCTGGCCACGCTCGCAGACCCGGTGGTGTGTGACTAGCCGGTAGTCGTCAGCCCTCGAAGGCGGGCATGCCCACCTCCGACACGTCCGTCCGCTTTCGCCGCGAACGGCGTCGGCTCACTAAGACTCAGCGGACTCGGCTGGATACCGCAATGGACCGCTTCAAAGATGACCTTGGCGAGATGGAAGCTGGGCGGCGCAGTCGATTTCGTCCCGGGCTTCGAGTCAAGAGGGTGAAGGGCGCGCCGGGGGTCTTCGAGATGACGTGGGCGCGGGACGGCAGGGCCACCTTCTCGTGGGGCGACGAGGTTGTCCCGGGTGAGCGGCACGTCATCTGGCGCCGCTGCGGAGGCCACCCGATTCTCAAGGACCCCTGAGGGCCGAGAGCCAGGCGGCACCAAGGCCGGGGGGCTACCGCCAGTCGCCGGACTCGAGGCGGCGGATGCGCTCGGCGGTGGGAGGATGGGTGGAGAACATCTTGCCGAAGCCTCCCCCGCCGCCGCCACGGGCCTGGGCCTTGAGCGGGTCGATGATGTAGTTCGACGCCTGGTTCGGGTTCACGCCCGACGGGATCCGCTGGGCGTACGTCTCCAGACTGTTGAGGGCCCGGGCCAGGGGACGGCCGTCGCCGATCAGCTTGGCCGCCGACGCGTCGGCCTGGAACTCCCGGCTGCGGCTGATGGCGGCCTGGATCATGGCCGCCGCGATCGGGGCCAGGATGGCCAGAGCCAGCTGGCCGAGCGGGTTGCCGCCCCGGTCGTCGCCCCGGCCGCCGGCGAACATGGCGCCCCACATGGCTATGTGGGCCACGAACGTGACGGCCATGCCGACGGCCGCGGCTACCGAGCCGATCAGGATGTCGCGGTTGCGGATGTGGGCCAGCTCATGGGCCAGCACGCCCCGGACCTCGTCCCAGCCCATGGCCTGGGTGAGGCCCGCCGTGATGCACACCGCGGCATTGTTGGGGTTGCGGCCGGTGGCGAAGGCGTTGGGCTGCGGGTTGGGCGACACGTACAGCTTCGGCATCGGCATCTGGGCCCGGCGGCACAGGTCGGACATGATCTCGTGGTACTGGGGCATGTCCTGCGCGGTCACCGGCTGGGCCCGGGCCGACGCGATGGCCAGTTTGTCGCTGAACCAGTAGGAGCCCCCGGTGATGCCTATGCCCAATAGCAGGCCCAGCACCAGGCCGACCTCGCCGCCGAGAGCTCCGCCGATCACAATGCACAGGCCGCCGAGCAGAGCCAGTAGCGTGAACGTCTTGGCCGCGTTCCACATCGTCCGTCACCTCCGCGTGCGCCACGTGCGCCGAACCCAAACTACCGGCGGAAGGTAAGAGCCCGCCGCGGGGTTCGACGCCAGTGTTCGGCGCGGCCCACACCGGAACCAGCACCACAGCCCAGCACCAGGGGCTCAGCACCAGGGGCTCAGCGGAGTCAGCGCCGGCCCACGCCGGAACCAGCACCGGCGTCCAGCACCACAGCCCAGCACCAGGGGCTCAGCGGAGTCAGCGTTCGTAGTAACCGGAGTGGGTGTAGAGGGCGATGACGTCCTCGGAGCGGTACATGTCGATGATGCGCTCGTCGTCGTCGATGGCCAGCTTGACCTCGAAGCCGGCGGCTCGCAGGCGGGACAACTCGTGGCGCTTGTAGGCCGCGGAGGGGCCGCCGCTGCCGCGGCCGTGGCGGGGGCGCAGGATCAGCAGGTCGTGGCGGACCTCGTTGGCGGCCAGCCAAGCCCGGGTCATGTCGGCCACGTAGTGGGGTCGGGCGGTCAGGATCGCCACCGTGTGGTCGTCGCCGATCGACGCGGCCAGGGCCAGGCCGGTCTCATAGGGAGGGTCCTGCCCGGCGCTGCTGAAGAAGCCCCGCCAGTTCTTGCGCTCGCCCCGCAGGAAGTGCTGGCGGTGCGTCGCATTGGAGATCACTCCGTCGAGGTCGAGGATCACCAGCGGGCCGGCCGCGGGCGCGCCGTCGCGGAAATGCCAGTTGCTCGGCACCTCAGCGCTCGTCACCGGCCCGTCCTCAAGATCTCGGGTTGGTTGTGCGCACTCCAGCCACCACAAACCTCCCGAGAACCGGCCAGCACCGCCACACCCAAGATCTCGGGTTGGTTGTGCGCACTCCAGCCACCACAAACCTCCCGAGAACCGGCCAGCACCGCCACACCCAAAATCTCGGGTTGGTTGTGCGCACTCCAGCCACCACAAACCTCCCGAGAACCGGCCAGCACCGCCACACCCAAGATCTCGGGCTGGTTGTACGCACTCCAGCCACCACAAACCTCCCGAGAACTGGTGGGGGCGGCGACGGTCACTCCTCGTCGGCGGCTTCGGCGGCCCGGTCCCGGATCTCGGCCACCACACCCGGATCGGCCAGGGTGGTGGTGTCGCCCAGGTCACGGCCGTCGGCCACGTCACGCAGCAGGCGGCGCATGATCTTGCCCGAGCGGGTCTTGGGCAGGTCCGGCACCAGGAACACCGCCTTGGGCCTCGCCGTCGGCCCCAGCTTCACGGCCACGTGCTGGCGGACCTCCTCCCGCAGCTCGTCGGAGGCCACCGCCGTGCCCACCAGGATCACGTAGCCGACGATGGCCTGGCCGGTGATGTCGTCGGTGGCCCCCACCACCGCGGCCTCGGCCACCGCCGGATGGTCCACCAGCGCCGACTCCACCTCGGTGGTGGAGATCCGGTGGCCCGACACGTTCATCACGTCGTCCACCCGGCCCAGCAGCCACAGGTAGCCGTCGGCGTCGACGCGGGCCCCGTCGCCGGCGAAGTAGCGGCCCTCGAACTCCGACCAGTATGTGGCCCGGTAGCGCTCCGGGTCGCCCCAGATGCCCCGCAGCATCGACGGCCACGGCCGGATGATGGTCAGGTACCCGCCGCCCTCGGACACCACCGAGCCCGAGTCGTCGACCACCTCCGCGAACACGCCCGGCAGCGGCTGGGTGGCCGAGCCCGGCTTGGTGGTGGTGACCCCCGGCAGCGGCGAGATCATGTGGCCGCCGGTCTCGGTCTGCCACCACGTGTCCACGATCGGGCAGCGCTCGGTGCCGATGTTGCGGTGGTACCACATCCACGCCTCGGGGTTGATCGGCTCGCCCACGGTGCCGAGCACCCGCAGGCTGGAGAGGTCCCGGCCCGCGGGCCACTGCTCGCCCCACTTCATGAACGTGCGGATGGCGGTGGGCGCGGTGTAGAGCTGGGTCACGCCGTAGCGCTCGATGATGTCCCACAGGCGGTCCTTGGCCCAGCCGGCCCGGTCGCCGGAGCGCTCGGCGGGGCGGGGTGTGTCCGGGGTGCCCTCATACATCACCGACGTGGCCCCGTTGGCCAGCGGCCCGTACACGATGTAGCTGTGGCCGGTCACCCAGCCGATGTCGGCCGCGCACCAGAACACGTCCTCATCGGGACGCAGGTCGAACACGTAGCGGTGGGTGAACGCCACC
>JAJEHD010000015.1 GCA_022819505.1 Acidimicrobiia bacterium | reverse complement strand
GTTCCTAGTGCTCGGTGTCTTCTGGCCACCTCGTCAAGGTCTTCAGCAATCGTTGATCTAGGTGAAGCGGCCTAACTTCGACGGTGACGTGTACACCGTCGCGAACACCGCCGATTCCGCTGAGCAATTGGTCATGCAGTGTTCCAACGAGAAGCTGGTTGAGCCCGCGCTCATGGTCCTCAACACCACTCATGGTCGGTCGCTGATGCGCCCGTGGGTCCGTGTCAGAATGGCGATCAGGCACGACGGATAATCCAATGCGCATGAGTGACAAGACGCGGCGTGTGCTGCTGGTCGGGTCCTTGCCGTACGACGATGAGGCGGCGGCCATGGCTCGGGCGTTTGAACTCGCCGGTCATCGGCTCATCGCGCTGCCCGACGGGAGAGGCCGACCTGTCCGTTCAAAGAGTGGGAGCGCATGACAGCCCTGTTGGCAACCGGGTCTAGCAAGAGCCGCAGTGAAGGTACTCTGGCCGAACGGGGAGGTCGGAGTGGCCACGACAGTCGTCAGCTGGAATGTCGCTAGACGGCACGAGCCGTGGCGTCAATTGGTTTCGATGGGAGCGGATGTCGCTTTGCTGCAGGAGGCGGGCATGCCGCCGACCGACGTTGCCGAGAGTGTCGATACCGGTCCCGCCGAACATTGGGACTCGCATGTGTGGAACTCGCGGTGGTGGGAGGGCCGCTTCGAGAACCTGTTTGACCGTTGGCCGATGGTGGTGAGGCTCTCTGACCGGGTCGAAGTGAAATGGTTCAAGCAGGTGGGCACTATCAGCGAGCCTGCCGACGATGAGATCGCTGTCAGCGGCATAGGAACAGTCGCGGCCGCCCGCGTTGAGCCGACAGACGGATCACCACCCTTCATCGCGGTGTCGATGTACGCCCGTTGGATCAGACCGCACTCTGCGACCAACACCAAATGGACTGTCGGCTACCCGGACGGTTCAGCGCACCGCATCATCTCTGACTTGTCGGCGTTCGTCGGAAATACCGACCCCAGAACGCACCGAATCCTGGCTGCAGGGGACCTGAACATGGCCTACGGATCCCTGGGCAACTTTCCTCAGGCGCTGACCGTCCGTGAACGGACCGTGTTCGACAGGATGCAAGCACTGGGGCTGGAGTTTCTCGGACCCCAACATCCACGCGGCCGGCGCGCCAGCCCTACGCCGCATGACCAGCCCTCCGACACCCGTAACGTGCCCACCTTCCACAGCACCCGCCAGACCCCGGAGACCGCCCAGAACCAACTCGACTACGCGTTCGCCTCACGCGGCTTCCACGAGAGCATCAACGTGCGGGCCCTGAACAGTCCCGAAGAGTGGGGAGCCAGCGACCACTGCCGCCTGATGATCGAGATCTCAGCCTGACCGCCTCGGACGTACCCTCGCAGCGCTATTCGAAGTGGACGACGAGCGCGTACGCGGCGAGTACGCGTGCTACTACCCCAAAGAGCGCCAGGCGCCGGTCTTCGAGCGCACTCTCACGGACGTCACTTTCGGACCGCCGTTCCGCCCGTCAGGTAGAGCACTCGGCCAACTGCTCCGGGACAACGCCTTGCTGTTGTCGCTACACCCTCGGCGCGCAGGGCGCGTCCTCCGAGGCAATAGGATTGTGGGCAGGTGAGTGCTGTGCAGGAGCCGTCCCGGTCGCAGTTGTCGGCCGAGGTCGAGCGGCTGCGTGCCGAGGTCGAGCGGCTCCACGATCTGATGGGCTTCAACGCCAGGACGGGCGACGAGCATCGCCGGGCATGGGCGCCCAGCCTGTTCGGCGCAGCCGCGGCGACCTCTGAGGTCACCCAGGCGTCGAGCCCGAGGGAGAAGATCGACCTGATTCGGTCGCTGTTCGGTGCTCGGTCCGATGTCTATGCCCAGCGCTGGGAGAATCCGAACACCGGGAAGTCGGGTTGGTCGCCGGCGGTTCGTGGCAGCTGGTCGAACAAGCGGACGGGGTCGAGGGACTATCTGCCACTGACTGACGACGTGCTCGCCTCGCATCTTAGAGGGGAGGTCACCATCGGGGTCTACCCGCTGATGGGTGGCGACACGTGCAGGTTGTTGGCCTGTGACTTCGATGGCGGCTCGTGGGCGCTGGACGCTCTCGCTTTCCTGGACCGGTGCCATGACGCTGGGGTGCCCGCGGTGTTGGAGCGGTCACGGTCCGGCGACGGCGCCCATGTGTGGGTGTTCTTCGAGCACCCCGTGGCCGCTACTGCCGCCCGTGCGATGGGCATGGGCCTGCTGCGACAGGCCATGGCCACGAGGGCCGAACTCGACTTGGCCAGCTATGACCGGTTCTTCCCGTCCCAGGACTTCATGCCCAAGGGCTCGTTCGGCAACCTCATCGCGCTTCCTCTCCAGGGTGAACGCGTCTCTCGCGGCGCGACGGTGTTCTTGGACCCGACGACAATGCACCCGTGGCCGGACCAGTGGGCCTTCCTCTCCAGCGTGTCGCGCATGTCGCGCGATGCAGTGGAGACGCTGGCCGACACGCTTCGCCCGGTGACGGCCGGCCCCAGCCTGTCATTGGCCGACCTGGCCAGTTCCGAGGGCCCCAAGCCGCCCGCGGTGATCGATGCCCAACTCGGCGGGATGTTGTCGCTTCGCCGGGCCGGTCTGCCGCCGGCGCTCGTCGCTGGGCTGAAGCATCTGGGGTCGTTGGCGAACCCCGAGTTCTACGAGAAGGAACGGATGCGGTTCTCCACCTGGGACACGCCCAAGTTCATTCGCTGCTACCGCGAGGACCTCGAATGGATCCACCTTCCACGCGGCCTCATCAGCCATGTCACCGAACTGGTCGACAAGGCAGGCAGCCGACTCGACATCACCGATCGTCGCCCCGACCACGAGAGCATCGAGTTGCGTTTCATCAGCACGCTGCAGCCTCATCAGCAAGAAGCAGTCGACGCGGTCGTCGACCATGACCTCGCGGTGATCGTCGCCCCACCCGGCGCGGGCAAGACCGTGACTGCGTGCGCCGTCATCGCCCATCATCAACAGCCGACCCTGGTCCTTGTCGACCGCAGACCGCTGCTTGCGCAGTGGCGCGAGCGACTCGCTGAGCACCTCAGCCTCGACGACAAGGAGATCGGCGTGATCGGCGGCGGCCGTGACAGGCCCGGCTGCCTCGTTGATGTCGCCATGATCCAGAGCCTCGCCCGCCGGGAACGAGCCGACGAACTGTTCACCCGCTATGGGCTCATCGTCGTTGACGAGTGCCACCACCTGCCGGCCGTGTCGTTCGAGGCTTGCGTCCGCACTGCGCCGACCCGTCGCTGGCTTGGTCTTACTGCAACTCCGTATCGCCGCGACGGACTTGAGGGCATCATCGCTTTACAGTGCGGCCCGACCCGCCACGAGACCCGGCCCGGTGACCTGCTCGACACGAAGCTCGTCCAACGCCGACTGATCGTCCATCCCACAAGCTTCGTACACGACGACGACACCGCCTCGATTCAGGAGGTCCTCGGCGCGCTCACCGAGGACGAGCGACGCACCAGACAGATCTGCACAGACGTCGTGCAAGCACTCGACGCTGGCCGGACCTGTCTCGTTCTCACTCAGCGGACCGCTCATATCGATGCCATATGCCACCGACTCGCCTCGACCGGCCACGATGTCCACATACTCAAGGGCGGGCTCGGCAAGAAAGCGCTCGCCGCTGCCCATGACGCGATGGCCGCTCCCGGCAAGGACACCGGGATCGTTGTCGTCGCCACCGGCTCCTACCTAGGCGAAGGGTTCGATTGGCCCCAACTCGACACCCTCTTCCTCGCCTTTCCCATCGCGTTCAAAGGGCGGGTCGTGCAATACGTCGGCCGGCTCCTAAGAGCCCACAGCGCCAAACACGACGTCGAACTCCACGACTACGTCGACAACAACATCAACGTCCTCGCCCGCATGCACACCAAACGCCTCCGCGCCTACAAGACCCTCGGATTCTCCGGCGATGTCGGGCAGGGCGGCTTGCGCGGTTCCCGGGCGCTGGAGCCCTGAATGTGGAGCTGTAGGCGGGTGGGGCGTCGGTCAGTGTGAGCCTGCGTCCTCGTCGGGCGCGGGCCGGGAGCCAAGAATGGAGATCTTCGGGGGTCGTTGAGGTTGAGGCTCAACCGAACGCAAGAAGCGCATGTGGCCCGGCCGAGGTGGCCGCATGTGGCTCAGGACGTGAGGCGCCAAGTCCCGATTAGACGTTCATCTCTTGCGGTGCGGCAGGTGACGGCAGTTGCCCTTGTGGTTGCGAACAAGTCCGCAAGTCAGGCCGGTGGACTTCACCTTGCGTGGGCATAGGTCCATGGACGAGCTGGCTGTAGGTACTGCGCTGCTGTCCCCTAGGAGCGGGTCCGCCAGCAATAGTGCGTAATCGTTGCTGGATGCCCTGGTATCACACACGGTCGAAGACATCACATCGAATGCCTCGAATACCTTGTCGGCGTCGTACACGCGCAGCGAGCGTCCCCTGGAGCGACCTTTGACCACACCCGCTTCTTCCAGGCGGCGCAGCGCATCCCCGCATCGTCTTTCTGAGAACCCGGTCGCCTCAGCCAACGTCTTTGAGGTCACCGAGGGGTTGGCGGGGAGATAGTCGATGACCGCCGCCGCGACAGAGCGTTTCTTGCGGCCACCGACAGCGAACCGCCAATGGTCCTGGAGAGTGCCGATCGCTTGCTGATAACGAACCACTGCGGCGCTTGACCTCTGCACGGCGTCGGCGAGAACCTCCAGCCACCGCGCCAGCGCCTCAGAACGGCCCCGATGGTGTGCGTCGCCGACGTAGGACTGGAACTCTGCGAGAGCGTCGAGGTACGCATCCCGGTTACGGGACAACGCCAAGCTGACCGGCGGCATCATGCCGTCGGGCGCGCAGCGATGTTTGAGCACGCCGTACAGCACGGCGCGACCCGCGCGGCCGTTCCCGTCACCGAACGGGTGAATCGTCTCGAACTGGACATGAGCGACCGCGGCCTGCAACAGCGGCGGGTGGTCGTCGCCGCGCAGGTACACAACCAGGTCCTCCAGCAACGGCATGCACATCTCTGGTGGAGGCGGCACGAAGTCGCCTTCAAGCGGATGCCAGTCGTTCCCGCCGACCCAGTTCTGCTCGTCGCGCACCTCCCCGCCCAAGTGGGGAGTAGGCGACGCGGCCATCAGGGTGCGGTGAGCGTCCAGCAGGGTCTCCAAACGCAGGTCCTGCCGTTGCGCCAGCATCTGCTGCGCCTGGGCGGTGGCGTCGATGTTGCCGATGACCTCGGCCACCGCCCCATAGGCAGCGCCTTCCCCTGTGTGCTGCCGCTTCGCTAGCGCCTGCACAACTCGCTTGGGATTGGGAGCCACTCCCTCGATGTGGGACGACCCGAGAGACTCTGCCCAAAAGCAGATGTCACCGCCAGAGCGAGGCTTCAACTTGCTTGCGGTGTCGACCAGGATGCGCTCGGTCTCGCCCAGAAACGCAATGTCGTCGGCTGGCAATAGCGGCTGCCAGCCCACCAACGGATGAGGGATGTAGGCGTTGAAGCGACCACCGCGACGGTCCCTTGCACGCAGCGCTTGCGGGTTCCCGTACCATATCTGAGAGACGTATCTGCCCATGTGGCTCGCTTCCCGTTAGCGTGCCAAACAATCGTCCATTTGACACGCTAAACAGTTTAGCGTGTCAAATACGCACCACGAAGCCACGCTCGCTGCCTGAGCACGCACGACGACGACGCTGACTGAGCACGTCCGTCAGGGGCAGTGGCTTGTCGGACGGTCTTCCGCCGCCATCCTTGCTCCAACAGAGCGTCCGAGAGTTGCGGTTTCAGGTTCGGGGCGAGCATTGTCTTGCCGCTTGGGCCTAGAGGCGTAGGATTGCAGTTCGCCCCAGATTTCTTGGAGCGACTTGTAGTGACGCTTTCGGTCAGTTCGCAGCGGCTGGGCTGTTCAACGCCTGCTGGGCTACCCTCACAAACCGGTATCGCGGCGCGAGAACGTCATTTCGCGCAGAACAACGCGCAACCCCCGCCCTCGCCCTCGTAGGGGATGCGCGAAATACAAACCCTGAGGTGAGAGCTTCGTGATCCTAGGGGCTTGGCACGCTTTTTTCTGAATCCTGGCACGTTTTTAACATCGATCATGCAAATCTCTACAAAACCGGAGGTCAGCGCGGCGCGAAATGCGAATCGGCCCCTTGGCCGTTCTGTCGTCGGAAATCCTGGCACGGGGTCAGCCTGACCCCTGCCAAGGGCGCGAACGTTAGTTCGGAAATCGGGAGGAAGCGTCCCAGTAGAGCCGTAGTATCACAGTCATGTCATTCGACCCCCTGCCCAGCGCCCTAGCCGCAGAGATCGACCGAGCCGCCGCAGCCGCGCCGGACGGGGCCGAGCAGGTCACCGTCGAACTGGCCGTCAGCCCATGCGGGCGGGTAGCCCCCACCCCACGAAGGGCGAGCGACACCACCCCCTACATCGGCGTCGAGATGACCCTCCAACGGGTAGACCCGCTGGAGCCGCTTCGGAAGCTGCTACCGGAGGGGTGGACGCTATCTGCCGACGAGCGCAAGAGTGAAAGGAAGCCCGAGTGCCCGCACTGAAGACCTACGACCTGTTCATCAGCCACGCTTGGACCCACTAATGCTCCTTACGATCTTCAGTGACAACGCCGTCGATGTTTGAACTTAGAGTTTCCGACGAGATGGCGAAGAATGGGCAGAGAGACCGATGACCCGCAAATCTATCCGTAAGCTGCTGCGTGACATGCAGGAAGGGCTGTGCGGAGTATGTTGGCGTCCGCTTCCGAAGAATTGCAGTCTGGATCACATCCTACCCAAGACATGGCACGATAAACTCGGCAAGCCGGGAAAGAACCACATAGACAATCTCCAAGCAACTCACATAGATTGCAATAACAATAAGGACTCATTTCCCAGCCCGTGGCATCGTCACACACTCAGGATGTGCCTAGCAATAGTTCGAGGGGAAGAACTAGACACAGACTCCATTCTCTGGAAACTGGCAGGCGCGAAGCCCGAATCCCAGAACACTCTGATACTTCAAGGCCCCGAATGGGTGTATCTCTCTTCTGCGTTCGGTTTGATAGTGCCATACATCCACAGGTATTTCAACGACCAAGGGCTTCGAGTGCCTCCAAGGATTAGGAGCGACCAGTTCACTCCGCAATTCACTGAGTGGATGAACACTGAACCCATGCGAACAAGGTACCGTGATGAACGTGCCGCTATGGACGCCCAAGCTCCTGAGATGTGGAGCAGAGCGATAGAACATGCCTTCAGTGTCGCCCAGCCCGGCTATGTTCGTGGGAAACTCACCATGCTTCCATGGTTCGAGGTGCCCGCCGATGCCAAAGGCCCTCCGGTGGGGATTCGGCAGCTAGTAGACGATGAGATAATGTTCGAGGGGTTCGTATGGCCTACGGATGACCCGTTGAAGTTCGCTATCTCAAAACTCCGCGAGGACAAGCCCGCTAACGCCGTAGATGCGTGGCACTAGCACCACCACTGACACAAACGTCATCCACGGCTTGGCTGCTCCTGCGTGACAGGCGGGTTGATTAAGCGGGCCAACCACCGGTACCGTTCCCTCTGCCGTTCAACGTCGGGGGTCTTCTGCCGAAACCCCTGATGCAATCCAAGCCAAGTAGTGGCCGTGGTATCGCCACGGCTCCCTCCGGGGCGAGGGTCGCACCGGCATTGAACGGCATTCGATGTCACGACCACACCGGGGGGAGCCACCTATGGCTCGGAGCCGTTTCTTGGCAGTAGGGCTTGCCGTCGTCCTGTTGGTCGGAGCCTGCGGAGGCGACCAGGACGGCGATCCCGGTAGCTCTGCCGACGACACTCCCGCACGGGCATCCGCCACACCTGAAGCCGGGCCGGACGACTCGATGGGGACTGACCCCATCACCAGCACCGAGCAGACGGACACCTCGGCACCGGACACCGCATCCGAGGTAGCGCCCCTGGACTCCACGTCGGGCACCGAAACGCAGGACTCGGTGCCCGAACCGCTGTCGCAGCCTGTGGTGCTCCTGGGCGACCGGTTCGAGTGGTGTGCGGAGGTACAGGCCGTGTGGGACGCCCATGATCAAGCCATGGCTGCACTCGTCACGGCTGAGGCTCGGCACGAAGAAGGTGCTGCAAACGCTGACGTTGGTAGAGCCAACGACGACTTCCAGGAAGCCCTTGCTGGAGCAGTGCAACAACTCCTCTACGCGAAAGACATCGGCGGTGACGCAACTCACCATGTCGCCTACCGGCGTGCATGGGAAGCCCTGATCGAGGAGTCACCGCAGATGCGGGCCGCAGACACGGAGTGGGAGAAAGCCCAAGCGCCACAGAAACTCAGATACGCCCAGGATATTCTGAGTGCATTCGAGAGGGTTCCCACGGCATGGGACTTCGCGACAAAGGCTGAAGAATTCGTCGTTCAAGCCGTGAGCCTCGCTGAGCGAACTAGCGCTGACCCTGCTGCTGTTGCTGCGCTACGTGATTCTGTCTCGACTCGGCTTGAAGCGCACTCAGATGCCGTCAATGCCAGATATCTAGGCTCCAACGAAGCCGGTATAGATTCGTCACAGAGCATTGCGGAACTCTTTCAAGACGCACGGCAGGCTTATGGAGATGCATCTTGGGCATACCAAGACATCGGGCACCATTATTATGAAGGCTTAGCTGCGAAGGACGACATCGCAAGTGCAGCAACTGCCAACGACGCCCTAGCTGCCGTTACGAAGGCTGTTGAGCATCTCCTGCTCGTCCTCGATGCATACGATGAATGGGCTGACGCTCACGGCGAAGCTCAACAGATTGCCAAGCTTGCCGAGACCACCCCACTACCGCAAGATGTAGTTAGCGGTGCCGATCTTTCTGCTGCGAAAGCCGCCTTTGAGGCAAGCGTTGAAGCTGTGGTTCTTGACGCCGAAGCCCACTCAGCTTTCAGAAGATCATTTCAAGAGTCGTGCCGATGACCAGACCTTCTTGGGTTGCCTCTGAGGCGGAAATGATGTTCGCAAACCCGTCCGAATGAACGCCAACAAGTGAGGTGATTCTCATGCCAATGGAAACATACGGTCCAGGAAACTCGTCAGACAGGCGTCCTTCCGGCGAACCGAAATGGACAACCGGTCAAGGCATCGGGTTCCTGGTGTCGTTTTCGGGCTGGCTGTTAGCCGGTCTTGGCTTCTTGGGTCTGGCCGTGGGGGTAGCCATAGAACTCGAAGGTGAGGTCATGGCTGTGCTCGGTCCCCTGACCGCCTTCGGGGTCATCTCTGCCATCCCTGGAACCGTCGTCTTCAACAAGTGCTAGCGGCCAACGGACAACCCCAAGGGATGAACATGGCCTACGAAGACCTGACCCCTGATGAGCAAGCGACTCTGGAACTGTTGCGGGAGAACGCTCCCGAAGCTCCAACAGCGCTGGCCAGCCTTGACGAAGCAAGCAGAGCACGCGTGCTGGAGGCGCTCAGCCGAAGCCCAAGAAGGTCAAGGGCACGAAGTTCCGGCCCTCTGACCAGCAGTGGCTAGAAGCGATTGCGTGCTTCAAGCCGCTGTGGGACTTGGCCCTGCAACTGGAAGCGATCATCGAGGCACCATCTCGTGGCAGGCGGCGTGGCCGCTACCGCGAATACACGACCTTCGAGGCGATGTTCTTTGAGGTCGCCGCCTTCAGGTTCAAGAGTTACGAACTTGTAGCAGACAACCTCAAAGACCTCGACTTGTGGAATCGGCTTCGGGCCGCTGTGGAGGCTGCGTACCCGGATGACTCACGGATGAGGCTGTCGCCAAGTCCGATCACCAGAGCACAGAACTACCGGTTCCGCATGAAGTACCTCTCGGACTACCTGATCGAGGTCATCCACAATGTGGTCGATGAGGCTGCGGTAACCGTAGCCCAGTGTATGGGAATGCTGGTGCCGGGCCTCGGTTCGCTCACAAATCCCGACCTTCGTTCATTTGTGGCAGCCGATGGCACTTGGATTCCCGCACTCACCAAGCTGACACACGACGACGCTGTAGACCTCGAAACGGGCGAGATCATTCGACGGTTCGATCTTCATGCCATTCCGTATCACACTGCTGATGGAGAGTACGCAAGCTCGCCGGGGTATCTGCTGTCGATGGTGCTGGCCCGAAATGGCTACAAGAAGGAACGTGTCGTCCTGTCCACCCGGCTCAAATCGGCCAAGAACCCCGAGATGCCTCGCAACGATGCGACCATCGCTGTAAACACGATTCTCGATCTCATAGAGCGGTTCCTGTACCTGCGGGCGGGACTGAAAAGTGTCGTATACGACATGGCTCTGAGTGTCGCTGATTTTGACAGGCTGCTGGATGCAGGGTTGATTCCAGTATCTAGAGTGCCTCTCACCAAGAACGGTCGGGTATCCATCGAGAACTTGGGGCTGCACACATTCACCACGAACGGTGTCTCTGTGACTCGGATCGTCTACGCCGTTCACGGCACTCCGTGCATAGTCATCACCGATGGCGTCGGCATCGACTACTACCAGCCGCTCAGGATGACGCAAATCAAGCATGACAAACGTAAGAAGC
Organism: Acidimicrobiia bacterium; assembly: GCA_022819505.1. Taxonomy (GTDB): domain Bacteria; phylum Actinomycetota; class Acidimicrobiia; order Acidimicrobiales; family Aldehydirespiratoraceae; genus Aldehydirespirator. Next base: position 128,819 of record JAJEHD010000015.1, on the reverse strand, counting down.
GCCCCGAGACAGCGACGATCTGGACCGTACCGGACAACCCGTTGGTGCCCGCCAACCTCATAGGTTGCACAACCCGTGTCCGTCATACCAGAACTTCCACAGAACTCAACGCGGGGAAGAGCCGCTCTCGTTCTCTGCGTCTGATCCCAGAGTCCGATGATCGTTTTGGTGCCATCATCGGCCTGCGGCAAGACACAGAGTCCGCCAACAGCGACCTGAAGACCAATCTGGGAACCCGCCGCTGCCGTACCCTGCGACACAACAACGTCGAGTTCAACAAGATCGGTTACCAGATTCACGTCCTGATCACGGCGCTGTCGGCCTACTACAACCGCACGGGAGCCGACATGACGGCATGGTTCGGCCAGCATCAGCTAGCCCGCAAGAAGAGGCATCTAGCGATAGCGGCCTGAACGCCGAGACCGGCCATGAGAGCCGGAACCGGCGCGCCTTGGCACGCCCAGGCGAGGGTAGAGACATCCTATAGGGGCGAAACCGTCTCTCAAATCCTCTGCCCGCTAGCCTCAGACCCCAACCAAGCGGCTGAATCGCAATTACGCGCAGTCAACCGCGCACCCTCTGCCCTCGTAGCTCAGTGGATAGAGCATCGGTCTCCTAAACCGTGTGCGCAGGTTCGATTCCTGCCGGGGGCACTGGCGGCGGGCCTATCGTTCGGGGGGTGACCGGCAGCCTTCATAGACCCCGCTGAGCGAGACCATGGCCACCATCGCGCGGGACCGCTCCGTCGGCCGGGCCGAGTTGGACGACTTCATCCGTGCCCGGCCCCAGGGCGTCCTGATTACCAGGCGGACCGACGGCTGGCCGCAGGCCTCGCTGGTTACCGTCGGGCTCGGCGACAACGGAGACCTGCTGGTCTCCACCTATCCGGAACGAGTCAAGACCCGCAACGCCCGCCGCGACCGGCGGGCGTCGGTGGTGGTGATGTCGGAGGGGTTCAATGGCGAATGGGTGCAGTGCGACGGCACCGCCACCGTGCTCGACACGCCCGAATCGGTCGAGGGGCTCGTCGAGTACTACCGCAACATCCGGGGCCACCACGACGACTGGGACGAATACCGGGCCACCATGGTCGCCCACGGCAAGTCGCTGATCCGCGTCGCCGTGGAGCGGTGGGGTCCCATCTCCCGCGGCGGCTTCCCGGCCCGGCTGTTCCCCCACGAGCAGGACTGAGCGCGGCCGCCATGCCATCCGTCGATCCGTTCGCCGAGGCCCGGCTGGGGCCGGTGACCATGCGCAACCGGATCATCAAGGCGGCCACCTTCGAGGGCGTCATGCCCGAGGCCCTGGTCACGCCCGAGTTGATCGAGTACCACCGGGCGGTGGCCGCGGGCGGCGCCGGCATGTCGACCGTCGCCTACCTGGCCGTCGCCCCCGAAGGGCGCACCCACGCCGAGTGCATCTGGCTGCGGCCCGAAGCGGTGCCCGGCCTGCGGCAACTCACCGACGCCATCCATGCGGAGGGCGCGGTCGCCGGCGCCCAGATCGGGCACGCCGGGCCGGTGGCCAACTCCAGGTCCAACAAGGCCGCTTCCATCGCGCCCAGCCGGCGGTTCAACCCGCTGGCCTTGCGGATCATCCGCTCGGCCACCGACGCCGACATCGCCCGCATCACCAACGACTACGCCCGGGCCGCCCGCCTCGCTGCCGACAGCGGCTTCGACGCCATCGAGATCCACCTCGGCCACAACTACCTGCTCAGCGCCTTCCTCAGCCCCAACCTCAACAAGCGCACCGACGCCTGGGGCGGTTCCCTCGACAACCGGGCCCGGTTCGGTCGCCAGGCCGTCCAGGCGGTGCGGGCCGCGGTGGGCGACAAGCTGGCCGTCACCGCCAAGGTCAACATGAACGACGGCGTCCCCGGCGGCCTCAAGGACGACGAGAGCCTTGAGTTCGCCCGGATGCTCCAGGAAGACGGCGCCCTCGACGCCCTCGAGCTCACCGGCGGCAGCTCCTTCGCCAACCCCATGTACCTGTTCCGGGGCGACGCCCCCCGCGAGGAGTTCGCGGCCACCCTCCCGCCCCACGCCCGACTTGGCTTCAAGCTGGCCGGCGAGAAGCTCATGCCCGACTACCCCTTCGAGGAGGCCTACTTCCTGCCCAAGGCCCGCCGCTTCCTCGAAGCCCTCGACATGCCGCTGATCCTGCTCGGAGGCATCAACCGCCTCGACACCGTGCAGTCCGCCCTCGACGAGGGGTTCGCCTTCGTGGCCATGGCCCGGGCCCTGCTGCGCCAGCCCGACCTGCCCAACCGCTGGCAGGCCGGCACCGGCACCGAGGGCAACTGCATCCACTGCAACCGCTGCATGCCCACCATCTACAGCGGCACCCGCTGCGCGCTCGACCACCCCGACCCCCTGACCGTCGGCCGCCCCATCATCTGACCGTCCGGTGCCAGCCCGCTCCGCCGCCGGGGCCGCGGCTAGGGCTGCTGGGGGGTGAGCGGTAGCCTCGGCTTGTGCGTCTGTACGACACCGCGCGGCGGGCTGTGGTGCCCTTCGAGCCGTCACTGCCGTCCGCGGAGGTGCGCATCTACGTGTGCGGCATCACCCCCTACGACAGCACCCACCTCGGCCACGCCAACACCTATCTGGCCTATGACCTGCTGATCCGCCGCCTCGAGGACCTCGGCCATCGGGTGCGGATGGTCCGCAACATCACCGACGTAGACGACTCGATCCTGCCCAAGGCCCGAGAGCTCGGCGTGGACTTCCTTGAGCTGGCCGCGGCCGAGACGGCTCGGTTCCACTGCGACATGGAGGACCTCAACACCCGGCCGGCCGCAGCCGAGCCCAAGGCCACCGAGTGGGTGGCCGAGATGGTCGCCCTCATCTCCGACCTGGAGGCCGCCGGCCATACCTACAACGCCGACGGCACTACCTGGTTCGACGTGTCCACATGGCCGGACTACGGCCGTCTCGGCGGGTACGACCACGACACCATGCTGGCCTTGGCCGCCGAGCGGGGCGGCACCCCCGACGATCCCCGCCAACGCAACCCGCTCGACTTCGTGCTGTGGCAGCCGTCTCTGGCCGACGAGCCGGTGTGGGAGTCGCCGTTCGGGCCGGGCCGCCCCGGCTGGCATATCGAGTGCAGCGCCATGGCGATGAGCCTGCTCGGAGCCCCCATCGACATCCACGGCGGCGGCAGCGACCTGATCTTCCCCCACCACGAATGCGAGCTGGCCCAGAGCGAGGCCGCCACCGGCGAGACGTTCGTCAAGCACTGGATGCACTGCGGCATGGTCGGCTACGACGGCACCAAGATGTCGAAGTCGCTGGGCAACCTCGTGTTCGTCAGCGACCTCTGCAAGGAGAGCGCCCCCGCTGCGGTACGTCTTGCGCTGATGGGTCACCACTACCGCGACGACTGGGAGTGGCACGACGGCGACATCGCCGGGAGCGAAACCCTGCTCGACGACCTCAACGAGGCGGTACGCCGGTCCGGTGCCCTGGGCGGCTCCGGCCCGGCCCCCTACGCCCGCCGGCTGCGCGACGCGCTCGACGACGACCTCGACGCGCCCCGGGCCCGGGCCGTGCTGGCCGAGATGGCCGAGGCCGTCCTTGAGGGCCGTCTCGATGACTCCGCACCCGGCGTGCTGGCGGAGCTGTGCGAGCTGTGCGGGATCGCCCTGGATCCAGAAGCGTCGCCGTCGCCCTCGGCGTCGTGATCGAGTTGTGCGACATCGTCGCCACTGAGGCGCGTTCCCCCGGACGCGCTACCGGCTTGCCGACATGACCGGCATTGAGCTGTACGACACCCTCACGGGCGAGGTGCGCCCACTGGCGACCCGCGAACCGGGCAAGGTGGCGCTGTACGCCTGTGGGCCGACCGTCTACGACCATCCCCACCTCGGCCACGCCCGCTCGGCCCTCACCTACGACGTGCTGCGTCGCTACCTGGAGTGGCGGGGCCTCGACGTGCGCCATGTGGCCAACATCACCGACATCGACGACAACATCATCAACCGGGCCCGCGACGAGGGCCGCACCGAGAGCGAGGTGGCCGTCGAGTGGGAGGACGTCTACATCGACGCCATGGCCAGGCTCGACGTGCTCGATCCCCACGACCGGCCCCGGGCCACCGAGTGGGTCGCCGAGATGGTCGACTTCGTCACTCGGATCATGGCCGCCGGCGCCGCATACACCACCGGTACCGGGGTCTACCTGAGGGTGGGCAGCGTGCCCCGGTACGGCGACCTTGTGCACCGCGGCCTTGACGACCTGCGGGCCTCGGCCGGGGCCAGGGTCGAGGTTGACGAGGACAAGGAGGACCCCCTCGACTTCGCGCTGTGGAAGGCGGCCAAGCCCGACGAGCCGTCGTGGCCGTCGCCGTGGGGGCCGGGCCGGCCGGGATGGCACATCGAGTGTGTGGCCATGAGCCTCGGCATCCTCGGCGACGACTTCGACATTCACGGCGGCGGCAACGACCTGGTGTTCCCCCACCACACCAACGAGCGGGCCGAGGCCCTGGCCGTGGGTAGGAGCTTCGCCCGACACTGGGTGCACAACGCCATGCTCAACATCGAGGGCACCAAGATGTCGAAGTCGCTGGGCAACTACCGCACGGTGGTCGAGATGCTCGACGAGCACCCCCTCAACGGCCGGGCCTTCCGCCTGCTGGTGCTCCAAACTCACTACCGCAAGACCATGGAGGTCAACCCCGAGCTGATGGCCTCAGCGCGCACGGCAGTACAGCGCCTCGACGCCCTGGCTCGCCGTGCGAAGGCCGCCGGCGCCGACCACGACCAGGGCACCGGCCGGCGCGACGAGGCCGCGGCCGGCGCGTTCCGCACTGCCATGGACAACGACATCGGTACCCCCGAAGCGGTTGCGGTCATCTTCGACACGCTGCATCGGGCCAATGCCGCCCTCGACGGGAGCGCCGAGGACGCGCCGACGCTGGTGGCCACCGTCGTTGAGCTGGCGGGAGCGCTCGGAGTGGCCGTCGACGCGGCTGAGCACGGAGCCGGCGACGGAGACGCCGTCATAGTAGGCCTAGTCTCCAAGCGTCAAGCGGCCAGGGAGGCGAAGGACTGGTCCGCCGCGGACGGCTTGCGAGACGAGCTGGCAGCGATGGGCGTCGTCGTGGAGGACACTCCGGCCGGCCCGATCTGGCGCCGGGCGTGAGGTCTCCGGACATTCTTAATGCAGTTGTCCTCATCACCGAGGGTCAACTACATCAAGAATGGTCAGCGGGGCAGGAGGTGGTGACGTGAGCGTGCTCGGGAACAGGGTGCTGCGCGCCGAAGACCCCCGGATGCTCACCGGCGGGGCCCGCTACGTGGCCGACCTGCGATTCGACGGCGCAGCCCGCGTGTGCTTCATTCGTTCGACCGCGGCCCGTGGGCGCCTTCTTGGCGTGGACACGGCCGATGCCCGCGCCCAGCCCGGCGTGCACGGTGTGTTCACCGCGGCCGACCTCGAACTGCCCGACCTGACGCCGATCCCGGTCGTCAACCAGCTGATGGGCCGACCGTTGCTGGTCCGCGACACCGTCCGCTTCGCGGGCGAGCCGGTAGCGGTGGTGGTGGCCGACACCGCCGCGGCTGCGGCCGACGCGGCCGAGCTGGTAGTCGTCGACATTGATCCGCAGAAACCGGTGGTATCGCTGGCCGACGCGGCCGCAGCCGGCACGCTCGTCCACGACGCCGCCGGCACCAACCTCGCGTTCGAGCTGCCGGTCACTGACGCAGCCAGCGCCGGGCTGGACTTCTCCGGATGTGAGGTCACCGTCGACGTCTCGTTGGTCAGCCAGCGTCTGGCAGCCGTTCCGATGGAGCCCCGCTCGGCCGCGGCCGAATGGTCCGCGGACGGCAGCCGCCTCACCTTCTACGCGTCCACCCAGGCCCCGCACCGGGTCCGGGACGCGCTAGCCCTCGTCTGCGGGCTCGACCCGGACGCGGTCAGGGTGATCGTGCCCGATGTCGGCGGCGGCTTCGGCGCCAAAGGACAGCCCACACCCGAGGAACTCCTGGTGGCTGTGCTGAGCCGCGAGGTGGGGCGTCCGGTGGTGTGGACGGAGTCCCGGGCCGAGAACCTCATGTCGTCCGTGCACGGCCGTGCGCAGCGCCATCGGCTGCGTCTGGGCGGAACCCGCGGGGGCCGTATCACTCATTGTGAGCTCGATCTCGTTCAAGACGCAGGCGCATACCCGATCATCGGCGCCTTCATTCCCACCCTCAGCAGTGCGGTGTTCACCGGCAGCTACGACATCGCGGCCGCGTCGATCCGGGGCCGCAGCTACGTGACCAACACCGCGCCGGTCGCCGCCTACCGAGGCGCGGGCCGGCCCGACGTGGCGTTCTCGCTGGAGCGGGCCGTCGACCGGTTTGCGGCGCAGGTCGGCAGGGATCCCACCAACGTGCGCCGCCTGAACTTCGTGAGACGCGATCAGTTCCCGTTCGAAGCCCCTTCGGGAAGCACTTACGACAGCGGCGACTACGAGGCCGCGCTCGACACCGCGCTTGGCGAGGCCCGATACGGCGCGCTCCGGGCCGAGCAGTCCCGCCGCCGATCCGACGGCGACCCGGTACTGCTCGGGGTGGGCGTCGCCTCCTACGTGGAGAGTACGTCGATGGGGCCCAGCGAGCTGGGCGAGATCGAGCTTGCCGCCGACGGGTCGCTGGTGGTCCGAACCGGAGCCACCGCGTTCGGGCAGGGCCACGACACCTGCTGGGCGATGATCGCATCCGAGGCGACCGGTGTGGCGATGGACCGCATCAGGGTGGTCTCCGGCGACACGGCCGAGATCTCCTCCAGCGGGCTGACGGCCGCGTCACGCTCGGCGCAGCTGGCCGGCTCGGCTGTGCTGACGGCCGCCCGGAAGCTGGTGGAACTGGCCCGCGGCCGGGCGGCAACCCTGCTGGAGGCGGCCGACGCCGACCTGGTGCTCGACACCGCCTCAGGGATGTTTCATGTGGTGGGCTCACCAAGGCCGCGGATGTCGTGGGCCGAGATCGCATCCGAGGTCGCTAGGGCAGGGGAGTCCCCGTTGGGGGCGGCCTCGGACCTGGTTCAGGACGGCAGCACCTACTCGTTCGGCTGCCATGTGGCCGCGGTGGAGGTCGACTCCCGCACGGGCGAGACGGTGCTGCGAAGCCTGACCGCCTGCGACGACGCCGGCACGCTGATCAACCCGCTGATCGCCGAGGGTCAGATCCATGGAGGCATCGCCCAGGGCGCCGCGCAGGTGCTGCTGGAGGACATGGTCTACGACCCCGACGGCAACCCGCTGGCCACCAACCTCGTCGACTATCCGGCGATATCGGCCCCGGATCTGCCCAGCCTCAACCTCGTGGGAATGCAGACGCCTACCCCGCTCAACCCGCTGGGTGCTAAAGGCATCGGGGAGTCCGGCACCACCGGCGCGGGTGCGGCCATCCACAACGCCATCCACGACGCCGTGGCCCACCTCGGCATCGACCACATAGACATGCCGGCCACCCCCCAACGAATCTGGCGCGCCCTACGCGAAGCCCAGCCGACGCCGATGCCAGAGGCGGGAGGGTGACCGCCCGCTAGCGGAGGGCGTGGATGTAGCCGCCTTTGGTGCCGACCACGATCAGGCCGTCCCACACCGCGGGGGTGGACTCGATGCAGGCACCCAGCGAGATGCTCCACAGCTCGGGCGGCTCCACGGTGGTGTCGCTCACGTCGAAGGCGTAGAGACCGCCGCCGCAGTCACCCTGTATCCAGACGTCGTCGACTATGGCGGGGCTGGGCCAGGTGGGGCCGGGCAGTTTCTTGGTCCAGCGGATCTCCCCGGTGGCGGTGTCCACCCCGTAGACGTGACCGGTGTGGGTGGGCACGATCAGCACGTCGCGGTGCAGCCCCGGCGTTGCCCATACCCCCGACCCGTCCAGAGCGCCCCGCACGTCCACGCCCCACACCAGCGGATCGTCGGGCCGGCTCGGGTCGAGCTTGATGATCTGGCCGACCTCGTGGGAGCGGGCCGTCCCCCGCTGGTACTCGACGCCGGCATAGATCATTCCCTCGGCGTCGATCACCAGTGAGGCGTCGGTGTCGTCGCCGGTCCAGAAGCGGAAAACCCGCCCAGGGACCGCGGCGGGGTTGTCCCGAAGCCCGGAGATGTCCCAGCCCTGGACCAGGCCGCCCGAGTTGGCGAAGTACAAGGTGTCGCCGCTGATGGCCACCGAGTTCTCGATCGACAGCTCCCGGCCGACCGCGGCCAGCAGCTCGTCGTCCCAGCCGGGCGCATGGAACACCACCTGCGGGTCGGCGGTCACCAGCCCGTCGTCGCCGTAGCCCCGGTTGAGCCTCACGATGTGGATCCGGGAGTTCTCGCCGCCGATGAACAGGTAGTCGTCGATCACCAACCCGGCGCCGTCCCAGTCGTCGTTCCACATGATGGGAGCCAGGTCGTAGGCACCGAGCGACCAGAGCTCCCGGGGCGCTCCGCCGTCGAAGGCGATCACCCGGTAGCGGTTGTCCCGGCTGCCGATGTACGCCAGCGGGTAGCCGTCGGGGTCGATGGTCACCGACCCTTTGATGATGTCGCCGGTGGGGAAATCGGGCAGCAGGCGTTCGCCGGTGTCGGCGTCGAGGAAGTGGACGCTGCTGCTGAAAGCGCCGAATACCACCCAGGTGCGGCCGTCGCGCTCGAAGATGGCGGGCTGGCCCGTCCACCCCATTCCGCACCACTCCCGGGGCTCGCCGCCGACCGATGACAGCGAGCACATCCGCTCGCCGCGCGGGAAGTGCCAGGCCTCCTGCGGAGCCGATGGCACCGGCCCCCTGCCGTAGTAGGTGCGGGTCGGGTTGCCCCTGAACGTGAGCAGCCCCTCCACGGTCTCGCCCCAAGGTTGGCCGGAGGTCTCGGGGTCGACCCAGCCCTCGAAGGGCGGCACGGTCGTGGTCGTCGTCGTGGTGGTGGTTGTCGTGGTGGTGGTTGTGGTGGTCGTCGTGGTGGTGGAAGTGGCCGCGGCCGCCAGCGCGAGGTCGGTCTCGTCGGGCTCGCCCCGGTCCACTCGGGGCGCCCACAGCAAGAAGGCGGCCAGGATCACCACGAAGGCAGCCGCGAAGGCCAGACCCAACTGGGCCGGCCTCGACAGGGTGCGCATGGCTACATCATGCCCACTGAGCCGCCATCCCTGTCATTCGCGGGTCGTTCAGCGGCCGTAGGATCGCTGCCGTGACCGGGGACGTTCACCAGCCGCTGACCGTCGCCTTCGATGCCGACGACACGCTCTGGCACAACGAGGACCTTTTCCTGGACGTGCACAACGAGTACGAGGAACTGCTGTCGCCGTGGGCCGACGCCGCCACCGTGGACGACGGGCTGCACGAGGTCCAGATGGCGAACCTTCCCCGCTTCGGCTACGGCGTGAAGTCGTTCACGCTGTCGATGATCGAGGCAGCCGTGCGCATCAGCGGGGGCGAGGTCGACGCCGACCGCATCACCACGATCATCGGCTATGGCAAGCGCCTGCTCGACCGGCCTGTCGAGCTGATAGACGGCGTGGAGGAGGTGCTCGACGCCCTCGGGCACCACCGGCTGATGGTCATCACCAAGGGCGACGTGCACGACCAGCTGGCCAAGGTGGCCGCTAGCGGCCTGGCCGAGCGGTTCTGGCGGGTCGAGGTGGTGGCCGACAAGGACGCAACCGTCTACGGCGAGCTGCTGGAGCGTCACGGGATCGACCCGGCCCGGTTCGTGATGGTCGGCAACTCACTGCGATCCGACGTGCTGCCGGTACTGGAGTTGGGCGGGACAGCGGTGCATGTGCCCTACCCGATCACCTGGCGACACGAGAACGAACACGACGGTCACGACGTGGAGGTGCCAACCCTGGAGGCCCTTCGGGACCTGCCGCAGCTGCTGATGAACTGGGCCCCGGGCGGCGAGCTGGGTGCCGGCATGGCCGGCCCGGCCGGCACCGGGGGACGGTACGGCGTCCACCCGGCATGAGGAGGCTCACCCCGCAGGAGATCGCCGGCTACGACCTCGTGTCAGCCGACCTGGCCCGCCGGGCCCGGGTGCAGAAGGTTCCTGTGCTGTCACCCGGAATGCACGGCATGACCCTGGGACGGCTCATCCTTGTGCTCCGCGACGACGACCGCTCCGGCCGGCGGGTGCTGCTCGCCCATGAACTGGTCCACGTCGAGCAGTACGCCGAGTCGGGCGCGGTGCGATTCCTGCGGCGGTACGTGAGGGAGTACTTCGTCAACCTCTGGCGGCTGCGCAGCCACCGGCAGGCCTACGAGGCCATCTCCTTCGAGACCGAGGCCCGGGCCGCCGCCGCCCGCTGGTGGAGCGACCTTCCGGAGGTTGTGGGGGATAGTTCCCCTTGACCGCCGGAAGTTGGTGCAGGGTGCAGTCCTAGGCGCGGCTCAGTACTCGTAGAAGCCTTGGCCGGTCTTGCGTCCCAGCCGGCCCGCGGCCACCATGCGGCGCAGTAGCGGCGGCGGCGCGTAGAAGCGCTCGGCGTACTCCGCGTACAGCGACTCGGCCGTGAACAGGCACACGTCCAGCCCGATCAGGTCGGCCAGCGTCAACGGACCCATGGGATGCCCGGCTCCCAGCTTCATGGCGTCGTCGATGTCGCCGGCCGAAGCGTGGCCCGACTCGTACATCTCGATGGCCTGGCAGACGTAGGGGATCAGCAGCTTGTTGACCACGAAACCGGCCCGGTCCGGCGCGGGCACCACCCGCTTGCCGAGGGTGTCGGTGGCGAAGGCGGTAGCCGCCTCGGTCACCTCCGGCGCGGTGAGCTGGGTGCTGATCACCTCGACCAGCTTCATCACCGTGGCCGGGTTGAAGAAGTGCATGCCCAGCACCTGCTCGGGGCGGGACGTGCCCATGGCCACGTCGATGATGGGTATCGACGACGTGTTGGTGGCCATGATCGCCGACGGGTCCAGCACCCGATCGAGCACGCCGAAGATCTCCAGCTTCAGCGGGAGTCTCTCGGGGACCGCCTCCAGCACCAGGTCGCAGCCGGCCAGGTCGTCCAGGTCGGTGGTCCAGGCGATGGCCGCGGACGCGGCGTCGCGGGCGGCCTCGTCGAGCTTGCCCCGGGCGACGCCCCGGTCCATCGACTTCTCCACCCGGCCACGGCCGGCCTCCACCAACTCGGGCGTCGCCTCGCGGGCCACGACCTGAAGGCCGCTGCGGGCCGCGACCTCCACGACCCCGCTGCCCATGGTCCCGACGCCGATCACACCGACTGTGCTGATCTCCATGCCTGCCTGCTCCCGTTCCCCGGGGGACTGTTGACGCTACCCAGTCCCGACTCAGTCCGACTCGGTGATCGTCACCGAGTTGATCGTCACGTCGGTGAGCGGGCGGTCGTTGTGGTCGGTGTCGACCCGCTGCATCGCGTCCACCACATCGAGCCCCGAGACGACCTTGCCGAACAGCGAGTACTGGGGCGGCAGCCCGGCGCCGTTCGGGCCGCTGATGAGGAAGAACTGGCTGCCGTTGGTGTTGGGGCCAGCATTGGCCATGGCCAGCGAGCCGATCTCGTAGCGGCCCGGCTTGGGCAGCTCGTCGGCGAAGCGGTAACCGGGGCCGCCTCGGCCGGTGCCGGTGGGATCGCCGCCCTGACAGACGAAGCCGTTGATGATCCGGTGGAAGATCACGCCGTCGAAATAGTGGTACCGGGAAAGCACCACGAAGTTGTTGACGGTGAGCGGAGCGGTCGCCGCGTCGAGGGCGATGGTGATCGTCCCCATAGAGGTGTCCATCGTCGCGGTGTACCGCTTGGTGGCGTCGATGCACATCGGCGGCGGCTCGGAGAACTCGCGGCGGACCGGGCTCGATCCGTCCTCGGCGGGGCAGGGTGTGACGGCCACGGTTGACTCCTCGTGCTCGAGCCGGCAAAGACCGAGCGACCCTACCGGGGCTGTCCGCAAACCCTTGTCGAGGCCGGCAAACCCTCGTTGAGGCTGGGGATCATCCACCCGCGCGCGGCTGCACTCTATGGTGACGCGCATGCGTCAGATGGTCGCATTCCCAGCGCGTGCCCTGGACCGTGCCGTCACTGCCGCGGTGACTCGACTGCTGCACGGCCGACCCCGCCGGGCCGAACTCCCGCCGGAGCCGCCGATGCCCGCCGGCGAGGCGCCCTACGCGCTGCGCTGCGAGAACTGCGACGTCATGTGGCGGGGGTCGACATCGGTGCCGTGCTGGTGCTGCGGCGCGCCCGGCGCGATCAGGGGCGAGGTACGCATCCTCGCCGACTGAGCTCCGACTGGCCTCCCGCTCCGCCACACAGATGGGGCCCGATAGGGTCGGCCTATGACAATGCACTGGTCCGACACCGGGGTCGAGGTCCACAAGGTGGTGGTCGGCCCCGTGGAGAACAACGTCTTCGTGATCCGCTGCACGTCCACCGGCGAGGCCGTGCTGATCGACGCGGCCAACGAGCATGAGCGGCTCCTGGAGTTGTGCCGCACCCTCGGTGTTCGCACCGTGCTGGAGACTCACGGGCACTGGGACCACATCCAGGCCATCCCGGCGGTGCGTGACGCCGGCTATGAGGTAGGGGTGACCGCGGAGGACGCAGCCATGCTGCCCAGCTACGACTACCTGCTGGAGGACGACACCGTCGTGGAGATCGGCCGGCTGCGGCTACGCACCCTGCACACGCCTGGCCACACCCCGGGCTCGATGTCGTTCCATGTGGAGGGGACGCCGCTGCTGTTCACCGGCGACACCCTCTTCCCCGGCGGTCCGGGGGCCACCCAGTACGAGGGCGGCGACTTCGAGACCATCATCCGCTCCATCGAGGATCGGATCTTCTCCCGATTCGACGGATCCACCATCGTGCTGCCCGGCCACGGCCTCGACACCACCATCGGCACAGAGTCCCCGCAGCTTGACGAGTGGATCGCCAGGGGGTGGTGAAATCGGCCCCGACCCTCACCGGGCCACGCCTGCCGACCGGTAGCGTGACGCCCCGAGGTCGACAGCTCTCAGACCAGGAGGCTCCATGAGCAGGCTTCTCGAAGGCAAGGTGGCGCTGGTGACCGGTGCAGGGCGGGGAATCGGGCGAGAGCACGCCCTGATGCTCGCCGAGCACGGGGCCAAGGTTGTGGTCAACGACCTGGGCGGTGACGAGTTCGGTGGGGGCGCTGATCTCACACCGGCGGCCGAGGTCGTGGAAGCAATCAAGGCCGCCGGGGGCGAAGCCGTCGTCAACGGCGGCAGCGTGGCGAGCCTCGACGACGCCGGGGCCATGGTGCAGCAAGCCATCGACACCTTCGGCGACATCAACATCGTGGTCAACAACGCCGGCGTCCTGCGCGACCGGATGGTGTTCTCGATGACTGAGGACGACTGGGACACGGTCATGGCCGTGCACCTGAAGGGCACGTTCGGCCCGTCGCACCATGCCGCGACCTACTGGCGCAACAAGGCGAAGGCCGGCGAGGAGACCTACGGGCGGATCATCAACACGTCGTCACCGTCGGGCATCTACGGCAACGTCGGGCAGACCAACTACGGAGCGGCCAAGGCCGGAATCGCCGCGTTCACCGTGATCGCGGCCCAGGAGCTGGTCCGCTACGGGGTGACCGTCAACTGCCTGGCCCCTACGGCCTGGTCGCGCCTCACCGCCCCCCTGATGGGCGGCGACGAGGCGAGCGAGGAGTTCAAGGACAGCATCGACCCTCGCTGGATCGCGGTGATCACGGCATGGCTGGCCAGCCCTGAGGCTGCCAACGTGACCGGCCGGGTCTTCGATGTGCGGGGCCAGAATCTAGGCATCGCCGAGGGGTGGCACCTCGGTCCGGTGGAGGTCCAGCCGGACAACCCGGCCGAGTTGGGCCCGGTGGTGGCCAAGCTGATGGCCGCGGCCCGCCTCAACGCCGACATGTACGGCCAGGATCACGAGGGACTGGGCTTCCCGAGCAAGTCCATCTAGCCCCGGGCCGCCGGGAGCCGGACGGTCATCTCGGTGAACTCGCCGGGCTCGGACTCGGCCGTGATCGAGCCGCCGTACTGGCGGACCACGTCGTTGCAGAAGCTGAGACCTAGACCCACACCCGTTCCCGAAGGCTTCGTCGTGTAGAACGGGTTGAAGATCTTGTCCATGGCGTCATCGGGGATGCCGGTGCCGTTGTCACGGATGCGGACGACCATCTCTCCGCCGGTTCTCTCCGTGCTCAGCCGGAGAGTCGGCGTGTAGGGGACGGAGCCCTCCTCGGCCATGCGCCGCTTCTCATCCACCGCGGAACAGGCGTTGCCTACCAGGTTGAAGAACACCCTTCCCATGTCCTCCGGCACAACCTCCAACTCCCCGAGGTCGGGATCACAGTCGCTGGTGATCGCCATCTCGAAGCCCTCGTCAAGAGCCTGGGCGCTGTGGTACGCGATCTTGGCCCTGTCGTTGAGCAGGTCGTTGATGTCGACCGGCTGGGGTTTGCCGCCTCCCCGCCCGATCATCGCCATGTCCCGCACGATCCGGTCGGCGCGCTCGCCGTGAGCCCGCATCCGCGACATGTTCTCGGCCAGCTCATCGGTGATGCCGACGACCAGAGCGCGCCCGTCGCCGTCCAGATCCTCCGCATGCCGGCTGAGCGCGTCCCGTAGCTCCGCGACCAGTTCCTCGGAGGACTCGGAGAAGTTCTTCATGAAGTTCAGCGGGTTCCTGATCTCGTGGGCCACCCCGGCGGTCAGCTCTCCGAGCTCGACCAGCTTCTGGCGCAGGATGATCTGATCCTGTGTCTGCCGCAGCTCCTCCAACACCCGCTCCAGCTCGTCGTTCTTCACCTGCAGGTCCTCGGAGAGCTTGCGCACGAGATCCAGCTGCAGAGCCTCGATCGATCGCTGCCGGAGCCGCTCCAGAGCGGCGGCGGCCTCGTTGACCTCGTCGTTGCCGGAGAGGCTCACCTTGTAGTCCAGGTTCCCCTCGCCCATCTGGCGGATCCAGATCTCCACCGCGACGACGCGAAGCCCGGTGTGCACGTGGCGGTAGGTGGCGAAGGCAACCAGGGCGAGACAGGCCGACGCGGCAACGATCAGGGTCCTGTCACCGAGCGCGATCGCCTGCACCAGGAGAAGGACGCTCACAACGAGACCCAATGTGAGAGCGAGCATCAACTGGATGGACTTGCGCCGCAGGCTGAGCGGTGCGATGGGGTTCTCCGGCTTGCCGGCAGGCGACTCAGGTGCCATGTTCGGTTGTTCCTCCAGCTTGCTGGTCGAGGCCAGAGCGGCGCGGCAGCCGACTGGCTGACTCTACAAAACCGGCTGTGTGACCGGACGACCCGAGAACTATTCTCGTCCCCTCTTTGACCATCAAATGTCTGAGGTTTACGCTCGCGGCGTGAGGCCTCTCGAGGACATCCGCATCGTGGCCGTGGAGCAGTACGGAGCCGGACCCTTTGCCACCATGCACCTGGCCGATCTGGGTGCCGAGGTGATCAAGATCGAGGACCCCGGCGCCGGCGGCGATGTGGCCCGCTACCTGCCCCCCTTCCAGCACGGCGACTCGAGCCTCTTCTTCCAGACCTACAACCGCAATAAGCGCAGCGTCGCGCTCGACATCCGCACCACCGCCGGCCGCGCCGTGTTCGACGACCTCGTGGCCCGCTCCGACGCGGTCTTCTCGAATCTGCGCGGCGATCTTCCCGCCGCTCTCGGCCTCTGCTACGACGATCTCAAGGACATCAACCCCCGGATCGTGTGCTGCTCGCTCAGCGGCTTCGGGATGACCGGTCCCCGGGCCCGCCAGGGCGGCTACGACTACATCCTGCAGGGTCTCTGCGGCTGGATGGCCCTCACCGGCGACCCGGACGGCCCGCCCACGAAGTCCGGCCTGTCGATGGTGGACTTCTCGGGAGGCTTCGTGGCCGCGATCGCGCTGCTCACCGGGATCCACGCGGCCCGGCGCGACGGCGCCGGCATGGACTGCGACCTGAGCCTCCACGACACCGCCACCAGCCTGCTCGGCTATCTGGGCACCTGGCACCTCACCGGCGGGTTCGAGCCCGAGCGGGTGGCCGAGTCGGGGCACCCGTCGCTCGTCCCGTTCCAGATCTTCGAGGCCGCCGACGGCTGGCTGGTGATCGGCTGCGCCAAGGAGAAGTTCTGGCGGAGGCTCACCGAGGTCCTCGGCCGGCCCGAGCTGGCCGACGATGAGCGGTTCGTGGACTTCGCGGCCCGCTACGCCAACAAGGACGAGCTGCTGGAGACCCTCAGAGAGGTGTTCCGCACCCGCCCGGCCTCGGAGTGGCTGGAGATGCTGGAGGCGGCCGGGGTGCCGTCGGGACCCATCCAGGACGTGCCCGCGGCGCTGAGCGATCCTCACACACTGGCCCGGGGGGTGCTGGCCGAGACCGAACACCCGCATCACGGCACCATCCGCCAGCCGGTCACTCCGGTGCGGGTGGGCGAGCATCCGACCGCCGACTCGCTCTCGCCGGGGCCGGCGCTGGGGGCCGACGCACCGTATGTGCTCAAGGAACTGCTGGACTACGACGACGACCGCATCGACCAGCTCCGGGCCGGCGGCGCCTTCGGATAAACGCAGTCTCGGCGCCGCTCCAGCGTTTGACCCCCAAAGTGTCCGACGTTTAGGCTCCGGAGCGGGTATCGAGCCCCTCTGCGGGCCGGAAAACGACACCTGGGAGCGCTCATGGCCTCATCCGTCCCCAAGACCCCGCCACTGCCGCAGGTTTGGGCCGATCGCATTGCCGACACCCAGGCCGAGCTCGCCTCGGGCGGGTTCACGCTGGAGGGCATGCCCGGCTACGTCCCCGGCCAGCCCCCGAGCGTGGACACCTGGCACCACATGGACTACCTCGACATCTACCCGAAGATCTACGGCCGCGAGTGCGGCGCCAACGGCATCGGGCGGCTGCGGGAGGTGGCTCTGATCAACATCACCGAGTCGGAGCGCTTCCCCCTCTACGACGACGACCCGGAGTACTTCCCGACGATGGGCCTCAGCCACGACGACCTGGACATCGGCCGGATGCGGGATCAGAGCCTCGAGTACCAGGACAAGCTGGAACAGGCCGGTGTCGTGGTGCACCGGATCGACTTCCCCCAGCCCGCGGTAGGCGCGTTCGGCCCGATGCGGGGCACTTGGGCCGCCAACGAGCTGCTGGTCGTGCGGGGAGGGTCGATCGTCGAGAAGGTGGCGATCAGCCCGTTCGGCACCGGCCGGGCCGAGTACCTCGCGCTGTGGGCCTTCGCCTGCCTGGGGATACCGGTGGTGGCCACCATCACCGGCACGGGCGTCTGCGAGGCCGGGCCGTGCCACTGGCTGGCCGAGGACGTGTTCGTCGCCGGTCGGGGCCTGGCCTACAACTCGTCGGGCCTGGAACAGCTGGTCGACGCGGTGGCCCGGTCATCCGGCATGGACGCCTCCGACATGACCACGCTGGCCATCAACTTCCCCGGCAACATCTACTTCAATCCCCGCACCGGCCAGTCCCACCATCCCGACATGTCGGTGTGCGCCCTCGATGTCGACAAGGTGATCTGCTACCCGCCGAGCCTCGACTTCCGGACCTACGAGTGGCTGCGCAAGCGGGGCTACAAGATGGTGACGGTCGACATCGAGGAGCAGCGGCTGTTCGCGCCGGCCAACGTGATGCTGATCGAGCCCGGCCTGGTGGTGATGCACTCCGAGGCGCCCAACGCTGTTGCGGCGGTGCGCAAGGCCGGCGTGGAGGTCATCGAGACGCCGTACTCGGAGTTCCTGCGCATCGGCGGCGGCCTGCACTGCTCGACCCTGCGGCTGCTGCGGGACAAGGGCCCGTACTCCACGGACCGGCCGTCATGATCGGGGCTGGGACTCGACCCGCCACTGCAACGGTGAGGCCATGACCATGAAGTTCGCCGTGTTCAGCCACGTCGCGGAGAAGGAGACGGCCAGCCCCAAGCAGCGCCTCGACGAGTTCGCGGCCGAGGTCCGGCTCTGCGACCAGCTCGGCTACGACTACTTCTTCACCACCGAGCACCATTTCACCGGACGGTTCTCGATGGCCCCGTCGCAACCGGTCTCGCTGACGGTGGTGGCCCAGAACTCCGAGCGCATGCGCTTCGGCCCCATGGTGATCCTGCTGCCCATCAGCCAGCCGCTGCGGGTGATCGAGGAGATGATCATCCTCGACCACATGTCAGGTGGGCGTCTCGAGATCGGGCTGGGCCGGGGCATCACCCCCCACGAGCACATCTCCTACGGCATCAACACGCACAGCGACGTGGCCCGGTTCAACGAGGGCCTCGAGATCGTGCTCAAAGGGCTCAACGCCGACGGTCCGTTCTCGTTCATGGGCGAGTTCTGGCAGTACATCGACGTCGACCTGCCCTGGCGGCCGCTGCAGCGCCCCCACCCGCCGATCTGGGTGCCCACCAACACCCCCCAGAAGGGCTACGAGTACGGGCTGAAGGGCTACGGCATCGGCGGATTCGGGGTGGTGGGCATGGACCTCTACGAGGTGGTGTTCCGCGAGTACCGCCGCGGCTGCGACGAGGCCGGCATCCCCCACGATCGGCGGCCCATCACCTACCTGGCCTCGACCCTGGTGGCCGACACCGACGCCGAGGCCGAGGAGCTCATGTACGACCACTTTCTGCGTCAGCTGGCGCTGTTCGAGGAGGAGCGGCGGCGCTCGCGGCGGGCCGGCGACTCGGCGGTCGTGCAGGCCACCACCGCGTCGCTGGGGCGCCTGGCCGCCATCCGGGCCGACATGGACGGCTCCGCGGAGGGCCTCAAGTTCTTCCACGGCAGCCCCGACACGGTGGCAGCCAAGATCAAGCACCTGCGGGATCGCCTGGGCGTGAACGTGTTCCTCGGGGAGTTCGCCTTCGGCGAGCTCACATGGGAGCAGGTTCGCCGGTCCCACGAGCTGTTCATGGGCGAGGTCGTGCCCCAGGTCGTCGGGTCTCAGGTCGCGGCCGCGGGATGAGCCTCCTCGAGGGCCGCAGCGCGGTGGTCACCGGCGCGGGCGACATCGGCAGCGTCGTGGCGCAGCGACTGCACGACCATGGCGCCCGGGTCGAGGTCTGGGACGCCTCGGTCGCCGCCCTGTCTCGCGTCGAGGCCGACGGCATCGGCGTGCGTGAGGTGGACGTCACCGACCGGGAGGCGGTGACGGCCGCCGCCGAGGACGCGGTCGCGGTGGGCCCCGTGAACGTTCTGGCCAACACGGCCGCGGTGGCTCGCTTCGGCTCGGTCGCCGACCTCGACCCCGACCAGTGGCAGGAGACGATCGACGTCAACCTCACCGGCGTCTACCTGTGCTGCCGGGCCTTCGTCGGGCCGATGGCCGCTGCCGGTGGGGGCAGCATCGTCAACATCTCCTCGATCGGCGGCCTCAAGGGGGAGCCGGACTTCGCCAGCTACTGCGCCTCGAAGTTCGGCGTGATCGGGCTCACCCAATCGCTGGCCCGGGAGGTCGGCCCGTCCAACATCAGGGTGAACGCGGTGTGCCCGGGCGCAGTCGAGTCGCAGATGAACACCGACACCATGGCCCGCGACGCCCGCCGGTACGGGATCACCCTCGAGGACGTCGAGCAGCGGATCCTGAGCCGCACCGCCCTGGGCCGTCTGGTGCAGCCGGGCGACGTGGCCGACGCGGTGGTGTTCCTGGCGTCGGACCTGTCGTCGTGCATAACCGCCGAGTCGCTCGCCGTCACCGGCGGGATCTTCTAGCCGAAGGATCGTAGAAGGGGAACTGCTATGACAATCGACGTCGTCGGGTCGGACGTACCGACCATGCCACCCATGGCACCCGTCTATGCGGACCGGATCGCCGAGACGCAGCGCCGGCTGCGGGACGGTGAGTTCACCCTGGAGCAGATGCCGGGGTACATCAAGGGCCAGCGGCCCACCACCGACGTATGGCACAACATCGACCATCTCGAGATCTACCCCAAGGTGTGGGGCCGCGAGTGCGGCAAGAACGGCATCGGCAAGCTGCGCGAGGTGGTGCTGACGGAGATCACCGAGTCCGAGAAGTTCGCCTACCAGGACCTCGACCCGGCCTACTTCCCGCAGATGGCCGACGCCTACTCCAGCATCGACATACCCAAGATGATCGACCAGAGCCTGGCCTACGAGGCCGCGCTGGAGGCCAACGGCGTGATCGTGCACCGGGTGGAGTTCCCGCAGCCCCCGGTGAGCGCTTTCGGCCCGGCCAAGAGCACCTGGGCCGCGGCCGAGTTGTTCGTGCTGCGGGGCGGGTCGGTGCTTCCCAAGCGGGGGGTCCAGCCTCTGGCCTACGGCCGGGCCGAGTACCTGGCGCTGTGGGCGTGGACCCGGCTGGGCGTTCCCGTGCTGTGCGCGGTGGCCGGCACCGGCATCTTCGAGATCGGTCCCTGCCATTTCCTGGCCGAGGACGTGTTCGTCTCCGGCAACGGCATGGCGTTCAATGACGAGGGCCTCGAGCAGATGAAGCCGGTGATAGCCCGCTCGGCCGGCCTCGACACCGACGACATGACCTTCCTGCACATCGAGTTCCCCGGCTCGAAGTACTACGACGCGCCCAGCGGTGTTGGCCACCACCCCGACCTGTACATCGCCCCGCTGGACCTGCGCAAGGTGATCACCTACTCGCCGGGCCTCGACTTCGCCACGCTGGAGTGGCTGCGCAAGCGGGGCTACACCATCGTCGAGGTTGAGCATTCCGAGCAGGCCCAGTTCGCGCCGGCCAACATCCTGCCGCTGGAGCCGGGGCTGGTGGTGATGCACGCCGAGGCCACCGAGAGCATCGCCAAGGTGCGAGCCGCGGGCGTTGAGGTAGTCGAGGTCCCATACTCGGAGTTCATGAAGGAGGGCGGCGGCCTGCACTGCTCCACCGGCCAGGTTTGGCGCGAGAAGGGCCCCTACTCGACCGACTGAGCGAATCGCGTTATCCGGGAGGAATCGTGCCTAAGGAAGTCATCAACCCCGAGGGTCTGTGGGACTCCAGCAACCGCAGCTACAGCCATGTGGTGAAGGTCACCAACCCGCAGAGCCTGATCTTCGTGGCCGGCATGGCCGCGGTGGGGCCCGACCTCAAGATCGTCTCCGACGACATCCGCGAGCAGACCAGGGTGTGCTTCCAGATCATCGAGAAGGAACTGGAGGCGGCCGGCGCGACGCTCGACGACATCTGCGACATGACCGTGTACCTGCTCGACATCGACAACCACAAGTGGCCGGTGCGGGAGGTACGCAGCGAGTTCTTCACCGACGAGCGGCTGCCGGTGTCCACCATGATCGAGGTGCGCAACTTCGCCATCGAGGGCATGCTCATCGAGATCGACGTCATCGCGGCGACCTGACCGCCGCAGCCATGAGTCGGCAGCACTGCAATCCGGGGGAAGGTTCCTGAGATGGACTTCGAGCTGAACGAAGAGCAGCAGATGTTCCAGGACGTGCTGCGGCAGTTCGTCAACACCGAGATCAAGCCGGTGGCCCGCGAGATGGAGCAGTCGGGCCAGTACCCCACCGAGATCGTGGCCAAGATGGCCGGGATGGGCCTGTTCGGCATCACTGTCGGCGCCGAGTACGGCGGGCTCGACCTCGACACCGTGTCGATGAGCCTGGTGTTCGAGGAGATCTCCATGGGCTGGATGGGGATCGCCGGCATCCTGGGCAGCCACTCGCTGAGCTGCCGGATGATCACCAACCACGGCACCACCGAGCAGAAGCAGCGATGGCTGCCGGAGCTGGCCACCGGCGAGCGTCGCACCGCCATCGCCCTCACCGAGCCCGGCGCGGGCAGCGACCTCCAGGGCATCTCCACCCGGGCGTGGCGCGACGGCGATGAGTACGTGATCCGGGGCACCAAGACCTGGATCACCAACGCCCGGTTCGCCAACCCACTGCCGGTGCTGGTCAAGACCGACCCCGACGCGGTGCCCCGCCACCGGGGCATGAGCGTGCTGATGGTGGAGGCCGGCACTCCCGGCCTGGAGGTGCTGCGCGACCTCGGGAAGCTGGGCTACAAGGGCCCGGAGTCGTGCGAGGTCGTGCTGGACGACGTGAGGGTTCCCGTCGACAACCTCCTCGGCGGCTCCGAGGGCCTGGGGTTCAAGCAGGTGATGTCGGGCTTGGAGGTGGGCCGCATCAACATCGCGGCCCGGGGCGTGGGCGTGGCCCAGGCCGCCTTCGACGCCGCGCTGGCGTACTCCATGGAGCGGGAGGCCTTCGGTCAGCCCATCGGCGAGTTCCAGGCCATCCAGCTCAAGCTGGCCGACATGGCGACCGAGATCGAGGCGGCCCGGCTGCTGACCCGCTGGGCCGCCAACCGGATCGACGAGGGCCTGCGGGCCGACGTGGAAGCGGGTATGGCCAAGTACTTCGCCTCGGAGGCGGCCATCAAGGCGTCGATGGAGTCCATGCGCATCCACGGCAGCTACGGCTACTCGACCGAGCTGGAGATCGAGAGGCTCTACCGGGACGCGCCGCTGATGGCCATCGGGGAGGGCACCAACGAGATCCAGCGCACGATCATCGCCAAAGGCCTGATGAGGCGGGCCCGCGGCGGCTGATCGTCGCCATTTCCGACTTCAAGGAGACTGCCGGATGAACAGAACCAGACAACTGGCCGAGGCCGTTTCCGGCATCTCCTTCGATGCCCTCTCCGAGCCGGAGATCGAGGCGGTGCGCCGCCTGCTGCTCGACCATCTCGGGGTGGCCGCGGCCGGGTCGGTCACCGACACCGCGGCGGCGTTCCGGCGCACCATGGGCCGCTTCGCCCATGACGAGAGCGCCGAGCTTCCTGTGATCGGCGCGGGCGTTTCCGCGGCCGCGGTCCCGGCTTCGATGGCCAACGCGGTCGCCGGCCACTGCATCGAGTACGACGACGTGCACAACTCGTCCTCCAGCCATCCCGGCGTGGTGATGTACCCGGCGGCCATGGCCGCCACCGCGCTGGCCGGTGGGGACGAGCGGGACCTGGTGCGGGCGGTGGTGATCGGCTTCGAGGTGATGTGCCGCGCCGGCCGGGCCGCCGACCCTGCGTCCCACTACGCCCGCCACTTCCATCCCACCGGCACCATCGGAGCGCTGGGCGCGGCGGCCGCCGCCGCGGCCGCTCTCGGTCTCGATGCGGGCGGGATCAACTCCGCTATCGGGATCGCGGCCTCGATGGCCTCGGGCAGCATGGAGTTCCTCTGCGACGGCGCCTGGACCAAGCGCCTCCATCCGGCGCTGGCGGCCCGCAACGGCGTGGAGGCCGGGCTGCTGGCGGCCGACGGCTTTGTCGGCACCGACGACGGCATCTGCGGCGAGCGCGGCTTCCTGGCCTCCCACAGCGAGGCCCCCGAGCCCGAGCGGCTGATGGAGGGCTGGGGCCAGTGGCCGCTCGAGGTGGTGTCCACCAGCATCAAGCGCCACACCTGCTGCCGCTACAACCAGGGCGCCATCGACGCGCTGCTGGCCATCCGCTCCGTCCACGGCCTGAGCGTCGACGACGTCGAATCGGTGGTGATAGGGATCCCGTCGGTGGCCGTCGACATCGTGGCCGAGCCGGCGGCGTCCAAGCGCCGGCCGGCGTCGGTGGTGGACGCCCAGTTCAGCCTGCCCTTCGGCGCGGCCGCAGCCCTGCTGTGGGGCCGGGCCGGCCTGGCCGAGTACGACGAGGCCAGGCTGGCCGACCCGGCCGCGGTGGCCCTCATGGACCGGGTGGACTACGAGGTCGATCCCGAGATCGACCGCGACTTCCCCGACAAGTGGCGGGCCTGGGCTCGGGTCACCACCCGCAGCGGGGACACCCACACCCAGCGGGTCGACGACCCCAAGGGCGACCCCGGCAACCCGTTCACCTACGAGGAGTGCCGCGAGAAGTTCGACGACCTGGCGTCGCCCGTCTACAGCGCCGAAGCGAGGGCCGCCATCGCCGAGCACGCCCTGAGCATGGGAGCCCCCGGCTCCTGGAAGGCCCTCCTAGACAGCCTCACCTAGCCCGCGTTCTAGAAGGTGATTCGGGCCTTCAGGACGAAGCGCAGGATGACCATCAACAGCATGCCGGCCACCCACAGGCCGACCGAGATGGCGGCCACGAAGGGCAGCCGGCCGTTGTTGTAGAAGCTGTACATCACGGTGGTGATCACCTCGGTGCCTGACCGGAACAGCAGCACCGACAGGGTGAACTCCCGCATGTAGGTGATGAACGCCAGGATCAGCCCTCCCAGCAGGGCCGGTCGCAGGATGGGCAGCACGATGCGACCCATGGTGGCCAGGTTGCCGGCGCCCGAGATGCGGCTGGCGTGCTCGAGGTCGGCCGACAGCTGCACCACCGGGCCGGTCATCTGGCGCACCGCCACCGGCAGGAAGTACACGACGTAGGCCATGGCCATGATCCACAGCGTGCCGTAGATCGAGAAGCCCCCCGGCAGGCTGAAGGTGATGTAGGTGTAGAGCAGCGAGGTGGCCATCACCACCGCGGGAACCATGAGGGGCAGGCTGGCGCCGTAGTCGATGGTGCGGCTCCAGCGGCCCTTGAACCGGACCACGCAGTAGGCGACCAGCGCGCCGAAGACCATCACGAACAGCCCTGACCCCAGCGACAGCGTAAGGCTGTTCTTGAGTGATCGCCACAGGATCGGGTTGTCGCTGAGCTGGCGGTAGTTCTCCAGCGACGACTGGGCCAGCAGCTCGGTGTCGGGTCGGCCGATGTAGGGCAGCAGCGAGCCCACCACCACCGCAATGAACGGCAGGATCATCGTGAAGAAGAAGAACCCGCAGCACGCCGCGAACACCACCCAGCGCCAGCGTCCCAGCCGGGTGGGGGTCTCCTGGCTGCCCTTGCCGCTCACGGTCACGTAGCGCTCGCTGTGGCGGATCGACCGCAGGTAGGCGATCAGCACCACGAAGGACGCGGCCAGCAGCACCACCCCGGTGGCCGAGGCCCGGCCGTGCTCGCGGGGCATCCGCACCCGCAGGGCATGGAAGATGTCAGTGGTGAAGACGTGCTCCTTGGCCGGGAACCCGAACAGCAAGGGGATCTCCATCGAGCCGAGCCCGATGATGAAGCACAGCACCGCGGCCGACAGCAGGGCGGGGCGGGACACGCCCAGCGTGACCCGGAAGAACACCGACAGAGGCGACGCCCCGTTGATCCGGGCGGCGTGCTCGTAGTCGGGCGACACGTTGCGCATGCTGGCCGCCACCACCAGGAACACCAGCGGGACCAGGTACAGCGACTGCACGAAGATCATCCCCGACATGGAGTAGACGTCGAAGCCGTCCCACGGCGTGACCGCCCGGATGATCTCGTTGAGCATGCCGTTGCGCCCGCCGAGCAGGATGCTCCAGGCCGTGCCGGCGGCCAGCAGCGGGATGAAGTACAGCCCGATGGTGGCGAACTCCCACACGCCTCGCCACGGGACGTCGGTTCGGGTCACCACCCAGGCCAGCAGCACGCCGATCACCAGCGGCACCAGCGTCTGGCCTACCGCGAACTCCAGCGTGTTGCCGATGATGTCGCTGGACTTGTCGAAAGTGTCGCGGTAGTTCTGCAGGGTCAGCGGGCCCCGTTCGGGCGGGCCGCCCTCCTGGAACGAACCCAGGATCAGCCGGTAGAACGGCAGCAGCACCAGAGTGAACACCACGACGCTCAGCACGACCCGCAGGGCGAACGGGAACGACACCACCTTCTGTCGGGCCGCAGCCCACAGCGTGGTGCCGGCCGGAGCCGGGTCCGGCGGCTGGTCGGTGACGGGTGCGCCCGGTTCGGTGCTGGTGCCGGTCACGAGACGGTGTCG
The DNA here is from genome assembly GCA_022819505.1 of Acidimicrobiia bacterium. GTDB lineage: Bacteria > Actinomycetota > Acidimicrobiia > Acidimicrobiales > Aldehydirespiratoraceae > Aldehydirespirator. The sequence continues at coordinate 103,127 of JAJEHD010000015.1, read as the reverse complement.
TCGGCCGGGAAGGCGATGACCGCCTCTGGGTCTATCGACAGGTCCACGGTGTCGCCCCGCGCTCCCAGCCGCTGCGGCGACTGGGCGATCACCATGGTTCCGCCCGCGTCGATCTCGTGCTCGTAGGCGCCGCCCAGGAACTGCGCCAGCCGGATCTCACCGGAGATGGTGGGCCGGGACGACCCCTCCGCGGCCAGGCTGAAACCGTCGGGCCGGATCGCCACCGCCACCTCGGTGCCCGGCGCCATCGGCTCGGCCACGGTGGCGGGCAGGGATCCGCCCAGCGCCTCCACCACATCGTCGCCCGTCAGCCTGCCGGCGACGATGTTCTTGACGCCCAGGAAGCGGGCCACCGTCAGCGACCCAGGTGCGCGGTAGACCTCCTCGGGGGTGCCCTCCTGCAGTACCAGCCCGTGGTCCATCACCAGGATCCGGTCCGACATGGCCAGCGCCTCGGACTGGTCGTGGGTCACGTACAGCATGGTCAGGCCCAGCTCCAGGTGGAGCCGCTTCAGCTCGACCCGCATGTCCTCGCGCAGGCGGGCGTCGAGGTTGGACAGCGGCTCATCGAGCAGCAGCAGCGCGGGGTGGCCCACGATGGAGCGGGCCACCGCCACCCGCTGCTGCTGCCCGCCGGAGAGCTGGTGGGGGAAGCGGTCGACGTACTCCTCCATGCGGACGGCCCGCAGCGCCTCGGTCACCCGGTCCCGGCGCTCGCTGCGGGGCACCTTGCGGTAGCGCAGCGGGAAGCCGACGTTGGCGGCCACGCTCATGTGGGGCCACACCGCGTACGACTGGAACACCATGCTGAGGTCGCGCCGCTCGGGTGGAATGAGGACCCGACGCTCGGTGTCGTTGACCACCTTGCCGCCGATGGCCACCGCGCCGCGGGTCGGCGTCTCGATCCCTGCGAGGATCCGCAGGATCGTCGACTTGCCGCAGCCGCTCGGTCCCAGGAGGGTTACGAACTCTCCTGTGCGGATCGAGAAGCTGACACCCGCCAGCGCGGTGACCGCGCCGAACTTCTTGTGGAGGTCGTCGGCCCGCAGGGCGAGCTGGTCCTCCAGCGGTGATGTCACCTCAGGTCGAACCATTCCTTGGCTCGCTCGACGTACCACTCGGCGTTGTTGTTGTACTCGGCCTCAGCCTTGGGCGTGCCCAGGGCCAGGATGGTCGGCTTGCCCGCCGCGGCCAGGGCTGCCTGGGGATACGGGGCGTCGGGCCATGCCGGCACCTGGCCGACGATGTTGGCCACCGCGGCCTGGCCTTCCTCGCTGATGATGTAGTTGACGAAGGCTTCGGCGTTCTCCTTGTTGTCGGAGGTCGCCGGGATGTTGACGGTGAAGCCCACCGTGATCACGAACTCCGGCGCGACCCACACCACCGGGGCGCCCTGGTCGATGGAGGGCTGCACGAAGTCGAGGTAGCACAGTCCGAGCACCGCGAAGTTGCCCTGCACCAGCTGCTGCTGGGCGGCGGTGTAGTCGGGCTGGAACACCACGTTGTTGGCGCCGTAGCCCGCCCAGAACTCCTCCCAGGTGTTCTCGTCCCACATCACCCGGGTCTCGATCATCATGTCGTGGGCGCCGCTGCCCACCTTGAGGATGTCCTGCATGACGATCTCGTCCCTGTACTGCGGGTCGGCGAGGTCGCTCCAGGTCTCCAGCGGGTCGAGGCCGAGCTCCTCGATGCGCTCGGTGTTGTAGCAGATGCCCTCGAGCAGGGTGCCGTAGGTGTACCAGGCGCCGGACGCGGCCCTCAGATCGGACGGGATGTTGCCCTTGTTGGGGGAGTCGAAGGCGTGGAGGTAGCCCAGGCTCTCCCAGATGCGGGAGAAGCCGTCCCAGCCGATGATGGCGATGTCGGCGTCGATGGTGCCCGCCTCGGACTCGGTCATGAAGCGATCGAACATCTCGGCGTCGTCGGAGCGGGTGTACTCCACCTGGATGCCGGGGTGGACCTCGTTGAAGGCGTCGATGAAGGCCTCGGTCTGCTCGATGGTCCAGTCCGACCACCACACCAGCTCACCGGACAGCTCCGGCATCGCCTCTTCCATCGGCTCTTCGGCCGCAGCTGCTGCGGCGGCGGCCGCCTCCTGGGCAGCCGCCAATTCGGCCTCGAGCGCGGCTATCGCATCAGAATCCGCGGCCCCTTCGGCGAGGGCATCCTCGAGCGCGGCGGCAGCGTCCGAGGCTGCGGCGGCCGCCGCATCGGCCGCCGCCTGGGCCGTGGCCGCGTCTGCCTGTGCCTGCTGGAGAGCGGCGGCGTCAGCCGCGCTGGTATCCGTGTCGTCGTCGCCGCACGCGGCGGCCACGAGTCCGAGCGCCAGAAGGACCGCTAGGAGTCGAAAACCGAGTCGGAACTGTCGTGAAGTCATCATTTCCCCCATCGGGATCGCCTTCAGCAGCACCGGGCGGTGCTGCTGCCGATAATGATGTCGATGCTAAAGGTCAGACACTTCGCAGTCAATCCGAACGTGTACAGGGGCGAGCGGGAGCCGATCGGATCACTGTGGCAAGCTTCCCGGGTGTCCAGCGGCGATGAGGAACGGGGCAGTGGGCGGGGCGCCTGAGCGGCTGGACGAGGGCGTGGCCCGGGTCCTGAGACTCATCGGCGGACCGGGCGGACCGCCGAGCCTGGAGGCGATGCGGACCCGCCCGCCGATCGTCGCCGAACTAAAGGGGCCGCCCGAGCCGGTCGACCATGTCGCCGACTTCTCTATCGACGGCCCCGGAGGCGATCTCGGACTGCGCCTTTACCGGCCCCGGTGCGCCGAGCCGCCTCCGCTGCTGGTGTACCTGCACGGCGGGGGCTGGGTTGTCGGCGATCTCGACATCCAGGACGGGCTCTGCCGGGCCCTGGCCAACCGCACCGGCTGCGGGCTGCTGTCGGTCGACTACCGCCTGGCGCCCGAGCACCCATTCCCGGCGGCCGTGGAGGACACGTGGGCTGCTCTCGAGTGGGCCGCCGCCAACGGCGGGGGGCTGGATGTCGACCCGCACCGGCTGGGAATAGCCGGTGACAGCGCCGGGGGAAACCTGGCCGCGGTCGCGGCCCTGAGGGCCCGGGATCGGGGGAGTCCAAGCCTCGGCGTGTGCGCCGTGCTGTGCCCGATCACCGACTGCCGCACTGACGACCGGTCGATGATCGGGATGGCCGAGGGCTACTTCCTCACCCGCGAGCGCATGGAGTGGTACTGGGACCAGTACGCCCCAGCCGGCGTCGACCGCACCTCCACCGAGCTGAGCCCGCTGCGGGCCGACCTCGCCGGGCAGGCGCCCACGGTGGTGGTGACCGCGGGCCTGGACCCGCTCAGGGACCAGGGCGTCGACTACGCGCGAGCGTGCTCTGCCGCGGGGGTGGACACCGTGTTGGTGCACCAAGCCCGAACCATCCACGGGTTCCTGGGCTTCCAGGCTGCGCTGCCGCGATCGCGGCCCGCCCTCGACGAGGTGGCCGGCCTGATCTCCCGCCGCCTCGCCTCCGGCCGTTGAGCGCTGTTCTCAGGGCTGGCCGCTGGTTATCGCGTCGGCCAGCATCGTCATCAGGCGCTGCTGGAAGCCGCGGATTCGCAGCTCCAGGTAGTGCTGCGGGCCGGGCTCGTAGAAGCGGGACCTAAGGCCCTTCTGGACCTTCTCGCAGATGGCGTAGTCCTCGGCCTGCACCATCTTGAGCATCTCGAAGTCGGATCGGTGGTCGGCGGTGGGGTCCGGCGAGTAGTTCCACACCCGTGCCCGGCTGCGGTCGAGGGTGAGCGGGTTCCACCACATGAGTGAGCAGCCCCCGTTGGGGAACGCCGCGATGAACCAGTTGGGGAACACCGAGTAGGCGACGGCTCCCATGGCCTCGTTGCCGGAGAGGTGGGGCAGGACACTGGTGGTGGCCAGCTGCTCGGGGCTCCAGCGGGTCATCAGCCGACCCGTGTACTCCCAGATGTCCTCCTGGAGCGAGGCAGGGTCGGCGTAGCGGCCCAGGGAGTTGGCGTGGACGAACTCGAGGTGGTAGTCGCAGAACGCGTTGTCCATCATCACTTTCCAGTTGGCGTTCACCTCGTCGTCGAGCACGTAGGTCCTGGTCGCCGCCGCGAGGTTGTGCCCGCCGAGCTGGTCGGGAAGGGGGTGCATCCACTCGAGCAGCGGAACAGCGTCGCCGGACACGTTGACGAACACGAACTGCGACCACACGTCCACGGCCACCTCCTGCAGGCCGTGGGCGTCGCGGTCCACCGGTTCGTCGAAGCCGCGCTGGTGGGGTACGGCGACGAGGCGGCCGTCGAGCCCGAAGGTCCATCCGTGGTAGGGGCAGGTCAGGCGCCTCCCGCAGTTGCCCTCGCCCTCCACGAGGGTGCTGGCCCGGTGGGGGCACACGTTGGTGAAGGCCCTCAGCTCCCCGTCGCGGCCCCGGATAACGACAACCGGCTCGTGGCCGACGGTCTCGGTCACGTAGTCGCCCGGCTCGCGGAGCTGGGACAGGTCGCCCACGAACACCCACGATTTCGCGAACGCCACCCGCATCTCGAGGTCGTAGAGCGGCTGCGAGAAGTAGCCGGCCGGATCCATGAAGGAGTCGTCGGGGGGAGGCTCGATGACGATGCCGTCGAAGACGACCGGGCGTGCCTGCCGGATGTCGGTGGTGGGCAGCGCGACCATCGTCACTCTCCTTCCTCGAAGTATGTGCGCAGCAGGCCGAGCTGGGGCGACTCGATCTCCACGACGTCCCCGTCGCCGAGGAACTCCGGCGGCTCCCGCCAGTGCCCGACGCCAGAGGATGTCCCGGAGAGAATTATGTCTCCTGGGAGCAGCGAGCACCCGAGGCTGACCCTGGCGATCAGCCGGGAAACCGAGTTGACCATCGAGGCGGCCCGGAACGACTGCTTCTGGACGCCGTTGACCCGCAGCTCCACCTCGATGTCGCGGTAGTCGCCAACCTCAGCCGCGGAGACGATGCTCGGGCCCATCGGGCAGAAGCCGTCGAGCGACTTGCCCTTGTACCACTGCCCGAACTGGCCGTGCTCCAGCTGGAGATCGCGGGCGCTCACGTCGTTGGACAGGGTGTAGCCGAAGACGTGGTCGAGGGCGTCGTCGACGGCGATGTTACGACCGCCCCGGCCGATCACGACCGCGATCTCGGCCTCCCAGTCCACGCGGCTGCTGGCGGCGCGGTCGAGTTCCACGGTGTCGTTGTGGCCGACCAGGCAAGTCCACGGCTTGGTGAACAGCACCGGCGCTTCGGGAATCCCCGCTCCCTCGGGCCGCTTCCCCTCGTCGAAGTGGTCCCGGTAGTTCAGCCCGACGCAGAACATGTTGCGGGGTGTTCTCGGCAGCGGCGGCGCGAGGACGGCACCATTGAGGCTCTCGCCGCTGCCGGAGGCGGTCAGCGCCTCGACCGCGGCCCAGGCCTCGGGTCCGCTCTCTATGAGGCCGATGACACTTGAATGGCCGGCCGCGGCCAGCGGCGAGACGGTGCTGTCGGGGTGCAGGATCCCGGCCGTCTCGCCGGCGGGGGACTGCATAGTGACAAGGCGCATTACGGGTCTCCGTGTCCTTCTCTGTGTCTAGTCGCCGAGGTGGTGGCAGTACTTGAACCCGCCGTTGGGGCTGATGATCTGGCCGGTCAGGTAGGCGGCCTCATCCGATGCCAGGTACGCGGCCAGGGCTCCGATCTCCGACGGGTACCCGAACCGGCCCGCGGGGACGCTCTCGGTGAGGGCCTCGATCCGTCCCGGTGGAGCGACCTCGTTGAGGGGCGACTCGGTGTAGCCGGGCGCGATGGCGTTCACGGTCACCCCGTCGCCGGCGACCTCGCGGCTGAACGACCTGACCAGCCCATCGATGCCGCCTTTGCCGGCTGCGTAGTGGGCCTGGCGGGCGACGCCCTGCAGCGATGCGATCGACGAGAAGCAGATGACCCGTCCCCAGCCCCGTTCGATCATCGGGTTGACCGTGTGGCGTATCCCGAGGAAGGTGCCGTCGAGGTGGATTGCCAGCATGTGGCGCCACTGCTGGAAGCTCATGGTGGCGATCGGCTGCAACTCGCCGATGCCGGCGAGCAGGACTGCGATATCGGGTGAGCCGACGGAGGTGGTGGCCTCAGCGACACCTGAGACGACGCTGGCCTCGTCGGTGACGTCCATGGCCAGCCCGGCGAAGGCCTGGTCCGGGTGGCTTTGGGCCAGTTCTCGGGCCAGGCCATCGGCAACGTCGGGACGCACATCCGCGATGGCCACCGATGCGCCCTGCTCCGCAAGGGCTGCCGCGACGGCACGTCCGAGACCTCCCGCTCCGCCGGTCAGCAGCGCCGTTCGACCCTGAAGAGAGAACACCGGAGCCTCCTGTGCCGTGTGCCGCCAGCGTAAAGGTCTGACACTTGAGGGTCAAAACGCGCCACCTCCTGCCGGGGGCTAGCATCGCCGCCGTGACTATGCCGGCTGTTGAAGGTGCTGAACCCGTGTCGGTGCACGACGAGGCGATCGACGAGCAGCCGGGCCTGCCCGTCAGCCGGGTGCTGCCCGCCTACCAGCAGGTGGCCAACCAGCTGCAGGAGCTGATCATGAAGGGAACGCTCGCGGTGGGCGAGCGTCTGCCGGCCGAGGGCGAGATGGCGCTGCAGTTCGGGGTGAGCCGCAGCACGGTCCGCGAGGCGCTGAGAGGCCTGTCATCGCAGAGCCTGGTTCTGACCAAGCGGGGCGTGAACGGCGGGACGTTCGTCGCCGAGCCCTCGGCGGAGCATGTCCTGACCTACTTGGAGACCACCATCGGGCTGCTGTCGGGCGCGGACGTCGTGTCGGTCGATGAGATCCTCGAGGCTCGCGAGCTGATCGAGGTGCCGTCGGCCCGGCTGGCGGCCCTGCGGCGCGACGAGGATCAGCTCCAGCGCCTCAAAGCCACTCTGGACACGGGCGCCGAGGTCGATCTGGCCGCGGATTTCGAGGGGCACAAGGACTTCCACGTCGCCATCATGGAGGCGTCGGGCAACCGGCTGCTGGAGGTGATCGCCAGACCCATGTTCAGCGTGCTCCGGACCCGGTTCATGCGGGATCGGGCCTCGCCCGAGTTCGGAGCCGCAGTCGACCGCGATCATCGCGACATCTGCGACGCCATAGCCGCGGGCGACGCGGAGGCGTCGGCCAGGCTCATGCACAACCATCTAGAGCGGCTGCGGTCCATGTACGAGCGAATCGACCGGGTCGCCCCTCCCGAAACTGACGGAGAGTCCGCCGGCTAAGAACTGAGCTCAGCGCTCGGCGGCGCGTTCTAGGAAGTCTAGCAGGACCTGGTTGAACTCCTCCGGCTGCTCGTAGTAGGGCGCGTGCGATGCCGCGTCGATGACAGCCAGCTCTGAGGTGGGCAGCAACTCGTGGGCGGCGAGTCCGGTCTCCAGCGGAACCGCGCGCTCCTGGCGCCCCCAGATCAACTGGATCGGCGGCCCGTCCTTCAGCACCGCCAACCTCGGCCCGACGACGTCGTCGTCTATGTGGTCGGCGACGTAGTCGGCAATCTGGCGGAACGACTCCGCCGCACCCGGGGAGTTGTTGATCAGGAACTCCTCGGTAATCCACGCCTCGTTGACCATCGCCTCATCGTGCAGCAGCAGCCGCAGCTTGCGCTCTATGCCCTCGCGGGAGGCGTCGGTGAGCCGCCCTCGGGTGCCGGCCCGGCGCTCGGCGCCCCAGGGGATCAGCCCGATGCTGCCCACCAGCACCAGGGCCCGCACCCGCTCCGGGTGCCGGCAGGCGAGGGCGGCCACCGCGTGGCCGCCCAGTGATGTTCCGACCAGCACCGCGGTCCGGGCCCCGATCACGTCGAGGAAGCCGTCGAGGAAGCGGGCGTATCCTGGCACCGTGTAGTCGGGTCCGTCGCCCTTCTGGGCCAGGCCGTGGCCGGGCAGGTCCAGCGCGTGCACATGCCAGCCCGCTTCGGCCAGAGGGTCGACATTGCGGCGCCAGCGATCGGCGCGGGCCCCGACGCCGTGGACCAGCACCAGATGGTCGTCTCCCTCACCGGCGGAGAGCACACGGGTGAGCACGCCGCCGGCCTCAACCGGATACTGAATCATCCTCTTGCTGTCTCCCTAGTCCGGGCCGCTACTGTACGCCGCCTATGGCGGCGGCCTTCCACACCAGGTTCATACGGGCGGGCGGCTTCCGCACCCGCCTCATCGAGGCCGGGGAGCCGGGCCGGCCCGCGGTGATGCTGGTCCACGACGGCGCCTACGGCACCGACGCCGCGCTGTGCTGGGACGGGGTGATCGGCGAGCTCGCCACCGACTACCACGTGATCGCCCCCGACCTCATCGGCTGGGGCGGGACCGACAAGGTCTGCTACTTCGACCGGTCGCCCTACGACTACCGCCTTGAGCACCTGGCCGCGATCTGCGAGGTCCTCGGCCTGGACGATCCGGTCTTCTTCGTCGGGAGCTCCTTCGGGGCAGAGATCGTGGCCCGGGGAACCGCGGAGCCCAGGTGGGGATGGAACGTGAGGGCCGCGGTGGCCATCGCCGGCACCGGTGGCCGCCTCTACCGGGTGCCGGGCGGGATCGAGCGGCTGAGCGACTACTCGCCCAGCCTGGACGCCGCCGCCCGGCTCACCGCCATGCTGGTCAGCAGTGCCGACGGCATGGAGGACCACTTCCAGCGCCGCTTCGACAACAGCATGATCCCGGGCCACTGGGAGGCCCTCAGCGCCCTCCACGTCCGCAATCCTGCCGCTGAGCCCCGCACCGGCACCGACGACTGGCCCGAGCCGCTGCGCCGCTGCTCGACGCCGATCCTGTGGGTGGAGGGAGCCGACGATCCGCTGCTCGAGCAGGGTTGGGCCGCCAGGATGGCGGAGCTGGGCGAGTCGTTCTCGTCGAAGGTGGTCCCCGGAGGCCACGAGCCCAACCTCGAACGCCCCGGCGAGGTCGGCCGGCTGATCCGGGACTACGTCTCCCGCCACTGACCGGCCCGATTCCCGCTCTTATTCGCTTCGCTCACGGCCGCTCGGGCCCGCGGGTCAGCGCCAGCGCTCGTAGGCGGGGTCCTCCAGGAAGAAGGCCCGGTGCATGCCGTCGAAGGCCAGCCACTGCAGGTCGATGCTGGTGACCACCGCGTCGAGCACCGACTCCTGGGTGTGGGCGTCGTTGGCGTACCGGCTCACCACCACACCGCCGATGTCGCCGTGGCCCTCCTCGATCTCGGAGGCGTGCAGCTCCCAGAACAGCAGGTCGGGCGCGCCGCGCTCGAAGCCGTAGTGCTCCACCAGCCCGTCGATGATGATGTCGTTGCGGCGGGCCGAAGCGCCCTCGATGAAGGCGATGCCCGCGATAGCGCCCAGCCAGTCGCCCTTGTAGGCCAGGTAGTAGCGCCAGTGCACGAACGCCTTGCACTCGGGGATGGTCGGGTTGTTGTCGAGGTCGTCCTGGGTGAGCTCGAAGGCCTGGGCGTGCTCTAGGAACACGTTCAGGTGCCGCTCGGTGCCCGACTCAGTGCCCGCCCCCTCCTCCAGGATCACGTCCTCGAACAGGTGATGGAAGATCTCGGGGTCCTCGGGGCACTTGGCGAAGATGGCGCAGTCGGCCTGGGGCGAGGGCCGGGGACCGATCTGGTAGAAGTTCCTCAGGAAGCCGGCGATGGCGGCCCGCGACGCCCTCCCCGAACGGATCTCCTCAACTAGCGGATGGTCCTTGATGTGGCGGGCCTCGACGATCTCGTTGATCTCGTCGACCAGCTCCAGGGCGGTCCGTGCGGTCATGGCTGCCTCCGGTGGTAGGGACAGGACTGGCTCGGTCGGACAATACATCAGACGTATAACCGGCGTTTGACGGGCGGCCAGCCGCGTTCCTACCCTGCAAAGCGTGTTAGAGGTGGGCCCGACCGGCCTGATGGACCCCGAGGTGTACCGGTCCCCGGCCTTCTACGAGGCCGAGCTGGAGTGGGTGTTCAGTGGCAGCTGGATGTTCGTGGCTCACGAGCGCTGGCTGCCGGAGCCGGGGGACTTCGCGGCCGAGACGATCGGCTCGGAGCCCGTCATGGTGGTGCGGGGCGCCGGCGGCGAGCTGCGGGCCTTCGCCAACGTGTGTCCCCACCGGGCGAGCCTGCTGGTGGACGGCAAGGGCAACTGCGGGCGGCGCATCGTCTGCCCCTACCACGGCTGGACCTTCGAGCTCGACGGCCGGCTCACCGGCATCCCTCGCCGGAACCTGTTCGCCACGCCGCTGGACCCGTCGCAGCTGGGCCTCACCGAGCTGCGTCTCGACACCTGGGAGGGTCTGGTCTTCGTCAACGTCAGCGGCGACGCGCCCGAACTGCTCGACTACCTCGAGGACATTCCCGAGTTGCTGGCCGGCCACGACATCGCCGGCATGGGGCTGGGTGCGTCGCTCGACGATCCGATCGCGGCCAACTGGAAGCTGGTGATGGACAACGCCATCTGCGACTACCACCTGTCCATCGTTCACGAGGGGTCGATAGCCGCGCTGGTGGATCTCGACGGCCTCAGCGAATCCGCCGGGGACACCACCGCGGTGGCCGCCGTTCCCTGGAGGGCGTCGGAGCTGCCGGCCGAGGCCCGCCCGGGACTGGAGGGCAAGGCCGCCCAGGGCTCGCTCGGCTGCTACGTGTTCCCCAACCTCCATGTGATCGGCTTCCCCACCGGCGGGGCCACCGTCATGTGGTGGACCCCGACGAGTCCGATGACCACCCGGGCCCGGGTACTCAGCCTCTCCCATGACTCGGACGCGGACGTCCGGGCCGGAACGGAACTGCTCTCGCGGGTGCAGCGCGAGGACTTTGATGTGTGCGAGAGGATGCAGCGAGGGGTGCAGTCGGCTCTCTACCGGCCCGGACCCCGCCACGACGCCGAGCTGCGGGTGACTGTGTTCCAGCGCCGCCTGCTGCAGATGGTGGGCTCGGTGCTGGATCCCGACGCCTCAGCGGGAGGCTCGGAGCTCGCCGGGGTGGCCCGGTGACGGTGAAGCCGGGCTGGGAGGGCCGCTACTTCGAGGACTTCGAAGTGGGCGACGTCTACCGGCATCCGCTGGGGCGCACCATCAGCGAGGTCGACAACACCTGGTTCACGCTGCTGACCTGCAACACCAACATGATGCACTTCAACAGCCACTACGCGGAGCGGTCCGAATTCGGGAAGCTGCTGGTCAACTCGGGGCTCACACTGGCCCTGGTGCTGGGCCAGTCGGTGTCCGATGTGAGCCAGCAGGCCATGGCCAACCTCGGTCTGGACGAGGTGCGCTTCACCCACCCCGTATTCGTGGGCGACACGCTCTACGCCGAGAGCATCGTGCTGGCGGTGCGCGAGTCTGCGTCCCGTCCCCACGCCGGCATCGTCACGGTGCGCACCCGCGGCCTCAACCAGGACGGCGACGAGTGCCTCAGCTATGTCCGCAGCGCCCTCATCTACAAGCGGGGCTGCTCACACGACGCCGGGATGTTCCCGGAGGCAGCCCGACCGCTCACTATCGACGAGGATTGATCAGGCGTCCGCAAGGCGTCGATCAGTCGGGACGCGTGCTGGCGGTAGGTCGAGGACGGGTCGCCGGAGGCCCTAGCTTCAGGGTCCGCCATCAGCATCGACGGGGTGTGCAGAATCAGCGTGTCGCAGCCGGCTGCATCCATCCGAGCGTTGATCCGGGCCTTCACCCGGCCTGCGGGCCCGGCCACCGACAGCCGGTCGATCATCTGATCCGGCACGGCCGCCACCGCCGCGTTCCAGTCGCCGCGGCGGGCCGCGTCGCGGATCGAGCCCGAGGCCCCTCCAAAGCCGTAATGGCGCATCAGCGGCTCGTAGGCCTCGTGCTGGGCGTAGAAGGCGATCTGGGCGGCCGCGTTCCGTCGGGCCCGCTCCTCGTCGTCGTCGACCACGGCGATCACCATGGCCGCCACCTGCGGAGCCGTGGCCCGTCCGGCTGAGTTCGCGGCCGCCTCCAGCGTGGGCCGCACCAGCTCCCGTAGGGCGGACCCGTCGACAATCGGATGCGCGATGAGTCCGTCGGCGATCGCGCCGGCCACCCGCAGCATCCTGCGGTTCACGGCCGCCAGCAAGATCGGGATGTCCCGGCGGCGGGGCGGGTACGCGCTCGGGGTGGCCTCGATGTCCACCTGCACATGGCGACCGCGGTAGCTCACCGGATCCTCACCCAGCCTCCACAGCGTCCGCACCGATTCGATCACCTCGGTGACCCGGGCGGGAACATCGGTCGGATCGGTACCGAGCCATCGGCGGATCCGGGCCGGCTGCGCGCTGCCCAGTCCCAGGATGAGGCGCCCGCCGCTGAGCTCGTCGATGTCGCGGGCCTCTGCGGCCAGGACCGTCGGGCTCCGGCCCAGTGCGTAGGCGATGGCCGATCCGATGGCGACCCGATCGGTGACTGCGGCGATGGCGGCCATCGGCACGGTGGCCGAGCGCCAGCTGAACTCGGTGGTCCAGACGCTGTCGAATCCGGCCCGCTCCGCCTCGACGGCAAGAGCCACGGCATTGGAGGGGCCGCACGCCAGGGCCACCCCCAGACGCGGCCGCGGCGTATCGCGGCCTGTCTCAGCCAAGGTCCAGCAGGGGCATGACGCCCTCGCAGATGAGTCGCAGCTGGTTCATGCGGTCGCTCTCGCTGCGGCCGACGTAGAACATCCAGTGGTCCATGCCCTGCGACTCCAGCTCCCGCAGCCTGGCGGCCACATCGGCAGGGGTGCCCCACAATCCGGGTGCTCTGGCCAGCAGCCACTCGTACAGGCCAAGCTCCTTGGCCCGGGCGATCAGCGCCCGCTCGCGGTTCTCGTCCTGGTACTCCGAGCCAAGGTTGTGGGTGTCCTCGTTGAACTGCACCAGGGCCGCTCTGAGGTGCTCGGGGATCTGCTTTCCCTCCAGCGTGCCCATGGTCAGCCACTCGGTGCCGACGCCCATGCCCCGTCCGAGGGCTTCATCGACGCTGTCACCGAAGACGATCTCGGAGTTCCACCACAGCTCCAGCTCGCCCGGATCACGGCCCGCGGCCGCACAACCTTCCTCGACGAGGCTGAGGACGTAGTCCACGTTGTGGGTTCCGAAACCCATCGACAGCAGCATCCCGTCGGACACCTCGCAGGCCATGCGCAGGACCCTCGGACCCGAGACGGGGACGATCACCGGAATGTCGGCGGGGACCGGCAGGTCCGTCCACTGCATGCGGAACCTGCGGCCCTGATAGCCGGCCTCATCGCCCCGCAGCAGCGCCTTGACGGCCACGATGTAGTCCCGCAGCTGGGCCACCGTGGCCGGGCGCAGCCCCACCCCCCACAGTGCGCTGTCACCGGTGCCGATGCCGCAGGCGATCCGGCCGGGCGCGATCTCCTCCAGAGACAGGAGCGAGGCCGCGGTCACCGAGGGATCCCGCGACAGGGGGTTGGTGACCGAGGTCATGATCCGCGCCCGCGAGGTCTGCTGGGCGCAGAGCGCAGCCACCACGTAGAGCTCGCGGACCAGGGCGGGCGAGTCGGGCAGTCCGATCACGTCCACCCCGGCGTCGTCGCACATCTTCCACCACTCGGGCCCGCCGGACATGGGGCCCTGCTGGAGGACGTTGAGGGCGATCTTCATTCTTCGGCCGCTGCTGGCGGGCGCCGTGGCTGTCGCCGGCTACTTCTTGGAGATCACCGCGTCGGCGTCGATCTCGATCAGGGCGTCGGGCCGGGCCAGCCCGTGGACCACCACCAGCGTGCTGGCCGGGTAGTGGTCCTTGTTGAAGAACTCCGCCCGGGCGTCGTGGATCTGGCCGAACTTCTCCTTCGTGAACGGAGGGGTCATGTAGACCCGCACCCGGACGATGTCGTCGATGGTGCCGCCCAGCGGCTCCAGGGCCGACAGCAGGTTGCGGATGACCTGGCGGGTCTGCTCGGCGATGTCGCCCACCCCGACGACGACGTCGCTGTCCCCGTCGGTGGCGGTGCGGCCCGACAGGTAGACGAACGTGAGGTCGCCGGCTTCCACTACCACGCCCCCGGAGTGGACGAGCTCGCCCACGTCGGAGGTCTCGAGCGCGCTCCAGCCGGCGCCGATGTTGGGGTTGATGATGGTCTTGTCCACCATTTGCTGTTCTCCTTTGCAGGGTCGTCCTGGATGGCGTCGTGGATGGCTGGGCGCTGCGCCGGAACTCAGGTCGCTCGCAGCACCGGAACCACCTCGCGGTCGAGCAAGTCGATGGACTGTAGGGCGGTGTCTGCGGGCATGCCCACCCAGTCGGTGCGGAAGATGAAGTGGTCCACGCCGAGCTCGTCACGCCACGGGAGCAGCCTCTCGAGGCAGTCGTCGGGCGTGCCGACGATGAACCGGCCCCTGGACAGCTCGTCGAAGGTGGCCCGGAAGTCCTCGTCGCCGGGCAGGGCCTTGTGCTGGCCCCAGTCGGCATAGTGCCGGTACTTCTTCAGCAGGTAGGGGGCGGCCCGCTCCACCGCCAGGGCCCGGGTCGGGGCGCAGTAGATCTCCCGCATCGCCGGCATGGTCGTGGCCGGGGGCAGGCCCTCGCTCTGGCGGGTGGCCCGGAACAGGGCGGCCTGCTCGGTGATCGTGTCGGTGGTGGCGTGGGGGTTGATCATCCAGGCGTCGCCCATGCGGGCGGCCCGCTCCACCGCGGCGTGGGCGTTGGCCGCGATCCAGATCGGCGGTCGGGGCTTCTGGACGGGCTTGATGTTGAGGGTCACCGACTCCAGGCGGCACCACTCGAGATCGGAGTCGACGTCGTCGGTTGTCCAGAGTCGCTTGACCAGGTCGAGGTTGGCCTCGAACCGCCTTACCTTGGACTTCGGATCGAGCCCGAAGCCGCGGTACTCCACCTCGCGGTAGCCCAGTCCCACCCCGAAGGTGAGCCGCCCGTCGCACAGCACGTCGACCGACGCCCACGTCTCGGCCACGTCCAGCGGGTTGTGGAGCGCCAGCAGCAGTATCCCGATCCCGACCTCCATGGGTCCGCACTCGGCAGTGATGCGACTCACAAACGGCACGCACTGCGGCATGGCCATGCCGTCGGGCAGGTAGTGCTGCCCTGCCCAGATCGAGTCCCAGCCGCGGTCGCGGACCGCTCGAACCATCCGGAGCTGATCGTCCATCCCCGCCACCAGGTCGGCGCCCACCGGGTGCTGATTGGTGAGGAACAAGCCGATCTTGATGTCGCCCACAGGCGCCACTGCCGCTCCTTCCGTCATCGCTTGCGCGGCCCGGTGAACAATAGTCAGACATTTGACCCAGAGGCCGAGCCAGCGAGGCTGCCGCGAGCGACAGGCTCGGGCTCTAGCTTGGGGGTGATGCTCGCAGCCGCCGATGAGGCCAGGTTCCAGGCCGACGGGTTCGTCACCGTCGGTTCACTGATCGACGCCGACCTGATCGATCCGTTGAAGGAGCGGTTCGAGCGGCTGTTCCGGGGCGATTTCGAGACCGGCACCGCCCCCGACGAGGTCAACTGGCAGGAGGGCGCCAGCGATCCGACGCTCGCCCGCCAGATCTGCAACGGCTGGAAGGCCGACCGGTTGATCGCGTCGGTGGTGCTCGACGGCCAGCTGGGCGAGGCCGTGGCCCGGCTGGCGGGCTGGCCCGGGGCCCGGATCGTCCAGGACAACGTGATCTGGAAGCCGCCCGGCGCCCGGTCGCTCGGTTTCCACCGCGACAACGCCTATCTGGCCTGGTACACGCCCACGGAGATGTTCTCGTGCTGGATCGCTCTCGATGACACCACCGCGGCCGGCGGCACCATGGAGCTGGCCAGGGGGTCGCATCGCTGGCCCGCCGGAGCCGACGTGATGGGCCAGTTCCACGCGCCCGACGACTACCGGGCCCCGGTGGTGGCCGCGGCGGAGAGTCTGGGCGTCGAGCTGGACATCGCGGCGGTGGAGGTGGCCGCAGGCGGCGGGGCGTTCCACCACGGGTGGGCGTGGCACGGCTCGGGCCCCAACCGCTCCGGGCGGCACCGCCGGTCCCTCGTGCTGCACTGCGCCAGCAGCGAGGCCCGCTTCAGGCGGGCCGGCTTCGGTGAGGGCAACGGGCCGATCTACTCCCGCTACGCGCGGCTCACCGACGACCACATGGACGAGAACCACTTCCCGATCCTGTGGCGGTCCGACGGCTACCGGACCCCGGGGATTTAGCGCCGCAGTCCTGCTGGTTCGACGGCTGGTCCCCTGAGGGCCGGGGCCGTTAGCATCGCCGCTTGTGTCTGTCGTGTCCGCGCTCCACGCGTCGGCCGCGCTGCTGCTGGTGGTGGCCGGCGTGGCCAAGCTGCTCCGTCCCGCGGACGGGTTCGCTGGACTGGTCGGCTTGAGGACCCGCCCCGTCGGGGTGCGGCTCATCGGAGTGCTGGAGGCTGCGGCAGGGACAGCCGCTCTGATTGCCGGCGGCCTTGCGGCATGGATCGTTGGACTGCTGTATGCGGCGTTCGCCCTGATCGTGCTCCGAGCCGTCCTCGCGGGCGCCGATTCCTGCGGATGCTTCGGCCGCCTCGACGCCCCGCCGTCGAAGATCCATGTCGCCGGCAACCTGACCCTGGCCGCGATGTCGTTCATCGCCGCCGGCGCGACCTCCCCGCCCGTCCCGGCGCTGGTACAGGCGGCGGGGACGAGCCCCGCCACCGGTGTCGCGCTGGCCGTGGTGGTCGTGTTGCTGGCCGGGCTCGTCCTGGTGGCCTTCACGGCCCTGCCCGAGGCGCTCGCGGCCCGGTCCTCCGGCGGCGGCCGGACGGGCCTGTTCCGGGCCGTGCCGCCGCCGACCGCCGTCGGGGCGATGTCTCACAACGGGAGCGGGAGACCGTGAGCCGCACGCTGGTCGAGCGGGTATCGCGGGTGGTGGACCGCCGCGCCGGGCGCCGGGGCTTCCTGCGCAAGTCGGCCATGGCCGCCACCGCGGTCGCGGTCGCTCCGGTCGCATACGCGCTGCGCCCGACTACAGCCGAGGCGGCGATCGTGCACTGCCCGCCCGGGAAATGCCGTCCCGGGGCGCTGTGCTGTGACAACTGGAGCGAGTTCTGCTGCAAGATCACCGGCGAGAACCTCTGCCCGCCGGGAACGATCGTCGCCGGCTGGTGGAGGGCCGACGGCTCGGGATTCTGCGACCTGAACGGCCCCCAGCCCCGCTACTACCTCGACTGCAACTTCACCTGCGACGAGGGCTGCCGGTGTTCCTCCGGAGGTCTCTGCGCCAACTCGTGCACCCCGGCCAGGTGCCAATGCCACGGCGGCTGCGACACCCGCAAGTCGGAGTGCACTCGCTTCCGCTACGGCCAGTGCAACCAGGACCTGTGCGTAGGGCCGCTCAAATGCCGCATCGTCACCTGCGTGCCCCCTTGGAAGTGGGACACGGCCTGCGCAACGTCGCCGGTGCTGTACAGCCAGAGCACCCGCTTCCACGACCGGCCCTGCCTGCATGACGGCTTCACCGACATTCCCCCCAAGGCGCTCTACGCCGGCGCCGTCGAGTGGATGGCGAGCGAGGGCATCGCGGCCGGCTTCACCGACGACCTGTTCGGTCCCGACGAGTTGGTCAGCCGGGGCCAGTTCGCCACCTTCCTATGGCGCTACCGCGGCGAGCCTCTCGCACTGAGCACCGACGGGTTCGACGATGTGGACCCGGGCGCGTACTACGCCCACGCAGTGTCCTGGATGGTCGAGAACGCCATCACCGCCGGCCGGGCGCCGGACCGGTTCGACCCGTCCAGCAACGTGAGCCGGGCACAGGCCGTCGTCTTCCTGCATCGCTTGGCTGGGGGGCCGCCGGGCGATGGAGAGATCGAGTTCTCCGATGTGGGCGAGGACGCGTGGTTCCGCGGCGCGCTGGCCTGGGGGATCGAGAAGGACCTCGTCTGGTGGACCGACCTCGACCGCTTCGGAGCCGACCTGCCGGCCAGCCGCGCCGACGTCGCGTTGCTGCTTCACCGCTACCACCTCCGGACCGTGGACCCGCCGGTGCAGGAGCAGGAGGCCCCGCCGCAGGATGCTGAGACGCCCGACAGCCCGGCGGTGGCCCGATGACGGTGGTGGTTGTGCTGCTGGCCGTCGCGGTCGGCGTACTCGCCCTGATCGTGTTCGGGCTGCTCAGGACCCACGCCGAGATCCTGCGGGCCCTCGACCGGGCCGGGATCGGCCTCGACGAGGAGTCCGGAGCCGCCTCGCCGCCTTCCCCCGATCCGGACCGCGCCGACGGCTCCGGTCCGGCCGGGCGCACAGATGCCTGGGATCTGGCCGGCACCGTGCCGGCGGGCGGTCCCACCATGGTTGCGGTCACCGGTGTGCCGCACCACACCCTGCTGGCCTTCCTGTCGTCGGGATGCCGCACCTGCAAGCCGTTCTGGCAGGCGTTTACCGACCCGGGAGTCGACCTGCCCGGCAACGGCACCCGCCTGGTGATCGTCGGCCAGGACCCCGCCCACGACTCGGAGTCGGTGCTGGCGGAACTGGTCCCGCCCGGCGTGAAGGCCGTGCTGTCGTCGGCCGCGTGGCAGGACTACGACGTTCCGGGCTCGCCGTACTTCGCGCTTGTCGACGGTGTCGACGGGCGGGTCGTAGGAGCGGGCAGCGCCTTGGGCTGGGAGCAACTGCACGAGCTGTTGCAGGAGGCACTGGACGATGCCGACCTGGCCCGCAGCACGCGGGGACGGGCACGGCCGCGGGCGGGCCGCTCCGGTCGAAGCCGGGCCCGCCGGGCCGACGACGCTCTTCGATCGGCCGGCGTGGGCCCGGGCCATCCGAGTCTCTACCCCGGAGGATCCGCTCCGGTTCACGGCAACGGCGCCGACTCGAGCGACCGCCGGGTCGAGTGATGACTGCGGTTGCGGCCATCGGAGCGATGGCGGCGCTGGCTGCCGGGGCGCGGTCGGCATGGTCGCCTTGAGGCCTGTCGATGCTGACGAGCATCAGCCCGCTCGGTGAGCGGGCCCGGGGCAACCGATGGTGGCTGACGGTGGGTTGGCTGTTTCTCGGAGCGGCGGTCGGGGGAGCGGTCGTCGGTGCCGGGCTGGGCGCACTGGGGCAGGCGCTGGCCGGCTCTGTCAGCGACGGTGCCCGGCTCACGGTGCTGGCCGGGGCGTGCGCGGTGGCCGCGGCATGGGACATGTCGGGTCGGCGTTTGCCGGGGCGGCGGCAGGTCAACGAGGACTGGGTCGTCGCCTACCGGTCGTGGGTCTACGGGGCCGGTTTCGGCCTGCAACTCGGCGCCGCGGTGGCGACGGTGGTCAACACCGCGCTGGTGCCGCTGTTCATGCTGGCTGCGCTGCTGGCGGGCGAGGCGACCACGGGCCTGGCGATCGGCGCTGCGTTCGGCGCGGCCCGGGGAGCGAGCATGGTGTTGAGCAGCCGGGTGCGCACAACCGACGATCTGCGCAGGCTGCACCGCCGTCTGGACCTACACGCCGACCGGGCTCGCCGCCTGGGAGCGGGAGCCGCGGCCGGGCTCGGCTGCGCGGCCGCCGCGAGCTTGCTGGCGCTGTGACCGGATGAGTCGGTGACCTGACGTGACCACACTGGCCGCTCATGGGGTGAGCATCGATGTTCCGGCGGGCTGGGAGGCTGAGCTGTCTACCCAGCCGGACCCTTCGACGCTGGACCAAGCCGTGGACCCGTTGCCCGCACCGCTGGTGGTGCTGCACGCGGCCAACTTCTCGCTGCCCGCGGAACGCGACGACTACGGAGCCGGAGCGGTCGAGACCATGGACCGCAACGGGATCTTCGCCGCGCTGGTCGAGTTCGGCGCAGCGTCGGTCGGGACCATGCTCTTCGCGGCGGAGGGCGTGCCGGACCGCCTCGCCCCCGACGACTTCGGCCCGGACCAGCTGAACGTGTGGGTGGCGGGCCATGCCGGCCTGCAGCATTTCTTCCATGTGGGCGCCCGGGCGTTCTGCCTCTACGTAGTGATCGGGTCGCACTCCCGCCGCGGGGTGCTGGTGCCCGAATTCAACCGCGTCCTGTCGGGCTTGAGCATCGCCTGACGGCGAGCGCCCGCTCGGCCTCTTAGGGCTAGAGCGGCTCGCCCTCGTGCAGGACGCCGTAGACGTCGGTGCGGCGGTCGGCCCGGGGCTTGATCAGCTCGCTGCGGGCCTGGGCCCGCTTGGCCTCGGACAGGTCGATGTCGGCGACCTCGAGCTGCTCGCGGACGGTCGACAGCGGACCGGCCGCCACCCCGCCGTAGGGGTCGGCCACCACCGAAGAGCCCAGGCACTCGACACCGTCACCGGCGCCGACCTGGGACGCGCACGCGATGAACACCTGGCTCAGGTTGGCTTGCACGAGCGCACCCTCGGCGTGGGGGATCAGCTCGCCCTCGGCGTACTGGCGCCGGTCGAAGCCGCGCACCCAGGCGGTAGGGACGCAGATCACCTCCGCGCCCCGCAGGGCCAGCACCCGCACGACCTCCACGAAGCGCAGGTCGTAGCAGATGCACAGCCCGATGGTGCCCCAGGCCGTCTCGGTCACGGTCAACCCGGCGTCGCCGCGCGTGAAGCAGTGCTTCTCGACGTCGAAGAGGTGCAGCTTGCGGTAGTGGGCGACCACGCCGTCGGGGCCGACGGCGACCGCGGTGTTGTAGATGTCGTCGCCCGATCGTTCGCAGAAGCCACCGACGACGAGCCCGCCGTGGCGGGCGGCCTCGGCCTGCCAGTCGGTGACGGTCGGGCCGTCGAGGGCTTCGGCCAGCGGCGCCAGCGCCTCCCGGTCGGTGCTGTACCACGGCACCGCCATCTCGGGAAGCAGCACGATGTCCGCTCCCTGCTCGAACAGTGAGGCGGCCGCGTCGACGCTGGCCTTCCGGTTGGCCTCGGCCGCCCCGGGACGGCTGAGGATCTGAGCCAGACCGATTCGAGTCACTGCCTGCCTCCCCTTCACCCGTGGAGGTTCGCCTGGTGGAGCTGATCGGACTCGAACCGACGACCCCCTGCTTGCAAAGCAGGTGCTCTAGCCAACTGAGCTACAGCCCCGTGGAGAGTTCAGGGTAGCGGAGCGCCGAGTTCTCAGGAGGCGAGGGGGCGGCCGAAGGGCAGCTCTTCCTGCCACGTCGACAGGAACGCCTCCGCGGTGTAGCAGGCGCCCAGGAAGGGGCCGTCGTCGGATGTGAGGGCGTCCGCCATCAGAGCCGCGACGGTGCCGGTGATCTTGGCACGGATCTCGTCGTCGGCGGTGTCGGGGTTGCTCCAAGCTGCGATGGAGGATCCGGCCAGGGCCACGAAGTCGGGCACCGCGGCCACCCCGCGGCGTCGGCTCACCGCCAGCGCCTTGGACGTGAACGCCAGCCGCCCGCTGGGCACCAGGGCCCGGCAGCCGAGACCCTCGGCCACCCCGTGGTTGACGATCCCCATCCTGGATCCGGCGAACACGATGTCGGCGCCGATGCCCCACAGCGCACCCGGCTTGCCCAACCCGTCGTCGCTGCCGGCCAGCGCGCCCAGGGCCTTGTCGCCGTGCTCGGCCCAGGCGTCTGCCAGAGCCGCCGGGTCGAAGCCGTCGGTGGATGCGAGCGATCCCTCGGCGGTGGCCAGGCCCACTACCCGTCCACCCCTCTCGACTACAGAGGATGCCAGCGCCGGGCCGGTCGCCGAGAACCCTTCGATGACGACGGTTCGTCCATCGAGGCCCGCGGCCGCGTCGGCGGCCGCGGCCGCCGATAGGCCGTCGCACGCCGCGGCGAAGGCGTCGAGCCGGGCGACGGTTCGAGGGTCAGCGTCCCGCAGCGGGGCCAGGTCGGCGTCGGCGACGCCCTTGGCCGCGTCGGGCAGGTAGGTGCCGTCGGGAACCAGAGCCGCGGCCTCGGCCACGAACGCGGCGATGGCCTCGGACCGTCCCGGCGCCTCGGCATTGATGCCCGCGGAGGCGCCGCTGCGGCGCATCTGCAGCGCGGCGTAGGTGTAGGTCTGGGAGCGGGCCAGGTCCTTGGCCCCGCCCTGCAGGATCTTGCGGGCCCAGCGCACCGGCCCCGACGCGGCCTCGGCCCCGGCCAGGTCCAGCGCCACGAACGCGTCGACACTCTGGAACTTGTGAAGCCTCACGGTCGCTCCGGAGTCAGGTCGTGCCGTTGAGGATCCGCACCGGCAGTTCCCGGGGCCCGCGTATCTGGCCGGTCGACCACCTCACACCCTCGGGATCGGCCAGCTCGAAGTCCGGGACCCGGGCCATCCACTCCTCCAACGCCACGGTCAGTTCCATGCGGGCCAGATTCGACCCCAGGCAGCGGTGGATACCCAGCCCGAAGGCGACGTGTCGGTTGCGCATGCGGTCGATCACGAAGGTGCCGGCGTCGTCGAAGGCCTCGGGGTCGCGGTTGGCGGCCGGGAACGGCAGCAGCACCCAGTCGTTGATCCGCATCGACCGGCCCGCGAACTCGGCGTCCTTGGCCACCAGCCGGGCCATGGTCACCGGCGCGTAGAAGCGCAGGAACTCCTCCACCGCGAAGGGCCGCACGTCCGGATCCTCGACCCAACGGCGGCGGTCCTCGGGATGCTGGGCCATGTGCCACAGCGAGGCGCCGATCGCCGACCACGTCGTGTCCACGCCGGCGACGATCAGCAGCGCGCAGGTGCCCCGCACGTGCTCGTGCTCCAGGGGCTGGCCCGCGATCGTGGCGTGCGTCATGTGGCTGATCAGATCGTCACGGGGCTTCTCCGCCCGGGCTGCGATCAGCGTGTCGAGGTAGAAGTCGATGGAGTCCTCGTACTCCACCTTCAGCTCGGCTCCGGGCTGCTCCATGATCCGGTGGATGAACACCCGGAACTGGTCGCCGTCGGAGCGGGGCACGCCCAGCATGTCGGCGATCACCCTCACCGGGATGTGCTGGGTGTAGCCCAGCGCGGCGTCCACGATGTCGGTGCGGCCGGCCTCCACGTCGGCCAGCAGGTCGTCGAGCAGCTCCCGGCAGGTCTCGCGGGTGGACTCGCGCTTGGCCTCTATGGGTTTGGGGGCGAAGGCCGGCAGCAGGAACTCCCGGGCGATCCGGTGGAACGGCGGGTCGCTGGTGATCGGCGGGGCGAACCCCACCGGGGGAGGGATCTCGGGCCGGCCGTCGTGGACCACCACCCCGTTGGAGCTGAAGGTGTCGGTGTCCTTGGCGATGGCGCAGACGTCTTCGTGGCGCACCGGCAGCCAGGTCCCGCCGTAGCGCTCGCTGCGGGCCACCGGACACTCGTCGCGCAACTCGTCCCAGATCTCGGGGGCGCGGGCCGCGTAGCCCGGATCGACATGGTCGAAGTCGGTGGCCCAGTCAGCCACGGGCGCCCGGGGCTTGGCGTCCTCGTGCGGATCAGCGCCGGAGTCGGCGCTCCCGCCGGTCGGGTGATCGGTCGAAGGGATCGTGTAGGTCATGGCGTGAGTGTCAGCTCCTCGGCCTCATAGTCCAGCAGACGGCGGAATAGGGCGCGCAGCTCGCTGCGCCTGCCCCGGTCGTTGGCCAGGTTGACCAGCTCGTGGGGATCCTCGGCGGTCTCGTACCACTCGTGGTCGTGGTCGTCGAAGTCGGCGTCCACATCGAAGAGCTTGCCACTCTCCGCGGCGCTTCCGTCGCGCTGGACGCCGCCGCCGATCCCGTAGTAGCGGGCGTACTTGGTCTCTCCGTCGTAGAAGCCCCGCACCGCGTAGCGGGTGTTGCGGATCAGGTCGGACTGGGCCGAGTCCTGAGAGAACAGCACGAAGTCTCGCACCGACGCCTCCGGGTCGGCCAGCACCGGGGCCAGGTCGCGGCCCGAGAGGGTGGGCGTGTTGGCGGGATCGATGCCGCCCAGCGCGGCAATCGTGGCCGCCAGGTCGACATGGGTGGCCAGCGCCCCGGTGCGGTCCCCGGCCGGCACGCCCGGCCCCTTCACGATCAGCGGAACCCCCATCACCTCGTCGTAGACGCAGGGCAGCTTGGCCCGCAGGCCGTGAGACCCGCAGGCGTCGCCGTGGTCCGACGTGTAGGCGATCACCGTGTCGTCGTAGAGGCCGAGGGCATCCAGGGCGTCGAGCAGGCGGCTCAGGCTGCGGTCCAGTTCGATGTGCAGCCAGGCGTAGTAGTCGAGGCCCCGCAGCCAGGTGTCGTGGTCGTCGGCGTCGATGCGGCCGACCATGTGCTCCCGGTTGCGCACCTGACGCCAGGCCCGCTGCACTTCGGGCTTGGTGTGGAGGTCGTCGGTGAAGTTGTCGGGCAGCCGGTCGAACAGGCGGGGGTAGTCCTCCGGCGGCGGGGTCACCGGCAGGTCGCCGAGACGCATCTTCACCACCGCGTTGAAGAACTCGGCGAACTTGGGGTGCTCGGCCTGGTAGCTGAGGTGGTCGGCCGGGAACCACATGATGTCGTGGGGGTTGACCATGGCGACGGTCAGGAACCAGGGCTGGCCGTTGCCGTTCTCGCCGGCCCGGTCGGTGAGCCAGTCGATCGCCTGGTCGACGATGATCGGGTCGAAGTAGCGGCCGGTGTGGGCGCTACCCATGAAGTGGACATCGTTGCCCTCCCAGTCGAGGTAGCCGTGGGCTGCCATGTCCGGCGACTCGGTGTGGCCGAGATGCCACTTGCCCAGGTAGCTCGACCGGTAGCCGCGGTCGGCCAGCAGGCTGCCGATGGTGGGGATGGCCGGGTCGAGGGCGGTATGGGTGGGGAAGGTGACGTTGTCCACCACGCCGTGCTCGGCCAGGTAGCGGCCGGTGTAGAGGCTGGCCCTCGACGGCGAGCACGGCGAGGCGTGGGTGAAGTAGCGGTCGAAGCTCAACCCGTCGGCTCTCAGGCGCTCATGGGCGGGAAGGTCCACGACGCCGTCGAGCCAGTCGTTGCGGCGCTCCTCGTCCGAGACGATCAGCAGGACATTGGGCCGATCAGCCACAACCGGACGCTATCGGCGCTCGGCCCCTGCCGGCAGCGGTCAGCCCTCGCCGATGAGGCGTTCCAGCACCAGCTCGGGATGGTCCGACTGGAGACGGGCCAGCCAGTAGGGGCTCTCGAACAGGGCTAGCAGCTCACCGCCGTCGCGCGCCGCGACCGTCACTCCCGACATGCTCCCCAGCACCGCGGCCGAGTCTTCGTCGGTGCGCCGGGCTGTGGTCCACGGAGCCGGGGCCAACTCCACCGGCGCGCCGAACTCGTGGCGGAGCCGGTGCTCGGCGACGTCGAACTGAAGGGGTCCGACCGCGGCCAGGATCGGGGCGCTCTCACCGCCCTCGGGCCGGCGCAGCACCTGTACCACCCCTTCGGAGTCGAGCTGACGGACGCCGGAGCGGAACTGCTTTGCCTTCGAGGTGTCGGTGCAGCGGGCCATCCTGAAGCTGCTCGGCGCGAAGGCCGGAACCGCGGGCCAGCGCACCGGTTCGCCGGCGGTGTGCACGGCGTCGCCGACCCGCAGCTCGGCCGCGTTGACCAAGCCGATCACGTCGCCGGGCCACGCCTCCTCGGCGGTGCTGCGGTCGCGGCCCACCACCGTGTGGGCGTACTTGGTGGCCAGCGTCTTGCCCGTGCGTCCGCAGGTTATGGCCATGCCCCGCTCGAAACGGCCCGAGCACACCCGCAGGAACGCCATGCTGTCGCGGTGGGCCGGGTCCATGTTGGACTGCACCTTGAACACCGCTGCGCTGAACCCGGTGTCCACCGGGCGGGGGTCGCCGCCGGCGTCGAGGCGGGCGCCGGGGGGAGGGGCCATCTCGACGATGGCGTCGAGAAGCATCCGCACTCCGTAGTTGGTCAGGGCCGAACCGAAGAACACCGGCGACAGCTCGCCCGCCTCGAACCGCTTGACGTCGAGTTCGGCTCCGGCCCCGTCGAGCAACTCGACGGCTTCGGCGGCCTCGTGCCAGGCGGAGCCCTCGTCCGCTGCGGCCCGCGCCGCGGCCACTACCTCCTCGTCGGCGGCGGTGGCGCCCCCAGCCGTGCGGGAGAAGCGCACATAGTGGCCGGCTCGGCGGTCGATAAGGCCGTTGAACCGCTCGCCCTCACCGACGGGCCACGTGACCGGCACCGGGTCGAGCACGAGCTGGTCCTCGATCTCGTCGAGCAGCTCGAGCGGATCCCGGGCCGGTCGGTCCCACTTGTTGATGAAGGTGACGATGGGGATTTCCCGGTTGCGGCACACCTCGAACAGCTTGCGGGTCTGGGCCTCGATGCCCTTGGCCCCGTCGAGCACCATCACCGCCGCGTCCACTGCTGACAGCACCCGGTAGGTGTCCTCGGAGAAGTCGCCGTGGCCGGGAGTGTCGAGCAGGTTGAGCACCCGGTCCTGGTAGGCGAACTGCACCACCGCGGAGGTGACCGAGATGCCCCGGCGGCGCTCGAGCTCCATCCAGTCCGAGGCGGTGGCCCGGCGGTCGCCCTTGGCCCTGACCGATCCCGCCCCGGCGGTCAGGACCCCGCCGTAGAGCAGGAACTTCTCGGTGAGCGTGGTCTTGCCCGCGTCAGGATGCGAGATGATCGCGAACGTCCGTCGCCGTGCCGCCTCACGGCGAACGTCGCTAGCAGCCGAAGCGATGGGGTCGTTGCTCACGGCACCAGTGTGGCCCGTGCTGCCATCGCTGCCTCGCGGGCTGCGGGGTAGCGTGCGCACGGGCAGCGATCCGGCCGCCCGTGCCTTGGGGCAAGGACACTTCATGGAAGGGGACAGAGACATGGACAGCTTCGATCTGGGCAGCTTGAACTACTGGGCGATCCTGGTGGCGGTGGTGTTCAACCAGGCGCTGGGTGCCGCGTGGTACAGCACCCTGGCCAAGCCCTGGATGGCCGAGGTGGGCTTGAGCACCGACGACATGGAGGCCATGAAGGGGACGCCCCGGCAGTGGTACCCCTACGTGCTGGCGGTGGCGAGCGGGATCGTGTTCACCCTCGTCCTCGCGCTGCTGGCCCAGGGACTGGGCGCGGACGGCGCCGGCGAGGGCCTCGGACTGGGGCTGCTGGCCGCGGTCGGCTTCATCTTCACCTCCAACACCATCAACTACGCGTTCGAGGGCCGCAGCCTCAAGCTGTTCGCCATCAACAGCGGCTACCCGCTCATCTCCTACAGCGTCATCGGCATCCTGCTGGCCGTCTGGACCTAGCGGCGGCACACGTCTCGGCCTTAGAGCCGCTAGGGGCAGCGGTATACAATCCGGCCACTAGAGGCGACCGGGGGAGGATCGGTCTAAGTGGCCACGGACTCCGGCGCTGGGCGGCGGCGCATCACCGAGGCGCTAGACCTCGATGTGGCCTCCTGGCGTTGGGTGTGCAACCGGTGCGGGCACGATCTCGGCCCGGCGCAGCGCAACTACAAGGAGGGTTGCCTGGTCCACGACCGGGACCCGCGGGAGATCCACGTTCCCTTCGATCCTGCCACCGAGTTCGGGTTCAGCCCGCATCCCGAGTGGTGCCGGATCGTGGAGTTCTACTGCCCCACCTGCGCGGTGATGTTCGACGTCGAGTACCTGCCGCCCGGTCATCCCATCACCCACGACATAGAGCTCGACCTCGATGCCATCGCCTGAAGCCGCAGATGCCGGACCGGTCGGGGCGGGCGGGCCGAGCCTGCTCGACGTGGACATAGGAGGGACGTTCACCGACGCCTTCGTGGTGCTGGGCGGGCGCCAGGCCACCGGCAAGTCCCTGACAACCCACGCCGACCTGTCCGACGGCATGATCGAGGCCATCGGCGAAGCCGTCCGGCGGCTCGGCTGCGACCCGGCAGACGCCTTCGCCGCGGCCGACGCGGTCAAGTACTCCACCACCGTCGGCACCAACGCCCTCATCGAGCGCACCGGCCCCAAGGTGGGGCTCATCACCACCGCCGGCCAGGAGGACACCGTGCATGTGGCCCGCTCCCGCTCGTGGGCCGACGGCATGCCCCTGGAGGTGCAGATCGACCGCACCCGTGCCCAGCGGCCCGACGACCTGGTGCCCCGGGCGCTGCGGGTCGGGGTGCGGGAGCGCATCGACTGCTTCGGCGAGGTGCTGATGCCGCTGCGGACCGACGACGTGCTGGCCGCGGTCGACCACCTGGTGCGCCAGGGCGTGCGAGCGATAGCGGTGTGCCTGGCCTGGTCGTTCATGAACCCGGTCCACGAGCAGCAGGTGGCCGAGATCGTGCGCCGCGAGTACCCCGACTCGGTACTGGGCCGCTGCCCGGTGCTGCTCTCGTCGGAGGTGGCCCCCCGCCTCGACGAGTACCGCCGCAGCATCACCACCATCCTCAGCGCCTTCCTGGCCCCCGACACCGAGGAGCACGTCATCGACCTGGGCGACCGGCTGCGGGCCCTGGGATGCAGCAAGCCGTTGCTGGTGGCCCGCAACATCGGCGGGGTGGCCTCGCCCAGCCGCACCACCGCCCTGCACCTGCTGGGAAGCGGGCCGGTGGCCGGCCTGGCCGGCGCGGCGGTCATGGCCCGGGACTACGGCCTCGACCGGGTGATCACCGCCGACATGGGAGGCACCAGCTTCGACGTGGGCCTGGTGATCGACGGGCAGGACCGCAACTACGAGTTCGACCCGGTGATCGACCGCTGGCGGGTGCACCTGCCGGTCATCGCCAACTACTCCATCGGCGCGGGCGGCGGCTCGATCGCATACGTCACCGACACCGGCGAGCTGCGGGTCGGGCCTCGCAGCGCGGGCTCGATGCCCGGGCCGGCCTGCTACTCGCAGGGCGGGACCGAGCCCACCGTCACCGACGCCGACGTGGTGCTGGGCTTCATCGATCCCGACCGGTTCCTGGGCGGGGCGATGCCGCTGAGCCGCCGCCGGGCCGAGCGGGCCCTGACCCGCGGCATCGCCGGCCCGCTGGGGATCGACGTGATCGACGCGGCCGTGCGGGTGCGCCGGCTGATCGACGGCGTGATGGGCCAGGAGATCTATCGCCAGACCGCGCTGGAGGGCCACGACCCCCGCGACTTCACCATGTTCGCCTTCGGCGGGGCCGGGCCGGTGCACGCCGCCGCGGTGGCCGGCTACGCCGACGTGGGCACGGTGGCTACCTTCGGTCACGGCAGCGAGTTCAACGCCTACGGCGTGGCCACCATGGGTGTGATGCAGACCTACGAGCGCACCCGGATGGTCCAGCTCTTCGACGGCGACTCCTACACCGATGAGGCCGACACCTTCAACGAAGTGGTGCGGGCGCTGAAGGCCCTGGCCGAGCGGGACATGGCCGAGGAAGGGTTCGGCCTCGACTCGGTGACGCTGCGGCTGGAGCTGGACATGAACTACGGCGGCCAGCACCACACCGTCCGGCTTGAGTCGCCCCGCCTGGTGTTGGAGGGCCCCGAAGACGTGGTGGCCGTGTGCGATGCCTTCAACGAGGTGTTCGCGGCCGCCTACGGGGCCGGGTCCATCCACCCGTACGGAGGGATCCTGGTCCAGCTGTTCCGTCTGGTGGCCGGCGCCTCGGGCTACCGGCTGGAGGCTCGGCCCCGGCCGGTGGGCGCAGCTTCAAGCAACGGAGACTCGCCCGGCCACACCCTCCGGGAGGTCTGCTGGCCCGGCAACGGCGCCGTCGACACTCCGGTCCACGACCGTGCCGGCCTGCCCGATGGGTTCTCGACGCAGGGTCCCGCGCTGATGGAGGACGTCGACACGGTGGTGGCGGTGCCGCCGGGCTGGAGCTACGCCCTCGACGAGCAGCGCACGGGCTGGCTCACCGCCGCGGAGGCCGGTCCGTGACCGTCACACCGACGACCGGTGCCCGGCTGCTGGACGTGGCCGCCATGGACCTCGACGAGCGCGTCGCCCGCTTCGGCCGGCCGCTCATGAAGCCCGGCCCCGGCCTCGACCCCGAGGTGCTCCACCGCGAGGTGCTGGAGGAGCCCACCGAGCTGGAGCTGTCCGGAGAGGGCAGCCTCGACCCTGTCGACCTCGAGATCTTCCTGCACAAGCTCGACTCGATCATCGACGACGGCCGCGACGTCTGCAAGTACCTGAGCATGGCCGAGATGCTCCAGGCCGGTGACCTCGGCGTGGGCATCTTCACCGCCAGGGGAGACCTCGCCGGCATGTCCACCGGGGTGATCCTGCACGCCCTGCTGCACTACGGGCCGGTCAAGTACGTGCTCAAGCACTACGTCGACGACCCCACCGTCGGGCTGGCCGACGGCGACATCTTCTTCTTCAACGACCCCGACGCCGGCGGGGTCCACACCTACGACCACTTCCTGATGATGCCGGTGTTCTCCGGCGGCGAGCTGCTGGCCTGGGTGGCCTGCGGGGGCCACCAGGGCGAGACCGGGTCGCGCTCGCCCGGCGGCTGGTCGCCCGAGATCGGCACCCGCTACGAGGAGGGCCTGCACATCACCCCGCTGCGGGTGGGCACCGACTTCCGGTTCCACACCGACCACCTCGAGTTCCTGCTCAACTCGGTGCGCACCCCCCGCCAGAACTCCCTGGACATGAAGGCCCGCCTGGCGGTGTGCGTGCGGCTTCGCCAGCAGCTCCTGCGGGAGGTGGAACGGCGCGGCGCGGGCTTCGTGGCCGCCGGGCTGCGCCAGTCGATCAAGACCTCGGCCGAGTTGGCCCGCCGCCGCATCGCCGGCTTCAACGACGGCGTCTACCGGTCGGTCGTGTTCCTCGACACCATCGGCATCTCCGACGGGTTGATCCGCCTGCCGGTGGAGCTGCACAAGCGGGGCGACGAGCTGGTCATCGACATGGCCGGCGCTTCGCCCGAGCCCCGCATCGGCCCCTTCCACCTGCGCTGGCACCTGGCCCGGGCCGCCTCGGCGGCGGCGCTGTTCCCGACGGTGTTCCGGGGCCTGCGCTGGTCGATCGGCCTGTTCGACCCGATCAAGCTCACCGCCCCGCCCAGCATCGTCAACGCCCCCAGCCGGGACTCCGGGACCGGGTCGGGCAGCCACACCGGACGGGTGGTGGTGCAGGGGTTGCTGCTGGCGGCCATGCGGATGCTGCACGACAGCCCGCACCGCGCCGGGGTGACCGCGCCGTTCGCCGAGAACCTGCTGCTGATCCAGTTCGGCGGGACCGGCCAGTACGGCAACCCGATCGCGGGCGGGCCCGCCAACGGCAACGCCACCGGCCAGGGCGCCCGGTTCGACCTCGACGGCGAGCACAGCGCCGGGTTCTTCTGGGCCATGGTGGTGGACTGCCCCGGCCCCGAGGAGCAGGAGCGCAAGTTCCCGTGGGTGTACTTGTTCCGCAATCGCTTCGACCAGGACGTGTGCGGGCTGGGCCGGTACCGGGGCGGGGTGGGCCTCACCGACTGCTTCGTGATCCACGGCACGCCGCAGCTGGGCACCAACTCGGTGGGCACGGGCAGCCGGTTCACCAAGAACTACGGGCTGTTCGGCGGCTACTCGGGCGCGGCCCAACCCCGCATCATCATCCGGGGCTCCGACGCCAAGGAGTTGATGGCCGGCGGGGCCGACGATCTGCCCATGAGCGTGCGGGAGCTGGCCGACGGGCGTCGCATCTCTGGCGACTACTCCTTCGGGCACACCAACTCCGAGGGTGAGACCGTCAGCGACGGCGATGTAGTGGTGCTGGCCCGGGGCTGCGGCGGCGGCTACGGCGATGTGCTGGAACGAGACCCGGAAGCGGTGCTGGGCGACATCGCCGACGGGATCACCTCACCGGAGCTGGCCGAACGGCTCTACGGAGTGGTGCTGGGCGCGAGCGGGGACCGGGTGGACGACGAGGCGACCGAGGCCCGCCGGGCCGGGATCCGGGCCGAGCGCAAGCGGCAGGGACGGCCCTACGCCGAGTTCGTGGCCGAATGGTCGCAGCGCCTACCGCCGGCTGACGCGCTGCGCCACTACGGCGAGTTCCCGGCGCCGGTGCAGGTGATCGACGACCGTGAGTACCCGACCGAGCCCGACTCCGACGCCGGGGCATGGCACCGATGAGTCCGTTGACCGCGCTGGTGCCCGGACCGGTGTGCGCGGCCGCGCTGGGCCGGGACTGGCCCGGCGATGTCGACGGCCAGGTCCGCTGCATCGATGAAGGCACAAGATCGTTGGGTCTCGCCTACTGCTGTGCGCCGGGGCCTGACGAAGTACGGGATCCCGACTGGGTGACGGCCGGTCTGGCGGCAACCCCGGGAGCGCTTTCCGTGCTCGGAGCGGTGGCGGGACCGCTGTCCAACGAACTTCTGTCAGAAATCCACCGCAGAGGTGGAAAACTCGCAGGTAGTTCGACGAGCCAGGACGTTCAGGGACTTCTCGACGACGCCTCGGACGCCGCAGCGGACAGGATCCAGGCACTGGGCGCCTGCGGCGTACGTAGGATCGCCGTTGTTGAGGACGCGATCGTGCCGCCGGTCGACCACGACGCCGCGGCGGAGGCCCACCGTCCCCTCCTCAACACGGCCGCGCACCTGCGCATCAACTTGGTGCTCGTCGCATGCGGCCTCGACGACGCGGCGTCGCTCGGCTACGACTGCTGGGCGTCCGATCGGGGCTGCTCACCGGGCCTGGGCTACCTGCCGGCCGAGGCCTTCGACTCGGCTGTGGCATTGGAGCGCTGGCTGGACCGAACCCGGGCTGCCGGTGGTTTCGAGGAGGTCATTACGGCCCCGCTCGCCGGGAACGTCTCGCCCGGCTTGGTGCGACAGGCAGCCCTTGCGCTGGCAAAGGTGGTGGCCCGGCCGTGACCTACTCGGTCGGCATCGACATGGGCGGCACCTTCACCGACGGGGTGTTCTCCAACGGGGAGCTGGCCGCGTCGGTCAAGGTCCCCACCACGCACTTCGACCTGACTCGCTCGGTGATGGGTTGCCTGGCCGGGGGCGCGGCCGCGTTCGACGAATCCCTGGATGACTTCCTGGCTGATGTCGGCCTGTTCCGCATGGCCACCACCATCGGCACCAACGCCGTCGTCACCGGCACCGGCGACACCGTTGGGCTGCTCGTCGAGGCCGGGGCCGAGAAGTCGCTGTACGGGCCGTCGGACCCCGCCCCCGCGCTCGGTGTGTTCGTCAGTCCCGACCACGTGATGGGCGTCGACCCGGCTTCAGCGGCCGAAGAGGTGCTCCGGATGTGCCGCGGTCTTGTTCAACGAGGTGTGCGCCAGACGGTGGTCAGCCTGCCCGCCGAGCGTCGCGAGGACGAGACCCGTCTGCGGGAACTGGTGCGGGAGCGTTACCCGGCCCACTACCTGCGCTCGATGCCCCTGACGATGGGATGGGAGACGGCCGGCACCACCGACGACGCGGTCCGCACCAGCACCGCGGTGCTCAACGCCTACCTGAGCCGGCCCATGGCCAAGCTCCTGTACCGCACCGAGGGGACACTCCAGCAGTCCGGGCTAACCGTGCCGCTGCTGGCCGCCCGCTCCGACGGCACGTGCAGCCGCACGGCCCGTACCACCGCCATCAGCACCTACAGCTCCGGACCCGCGGCGGGGCTGGGACTCGCTGCGGCCGAGACCCTCCGAGACGGCGACGGGGCCGCGGTGGCCTTCGACATGGGCGGCACCACCCTCGACATCGGCTTGGTGCGCGACGGGTCCTTCGACATCGATCCAACGCCCGAGATCCGGGGTGTGCGGGTGGCACTGCCGGTGGCCGGCATCGTGTCCGTCGGCCTGGGGGGATCGTCGATCGCGTCCGTCGACTCCTCCGGGGTGGTGACGGTGGGCCCCGCCAGCGCCGGAGCGGTTCCGGGTCCGGCCGCGTTCGACCGGGGCGGCACCGAGCCCACCCTCACCGACGCCGACGTGACGCTGTGCTTCCTGGACGAGGGTCAGGTGCTGCCCGGCGACATCGTGCTCGATGAGGAGTCGGCGTGCGACGCGGTCGCGCCCCTGGCCGGCGGCGAGCCGGTGGACGCCGCGCTGATGGTCCGGGCCGCGGCCCACGCCAAGGCGGCGGCCGCGCTGCAGTCGGTTCTCGCCGACGCCGGTGTCGATGCGGCCGACGCCACGCTGTACGCCTTCGGGGGCGCAGGCCCACTCCACGCCGGAGGGGTGGCCGAGTCGGCGGGGATCGGCCGGGTCCGGTCGTTCGCCCATAGCGGCGTCTACAGCGCCCGCGGCCTGGTCGACAGCCTCGTCAGGCAACGCTACGAGGCGAGCATGGAGACCGGTGAGCGGGCGACCACGGTCCTGGCCCGTCTGCTGGCCCGGGCCCGGCTCGACCTCCAGGCCGAGCGGCTGCCGGTCGCCGAGGCCCCGGTCGACGTCGAGTTGGTCGACGACAGCGGCGCGACGCAGACGGTCGAAACGACCCTTGACGGCGACCTCGCCGAGGTCGCCTCTCAGGTGCTCGCGGCAGCCGGCCATGCCGACGGCGCGGCGAGACCAGTCGCCGCGGTGGCCGTTGAGACGCTCTCCCTGCCGCCGGAGATACCCCGCGAGGTCTTGGAACGGCTCGCAACCGGCCACAAGACCATGCCCGGAACCCGGTCGCCCACCCATCATGCAGGCCTGCGGTACGGCCGCGACCGACCTGCCGGCAGCCCGCGACAGGGGGATCGACGGCCTCGCGAGCGCAACGTGTGCTGGCCTGATGGTGTCCTGTCAACACTGCTCGTCGACCTGGACGACCTGACCGCAGACGAGGTGGTGCACGGTCCCGCGCTGATCGAGTCCGCAGGGAGCGTCCATGCCATCCCGCCCCGATGGTCATGCCGTCGAGCCGATGCCGACAGCCTGCTGTGGGAACGGTCGAGGTGAGCGTGCTCGACGGCATCGCCATCGTCGGTGTGGCCGAGACGGCCATTGGCAAGCTGCCCGGCCGCAGCGCCATCGGCCTCCAAGCCGAAGCGGGTGCGGCCGCGGTGGCCGACGCCAGCCTGGCCAAGGCTGACATCGACGGCGTTTTCTCGTTCTCGGGCTACTCCCAGGCGATGATGCTGCACGCGGCCCGGGTGGCCGAGCACCTGGGTCTGCGGCCCGAACTGGCAGTGGTGACCGACGTGGGCGGCCCCGGCACCCACCACGCCGCCCTGCTTAACGTGGCCGCGGCCATCGACGCCGGCATGTGCACCGCCGCCCTGTGCACCTACGGCGAGAACGGCATCTCCATCCGCCGCTCGGGCCGGGGACGGGCGCCGGGCACCCTCACCGGCGGCGAGGACTTCGAGGCCCCCTACGGACAGATCGCCATGATCAGCGGCTACGCCCTGTTCGCCCAGCGCCACATGCACCTCCACGGCACCACCAGCGAGCAGCTCGGCGCGGTGGCCGTGACCTCCCGCCATCACGCATCGCTCAACGACAACGCCCACAAGCGCGAGCCGATCACCCTGGCCGACCACCAAGCGTCGCCCATGATCTCATCGCCGTTGCGCCGGCTCGACTGCTCGCTGATCTCCGACGCAGGCGGGGCCTTCGTGGTGACTTCCATCGCCCGGGCCCGCAGCCTGGGGGTGCCCTACGCCCGGGTCCTCGGCTACGGCTCGGCAGTCACCCACCACAGCGGTTCACAGGCCCCCGACCTGTACGAGTTGGGCGGGCCGGTGTCGGCGGGGCGGGCCTTCGAGCGGGCCGGTCTCACCGTCGCCGACGCCGACGCGGTCTACATCCACGACGCCTGCACGTTCAGCGTGGTGGCCGGGGTGGAGGCCCTGGGCCTGTGCGGCGAGGGCGAGGGCGGGCCCTACGCCGAGTCGGGTGCGCTGGCGCTGGGCTCGGACTGCCCGGTCAACCTCCACGGTGGGATGCTGTCGCACGGCCACGCGGGCGGCGTGTTCCACCTACTCGACGCGGTCCGCCAGCTTCAGGGCTCTGCCGGTCGCCGCCAGGTGGAGGGCGCCGCGGTAGTGGTGGCCCACGGCAACGGCGGGGTGTTCTCCACCTTCTCGACGATGGTGCTGGGGCGCGGCCAGTGACCGGCAAGCCCCGCCCCGACCTCAACGACACGGCCACAGCGCCGTACTGGGAGGCGGCCGCCCGCCACGAGTTGGTGCTGCGGTGCTGTGGGGGTTGCGGACTGGTGTTCTTCCCGCCCCGTGAACTCTGCCCCGGCTGCTGGAGCCGCGATCTGTCGTGGCAGCCGGTGAGCGGCCGGGGAACGGTGTGGACGTTCACCGAGGTCCACGTGGCCTTCTACGACGACACCTGGGCCGACGACGTGCCCTACGTGGTGGGCGTCATCGAGCTGGACGAGGGCCCCCGCCTGCTGGCCAACATCGTCGAGCCCGACGTCGACGGCCTCGCCATCGGCGACCGGGTCGAGGCCACCTTCGAGGACCGGCCCGAGGATCTGACCCTGCCGATGTTCCGGATCGTACGGTGACGGACGCCCGACGCTTCCCGGATCTGTGGTCGCTATGTGAGGGGCGGACCGGGGACCATCCCGAACGGGTGGTGCTCGACTTCGACGGCGGGCTGTGGACATGGGCCGAGTTAGTCGAGGCGGCCGAGGGTCTGGCTGGAGGGCTGTACGCGGCCGGGGTGTCAGCCGGTGAGGTGGTCTGCCACATGTCGCCCAACCACCCCGAGGCGGTGGTCACCATGCTGGCCCTGCTGCGGCTGGGTGCGGTCGAGTGCCCGGTCAACGCGGGGCTGCGGGGACAGCAGTTGGCTCACGTGCTCAATCACTCCGGTGCGAGGGTGCTGATCGTCGATGGCTCTCTAAGCGATCGGGTGGCCGCGCAGATGCCGTCCGCGGCCGGCTTGCAGGTAGTGGTCCACCGGGGCGAGGGACAGCGACCTGTAGGAGCGTCAGTCCTCAACTACGCCGAGATCCGAGAATCGGGCGACCGTCCGCCGCCGTTCAGGCGGCCTGGGCCGGGCGATCCGATGAACATCATCTACACCTCGGGCACCACCGGGCCGGCCAAGGGCGCGGTGCTGCCCCAAGCCTTCCCCTTGGAGCAGGCCCGGATCAAGATCGAGCAGTGGGGGCTCACCGACGACGACGTGATGTTCTCGGCGCTGCCCCTGTACCACGTCAACGCCCGCTTCTCGACACTGGGAACCGCGCTGGTGGTCGACGGCCGGGCTGCGCTGGTGTCTCGCTTCTCGGCCAGCACGTTCTGGGACCAGGTGCGGGCCGCGGGCGCCACCGAGGTGGGCGTGGTCGGGGCGGTGTCGTCGATCCTGCTGCGCCGGAAGCCCGGCCCGGCCGACCGGGACCACAACGTTCGCATGATGCACGGCGCGGCCGGCATACCCATGAACCGGCGGTCCGACTTCGAGGAGCGGTTCGGTCTGCGGCTGGTCACCGGTTTCGCCATGACCGAGACCGGCCACTTCTCGACGACGAGCCCGGACGACCCGATGCGGTACCGGGCCTCGGGACGGCCCGTGCCCCAGTACGAGGTGGCGGTGGTGGACGTTGACGATCACGAGGTTACCGCTGGCACGGTCGGCGAACTCGTCGTGCGGCCCCGGGTGCCCGGCGTGATGATGACCGGCTATTACCGCCAGCCGGAGGCCACGGAGGCCGCGTTCAGGAACTCGTGGTTCCATACCGGCGACCTGGCCACCATCGAGGCCGACGGCTACATCCGCTGGGTCGACCGGGCGGCTGACGCCATCCGGCGCCGGGGCGAGATGATCTCCTCCACCGAGGTCGAGCGAGCGGTGTGCGGGCTGGACGCCGTGGCCGAGTGCGCTGCAGTGGGGGTCCCCTCAGAGCTGGGCGAGGAGGAGGTCAAGCTGGTGGTGACAGCCGAGCCCGGCCGGACCATCGACCCGGAAGCCCTGAAACTCCACTGCCAAGCGACCCTGCCAGACTTCTGCCGGCCCCGCTACCTGGAGATCCTCGACGAACTCCCCAAGACCGCCACCCACAAAGTCAACAAGCACCAACTCCGCCACACCGAAGGCCCCGCCGTCCGAGACCTCGCCGGATCGGACTAGGTAACCCTCCTGCACCAAGTACCGTCCTTGCTGGACGATCTGGTTAAGGAGACGTGACACGCCGTGGCCGACATCGACGAAGCCAGAGACCTGGGACTTGAGATGCTGCGCACGGCCGGGATCGAGGTCGGCGGTGACCGGCCCCGCGACATCGCCGTGCATGACGACCGCTTCTGGGCCCGGGTTCTGTCCGACCGCGAGCTCGGACTGGGCGAGTCGTACCAGGAGGGCTGGTGGGACGCCAACCAACTGGACGAGTTCATCGCTGAGGTGCAGACCCTCGATCTGCAGTCGCTGATCCGGCCCAGACCCGCACTCACGCTGCGCATCCTCAAGGCTCGGGCCCGCAACCGCCAGACGGTGCGGCGGGCTCGCCGCAACGCGCGGGCCCACTACGACATCGGCAACGACCTGTACGAGCGAATGCTCGACAAGCGCATGATCTACTCGTGCGGCTACTGGCACCGTGCCGCCGACCTCGACGAGGCCCAGGAGCACAAGCTGGAGCTGATCTGCCGCAAGCTGCACCTTGAGCCTGGTATGAGGCTGCTTGACATCGGCTGCGGCTGGGGCGGCTTCGCCCGGCACGCGGCGGCCGAGCACGGCGCGCGGGTCACCGGTGTGACGCCGGCGCACGAGCAGGCTCGGCTGGCCCGCCAGATCTGCGCCGGACTGCCCGTCGACATCCGCGAGTGCGACTACCGGGACGTGGGGGGCCGTTTCGACCGCATCGTGTCGATCGGGATGATGGAGCACGTCGGTCCCCGCAACCTGAAGACGTTCTTCCGGCGGTGCAACGATCTCTTGGCCGCCGACGGGATGATGCTGCACCACACCATCGGCTCGCTGGTGTCGAAGAACCACACCGACCCATGGTTCGACAAGTACATATTCCCCGGAGGGGTCGTTCCGTCGCTGGCCCAGATCTCGTCGGTCACCGAGAAGGACTGGGTGATCGAGGACGTGCACAACTTCGGCCCCTACTACGACCGCACGCTCATGGCCTGGCACCGCAACGTGACCGCGGCCTGGGACGATCTGCCCGCCTACGACGAGCGCTTCCGCCGCACGTGGGACTATTACCTGCTCAGCTCGGCCGGGTCGTTCCGGGCCCGGGCCCTGCAGCTCTGGCAGATCGTGTTCACCCGTAGCCGCCGCCGCTCCCACGTCTACCACCGGCCCACGCCGTAGGGGGTCCGACCTTCCCGATACCTGCCCGCCCCGCCACACCGAGGGCCCCGCCGTCCTGGACCTGGCCAACTAGGGTTCGGGGCTTATGGCCAAGGGTTCGATCAGATGGACGACGGCGAAGCCGGTGAACCTTGCCGTCGGGTGCATGGTCGCCGCGGCGATGCTGGCCGCGGCGTGCGGTGATGGCGACGGGGACAGCTCGGGGGCGGCAGTAGAGCCGGCTGCGGCCGTCACTTCGGTGCCCGACAGTCAGGACGAAGCGGCACGCGACGTCGCGGCTCCGGCCGATGACGAACAGTCCGAGGCTCAGGCCGCGACGGAGGAGGCAATCCGCTCCGACGAGGACGAAGCGCCCGCGGCGGAGCCTGGGGCGGCTGAAGGCGAGACGGCTGTAGTCGAGGACGAGCCGGAGCCGGCTCCGGCTGTTGTCGAGCGGACCATCACGGTCGGTCTGGCCTATCCCGACGTGTCGGCCTTCGCCACCCTCAACAAGAAGTTCAGCATCGGCGACCCGGAGCAGCAGGCCGCCGCGGTCCTCGACGGGTGGCGGCGGGATGGCCTGCTGCCGGTCAACGGCACCGACATCGAGTTGGTGTTCCGCAAGTACGCCATCATCAACACGAGCGACAAGCTCGGCGTGTGTACCGGCTTCGCCCAGGACGACGACGTGTTTGCGGTCGTCTCGGGGCGGGACTTCACGGTCGGGTCGGAGTGCCTCGCCAGCCGGTTCGACATCCCGACCATCGACCTGATGGGGGCTTCGCCCAGCGTCTACGACCGGGCGCCGCGCCTGTTCACCATCCGCCCGAGCGAGGCCGAGGTGCTGCGGGCCTACGTCCAGTGGGCCGACGGCGAGGGCCTCTTCGACGGCGCCACCGTCGGCATCTTCTGGGACACCCGCTCCGAGGAGGCCGTCGACGCCTTCAAGGAGGCCATGGCCGCGGCCGGTCACTCGATCGCGGTCGAGGTCGCCTCCGACGGCGAGGGGATCGGCAGCCCCCAGGACCAGATCTCGGTGGAGCGGTTCCTGGCCGCGGGCGTCGACACGGCCGTGCTCCTCGTGGGCACCAGCAGCGTGTCGAACTTCATGCACTTCGCGGAGTCCCAGAACTACCGGCCCGCGTACCGCAGCATGGAGTGGGCCAGCCACATCGGCGATGTCGCTTCCGGGTCGCTGCCCCAGGAGCAGTACGACGGGACGCTGGCCATGACCGTCAGCCGGGTGGGCGAGATCGCGGCGGGCCTGCCCGTCGGCGCCGAGGCCGAGGCCTGCGTGTCGAACTATGAGCGCTTCTCGGGCACCGACATCCCACGGTCGTCACCCGAGACCGCCGAATGGGCCCAGATCCTCTACACCTGCGACCTGATGTCGGTGCTGCTGGCGGGCCTGCAGGGGGCCGGCGACGACCTCACCCGCGAATCGCTGGTTGCCTCGCTGGAGAGCCTCGAGGGGTTCCCGCTGGCCGCCTGGGGCGACCTGACCTTCGGGCCCGGCGACCATGCGGGCGTGCAGCAGTTCCGTACCGTCGAGTGGAGCGCCGACTGCCTGTGCTGGACGGCTCGCACCGACATGGTCGACTTCAGCGGCTAGAGGCCGAGCCAATAGGCGAGCGAACCGGGCGCATACGGGCGAGGCCGTGGCCCGAGCGGCCCGTGAGCGCAGCGAACAAGAGCGGGAATCACCACGCCGCGGCGCGACGAGTTTCAGGGGTTCAGGTACTCGACTACCAGGTCGAGGTGCCGGTGCAGGCGCCGCTGCGCGGTCTGGGTATCCCGCTCCAGGATGGCCTCGGCGATGCGAGCGTGCGCCCTGTGGACCTCCTTGGCGGTGTCCTCCAGAGAGACCGCTCTGGTGGAGTGACGGCTGGTCACCCGGCTCAGTATCTGCACGAACAGCTCCATGGCCGGGTTGCCGGTCAGCTCGGCGAGCAGGAGGTGGAAGTCGTTGCTGGCGTAGTCGTCGCTGGCCCGACCGGCCTCGCGGCCGGTGATGATCCGCTCGATCTCGGTATCTAGGAACTCCTTGATCCGGCGCTCGCCGTCGGCGTTGAGGTTCTCGACGGCGCTCTCGACGCAGCTCAGCTCGAGGGCGAGGCGAGCGTCGTTGATCTGGGCCGCGTTGATGTCGAGGAACTCGAGGTTCAGCGACACGGTGCGGACCGCGGCGTCCACGCTCGGCGCCAGCACCACCAGGCCCCCGCCGGGCCCGCGGCGCATCTCGGCCACGCCGTGATGGCCCACGATGCGTATGGCCTCCCGGAACACGGCCCGGCTCACGCCGTAGCGCTCGCACAGCTCGGACTCCGATCCGACGACGTCGCCGACCTTCCAGCCGGACGCGATGATCTCGTTCTCGATGGTCTCGGCGAGGACCTCTCCGAGCTTGCGGCCCGGCGCAGCCGGGAGCCGGTGGTTGGGCACTAGTTGCTCAGAACCGAGGCGACGTCGGGGCGCTGCGACCAGCGGAACAGCTTCTCGGCGTTGCCGTGGGTCATGGCGGCAACCTCGTCGGCCGGGACGCCCGCCAGGGACCGGTGCACGTCCTGCTGGCTCTGGGGCCAGGGCGTGTCGGCGTGCGGGTAGTCGCACTCCCACATGATCTTGTCCACCCCGATGTGGTGGCGGGCCTCGATGCCGGCGGTCTCGTCGATGAAGCACACCCAGAAGTTGCGGCGGAACAGCTCCGAGGGCGGCGTGTCGTCCAGCTTCGCCCAGTATCGGTGGCGCTCCCAGGTGCGGTCGACGCGTTCGAGGGCGAACGGGACCCAGCCGATCCCGCCCTCCGACAGGGCGATCTTGATGGTGGGGAAGCGCTGGGGTATCCCGCACAGCAGCAGATCCATGAAGGTGATCTGGGCGTTCACCGGGCCGAGGGCCACCGCCACCGAGAATGAGGCGTCCTCGGAGGGCATGTGGGTGCGGCCGCTGGTGCCGATGTGAATGCAGATCACCATGTCGGCCTCGGTGACCGCGTTCCACACCGGGTCCCAGTGGGTGGTGTGGAACGACGGCTCCCCGAAGGGGGCCATGCTCTCGGGGAAGGTGACGGCGCGCACACCCAGCGCGGCGCATCGCCGCACCTCAGCAGCCATCAACTGCGGGTCCCACAGTTGCCCGATCATCATCGGCACGTACATGCCGGGAACCGCGTCGCACCATTCTTCGAGCATCCAGTCGTTGTAGGCCTTCACGCACAGGTCGGCCAGCTCCTTGTCCTTGGCGGTGAGGAAGCGCTGGCCCGCGAAGCGGGGGAACGTCGGGAAGCACACGCTGCCCCGGACCCCGTCGCGCAGCAGGTCCGCGGCCCGGACGCGCGGGTTGTAGCAGCCCTCGATCATGTCGGAGTAGCTGGCGGGGTCCATGGCGAAGTCCTTGTGGGGCTTTCCCGCCACCGCGTTCAGGCCCATGGTGGCCAGTTGCTCGCCCTCGTACTGCCAGGCCTCGGTGCCGTCGTCGCGGGCCACCACCCGGGGGCAGGCGTCCTGGTACTTCGCGGGGATCCTGTCGACCCAGACTCCGGGGGGCTCGATGATGTGGTCATCGACGCTGAACAGGTCGTAGTCCAGTCGGGTCGGTGCGGGCGCCGTCGTTGTCGCCGTCATTGGTGTCCCTGTCGTGTCAGGTCGTGGCGCTGGGGCGAACGACATCGGGTGACGCTCATATAGCATACTGAATTGCCGGTCGGTCTCGCTTGGGGCCGGCCTGCCGGGCGCAACGAGGAGCCGCTATGAGGGTCAAGGTGCTGGACGATGTCTGCCAGGGCCACACCTTGTGTGCCATGGCCGCCCCGGAGGTCTTCAAGCTCCGCGAGGAGGACGGCCACTCCTACGTCGAGTCCGAAGAGGTCCCCGAACACCAGCAGGATGCGGTGCGACGAGCTGAGATCGGCTGCCCCGAGCGAGCCATCGTCATAGAGGACTGAGCCGCCGCCGTAGACGACTAGTCGCGCAGGCGCACCACCGCGTCGATCTCGACGCTGGCCCCGCCCGGCAGAGCGGCGACACCGATGGCCGACCGGGCCGGCAAGCGGTCCTGGCCGAAGATGTTGAGCAGCACCTCTGAGGCGCCGTTGATGACGGTCGGTGCCTGCATGAAGTCGGTGCGGCAGCGCACGAAGCCCATCAGCTTCACGAACCGGTCGACCCGGTTGAGGCTGCCGCCCAGCGTGCCCTTGAGGTTGGCGAGGGTGCAGACCATGGCCAGGGCCGCCGACTTCTGGGCATCCTCGACGCTGATGTCGTCGCCGACCGAGCCCGCGTAGACCATCTTCCACGGGGGGCCCTCCACGGCCACGATCCCCGAGGTGTAGGCGGTCGATCCGTCGATGACCGCCCCCGGGAACAGCGGCTGGGCCGGCAGCGGCTCGGGAATGACGATGCCGGCGGCGGCGGCCCGCTCGTCCCAGTCGACCAAGGAGTCCTCGGCCATGGTCACCCTCCCCCGGCCTGGGCCACCAGTTCCGCGTAGCGGTCGGCGACCGCCTTGGCCACCTTCGAGTCGTCGGTGTAGTGCCCGCCACTGACGCCCACACCGCCGACCGGCTTGCCGTCGTACCGCAGGGGAAACCCCCCGGGCACGATGAACGTGTCGGGATTGGACGACAGGGCCCGGTACAGCACGTCGTCGGACTTGAGGCGCTTCTCGATGAAGTCCTCGGTGGGAACACCTAGGCCCGAGGCGAACAGGGCCTTGCCCAGGCCGCCCCGCCAGGCCTTGGGATTGGCCCCGTCGAGTTTGGCCGCGGCGACGATCTCGCCGAAGGAGTCGACCACGACTATGCCGGCGCGCACGCCCAGCTCACGGGCCTTAGCGATGCCAGCGGCGAGCGACTCGGCGGCCGCCTCGTAGGTCACATGGTGCTGGACCCGAACAACGTTCTCCATCAGGGCCCTCCGGATCGGGCGAACGGAACGGGCAAGACGCTAATCCCGGCCCGACCCTCCGTCAACGCAATGAGTATACTCTATATCGAGTCGCTGGCTCCCGAGACGGAGAGGAAGCCTGGTGAAGAACGGCTACCGGATCATCGACACCGACACCCACGTCGGTCCCAACCTCGAAACCCTGGAGATTTACGCGTCGGCCCGCCTGCGCGAGCGCTGGGGCGAGCTCGACCAGTACAAGCAGCCGGTCACGCTGGGC
This sequence comes from Acidimicrobiia bacterium, assembly GCA_022819505.1. GTDB lineage: Bacteria > Actinomycetota > Acidimicrobiia > Acidimicrobiales > Aldehydirespiratoraceae > Aldehydirespirator. Next base: position 59,139 of record JAJEHD010000015.1, on the reverse strand, counting down.
GGCCACTTCCTGAGCATCAGTCCCATGAAGTACGACCGGGCCCTGGGCACGCCGCATCGGGGCGAGGAGGCCACCAAGGGCGGCGAGAGCCCGCTGAAGCGAAGCGTCAGCAAGACCTTCAAGACGCCTCCGGCGCCCGACGTGAGCAACCTCAACAGCGCCGGACGGCTGTCGGACATGGACATCGAGGGGGTCGACGTCCATGTCATCATTCCCGGCACGTTCGCCAACGCGGCCACCGCCCTGGACGCGGAGCTGGCCACCGAGCTCTACGAGGCCTATCACCGTTACGTGGCCGAGTACTGCTCGGTCGACACCGACCGGCTCAAGGCCACCATCCTGCTGCCGGCCCGCGACCCGCAGGCCTCAGCCGAGATCGTGGCCAGGCTCGGCCCCGAGCCGTGGGTCGGCGCCGCCAGCGCCATCCTCCCCGAGGAGGTGCCGGTCGACGACCCGGAGCTGGACCCGATCTGGGCCGCGCTCGACGAGCACGACCTGCCCCTGCTGCACCACTCCTTCTTCTACGAGCCTCCCTACTTCCCCGGGTACCGCGACATCTGGGGCAACGTGGTGGTGGCCCGGGCGGCAGCCCATCCCTGGGGTGCGGCCCGGCTGCTCGGCTACATGACGCTCAGCGGCATGTTCGACCGCTTCCCGAGGCTGCGCATCGGGTTTTCGGAGTGCAGCGCCGGCTGGCTGCCGGCCTGGCTGATCCGGCTGCAGGGCCAGGCCGACTACATGGCCAACGCACTGCCCGAGTGCAAGATGACGCCGGTGGAGTACGCCCGGGCGGGTCACATCTACTGCGGCATCGAACTGTACGAGGGTGCCGCGCTGGCCGCCAGCATCAACGAGATCCTCGGCGACGGCGTGTTGATGTTCTCGTCGGACTATCCGCACAACCAGGCCGAGTTCCCCCGCTCGCCCGACATCGCGCTCGAGTGGGAGGACCGTCTCGGCCGCGACGTCATGACCAAGCTGATGTCCACCAACGCCGAGCGGTACCTGCGGCTGTGACCGCCGCCGAGACCTGTAACTGAGCGGATCCCGCCGATGACCGCGGCGGTGGCCACCTCCGATCCACGGGCGACGGCGGCGGCCGTAGAGGTGCTCTCCGACGGCGGCCACGCCGTGGACGCTGCGGTAACCGCCTGCTTCGTGCTCTACGTCGTCGAGCCCCAGTCCTGCGGAGTCGGCGGGGACGGGTTCATGTTCGTGCACGACGGCGAGGGGGCACCGGCCGCCCTCGACGGCTCCGGCGCCGTCCCGTTGGAATTGACCACTGAAGGGCTGCGGCAATCGGGCCACGACGCCGTACCGGCCCGGGGCGGCGCCTCGGTCACGCCTCCAGGCGCGGTGGCACTGCTGGAGACGGCGCTGGCGGAGCACGGCACCATCAGCCTGGCCGACGCGGTCGGGCCGGCCCGGCAGTACGCGGCCTCCGGCTTCGAGGTGCGCCCAACCCTTGCCTCCACCGCGGCCCGCAGCGGGGGGTCGTTGGCATCCGACCCCGTGCTAGGCCCTCTCTACGTACCCGAGGGCACGCCGATTGCCGAGGGCGCTCTGGTCCGCAACCCGCGGCTGGCCGAGTGCCTCGACGTGATCGCGTCCGAAGGCAGCCAGGCCGTGCTCGGCGGCCCGATCGGAGCAGCCATCGTGGAGCGGGTTCGCCGGGACGGGGGCTTCCTGTCGGAGGCTGACATGGCCCGGCACCGGACGATGGCGGTGGAGCCCGGCATGGTCGACTTCGCGGGGCACACGGTGTGGCAGATGCCCTCACCGACGCAGGGACCGAGCGTGCTCGGCGCGCTGGAATGTCTTGAGGCTGTTGCACCCGTGGACTGGGAGGCCGTGCTGGCGGCGACCTCCGAAGGGATGCAAGCTGCCGGGTTCGATCCGGCCGCCATCGTCGTGGGTCGGCCCAAGCGGGCCACCGGCGACACGACCTTCCTGGCTATGGTCGACCACGACGGGACGGCCGTGTCGCTGATCACCTCCGTGTTCGGCGACTTCGGCGCGCACCTGGGCGTGGACGAGATCGGCGGACCCATCCACAACCGGGCCACCACCTTGCGGATGCTGAGCCTGGAGCCGCAGCCGGGAGCGAAACCGCCCCACACCACCATCCCCGGGCTGGTGACCCGCGACGGCCGCCTTGGCTGCGTGCTGGGCGTGGCCGGCGGGATCATGCAGCCCCAGGCCCAGGTGCAGCTCATCGTCCGCATGGTCCTGGAGGGGCTGGGACCCCAGGCGGCGGTCGACCGGCCCCGCTTCAAGGTGTGCTTCGGAGGCGACCTGGCCCTGGAAACCGGTCATGAGCTCGCCGGGGTGCATCCGGCTGCGCTGTCCCGCTCGCCCGGCCCGGAGGGGTTCGGGGCCGCGCAGATTGTGGGATGGCACCAGGGCCGCTTGGAAGCGGCGGCAGACGCCCGCAGGGGCGGCTCGGCCACCGTGCTGGACTGAAGACCCCCGCGTCGGGCGGCGGCCGGCGCTGTCAGTCGCCGGCGATGATGCCGCCGGCGAACAGCTCTGCTATACGGGACTCGTCGTAACCGATCTCCGTGAGGATCTCGGTGGTGTGGGCACCGAACCCGGGGGCGGGACGGCGCAGCGCGTAGGGCTGCTCATCGACGATCGCCGGTTCGCCGACGTAGGTGAAGGGTCCCGCGATCGGATGACGGCCCTCAACCAGGATCTGCCGGGCCGCCAACTGGGGGTCGTCCCTGAGGCTGGCCACCCCCTGGTGGGCCGGGCCGATCGGAACCCGCTCGCGGATGGCCATGTCCACCCACTCGCGCTGGGTGCGGGTCTCGAAGACGGATTGCAGCTCACGGCGCAGCTCGTCGGCGTCCCGGGCGAAGTCGACAGGGCCCGGCTCCAGCTGCGCGACGATGAGATCGTCGCGTCCCACCAGCCGGCAGAAGCGCTCCCAGAACTTGGGCTCGATGCAGCAGAACAGCACGAACCGCTCGTCGGATGTGCGGTAGTACTGGTACTTGGCTCCGGTCAGCGGCTCCGCGCCGGGGTCCTTGAGACCGGTGTGGTCGGTGATCCGGTCGTAGTTGAGGCCGTAGACCGCGCCGATCCAGCCTTGGGCCACCACCGCGTCGGCTGCGGAGACGTCCAGGAAGCATCCCTCGCCGGTGACCTGGCGCCGGTACAGCGCGGCAGCCACCCGGAGTGCGGCGTGGACGGCGCCGGCCGCGGTGCCGTCGCCTCCGATGGAGGTGCCCCACATCAGCTCGCGGTTCTCGGCCGGCCGCACGAAGCCGTCGTCCCCAACGGCGAGCGTCACCGCGGCCGCGCCGGCGTTCATCATCTGGCCGTGGGCAGGCATCCGGGCGTAGGGGCCGACGGAGCCGAAGCCGGTGTACTGGCAGTAGACGATGCCGGGCTTGCGGCTGCGCTGCTGCTCGTAGCCGATGCCCAGCCGGTCGGCGGCCCCCGCGGTGAAGCCGTCGACGAACACATCGGCCCCCTCGAGGAGGTCCCACAGCACCTCCCGGCCCCCGGCGCTGCCGAGGTCGAGCGCGATGCTGCGCTTGTTCTTGTTGGCCTGCAGGTGGGCCGGGCTGTGCCGCGGCTCGATCTGCCCGAGGATGTCGCGTAGATAGTCGCCTGCCGGCGGCGCCTCGACCTTGATCACGTCGGCCCCCAGGTCGCCGAGCAGCATGCCCAGGGTGTCGCCGTTGAGCAGCACCGCGGACTCGAGCACCCGCACGCCGCTCAGCAGATCACTCACCGCCGCCCGCTCCTGTGGCGCTCACGGTCCGCTCAGGTCTACGTAGACGTTCTTGGGCCTCAGGAACTCCTCCACGCCGGCCAGCCCGCCCTCGCGCCCGTAACCGCTCTGCTTGACGCCTCCGAACGGAGCGCTGGGCGGCATCGGGGCGAAGGCGTTGACACCGACCGACCCGGCCTGGAGCCGTCCGGCCACCCGGTGGGCCCGGGCGACGTCGCGGGTGAACACCAGGCCACCAAGGCCGTAGGGGCTGTCGTTGGCGATGCTCAGGGCCTCGGCCTCGTCTCCGAAGCGGATCAGGCTCAGCACGGGGCCGAAGATCTCGGTGCGGGCGATGGGCGAGGAGTTGTCGACGTTCCCGAACACGGTCGGCGCCACGAAGAACCCATCGGCCAGGTCGCCTCCCAGTCGTGCGCCCCCGGTGAGCAGCCGTCCGTCGCCCCGGGACGCAGCCGCCTCCACCTCGCCGATGATGCGCTCGCAGGCGGCCTCGGTGATCACCGGTCCGGTCTGCACGCCCTCGTCGAAGGGACGGCCCACCCTCAGCGACGCGGCGGCTTCGACGACCCGTTGCTCTACCGCTTCGTAGACCGTGTCGTGTGCGACCAGCCGGGTCGGCAGCACGCAACCCTGACCGCTCATGCCGGCTAGCGCCAGGCCGACCGTGGTGGCTACTGCGGTGTCGAGATCGGCGTCCTCGAAGACGATGCTGGCCGACTTGCCCCCCAGCTCCAGGATGACCGGTGTGAGGTTGGTCGCCGCGCCCCGCAGTACCTCGCGGGCGGTGGCGCCCCCGCCGGTGAAGCTGATCTTGTCGATGCCGGGATGGGCCACTAGGGCCGAGCCGGCCGCGGCTGGTCCCGGTACCACGTTCAGTGCACCGGCGGGTAGGCCCGCAGCCAGGCCCAGCTCCCCGAAGCGCAGGAGCGACAGCACGGCCAGCTCCGAGGGCTTAATCACCACGGTGTTGCCGGCCACCAGAGCCGGGATGGCCTTCATGGCGGCCGAGACGACGCCTCCGTTCCATGGCGTGATGGCGGCGACCGTTCCGTAGGGCTCAGGCACCGTGTAGTCCAGCGCTCGGCCCGGGTGTACCGGGATGGTGGAGCCCTCAATTTTGTCGACCCAGCCCGCGAAGTAGCGCATGTACTCCACGGCCATGTTGGCGCCGGGCCGTTTCTTCATGGGCGCGCCCAACTCGAGTGACCGCAGGATCGACATCTCTTCGTGGTTTTCGTCCAGGAGTTGCGCGAACCGCAGGATCACGTCCCGGCGCTGGGCCGGGGACAGGTCGAGCCACTCCTGTTGCGCGTCCCGGGCGGATTGGACTGCCGTGTCGATCTCGGAGGGCCCCGCCAGCGCGACGGTGGCCAGCCGGCGGCCGGTGGAGGGATCGAGCTGCTCGCGGGAGCCGGCGGTGGTGTCGTGGACCCGCTCATCACCGACGAGGAGATCCCCGCTGGGAACCGTCTTCAGGAGGTCGTGTCCGGAGGTCGGCATGGTCACGTGAGGGCGAAGCCGCCATCGACCCGGAGCGTCGTGCCGGTGGTGTAGGTGTTGGTCAGCAGGAACATGACGGCGTGAGCGATCTCGGCGGGATCGCCGATGCGGCCCAGCGGGATGGCTGAGGCCAGCCGCTCGACGGCCGCCTCGCTGCCCAGGGCTCGCCGGAGGACGTCGGTGCCGAAGGCACCCGGGCAGATCGCGTTGACCCGCAGGGGCGCCAGCTCGACGGCCATGGCCCGGCAGAACGACTCGAGCGCGGCGGTGGCCACCGCCCCGGCCGAACGGCCCGGCCGTGGCCTCAACGCCGACAGGCCCGAGCAGAACACGAAAGAGCCGTCCGGCGGCATCCGGGGCGCCGCGATGGCGCAGGCGTTGCGGGCGGCCCAGACCCGGGCGTCGAATGCCGAGGAGAACATGTCGTGGTCCGCCTCGGCGAGTGGGGCGGCCGGCTGGTCACCGGTGAATGAGACCACATGGTCGATGGCGTCGAGCCCGTCGGCGAAGGTGGACAGGGCACCGGTGTCGCGGGCGTCGAGCACCCCGCAGACCGTGCCCTCGCCGACTGCCCGGCGGGCGCTGTCGGCCTTGGCCGGGTCACGTCCCACGATGGCCACGTCGGCTCCGACCCGGCGGGCCGCCAGAGCCGTCTCCAACCCCATCCCCGACGTCCCCCCGAGAATCAGGACGGACCTGCCCTCCAGGCTCATACGGCCATCCTAATCAGTGTGCTAAATAGTGGCCCGTGACCCGGCCCAGTCATGATGCATCGCCCATCGAGCCTGTCGATGCCGACATCGACGATCCGGTGCTCAACCGGGTGTTCGACGGGTTCCGCGACCGGGGCCGCGAGGTGCCGCTGCTGTACCGGATGCTCGGAAACGCTCCCGCCATGCTCGACGCCTGGGTGCAGATGGCTTGGCCTCTGCGTTCGGAGCCCGAGACCGATCGGGGATTGCGAGAGCTTCTGATCATGCGGACGGCGTTGCTGACCCGCTCGTCGTTCGAGTGGCAGGCCCACTGGCCGGCCGCGGTCCGGGCCGGCGTGACCGAGGCCCAACTCGAGGCCCTCGATGACTGGGAGGGTTCCGCTGAGTTCTCCGCGGCCGAGCGGGCCGCACTGGCCTGTGCCGGTGAGATCGTCCTCGACGGTGGTGCCTCGCCCGGCTCAGTCGGCAGGCTGCGGGACTTCTTCTCGGCCGGCGAGTGCATCGAGCTGATCCTCACCACCTCGTTCTATGTGTGCGTCTCCCGGACGCTGCAGAGTCTCGGCATCGAAGCCGACTCCGAGGCGGCCACCGATGCGCTCGCCGTGTACTCGCGCCTGACGCGGTAGCCCGCCCCAGACAGCGCTCGCGATCAGGCCCGCTCGGGGCGGCGCTGGGGGAGGATGGTCATGGGGGCCATGGCCGTGAGGTCGATGTCGAGCAGCCACGGGCCGCCGGCTGCGATCGCCTCGGAGAAGACCCGGACGAACCCGTCGGGGTCGGAGACCTCGGCCGAGCGCATCCCCATCGCCTCGGCCAGTGGCGCGAACCGGGGTGTGGCCAGGTCGACGCCGGTATGGCGGCCCTCGACCACCAGGTCCTGGATGAACCGCAGGATCCCGTAGCCCCGGTCGTTGAACACGCACACGACCAGCGGCAGGTCCTGCTGCACCGCAGTGGCAAGCTCTCCGAGGCTCAGCATGAGCCCGCCGTCGCCCTGGATTACCACCGTGGGCTGTCCTGAGCCGACCGCGGCGCCGACCGCGAGAGGGACTCCGGGCCCGATGGCCATCGACACCGGACGCATGGCGGTACGGGCCTGGCGCACGGGGAGTAGACGGTTGCCCCACTGGTAGGCCGACACGGTGGCGTCCTTGGCCACAATCGCCCCTTCAGGAAGGACCTCGTCCATGGCGTCCATGATCGCCAGCAGGTCGGGGCCGAGGGACTCCCGACCGGCGACCACGGCCTCGTCCCGGACCCGGCCGCAGTCCTCGGCCCATGTGCCGTCGCGGGCCGTCGCGGCCGCGGCCGCCAGTAGCGCCTCCAGGCCGAGGCAAGCGTCGCCGACCAGCCCGACCTCGGCGGGATGGATCCGGCCGATCATGGCGGCGTCGGCGTCGAGGTGCACCAGCCGGCCGGGGATGGTCAGCCACTTGTGGATGTTGTTGTTCTGCTGGAAGCGGGTCCCCACCGCCAGCACGACGTCGGCGCCGGCGATCACCGGATCCATGGCCGTCAGGTCGGTGTTGGGGCCCAGGCAAAGCCGGTGGTCCTCGGAGATCGAGCCGCGGCCTTCCACGGTGGTGAGCACCGGCGCGGCGAGACGCTCCGCCAGGGACGTCAGCTGCCGGCCGGCACCCGCCCGCACCACGCCGCCCCCGGCGATGATCAGCGGCCGGGCTGCGTTGTCCAGCAGGGCGGCCGCGTCGTCCACGAGGGAGGCCTCCGGCGTCTCCAGTCGGGGCTGTACGGCCGCCAGCTCACCTACCTCGCCGCGGCCGTACTGCAGGTCGATCGGGATCTGCACCGCGGTGGGTCCCGGTCGTCCCGAGAGAGCCTCGCTGGCCGCGACCAGCACGGCTCCAGCGATGTCACCGTGGTCGGCCACATGGTCGGAGCGCTTGGTGACGGTGCGCAGCATGTCCAGCTGCTGGTCGGCTTGGTGCAGCGCGCTGCGGTCCCGGCCGTACTGGTAGGTCTCCACCTGACCGGTGAGCATCAGGACCGGTGACGAGGCGAAGCTCGCCTCATACAGCCCGCCCATGGCGTTGGCCGCGCCGGGACCGGTGCTGGTGACGCACACTCCGAGACGGCCCGTGGCCCGGGCGAAGCCGTCGGCCGCGTGGACGGCGCCCTGCTCGTGGCGGCAGCCGACCAGCTCTATTCCCGGTGTCTGCGAGACGGCGTCGAGGATCGGGATGTTGTGCACGCTCACGATCCCGAAGACGGTGTCGACGCCGAGGGCCCGGAGGGCCGCGACCGCGGCCTCTCCGCCGGTCATGGTCGTCATTGGCTCACTCCAGACTCGTGGCGGGCCGTTGTCTTGGGCTCCCGGGGGAGGCCGAGGACTCGCTCGGCCAACAGGTTGCGCATGATCTCGTCGGTTCCGCCTGCGATCGACAGCCCCGGTGTCGAGCACTGCACGGTGGCCCACGAGGCCGCCAGGCTGTCGGCGGCGTCCCAGGCCACGGCCTCGGACCCGAGAATCTCCAAGGCCAAAGAGGCCGACTCCTTGGACACCTGCGTGCCGCTGAGCTTCGCCAGCGAACCCTCCGGACCGGGCTGCACCCCGGCGAGCAGCGCCTCGGTCACCCGCTGGCCCAGTAGGGCGGTGATGCGCTCGCGGATGATCAGTTGCGAGATCCTGTCGGTCATGGCCGGATCGTCGATGCGGCCCCGGCGGCGGGCCTCCGCAGCCAGCACCGACGCGGGGTGCCCGTAGCCGGCCGGATTGCTGGTGCCGATCGAGACCCGCTCGTTCATCAGCGTCGTTATGGCGGTTCGCCATCCCTGGCCCACCTCTCCGAGGGCTGCGTCCGGGTCTAGACGGCAGCTGTCGAAGAACACCTCGTTGAACCTCGACACGCCGCTCATCTGTCGCAGGGGACGGATCTCGACGCCGGGCAGGGACATGTCCACGATGAACATGGTCATCCCCGCATGGCGTGAGCTGCCGGGATCGGATCGGGCCAGCAGCATGCCGTAGGCGGCGTTGTGGGCCCCCGAGGTCCAGACCTTCTGTCCCGACACCGACCAGCCGTCGCCGTCGGGCTCGGCACGGCAGCCCAGGCCGGCCAGGTCGGAGCCGGCCTGGGGCTCGGAGAAGAGCTGGCACCAGATCTCCTCGCCGCGCAGCAGGGGCGGCAGGTGGCGGGTCCGCTGCTGTTCGGTGCCGTGGGCCAGAACGGTGGGGGCGCACATCCCGACGCCGATGATGAAGATGTCCAGCGGCAGCGCGTAGCCGGCGGCCTCCTCGTTGAAGATCACCTGATGACGGTTGCTCAACCCCTGGCCGCCGTAGCGCTGGGGCCACGAGATCGCGCCGAGACCCGCTTCGAACAGCAGGCTCAGGCACCGGCGGGCCCGAGCGACCCGCACCTCGTTGGGGGCGTCGTCGGGTGGGGGCCGACCGTGCTCGTCTCGGAGCCATCCCTCGGCGGGTCCGTGATGGGCCAGGAACGACCGCACTCTCCGGCGGAAGTCGTCGTCGGGGGGCATGGTGCTAGAGGCGGCTGCTGAATCCGCCGTTGACGCCGAATGTCTGGCCCGTGATCCAGCCGGCTTCTTCGGTGGCCAGGAACCGGATCATGCCGAAGAGGTCGGCGGCGGTACCCATCCGCCCGACGGCGGTGCCGTCGATCATCTTCTGGATCCCCTTGGGCGGGACCTGCAAGCGGGTGGCCTCGTTGTCGATCGGACCGGGCGCCACCGCGTTGACGGTGATGCCGCTCGGGCCTAGTTCGGTGGCCAGCGCGAAGGTCAACTGGTTGAGGCCCAGCTTGCTGACGCCGTAGACCCCGGCGGGCATGTAGGCGCCCATCGAGGAGATGTTGATGATCCGTCCCCACCGGACCTCCCGCATGGCACCGACCACCGCCTGCGTGCAGAGCAGCGGTCCCCGCAGGTTGACGGCCATCACCAGATCCCAGTAGTCCGGCGCGGTCTCCAGCAGCGGGGAGCGTTCCAGATCACCCCAGATCCCGGCGTTGTTCACTAGCACGTCGATCCGGCCGAAGGCGTCGAGCGCGGCTGCGGCCATGGCCTCCGTCTGAGCCGGATCGGTGACGTCGGCCACCACCGATCCCACCCGGGCGCCGGGCACGGTCTCGAAAATGGCCGCCGCCGCATCCCCGACAGACTGCGCGTCCAGGTCGGCCAGCAGCACCGAAGCGCCGTCGGCCGCAAACATGCCGGCGTAGTCGCGGCCCAGGCCCCGGGCGGCGCCGGTGACGATCACCGTCCGTCCGGCCACGGAGCCGGCCGGTGTCGCGGCTGCCGACGGGTCGATTCCAGGGTCAGGTGATGGGTGGTTCAACGGTAGGCCTCCACGGTCGTGCCCGAAGTTCTATCCCTTCAGCGGCAGGCCGAGGCCGCGGCCGGCGATCAGCCCCCGCATGATCTCGGAGGTGCCGCCGCCGATGGTCTCGCTTATGGACTGGCGCCAGAGGTACTCGACCTGCGATCCCACCACCACCGAGTCCGGGACGCCGAGGTCGCCGGCCAGGCGGGACACCTCCTGGGCTACCTCGCTGCCGGCCAGCTTGTTGGCGGCCGCCTCCACCGCGGCGTCCCGGCCGTCCTGCACCGCCTCGCACATGGCCAGGGCCAGGGCTTCCACCTCGGCTACCCGCACGGCCAGGTCGCTGAGCCGGTACCGGACCACCGGGTCGCCGGTCAGCCCCCGCGCCGAGAGCCACTCGACGAGGTCGTCGAAGTCACGCCGGACGCGGGACGGCTGGAACTGCACGTGGCGCTCGGTGGCCAGCGACTCACCGATCAGTTGCCATCCGCCGTTCTCGTCGCCGATCCGGTTGTCGACCGGTACCTCGACCTCGTCGAAGAAGATCTCGTTGAAGCGCTCGCCGCTGAGGGCGGTGAGCGGCGAGACCGTGATCCCGGGCGAACGCCGGTCGACGATCAGGATGGTCAGGCCCCGACCGCGGCTCTCCTGAGTGCCGGTCCGGCACAGCATCCACAGGTAGTCGGCCCGATGACCGCCCGAGGTCCAGCGCTTCTCGCCGGTCACCAGATAGACGTCGCCGCGGCGCACGGCCCGGGTGCGCAGGCCGGCCAGGTCAGATCCGGCCTCCGGCTCGGAGTAGCCCAGCGAGAAGAAGACCTCACCGCTTCGCAGGCCGGGCAGGAAGCGCTCCTTCTGCTCCTCCGTGCCGGCCCGGATGATGGTCTTGGCCACAATCCCGGAGCCCAGCGGCGGGCGGGCGGCCCGGCTGCGGGCCATCTCGTCCCACAGCACGAACTCGAACAGCGGGTGCTTGCCCTCGCCACCGACTTCCTCGGGCCAGGCCAGGGCCAGCCAGTTGCGCTCGCCCAGAGCTAGGTACAGGCGCCGGGTGGCGTCGTCGTAGGCGCCCTCGTGGTGGAAGAAGGCGCCGATGTCCCCGAAGTCGTCGAGGAAGGCCCGCACCTCCAGCCGGAACGCCCCCAGCTCAGGGCCGAGATCGAAGTTCATGACCTCAGCTAGCGGCGGCCAGTCGCGGCTACTCCCCGTCCTCCTCGCCCGTGTACCACACCGGGGCTCGCTTCTCGACGAACGCCTTGGGCCCCTCCTTGATGTCGGGGTGGTCCCAGTGCATCCGCAGCAGCGCCCAGCCGTACTCGAGGCTGTCGCGGTAGCCCATCTCGATAGAGCTCCAGATGGCCTGCTGGGACAGCGACACCGCCGCCGGCGAGTTGGCGCAGATCTGCTGGGCGATCTCCTCCGCCACGGTCATCAGCTCCTCGGGCTCGGCCAGTTCGTCCACCATCCCGAGCTGGTAGGCCCGCTCGGCCGACATGCGGTAGGACTTGCCGCACAGCGTCATCCGCAGGGCGGAGCCGAGAGGCAGGCGCTTGGCCAGGCCGATGTTCTCCACCGCGCCGACCATGCCCACGTTGACGTGGGTGTCCAGGAACGTGGCCTTGTTGGACGACACCACGATGTCGGCGTCGACGACGAAGTGGAGCCCGGCGGAGGCCACCGTTCCGTTGACCGCGCAGATGACCGGCTTCCACACCCGGTTCTGGCGCGGCGACCAGAACACCTCGTCGGTAAGCGGGCCCTTGCCCGCCTTGACCTTGCCCCGGGCCGCCACTGCGCCCATGTCGGCTCCGGTGCAGAAGTGGCGGCTCCCGGCGGCGGTCACGATGGCGCACCGGATCCACGGGTCCTCGCGCACCTCGGCCCAGATCGCCTTGACCGGTTCGATCATCGAGCCGTGCAGCGCGTTGCCGCGCTCGGGCCGGTTGATCGTTATATGGGCCACATGGTCGCGCCGCTCGTAGATGAGGCCCTCGAGCGGTTGGGTCAGGTCGACGGACATTGCCGTTCTCCTCTCGTTGCCGGATGGTTGGTCAGATTCCGAGACTCTCCAGGACGCGGGCGCGAGCCGACGCCACCGGGATCGGCTGCAGCGACAGCTGGCGGATCCGCAGGCTCACATGGGCTACCGGACCCTCGATGGTGAAACCGATGGCACCGAAGGTCTGGTGAGCCTGGTAGGCCGCCGCGGTGGCGGATGCGACCGCGGAGAGCCGGGCTCGCGCCGCGGCGTCCGGCGCGTCCGGGTCGCCGTCGTCGATGGCCGAGGCCGCGCCCCGGGCCATGATCCGTGACGCCGCCACCGACACCGAGCATGAAGCCAGAGGATGGGAGATGGCCTGGAAGCTGGCAATCGGCCGGTTGAACTGCACCCTGTCCTTGGCGTACTCGCTGGCGATCTCCACAAGATTCTGCGCCGCCCCGGCCAGGTAGGCCGCGGCCGCGGTCTGGCCCAGCGCGATTGCCGTGGTGGCGTCGCCCAGCGGCCGCAGCCTCTCCAACTCGGCGCGCCCCCAGGGCTCGCCCGCGGTGGTATCGACCGGTTCCGGGGAACTGACGGGCCGGCCTAGCCAGGCCTCTGAGGCGACGATCTCCACAAACAGACCGGCCCTTGTGGCCCACGGCATCAGCGGCGGCTGGCCGACGCTGGCGAGCTGGCGCCCGTCTGAGATCGGCTCCATCTCGGACGGATCGAGCAGAGCGCCGGCTATGAAGGTGCCAACCAGCGGTCCCGGCGCGCCGTGGGCGCCGAGCTGCTCCATGGACGCGGCGATCTCCAGCGCTCCGCCCCCTCCGGCGGCGGTGCCCAGCCCGAGCACCCCGAGCTCCGCCAGGCCCCGCCAGTACTGCTCGGGCAGCGGGTCGGAGTCGGTGAAGCCGGCCCCCGTGCCACCACGACGGCACAGCCCGTCGACCGATCGGGCGAGTTCGGACTGTTCGGCGCTGTAGGAGAGGTCGAGGCTCATCAGATGCCCCAATGCTCGTGAGCGCAGGCGGCCGCCGGCCGTCCGAAGCTCTCGGCCTCGCTGCGCAGCGCCAGCAGCCTCAGGGTGGCCAGGTGCAGGTCGTACTCCCTGGTGAAGCCCATGGCTCCGTGATACTGGTGGGTCCTCCTGAAGATCAGCTTGGAGGCCTCCGATGCCTGGGTGAGCGCCGCGGCCGCGGTACTGGCCGAGCCGGTGAAGGCTGCCTCCAGGGCGAGCCAGCGGGCTCCGTCGACCGCGACCGAGCACTCGGCCAGGCCGTGCTGGACCGCTTGGAACGAGCCGATCGCCCGGTCGAACTGGCGCCGGTCGCTCACGTGCCGGACCGTGATGTCGAGGGCGAACTGCATCGCCCCCACCATCTCGGTGGCCACCGCGACCCGCGCCCAGGACCGGACCGCAGCCGCTGGCGCCCCATCGAGAGCACCGCCCTCAGACAGTCCGGTCACCTCGCCGACAGGCCATCCCAGCCGGGAGCGGACCCTGGGGATGGGACGGTCCGGTCGCACCAGGCGCACCCGGTCATCGCCGATCACGACGAGGGCGTCGGCGTCGGCCGCGAAGCGGGCCGGTCCAGAGTGGCTCTCGGTCACCACCGCGACGGGCCCCTCGACATCGACGTCCAGGGTCGGCAGCACCAGCAGCCGCCAACCGGCGGCGGAGGACGCGAGAGAACCCGAGAGCGCCTCGAGCACCAGGGCCGCGTCCAGCCGGCAGGTACTGAGGGGCTCCGCGACGTCCAGGAAGCCCGCCTCGGCCAGCCGCTTGTCGAGGTCGTGGTCGTAGCCGGGCTCGTCGCCGCCGAGGTCATGCAGCCGGGCGGGGCCGGAATGGCGGGACAGCAGCGTCCCCACCGCCTCGAGCACTGCTTCCTGGTGGGAGTCGAGCGTGAAGTCCATGGTCAGTTCTTGGGCAGGCGCAGGTGGCGGCGCGACACCAGGTTGAGCTGCACCTCGTAGGTCCCGGCGGCGACACCCGCGGCCAGCGACTTGCGCATCTGGAGGTCGGAGTCGGATCCGTATCGCATGATCTCGTTGCCCTCGAGGGCCGCGCAGGCGTCGGCCACCAGCCTCTCGGCTTGCACCATCGCCACCCGGGCGACGTTGGCGTGGGGCGAGGGTGGGAGGTCGCGGGCCCGCTCATCGATAACGCGGTAGCACAGCATGCGGGCCGCCTCGCAGGCGGTCTTGGCCACGCCCACTGCCTCGACAGCCACCGGATCGATCGACCGGCCCTGCTCCAACGCCCCCCGTACCGTCTCATCGAGCACGTAAGCGGCCCGGGCCCAGCGGGGCGCCCCCACCCGCTCGAACGACAGCGCCTCGCGCACCACGCTCCACCCCTCGTTCTCCGGTCCGAGCCGGTTGGCGACCGGGACCCGCACATCGGTGAGGAACAACTCGGTGAAGGAGTGCTCGCCCACCATCCCCGGTATGGGGCGCACGACCAGGCCGGGTGAGTCCATGGCCATGAGCAGCACGGAGATGCCACGGTGGCGCTCGGCCTGGGCGTCGGTGCGCACCAGCAGGTAGCAGTGATCGGCGATGTCGCCGTAGGAGGTCCAGATCTTTGACCCGTTGACCACGTAGTCGTCGCCGTCAAGCACCGCCCGGGTCCGCAGCGACGCCAGGTCGGTCCCAGCCTCGGGCTCGGAGAACCCCTGGCACCAGATCACGTCCCCGGCCGCGATGGGAGGCAGGTACCGCTGGCACTGCTCGGGCGTGCCGTGGGCCATTATCGACGGGCCGATCCAGTTGACGTTCATGTACTGGGGGCCGCGGGGCTCACCCCGGGACCACAACTCCTCGCCCAGCACGGCCAGCATCCAGGGTGTGGCCGCCGTCCCGCCCCACTCAGTCGGCCAGTGGGGTGTCAACCATCCCTTCTCGGCGAGCAGCCCGGCGAAGCGTCGGGAGTACTCGGCATTGTCGGCCGAGCCGAGCACGGCGGTGGCGCCCTCCCATCGTCCCGGCAGCTCCTCCGCGAGGAAGTCCTGAAGCTCCGACCGGTAGGACAGATCCTCCTCGGTCCAGTCGAACTCCATTGACGGCCCCCAGAATCGGTGCTCCAGCCATTTTAGTGTACTGAATCGCTGGAGATGCCGCCTCCGGGCGGTCCCGGTGTTCGGCCTTCACCAGCCGTGCTGGTCGGTGAGCACGCCCTCCGAGATCACACCCTGGCTCCGCAGGCGGTCGATGGCGGCTTCGTCATAGCCCAGTTCGGCCAGGATCTCGTGGTTGTGCTGCCCCATGGTGGGCGATGCGACCCGGTTCCATGCCTGCGGTCCCGCGCTGAATCGGGCCGGCCACGAGATGTAGGTGTGGCGGCCGCACAGCGGATGGTCGAGCTGCTCGAAGAACCCCCGATGATGGAGCTGCGGACTGTCGACGACCTCCTGAGCCCACTGCACCCTGGCCGCAGGCACACCCTGGGCCAGCAGCACCTCCGCAGCGTCCTCGGCCGGGCGGGTGGCGCACCAGCGCTCAAGATCGGCGAGGTCATCGCCTCCGGAGACCGCGAGGGCGGCCCGCACGGCTTGCTGATCGGGCAGGCTGACGGCGATCCACTCGTCCTCTCCGGCGCCGCGCAAGACCTGCTGGGACATCAGGGGCGACGAGTTGCCCATCGAGCGTTGCAGGTTCCCGAAGGCCGAGTACTCCAGGACCTGTTCGGCGGCTACCGCCAGACCTGCACCAACCATGGGTGCCTCCACCACCTGTCCGGCACCGCTGCGGGCCCGCTCGACCAGCGCCACCAGGGCTGCGATCGCGCCGTGCACGCCGGCCAGCGGATCGCACATGCCGTTGGGAATGAGAGGGGCTTCGCCCTCGTAGCCGGTCAGGAAGGCGAGACCGCAGGACTGCTCGATCGTCTGAGCGAACCCCACCCGGTCCCGCCACGGTCCTCCCAGCCCGAACGCCGGCATGCGCACGATCACGATCCGTGGGTTGGCGCCCAGCACCGCGTCCGGCGCCAGCCCGAGCTGCTCCACCACACGGGGGCTGAAGTTCTCGAACATCACGTCGCACGTGCCGAGCAGCCGTAAGGCCGCCCCGTGCCCCTCGGGGGTCGACAGGTCGATGCACAGGCCACGCTTGTTGGTGTTAGCGCCGCAGAACAGCGGCGACCACTCCCACCACTGCGGCTCGCTCATCAAGCGAAGCGTGTTCATCCGGATTCCGTCGGGGCGTTTGGGGCCCTCCAGGTGGATGACGTCGGCGCCCAGCCCGGCGAGGATCGCGCTGGCCATCGGTCCCGCCCAGAAGCCGGTGAAGTCGGCGACCCGTATGCCTTCAAGGGGAAGGTCCCCTGAGGCTCCTCCGGTCCCGGGCCGGCGGGGCCGCGGCTGCCAGCCGAGATGCTCTGCGTCGCTCAAGCTTCGGGCCGGCACCGGCGCAGCGATGGGCTCGCGGCCGAAGCGATACGGGCGCCGGGGCTGGGTGAAGCCATCGGGATGGCGCACGAACCACTCCTCGGCCACGAAGTGGTCGATGCCCGTGACGGTCTCGCCCGAGCCGATCGGGGCGACCGGGATCCTCATCAGCGACGCGGTCTCCACGATCTCGTCCGTCGTACGCTCCCGGGTCCAGTCGCGGATGGGGCCCTGGAGCTGTTCGGCCCGCAGCCTGCGCTCGACCGCGATGAACAGCGACTCGTCCTGCTGCCATTCGGGTCTGCCGATCAGCGCGCAGAAGTCGAGCCACTGCTGGCCGGTGATGACGAAGAAGCCCACCCACCCGTCATGGGTGGGCTCGATGCCGGGGACCGGCACGCCACGGCTGGTCTGGAAGGGCCGGCCCGCCATCGAGTGGAACGTCACCGGGTACATGCCGTGCTCGAGGTGGGTGGTTTCCAGCATCGAGACGTCGATCAACTCGCCGACGCCGGTCGAGCGCGTCCGGTTGAGCGCTCCGAGCAGGCTCACGGCCGCAACCGAGCCCGCGAACCAGTAGCTGGGTTCCCCACCGACCATCAGGGGAGCCCGGCCGGGAGCGCCGCGCGGCGCCATGCCTCCGGAAGCGGCCTGCAACGTGAGGTCCGACGCGGGCCGCGACGACCAGGGACCCTCCATCCCGAACGGCGAGACGACTACCGCGCTGAGATGGGGGAAGCGCTCATGCAGCCGCTCCCACGAGTCGTCGAGATGGTCGGCCACCACGACGTCGCTGAGCTCGTAGAGGGCCCGCCGATCCTCGCCGGGATCCTCCAGACCTCGCTTGGAGCAGTGCAGGTACTCGAACAGCGGACTCGATCGCCCGCCCAGATCAGCCCCTGTGATGCTGCGATGGCGCAACTCGTGACCGCTCGCCGGCTCGACGAACGCCACGTCCGCGCCCGCGTCGGCCAGGATCTTGGTGCAGTAGGCCACCTCGATCCCGCCGCTGAGCTGCAGGACGCGGAGGCCGGTGAGCGGTGCTACGACCATCGCCAGAGGATTACAGGCGCACGACGCTCGCGAAACTGGTGCTGCCGGTCAGCCGGACCGGTGCTGATCCGGCCGACCCTGCGATAAAGGGACAGGCGCTGCCGGGGGCGGTCTAGCTGTCGCCGGTGTCGGCGAGGGCTGCCAGGGCGCCCCAGGTCTGCTGGGTGAGCTTCCAGACGCCGTCCTCGAACAGGGCGGTGCCGGTGGCGTCGGTGACCTGGGTCGGGTTGCCGTTGATGAGCAGGTCGAAGGTGAAGCTGGCGTTGGCCTCGTCGGCCACCACCACGTCGCGCATGTCGATGGTCAAGCCCGCGGCCAGGGTTCCCAGCATCTTGAAGATCTCGCCGGTGGCGGGATCGGAGCCCTCCAGCACCGCGATCATCTCGTCGATGTAGCCCTGCTGCGCGTCGCCTTCGGCGGTGCCCACCAGCGCCAGGTTGTCGAAGAACAGCGACACGTTGGCGGTCACCTCCGCAGCCGCCGCCTCCGCATCGAACTCGTCGACCGGCTCGGGCTCAGGCTCGGGCTCAGGTGCCGGCTCGGGCTCAGGCTCAGGCTCAGGTGCCGGCTCGGGCTCGGGGTCCGGTGCGGGCTCGGGTGCAGCCGGCTCCTCTACCGCCGGTGCAGGCGCCGCATCCTCGGCGTCGTCGCCACAACTGGCGGCCAGCAAGACAGCGGCCGCCGCTACCAATGCGAGTCTCCATGTTCTCGACACGGGTGCCCTCCCTCTGGGATGTCGAAGGACCGGCGGACGTGCCGGCCCGAGATCAAAACTCAGTATACCCAATTCCGTGGAGGGCTGCCGGGAGCGGGCCTCGCTCGGCCTCTAGCTGTCGCGAGCGGCCATGGGGATGAAGTCCGACACCGCCACCCAGCACGGGCAGCCGGCGTCCCACCGGATCGCTCGGTAGTGGTCCACCAGCGAGTGGTCGTCGGGACCGAAGGAGCCGGGGGCCACGCCGGCCGGCGCGACCTCACCGGCATTCTCGAGCGCCTCCACGAAGTTCTCTCTGGTCAGGTCATCGGCCGCGCCGTGTAAGCCGGCAAGCACGAGCGACAGGAGGTCGCATGTCCTCAGGATGCTGGCGAACTCCCCCGTCTCGGGGGCCCGTCTCTCAATGTCAGTGCCGGAGTACCGCTCGTAGTTGGACAGGCAGGCCTCGGCCTCCTCGTTGACCATCCCGGCCGCGATCTCGCCGGACCGCTTCATGGTCATGGCCAGGGTCCCGTCGTACTGCTCGGCGGGAAGGGTCTTTCCCGACACGTCCGCGGTCTGCTCTCCATAGTCGGTGGACAGGTAGACCGGTCGGTAGCCCTGGCTCTCGGCGAAGCCCAGCACACCGGCAAGGCTCGAACCGCCCACCAGCGGCAGCACCACGTCGACGCCGTCGACGATGAAGCGCTGCACCGCGACGGGGTCCTCGGGACTGCCCACTCCCTCTCCCGATGTGGCCGTCTCCGAGGCGATCTCCAAGCCGGCCGCCGCGACCTGGTCGCGCAGTTGCTCCACGCCCTCGTCGAGGCGGGTCTCGTAGTACATCCCTACGCTCCCGGCGAACAGGCCGCTGTCGATGGCCCACTGGGCATAGCTGCGCAGGTGTGTGCCGTGATCGGCGCGCAGGGTGAAGAACCAGGGCGCGCCCCGCTGGTACAGCGACGGGGGAGCACCGTCGGTGTCGATGATCGGGATCTCGAACCGGGTGGCGAGGCACTCGGCGCCGACGGTGAAACTGACGCTGGACACCGCGGCGAAGACGTCGGAGTCCTGCGCGAAGGCGGTGCAGACACCGAGCTTCGCCGAATCGCTGATGATGTTGTACTTGCCGAAGACGAGCTCCACGCCGATGCCGGCAGGCAGCAGCCCCTCCCGTATCCACTGGTCGACCACGGCCAGAGCCTGCGCCTCGGGATCGCCGATGCCGAACTCGGGGTTGAGGACCGCGAAGGCCGCCAGGTCGGGGAAGGCGACGCCGATGCGCACGATCCGGGAGGGAACAGTGGTGGTGGGCGCCTCGTCGACCGCGGCGTCGGTATCGGCCGGTGCCGCGGCGGTGGCCGACGCTTCGTCCGTGGCCGTGTCGTCGGGCGCGCTGGCCGGGGCGTCGGCGCCGGGGGCGGCTTCGTCTGCCGATGTCGCCGGCTGCTCAGCCTCCTCCGGGGAGCTCGTGACCTGAGTCTCCTGCTGCTGGGCGGGCTGCGAGGCCGGTTCGGCGACGGGCTCGCTGCTGTCGGCGCCGCAGGCGGCCGCCATCAGGGAGAGCACGGCAGCCAGTGCCGCACCCCGCCCCAGGAGTATGCGTGCGGTCTTGCTCATCGGCCGGCTCCTCGGGAATCTCGACGGACGTGCCCTGAGAATACGGTGTACTCTATACCTCGGGCCGTGGGGGAATCCGGGGGAGGATGTCAATGACCAGCACCATCGACTCGACCGATGCTCTCGCTGGACAGGACGACACCTCTGGCGGGGTCAAGGTTCGGAAGGCCACCGGCTCGGTGGGCGCGATCGTCAGCGGAGTCGACCTCAACGAGGACTTCGACGAGGCGACGGGAGCGATCATCCGCGAGGCGCTCCATGAGAACTGCGTGCTCGTCGTGCGGGGCCAGTTCCTCATCCCCGACGCCCATATGCGGGTTGCCCGGCTCTGGGGCGAGCCGTTCCTGCCCCACTACTACCAGGCCAACTCGGTGGAGGGTTATCCCCACATCGCGGTGATCCCCAACTTCGGGAAGGAGAAGACTCCGTCGGAGGGCTGGCACGTGGACGGGTCGCACTTCCGGGTCCCGCCCACGGTGTCGGTCGCGGTGGGCCGGACGATCCCGGCCGTCGGCGGCGACACCATGTTCTCCAACCAGTACAACGCCTACGACCGTCTCTCCGACGGCATGAAGGAGTTCCTCGAGGGCCGCCGGGCCCGGTTCGCGGGCACCAGGCCCGTCGGTGCCACCAGGCACATGGACCGGATCTCCGACCTTCTGCCCGACGACCAGAAGGAGGAGGTGGCCCACTACCACCTCATCGCGCCGACCCATCCCGCCACCGGCCGCAAGGCGCTCTACATGAACCGTCCGGGTGAGGCGATGACCCAGTTCGAGGGCATGACGGAGGCCGAGAGCCTGCCGATCCTCAAGTTCCTGCACGCGCAGTCGGTGACCCCCGACAACGTCTACCGCCACCAGTGGACTCCGGGTGATCTAGTGGCATGGGACAACCGCTGCACCATGCACTACGGCGTGCACGACTACGGCGACGTCGAGCGCACCCTCGTCCGTATCACCGTCGACGGAGCCCTCTGATCAGTCGCCGCCGTCGCGGTAGCTCTTGTCGCGGACGCTGTCGAACGCGATCGTCCTGATCGTCGCGTAGAGGCCGCCCTCGGCCAGGTTGTGGATCCGGGCGTGGTCGGGGTGCGTCGACCAGCGCACCGCGGCCTCCTCGTTCTCGAAGATCACCACACCCCAGTAGGTGAGGCCCTCGTCGCGGTCGCGCCACTGCACGAACCCGTCGGTCTCCTCGGCCAGGACTCGCATGTCCGCCACCGCGGTGGCGTGCAGGTCGTCGTTGTCGTGGGAATCACGGATCGTCTCGAAGTAGATGAGTTGCACTTGGGTCTCCCTTGGAGGTGTCGGTGTGGTTCGGATGGGGTTGTTAGGGGTGATGTCAGAGGCTTGCGGCGTAGCGCTCTCCGGCCTGCAGTTCGACGATGCGGATGTCCCCGTCCCGGGCCTCCCGCAGGTCCGTCAATGAGCTTCCCACCTTGACGAACGGCCAGATGGACCGGTGCGCGTAGTGGATGGGAACCAGCACCGGGGCTTCCAGAATCCGGGTGGCCTCCATCATCTGAGCGGCGGTCACCACCAACTGACGGCCCAGGAGTCTCATGCCGTTGATCGGGCCGATGGCCGCGTCGAAGGCGTCGCCGGACTCGCGGTAGCGCTCCAGCGCGGCGAGTTCGAGGGTCTCGCCACCGTAGAAGATCCGAGCCTCGGGTGAGGTGAGGGCGTAGTTGGTGGTTATGAGCCCATCGCGATCATGGTCCGCGATGGCTTCGAGAGTCACCTGATCGGTGAGCCGGCGGGTCTGGCCCCACTCCAGCACCTGCACATTGGTGAACCCGGCCTCCGTGGCCCGCTCCACCATGTTCTCGCCGGCCACGTAGACCGGCGTGGTGGCCCGGTGGGGGTAGGTCGCAAGCTCGGCCATCCCCCAGTGGTCGCGCACCCAATGGCTGCCGATGATGGCCGTCAGCGGCGGCAGATCCTCGACCGCCACGGTGGCGTGCTCGTTGAAGGCCCAGCTCTTGACGAACCACGGGTCGGTGAGCACGACCGCGTCGGCGATCTCCAGCAGCACGCAGGCATTGGCGATGCGGGTGACAGCCCATGGAGGCGAGCCGGAAGTCATGGCCCCTACAGGATCGATCTCACATACGCAGGAAGCGGCGGGCGTTCTCGCTGGCGATCTTGCGGAAGGTCTCGTCGCCGAGGTCGTCGCGCCACTTCAGAGCGATATCGACTGAGTTTGGGAACCGGCAGCCGCCGTGGGGATAGTCCGACGAGTACATCAGGATCCCGTCGCCCACCACGGCCGACACCGCCTTCACCGCGTCGGGGCCCTCGTCGAGCTCGATGCCGCAGAAGATGTGGCCGTCCAGCGCGTACTCGATGGGCGTCTTTTCGATGCGGGGGAGCTTCGAGGCCAGGTAGTCGGCCTGGTAGGTCATGCGGTTCAGCCAGGGGCCGACCCAACCGCCGGAGCACTCGGCGAAACCGATCCGCAGGTTGGGGTAGCGGTCGAACATCCCGCTCAGGGTCACGTAGGCCACCAGGCGCTGGGCCCCCCAGGGGTGGGCGGCCATGCGGGCGATGGCCAGGTTGCCCCAGATGTCGCGGTAACCGGGAAAATAGGGCGGCTCGTAGAAGAACGAGTGGTGCACCAGCGGCAGGTCGGCGTCGTTCATCAGGGCCCAGATCCCGTCGAGCGAGGGGTCGTCGACGGGCAGGCCTTCGGGCAGCATCACCGAGACGGCGGCCACCCACGGCTCGCCGGCCAGCGACTCCAGTTCGGCCACCGACCATTCCGGGTCGCGGGCGTTGAGCACCAGCGCGGCCTTCAGCCGGTCGGTGTCGATGCCGCAGTAGTCGCCGAGGTAGCGGTGGTAGGCGGCGTACAGCTCGGTTTGGATGCCGGCGTCGAGCGCGGTGGACGCGGTGGAGAACGTCGACGGGAAGATCAGCGCGATGTCGACTCCCTCGGCGTCCATGTCGTCGAGGCGCCCGCGGTTGTTCTCGTTGTTGACCTCGGGGACCGGCTTGACGTCGAAGTTGAGCTTGACCGCGCTTCCGAGGGGGCCCTGGGCGCCGCGCTGGCCCACTGCCGTCTGCTGGTCGTCGGTGCCGGTGTACAGGTCGCGCCGGTAGGGGATGGGCGCCACGCTCAGGTGATGCCCCTCGGTGACCTTCATGTAGTAGGGGAGCAGTTCGTCCCAGCGGTCGAGCAGCGCGGGGCTGGCGTACTTGTGCAGCGTCTCCATGTTCGGGCCGACGTGGTGGTCGGTGTCGATGAACTCGAAGCCTTCTCTCATGGTGCGGTGCGCTCCTGTCAGTCGGGCTGGGTTACGGGAACCATCGTTCGCCGGCCGGGAAGAGCGCGGGCAGCGAGAACATGCCGTAGACGATGCCGACCGTCTCGGCCCTCACGGCGTTGTCATGGTCGATGGCGTAGTCGGGTAGCCGGCGCAGCACGCCTTGCAGCGCGACCTGGATCTGGCGCCGGGCCAGGTTGGATCCCAGGCACCGGTGGGCGCCGAGGCCGAAGGTCACGTGCCGGTTCGGGAACCGGTCGGGGACGATGCTGTCGGGGTCCTCGAAGACGGAGTCGTCACGGTTGGCCGAAGCCCACACCATCAGCACCAGGTCCCCCGCCGAGATGTGGCGGTCGCCGATGACCACATCTCTGGTGGCCGTGCGGGCCATGGCCATCTGGGGCGCTTCGAAGCGCAGGAACTCCTCGACGGCAGAGGTCATCAGGGCCGGATCCTCGATGAGGCGGCGCCTCAGGTCGCGGTCATGGTCCATCTGTATGAGCGCGTTGGAGATGGCTGAGCCGGTGGTGTCGAAGCCGCCCTGGACGATGAGGGTGGCCATCTCCTTGACCTCGTGGTCGGTGACCGGTCGACCGTCGACGGTGGCGTTGAGCAGGTAGGAGATCATGTCGTCGCGCGGGGCCTTGCGCCGGGCGGCGATCGTGTCCTTGATCGTCTGGGCCACGAACTGGAGCCCCTCGGGCACATTGATCCGACGGGGGCTGTCCTGGCGCAGGAACACCACCTGGTGCAGCGGAACCGAGAAGTCCTTCCACAGCTCCACGGGCAGGCCGAGCTTGTAGAGGGTGGTCATGGCGGGCACCGGGTCGGCGAAGTCGTGGACGAAGTCGCAGGATCCTTCCTCGATGAAGTCGTCGATGGCGGCGTGCACGAACCGCTCGATCACCGGCGTCATGCGGTCCACGGCCGCGGGCGACAGCATCGGGTGCAGGACCTTCCGGAACGCCAGGAACTCGGGCGCGTCCATCTCCGCGGGGATCGACTTCTGCCCGACGTTCTTCTTGGGCGGGATCACCAGGGTCTCCGCGGAGGAGAACGTCTCGTCGTCGGTGGCCACCTGGCGGATCTCCTCGTAGCCGGTCAGCACCCAGAACCCGCCGTGGCTGCCGGTCCGGGCCACCGGGCACTCAGAGCGCAGCCGAGCCAGTTGCGACCACGGATCAGCGACGAACTCCTCCGAATGGTGATCGAAGTCGACCTCCGCATCCACGGCGTTCAACATATCAGGATACTCAATTTGCCGCGCTTCGACGGGGTTCCCGTTCAGCCAAGACTGCCGGCTTGCCACGTCTCGCCGCCGTCGGCGCTGGTGTACACCCCGCTGTTGGTGGCTCCCGCCAGGATCGGGCCGGGGCCTTCCCGGAGGTCGTAGAAGCTCACCCCGTCGATCCCGTCGTCGAGGACGGTCCAGGTGCGGGCGCCGTCGTCGCTGCGCAGCAGTTGCCCCCCGGCGCCGAGGAAGAGCCGGTCCCGGCTGTCGGCGTACAGGGAGTACATCTTGGCTTCGCGGCCCAGGGGCAGGGGCCGGGGGTCCCAGGTGTCGCCGTTGTCGGTGGACGCGGAGATGTAGCAGCGGCGGCCGCCGGCGTAGATCGTGCCGTCGGATGTCTGCGTGAGGCTGTAGTAGCTGCGACCGGAGAGGGTCTCGGCCCATGTTCTGCCGCCGTCGTCGGAGGCGAAGACACCGCCGACCTTGGTCCCGTCGATCACGTCCCCGGTGCATGCCAACAGCCGTCCACCGGCGGCGCGATGGAACTGGTACACCTGCCGATGGGGCGGGCCGCCGGCGACCGGCCTCCAGACCCCGTCGAGGTACTCCACGAGGCCCTCGCTGAGCGTTCCTGCGAGGAGGTGTCCGGCCCCTACTTCAAGGACGGCGAAAGCCCTCGGGCCCAACTCGCCCACTGGAACCCAGTCCGCGCTGGCGCGCACGCCCCAGTCACCGCCGGCGAGTACGTGGCCGGTCGCGGTCCGGTCGAAGCCGAAGACGACCGACTCGGGAGCGATGTTCACGAAGGTCCTGCCCCGGTCCTGCGACCGCAGGAGGCCGGCCTTGGCGCCGGCGTAGATGTCGTCGCCGGAGAAGCAGATCGACCAGGTCTCGTCGGGGGTCAGGCCGGGGTCGACGAGGCGCCACGTGTCACCTTCGCCGATCCAGAGGTGGGCGTAGCTTCCGGCCATGAGGCGCCCGTCGTCCAGTTGATGAACCGAGAAGATGCGGTGGCTGTCGAGTTCGGCGGCGATCCGCTGCCAAGTCCGGCCGTCGTCGAGCGAGCGGGCGAGACCCTGGCCCGTTCCTGCGAGGATCGAGCCGTCGTCGAGGACGGTGAGCGCATGGACCGAGGAGTCGGGGAGGCCTTCCGACGACGTGTCCCAGGTAGCGCCGCCGTCGCCGGATCGGACCACACCGTCGCCGTGGGTACCGGCCAGGACTGAACCGGTCGGCGTCTCGGCGAGACTGTGGACGGTCAACCCACCGGCGCCGAACCGAGCCCACGAGCTGTGGCCGTCGCGGGCCCAGATGCCGGTTCCGTCGGTGCCGGCGAGCGTGCGCCCGTCTCGAAGCTGCATGAGCCGGAAGGTGGTGACCCTCTCGGGCCGGCCGGGACCGGACGGGGTGGTCGCGTAGATCGGCTCGTCGTCGAGTTGATCCCAGCTCCGACCCTGGTCATTGGAGCGCCAGAGGCCTCCGGAGGTGGCCGCCAGGATGCCGCCGCCTGCGGTGGCGGCGAAGGCGTTGATGCTGATGTGGTCGAGGCCGTCCACCGGCTTCCAGGTCGTGGCGTTGTCGGCGGAGCGAGCGATACCCCGAACGCAGGTCCCTACCAGGACGATCCCCGGCTCGGGCTCGGCGATCGAGAAGTACCGGGGCGGGCCTCCCGAGAGGCCGTCGTTGTGCTGCGAAGCGGCCATGGCTATTCAGGATACTCTTTTTCGGACTACTGGGAGACAGAGCCGGGTGGCGGAGCCTTTTGGCGCTCGGCGAGTACTTCGTGCCGTATCGGCCGGCCGGCGAGGTACAGGTCGAGGTTCTCGAAGAAGCCGTCGACGATCTGCAGCCGGCTCCCGTGGCTCGAGCCGGCGTTGTGCGGCGTGATCAGCACGTTCGGCGAATCCCAGAGCGGGTCGTCGGCGGGGAGCGGCTCGGATGCGAAGACGTCGAGGCCTGCTCCAGCGATCTTTCCGGCCCTAAGCGCGCCGGTGAGCGCAGCCTGGTCCACGAGCGCGCCCCGGGCCACGTTGATGAACACGGTGTCCGGGCCCATGGCTGCGATGACGTCGGCGGAGACGATGTTGCGGGTGTCATCGGTCAGCGGCAGGGCGGTGACGATCACGTCCTGGTCGGAGACCACGTCGCCGAGCTCGTCCAACCGTCGCGTCGGGCAGGGCTCATCGCCGCGGGCGTGCCGGCGAAGGATCGTCGGGCGCATGCCGTAGGCCAGCGCGAGATGAACGATTCGCTGGCCGACCGGTCCGTAGCCGAGCACGGCGATGCGGCGATGCTCGAGCGCGCGCCAGAGGTGCCACTGAAAGCGGCGTTCGGCGTAGTCGCGGCGTGCGTGGTGAAGGTTGCGCCCGAGTCCGTGGAGGAACATGAAGACGGTCTCGGCGATGGCGTTGGCCGATGCGCCCGCCGATCGGGAGACCCGGACGCCGCGGGCCGCCAGCGCCTTGAAGATCGGACCGTCGACACCGGCGAACATGCTGTGGAACCAGTCGAGGCTCGCGGCCGCGGCGACGCCGTCGAAGAAGGGGCGGGCCCGGTCCGGCCAGGTGTCCGGGGACATGAACGCGATCGTCGCCTGCTCGATGTCGCCACTAGCGATCGTGTCGTCCCGGTCGAGCGTGACCACGTCGATGAGGGGCGCGGCGGCTCGCAGCCTCGCTCCATGGTCGCGGAGGAAGGTGTCCGTGCAGAACAGGACGTGACCGGAGCCGGAGCGACTGTCGGGCTGGGTGCCAGCAGCGCTCGCCATGGTGGTCACACCCGGCCGAGGATCCTCACTCCGCCCCGCCCACGGTTATCCGGTGGAGGGTGCGCTCGGCGTCGCCGTAGTCGTGGACCCCGTAGTGCATGGCGCACTGGTTGTCCCAGCAGACGACGTCGCCGGGTCGCCACTGATGGCGGTAGACGTTGTCGGGGGTCGAGGACTGGTCGTACAGGAACTGGAGGATGGGGAGGCTCTCGGCCTCGGTGAGGCCCTCGATGGCGACCATCGACTTGCCGGGCCGGTTGAGGTAGAGGGCGGTCCGGCCCGTTTCCGGGTGGACCCGGGCGATTGGGTGGTAGTTGTCCACCGGTTCGCGTTCGGTGGAGGGAAGCGTGTCCGGCCTGCCGTGCATCTTCTGGACTCGCTTGGGCCGCGATCCCACGAACTTGCCCCGCCGGCCGGCGATGAGCTGCTTCATGCCCTCCGACAGGCGGTCGTAGGCCACGTACTGGTTGGAGAACATCGTGTCGCCGCCGGTCTCGGGCAGGACGTGGGCCAGGGCGACCGACACCGTCGGCGGGGTGGGCATGTGTGACCAGTCGGTGTGCCACGACTCGGCCGGGGCCTTGGCCTTGCCGAAGTTGGGCACGATGGCGATCTTCGGGTAGTCGTCGAGCGAGTTCTTGGCGTAGTACCAGGGCAGGAAGGGCTCGCCGAAAACCGCGGCCAGCCGCATGTGGTCGTCCGGGGACAGGAACTGGTCTCGCAGGATGAGCACGCAGTGGTTGTAGAGGGCCGATCGGAGCGCGTCCGCCTCGGCCTCGGTGAAGTCGGTGGTCAGGTCGATGCCGCTGAGGCTCACACCGACGGAACCCGTGAGCGGCTGCAGGCGGATCGTCTCGTTCGTCATGGGCGGGATTCGAGGGTATCAAGCGCCGGATCATCGAGGCGGTAGACGCGGCTGGCGGTGGCTGAGAACAGGTCTCGGCGCTCGGCGGCGGTCAGCGTCGAGGTGATCTCCAGGTAGGCCTCGACGAGGGCGGCGTAGCTGCCGTAGAGGCGGTCGATGGGCCAGTTGGTGCCGAACATGGCCCGGTCGGGGCCGAAGGCCTCGATGCAGTGCTGGGCCCATCCTCTGATGCTGTCGATGCTCCAGTCCGGGTCGGCGCCGCTGGCCAGGGCCGAGATCTTCACCACGACATTGGGACGGGATGCCACCAGGTTGATGCCGTGCGACCACTCCTTGAAGTAGTCGCGGTCGCGCTGCACAGGCTGGCCGGCGTGCCCCAGAATCAGCGTGGCGTCAGGCCGGCGGTCGGCCAGGGCGCAGACCGCGTCGAACTTGGGGTAGGGGACCAGCACCTCGAGGCTCAGCCCGGCGTCGGCTATCAGGTCGAAGCCCTCGACAAAGGCGCCGCTGTCGATGGTGCCGGGCGACAGCATGTCCCTGAAGCCGCGCAGCAGCCGGTGGCCGGTATTGGCCTCGATCACCGACGCGATGTCGGCGTCGGCGGGATGGGCCTGCGCGATGATGGCATCAGGGGTCCCCTGCTCGTCGGCCATCGACTGCAGCCAGGCCGTCTCCAGTCCGGCGACCCTCTCCACACAGGACTGGATGTGCACGATCCGGTCGGGAGCGTGGTCGCCTGCCTGGGCCCGCAGTTCGGCCGCGGTGAACTGCGGGGCATCGAGGCGGTGCATTCCCTTGAGGCGGGGATGCTCGAACTTTGGGTCGAGATAGCGCCAGTGGAGGCCCTCGACCCGGTGGTCCCAGAAATGCACGTGGGTGTCGACGAACTCGGTCATGTCGTGATCCCTCGCGCCGGTGGGCCGGCGTCGGTTTGGGTGCCCATGTAGGCCTCGATCACCCTGGGGTCCGTGTCGAGAATCTCGGGCGGGCCCGCCGCGATCTCCTCGCCGGCTTCGAGGACGTACAGGCGGTCCACCAGCGACCGCATCATGGCCACGTCGTGGTCGATCACCACGAAGGTCATGCCGGCCCGGGACCGCAACTCCGAGATGACCCGCACGAAGTCGCTGACCTCACGATGGCTCAGCCCTGCGGTGGGCTCATCGAGCAGCACGACGTGGGCCCCGAGCGCGGAGGCGCAGGCCAGCTCGGCCAGGCGCCGGGTGCCGGTCGAGAGGTTGGCGATCTGGGTGTGGGCATGCCCCCGGAGACCGAGGTCGGTGAGCACCCCGAGCGCGATCCGTTGGCGCTCCCGCTCCTGGCGGCGGGCCCGCGGCGTCCCCAGCAGTGCCGGGCCCAGCCGGGTCGGGTGCCGGCGCTCGAGCGCGAGGCTCACCGCGTCCACCAGCATCATGTCCTCGAACAGCCGGGCCTGCTGGAACGATCGGCCCAGTCCAAGTCGTGCCCGGCGGTGCGCGGGAAGTGAGCTGATGTCACGCCCGTCCAGCAGCACCTTCCCCGAGTCGGGACGCCGGTGGCCGGAGAGAGCGTCGAACAGCGTGGTCTTGCCGGCGCCGTTGGGCCCCATCACCCCGACGATCTCGTGGCGCTTCACGCCTATGGAGACATCGCGCACCGCATGGACGCCCCCGTAGGACACCGAGATCCCGGAGGCCACCAGTATCTCGATCCCGTCGCCGGGCGGCGCGTCCGGCCCGCCGGCATGGGGAGCGGGCGCGGCGGGCGCTGCTCCGGCCGGTTCCCGGTCGGGAGGGCCGGCTGTCTCGCCCGCCGGTAGCAGCCCCCGGTCGATGGCCGCCTCCACCAGCTTGTCGCGGGTGGCGAACACCAGCGACGCCAGCCCGCCCGGCAGCAGCAGCAGCACCGCCAGCACGCCCATCCCCGACGACAGCAGGCCCCAGTCCTCGCCCAGGATCCGGGGGATGCCCTGAACCCAGAAGGCTCCCAGCACCGCCCCGGTGATGGTGGTCACCCCGCCGAAGATGGTCATCACCACCAGTGACAGCGACTCGCCGGGGCCGAAGGTCCCGCCGATGTCCCCGGAGAACGTCACCAGCAGCCCGCCGTAGAGGAAGCCGCCGAAGGAGGCGATCATCCCCGAGATCACGAAGGCCGACAGCTTCGTCGTGCGGGGCGACACGGCCACGCTCGACGCCGACGGCTCGTTGTCCCTCACGGCCACCATCCTGCGGCCGAGGCCGCTGAGCCTCAGGCGGTGGACCACGAACATGGTGATCAGCAGAGCGCCCAGGCAGACCCAGTAGTAGCGGATCTCGTGGTCGAAGCCGACCCCGGCGAAGGTGGGCCGGGGGATCGACATCGAGGTGCCGCCGTCGCTGCCCCGATGGTTGAGCCAGTCCTGCTCCAGCAGCCAACCGCTGGCCGCCACCGAGAAGGCGAGCGTAATTACGGCCAGGAACAGACCCCGGATACGCAGCGCCGGCAGTCCGATCAGCAGCGCCACGAGCCCGCCGGCGGCGGTGGCGGCCACGAGCGCCGGCCCGTGGGGAAGGCCCATCTGGTACAGGCGCCCGCCCAGGGCCGCGCCGACGGCCACGAACGCGAAC
The DNA here is from genome assembly GCA_022819505.1 of Acidimicrobiia bacterium. Lineage (GTDB taxonomy): Bacteria > Actinomycetota > Acidimicrobiia > Acidimicrobiales > Aldehydirespiratoraceae > Aldehydirespirator. Next base: position 28,423 of record JAJEHD010000015.1, on the reverse strand, counting down.
TGCCCCATCGACACCTGGCCCGCGAAACCGGTCAGCACCACCAGCGACAGACCCAGTACCGCGAACAGCGCGACCGCTCCCATGAAGAACTGCTCCGACGAGGTCATGCGGGCCGGCAGGTAGGCGGCCACTGCCAGCGCGGCCGTCAGCAGGGCGATCTTGGTGAATCGAACCCTGAGGTTGGTGGCCAGGGCGGGTTTGAGAGGCGCGATGGCGGCGGCCAGCGTCCAGGAGCTCTGCTCGGAGCCCCGGAGCACGGAGCCCAGCCGCTTCTGCATCAGGAAGCTGCCTGCGATCGCGGCCAGCAGCACCAGGTCCAGCGCGCCGCCGATCGGGTAGTTCCACAGCACGAGCGCCTCGAGCACACCGATGGCGATGCCGGCGACGAACACCGACGAGAGGCGGGTGAGCCCGCCGAGCATCGCGGCGGCCAGCGCCTTCAGCATCAGCTGGGGTCCGAGAGCCTGGGACAGCGCCAGGGGTCGGGTCGGTCCGATGAGGATGGCCGACACACCGGCCAGCAGCCCGGCCGCGGTCCACACCGCGAACGACACCTTGTCGATCGGGACCCCGGCCAGCCGGGCGGCGTCGGTGTTCTCGGCCGCGGCCCGGCTGGCCTTGCCCAGCCGGCTGCGCCCGAGAAACAGGGCCAGGGCGACGGTCAGGATCGGTACGGCCACCAGGATGGTCAGCTGACCGGGCCCGAGAAGGAGCGTGCCGACGGTGATGCGCCAGTCGAAGGGTGTCGGGTAGATCTTGCCCACGATGTCGCCGCCCTTGGGCAGCAGCGCGCCGCCGAAGAACAGCAGTTGCGAGGCGCCGATGGTGGCCACCAGCACGGTGAGGCGCGACGCCGAGCGCAGGGGCCGGATCACCAGGAACTCGAACAGCCCGCCGGTGGCCGCGGCCACCAGCAGGGCGATGACCAGCGCGAGGGCGTAGGGCCAGCCGAGGTTCAGGGCGAATATCGGGATCATCAGCGCAGCCAGCGCGCCCATCTCGCCGTGGGCGAAGTTGATGACCCGCGACGACCGGTAGACGAGGGTGATGCCCAGCCCCAGCAGCGAGTAGGTGAGACCGGTGATCACACCGAGGATGACGACGTTCTGGGGGACCTCGAAGCCGACGAGGGGCAGCGTCATGGGCAGGGGTTCTCCTGCTCGACGAAGGCGGCGTACTCGCTGAGCTGCTCATCGAAGTCCTGCCGGCTGATTCCGGTCAGCACCCCCACGAAGTTGGTGCTGGCCTTGGGGGCCAGCCGGGCGTCGCCCAAGTCGGGGGCGGCGGTGGCCTTGGCCAGGTCGAGGCCGTCCCGGTCGAGAGCGGCGACCGCCACGACCGGGCAGTAGGCGACGTCCTCGGACGTGTTGCGCACCGTCACCTGCACCGTCGCGGTCAGCCCCTCCACCCGGACCCGCGGCTCGCCCACGTCGAGGACCTCCCGGTCGTACACCTGGAGCAGGCCGAGCACCAGTCCGACCACGAAGCCGGCGGTGATCACCACCGCGAACAGCACTCGCCGGGTCCGCTCGTTCCACCACGGTCCCAGCAGCCGCGTCGCCGTTCGGGCGCTGCGTTCCAGCAGGTCCGGCGACGAGGTCATTGCTGGCTCTCCAGGAGCCGGTGGGCCAGTTCGTCGGCATCGAGGGCCGTCGCCGGACCCAGTTCGCTCACCCGGCCCCGGTCCATGAAGAACACGGAGTCCGCCACCGAGAGCGCCACCCCGATCGACTGCTCGACCAGCAGGATCGTGGTTCCCAGCGCGGCGATGCGCTCCACCACCTTGAGGAGCTCCGCGGTGACGGTCGGGGCCAGGCCCAGGCTCAACTCGTCGATCAGCAGCAGGTCCGGCCCGGCCACCAGCGCCCGGCCGAGGGCGACCATCTGCTGCTCACCGCCCGAGAGGGTGCCGGCCCGCTGATCGAGGCGGCTGCCGAGTGCGGGGAACACGTCGAGCACCTCCTCGAGGCGGCTTCCCACCAGGCTGCTGCTGCCGGCGAACGGGTAGGCGCCGAACCAGAGGTTGTCGCGCACGCTCAACGATCCGAAGATCGATTGACCCGCGGCCATCAGGGTGATGCCCAGCTTGGCCCGTTGCTCGGGAGGTATGCCGACCAGGTCCTGGTTCCGGAAGAACATCCGGCCCGACTGGGCGTGCAGGAGCCCGCCGATGTTGGCCAGCAGGGTGGTCTTGCCCACCCCGTTGCGGCCCACCAACGCATGGCAACCGCCCTCCGGCAGCGTCATGTCGATGCCGAATAGCACCTGGATCGGCCCGTAGGAGAAGTCCAGGCCCTCGATGTGAAGCAGGGGGTCACCCCGGGCGGCGTCCCGGACCTCGCTCCCGGACTCGTCCGCACCGGCCGGGTCAGCCTCCGCTCGCGGCCCTGCGGGCGTTGGCGCCTCGACGGCCTCGGCGGTCTCGGCAGGCGGTTCGGCGCTCCTGGTCAGGCCGGCAACGTGCTCGGCGTGCTCCTGGCGGACCATCGCCTGGACGGCCTGCTCGTCGCGCCGGTAGCTGGCCAGCGCGAAGGTCATCAGGATCAGCCCGGCCAGCGCCGCCAGCGGGATCAGCACCATGTAGGCCGTCCGCAGGTCGGCGGCATCGGCGATCATGCCGTAGATCACCGGCGAGGCGGCCGAGGCCAGGCTCTGGGTCACCGCGTCGAGAGAGGTGCCCCGGCCGCGCAGATCAGGATGCAGCACGTCGACCCGGGCTGCGTTGAGCGGGGGGATCGCGGCCACCAGGAACAGGGCGCCGAATGAGAGCAGGACCAGCATCAGCGGCGTGTAGCCCACCAGGAAGGCGGCCATGAACAGAGGCGCGGAGATCAGGCGGGCGATGCCGGCCACGCCGATACGGGCCGACGTGTAGCCCGCATGGGTCAGGAAGTCGGCGAGGTTTCCCGCGGTGAGCACACCCACGAGGCCGCCCACGGCCACCACGCTCAGCGCGGTGGTGGCCTCGGCGATGTCGAGGTCGTGGTAGCGGATCAGGAACGTGGGCGTCCACACGCCGATGCCGCCGAAGAACAGGCTCCCGACCGCGGACGACACCAGGCTGGCGGTGTAGGAGCGGCACCGCAGTATGTGCCGGTAGGCATCCACCACCGGGATGCTCTGGAACCTGGATGGGATGACCGCCCTCTCGTCGGACTCGAGGCGCTGGTGGCGACGCTCCTGGACGCCCCGCACCGGCTCGGGCAGGCGCCAGCTAAGCAGGGCCACCACGAAGGCGGGCAGCGCGAAGAAGAAGAAGGTGGCCCGCCAGCCCCAGGCCTGGCCCATCAGCCCCCCGATGGGCAACAGGAAGAAGCCCGTGAGCTGCCCCATCTGGTAGATGCCCATCACCTTGGAGCGCTGGTTCACCGGGTAGTAGTCGGCCAGCAGCGACTGCGAGGTCGGGTTGTCGCACGGATCCCAGAGACCGAGCACCATCCGTCCCAGCAGCAGCATGACGAAGCCGCTGGCCAGCCCGGTGAAGATCATGGTGACACCCCAGGCGGCCGTCCCCCAGGCGATGATCCTGGTGCGGCTGTAGCGGTCGGCCAGCGCGCCGAACGGCACCGTGCCGAGCGTGACGCTGATCAGGTAGGAGCCGCTGAGGATTCCCAGAGCGGTGTCGGACAGCCCGAACTCGCGCTTTAGCAGCGGGAACATGGACGACAGCAGGAACTGGTCGCTCACGTTGATCGTGTAGACGGCCGTCAGCAGCACCAGCGGCCACTTCCAGACACCCACCAGCTTGCGGGTGACGTGGAACTTGGGACGCGGGGTGAGCGTCGGCGTCAGGGACGAGATGCGCTCAGTCGCGGCCGGTGTCAGCACCATTGTCCGCTCCCGTTCAGGCCCGTTTGCCAGCGCATCCCAAAGCCACAAACAGTATACTAAACTCGCTGTGGGTGACATGACCGTCGGGGAGCGCCTACTGGGCCTGGTAGCCGACGTCGACGGGGCGCTCTTCGGTGTTCCCGGCGGGCAGACCCTTCCGCTGTACGCCGCTTCGAGTGGCGCGGATGTCCGGCACCTGGTGGTGCGCGACGAACGCAACGCGGTGACCGCGGCCGACGCCTACGCCCGCCTTACCGGCATCGTGGGCGTCTGCGACGCCACCGTGGGACCGGGGGCCACCAACCTCGTGTCGGGTCTGGCCGAGGCGCAGGCCTCCTCGATCCCGGTGGTGGCGGTGGTGGCCGACACCCGGCGCGACGCCGAGCATCTGAGGCGCTACTCGGTGGCCTCGCAGTCCTTCGAGCAGTCCGAGACCCTGGCCGCGGTCACCAAGTGGGTCGGAAGGGTCCACGAGCCGGCCGCGCTCGACGAGGTGGTCGACCAGGCGCTGCGGGTGGCCACGGCCGGCCGTCCCGGGCCGGTTGTGGTGTCGATCCCCGAGGACATCTTCCTGGGTGCGGCCGACGGGTCCCGGCGCCGGCCCATCACCGGCGCGGACCGCCGGTTTCCCCGGCACCGGCCCCACCCGGAGCCGGAGCTAGTCGAGACGGTCGCCGGGATGATCCGGGAGGCCGAGCGACCGGTGGTTCTGGCCGGGGGCGGGGTGGTGTTCAGCGGGGCCGCGCCCGCCCTGTCCGCCCTGGCGGAGGGATGCTCGCTCCCGGTGGCGACCTCGCTCAACGGCAAGGGCGCCATCGATGAGCGCCATCGGTTGTCGGCCGGCGTCGTCGGGGGTTTCGGCTCCCAGCGAGGGAACCTGGTCGTGCAGGCCGCCGATCTGATCGTCGCGGTCGGCACCAAGCACTCCCAGCTGGGCACTCACGGATGGCGCCTCCCCGCGGCCGGCCAGACCGTCGTGCAAGTGGACATCGACGCCACCGAGATCGGGCGGGCCATTCCCGCCCACACCGGAGCAGTCGCCGACGCACGGTCGTTCCTCATGGCGCTGGCCGAGGCGCTTGACGGATGGTCCGGTTCGCCCACCGGATGGATCGACGGCATCCGGCCTGATGAGGATCCCGCTGGCGGTGACGGGGCCGTGCGCCCCGAGGAGGTGGTGGCTGCCCTCGACGACCTGCTCGGCCCTGACGACATGCTGGTGTGCGAGGCGTCGCTGTCGTCGGGATGGGGAGCCCGTTACTTCCGGGTCAAGCGGGCCGGTCCGGGAATGCTGGCACCCCGTGGCCTGGCCGGGCTCGGCTGGGCTCCCGGAGCCACGCTCGGGGCTCGGGTGGCCCGCCCCGAGGGCAGGGTGGTCGCCCTCACCGGCGACGGCGGGTGGGGCTACGGACTCTGCGAGACCGAGACCGCGGTCCGGTACGGGCTCGACCTCACCACGGTGGTGCTCAACAACTCCTCCCTGGCCTGGATCCGCCACGTCGAGTCCCGGATGAACATGCCCTACAACACAGACTTCAGCCCCGTCGACTTCGCGGCTACAGCCCGGGCGATGGGGGCTGACGGCCGCCGGATCGACGGCGGCCAGTCCATCGCCTCGACCATCTCCGAAGCGCTCGAGACCCCGGGACCGTCGGTGGTCGAGATCCCCGTCTCACCCGAGGCGACACCGATCATCCGTTACGGAACGGTCCGGAGAGCCGCCTATGGCTGATCGCCGCCCAGGAACATGCCCGTGAGGCGCGACCGTCTTGGGGGGTTGGCAGGACGGTTGGTAGGAGAACGCCGGTGATCCTCGAGGAGGTGTTGGGCGGGCTCCGGTTCCCGGAGAGCCCCCGGTGGCGCGAGGGTCGCCTCTGGTTCTCCGAGAAGCGTGCCGGGCGGGTCGTTCGTCTCGACCCCGACGGTCCGGTTCCCGTGGCAGCGGTCGCGGCCGATCCGGGAGGCTTGGGCTGGTCGCCGGAGGGTGACCTTCTCGTGGTCTCGATGGGGGACCGGCGCCTCCTGCGGGCCGGCCCCGGCCGGCTCAGCGAGGTCGCCGACCTGGAGCCTCTCACCCGAGGCAAGTGCAACGACATGGTCGTCGATCCGGCGGGACGGGCCTATGTGGGCGACTTCGGCTACGACCTCGCCAGCGGTGAGCAGCCCGCTGGGGGGCACATCGTGCTGGTAGAACCCTCCGGAGCGGCCCGGGTCGTGGCCGACGACCTCGGCTTCCCCAACGGGTCGGTGGTCACCGCCGGCGCCACCGAGTTGATCGTGGCCGAGTCCTCGGCCGGACGGCTGACCGCGTTCAGCATCACCGACGACGGGAGCCTTGACAGCCGGCGGGTGTTCGCCGATCTCGGCGGTGGGGTGGCCGACGGCATCTGCCTCGATGCCGAGGGAGCGGTGTGGTTCGCCGACCCGCTCGGTTGTGAGGTGGTGCGGGTGGCCGACGGGGGACGGGTGCTCGACAGGATCTCGACCGGCGCCGAGGGGGCGTTCGCCTGCACACTGGGCGGCGACGACGGTCGGACCCTGTTCGTGTGCACCTATTCGGAGGCCGCCTCCCTGGATCCCACCGGCCCGCCGGTCGGTCGTATCGTCGCCGCCCGGGTTGACGTGCCCTCCGGTGGCTCGCCTTGACGAACCGACCAAGAGGCCGAGCGGGCAAGCGCCTGAGCCTGGCTCTCGTGCTGTCCGGGACGCTGGTCGGATTCCTCGACTCCAACGTGGTGAATGTCGCCCTCCCTTCGATCGCCGCCGGCCTCGATGCAAACACCGGGATCGAGTGGGTCGTCACCGCTCACCTGCTGGCGCTCGGCGTGACCCAGGCACCGACGGGGTGGCTGGCCGACCGGTGGGGGCTCCGCCCGGTCTTCCTGCTGGCGTTGGGCGGGTTCGCGGCCTTCGCGGTCCTGGCGGCGGCTTCCCCCAACCTGGTGACGCTGGTGGTGGCCCGCATCGGGCAGGGTCTCTGCAGCGGCGCCACGCTCGTCGTCGGGACTCTTCTCATCTACGAGATGACCCCGCCGGAGACTCGGGGCCGGGTCATCGGCTACAGCGGCGGACTCTTCATGATCGCCCCCGCGCTGGGGCCCCTGCTGGGCGGCTGGGTGGTCACCGTCACCAGCTGGCGGTGGCTGTTCCTCGGCTTCACTCCGGTCTGCGGGCTGCTGCTCCTCGCCGCCTTGCGTTTCGTTCCGGCCGAGTCGCCAGGGGAGCGACGTCCGATGGACCTGCTCGGCACCGGGTTGTTCACGGTGTCGTTGGTGGGATTCCTGACGGCGTCCTCCTACGCCTCCGACTGGGGACTGTCGTCGCCCGTCTTCATCGCCACCATGGTGGCGTCGCTGCTGATCGCCAGCGCCTTCTGGCTGCGGGCGTCCCGCACGCCCCACCCCCTGATCGATCCCAAGCTCTACAGCTCCCGGGACTTCACGCTGTGCATGGTCGTCGTGGGTACTCTGGCCATGGCCCAGTTCTCCCGCCAGGTCTTCGTACCCCTCGAAATGCAAGCGGTACGGGGCCTGAGCCCTGTCGGTGCCGGCGCGGTGCTCACTCCCAGCGCCCTCCTGGCCGCAGCCACCATGCCCCTGGCCGGCCGGGTCACCGACCGCTTCGGACCGAAGCCGGCCATCGTCACCGGGATGGCCCTGGCTGCAGTCGCCACCGGCCTTCTGTCGACCACCGACCCAACGACGCCGCTCTGGCTGGTCGTGGTCTACATTGCCGGGTCCGGCATCGGGGTAGCCATGGTGGCTATGCCGACCACACTGCTGAGCCTGAGCGCGGTGGTGCGCCGGCTGCGGACCCAGGCGTCCGCGGTGAGGAACCTCACCGGCCGGGTGGCCGGCGCGCTGGGAACGGCGGTGATCGCCACCGTCATCGTGAGCGATGTGGGGAGCCTCACCGACATGGGCCGCGAACCGGAGGTGCTGGCGAGGGCGCAGGATGCCTACAACAACGGGTTCCTGGTGGCCACCGCCATCATGGCGGCCGGAGTGGTGATGTCGCTGGGCCTGACCAACCGCCGCCCGAGCGAGGACGAGGATGAGCAGATGAAACTGCCGTGACCGACGAGCCGTTCGTCGATGCGCACGTGCACTTCTGGGATCGCTCGGCGGGCGAGCTTCAGTGGGTGTGGCTCGACTCCGGGTTCTCGGGTTACCGGTTCGACAGCGGCGACGGTTACGGCACGGCGAGTTACCTGCCCCCGGACCTGATGGCCGAGGCTGACGGCACCGGCCTGGTCGGCGTGGTCGGCGTGCACTGCGCCGAGCCGATCCCCGACCCGGAGGTTGAGACCGCCTGGCTCGAGCGGGTCGCAGACCGCTACGGCCTGCCCGATGTCACCGTGGGCCGCTGCGAGCTCGATCGATCCGACACGGCCGACTTGCTGGAGCGCCATCGTCGCCACCGGCGGTTCCGGAGCGTGAGGGATCTGACCGCCTACGAGAGCCTCGCCGCGGACCGTGCGTCTGGGGCGCTGGACGCCGCGAGCAGGTTGGGCATTTCCGTCGAAGTGAGGCGCCCCCACGACCAACTCGGTGTGGTGGTCGATATCGCCCGCCGCTGGCCCGAGGTCGTCGTCGTGTTGAGCCACGCCTGCTTGCCGTCCTCGCGGAACGCCGCGAGCCTGGCCGGGTGGTCGGCGGCCCTTGGTGAACTGGCGGACCTGACCCAGTCGGTGGTGTGCAAGATCTCGGCGGTAGCGGGCCGGGGCGATCCCGACTGGACCACCGCCAGCATCCGGTCCTGGATCCTGGCCGCGGTGGAAGCCTTCGGCCCCGATCGCTGCATGCTCGGTTCGAACTGGCCCGTCGATAGGCGCTACGGCTCCTACAGGAGGCTCATCGACGCCTACCGCGACGTGCTGTCGGTGCTGGACGCCGCCGAACGGCAGGCGATCCTGGCCGGCACCGCCTACCGGGTGTACCAGATCCCCGATCAGCCGGCGTGAACCGGCCCGTCCATCGTCACGCCAGGCGGTCGGCGAGCCAGCTGGCGATGCGGTCCTCAAGCGGCTCGGCCTCTGGCTGTTCGAACTGGAGCACCGAGGCCATCGTGATACCGATGCCTAGGCCGTGGAAGACAGCCAGATCACTTCCCCCGGGAGCCGACGCGAGGTAGGCGTCGACCGCGGCCCGCACGCCCTCGCGATCCTCGGTGGACGCCATTGCGAGGACGCTCACCGGCCGTGCATCCAGGGCCGCCGCGATGCGGCCGGCGTGGCGGGGCGACACCAGGCACACGGCGAGTACGCCGACGCATCCGGCGGCTGCCTCCACCGCTTCGGCTGCGGTGTCCTGCTCGGCCAGCACGCCCAGGCGGTCCAGGTCCACTCCGGGCTGATCGGCGACCACCTCCAACGCCCTGGCCACGTCGAGACGCACCCGGCGACGCTGCGTCGGGCCCATTCGGGCGTAGGTGCAGTCTCCCCGGCTGGCGCCCCGGCCCCTGATGTCCAGCATCAGGGTGGCTACACCCTGCTGAGCCAGGAACTCCGAGGTGCGCTTCCAGGCGTCGCGCTCATGGCGGGAGCCGGCCACCGTCACCACCGCGGGCACGTCCGCTTCCGAGGCGGGTCGGTGCAACACCGCGCCGAGCGGCCAACCGTCGGCCGCGCTGAACGTCAGTTCGCGATTCATCGGTCCAGCACCTCGGCCAGCCAGCCGACCACCCGGGGCTCAAGGTCGTGATCGAGTTCGAACAACTGGTAGCCCAGCGCCGACCCCGGGTACTCGAGGTACTGGGATCGGCCCGGTGGAGCGGCTGAATGCAGCTCGCGCATGGCCTTGGTGGTGATCCCGTGTCCCGTGCAGGTGATGTAGAGCGTGTCGACCGCGCCACCGGTCAGGTGGGTCGCCTCGCTCTGGTCCTGGGGCCGGTAGCCGGTGAGCAGAACCACGGCCACCACCCGGCGATCCCGGCAGGCCGCCCGTACCGCGTACTCGGCGCCGTGCACCGTGCCCACCGTGGCCAGCCGGGTCTCGTCGACAGCTTCCAGGCCGGCTAGATGATCGAGCGCCGCCAGCGCGTCCTGCCACGCCAGGTCGCGGGTCTCGGGAGCCAGATCGAAGTAGGAGCCCTGGTTGATGCTCTCGCCGCGGCCCCGCCAGTCGAGATTCAGCACGGCCAGGCCGGCTTCGGCCAGCAGGCGCTGCAGGCGGCTGTAGGCGGCCCGGTCGCTGCGGCCGGTGTGGAGCAGCACCACCCCGGGGACCGGACCATCGCGCTGGGGAAGCCATCGGGTGCCGTGCAACTCCCAGCCGTCGGCGCCGGCGAACGTCACCTCCTCCGCTGAGGCCGACACATTCGAGCGGCTAGCGATCCATGAACGCACGCGAGCGGTCGCAGCGTCATCGATGGCGGGATCGCCCACGCCGGCCACCACCAGATCCGAGTCGGGATGGGCCGACTTCAGGAAGGCGTCGGCCACTGATCGCAGCGAGTGCCGGTCCGAGGCGTGGGCCACGCCCAGCACGGCCATCTCGGGCCATTCACCCAGCAGTTCCAGATCGCCACCGTCTAGTGGTGTGTCCCACAGCACGACGCCACACACCGAGCCGTCATCGGCGGCCGCCCGCAGCGCGGCCGACCCGGCAGCGCCGACAGCGATGACCACGCACGGCTGGGCTGAGGCGGCCAGGCCGGCGGGCGCGTCCTGGGGCAGGCAGTGCGACCAGGGAGCATCAGAGCCGCCGACGGCAAGACCGCCGACCAGGGCTGCCTCGCCCTCGCTGGCTACCACGATGCAATGCGCCATCACTCGCTCCGTCGCCTCGCCCGGTTGAGCGCGTCCGGGCGACGTATGAGGCGGCCGGGGAGGGCGCCGGTGTGCTCGCCGTTCGCTAGGAGCACCTCGCCTCCCACGATGGTGGCCGTGATGCCCTCGGCCCGCTGGGTCAGCCTGGTGGCGCCTGCGGGCAGGTCGTGGACGACCTCGGGCACGCACGGCTCTAGGCGCTCCAGGTCGATGATGTTCAGGTCGGCCTCGAAGCCCTCACGCACCAGACCCCGGTCGGCCATGCCCCAGATGCTCGAAGGCACCAGGGTGATCATGCGCACCGCCTCCTCGATGGAGAACTCGCCGGCCTCCCGCACCCAGTGGCTGAGCAGGTAGGTCTGCAGCGACGCGCTGATGATCTGACTTACGTGGGCGCCCGCGTCGGAGAAGGTCATGACCGTGCGGGGGTGGCGCAGCATCGTCAGCACGTCGTCAGGCTCGTCGTTGCTGGTGACCTGCAGGAAGAACGTGTCGAAGTCCGACTCAAGGCCCAGCTCGATCATGGCCTCCGCCGGGTGCACGCCGCGTTCGGCAGCCACGCTGGCCAAGGTGGGGGAGGTGGCCCGGTCGCGCTGCATCACCACTATCCGCTCGAACAGCGGCTTGCGGGCCACTTCCTTGCCCAGCGAGAAGTCCATGCCGCTGAGGGACTCGATCAGACTGGCCCGCACGTCCGGGTCGCGCAGCTTGACGGCCTGCTCGTCGAGGGGCCGGGCTCGCAGCTCGGACCAGGTGGGCACCTTGTCGAAGGGCAGCCAGGTCTTGAAGTTGAACAGCGCGCCCGATGGCATGCAGCTGCTCTGGCCCCACATCTGGGCACCGTCGCGGGCCGCGTCGTCGAGGAGCCGCAGCAGCTCCAGCCAGCGGTTGGGATCGCCGAAGGTGGAGATCCCGAAGCTGACCGGCACCCGGTTGCCGACCGCGAGGCGGCGCAGCCGGGCCATGGCCTCAGCCCGGCCCTCGGGGTCCGTGGATGCCATCACCGACTCGTTGGCCAGCTCGAACATTCCGCCTCCGGCCCCCGCCATGGCGGCCACCAGGCGCTCCACCTCGCCCCAGGGCGCCACCCGCGACGCCACCGGGCGGCCCGAGGGCGTCATGTGGTGGTGGCTCCTGGACGTGGTGAAGCCCAGCGCGCCGGCGGCCAGCCCGGCCCGCAGCTCTCGTTCCATGGCTTCGAGGTCGTCCTCGGTCGCCTCCGCCTCGAAGGCCCGTTCGCCCATAGCGTATGTCCGCAGGGCAGAGTGCCCCAGGTAGGAGCCGAGGTTGATCCCCTTGGGCAGTCGGTCCAACGCGTCGAGGTACTGGGCGAAGGTCTCCCACTCGAAGTGCACGCCGGCGGCCAGCGCTGCGGCCGGGATGTCCTCGGCCTTCTCGAGGTTGTCGATCACGAGCTGCTCCTGGCCCGACCGGCACGGGGCCAGGGTGAAGCCGCAGTTGCCGACCACCACCGTGGTGACCCCGTGCCAGCACGAGGACGTGCCCAGGGGATCCCAGAAGAACTGGGCGTCCATGTGGGTGTGGCCGTCGATGAATCCCGGCGTGACGATGTGGTCGGAGGCGTCGATCTCGCGGCTGCCGCGGCCCTCCACCGCGCCGACCGCGACGATCTTGCGGCCCGACACCGCCACGTCGGCGGGACGGGCCGGCATGCCGCTGCCGTCCACGACGGCACCGTTGCGGACGACCAGGTCATAGACGGCCATCAGGGTCTCCTTTCGGGTTGTGTCGAAGCGTCGCTGCGCAGGATGGCCCGCTCGTCGGTGCCGAGGTAGCTGTCGATCACCCTGGGGTCGGATCTGACGTCGGCCGGCGCTCCCTCGGAGATCACCTGACCAGCTTCGAGGCAGTACACGCGGTCGCTTATGGACATGATGAGAGGCATGTCGTGCTCGATCACCAGCATCGACACCGCCAACTCGCGCCGCACTTCCACCAGCAGCACCCCGAAGGCCTCGCTCTCGCGCTGGGCTAGGCCCGCGGTCGGCTCGTCGAGACAGAGGAACTTGGCGTCCAGGGCCATGAGGTTGGTCAGCTCGACGATGCGGCGGGTGCCGGTCGACAGGTCGACGATGAACTCCTCGGCGTAGCCGCCGAGTCCGAAGAACCCGATCAGCTCGTCCGCCTCGGCCCGTCGCTGCCGGGCCAGCCGCCGGGCCGGGGGCAGGCCCAGCGCGGTGCTCACGAAGGGGGTGCGGCCCCGGGCCTCGAGCGCCACCTGAACCGTCTCCCGCACCGTCAGCTCGCCGAACAGCCGGGCGGTCTGGAAGGTGCGGCCCAGCCCGTGGCGGGCCCGAGCCTCCACGCTCAGCCTCGACACGTCGTGGCCGAGCAACTCGACGGTGCCCAGCGAGCCGACGTGGCCTCCGACCGCGTTCACGAACGTCGTCTTGCCGGCACCGTTGGTGCCGATGAGTCCAACGATCTCGCTACCAGTGACGTCGAGGTCGACGCCGGACACCGCCTGGAGCCCCCCGAAGCTCACCGACACTCCCCGGGCCCGGAGCACGGCGTCGCCCTCGCTCACGCCCGCCGGCGCCGGACGGGCTCGGTCCCCGCCGCCGGCTGGAACGGCCACCGGTTTGGCCGGGGGCTCCGGCTCGCCGGGCGGGAGCCGCCGCAGAGCCCAGTCGTACAGCAACTTGCGGGTGGCGTACCCGATCTGCGCGAACCCTCCGGGGAAGTACATCAGGATGATGAGCAGCCCGACGCTGGAGGTGAACAGCGGCACCAGCTCGTTGTCCCCGAAGAACGCAGGCAGACCTATCACCCACAGGGCGCCGACGAGCGGTCCGGTCAACGCTCCGAGCCCGCCGATCACGACCATGGCCACCAGCTGCAGCGAGTCGTCGATCAGGTAGTAGCGCTCCCCGAAGGGAATGTTCTGGAACAGGCCGCCCAGCATCGCCCCGCCGAGGGCGGCGATGCCTCCGGCCATCGCGAACGCGGCCAGCTTCGATCGGCTCGGACTGATGGTGTAGGCCGAGGCCGCTTCGGGGTTGTCGCGCACCGCGATCGTGGACCGGCCGATCCCGCTGTTGCGCAGCCGGGCCACCAGCACGAACACCACCACCAGCACGGCCACACAGAAGTAGTAGTAGGCCCGCTGGCTGCTGACGTCGACGCCGAGGACCGTGCCCCGGCGGAACGACACCGAATTGGCGTTGCCGTCGCTGAGCACCGGCCAGCGATAGATGTACTGCTCGGCTGCGACCGCGAGCATGAAGGTGATCACGGCCAGTTGCAGTCCGCGCACGCGGAGCGCGCCCAGGCCGACCAGCGCGGCCACGCCAGCCATCACCACCGCGGCGACCGCGATGGCGGCCAGGTACGGGAGCGGCGGAGCCTGGAAGTCGAGCAGCCAGACGTCCATCTCGAAGCCCCGGTTGAGCGCGGCGGCCAGCAGGGCCCCCAGGCCGGCGAAGGCCATCTGGGCCAGCGACAGCTGTCCGGCCCAGCCGGTGATGACGGTGAGCGACAGGGCGCAGATCGCGTAGCAGGCAATGGAGGCGTAGAGCAGGTGGCGACTGGGCCGGGTCACAACGATGGGCAGCAGCACCGCCGCCACCATGATCAGCGTCGCAGCCAGGTGCGGCATCCTGCGGATCCACCAGATCTCCTGAGCCCGCTCGGGTGGGCGGCGTGCCTTCGGCGCGAAGGCGAAGGTGGTGTCGTCCGGGCTCGAGCGGCTCTGCTGGTAGACGATGGCCACCACCAGCACCAGCGCGGCGAAGTCGAACAGCCCGGGCTCGGTCAGCAGGTTGAACCTGAGCACCGCTTCGGCCACCCCGATCAGCGCACCGAATGCCACCGCTCGGGCGAACGACCGCTGGCCGGCCAGCACGAACGCGAGCATCGCCCGGGCCATGGTCAGCATCCCGAGGTTGTCCAGGCCGGCGGGGTTCCCGATCTGGGCCGACAGCAGCATGATCGAGACGGTGGACAGGAGCCCGGCGATGGTCCACACGAACGTCGAGACCATCTTGGGGTTGACGGTGGACAGCCGCGACAGCGGTGGATTGTCGGCCGAGGCCTCCACGGCGCGGCCGAAGGTGGTGCGTCGCAGCAGCCACGCCAGGCCGACCGCGGCTGCGGGTACCACGATCAGGATGCTGAGCTGCGGTCCGGTGATCCGCAGCCCCAGGACATCGTCGAACACTCCGGACAGGGCGGTGGGGTATTTGTTGCCCCTCATGTTGAGGTCGGGGTAGGAGCCGCTGATCCCGGACGCCAGTTGGGCCACGCCCACCGTGGCCATCAGCACTATCACCCTGGGTGAGCTGAACAGCCGGCGCACCACCACCAGGTCGACGACCGCGCCGAACAGGGTGCCGGTGGCCAGGCTGAGCGCCAGCGCCAGCCAGAACGGGAAGTGGTAGTTGAGCACCAGGAGTGCCAGCAGCGACGCGCCCACCAGCCCCATGTTGCCGACGGCCAGGTTCACCACCCGGGTGGACCGGTACACCAGGACCAGGCCCATGGCCAGCAGCCCGGTGACCAGCCCGTTGACCAGGCCGTTGAACACCAGCTGCGATGTGAGCCAGGCGGCAAGCATCCCCTGCGTCTCCGCTCGGTCCCGCTGCGTCTACGCCTCGTCTGAACCCAAGAACACGGCCCGGGCGAGGTCGGGCCGGTCGGCCAGTTCCGAGGCCGGGCCGTCGAAGCGCACCCGGCCCTTCTCGAGGAACACGGCCCGGTCGGCCACTGCCAGCGCGACGTTGAGCGACTGCTCGACGATGATCATGGTCTGCCCGGCGGCCCGGAGCGTGTCGATGGTCTCCAGCAGGGATTGCACCGCGGCCGGGGCCAGCCCCAGCGACAGCTCGTCGATGGCCAGGATCCTGGGCTCGTGCAGCATCACCCGGGCCAGGGCCAGCATCTGCTGCTGGCCGCCCGAGAGGCTGCTGGCCCGGACGCTGGAGCGGTCGGCCAGCTGCGGGAACAGCTCCATCACCCGTTCGATGCGCCTGTCCACGTCGGCCGGGTCCTTGCGGTACCGGTATGCGCCAACGACGAGGTTGTCGCGGACCGTCAACGATCCGAACACCCCCGTGCCTCCCGGCAGCATCTCGATGCCGAGCCGGGCCCGTTGCTCGGGCGTCGCGAACGTGATGGTCCGTCCCCCGAGGCGGACGACGCCGCGCTCGGGCGTCACCAGCCCGGTGATCACCTTGAGGATGGTGGACTTGCCCGCGCCGTTGGTGCCGAGCAGGGCCAGCGTCTCGCCCTGACGCACCTCGAAGGAGGTGTCGAAGAGGATCTGCACGTTCCCGTAGCTGAAGTCCACCCCTCGCACCTGAAGGGCGGGCACCGACGCCGGGTCGGAGGTGAGCCGGCGGTGCTCGGCCATCTCCTCCCGCAGGTCGGAGGCGGCCAGGGCCAGGTCGCCCCGGATGAAGCGGCTGCCCCGGTACAGGGCCGTCCCGCCGATGATGTTGGCCGGGATGGCCAGCACGAACACGGCGGTGCGGTTGCTGAAGTCGTTGGTGAGCCAGGCCGAGAGCAGCGAGCCTCCTATGGCTCCGATGAGGAAGATGTACAGGGTGATCAGGGCCAGTCCCATGCCTCGCAGCCGGTACGGCACGATGCCCTGGATCAGGGGGATGACCATGCTGAACGCGCCCACGGCCAGCAGGCTGTGGACCACGCCCACCGCCGCGAAGGAGGCCATGCCGGGCATCAGGAACTGGACCGGGGTCACCACCGCCATCGGCACGATGCACCTGCCGATCATGCGCAGCGAGCTCGACGGGTCGGCCCTATAGGCGCGGTCGTAGTAGCGCCCGAGGAAGGGGAGCACGGCGATGCCGGCGAATCCGCCGATGGAGACGACCACTCCTCGCTGGAAGGCGTTGGCCCCGTACTGCTCCTCCATGAACAGGCTGGCCAGGGCCGGGACCGTGAACAGGCTGAACCCGAGCGCGGCGAACCCCACCACCATCATCTTCAGGGTGCGGATCTTCATCAGCCGTGCGAATGCGGCCTCCAGCGACACCGGGGCCGATTCGGGGTCGACGAAGACCTCGTCGAGGACGTCTCTTTTCTCCCACTGGCCCCGGGCCGGCTCGGGGATCCTGAACGCCAGCAGCCCCATGATCGCAACCGGCACCCCCAGGATGAAGAAGGGCGTCCGCCATCCGTAGGTGTGGCCGATCCAGCCCGCGGCGATCGGGCTGATGGCGGCCAGCGTCTTGCCCACCATCGAGTTTGTGGCCGCGATCCGTCCCCGCACCGAGATCGGGTAGGCGTCGGCGATGATCGAGCCGTGCACCGGCAGGGTGTTGGCCTTGGAGATGCCGGCGACGAAGCGTGTCCAGAACAGCATGAACGCGCTGACCGCCAGCCCCGACAGGAACACCATGGCGCTGAAGGCCAGCGACGCGAAGCCCACCAGGCGCGACCGGTTGAAGCGGTCGGCGAGGTAGCCCATCGGGACCGCTCCCAGCACGAAGAAGGCCGCGGAAGCCGAGGTGATGAACACGATCGTCCCGTCGCTGACCCCGAACGTGTCCCGGATGTCGGGGGCCAGCACGGTGATGATCTCGCTCTCGAGTTCGTCGAGGCTGTTGAGCAGCAACAGCACGACGAAGGTGAACGGCCCGGCCGTTCTGAGCCCCTCCCGCAGGCTCGTCTGATCGGCCCCTCCCACCCCGGGGAGGAGGTCGTCCGCTACGGGCTCGGCAGGCGCAGGCTGCTTGCGGCTGCGGTCACCCTCGAGGACCGCAGCCGCAAGCGATGCCGGAGAGTCAGCCAATGTCGACGAAGTCGCCCGCTACGAAGTCCCCTAGCTCGGAGTCCCAGTGGAAGAGGGTGACGACGTCGTTGGCGTCCCACTTGTCGGCGCCCAGCGACGCGAACGGCAGCTCGGGGATCTCGTAGGAACCCACCTGGGCCACCGCAGCCGCGAAGCCTTCGGTGGTCAGGTCGGGCCCGGCCAGCTCGGCGATCCTGGCGAAGGTGCCGACCTGCTGGCACGAACGGACGATGCGCTGGAGATTGTCCAGATCGTCCTCTCCCGGGTAGAAGACGGCCTGCTCGTCGGGATGGTTCTGGTTCCAGCGGTCGACGCAGGCCACCGTGGGTCCGTGGCCCTGCTCGTAGATCAGCTCGACGGACGGCACCGCCACCACCATGGTCCTCGCGATCTCGGCCTCGGTGGCGCCCGAGTCGAACCTCGACGCCGAAAGGACGGTCGTGCGGTTGGTGGCCCAGTCGGCCTCGAATCCGGCCCGGTTGGCGGCTGCCAGCGGGCGGTCGAGCCCGGCGGTGTCGAATACGAAGTCGATCCCGTCGGCGATCCAGCGCTGGATGACGATGTCCAACTCGGCGGCGTCGGCGGCCTCGTCCTCGGTCGGCACGGCGGTGACCGTGGTCGAGGCCACGTCGTAGCCGAGGCCGGCCAGAGCCGAGACGACCAGTTCGTTGCGGGCGTCCGAGTTGCCCAGCACCGCGATGGTCTTGCCGTCCAGCGCGCCGGTGGCTGCGACGGTGGTCGCCAGCGCGCCGTCCATGCGCTCGGGCAGGGCGTTGCTGGTGATGATGGGCAGCACAGAGCGGTCGGTCACCTGGCTGGTGACGTCGGACAGGTACCCGACGAACGGGGTGTCGTTGATCTCCGCATAGCACAGCGCCGCGTCGGAGGGCCGCACGAAGCCGATTGCCGCGAAGATCTGCTCGTCCTGGGTGAGCTTCACGCACGACTCGTCGTAAGCGGTCGGGCTCAGCGGGTTGACTAGCTCGAAGACCGGCTCGATAAGACGGCCGTTGACGCCGCCCGCTTCGTTGATGGCGTCGATGGCCTCCTGGTACTGGGCCACGTTGTCGCCCCAGTTGAGCAGGACGTTGGCCACCTCGAACAGCAGGTCCTTGTCGATCAACAGCACGCCGACCCTGATCGAGTCCTCGGTCACGCCCCGGTAACTGGCCGTCAGCGCCGGTGGTTCGGGTTCGGGCTCGGGCTCCTCGGCCGGCTCTTCAGGTTCTGGCTCGGGCTCCTCCGCGGGCGCTTCGGGCTCCTCAGCCGGCGCCTCGGGTTCGGGTTCGGGCTCCTCGGCGGGCGCCTCAGGCTCTTCAGCCGGGGCTTCGGGCTCGGGGTCGGGATCGACCGCGGGCTCGGCGGGCGCCTCAGGTTGGCTTGCCGGCTCCTCATCGTCGTCGCCGCAGGCGGATGCGACGATGGCGAAGGCCAGCATGATGGCCACCCACCTCCAGATTCGTCTGCGATGCGCTCTCGACTCCACCATGTCTCCTCCCATCCATGTGGGTCGGTGGGCGGGTTTCACCCACAGATTCCGTGGCGCCGGAATTTAGCACACTGTTTTCGGGCTCACCGATTCGAGGCAACGGGGCCCAGCGGCGGAACGTCGTCGCTCCAGCGCTCGGGCTCGGGCATTGCTTCGGCGCAGAGCCGGCGGACCGGATCCACGATCTGCGCTAGCAGCCTGGACGGGGAGGCGTTCACGGTCGGATCACCGCCTTGGTGGGGTATATGCCGTCGATCTCGTTGGCGATGGCCCGGATGCACATCTCGGTGTCGTCGAGGCCGAAGGTGTGGCTGATCATCTCCTCGGGCTTGAACCCCGTGGACTCGATCAGCTCCATGGTGGCCCTCAGCGCCGGGCTGCCAGCGGTGAACGCCCCCTGCACCTTGATCTCCTTCCAGACGAGGGCGTCGACACCCACCGGAACCTGCTGCCCCCCGCTGAGCCCGGCCAGCACGAGCGTGCCCCGCTTGCGCAGCGCGGCGATCGACGGTTCCACCGCGGCCGGGCTGCCGCTGACGTCAACCACGACATCGGCCATGGCCCCGCCCGTTTCGTCGGCCGTAACCTCCACGATGTCGGTGATGTCGGCCTCGACGGTGCGGTCGGCGCCCCATTGCCGGGCCAGCGCAAGCCGGTCGGCGTCGGCCGCGGTGCCGGTCACGATGATGCGGGCCGCCCCCGCGGCCCGCGCCGCCCAGGTGCAGGCCAGGCCCTGCTGGCCCGGCCCCTGGATGAGCACGGTGTCGCCGAAGGTCACGCCGCCGTGCAGGATGGCCCACTGGTAGCCGTTGGCCATCACCGACCCGCACAGCACCGCGGCCTCGTCGCTCATGGCGTCGCCCACCCTGAACAGCTCGGCGTCCGGGTTCACGTAGAGGTAGTCGGCCAACCCGCCGAACAGGTGCGGCGGGTCGGCGGCGGTGGTGGCGCTTCCGTAGAGGGTGCGCTGCGGGCAGAACCGGGGGGCGCCGTCGCGGCAGTCCCGGCAGTGACCGCATCCCCGGGAGCCCTTGAGGATCACCCGGTCGCCCTCGGCCACGCCGTGGATCCGGGCCGCCGCCCGTCCCAGCCGCTCGACCCGGCCGAAGATCTCGTGGCCCAGGATCACCGGGTAGGGCATGTCGATGCGGCCGTGGAAGTACTTCACGTCGGTGCCGCACACCCCGCCCAGACCGATTCGCAGAAGGGCCCCGTCGTCAGCCACCTCGGGCACCGGGTACTCCCGGATCTCCAGGCGCTCGGGCCCCAGCAGCGTCGCCCCTCTAGCAGTGCTCACAGCTCTCCCCCCTATCGACGCGCAACCTACCGACCGGCGCCCAGGGCCGCGCAGTCGGGACCGCGCCCGCCCGTCGCGTTGAGGGAGGCTGCGGCCAGTGGCAAGCTGCGGACATGGTTGACACCGTGGACGAGTACTTGGCCGCGCTACCCGACGATCGACGCGAAGCCTTGGAGCGCGTGCGCCGGGTCATCTTGGACGCCGTTCCCGAAGCCACCGAGAGGATCTCCTACAAGATCCCGGTCTTCGCGGCCGACGGCGACCTCGTCGGCCTCGCCGCCCAAGCCAGGCACCTTGCGCTCTACACGATGAGCCCCGACCTGGTGACTTCCATGGGTGACGAACTGGCCGGCTACAAGGTGGGCGGAGCCAGCACGATCCGCTTCACCCCGGACACGCCACTGCCCAGGAAGCTGATCCACCGGATCGCCCGTGCCCGCCTGCACGAGAACCGGGCACGCCGAAAGGGAGGCATGCGCTAGGACCGGCGAATTCAGTTCTTTAGGAGAGGCAACAGTTCGGTGGCGACTCGCTCCATCTGAGGCTGCTGGTCGACGGAGGCCAGCACGCACTGGAACGAGGTGGCGCCCGCCTCGACGTAGGCCGCCAGCCGCTCGGCGCACGTCTCGGCCGGGCCCCAGACCAGCCAGCGGTCGATGCTGGCGTCGTCCATGGGGCGGCGGTGATAGTCGGCCATGAAGGCCGCCCCCTCGGCTCTGGCCTCGGCCGGGTCGTCGCCGACCAGCAGGAACAGGTTGACCCGCACATCGAACGGCTCGGGCAGCGTTCGACCGGCGGCCTCGGCCGCGGCCGCGATCGCCTCCCGGCCCGCCTGCAGCTCGCCAGGAGTGGCCATGCCGGTGATCCAGCCGTCGCCTAGACGGCCCACCCGGTCCCAGCGGCCCACGAACGTGGATGCCCGGGCCTCGTCGAAGACGTCGTTGGGGCCGAAGCCTCGCTGCGACGCCACGAACACGCCGGCCGCGATCAGCACCGGCGGTGCGGGTTGCTGGACGGGTCGCAGGCCGATCGAGGCCTTCTGGAGTTGGTAGACGCGTCCGTCGTAGTCCACCCCGTCGCCGGCCCACAGCGCCTTGATCACTTCGATTGCCTCGGTGAAGGCCCGGGCTCTCCGCATGCGGTCCAGGCCGACCAGGGCCAACTCGGCGTCCACCAGCTCGGGTGGCCCGGTCCCGAGGCCCACGCCCAGCGCGGTGCGCCCGCCGCTGAGGGCATCGAGGGTGGCCCATTCTTGGGCCACCGTCACCGGATGGCGCAGATGGGGCTGCAGGATGCCGGTAGCCAGCCCGATCGTCTCGGTGGCCTCGGCTACCGCGGCCAGGGTGACGATGGGCGACCAGCGGGGCTTGGCCAGGACGCTGTCGCCCACCGACACGAACGCGAAGCCACACTCCTCGGCCCTGCGGGCCAGCGATAGCAGGTCGTCGAGGCCGAAGCGGTCGCCCCCGAACACCGCCGCCCGGTTGTTGACATAGATCCCGACCGCCGGGCTCATGGCCTCACCGTTGACCCCGTCCCCAGAATCTCGGGTTGGTTGTGTGGACTGGATGCGGACAAGTCGCACCAAGATTCTGGACGCACGGTCGCTAGTCCAGTCTGAACGCCGCCGCGTCCACACGGTCGAGCAGGTCGAGCTCCCATTCGATGTAGTCGCGCATGGACTGCAACGCGTCCACCGAGCGCTCATAGGGCTTGGCCGGCCGAGCCGGCTCAGCTTCAATGCCCGAGTTGGTCTCCAGCCACCGGCCCCGGTTGGCGTCGGGCAGCGCGTACGCCTCGCGGCCCATCAGCCGCAGCCAATATGCCGTCAACAGCGACTGCACGCCGTCGGAGTCGGCCACCACGATGCGAGCTAACGGCACCGCGGTGCGGACGGTTAGTTCCTGGATCAGCTGGCCGCCGGGGGCCGAGGCGAAGCCGGGGCGGTGACCGGCTGCGTAGCCGGCGGGGGTGCTCACATCGAACACGTACGTGGTGCGGGAGTCGTCGGCGAGCCAGCCGGCTAGATCGGCTTCGCCGATGACGGGAACGCGGTGGGTGTCGGCCAGGCGCCGGGCCCGGGCGGCAGCATCCCGCAGGGCGCTGGGGGAGGGGAACGCGGCCGCCTCATCGTCGGCTCCCTTGGCGAGTTCTTCGCCGGCCAGCTTCCATCCCATGGTGCCGTTCTCGAGGGCCAGCACCGGGTTGTCGACTCCAACGTCGATCAGGGTCTGGGCGCCGATGATCGAGCGGGTCCGCCCGGCGCAGCTCACCGCGACCGGAGTGCCCGGTTCGAGGCCCATGCCCAGGACCCGGGTCAGCAGCTCGGTACCGGGGGCGTTGACCGCGCCCGGTACGTGCAGGGCTTCGAACTCGGCCGCCGGGCGGCAGTCCACCAGAGTCACCGCCTGCCCTTGCTCGCGCCGGCCGCACAACTCGTCGGCGGAGATCATCGGGGTGTCCCGGACGTGGGCGACATGCTCGCCGAAGGCCTTCGACATGGTGTGGATCCCGTCGTGGACGTCATAACCGTCCTCAGCCCAGAGCTCGACACCCCCGGCCAGCATGGCCACGTTGGTGAAGCCTCGGCGGCGGACCATATGAGCAGCTCGATGCGCGGCCAGGTCGTCCTCGCCGATCACCACCACCCGCACGGCCCGCCGGGGCAGCAGGCCGGCCAGCCGCCATTCCAGCTCGGAGGCCGGCACCGGGCACGACTCGGGAATATGCCCGCTCGAGTGGACGCCGACGTCTCGGGTGTCGAGGACGGCCAACTCCTCGCCGTCATCTCGCATTGCGGCCAGCTCGGCGGCACTCACCTTGGTGGTCCGCAGGTCGGGCCGACCCATGAAGGGACGCTCGACCCCGCCCTCGACGCTGTCGAAGTAGATGCGCCCGGCCAGCCGGTCGAGCGGATAGCCGTAGAGGTGCAGATGCATGGCAGGGCCCTCGTCGAGGACCCTGATCGTGTGGAAGCCGTCTCCCATCATGCCGTTGGCATCGCCCCGCCTCAGCGTCCGCTTGCCCCTGGGCTCCAGCCGTCCCTGCTGCGGGTCGCGGCCGTCGTCGACGCGCTCGAAGTACTGGTTGTGCTCCGCGCCCCGCACTCCCGCGATCACCGACCAGGTGCGATGATCGTGAGGTGGCTGCTGCTTGCCGGGCATCCCGGCCGAGGCGTACAGGCCGAGTCTCCCGTCGATGTCCACGCTCAGCTCGTAGATGGTCATCAGCGCGCCGACATCCACCGCGAACGCGTCGGTGTCGAATAGGTCCTCCTGCAGGGCCAGGCTGGTCAGCACGGGGTTGACGGCCGCCAGGAGTTCCTCTGAAGGGCCCAGCGTGTCCCGCAGCCGCCGGATCTCGTCCAGCGCGGACTGCACGGCCTCATGCCGGCGGGTCATCAGCGACTTGCTCACAGCAGGCCCCGTCCGATCCCGCCGTCCACCGAGATGGACTGCCCGGTGATGTAGCTGGCCCGGTCGGAGGCCACGAACACCACCGCCTGGGCTATCTCGTCGGGCTCGGCGAAGCGCCCCAGCGGGATCTCGGCTGCGAACTCCTCGATCACCTCGCCGGGAGTGGTGCCCTGCTCAGCCGCCAGCCTCTCGGCCCGGTCCAGCCACAGCCGGGTGAGGGTACGGCCGGGGCTGATGGCGTTGACCCGGACGCCCTTGGGGGCCAGTTCGTGCGACAGGGTCTTCACCAGGGCCAGAAGCCCGGCCTTGTGAACGTTCGACACCACTTGGCTCACATACGGCATCTTGGCCCCGGCCGCTCCCAGCAGCACGATCGACGGCGACCGGCCCCGCTCCAGGCTCGGCAGCAGGGCTCGCACGGTCCGGACCGGCCCGATGACGTTCGTGTTGTAGTTGTCGTGCCAGGCGTCGTCGCCGAACGAGTCGAACCGGCCCCGGATGCTGCCGCCGACGGTGACGACCAGGATGTCGAGGCCCTGGCCGTCGCCGTAGTGCGCGGTCAGCCGGGCCTCGGCGTCGTCCGCGGTCACGTCCACCGGGAACCACGCCACCTCGGCCGGCTGAGCCGTCCGGCCGATGCCGGCCGCGGCTTCCCGCAGCCTGGCCGCGTCCCGGGACGCGATCGTGACCGAGGCGCCCTCGGCCGCCAGCAGCCGGGCGGTGGCCAGACCGATGCCGGCCGAGCCGCCTACTACCAGGGCCTCCCGGCCCACCAGTCCAAGATCCATCGTCGCTATCCGCCTTCGTTCGATTCCTGGTCGAGAGTGTTAGGGCCGTCGTCAACCAGAGGCGGCTTGTTGCCGGTTCCGTCGCCCATCATCACGACCCGATAAACGTCTGGTAGAGCTCCTTGAGCTGCTCGTTGGTCGCCAGTGGGGTGACCTCGCGCTCGAGGTAACGAAAGAGCGGGTCCTCGTTGATGAGGGTGAAGAGTTCGTCGTTGGACTCAACCCGGTAGATGGCCACGCGGGCCCTCCGGCCTACGAACGGCGCCGTGTAGACGACCTTGCCTGCTGCCATGAGCCGCTCCCAGTAGTCGATCTGGGCCTTGGCTAGTCGGCCTAGTTCCTCCATCGGCAGGGGGATGGGCTCGATCGCTCTCATCCGCACTAGGAAGTCCATCGGTTCGCTCCATCTCCTGAGATTGTGTTGCTGGGCTCGCCCCGAGCCCCATCGAATGCCGCCCAACCCCTGTCAGCCGTCTCCCGTCGCACCGAGGTCGGGGCTGTCGGGCTCGTAGGCGATGACCTGGACGTGAAGCCCGCCGCGATCCGCGACGAGCGTCGTTCGGGCCCTGGCCGCGGCCAGGTCGTGGACCGGGTTGACCGTCGACCAGCCGGCCTCGACCAGCCCGGCCTCGGCCTCATCGACCGCAGCGGCCTTATCGGCCCGGAAGGCGACATGGGCGAGTGTGGGCCGTCCGGCGTCGGACTCGATCAACTCGATCTTCACGCCGGTCTCGTCCCCGAGCATGGCGATCCTCTGACCTGTGCTGTACCTGACGCCGTGGCGGACGAGGGTCAGGCCAACATCGTTGACGAGGGCATCGACCCGACTGTCGAAATCGTTCACCTCGATGGCCACATGGTCGAACTTCACGTCCTCACCCTCTCACTCGCACCTCGCCGTCGCTCAGCTTGCCCGGATTCAGCAGGCCCTTGGGGTCGACCTCCCGCTTGAACCGGTGCAGCAGGCCCGGATCGGCGAACAAGCCCTGCTCGTCCAGGTAGAAGGTGTGGGGGTTCTGGTAGGCCACGCCGATGTCGTCGCAGAAGGCGAGCAGGTCGTCGAGGTCGTCGCGGCCGTTCACCATGCCCACCAGCGGCGCGAAGATCACCCCGTCGCCCGACTGCCCCCAACGCTCGCGCAGCCAGCGCGACCGGATGTACTTCAGCTCCACCAGGCACCGGTCGCCGAACCGTGCCTTTATGGCGAGCAGCTGATCGACGGGCCGCGCCTCCGGCAGGTAGCAGTGCAGGAAGGCGGCCGAGGCGAACAGCTTCTTCACCCACAGCATGCGGTGGCCGTAGACCATGTAGGCCAGGGTGGGCCGGCGGTCCGCGCCCAGACCGTGCCACGGGATCACTCGCCCACCGCGGGCCGCGGCCAGGGCACACACGCCGTCGGTGTCCTCCGCCGCGGCGATGGTCATCACCAGGGCCTCGTCATTGGCTGCGTCGTCGGCGAGGGCGGTGAAGGCCGGGGTGAGCATCGGCTCCTGGGCTGCGGCCACCCGTATTCCCTCTGCCTGCTCCGAGAGGTCGACCACGAAGCGGGCCGCGCCGTCGAAGCGGGGGAAGGCGACCACCATCTCCACCCAGGATCGGGCCGGAACCAGCCGGAACGTCACGTCGGTGATGATCCCGGTCGTCCCGTAGGCGTGCAGGACCGGCTCGACCGAGTCCTCGTCGAGCCTCAGCAGGCGGGGGTGCCTCTCGCAGGTCATCACGGTAGCCCCGACGATGTTGCCGTCCCAGATCGTCCCCCACGACGAGCTGCCCAGCCCCACATGGCCACCCGCCACCCATCCGGCCGCATGGGAGGCGGCGTAGGTAGTGGTCACCACCGGCAACTCGGCGCCGTGGGCCCGAACCTCGCTGTCGACCCGGCCCAGCAGGGCGCCGGCGCCCACGGTGATGCGGCCATCGGCCGCGGCGGCGGCCGGGTCGCCCATCTCGCACAGCCGGCTCAACTCGATCACGATCCCGCCCCGCATCGGGATGGACTGGCCGAAGTTGGATGTCCCCGCACCCAGCATGGTGATCGGCGCGTCGTGGCGGTAGGCGGCGGCCACGCACGCCCTGAGCTGGTCGAGGTCGGCCGGCCCGACGACGGCCTCCACGCCGAGCGAGCCGCCCGCGGATGCCCCGGCCATGGCGTCGATGTGGCCCGACAGCACCGGCGACAGCCACGAGTTGTCGCGCAGCCGGGCCCCGATCGCGGCAGGGTCGGTCTCCACCCCACCGTCCCCGACGATGCCGGCAAGCTCCACTGACAGCGTCATCGCCTAACCCCCGGGACGGTTCTACCCGACGGTAGGTGACGATGGAGAATTCATGCTTGGCGGAGAGCGACGAAGCGGGCGGTGGTGGCCAGAGCCTCCTGGGCGGCGGGCACATCCGGCAGCGCCTCTAGCGCCGTTAGCGCCTCGTCGAGCAGCGCAGCGATCTCTTCTTCCAGGCCGGCCAGCGCCCCTGTGTCGACGATGACCTGTTGGACCTCGGACACGGCCTCGTCGTCCATCTCCGAGCCGACCGTTTCCAGCACCTCCACCTGGGCTGGAGTCGCGGCTGCCCTCGCCAAGGCCATCAACAGGGTGGGCTTGCCCTCCCGCAGGTCGTCGCCGACGGGCTTGCCGGTGGCGGCCGGATCCCCGAACGCGCCGAGCACGTCGTCGCGAAGCTGGAAGGCCAAGCCGACGGGACGTCCGTGGCCGGCCAGCGGCTCGGCCAGATCGGCCCGCCCGGCCAGCGCCGCACCCAGCTGCAGCGGCCGCACCACCGTGTAGCGGGCCGTCTTGTGCTCGATGATCCTGCGGGCCTCCTCCGCGGTGGCGCTGCCCCGGGCCGACCCGACCACGTCGAGGTACTGGCCCATGTTGAGTTCGGTGCGCAGCTCGTCCCACACGTCGCGTGCCTCTTCCGACACCCGACCCAGGGTGCGGTCAGCCAGGACCATGGCCATGTCTCCCACCAGCACCGCGGCCGCCTCACCGAAGCGCCGATCCTCGCCCCGCCAGGCGCGGTCGCGGTGGCGCTCTACGAACTTGCGCCATACGGTCGGCGAGCCCCGCCGGGTATCGGAGCCGTCCATCACGTCGTCGTGGGCCAGGGCGAATGCGTGGAGGATCTCCAGGGCGCAGCCGCCGTCGAGCGCCCCGCCGCCTCCGGGGTCACCGCCGCCGAGGAGCCATCCCCAATGGCAGTAGGCGGGCCGGATGCGCTTGCCACCGCCGAGGATCATGTCGGTCAGGTCGCCCAGAGGCTCGTCGAGGCTCGGGTCCAGCCCGGCCCACTGGCGGCGCTCGGCGGCCAGGATCTCTCCGAGACGGGCCCCGACTCTGGCCGCGATGGTCGTCAGCTCGGCGGGAGGCTTGACGCTCTGCTCGGCGGAGGCGGTCACGTGGACTCGTCCGACTCGAGCGCGGCCACGACCCGCTCGACCTGCACGCTGGCGTTGGCGATGCGGCGCCGGCAGACCTCGATGAGCGTCGCAGCCCGCTCGACCCGGTCGGCCAGCACATCGACGTCCGGATCCTCGCCCTCGAGCTCCGCCAGGATCTGCTCGAGTTCGGCCATCGCCGCGGCGTAGCCGGGCTCGCCTTCGGTGCCGCCCGCGGCGGACGCTTCGCTGCTCATTGGTTCAGGTCCTCGCTCGGCCTCTGTCGGGCGTGAATCGTACTGTCCAGCGTGCCGTCGCTTAGATGGGTGACGATGCTGTCGCCGGGCGACACGTCCTGCACCGACCGCAGCAGCGTGCCGTCGTCGCGGCGGGTGAGCGACCACCCCCGTCCCAGGATGAGAGCCGGGTCGAGGGCCCGGACCCTGGTGGCGACGGCGTCCAGATGGCGCTGGGCGTGCCGGATCTCGTGACGACCGGCCACCGACAGCCGGGCCGAGGCCCGATCGAGACGGCTGCTGGCCCGGCGCTCGGCTGCGGGTCCGGCCCCCGACAGCCGGTGGGTGACAGCAGCCGCCCGGCGGCCGGCGAGGGCCGTGGCCGCCCGGCCGGTGTGGACGAGCCGCCGGGCGGCGTCGTCGAGGCTGCGGTCGGCGCGCCGCGCCGC
>JAJEHD010000018.1 GCA_022819505.1 Acidimicrobiia bacterium | reverse complement strand
GCCGAGCCCGAGGGCCCCCCGCCCAACATCTACGAGGATCCCCGCGGCGGCATCTTCGCCCAGTACCAGGCCACGATGGACCGCGGCGACCACCCGTTCATGCAGATCGACCAGTTCTGCGTGGCCCACGACCCCGCTCCCGACCGGGTGGCCACCGATAAGGGCATAGAGGCCGACTCCATCTCGTTGGTGCATATGCGCGCCCAACTGGAGAACCTCGCGCTCTTCGGCTTCGCCACCGATGTGGGCGATCCCAGGGAGATGTTCGAGACGTTCGCGGCCGTGGTCAACGAGCAGTGCGGCGGCGTGCGGGGCCGGATGATCCAGATGCACACCGTCGAGTACGACCCGGTGAACCCGGAGGTGGAGGCGGAGATGAACGCCGGCTGCATCCAGGCCACCGAGGACCTCGACGGCGTGATCCTGCTGAACACCAGCGGCTTCCAGGGCTCGGCCACCCTGTGCATCGTCGAGGACCATGAGACTGCCTTCATCACCGTGCAGCCCATGCCGGAGGAGTTCATGAGCCGCGGCGAGGACAGGCTGGTCATCACCACGCTTACCTCCGAGGAGTCGCTGCGATGGCTCGCCCTCGACCTGATCGCCCAGGGCGCACTCGACGGCAAGACGATCGGTGTGGCCGCGCCGACCACGCCCGGACAGTACGAGGCCGTCGAGAGCGGCCTGGTCAACGTACTGAGGGAGAACGGCGCCAACGTGGCCGTATTCGACACTATCCAGTGCGACGGCCGGATCTGCACGGGCGGTGTGACCGAGTCCGTACAGAACCTGCGCAACGCCGGCGTCGATGTCTTCTTCAACGTGCTCAACACCCTGTCCGCTCCCGGCTACATAGCCGAGATGGTCAACCAGGGGTTCCGGCCCGGCGACGTCCAGTTCTACGCCTCGGACTTCAACTCCCAGGCCTCTGAGTTGGTGTCCTCGAAGATCCCTGCCTTCAGCGGCGAGGCGGCGGGAGCGCTCTACAACGGCACCATCATCCTGGACTCGCGCGACACGGGCTCCTACCGGAACGACGGCTACCAGACCAAGGCGTTCAACGAGATGTGCAACGACACCTACGGGGCCAACAGCCCGTCCGGCGCCAACCACGAGTCGGAGGACCGCTACGACGGCAACTCGCGATACGGCATGGTCGGCTCGGTGTGCGTCGTCATGCGCATCGCGCTCAGGGCGATACACGACGCGGGCGACAACCCCACCCGGGCCGACATCTATGAGGCGCTGGCCAACCTGGGTCCGGTCGACTCCAACGAGATGCACCCGGCCTCCATCCGGCCGGGCAAGACCCGTATCCCCGACGTGATCCACAACCTCGTGTTCGAAATGCCCTGCACCAGGCCGTATCCGTTCCCGGTGGACGGCATCGAGGGTGGCGTCTGCCTGTACCCGATAAACGAGTACCGCCCCGCACCCTCCTAGATCCCGCGGTCTGTAGCGGCGGCCGGCAGCGGCCGGCCGCCGCGCAGACCTGCCGTTGTCGGACGGATCCGGCCGCGGGCCTCAGGCCCGCGGGTGGGTTGTGCGGTGAACCTCGCGCAGGCGCTCGCGGCTGACGTGGGTATAGATCTGGGTGGTGGCGATGTCGGCGTGGCCCAGCAATTCCTGCACCGTCCGCAGGTCGGCGCCGCCGTCGAGCAGGTGGGTGGCGAACGTGTGGCGCAGCGCGTGGGGATGGGTAGGCACCACGCTGCGGCGGTCGAGCACCCGGCGCACGTCCCGGGGCGTCATGGCCCGTCCCCGCTGGTTGAGGAAGATCGCCTCGACGGGCGTCTCCTCGGTGACGAAAGAGTCGCGATGACGCTTGAGCCAGTCGCGTAACGCTCCCGCCGCGGGCTCACTCAGCGGCACCAGGCGCTGCTTGGCCCCCTTGCCCCACACCCGCACCTCCAACCGGGACAGGTCGATGTCGTCGCGGCTCAGGCCGCACAGCTCACTGACCCGCAGGCCGCTGCCGTAGAGCAACTCGACGATGGCGAGATCCCGGGCGTCACGGGCGTCGTCGTCGCCAGCCCGGGCCGGCTTCTCGATGAGGGTGTGAATCTGGTCGTCCTTGAGCACCTGCGGGAGCCGCGATCCACCCCGCGGCGCGGTGAGCCCCAGCGTGGGGTCAACCTCAATGCGGCCGGTGCGGCGAGCCCAGTCGAAGTAGCGGCGCAGCACCGACACTTTGCGGGTGATGGTGCGGGCCGCGTAGCGGCCGTTCCCCAGATGGGCCAGATACCGGCGCAGGGCCCGGCGATCCACCGATTCGGGTCCGGCGTGGCCGGCCTCGTGAAGCCACCCCGCGGCCGCGGCCGCGTCCCGGGCGTACACGGCCCGGGTGGAGTCGGCCACGCTGCTCAGCGACTCAAGCCAGGCGCCCAGCCCCCAGTTGTCCACAGCCCGAGTGTAGTTGTCCCCAGGATTCAGCCGGTTCGACCGCACCCGGCAGGCGACGTCCTGCGTGTGGATGCCTAATCAGCCTCGAACTGCAGAGCTGAAAGGTCCAAGTTCGGCGATCGGGTGGACAGACTCAGCATCTCTACCCCGACAACCTGGTCGTCCTGGTTGTAGTCCAGCACGACGCCAGGGGCTACCTCTCTGGACTTGAAGATTGCGGAGTCGTCGAGGCGGAAGCGGAGCGCATCGGCCTGCTTGTCGACTTGAAGTTTCATAGACCACCTCGCATAGCGCTATCGAAGAACGTGCTCACGACGCGCCAAGGATCTGATTCGGTGTTCACCACCACCCTCAGTACCTTACCATCACTCTCGGTGATCCTGCGGAAGAACCGCTCCAGGGACCGATCGTAGGGGTCACGGACCCGCCGCTCCGGCGCGGCCACCGCTCGCTCTACCCATTCGGGGCGGATGCCTCGCCGCTCCATGACATCCAGAGCATGCGACGTGTACGTCAACTGTGCCGGACCACGACCGTTCGATGACGGAGACGAGCGAGCGGGTGCCATCAGGCTCGCAGGACCCGGGCGCCGTCGCGGGCGAGCAGACCGAGGTGCTCCAGACCCTCGGCGGCTACCAGCACATCGGGCGCAGAAGCCCCGGCCCGGAGCACCAGCACGTCGAGGCTCACCGGACCGTCATCGAGGAGTTCCAGCAGGCGCTGCTGGAGAGAGTCGAGGCTGTCGAAGTCGATCCGGCGGTCTCGTGCCGCGGTGCGACGGGCCGCCCCTGCGGTGGCCAGGCCCAAGGCGACTAGCACGTCCTCGGTGGAGCAGGCCGGGGCGCAGCCCTCACTGAGTAGCAGGTTGGTTCCGGCCGCGGCCGGGTTTCGCACCGATCCGGGCACGGCCATGACCGTGACCTCGCGCCGTATGGCCTCCTCCACAGTGTGCATGGAGCCTCCCGCCCGTTTCGACTCCACCACCACGACCACGTCGGCCAGCGCGGCCAGCAGCCGGTTGCGGGCCGGGAAGCGCCAACCCTCGGGCTCGGCGCCAAGCGGCGCCTCGCTCAGCAGAGTCCCGGCCTCCGCCACCGTGTCCCACAGATCGCGGTTGCCTCTCGGGTAGACGACGTCGAGTCCGCTGCCCACCACCCCGACCACCGGCGCGCCGTCGGCGGCCAGGGCGCCCCGGTGGGCGGCTCCGTCTATTCCCAGGGCGAGACCCGAGACCACGGTGACACCAGCAGCAGCCAGGCCCGAGCCCAGTTCCATCGCCACCGAGCGTCCTGTCGGGGTACACCGGCGGGTGCCCACGATGGCCACCGCAGGCGCGGTCGGGTCGGGCGCCCGCCCCCGGCGGAACAGGACCGGCGCCGGATCGATGTCGTGAATGAGCGCACTCGGATGCCGGATGCTCGCCCGCGTCGTCACCCAGGCGTCGAGCGCTTCGAGGCGGCCTCCCAGTTCGTCGAGGTCCGTGCCGCAGGCATGGTCCCGCCAGAGATCGTGAAGATCCTCGCCGGCCACCCACTTGGCCATCTCACCCCGCTTCACCTTCTCCCAGACCTTGGCCGGGTCCCGCTTGAGGATCAGCCGTTCGAGCCTGCTCGGGGTCGCCCGCGGCAGGGTGGCCAGCGCAGCGGCGTGCACGCCCCGCTCGGCCGGCGTAGGGGTCGTGTCATCCATGGACCAGGCCTCCCGCTCCGTCGAGCCTCATCCGCAGCGAGAGCGCGGCCAGCACATCGGCGGACCGCAGCTCATCGCCGCCGTCGTCCAGGTCCCGGATCGTGCGGGCCACGGTGCGGACCCGGCGCAGGCCCCTGGCGCTGAGGCGGCCCTCGGCCAGTGCGGCCCGCAGCACCTCGGTGGCGGCACGGTCGAGCGGGCCGTGCAGGTCCAGGTCGGCGCCGGTCAGCTCGCTGTTGCAGTTGACGCCCCGCTCCTGGGCCCGCCTGCGCACCTGCGCCACCCGCTCGGCGACCTCGGCGCTGGGTGTGCTCGGAGCGGTGTCCAGCAGGTCGGCCGGATCGGGGCGGTCCACCCGGACCACGAGGTCGAGCCGATCCACGAAGGGACCCGAGAGGCGGCGCTGGTAGCGGGCCAGCGCCCCGGGCGCGCACCGGCAGCCGACCGTGCCGCCCGCTCCGCACGGGCAGGGGTTCATGGCGGCCACCAGCAGGAACCGGGCCGGGTGCTCGACCATGCCCTGGGAGCGGGCCACCCGGATCATGCCCTCCTCCAGCGGCTGGCGCAGGGCGTCCAGCACCGAGGGCGCGAACTCGCCCAGCTCATCCAGGAACAGGACGCCACCGGTGGCCGCGCTCACCTCGCCGGGCCTGGCCCTGGCCGTGCCCCCGCCGACGATCGCCGCCATCGACGACGAGTGGTGCGGGGCGCGGAACGGCGGGCGCGTCACCAGGCCGTCGGGGAGAGCCAGCCCGGCCGCGGAATGGACCCGGGTGACTTCAAGGGACTCCTCGGGCGAGAGGTCCGGCAGCACCCCCACGAGCCGGCGAGCCAGCATGGTCTTGCCCGCCCCCGGAGGCCCGACGAGCAGCAGGTGGTGGCCGCCGGCCGCCGCCACCTCCAGCGCCCACCTGGCCAGCGGCTGACCGGCGATGTCGGAGAGGTCGGGCTCTGGATCGGCGCAGGGCGAGCTTCGAAACACCGGCGGAACGGGCCAGGGCTCCGTGCCGGCCAGCGCCCCGAACACCTCCTTGAGGTGGTTGACCGGCCGGACCCGCTCGGGAGCCACCAGCTCGGCCACGGCGCTGTCGCGGGCGGCTACCACGATCGACGAGTTGTCCATGGCGTCGACCAGGGGCAGCGCCCCCGGCACGGGCCGCACCGACCCGTCGAGGCCCAGCTGCCCGAGCACGCCGAGATCGGCGATCGACGCCGCTTCGAGCTGCCCGTCGGCGACGAGCACGCCCACGGCCACGGCCAGATCCAGACCGGCGCCCGACTTGGGCACATCGCTCGGGGCCAGGTTGACGGTGATGCGCTTCGGCGGCCACTTGAGCTTGCTGGAAACGATGGCGGCCCGGACCCCGGTCACGGGCCTCACGGCACGAGGCGTCGGGCAGGCCGACGATGGTGAATCCGGGCAGCCCGTCGGCGGCGTGGACCTCCACCGACACGGGTTGGCCCCATACGCCGACGAGGGTGGCGGATCGGACGGTGGCGAGCATGGCGGCCTCCTGCGATGGTGATCGGAGGCCGTCGTCTATCGACTCTTGAGTCTGCTGGCCGGCGGCTAGCCCATGCCGCCCTCAAGGCGACAGAAATAGGACTATAGCACTTCTCGTGTATATCTGGCTACGGCTACAATCTGTGCTATGTCCAGCACCTCGTCGAAGGCGGGCATGGCTCGCACCCCGTCGGCGATGACCTGGACCTGTTCGTCGATGCCGGGGTAGCGCCTGATCATCAGACCGTCCGACAGCTTCGTGCCCCGCCCCCCGCCGCCGTCGTTGCCGTGGCAGTTGGCGCATCGGTCGATGTAGACCCGGCGTCCGTCCACGAGCACCGGGTCGACCGAGCCGTCGGCGGCGACGGGCACCTCCGGCACGTCATCGGCCGCGCAGGCCCCGGCTGCGGAGATGGAGGCGACCGCGGCGATCAGCAGGAGCAGGCGGGGCAGGCGGCGGCAGCGGAGCATGGCGCGGTTTGGTGCGGGCGGGGCGCCGGTCCACGATACTTGGGCCATGGGATTCGACCCCACCCGACCCCACCGGCGCCGGCCCGCAGACCTCGTCTTCGTCGCTGCGGGACTGCTGGTGGCGGTGGCGCTGGTGGTGTGGGCCCTGATGGGCTGACGCGGTGGACGATCCTGAGCGCCTCGGCGAGGTGGAGGTCCGCTTCATCCAGTCCTACCAGGCCGCCAAGGACTACATCTGCCCTAACTGCAACCGGACCATCCCGGCCCGGACGGGCCACTACGTCGTGGTGCCGACCGAGGCGCCCGACCTGCGCCGCCACTGGCACCGGGGATGCTGGGACAGGCGCACCAGCCGCTAGAAGGCGCCCTCTATCACGTTGACCTCGACGCCGGTGACGGTGGCCACGTCGAAACGGACCCGGCCCCGGCGGCCGCTGGCCTCCAGCCATTGGGCCGCCAGTGACCGGATGCGGCGCTGCTTGCGCCAGTCGACCGCCTCGGCGGCCGAGCCGTAGCGTTCGGAGCGACGCGCCTTGACCTCGCAGAACACGATCTCGCCGTCCCGCCACAGGACCAGGTCCAGCTCGCCGCCCCGCACCCGCCAGTTCTGGTCGAGGATCTCGTAGCCGGCCTCGGTGTACCAGCGGGCAGCCCTGCGCTCGCCCCAGGCTCCTCGGGCCTGCCTGGAGCGATCCGGGGATCGGTGCGCCGGATCCGGCGGTTCGGCCGCCGGGTCAGCGATAGCGCTTTTCCTTGACCTTGGCCGCCTTGCCGACGCGATCGCGCAGGTAGTACAGCTTCGCCCGGCGCACGTCGCCCTGGGTCACCCGCTCGATGCGGTCGATGACCGGCGTGTGCACCGGGAAGGTGCGCTCGACGCCCACGCCGAAGCTCACCTTGCGCACCGTGAAGGTCTCGCGCACCCCGCTGCCCTGGCGCCGTATGACCACGCCCTCGAAGACCTGGGTCCGGGCCCGGTTGCCCTCGACCACCCGCACATGGACGCGGACCGTGTCACCCGGCTGGAACTCGGGAATGTCGTCGCGGAGGCTCTGCTCGTCGACAAGATCGGTGGGGTTCATGGCAGCCTCCGCTCACCTCGGTCAGCGCGGTCGGGCCGGCCGAGTCTACGGGTGCTGCTCCCGGCTCCCTACCGCTCGGCCTCCAGACCGTGGGCATCGAGCAGTTCCCGCTCCTCGTCGCTGAGCCCGCCGCGGGCCTCGATCAGGTCGGGGCGGCGCTCGATGGTGCGCGCCAGCGACTGGGCCCGCCGCCAGCGGGCTACCCGTCCGTGGTCGCCCGACAGCAGCACCTCGGGCACCGACCACCCCCGGAACTCGGCCGGCCGGGTGTACTGGGGGTACTCCAGCAGCCCACCGCTGAAGGACTCCTCGACCGCGGAGGCCTCGTTGGACAGCACGCCGGGCACGCACCGTCCCACGGCCTCCAGCACCACTAGGGCAGCGGCCTCACCCCCGGCCAGCACGAAGTCCCCCACCGACAGCTCATCGTCAACGAGATGCTCGCAGACCCGCTCGTCGACGCCCTCGTAGCGCCCGCACAGCATCGCGAAGCCGGTCCCCGACGCCAGCTCGGACGCCATGGCCTGGTCGAAGCGCCTGCCCGCGGGCGACAGGTAGAACAACGGTCTCGGCGGATCCACCGCCTCCACCGCGTCGAACAGCGGCTGGGGCATCATCACCATGCCCGCTCCCCCGCCGAAGGGGGCGTCGTCGACGCTGCGATGACGGTCGGTGGCGGCCATCCGCAGGTCGTGGACCCTCACGTCGAGAGTGCCGGCAGTGCGGCCGCGCCCGATGACCGAAGCCGACGCCATGGTCTCGACCAGCTCGGGGAAGATCGTGAAGATGTCGATGCGGAAGCTCATGGCGCGACGTCGAACAGGCCGTCGGGCACGTCCACGTCGATGCGCTCGCATCGCACCGATGTCACCGCGAAGCGCAGCGGCACCAGGGCTCCGTCGGCCAGTTCCAGCAGATCCCCGGCCGGGTTGGCCACCACGCTGGTCACAGGACCGCGGTCGACGCCGTGCTGATCCACAACCCGGGCCCCGATCAGGTCATGGACCCAGGTCTCCTCGGGATCGTCGATG
Source organism: Acidimicrobiia bacterium (assembly GCA_022819505.1). Taxonomy (GTDB): domain Bacteria; phylum Actinomycetota; class Acidimicrobiia; order Acidimicrobiales; family Aldehydirespiratoraceae; genus Aldehydirespirator. Next base: position 748,241 of record JAJEHD010000018.1, on the reverse strand, counting down.
GGCTCAGCCCGAAGCACGAGGCCCCGCAGCGTCTCGGCCTTGCCGCGGTCATCGACCCCCTCGAAGGTCACCAGATGCCGATGCTGGTGAGGTCGGGCCGCGACCACCCGCAGCGTCCCCGCCTCGGTGTGCAGCTCCGATCCGGGCGCCAGCCGCTCTGGGCGGTTCGACACCAGCGTCACCGTCACCTCGCCGGCGGTGCCATGGGGCCGCCCGACGCGGCCGATCTCGAGCAGGGACCCGGGCCGAGCCCCAGCAGCGCTGGGTCGCTCAGTCGACGAACTCGACCTCGATGTCCACATCGTCGCGCGATCCGGCCGCCCTCACGAGCGTGCGGATGGCGTGCGCGACCCGGCCTCGCTTGCCGATCACGCGGCCCATCTCGCCCTGAGCGACGCGCACGTCGAGGCGCACTGCGCCGGAGCCCGCCGGCGATGCGGTGACCTGCACCGCATCGGTGTCGTCGACGATGCTGGTCACCACGTAGCGGCACATCGCCTCCGCTGTTGGCGCCAGGTCGGTCACGAGTCGCTCTCCCCGGCACCTGCTGCGGCGGGCGGATCGGTGGCGCCGGGACCCGCGGTGCCGCGGAAGTCGTCCCAGGCACCGCTGATCTTCAGCAGCTTCTCCACCCTCTCGGAGGGCTGGGCACCGTGGCGCAGCCAGTGCAGTGCCCGTTCATTGTCGATCCGCACCACGGAGGGGTCCTGGCGGGGCTCGTAGATCCCGATGATCTCGATGAAACGCCCATTGCGGGGCGCGCGAGAGTCGGCGGCAACGACGCGGTAGGTGGGCTGCTTCTTCTTTCCCATCCGCATCAGGCGCAACTTGACGGCCAATGTGAGTCCTCTGATCTGCTAGGCGACTAATCGAAGGGTCAATTGAACCCGGGCCAGTCACCCTTTTCCAACCCTGGGAGGGCCAGGGGTGCCTTGGAGACCGGCTTCGGGCCCTTGGGCGTGGTCCGGCCCCCGCCCCGCCGCTGGGCTCCCGCCTTCTGTTTGGATCGCCCCGGCTGCTTGGCCGGTCGGGCTCTCGACCCCGCGGAGGACCGCTTGGGGCCGAGTCCCCCGAGTCCCTTCATCATGGACCGCATCTGCTTGAACTGGTCTATCAGGGACTTCACATCGGCGGGCCGGCAGCCGGAACCGGCCGCGATGCGCTGCCGGCGGGAGGCGTCGATGATGTCGGGGTCGGCCCGCTCCGCCGGCGTCATGGAATGGATCATGCCGGTGATGCGGCCGATACGACCCTCGTCGATGTCGGCGGAGCGCAGCTCGCGGGGCACGCCCGGCATCATGCCGATGAGGCTTCGCAGGTTGCCCATGCCGAGCACCTGCTGCATGGTCGACAGGAAGTCATCGAGGGTGAAGGTGCCTTCGAGGAGCCGGGTCGCGGTCTGCTCGGCCTCCTCGGCCTCGAACGCGGACTCGGCCTTGTCGATCAGCGTCTCCACGTCGCCCATCCCCAGGATGCGGCTGGCGAGACGGTCGGGATGGAACGGCTCGAAGTCCTCCAGCTTCTCCCCGACCGAGGCGAAGGCGATGGGCCGGCCCACCACCTCCTTCACCGACAGCGCCGCGCCGCCGCGGGCGTCGCCGTCGAGCTTGGTGAGGATCACCCCGTCGAGGGCCAGCGAGTCGTGGAACGCCCGGGCCGAGCTGACCGCGTCCTGGCCGACCGTGGCGTCCACCACCAGGAACGTGTAGTGGGGCTTCACCGCCTTGGAGATGCGCCGGACCTGGTCCATCATCTCGTCGTCGATGGCCAGCCGGCCGGCGGTGTCGACGATCACCACGTCGCGCCCTGTGCGGGTGGCCTCGGCCAGCGAGGCCGACGCGGCCTTGACCGGGCTGCGGGAGTGGCTGAACACGGGTACGCCGGCGCGCCCGCCGAGGGTGCGGAGCTGCTCGACGGCGGCGGGGCGCTGAAGGTCGGCCCCCACCAGCAGCGGGCTGCGGCCCTGGCGGAGGAACCACTGGGCCAGCTTGGCCGCGTTGGTGGTCTTGCCCGTCCCCTGAAGGCCGGCCAGCAACACGACCGTGGGCGGCTTGGATGCGTAGGTGAGGGCCAGCCGCTCGCCTCCGAGGCTGGCGGTGAGCTCCGACAACACGATCTTGACCACTTGCTGGGCGGGGTTTAGGGCCCGCGACAGCTCCTCGCCCACAGCCCGTTCGCGAATGCGGGCAGTGAGGTTGGTGACCACGTCGAGGTTGACGTCGGCTTCGAGCAGCGCGACCCGGATCTCGGTGAGGGTCTCGTCAACGTCGTCGGCGGAGAGCCTGCCCCGGCCGCGCAGCTTTGTGAAGGCGGCCTCGAAGCGATCGGTGAGCGTCTCGAACATGGCCGCGCCACCCTACCGACGGCCCCGACCGAACGTCCGAATCTAGGCGAAGAGGGCGTCCACGAACTCCGACTCGTCGAACGGCATCAGATCGGCGATGCCCTCTCCCACCCCGACGAGTTTCACCGGCACCCCGAGCTCGGTCTGCACCGAGACCACGATCCCGCCCTTGGCCGAGCCGTCCAGCTTGGTGAGCACCACCCCGGTGACGTTGACGGCCTCCGTGAACTGCCGGGCCTGGGCCAGGCCGTTCTGGCCGGTGGTGGCATCGAGCACCAGGAGCGTCTCGGTGACTGTACCGGATCCCTTCTCGGCCACCCGCCTCACCTTCTGGAGTTCCGACATGAGGTTCTGGGAGGTGTGGAACCTCCCGGCGGTATCGGCGAGGACCAGGTCGGCGCCCCGGGCGGCCGCCGACTCCACCGCGTCGAACACCACTGACGCGGGGTCGGCCCCCTCTGCGCCCCGCACGATGTGGGCCGACGAGCGTTCCGCCCACATGGCTAGCTGATCGGCGGCCGCGGCCCGGAACGTGTCCCCCGCGGCCAGCACCACCCGGGCGCCGAGGTCGCTCTCGCGTTTGGCCAGCTTGCCGATGGTGGTGGTCTTGCCGGTGCCGTTCACGCCCACGAAGAGCCACACCGAAGGGCGCTGGCCGTCATCTCGCCGAGCCAGAGTGCGATCGAAGCCGCCGAGCCGCTCGCGCAGCTCGGCCTGGAGCGCGGCCACCGCCTGCGCCGGCTGGTCGCTGCCGGCGGCGACCCGGGCCCTGGTCGCGCCCACGATCTCTGAGCTGACCGACAGACCGACGTCGGCCCGGATCAGGGCCTCGGTGACCTCGGTCCAGGAGTCCTCGGAGATCGACGGCTTCTCGAACGCCGAGGCCAGCGAGCCCGCCAGCGCTGCCCTGGCCTTGCCCAAGCGGTCGCGTAGCGATCCACTGGCCTCAGCGGCAGCCCCCGGGTCCCGCTCGGCCACCCGGTCGACCACCCTGTCGGCGAGTTGGCCCACGGCGGAGTCCCCGTCGATGCCCGCGGTCGGGGTACGGCGGCGCCGGCGCGCCACCAGCACTGCGGCCGCCACCAGCACGGCAGCGGCCAGAACAGCCAGAACGACGACAACAGCCGGCGTCATTCGACGGCGTCCAGAACGGCGGTGGCGATGTAGATGTCGCCGCCCCGCCTGACGGTGAGCTCGACGGTCTCGCCCGGCAGGCGCAGCTTCACCGCGGCTGAGAGCTCGAAGATGTCGTACATGGGCTCGGAGTCGATGCTAACGATCACATCACCGGCCAGCAGTCCCGCCGCCTCGGCCGGCGATTCGGGCACGACCTCCATCACGACCACCCCGACATCCCCGTCCCCGGCTGCCTGGCCACTGATGCCGAGGTAACCGAGTTCCAGCGACTCCCCGTTCACGATGCGGGTGGCTATTAGCTCGACGGTGTCGCTGGGAACGGCGAACCCGAGCCCGATGTTGCCACCCGACGTGGTCTGGATCATGGTGTTCATCCCGATGACCCGGCCCTGCCAGTCGGCCAGCGCGCCCCCCGAGTTGCCGCGGTTGATGGCCGCGTCGGTCTGGATCATCTCGATCGGCACCGGCGATTCGGGATCGGCCCCGCCCTGGACCTGGATGCGGACCGCACTGACGATGCCGGCGGTGACCGTGCCGGTAAGGCCGAGGGGACTTCCGATGGCCACTGCCAACTGGCCCACCCTTACCGACGAGGCCGGCGCGAACGGGGCCGCCACCAGGTCCAGCCCCTCAGGGTCGACCCGGACCACAGCCACATCGTGGGCGGTTGACCCCCCGACGATCTCACCCTCGACGCTAACGCCGTCGGAGAGGACGATGTTGACGCTGGAGGCGCCCTCGACGACGTGCTGGTTGGTGACGATGTAGCCGTTCTCGGCGTCCCACACGATGCCGGAGCCGAGACCGAACCCGAACTCAGACGAGGACTCGATTTCCACCAGCACCACCGAGGGGCCGAGGGCCTCGGCTACGGCTACCGCCGGCTCCTCGCCGACCGCGGGCGCCGGATACTGGGGTTCGGTCGGCGACGGGAGCGGCGCCAGCGCGGCATCGGCTTGGGGCTCCGGAGTCACCTCCTCCGATGACAGGACCTCGCTGGCTCGAGTGCCCTCGGGGCCGGCATCCCGCCGATCGGGGGCGACGGTGTCCGCAGGAGCCGGGCCGGCTGCCGCCGCGGCCTCCTCGGGCGAGGCCAGCCTGATCGAGGGGGTGGGCTGGTCCTGGAGCAAGCCCTCGGAGATGACCCAACCGGTCAACGTCACCATCGTGGCGATCAAGCCGACGAGAACCAGTGCGGCCACCACCCGCAGACCCGGCCGGCGGTGGGCTGCGGCCGGCGTTGGCCCCGCCCCCTCGGAACCTTCGGCGGGCCGGACGACCGCGGTGGGGCGCCATCGCGGTGGCGGCGCGGGCGGTGGCGGGGGCGGGAGCGGGTTACCGGACACTGGCCGGGGAAGCGGCTCGGGCGCGCGTTCAGGACCGCGCCCGTCGGTCGGATCGGCGCTGCTCATGGCACTCGAAGGCTAGGCAGCCGAAGTGAGAGACTCGTGAGAGAGAGGCTACCGAGGCCCCTCAGGCGGCGTCCGAGACCCGCTCCGAGACCACCATCGAGGATCCGCCCGGCTTCATCGACACCCCCTGCAGGCAGTCGGCAGCCTCCATGGTTCGCTTCTGGTGGGTGACGATCACCAACTGGGCGTCGGAGCGGAACTCATCCACGAGCTTCAGGAAGCGGTGCAGGTTCACGTCGTCGAGAGCGGCCTCCACCTCGTCCATCACGTAGAACGGCGAGGGCCGGCTGCGGAACACGGAGAACAGGAAGGCCAGAGCGGCCAGCGACCGCTCACCGCCCGAGAGCAGCGACAGGCGCTTCACGTTCTTGCCCGATGGCTTGGCCGAGATCTCGATGCCGGTGTTGAGAAGGTCGTCGGGGTCGGTGAGGGCCAGCCGTCCCTCGCCTCCCGGGAACAGAGACTCGAACAGCACCTCGAAGTTGGCGGCCACATCGGCGAAGGCCGAGCCGAACACGGCCCTGATCTCGCTGTCGATCGAGCGGATCACCCGGTTGAGGTCCCGCCGGGCGGCGCGGATGTCGTCGAGCTGGCCCTTGAGAAGCTCGTGGCGCTCGTACAGCTCGTCGTACTCGGCCAGCGCCAAGGGATTGACCGGACCCATGATCTCCAACTCGGAGGCCAGATGGTCGGCCCGCTGTTGGGGCTCGATCCCCTCCTCCAACGCGGGCAGGGTCACCTCCGCCGCGTCGGCGGGCGAGAGGCCGTAGGTGTCCCGCAGCCGCTCGACGGCTCCCTGAAGCTGGGTCCGAACCTCGGCCTCCTCTACGTCGCGTCGCCCCTCAGCGGCCCGCAGGGCCTCGTAACGACGGTCGGCGTCGGCTGACCGCCGGCGCAAGTCGTCGAGCTCGGCCGCTAGTGCCCGAGCCACCTCGGAGTGCTTGCGGCGGATCTGCCGGATCTCCGTGAGGCCTGCCTCCACGGCGGCGGCTCGCGCCTGAACCGCTCGTCCGAGCGTCTCCAGCACCCTCGACTCGCGCTCCAGTGCGGCGAGGCGGCCCGTCGCAGCGGCCCGGGACGCGTCATGGCGGTCCAGACGCTCCCGCAACTCACCAAGGCGAGACTCGAGCATCTGCCTCCGCTGCTGTAGCCCGGCGTCGGTCGCGCCTCGCTCGGCAACCCTTTCCGCCAGCTGGAGGGCGCGCCGGTCGAGTTCGCTGCGAGCCTCCGACGCCTGACGGCTGCGCTGCCGGGCCATTGCCTCGGCCGCCTCCAACCCGGGAAGGCGGGACTCGATCTCGGTGATACGGGCCACCGACTCCTCGAGGCGGCGGGAGGTCTCCGCGAGATGATCCCGGAGCTCGCTGATGGACTTGCCGAGATCGCGCTGCTCGCCATCCAGGCGGCTCAGGGCCTCGGTCGCTGATGCGACCCCTGCCTCGGCCGTGGCCAGGCGCCGGCCGAGCTCATCGGCGCGGTCCCGCCGCTCCGCCAGGTCTGCCCGGGCCCGCTCACAGGCCGCTTCGGCCCGCGCACCGGCGTTCAGGGCCGCTCCGGCCTTCTCGGTGGCCTCAGTCAATGCGGGGCCCAGGCCGGCCGCGGAGTGCACGCCCAGCCTCCAGCCCCGGCCGCTCAGCCGGTCGCCGGCCGCGGTCACGGCCACCAGATCGGAGGCACCCGTCCAGGCGTCGGCCGCGCAACGCCAGTCACCCTCCACCAGCACGACGCCGGCGAGCAGCAGATCCAGCAGCCCTGCCACATCGGGATCGGAGGTGCGGACCCGGGCTCTGAGGGGCGCGGATCGGGTCCTACCGGAGCCCGTGGTGGTCGCGGTGGCGGCCGCCGGCTCGGGGGCCCCACCAACTGCCTCCAGCGCGATCACGGCCGCGCCGACGTCGTTGGCCTCCAGGCTGTCGAGCACGCGGAGGGCGGCGGCCACATCGCGTACCACCACCGCGCTGATGGTGTCGCCGACGGCGGCCGCGAACGCGGCCTCCAAGCCTTCGTCGACCTCGACGAGGTCGACGAGCAGGCCGAGGGCACCGTCGGAGGCGGCCAGAACCTCATCCGGCACCGGGCCCGCGGACTCCTCGAGGGCCATGGCCAGCGCCTCGCGTCTCGCCGTCCAGTGCCGCAGATCTCCCTCGGCCGCGGTGCTGGCCTGGACTGCGGCCTCCAGTGTGGCGGCGGCGGCCAGATGGGCGCGGTCGGCCTCCGCATGCTCTCCGCGCAGCCCGGCGATCTCCGGCTCGCTCCGCCCCAGCTCGAGGCGGCGCTGATCGGCTCGACCAGCAAGAACCGCCATGCGGTCCTCGGAGTCCTGAAGGCGTTGAGCCAGACGGCTCCGCTCCGATTCGTTGAGGGTGGTCGCGGACCGCAGCGCCGACAGCTCGCCCCGGGCCGCGGCGGCTTCGCTCACCTCTTCGGCGCCGAGCGATCCGGCGTCCCCCCATTCAGCATCGAAGGTGCTCCTGTCCACCTCCAACTGCTCCTGCATCTGCGCCAGCCGGCTCCGGTCGCCGGCCGCGGCGGCGTCCGCCGACGCAACGTCCTGAAGCTCGCGGCGGCACCGCTCCACCTCGTCTCTCAGGCCGGCAGCCAGATCGTTGTCGGTGAGGACGGCCCGCTCCCGCTCGAGGCCGCGCCGGCGCTCGGCCGCCACCGCAGCCAACCCGCCCGCTCGGGCTCGCAGCCCCTCGAGGCGGGCCAGACGCTCGGAATGGTCATCCAAGCCGTGGCGGGCCAACCGCTGCTCGTTCTCGGCGACGCCTGCGCTGACCTCCGCAAGCTCGGCTTGCAACTGGGCCTTCTCGGCGGCCCGGGCCTCCCCCACATCCTTGTGGGCGCGCAGCCGCTTCCGCAGTTCGGCGATCTCCTGACCGGCCAGGTACACCCGCAGAGCCTCCAGCTCCGACAGCAGGTCAGCATGGCGCCGGGCCGCCTCGGCCTGCTTCTCCAGCGGCCTCAGCCGTCGCCGGACCTCGGAGGTGAGGTCGCTGATGCGGGTGAGGTCGCCGTCGGTGCCCAGCAGGCGGCGCTCGGCCCGCTCCCGCCTCTTGCGGTACTTGAGAACGCCGGCCGCCTCCTCGACCACAGCCCGCCGATCGACGGCGCGGGCGCTGAGCACCGCGTCGACCTGGGTCTGGGACACGATCATGTGCTGCTGGCGCCCGACCCCGGTGTCGGAGAGCAACTCCACGACATCGAGGAGCCGGCAGGGAGCGCCGTTCAGCGAGTAGCTCGACTCGCCGTCGCGGAACAGCGTGCGGGTTATGCGCACCTCGCTGGCCGCCGACGCGAGCATGCCGTCGGAGTTGTCGATCGTGAGCGACACCTCGGCCCGACCCAGAGGCGGTTTCCGGTCGGTGCCCGCGAAGATCACGTCGTCCATCCGAGCGGACCGGACCGCGCTCGGTGCCTGAGCGCCGAGGACCCAGGCCACCGCGTCCACGACATTCGACTTGCCGCTGCCGTTGGGGCCGACGACCACGGTCACGCCGGGCTCCAGCCGTATGGTGGCCGACTCGGCGAAGGACTTGAAGCCCTTCAGAGTCAGGGTCTTCAGATGCACGCCCGCGACGCTAGTTGGGGCCGCTGCCGACTCCGAGCATCCCCCGGCGGAGCCGGCCGGCCTGCCAGCCTCGGGCTTCTGTCAGACCTGGGTGTCGCAGTAGTAGGTCCAGACGCCCCGGAACCTGATGCGCTTGATCGGGGTCCTGGAGCGTTCGCTCAAGGCGCCGTGGCGGCCCCACACCTTCAGATGGGTGGCGTAGCCGCCCGGCTGACCGAACGGATCGACGAACGGGCGGTCCGGAACCGAGGTGCCGCGGTACTTCACGGCGTCGTGCATCGTGCCCACCAGCGACCGGTGGAGGCGCCGGATCTCCTGGGTGGACAGCGTGTTGCACACCCGGTCGTAGCGCAGCCCGGCCTCGAAGAGGATCTCGTCGGCGTAGATGTGGCCGACGCCCACCACGAACGTGTCGTCGGTCAGCAGAGCCTTGAGCTTGTCGCTTCTCTGCAGCAGCATCCGACCCATCTCTGTCCAGGAGATGGGGGTGGCGACGGGATCGAGGCCGTAGCCGGCCACCTCGGGAAGGGCCGTGTCGAGGTCGTCGTCGGACACCACGAACAGCTGCCCGGTCCCCTCGGTGTCGACGAAGCGAAGCTGGCCGTACTGCGTGAACGAGATCACGACCTCGGTGCCGGCGACCCTGGGGTTCTTGTTGGCGTTGCGGCGGGGTGAGCCCGACGAGCCCAGGGACAGCACCAGCAGCTGCTCCGTGCTGAGCTCGATCACGAGGTGCAGACCCACCCGCCTGACGTCGACGATCTTCGCTCCCTCCAGCTGGGACGTGAAGGCCTTGCGGGTGTGGTAGCGGCGCAAGCACTTCATGCTGGCGGCCTCGGCCGCCTTGACCTTGCGGCCGATTATCTCCCGTTCGAGGTCCCGCCTGACGGTCTCCACCTCGGGAAGCTCGAACTCGAGAGTGTGGGCGCGGGAGGAGCTCATGGTCGGACCTCGACTGGTGAACGGGCTTCGAGAATCATTACGGGAGCTTGGCTGTGAGGGAGCCGTAGGCGACCTCGGCCGCCCGCTGCTCGGCGTCCTTCTTCGTGCTGCCCGCTCCCACTCCGGCCTCGTCGCCGGCCCGCACCTCGGCGCGGAACCGACGATGGTGCGCCGGGCCGCTGCTGGTCACGTCGTAGGACGGGGGATCCAGACCGAGACGGGCGGCCAGCTCCTGCAGCCTGGTCTTGAAGTCGGCGTGCCCGGGCGAGCTCGCCACCGCGTCCAGCCGGTCGCCGAGCAGCCGTCCGACCGAGTCGTCGGCCGCGCCGATGCCTCCATCGAGGTAGACCGCACCGATCACGGCCTCCACCGCGTCGGCCAGGATCGACGGCCTTGACCGGCCGCCGGAGGCGTCCTCCCCCCGGCCGAGACGCAACTGCTCGCCCAGCCCCACGGACCTGCCGACCTCGGCCAGGACGGTGGCGTTCACGAGCGAGGCACGGGCCTTGGCCAGATCGCCCTCGGCCCAGCCGGGGAAGCGTTCGTACAGCATCCGGGTCACGACCAGGCTCAGCACGGCGTCGCCCAGGAACTCCAGCCTCTCGTTCGAGGATGACCCGGAGTGCTCCGCGCACCAGGATCGGTGCGTCAGAGCCAGCTCCAGCAATGCAGGGTCGCTGAATCGATGACCCAGCCGGTCCGTGAGCACCGAGGCGCCCGCCGGGGCGGTCTGGACCGTCAACCGAGCTTCGCCACGACGTAGTCGACGGCGTCGCGCACCGACCGCAGGTCTTCCAGATCCTCGTCCTCGATGCGGAAGCCGACGGCGCGCTCGGCCAACTCCTCCTCGATGCCCTCGACGAGCTCGATCAGCGCCAGCGAGTCGGCGTCGAGGTCGTCGGCGAAGGAGGCCCCCTCAGCGATGTCCGAGGGCTCTATCTCGAGGATGTCCGCGAGCCGGTCCCGAATTAGCGCCAGAACCTCGTCTCGTCCCATGGGCGAGTGCTCCACATGTGTCTCTGCGGGCATCGGCGCCTCCGTACGGGGATATCGATCGATGCAGCCCGACAACCCTACCGGCGCGGCCAAGAGCCGCGTGGCCCCGTATGAAGTCGGCGCTAACGGCGGGCGACGGCAGCGATGTGGTCCACCATGCCGGCGGCAACCATCTCGCGGGCCACGCCTATGGCGTTCATGATGGCAGCCGCGCTGCTGGCACCGTGCGAGATCACGCAGACGCCCCGCACTCCGAGCAGCAGCGCGCCCCCGACTCCATCGGGGTGGAGCTCCCGCGCCATCTCGTCCAGGGCGGGGGCCAGCGTCTGTCCCGCCTCCCGCGAGACGTCGTCGGTGTCGATGGCCACCAGCATCCGGCCGAATAGAGCCCGCAGCGCACCCTCGAGGGCTTTGAGGGTCACGTTCCCGGTGAACCCGTCTGTCACCACCACGTCTATGTCGGGAGTCATGATGTCGCGACCCTCGACGTTGCCGACCCATTCGGCGCCGACATCGGTGGCCCAGCCGCCGTCGGCGAGCAGCTCGAACACCGCCTTGGTGAAGTCGTTGCCCTTGCCAGCCTCCTCGCCGATGGACAGCAAGCCGACCCGGGGGCGTTCGATGCCGAAGCGGTCACGGGCATAGACGGAGCCCATCCGGGCGAACTGCACGAGCCATTCGGGCCGGCACTCGGCGTTGGCGCCCGAGTCGAGCATCGTCGTGGGGCTGCACCCGGGAGTGGGGATAGGCGTTGCGATCGCGGGACGGGTGATTCCCCTTATCCGCCCCATGCGCAACAGCGCCGCGCCCATCGCGGCACCCGTGTTCCCTGCGGACACCATGGCCGAGGCCCGCCCGTCGCGGACGGCCTCAGCCGCTCTCACCAGCGACGAGTCCTTCATGGTGCGAACGCTCGAGCCCGGCTCGGCGTCCATGGGAATCACCTCGGAGGCCTCGATCACTTCGAGTCCGCCGGTGTCGCCGATCTCGTCCGGTCGCCCCACCAGCACCACCGGGATTCCGAGCTCGTCCGCGGCGCGCCGGGCCCCGGCCACGATCTCGGCGGGGGCCCGGTCGCCCCCCATCGCGTCTACGGCTACCGGTTCCATGTCTCGTTCAGACCGTCCAACGCCGACAAGGGTTTCCATAGACCATCGGGGAGACGGATCCCGGGGCCTCGATCGAGCTATTCGACGTCTATGGCCTGCCGATCGCGGTACCAGCCGCAGTTGCCGCACACGCGGTGGGGTCGCTTGACCGCTCCGCACCGGCTGCAGGCGCTGCGACCGCCCGGGCGGATGCGCCACGCAGAGGCCCGCCGGCTGCGGCCCTTGGCCTTGGAGGTCTTCTTCTTGGGAACAGCCATGGGTTCTTCGACCTTCGACGCGAGACCGGCACGATTGCGGCCTGCGATCCTACCGGCGAGCTGACCGCCCTACACGTCAGTGCCGCCGGGTTGTGCGGCGGCCGGGCCGGTCGGGAATCGGTCCGGCACCGGGCCCGCGCAGTCCAGCGAGCACAGCGCCGCCAGCGGCAGGGCCAGGATCGCGGTCTCGCGCACCGCAGGACCCAGGTCAATGCGCTGATCGACGATCGGCCAGGTCTCCCCCTCCGCTGGCTCCCACTCGAACACCTCCCGCAGTTCGGTGTCGATCCGGCCGCGCACCTCCTCAAGGCATCGGCGGCACTCGGCGGCCCACTCGCCGGTGACCCGACCGGTCGCAACGAAGGAACTGCCGGCGGCCGTCACCTCCAGATCGAGGTCGACCACCCCGTCCACGACACTGGCGCCCTGCACGCCCGTATCGTCGAGCACCCATTGACGCCGTAGCGGTATGCGGTCGACCGAGACAGCCTGGAGCCTGACGCAGTCGACCATCAACCTACCGGTCACGAGTTGGAGGTCAGCCCACGTCCTGGTCGAACACGTCGTCGTCGACTGGAGGTCTCGGTGCGGGCGCCTCGGGCCTGGGCAGCTGGGTGTCCTGCAGCCGCTGGCGACCGGTCGTCACCGTGTTGAGGGTCTTGTGCAGCATTGCCTCGAAGGTGGCCAGGCGCTGGTCGCACCAGTCCTCGGTCTCCAACTTCATGCGCCCGGCCCGCTCCTCGGCCTCGGACAATGTGCGCCGGGCCCGCAACTCCGCGGCCTTGACCACCTCGCTGCGCTGCACCATCTGCTCCGCCCGGGCCCGGGCTGCGGCGATTATCTCCTCGCCTTCCCGCTGGGTGCGCAGGCGCATGTCGTCACGTTCCTTGAGCATCCAGCGAGCTGCCCTCAACTCCTCGGGGAGGGCTGTGAACGCCCTCTGGAGGATCCCCAGCAGCTCCTCACCATTGATCATCACCGAGGTGGAGAACGGCATGGGCCGCGACCGCTCCACGATGCGGATGGCCTGCCCCAGCAACTGCTCGACGGCCAAGCGGCGGGCCTCCGAGGAACTCTCGGCGTGGCCGGAGCCGGACTGCGGGACGGGACTGCCGGCGGAGCTCATCTCTCCTGCTCGAGACGGCCCACCAGCCGCTCACGCACCGGCGCGGGCACCATCGACGACACATCCCCACCGAGGCGGACAACCTCGCGGATCAGCTTCGAGGCGACGAACGACCGCTTGCTGGCCGACGGGATGAAGACCGTCTGCACGCCGGCGAGTGCGTGGTTCATTTGCGCCATCTGCAGTTCGTTCTCGAAGTCCGACACCGCCCGCAGCCCCTTCACGATGAAGTCGGCGTCGAGGTCGCGGGCCAGGTTGACGACCAGGTTGGAGAACATCGCAACCGAGACGTTGGGGAGGTGAGCGCAGCACTCCTTGATTATCTGCTCGCGCTCATCGAGGCTGAACATGCCCTCCCCCTTCTGGGGATTCCGCATGGCCGCCACGACGACCTCGTCGAACAGTCCGGAAATGGTCTCGATGATCTCGAGATGGCCGTAGTGGATCGGGTCGAAGGATCCGGGGTAGAGCACACGGGTCACTGTTCGGCTCCGGAGAGGATCGGGCCACCGCTGGCAGCTTGTGCGAACGTCACCACGGTACCGCCGTGACGCTTGTGATGGTGGATGGCGAAGCCGGGCCCCACGTCCACGGGGCGATCCGACTCGGCCACGACGAGGTCGGCCGGAACCCGCGACAGCAGGTCGGGCCAGTCATCGAAGGTGTAAGGCGGGTCCACGAGGGCCACATCGAAGCGAGGGCCACAAGCCAGGCGGATGAGGGCGGCGCCTGCGTCGACGACCATGACGTTGGCCCGGTCGGCCAGACGGGTGAGTTCCAGATTGTCCTGCAGCAGGCCGGCCACAGCCGGGTCGTTCTCGACGAATACCGCCTCAGCCGCGCCCCGGCTCAGCGCCTCGATGCCCATCGCGCCGGTCCCGGCGAAGAGGTCGAGCACCCGGGCCCCCTCGACCGCGCCGAGCGAGTAGAGCGAGTTGAACACGGCCTCGCGCACCCGGTTCGGGGTAGGACGGGTGGCGTCGGTGGGAGGCGATGCCAGCCGCCGGCCCTTGGCCGTTCCCGCCACGACGCGAATGCTCACAAGCGCTGTCTAGCTCTTGAGCAGATACTCGGCGTCGCGGTCGCCGAGCAGCAGCGCGATCTCGTCGGCCAGATCCGGGTGACTGTGCAGGTCGGGGTCATCGTCGAGCATCTCGATGGCGACATCGCGGGCTATGGCCACCCACTCCTTGTCCCGGCGCAGCGAAGCCAGCCGCAGATCGTTGCGGCCCTTCTGGCGCTCACCCATGATGGTGCCCTCGCCCCGCAGGTCCAGGTCGGCCTCGGCCAGCTCGAAGCCGTCGTTGGAGGCCACCACTGCCTCCAGCCGGGCCGCGGCGTCCGCAGTGACGGCCTCGCCCAGCAGGTGACAGCTGGACGCAAGATGGGAGCGGCCCACCCGGCCCCGCAGCTGGTGGAGCTGCGCTATTCCGAACCGGCCCGCGTCGACGACGACCATGACGGTTGCGTTGGGCACGTCCACGCCGACCTCGATGACGGTTGTGGCCACCAGCACGTCCAAGCGGCCGGACCGGAACAACTCCATGGTCGCCTCCTTCTCCGCGGAGGAGACCCGTCCATGAAGGAGACCGACCCGCAGGCCCGCGAGTTCGCCGCCGTCACTGGTCAGGCGCTCGTGCGTCTCTATGACCGAGCGGACATCGAGGACCTCGGACTCCTCGATTACGGGACACACCACATAGGCCTGGCGGCCCCCGGAGACGGCAGCCCGCACCTCTGCCCAGACCTGGGCCTCCTCCAACGGGCCGCGCGCCCAGGAGGTGGCCACCGGCAACCGGCCCTCAGGAAGCTCGTCGAGCACCGACACGTCCAGGTCGCCGTACACGGTCATGGCCGCGGTGCGGGGAATGGGCGTGGCCGTCATCACCAGCAGGTCGGGCAACACCGAGCCGGGCCCGCGATCTCGCAGCACCGCCCGCTGCTCGACCCCGAAGCGGTGCTGCTCGTCTATCACCACCACACCCAGGTGCCGGTACTCGAGACCCTCGGAGATCAGCGCGTGGGTGCCGACGACGATGTCGACGTCGCCGCTGGCGAGCCCCGCGTGCGTTCGGCGCCGGTCGGCCGCGCCCCGGCTTCCGGACAGCAGCTCGACCTTCAGCGGCCGCTCCCCTCCCAGCCGCCTCTCGTCGGGCACCGTCAGGTCGCCGAGCAGTGAGAGCATCGTGTCGAAGTGCTGCTCGGCCAGCACCTCCGTGGGCGCCATCAGAGCCCCCTGGAAGCCGCCCTGCACTGCGGTCAGCAGTGAGCACAGGGCCACCACGGTCTTGCCCGCGCCCACGTCGCCCTGCATGAGCCGGTGCATGGGGTAGGGCTGGGCCAGGTCTCCGGTGATCTCGTCGATCACCCGCTGCTGGGCGACGGTCAACCGGAACGGCAGGCGGGACAGGAACCGATCGACCAGCTCGCCGCCGGTGGCATGGGACAGGCCGGCCGTATTGCGCTCGAGCCAGCGCTTGCGCCTGACCAGCTCCAGCTGCACCCGCAGGAGCTCGTCGAACATGAGGCGACGCCGAGCCTCGCCCGATTCCGCCATCGAGCCGGGACGGTGGATCCGGTTGAGCGCAGTGTGCCGTCCCACGAAGTCGAATCTCCGTAGCACGGCCGCAGGAACGGGATCGGCAATCCCGCGATCCTGGCAGCGGTTGAGGGCCTGCTCGACGAACTTGGCGATCTCCCATGTGCTCACGCTCGCCTTCTCCGACTGCGGGTACACGGGAAAGAAGCGACCGGTGCGGTCCCCGACTAGATCGACCACCGGGTTCGTCATCTGGAGCGCCCCCCGATACTGCGTCGGACGACCGTGAACGACTACTTGGCGACCCGGTTGCAGGCTGTTCTCCTGCCAGGGCTGATTGAAGAAGGTGAGCTTGAGTCGGCCGGTCTCGTCGGAGATCACCACCTCGACCAGCGTGCGGCGCTGCTTGATGCGCCTCGACGAGCTTCGCTCCACACAGCCCTCCACGAAGACCTCCTCGCCTTGGGCGAGCTCCGCGATGCGGGCCTGCTTGGTGCGGTCGATGTAGCGACGCGGGTAGTGCTGCAGCAGGTCCAGCACCGAGTTGATCTCCAACTCAGTGAGCGAGGAGGCCCGCTTGCGACCGACATTGCGCAGACGGGTGACGTCGATGGCGTCGAGGTCCCGGAGGGTGAGGGGAGGATCGCCGGCCGGCATCAGCGCCGCTGGTCGAGGCCCGCCCGGGGCCTACTCCAGGCCGAAGTAGTAGGGGTACAGGGGCTGGCCTCCGTCGGTCACCTCGACCTCCACGTCGGGGTGGTTCTCACCGACATGCGCCACGATCGCCTGGGTGGCGACCTCATCGGAGTCCGCGCCGGTGAGCACGGTGAGGAGTTCGTGGTCGTCGTCGATGATGGCGCTGAGCAGCGCGGTCGCGGCCGCGGCCGGATCGGATTCGACCGCCATGATCCCGTCGGGGCCTATGCCGAGCCAGTCTCCGGTGCTGATGGGCCCGGCGGAGCTGGTGGCGTCCCGTACCGCCTGGGTGACCTCGGCCGCGGTCACCGCGGCGGCGGCCTCGGCCATCTGAGCGACGTTGTCGGCTGCGGTGGCGTCCACCGAGAAGGCCATCAGGCTGGAGATGCCCTCAAGGACGCTGCGGGTGGGCACCACGCCGACGGTGCGCTCGGTCTCGCCGTCGACCTGCTCGGCCACCGGGATGATGTTCTTGTTGTTGGGCAGCACCACCACATGCCCGCTGGGCAGCGAGTCGACGGCAGCCAGCAATTCGGCGGTGGAGGGGTTCATCGACTGTCCCCCGGCGACGACACGGCTCACCCCCATCGAGGTCAGGATGGCCTCCACCCCGTCACCGGCGCCCACCGCCACCACCGAGCAGCGGTCGACTTCGGTTATCTCCGCCGCCGGCGGCGGCAATCCGCCCTCGTCGGCGGCCCCGGCGGGCTCCCGGAACGACTCCGAATGCTCGGCGGCCTGGTCGAGCAGGTCGGTGACCTGGATCCGGTGGGGTCGCCCGACCGCGATCCCGGCTTCGATGGCGGCCCCGATGTCGTCGGTGTGGATGTGGCAGTTCCAGATGCCGTCGCCGCCCACCACCACGATGGAGTCTCCGACCTCGGTCCACGCCTGCTTGAACCCGTCCACCGAGGAGTCGGGCGCGTCGAGCAGGAACATCACCTCGTAGCGGAGGTCGGCGATGGAGGACTCCTCGACCGGGTGGGCCGCGCTGGCGGCGGCAGCCGGCGCGGGCCCGGCGGCAGCCTCGGGCGGTACGGGCATGGGCCGGCCGTCCAACTCGGCGAGGCAGGCGTCGAGCAGCAGCAGCAGTCCAGCCCCGCCGGCGTCGACCACACCGGCCTCAGCCAGGACGGCCAGCATCTCGGGAGTGCGGTCGAGGGCGTCGTATCCCTGATCGCGAGCCGCGTCGAGAACCTCCACCAGTCCCCCTCCGGCCTCGGCCGCAGCCCGGGCCGAGTCCGACGCCTCCCGTATAACGGTGAGGATCGTGCCCTCCACGGGCCGGGCCACCGCGGTGTAAGCGCCCTCGCTGGCCGCGGTCAGCGCCCGGGCCACGACCGGGGCGTCGGGGTCCTGGCCGGCCGAGGCCGCGTCCCGGAGCACGCCGGAGAACCCCCTGAGGATCTGGGCCAGGATGACCCCGGAATTGCCCCGGGCCCCCATGAGCGCCCCATGGGCGACGGCCTGGCACAGCGGCTCCAGCTGGTCGTCGACGCCGTCGAGCCCCTCGGTCACGGACCGGATCGTGAGGGTCATATTGGTGCCGGTGTCGCCGTCGGGAACCGGGTACACGTTCAGGTTGTCGATGACCTCGCGATGCTCCGACAAGGCATCGTGAAAGCCGACGATGACGCGGCGCAGCACGGCCGCGTCGAGGGTGAGCGGTGCCATGGTGCCGATGATACCCACCCGTGGCAGGGCGACCGGATGCCTGCGATACCCTTGGACGCCGTGCAGGGCGTCATCAAGAGCTACGACCCCCTAACCGGTGACGGTGTGCTGGTCAACGAGGCCGACCTCGCCGATGTGGACCTCGCCGACGACGCTCTGGAGGGCTCGGTCTTCCGGATGCTACGCCAGGGTCAGCGAGTGCAGTTCGATCTCGACGGCGACGGCAGGGCCACCCGGCTGCGCCTGGGCTCGGAGGTCGACATGGGAACCCCCACGCTCTAGCCCGGTTTCGCAAGCGCCCCGCCGGCCGGGTCGTCACATCGCGGCGGCTATACCCATCTGGGCGTATCCCTGCTCGCTGTAGTTGGTCCGGAACATGTTCCGGAGCCGGCGCGCTGCCGCGTCGTAGGCGTCCGGAACCTCCCACGTGCTGCCCGGATCGAGGATCCCGTCGTCCACGCCCTCGCACGACACGGGCATTCGCAACCCCAGGATGGGATGGATGCGAGTGTCGACGCCGTCGAACTCCCCCGACAGGGCGGCGTCGAGGAGCCGGCGAGTCACAGACAGCGACATGCGCCGACCGGAGCCGTAGGCGCCGCCCGACCAGCCGGTGTTCAGCAGCACGCAACGGGCCTGGTGCTCGTGCATGCGCTGCTTGAGCAGCCGGGCGTAGACGTCCGGCTTGCGGGCCATGAACGGCGCCCCGAAACAGGGTGAGAAGGTGGCCGCGGGCTCGGTGACGTCCACCTCGGTGCCGGCCAGCTTGGCCGTGAAGCCCATGACGAAGTGGTACATCACCTCGTCGGGGTCGAGGATCGCCACCGGCGGCAGCACCCCGAAGGCGTCGGCGGTGAGCAGGACGATGGTCGTCGGGTGCGGCCCCTGATGGCCGGGGGCCACGTGCGGGTTGCACTCCATCGGGTAGGCGAAGCGGGTGTTCTCGGTGATCGACCGGTCCCGCAGGTCCAAGTCCTGGGGATGGGTGTCGGCCAGGTCCCGGCCCTCGAGCGGAGGGACGTTCTCTATCAGCGTTCCCTTCATCGACAGGGCCGCGGCGATGACCGGCTCGGCCTGCTTGTCGAGGTCGATCAGCTTGGCGTAGCAGCCGGCCTCGTAGTTGGCGATCCCGGCGTCGGTCCAGATGTGCTCGTCGTCGCCGATCAGGTCGCGGTCGGGATCGGCGGACAGTGTGGTCTTGCCCGTGCCCGACAGCCCGAAGAGGATGGCACTGTCACCGTCGGTGCCGACGTTGGCCGAGCAGTGCATGGACAGCTGACCCTTGCCGGGCTGCACGAAGTTCATCACCGTGAACATGGTCTTCTTGTTGACGCCGCAGTAGTCGGCCCGCCCCAGCACCAGAGCCAGGCGACGCTCCATGTCGATGATCACAGCCCGTTGCGAGAGGGTGCCGTCGCGGTCGGGGCTGCAGCGGAACGACGGCACATTCAGCAGCGTCCATCCGTGCTCCCGATGCTTCTCGGCGCCGTTGAGGCGAGCCGGCAGCATGATGTTGCAGAAGTAGGCGTGGGTGGCGTACTCGCCCACGAAGCGGCACGGCTCGGCGAAGTCGGGGTCGGTGCCGCAGTACACGTCGGTCACGTAGAGCCGGGCCCGCCGCTGGTTCAGGTGGGCTGCGACCCGTTCCACCAGCGGGTCGAACGCGGCCTCGTCGAAGCGGGCGAAGCTGTCCTTCCACCACACGTCGTCACTGATCGACGGGCGGTCCACACAGAACGTGTCGTGCACGGGACGGCCCGTGCACGACGGATCCGAGTAGTAGACGAGCGGGCCGTCAGAGCCCAGGACGGTGCCGTGGGCCTTGTGCTCGTTGTCGGGCCCGCCGGGGCGCACCCGACCCAGATCGCCTTCGATCGCGGCCCAGAACAACTTGTCCTGGGACAGACCGTAGCGAAGGTCGACGCTCGTGAGCCCGAGGTCGGCGTAGAGGTCTGCGGCTACGTCGGCAACAGTGACAATGGTGGTCATAGACATGCTCAATCCGGCGCTTTCGTCGTGACAGCGGACGGTAACCGGCCACATGCTCCAACGCTCACGCGACCCGACCCTTGCGTTTGTAGCCGACCCGGGAGGCCGCGCCGCGGATGGGCACGACCGGCTCGCTGCCCTGCAGGCGGACTCGGCTCAGCCGAAGGAGTCCAGGATCATCGCCCGGATTCCGAGACCCATCAGGAACAGCCCGGTGCAGCCGTACAGCAGGCAGACGCGGTCGCGGAGTTGCTGGCGGTAGCTGTAGGCGATGCCGACCGCGACCAGTGCCGAGAACCCGTACAGGGCGTGCAGGTCACCGGCGTCGCGCCCCTCCGCGGCCATGAGCCACGATCCGAGCCCGGCCTGGACGAAGACGGTCGCCTGCGCCATCGCAGTGGTTATCCACAGGGCGCGGACCCTTAGCCGGGGCCGCCGGTGCGCACCCAGCGCCCATAACCCGGCCAGTGCGTTGGAGGCGATGACGACCCAGGAGAACCAGTCGTGCACCCCGCCCACCGCGGAGGCCGGCTCCACGACGCTCACGGTGCGGGTGCCGGGCCTGAGCGCTGCTCCAGCGCCGCGAAGAGGTCCGTGGCCACCGGGTCGGCGGGGGTGTGGCCGCGCTGGATGAACCACTCGGTGCCGAAGGCCAGCTCGAAGGCCTCGTCCGGGAGCGACACCATGAACGAGTCTGAGGGGATCTGCGAGGCGTGGGCCCGGAACGCGGCCCGTTTGCGGTCGAGGGTGGCGCTCACATCGATGTAGTGGGTGACCAGCGCGCCATCCACGCCAATGGAGCCCTCATCGAGTTCGGCCTCGAAGTCCGTCTGGTCCTGGTCGCCGGAGAGATCGAGGCCTGCCTCGGCGGCCAGCCGCATCAGCTCCTTCATCGAGGCCCGGAAATGGTCGCGGTGCAGCGTCGCCTCGTAGACCAGCCCGACACCGGCCAGCTCGGCCGCTCGCACCCCCACCCGGTGGACCATCACGTGGTCGGGGTGCCCGTAGGTGCCGTCGGCGTCGTAGCAGGTGACCAAGTCGGCTTGCTCCTGCGTCAGGATCGCAGCCAGGCGCCCGGCGGCCTCGTCGAGGTCGGCCTGCCAGAAACAGCCGGGATCCTCGTTGGCGGGGTCGCCCTGCATGCCCGAGTCGCCGTAGCCGAGCATCACTAGGCGGTGCACGCCCAGCAGGTCGGCCGCGGCCTGAAGCTCAACTGCCCGGATGGCCGCGAGCTCCTCGGTGGTCGGCGACTCCGAGTGGTCCAGGCCCGGCGTCTCGCCCCGCGATCCGTCGGTGGCGCACACCAGCACCACCCGGTGGCCGGCCCGGGAGGCCAGCAGCATCGTGCCGCCGGTGGAGAGGGCCTCGTCGTCGGGGTGGGCGTGAAGGAAGACGGCTGTCGCCATTCAGATGCCCCGCGGAAGGGTGTCAACGCTTCGTAGTGAAGCGTGGTGATTCCCGCTCTTGTTCGCTGCGCTCACGGGCCGCTCGGGCCACGGCCTCGCTCGGCTCTTGGTGAAGACACTCATGCGCTACCAACCACCCGCTCGGCCTCTAGGCGACCGCTCCGACCGCACGTAGGGCGTCGATCGCGCCGGCTTCGAGGCCCAGCTCGCCCAGCAGTTCGTCGGTGTGCTGGCCGGCGTGGGGCGGGGGGCGCCGGATCGCGCCGGGCGTGCGGCTGAACCGGGGAGCCGCCGTCGGCTGAACCACTCCGGCCACCTCGGTGAACGTGCCCCGCTGGTGGTTGTGGGCGTGCTCGGGCGCCTCGGCCAGCGACAGGACCGGGGCGAAGCAGGTGTCGGTTCCCTCAAGCAGCTCGCACCACTCGTCGCGGGTTCGCTGGCGGACCACCGCCGCGAGCTGCTCCTTCAGCTCGGGCCAGCGGGTGCGATCCATCTGACTGTCCCATTCGGGACCGTGCAGCCCGAGCCGCTCCCGCAACTCGGCGTAGAACTGGGGCTCGATCGGTCCCAGCGAGATGTAGCGCCCGTCGGCGGTCTCGTACACGTTGTAGAAGTGGGCACCGGTGTCGAGCATGTTGGTGCCCCGCTCCTCGGACCAGAATCCCGAACCGGCCATCCCGTAGAAGGCCGTCATCAACGAGGCGGCCCCGTCGACCATGGCCGCGTCCACCACCTGGCCCCGGCCCGAGTCTCGGGCCTCCAGCAGGGCGCACACCATCCCGAAGGCCAGGTACATGCCGCCGCCCCCGAAGTCGCCGACGAGGTTGAGCGGCGGGACCGGGGCTTCGCCCTGGCGGCCGATGCCGTGCAGCGCGCCGGCCAGCGCGATGTAGTTCAGGTCATGGCCTGCGGACGAGGCGTAGGGGCCCTCCTGGCCCCATCCGGTCATCCGGCCGTAGACCAAGCGAGGGTTGCGGCTCAGGCAGTCCTCGGGCCCGATCCCGAGCCGCTCGGCCACGCCGGGCCGGAATCCCTCCAGCAGGGCGCCGGCTCCCTCGACCAGCGACATCACGACCTCGACCCCCTCGGGAGACTTGAGGTCCACGCCGACCGAGCGCCTTCCCCGGTTGAGCAGGTCCCGCGGCGGATGGTCGGGGTCGCCGCCGCGCACCGCCGAGGCCCGGTCGACCCGGACCACGTCGGCACCCATGTCGGCCAGCATCATGGCGCAGAAGGGACCCGGCCCGATGCCTGCGATCTCGATGACCCGTATTCCCGTCAGCGGTCCCATCGCATCCCCTTCCTTCTGTCGGCGCGACAGTGTACGAGCGGAGCCGACAGCGCCCGGAGGTGACCGGGCGGGACGCTCACCAGGTAATGCGGGCCGACAGCGCGGTCACGGCGCTGATGATGGGAGCCCACACCTGGGGTGGCAGTTCGTGGCCCATGCCCTCGATCTCCAGGTACTGCGCGCCCGGGATCACCTCCGCGGTCCGCCGGCCGGCGTCGGGGCCGATCAGCGTGTCTATGCCGCCGTGGACCACCAGCGCGGGCACGTCGAGCGCCCCCAGCGCTCCGGCCCGGCTTCCACTGCGGGCCGCCGCCTTGAACTGGCGCTGCGACGCCCCCGGATGCCACGCCCGCCGGTAGCTGCGCTCCAGGTACAGGCGCTCCGCCTCCTCGTTGCGCCACTCCGGGTTGGACCAGATGCGGTAGCCGGCCAGGTCGGCCTCGATCTGGGCTTCCATGGTCGGGGCGGGTGGCGCGGTCAGGGCCGCAAGGGCCTCAGGAGTGGGATCGCCCACGCCGGGCTCGCCGGTGTGCGACGAGATCGACGCGAGGCCGGCCACCCGGTCGCCGAATGACACAGCCGCTGCCTGGGCGACCATGCCTCCCAGCGAGTACCCGCAGACGATGGCCCGACGGCAGCCGGCTGCGTCGAGCACCGCCATGGCATCGCCGGCCATGTCCTCGAGGGCGTAGCGGGCGCCGTCGGGCAGCACCGTGGAGAGACCGGAGTCGCGGTGGTCCATCCGCAGCACGAAGAAGCCCCGGTCGACGAAGCCCGCGCACATGTCCTCGGGCCACACCAGCATGCTCGAGCCGAGGCCGTGGAGCAGGATCAGGGGCGGATCGAGGTCGCTTCCGAAGGTCTCGTAGACGATCTCTATCTCGCCGTTGCGAGCCGTTTGCATGGGCCGATGCCTAGACCACGGCGGCGGCGCGGTCGGTGAATGCGATGGGCAGGGTCCGCAGTCCCGAGAGCCGGTTGGTGCGGGTCCAGGTCGGCTCTCCGGTGGCCTCGATTCCGTGCCAGCGGTCCAGGATGGCGTTGAGCATCACGTCGATCTCCAGCCGGGCGAGGTTTGCGCCCAGACAGAAATGCGGCCCGTGCCCGAACCCGACGTGGGGATTGGGGCTGCGATCGATGCGGAACTCGAACGGCTCCTCGAACACGGCGTCGTCCCGGTTGGCCGACATCTCCCACACGACTACCTTCTCGCCGGCCCGGATCCGGTGCCCGCCGAGAACGGCGTCGGTGGTGGCGGTGCGGCGCTTGTATACCGACGGTGTCGTCCAGCGGACGATCTCCTCGACGGTGGCCGGCATGAGGGACCGGTCGGCCCTTAGGGCCTCCATCTGCTCCGGCCGCTTCGACAGCTCCCACACGCCGGTGGCTATCGCCTTGCGGGTGGTCTCGGCCCCCGCGGTGAACAGCAGGCTCCAGAACATCGCCACCTCGGTGGTGTCGAGGCGGGGCGGGTCCTGGTCGGGCATCTCGGCGTGGATCACCACCGACAGCAGGTCGTCGCGGGGCTCCGCCGTGCGGGCCGCGATCAGGCGCTGACCGTACTGGAACAGGTTGACGCTGGCCTCGGCCCGTGCCGACCGCGGGACCTCGTCGCTGAAGTCCGACGAGGTGATGTCCACCCATTCGCACAGAGAGTGGCGGTCCTCGCCGGGCGCGCCCATCAGCAGGCAGATGGCCTGAAGCGGCAACTCGGCGGCCACATCGACCACTAGGTCGCACGTCCCCCTCTCCCCCCGTCCGGGCGCCACCGAGTCGAGCGTGCGGTCGCTGATGGCCTCAAGCTCTCCCCTCAGGCGCGCGATCCGCTTGGGGGTGAACCCCTTGCTGACGAGCCGCCGGATGCGCTGGTGGCGGGGGTCGTCCATCATGTTGAGCAGCTTCCCGCTCATCTCCATGTCGTTGATCATGGTGCCGCCGTAGGGCCGGTCGCCGCCGGTGTGCGACGAGTAGGTCCGGGGATTGCGGAAGACCTCGACAACCAGCTCATGGGTGCTGACACACCAGAAGCCCTCGCCGTCGGGGGTGCGCTCCGTCGGCTCGTGCCACCACACCGGCGCGTGCTCGCGCAGCTGCATGAAGGCGCTGTGGGGGAAGCCGTTCATAAACGTCTCGTAGCTGCTGAGGTCAGGGATGCTTAGGGGCCACGCGGATAGGCGAGAGCGCTTCGCGTCCGGAGGGGGTGTCTCCCGCTCTTGTTCGCTGCGCTCACGGGCCGCTCGGGCCACGGCCTCGCCCGTATGGAGCGGATCCTCCGGCCTATCCGCTCGGCCTCCTGGTGCGACGCTCACGACTTGTTCATGTCCGGAGGGACGGGAGCGACGAAGCCCGCTTCAGCCTCGAGCGTCTCCATCGCGCCGATAAAGAACTTGTCGCCCAGCCCCTCCTCGAGCGAACGGGCCAGCACCCGATGGGCCGCCTCGGTCAGGGGCAGCGGGGTTCCGATCTCCGCTGCTGACTCTAGGGCGAGCCTGAGGTCCTTCTCGGCCAGCGACAGGTCGTAGTTCGACGACTCCCACCGGCGCTTGACGATCATGTCGGCCAGGGGCATGTACAGGCCGGCGGAACTGGCTCGCAGCACGGCGAGGAATGAGCCGATGTCGAGTCCCGCCTTGGCCGCCAGCAGGTATCCCTCACCGAACACCTGGGTGGCCACCAGGAACACTTGATTGTTGATCAGCTTCACCAGGGTGCCTGTGCCGCAGGGCCCGAGCCACTCCGTGCTGTCCTTGCCGAAGCACACCAGCGCGTCGCGCACACGGGCGAAGGCGGCTTCGTCCCCCGACGGCATCAGAGCGAGATCGCCGCGGTCGGCCCCCCACGCTCCCCCGGACACCGGGCAGTCGATGTAGTCGACCTCCGCCCGGCGGCACCGCTCGAACAGCAGCCTGGCCATGCCCACCGAGTTGGTCGAGAGGTCTACCACGACCAGGCCGGGGCGGGCCGCGGCCAGCAGGCCGCCATCGCCGGCCACGACAGCCTCGGAGGCCTCGGGGGTCGGTAGCGACAGGAACACGGCCTCGGTTCCCGCGGCCACCTCGGCCGCTGATCCCGCGGCGCGCGCTCCGAGCTGTACCACCCGGTCGACCGCCCCCTCGTCGATGTCGAAGACCGTCACCCGGTGCCCGGCCTCGACGAGATGCCGAGCGCAGGGCCCGCCGATGTTGCCCAGCCCGATGAATCCGGCGTCCATGTCTCCGCCAAGCTATCCCGCGGTCCCGCCGGGCGATAGCGTCGGTCGGTGGCGTGCATTACGGATCGAACCCGTGACGGCTGAGACGTCCTCACAGAGCTACAACCGCGCCGCGGTCCAGCGCCGCACCACCGCGGTGGCGATGAGCGCCGTCGTCCCGACGACCGCAGCCATGGGAGCGTCGTTCGCGGGCTCAGCTGTTCTCGCCGAAGACATCACCGGCAGCGTGATACTGGCCACCCTGGCCGCGGGCTCGATGTCGATCGGCAGCATGGCCGCCGCGGTCCCCCTGTCCCGGCGCATGGCCCGCCTGGGCCGCCGGAGGGGCCTGGTTGCGGGATGGGCGATGGGTGCAGCGGGAGCGGTGGCCGCCGTGCTGGCAGCCGTGCTGAACCTGTATCCGCTGGTGGTGCTGGGAATGATCGGGGTCGGAGCAGGCCAGGCCACCAACCTGGCCGCCCGCTACGCGGTGGCCGATCTTGCCCCCGACGATCGCCTGGCCCGCTCCATCGGAATGCTGGTGTGGGCTTCCACCTTCGGCGCGGCCGCTGGACCGACGATTGCTCTGGGACCGGTCGCCGACCTCTCTGGCTACATCGGCCTTCCGGAGCTGTCCGGCCCCTATGTGCTGGGCACTGCGATGTTCGTGGCCGGACTCACGATCACGCACACATGGATGCGCCCAGACCCGCTCGAGGTGCTCGGCACTATCGGCTCGGAGGCGCCCCGCCCGGCGTCGCCCGCGACCGTCATCCGGCGGATCGCGGCTGTGCCTGCGGCCAGGCTCGCCCTTCTGGCCATGCTGGTTGGCCAGATGGTGATGGTGGGCATCATGACGGCCACACCGCTGCACATGACCAGCGGGGATCAGGACATCGCCGTGATCGGCCAGGTCGTCTCGCTCCACATCATCGGGATGTACGCCTTCTCGCCAGTGGTGGGGTGGCTGGTGGACCGGCTGGGGACGCACACCGTCATCATCCTGGGCGGACTGGTCCTGTTCGTGGGCGCGGAGTTGGCCGGGAACACCGACCCCGAGCACAGCGCCGGGCTGTTCAGCGGTCTGACCCTGATCGGATTGGGCTGGAGCTGCGGACTGATCGCGGGCAGTGCGCTGCTGACCAACTCGTTCCCGGTGCAACAGCGAGTGGAGGTCCAGGGCGGCGCGGACTTCGTGATGATCACTGGCGGAGCGGTGGGCGGGATGTCGTCGGGTGCGTTCGTGGAATGGCTCGGCTTCCAGTCGCTCAGCCACTACTCCGGCATCGCCGCCCTGCTGCTGGTGGCCGCAGCCGTCGGGGCCTGGTTCACGGCCCGGATGGCTCGCCCCAAGCGGCTCATTTAATCCTCGTACGCTTCCAGGCTTGCGATCCTCGCGGGGGCGATGGCGTAGCTAAGCCGGTCGCCGATCGCCGCCCGTCGAGGGTCGCGCACCACAAGTTCCACGTCTCCGGGGTCGGTGCGCAGGGTGAGCTCGAAGCGGTCGCCGCGGAAGCGGACGTCGGCCACGGTCCCGCTAACGACCGGGTCGGCTCCTGGAACCGGCTCGTCGACGCGGCTGAAGGCGTCGGTCCGCACCACCGCCGGGCCTGCCGGCGCCGGCAGCCGCCCCCAAGGCACAGCTCCGCTCTCCCCGACGGTCACCACATTGGCATGACCCAGGAAACGGGCCACCTCGGCCCGGCGGGGATCGTGCCAGATATCGGCCGGCGTACCGATCCTTGCGATGCGGCCCGACTGCATGACCGCCACCCGGTCCCCGACTGCGAAGGCCTCGTCGTGGTCGTGGGTGACATGCAGGACGGTCATGCCGATGCCGCGCAGCAGCGACCTGAGCTCCTCGGTGAGCTCCTCGCGGCGGGGGCGGTCGAGGGAACCGAGGGGCTCGTCGAGCATCAAGAGCTGGGGCTTGGGCGCCAGCGAGCGGGCCAGCGCGACCCGCTGGGCCTCGCCGCCCGACAGTGTGGCGATCTCGCGCTCCTCGAAGCCCGCCAACCCCACCAGAGCCAGCACCTCGCGGACGCGCCGCCGGCGGGCGGAGACGTCAATCTTCTGCATGCGCAGGCCGAACGCCACGTTGGCGGCCACGTCGCGGTGCGAGAACAGGGCGTGCTCCTGGAACATCAGCCCGAAGTCGCGGCGGTGCACCGGCAGGCCGGCCAGGTCCTGGCCGTCCCAGCGGACCTCCCCGGTGTCCAGTGGCTGCAGGCCGGCCACCGCCCGTAGCAGGGTGCTCTTGCCGCAGCCGCTCGGTCCGAGGATGGCCACGACCTCGCCGGTGGCGACCTCGAGGTCGATGCGGTCCAGGGCTTGCACCCTCCCGAAGGCGACGGTGGCACCGCTGACCGTAAGCATCTAGAACACTCCCCGGCGGGTGTCGCCCCACAGGTCCATGACGAAGACTGCCACAGCAGTGAGGGCCATGAGCGCCACCGCCAGCGCCATGGCCTGGCCGCGCAGCGTCTCTCCCGGGGTGCCCAGCAGCCGGAACAGGGCCAGCGGGGCGGTCAGCGTCTCGGGCCGGCGGGGGATGAACGACGTGGCTCCGAACTCCCCCAGCGACACCGCGAAGGCAAACCCGGCCCCGACAGCCACCCCGCGTGCTGCTACCCGCAGATCCACCTCGCGACGGACCCGGCGTGGAGAGGCCCCGAGCACGGCTGCGGCCTCCCGGGTGCGGGGGTTCACCGTGCGGAGCATCGGCACCAGCGTGCGCACCACGAACGGGATCCCCACCACTGCATGGGCGATGGGAACGACGAGGACGGAAGTCCGGATGTCGATCGGTCCACGATTGAGCACAAGCAGGAACCCGAGCCCGACCGTGACCGCGGACGTCCCCAGCGGGAGGGTCAGGCCGATGTCGAAGGCCCGCCCGATCAGGCGGTCGCCCCCGCTACCGGCGCGCATTATTGCCAGGGTGGCCGCTCCGCCCACCACGAGGGCCAGGGCCGCGGCCGGCACCGCGAACATGAGTGAGTTCCCCAGAGCCGCCAGGGCGGTGTCGGGCAGCAGGTTGACCCGCTCGGCCATGGCCGTGTAATTGCGCAGCGTGTAGCCGCCGCTGCGGCCCGCGGACAGGGAGCGCTCCACCAGCACGCCGACAGGCAACCCCAGGATCACCGCCATGAGGGTCAGGTTGGCGACGAGGCCCGGGCCCCGGCGACGGGGCGCGGCCGCGGGCGACGCGACCGGCTCGGCAACGGCCCGGCGCCGCTCGAGCGCATTGGATACGGCCACAAGTGCGACCACGGCCACCAACTGCACCACCGCCAGCGCGGCGGCGGCAGCCAGGTCGAGCCGGACCACGGCGAACCGGTAGATCTCGGTCTCGATGGTGGCCCGGGCAGGGCCGCCCAGCACCAGCACCACACCGAAGGAGGTGAACGAGAACAGGAACACGATGGCTGACGCCGCCGCGATCGACGGCGCCAGCCGGGGCAGGACCACCCGGCGGAAGACCTCGAGGCGCGACGCTCCGAGCACCCTCGCCTGGTCCTCCACCCTGGCGTCGAGGGCGGCCCAATGGGCGCCCACGGTCCTCAGCACGACCGCGTAGTTGAAGAAGACGTGGGCCATCAGGATGGCCCAGACCGTGTGGCGGAGGTTGACGGCTCCGCCACCGGCCAGGCCGAACCGGTCGAAGAGACCCTCGAAGGCGGCCGCCACCACCACGGTGGGAAGCACGAACGGCAC
The DNA here is from genome assembly GCA_022819505.1 of Acidimicrobiia bacterium. GTDB lineage: Bacteria > Actinomycetota > Acidimicrobiia > Acidimicrobiales > Aldehydirespiratoraceae > Aldehydirespirator. Next base: position 718,845 of record JAJEHD010000018.1, on the reverse strand, counting down.
GGTCGCCAGTGCCCGCAGAATCCGCCGGCCCCGGAAGTCCAGGCGAGCCATGGCCCCGGCAGCCGGCAGCGCCACGGCCACGGTGAGGGCCGTGGACGCGGCCGCCTGCCACACGGTGAACCAGATCACCGAGCGGTGTGACCCCGAGCCGAGCACGTCGCCCAGCGCCGCGGCCGGGCCGGTCCCGCCCAGACCCCGAGCGATGACGCCGCCGATGGGCCAGACGAAGAACAGCGCCATGAACCCCCCGACCGCCGCGACCGGAAGCGCGCCGGCGACGCCCCGGACGAGGCGGGCTGCGGCAGGCATGGCAGAGGGGTTCAGGCCTCGGAGGTCACCGCAGGACTATCTCCACCCAGCGGTCGGTCCAGGCGTTGCGCTGGGCCTCGACCTCAGCCGGGTCGAGGATGAACGGATCCTGCGCTATCTCGGCGTGAGCCACGAACTCCGGCGGGAGCGTGGCCGATTCGATCACGGGGAACACGAACATGTTGAGCGGAACATCGTTCTGGAACGTCTCGGTGAGCATGAAGTCGACCAGGGCCTGAGCGCCTCCAGGGTTGCCGGCCCCCGCGAGCACGCCCGCGAACTCGATCTGGCGGTAGCAACTGGCCGTGACCACGCCGGTGGGCGGCTCGTCGACGGGCGGATCGGCGTAGATGACCTCGGCAGGCGGGCTGGACGCGTACGAGACCACTATCGGGCGATCGCCCCCGCCGGCGGCGAACTCGCCGTAGTAGGCGTCCTCCCACCCTGCGGTGACGGCCACGCCGTTGTCGCGCAAACCAGCCCAGTAGTCCTGCCAGCCGTCGCCGTAGCGGGCGATGGTGGCCAGCAGGAAGGCCAGCCCCGGCGACGAGGTCTCCGGGCTCTGCACCACGAGCATTCCCGCGTAGGCGGGGTCGATCAGGTCGTCGAGCGACGACGGCGGGGGCGGCGAGCCGTCGAAGGCGTTGACCCAGTAGTTGAGGCACACGTCACCGAAGTCGACGGGCGTGACCCGGTGCTCTCCGTCCAGTTCGAAGTGGTCGGGCACTGCCGCAAGGTTGGGCGACTGGTAGGGCTCGAACATGTCGCAGTCGAGCCCGCGCTGCAGGAAGGTGTTGTCGATCCCGAAGAGCACGTCTCCCAGCGGTTCGCCGGCGGTGAGGCACGCCTGGGCCACGAGTGCGCCCGCGTCGCCCGAGGCGAGATGCTCCACCTCGACGCCGGTCTGGAGGGTGAACGCCTCGAACGTCTCGGGCGACAGGTAGAACGAGTCGTGGGTGAGCAGGGTCACCGTGGTACCCGAGAGGTCCCCGGAGTCCTCGGAGCGGTCGCCGCTGCACGCCGCCGCGGTAACAGCCACTGCGACCGCAGCCACTGCGACTGCTCTGCGGATTGGCCGGACCCTGCGGCGTGGCGCGCCGGTGTGGGTCGGAATTCGGGAAGGTGTGTGATCCATGGGTCTTCCTCCGCTGGCATTACCCAGATCAGGTCGGCGGGTCGACACCGCTGCGATCGCGTGGATGCCCTCTCAGCCCGGCTGCCCCGAGCTCCCCGGTCGTTTGTCACCGGCAACTATAGGCCGGTGTTCACCGGGGAACCAGGTCAGGCATCGGCGCCCGCGGCCTCTAGCGTCGCGGTTGTGCGGGTCTCGGTGATCGTCCCGACCTACAACGAGGCCGACAACATCGTTGAGGTCATCACCCGGCTCCAGCGCGCCCTCAGCGACCAGTCCCACGAGATCATCGTCGTCGACGACGACAGCCCCGACGGCACCTGGCACCTGGCCCGCCGCCACGGCGCGGGCGATCCGACTGTGCGTGTGATCCGGCGGATCGGTGAACGGGGACTGGCCTCAGCGGTCCTCGACGGCATGTCTGCGGCCGAGGGCGAAGCCCTCGCAGTGATGGACGGCGACCTCCAGCACGACGAGGCGGCCCTGCCGCAGATGGTCGGGTCCGTGCTGGACGGCAGGGCCGACGTCTGCGTGGGAAGCCGCACGGGTGAGAGCGGGTCCTTCGGCGACCGAGCCAGGCTGCGCCATTGGCTGACCGCGACCGGCACCGCGCTGGTGCGACGGCTGCTGCCGCGCCTGCGCCGTACCAGCGACCCGCTCAGCGGCTTCTTCGTCGTCAGCAGGGGCCTCTATGAGCGGACCGCTCCCAGGATCAGCCGCGGACTGCGCGAGTACAAGATCCTGTGGGCCTTCCTGGCCGGCGGGGGACCACTGACCGTCACCGAGGTCGGCTACGACTTCCGGCCCCGGGGCGGGGGCGAGACCAAGCTGTCAACCGCAGTACTGCTCGACGACCTGGTCAACGCGCTGGTCCTCCGGCTAGGCCGGGTGGTGTCGCCGCTGTTCGTGAAGTACTGCCTGGTCGGCGCGAGCGGGGTGGCCGTGAGCCTGGCGGTGTACGGCCTCGGTGAGCTGGCCGGCCTTCCTACCATCAGCCTCGGCATCACTCCCGATCTGAACCCGATCTACATCTCCGCCCTGCTGGGAATCCAGGCCAGCATCGTCACCAACTTCCTGGCCAACAACTTCTTCACCTTCTACGACCGGCGCTACCGGGGCTGGGGTCTGGTGGGCGGGTTGCTGCTGTTCCAGGCCGTGTCGTTCGTGGGCGTGTTCGTTCAGTTGGCCGTGTTCCAGTTGCTGCACCGCAACGGCTTCCCCACATCTTCGACGAGCGCCGACGTGGCGGCCGCCGTCAACAATGGCATCGGCCTGGCCGTAGCCACGCTCACCAACTTCTTCCTGAACGTGTCGATCACATGGAACCGGGCGCGCGGTTCGGTCTAGGGAGCCGCGCAGAACTCCAGACCCAACGTGTCGAGATCGTCGGCCAGGGTCTCGAGTGACTCCCAGGCTGCGGGGAGGCACCCGGTCAGGGAGTTGGTTCCGCCCAGGAGGATCTGCTCAAGGCCGGTCAGCTCGCCCAGCTCAGCTCGGATCTCGCCCGTCAACTGGTTGTCGTGCAGCCACAGCCGCTCGATGCTGGCCAGGTTTCCCAGATGTGCCGGGATCTCGCCGGTGAGCTGGTTGCCGTTGAGGTAGAGCCGCCGGAGGCTGATCAGGTTGCCTAGGTGCGGCGGGATGGGGCCCGACAGGTTGTTGCCGCTTAGCCACAGCTCGGTCAGCAGCGCGAGGCTTCCGAGCTCCGTCGGGATCGGGCCCGACAGCATGTTGTCGTCGAGGTCGAGCCTGGTGAGGTCGGTGAGCTGGCCCAGCTCAGCCGGGATCTCGCCGGTTAGCTGGTTGTGCCACAGGTTCAGCTGCTTGAGGCTGGCCAGGTTGCCCAACTCGGCGGGTATCTCGCCCGAGAGCTCGTTCCAGCGGAGCCTGAGGATCTTGAGGTTGGCGAGCTGTCCGAGCTCCGCGGGGATCTCCCCTTCGAGGAAGTTGAAGCTGAAGTACAGGGCCTCGAGGCCGGCCAGGTCGCCGAGCGCCGGCGGGATCGGCCCGGACAGCGAGTTGCGGCTCAGGTCCAGCCACTCGAGCCGGTCGAGGTCGGCCAACGACTCGGGGATCTCGCCGGCCAGCAGGTTGTCGCCGAGCCTCAACTGGACCAGGTTCGATAGGCCTCCGATGCTGTCGGGGATGGCCTCCGACAGCCGGTTGCCCCTCAGGTCGAGCACCTCGAGGGCACCCAGGTCGCCGATGGCGTCCGGGATCGGGCCCGACAGCCGGTTGTTCTGGAGTCTCAGCCGCTTGAGCCTGCCCAGTTCACCGATCCCCGAGGGGATCGCGCCGGTGAGCGAGTTGTTGTGCAGGTCGAGCTCTTCGAGTCCCCTCAGACGGCCGATTCCATCAGGGATCACCCCCGACAACTCATTGTCGCTCAGGTTCAAGTCCCTCAGGTCGGCAAGGTTCGCCAGTTGCTCGGGAATCGGGCCGTAGAGCCAGTTGTCGGCGAGGCTGAGGTGCTCCAGGCCGGCGATGCTGCCCAGAGTCGCGGGAATCTCCCCGGACAGTTCGTTGCCATCGAGGCGCAGCCGCTCCAGATGGACCAGGCCGCCGACCGAGGCCGGGATGTCACCGGACAGCCGGTTGTCGTGGAGGTACAGGGTCCGCAGCGGGCGCAGCCGGCCGATCGAATCGGGTATGGGGCCGGACAGCCGGTTGCCCTCGAGCCACAGGTCTCTGAGAAGCCTCAGGTTTCCGAGTTCAGCCGGGATGGACCCCGACAGCTCGTTGTCCTCAAGCCAGAGGTATCGCAGCGCGTCCAGCCGGCCCAACTCGACGGGTATGGGCCCCGACAACTGGTTGTGACCGAGTCGCAGCCGCTGGAGCCCGGCCAGCCTTCCCAGTTCGGGCGGGATCGTGCCGGCCAGGTCGTTGAGGCTGATGCTCAGGTCCTCCAGCGAGGCGAGGTCGCCCAACTCCGGGGGTATCTCCCCGGTGAGCCTGTTGAGCCACAGGCTCAGCGTCTTGAGCCGGGACAGGCGGCCGAGTTCGGCCGGGATCGGACCCGAGAGGCTGTTGACGCTGAGATCGAGCCAGGCCAGGTTGGCCAGATCGCCCATCTCGGGGGGAATCTCGCCCGACAGCGAGTTGCGACTCATGTCCAGCCAGACGAGGTTCTCCAGCCGTCCCATCCCAGCCGGGATCACACCGGACAGCCGGTTGTCGCTGAGCACCAGGCGGGTCAGGCTGGAGAGGTTGCTGACCGAGTCCGGCAACTGGCGGGAGAACCCGTTGCCTCGCAGGTCGAGGACCCTGAGGCTGGCGAGGCCGCCGATCTCGGCGGGGATGGCCCCGAACATCACATTGTGCTTGAGATCCAGCACCTCCAGATCGGCGAGGTCGCCTATCTCGGCGGGGATCGGGCGGTCGAGCCGGTTGCTCCGGAGGTCCAGGTGCCTCAGGTTGGCCAGATCGCCGATCTCGGCGGGGATCTCCCCATACAGGTCGTTGTCTCCGAGGTCCAGGTGCTCCAGGCCGGCGATACTGCCGATCGAGGCCGGGATCTGTCCGAAGAGCCCGTTGGACGGCATTGCCAGGCCCACCACCCGGCCCGTGCTGTCGGCGGTCACCCCGTGCCAGCGGTCCAACGGCAGGCTCGAGCCCCAGTTGTCGCTTCGATCCCAGCCGTCCCCGCCGGTGGCCGCGAAGAGCTCCATCAGCGCCTGCCGGTCGAGGTCTCCCTCCTCCTGCGCGGCCGCGATCCCGGCGGGCACCACGGACGACAGCAGGCAGGTGGCGGCCAGACAGACGACGGCGCGACGGCAGACGGGACGGCGTGGCGGCCTGCCCGGCGCCGATCGGCATGAGGCGAGGAAACGAGGAAGGATGGTGACGCTCATGGGGTCTCCCCGGTTGCCCGTTAGTGGCTCAACGCCGCAACGTACTCATGCCGATCCGGGCGATCGCGGACCCCGGCGGCGGACGGATCGCTAGCAGCGGACGAATCGCCCGCAACGGACGAATCGCCGGGTCTGGGAGGATCAGTCCCAGCCGAGTTCCTCCAACGTGTCGTCGTCGATGCCGAAGTGGTGGGCCACCTCGTGCACCACCGTGACGGTTATCTGATCGACCAGCTCCTGCTCGCTGTCGCACACCGCGCAGATCGGCAACCGGTAGACCGTGACCCGATCGGGCATGGCCATGCCGCCGTAGTCGCCGCGCTCAGTCAGGGGCACGCCCTCGTACAGTCCGAGAAGGTCCTCGTCCGGGTGGACGTCCTCCACCACCACCACGACGTTCTCCATCATCTCGCCGAGCTCCGGCGGCAGCGAGTCGAGAGCCTCGCCCACGAGCCGCTCGAAGCGGACCTCGTCGATCATGAACACCGCCAGACAGTACCGAGCACCGCGCTCTAGGGTCGGGAGGTGACCGACTCCGAACACCCGCTGCTGGCCGGCTTGACCGTAGAGCAGCGCGACGCGGTGACAACCCGGGCAGCGCCGATGTGCATCATCGCCGGTGCCGGCTCGGGCAAGACCCGGGTGTTGACCCGGCGCATCGCCTGGCAGGCCAGCCAGGGCAGCGCCGATCCCCGGCGCACCCTCGCGGTGACCTTCACCAGGCGAGCGGCCCGCGAACTACGGGCCCGCCTACGCCGGCTCGGCCTCAACGACGAGGTGAGAGCAGGCACGTTCCACGCGGTCGCGCTGGCCCAACTCCGCCGGCACGCCAATGACTTCGGCCACCGTCCGCCCCGGATCCTCGAGAACGCCGGTGGACTCATCACCGAGCTGCGTCCTAAGGCCGACCGTGCTGCTGTGGTCGACATCGTCAACGAGATCGGCTGGTGCCGGGCCCGTCTCGTCATCCCCGAGGAGTACCCGGCTGAGGCGCGGTCAGCGGGCAGGCGGCCTCCGTGGGGCCGGGCCGACCGCTTCGCCCAGCTCTACGCCGACTACGAGTCGGCCAAGCGCAGGCGACGGGTGCTCGACTTCGACGACGTGCTCGCCCGCTCCCTGGAGCTGATGGCCACCGAGCCCAGGCACGCGGCGGCCCACCGCTGGCTGCACCAGCACGTGCTCGTCGACGAGTTCCAGGACATCAACCCGCTGCAGTTCGCCCTGCTGCGCTCCTGGCTCGGACCGGACTCGACACTCGTGGTGGTCGGCGACCCCGACCAGGCCATCTACGGCTGGAACGGTGCCGACCCCGGCCTCATCGATGCCGTCGGGGAGCACCTGCCCGGCTGCGCGGTTCTGCACATGCGCACAAACTTCCGATCGACGCCGGAGGTGCTGGCCGCGGCCGGACGGCTGCTGGGCCGCCCGCCTCAGCCCGCGGTTCGGCCCCCGGGCGACGAGCCCACCGTCACCGTCTGCGACGGGTCCGACGAGGCCGCAGTGCTGGCCCGGGCCGTGCGGCACCGCCACCGGCCCGGCTCACGGTGGCGCCGCCAGGCGGTCCTGGCCCGGACCAACGCGCAGCTCGAGCCGCTGCGACGGGCGCTGCTGCGTCACGGCATCCCGGTGGCAGCCCCGAATGAGCGCAGCCTGATCCGCAAGCCCGAGATCGCGGCGCTGCTCGGGGCGTGGCCCGCCGACGCGAGCCTCGCCTCCTGTGTGGCCGAGACCGGACGTGAGGGCCGCGACCCGAGATCCGCGGCCGCTTCCCTGGCCGGCGGGCCCGTCGAGGACACCCCCGAGGCGCGAGCAACGATCGGTGCGTTCCTCGAGTTCGCCAACGACCATCTGATTCTGGATCCCGACTCCACCGTCGCAGCCTTCCGCACCGCGCTGCGGGCCGACGACCGCGCCGCCGCGCCCTCCGACGGCGTCGACCTCATGACCTTCCATGCAGCCAAGGGACTGGAGTGGCCCGTCGTCCACATCGTGGGCATGGAGGACGGGTTCGTCCCGATCGCCCACGCCCGCACCTCGGCGGCCCGGGCCGAGGAGCGCCGCCTGCTGCATGTGGCCGTCACCCGGGCCGAGCAGGAGCTGCATGTCCTGTGGTGCGACCGCCGGGACATGGGAGGCGACCGCGTGGACCGCGCGCCTTCCCCGTGGCTGGAGATGATCGGCAGCTCGCGGCGCTCCGACGACACCGAGTCACGGAGGACCCGGAACCTGGAGGGCCTAGCGCGGGCCCGTCAGGCGATCGCGGATCCGGGCTAGCTCGCAGCCCGGGGCATGGCCACCACCGCCACGTTGGCGGTACAGCGCTCCAGCACGGTCTCGACGGTGTGACCCAGGAACGGTCGCCCGTCCACATTGCGCAGCGACGCCCCCAGCACCACCAGATCGGCCTCCTGCGCCTCGGCCGCCGCAACCAGCGTCGACGCCACTGACGCACCCTCCGGAACCAGGGTCCGGGCGTCGATGCCCATCTCCGAGCCCCGGGACCGGGCCGACTCCATGAGGGCGTCCACCACCTGCCGGGCCGAATCGCTGCGATCCTCGCCCAGCACACGGGTGGCCAGCCTGGTGCGGGCCAGCCGGTCCGGCAGCATCCGGAGCTGCGGCCGTTGCCTCTGCACGACGTGGGTCAGCACCACCTCGGTGCCGAGCTGCCCGCTCACGCCGAAGGCGACCTCCTGGGCCGCTCTGGATGACTGCGTGCCGGTGACGGGCACGATGGCTCGGGTGAAGGCGCCCGGCAACGGCGTCTCGAGTCCTTCGGCCCGCCTGACGATCACCACCGGCAGGGGCGAGTGCAGCAGGAGCTCGTCGACCATGGGCGAGTACAGCTGGCCCTCGTGGCGGCGGGCCACGCCGACGCAGATCGCGCCGTAGCCCAGGCGAGCCTCGGCCACGATGGCCGATGCGACCACAGCACCGGCGGGGGTGGCCACCCGCACCTGCCGGTGGTCAACGTCGCGACCGTCGAGCACGCTGCGGATGACGGTGATGTCGGGCCACCGGTTGCCTGCCGCGCCGTCGGAGCCGTACGACGCTCCCGATCCGCTGTCGGCCGACACTGAGATCACGGTGGCGGGAACCTGCACCGGCCACGCGAAGTGCATCAGCTGGGCCGCCGCGATGGAGGCAGGCTCCGCCCTCGAGGGCAGTAGCAGCCGCGACGATCGGACCACCAGGTTGCGGCTCAGGGCCTCCTCGCGCTCGAGGCGCTCCCGCTCGGCGGGCGACCCCATCCAGTCGCGCACCGCCAGCCGCAGGCTCACCGCGGCGAACACCGAGGTCACCAACGGGACGATCACAATCACCGTGTAGGCGGTCTCGCTGAACACCCCGAGCGAGAGGCCCACCGAGGCGATCACGATCTCCAGCGCGCCCCGGGCATTGAGGCCGGCGCCCAGCGCGATCGCGGCCCGCTGGGACTGCCCCGCCATCCTCGCTCCCACGAAGGCGCCCGCGAACTTGGCCACAATCGCCACCGCCATGACCGCGCCCGCCCAGACCAGCGCCTGACCCTCGCCGAGGAGGGTGAGATCGACCCTGAGGCCGGCCATGGCGAAGAACACTGGGGCCAGGAAGGCGTTGGTGAGCGACTCGATGTGGTGTTCGACCTCGTGCTGCTGGAACCGGGAGCGGTTGAGCACCACTCCCGCGACGAAGGCTCCGAGCACGGCCTCGATGCCCAGGGCCTGCGTCGCCACTCCGAAGAGCAGCATGGTGATGACCGCGATGCCGAGGGCGCCCCGCAGGTTGGGGCCGTCGCGCCGGATCCGGCGCAGGCTCGCGTCCACGGCCCTCTGGCCCAATGTCATGGCCAGCGCCAGGAACGCGGCGAGGCCCAGCACCGTCCGCAGCGTCCCCGAGACCGATACGGAGCCCGCCGAGGCGAACCCCGCGAACACGGCCAGCATCACCCAGCCGACCACGTCGTTGGCCATGCCCGCAGCCACCGTGATCTGCCCGAAGTCCCGCCTCATCAGCCCCAGCTCCGACAGGATCCGGGCGATCACCGCCAGCGCCGACACCGACAGCGCGGCCGCGACGAACAACGCGAACACGGTCCGGTCCGCTCCCCCGCCCACGAAGTCGTCGGGCAGCAGCAGGCCGGTCACCAGGCCTCCGGCCAGAGGAACCACCAGGCTGAACCCGGTGACCAGAGCCGCGGCCCGCCCGAGGCGCCGGATCAGTTCGAGGTCGGTCTCGAATCCGGCCGTCACCAGCAGCAGAGCCACCCCGAGCCAGCTGACCGCGAACAGAGCCCCCGAGGAGATCTCCTCGTGAGGCAGGAACCACTCGAAGCCGCTGGGCCAGACCTGCCCGAACACCGAGGGGCCCAGCACCACCCCCGCGGCCAGATGGCCGATCACCGACGGCAGCCCCACCCGTCGCATGCCGTAGCCGGCGGCCCGGGCCGCGGCCACCAGCACCAGCAGCTGCGTCCAGAAGACGAGCAGGGCGTGCTCGTCGAGCGGCGTCAGCACGGATCGGCCCCGTGTCCCGCCCGCGAGCCGTCCAGCGGCGTCAGCACGGTCGGGTCTCCCCGTTGAGGTCGAGATCGACGAGCAGGGGGGCGTGGTCGCTGGGCGGGTCGTCCTTGGGGCCCTTGCGCTCGTTGCGGTCGATCAGGGCGAAGCGGGACGCCGCGGCCACGGCACGGGTCCCCAGCGCGAGGTCGATGCGCATGCCCTTGCGCTTGTGGAAGTCGCCGCCCCGGTAGTCCCACCACGTGAACAGCCCCTCATCGGGGTGGTGCTCACGGAACAGGTCGACCAGTCCCCATTCGATCAGGCCGGCGAGGCGCTCCCTCTCGGCCGCGCTGGTGTGGGTGGTGCCGGTGAAGGCGGCAGGGTCGTACACGTCCCGGTCCTCGGGGGCGATGTTGAAGTCGCCGCACACCAGCGCCGGAGTGCCGGGATCGGCCTGGACCTCCAGCGAGGCCCGCAGACGCCGGAGCCAGTCGAGTTTGTACTGGTAGTGGTCGTGGTCCAATGCCCGACCGTTGGGCACGTAGCACGACGCCACCCGCACACCCCCGCAGGTGGCCCATGCCAGCCGGGCGTCGGGGTCGGGGTCGATGCCGTAGCCGAACCCGGCCACCGGATCGGTGAGGCCCACCCTGCTCAGCACGGCCACGCCGTTCCAGCGGCCCTCGCCGTTGTGGAAGCAGTCGTAGCCGAGCGATTGGAAGGCCAGCGTCGGGAAGGCGTCGTCGGCCAGCTTGGTCTCCTGCAGGCACATCACGTCGGGCGAGAAGGCCTCGATCCAGCGCTGCACCCGGTCCAGCCGCGCCTTGAGGGAGTTCACGTTCCAGGTGACGACCCGCACACGGCGACCCTATACCGGCCCAGAGGCCGAGCTTGCGAGGCCGTGGCCCGAGCGGCCCGTGAGCGCAGCGAACAAGAGCGGGAAATACAACGTTGCATCGCGAGGTACTGGCCCTATGTCTGCTCGCTACCGACAACTAGGATTGCTGCCATGACCGACTCGATCCGCGCCGAGCCGAGCGACGATCTGGGCGCCAACGCCTGGGTCGTCGACGAGATGCGCGACCTCTGGGCGGCCGACCCTGCTTCGGTGGACGAGGCCTGGCGCGCCCTGTTCGAGGGCGAGACGCCGGACTCGCCCACCGGCAAGGCCGGTTTTCCGGCCTCGGCCACCACGTCCCGTACCACCATCGACACCACCGCCACCGACGTGACCGCGCCCAGCGCACCGGCTGCAAGCGCGGCCCCGCCCGGGCCCCCCGCGGCGGAGGCGGCTCCGCCTGATGCCGGCCGGCAGCGGCGGCCGCGCTCACCGAAGGCGCAGCCCGACGGCGACGATGCTCCCATCGGCGAGCCGATCAAGGGGGTCGGGGCCCGGATCGTCTCCAACATGGAGGCCAGCCTGGCCGTTCCCACGGCCACCAGCTTCCGCGAGGTGCCGGCCAAGCTCCTCGAGGTCAACCGCAAGATCATCAACGGCCACCTCGGCCGGAAGATGGTTCGCAAGATCTCGTTCACGCACCTCATCGGCTACGCCGTGGTGCGAGCCATCACCGACACGGTTCCGGCGATGAACAACATCTACGTCACCGACGCCGCGGGCAAGCCGAGGATCGTGCGACCCGATCACATCGGCCTCGGGATCGCGGTCGACATTGCCCGCGACGACGGCACCCGCTCGTTGATGGTGCCGTGCATCCGCGACGCCGACACTCTTGACTTCGCCGAGTTCGTGGACCGTTACGACGAGCAGATCGCCAAGATCCGCGAGAACCGTTTGACCGCGGACGACATGCGGGGCGTGACCGTCACCATCACCAACCCGGGCACGATCGGTACGCAACAGTCCGTGCCCCGGTTGATGACCGGGCAGGGGACCATCGTCGGGGTCGGAGCGCTGGCCTTCCCCACCGAGTACGAAGCCGCCGACCCGTCCCTGCTGGCCGATCTCGGCGTGAGCAAGCTGGTGACGATCAGCAGCACCTACGACCACCGCGTGATCCAGGGCGCGGAGTCGGGACTGTTCCTGCAGAGGGTCCACGACCTGCTGCTGGGCACCGACGACTTCTACGACAGCGCGTTCCGGGCGCTGCACATCCCCTACTCGGCGGTTCAATGGCGGCGCGATTTCAACCCGGTGGACCGCGAGGCGGCCATGCTCGAGAAGCAGGCCAAGGTCAACCAGCTCATCAACCAGTACCGGGTGCGGGGCCATCTGATCGCTGACCTCAACCCGCTGCGGGACGAGGCTCCCCAGATGCACGCCGAGCTCGACCCGGCCACCTACGGGCTGACCATCTGGGACCTGGACCGGGAATTCCTGACCGGCAGCGAGACCGGGATATACGCCACCGTGGGCGGGACCCGCCGCATGAAGCTCGGCGACCTGCTGGGCGTGCTGCGTGACGCCTACTGCCGAACCGTCGGCGTGGAGTACATGCACATCCAGGAGCCCGAGGAGAAGCGGTGGATCCAGGAGCAGATCGAGGGCGCCGACACCACCCTCTCCGGTGAGGACCAGCGTCACATCCTCAGCCAGCTCAACGCGGCCGAGGCCGTCAGCAGCTTCCTCGGGACCAAGTACGTGGGCCAGAAGCGCTTCGGACTGGAGGGGGCCGAGTCAACCATCCCGCTGCTGGACGCGGTGCTGACCTGCGCGGCCGACGAACCCCTGGCCGAGGTGGTGATGGGCATGGCCCACCGGGGCCGGCTGAACGTGCTCGTCAACCTGGTGGGCAAGAGCTACCACGAGCTGTTCAAGGAGTTCGAGGGGGCCATCACCGAGGACCAGATCCAGGGCAGCGGCGACGTCAAGTATCACCTAGGCCAGATCGGCGCCTACGAGAGCCCGTCGGGCAAGCACCTGCTGGTCGAGATGGCTGCCAACCCCTCCCACCTCGAGGCGGTCGATCCGGTGGTCGTGGGCATGGCCCGGGCCCGGATGGACAACATCCCGCCCGACAGCTCCTACGGCCCCTACCCGGTGATGCCGTTGCTGATCCACGGCGACGCCGCCTTCGCGGGCCAGGGCGTGGTGGCCGAGACGTTCAACCTGAGCCTCATCAGGGGGTACCGGGTAGGCGGCACGATCCATCTGGTCATCGACAACCAACTCGGGTTCACCACCACCCCGGACGCGGCCCGCTCCACCCAGTACTCCACCGACGTGGCCAAGATGGTGGGCGCGCCGATCTTCCATGTGAACGGCGACGATCCCGAGGCCTGCGTTCGGGCCGCCCGCCTGGCCTTCGCATATCGGCAGCGGTTCAACAAGGACGCCGTGATCGACATGATCTGCTACCGGCGCCACGGGCACAACGAGGGCGACGACCCCAGCTACACGCTGCCGGACATGTACCGCCGCATCGATGCTAAACCCACTGTCCGCACCCAGTACCGGGAGTCGCTGCTGAAGCGCGGCGACATCACCGCGGAGGAGGCCGACGCCTCTCTGGCCGAGTTCCGCGAGCAGCTCCAGGCCGCTCTCGACGAGACCCGCGACGCTGCTGGTGGCCACAACGTCCGGGCCCGGCGCCCGCCGGAGCCGATGGGCGTCCTTCCCCACGTTCGCACCTCCATCGACTCCGTGACGGTGGAGCGCATCTACCAGGCGCTGAACACGGTGCCGGAGGGCTTCACCATCCACCCCAAGCTGGCCAGGCAGTTCGAGCAGCGCAACAAGATGTTCCGCGCCGGCGACTTCGACTGGGGCCTGGGCGAGGCGATGGCCTTCGGATCGCTGCTGATGGAGAACACCCCCGTCCGGCTCAGCGGCCAGGACAGCCGCCGGGGGACCTTTTCGCACCGGCACTCGACACTGGTGGACTACCTGACCGGAGAGGAGTACGTGCCGCTGGCCGCGCTGTGCGCGCACGACGCCGACCTGTGGATCTACGACTCCCTGCTGTCGGAGTACGCCGCGCTGGGCTTCGAGTACGGCTACGCGGTGGCCAAGCCCGAGGCCCTGGTCATGTGGGAGGCCCAGTTCGGCGACTTCGCCAACGGTGCCCAGATCATCATCGACCAGTTCCTGGTCGCGGCCGAGGACAAGTGGGGCCAGCACTGCGGGATAGTGCTCCTGCTGCCCCACGGCATGGAAGGCCAGGGCCCCGAGCATTCGTCGGCGCGTATCGAGCGGTTCCTGACACTGGCCGCCGAGGACAACATGCACGTGTGCCAGCCCACCACCGCGGGGCAGTACTTCCATCTGCTGCGCCGCCAGATGATCCACCTCGTCCGCAAGCCCATGATCGTGTTCACGCCCAAGTCGCTGCTGCGGTCCAAAGCCGCCCGCACCAAGGTCGCCGACCTTTCGTCGGGAACCTTCGAGGAGGTACTGGGCGACCCCGCAGCCGAGGCGGGCAGCCTCGATACGGAGGCGGTCACCAGAGTCGTGTTCTGCAGCGGCAAGGTGGGCTACGCAGCCATGGAGCTGCGCGACGAGCGCAACGCCCCCCTCGCGGTGTGCCGGGTGGAGCAGCTATTCCCGTGGCCGTACGGGGCGGTGGACTACGAGCTGCGCCGGTACCCCAACGCCACCGAGATCGTCTGGCTGCAGGAGGAACCCGAGAACATGGGCGCGTGGAACGGGATCAAGGGACGTCTGTACGAGGCCCACGAGGACGACTACCGGATCCGCCGGGTCAGCCGTCCCGAGTCGGGCAGCCCCGCCGGCGGCAGCCCCACCGTCCACGCGCAGGAGCAGCAGGACCTTCTCGAAGCCGCGGTGCTGGCCTGAGCCCGGTGCCCGGATCCAACGCCCGATATCTGGGTGAGTCCTCCTCCCATATGACGGGTTTCTCTACTGACTTCGCTCCAACAGGCCTGAGTAGCCCGTGAGCGCACAGGGACGGCGGGCCGACGATCATCGGCTCGCAGCAGACCTCGCCCACCGGGCGGGGGAGCTGCTGATGGAGCTGCGCGCCAGGCTGATCGGCGAGGGCGCGCCAGCGGCTGTGCTGCGGGCCGAGGGCGACCGCCAGGCTCATGACCTGCTGGCGCGTGAGCTGACCGCGGCCCGGCCGGCCGACGCACTGCTGTCGGAGGAGGGCGCCGACGACACCTCCCGGCTCGACGCCGAGCGGGTATGGATCGTTGACCCGCTCGACGGCACCCGGGAGTACTCCGAGCCGGGTCGCACCGACTGGGCTGTGCATGTGGCGCTGGTCGTCGCCGAGCGTCCGGTGGCCGGCGCGGTGGCCCTGCCGGCGCTGGGGCTCACCCTCTCGACGGCTGATCCGCCCCGGCTTCCGGAAGCCCGGCCCGGACCACCCCGGCTGGTGGTGTCGCGTTCGCGCCCGCCTGAGCAGGCCGACGTTGTGGCCGCCGCGCTCGGCGCGGAGGTGACGCCTCTGGGCTCTGCCGGGGCCAAGGCGATGGCCGTCGTCCGGGGCGAATCCGACCTCTATGTCCATGCCGGCGGCCAGTACGAGTGGGACTCCTGCGCGCCGGCGGCGGTGGCCGCCGCGGCCGGATACGCGGTGAGCCGGCTCGACGGCAGCGACCTGCGCTACAACCAGCCCGACCCCTACCTGCCCGACTTGGTGATCTGCCGGCCCGAGCTGGCCGGAGCGGTCCTGGCCGCGCTGGCGGTCGCATGACCGGCGCCCGACGGCCAGCGCTCGGTGGCCGCGTTGGTAGGGTCGCCCGATGAGACGGTTCGAGAACCAGGTGGTGGTGATCACCGGATCGGCCACCGGGATCGGGGCGGCCACGGCGCGGCGGTTCGCCGCCGAAGGGGCCTGGATCGCCTGTCTCGACATCAACGACGCCGGTAACGAGGCCACCGCCGCAGCGGCGCGGGCCGAGGGGGTCGAGACGCTGGCGCTGCCCTGCGACGTGCGCTCGCGGGCCGACCAGCACGGCGCGTTCGAGTTCGTCAAGGGGGCGTGGGGCCGCATCGACGTGCTGGTCGCCTGCGCCGGGATCTACGTCGGCGGACCCCTGGCCGAGA
This sequence comes from Acidimicrobiia bacterium, assembly GCA_022819505.1. GTDB lineage: Bacteria > Actinomycetota > Acidimicrobiia > Acidimicrobiales > Aldehydirespiratoraceae > Aldehydirespirator. Next base: position 703,101 of record JAJEHD010000018.1, on the reverse strand, counting down.
TCCCTCTCGACCGGTGGGAGGACATCGTGGCCGTCAACCTGACCGGGGTCCTCGTCTCCAACAGCCTGGCCGCGCCAGTGATGACAACTCAGGGCCGGGGCTCGATCATCAACATCGCGTCCATGGCGGCCAAGACGAGCTGGCCCTACTCGGCGGAGTACTCGGGAACCAAGAGCGGCGTGGTGGGCATCACCCGCTCGGCTGCCATGGAACTGGGTCCCCACGGCATCACCGTCAACGCGGTGTGCGCGGGCAACACCTTGACCGACATGGTGCGCAAGGTGGCCGGCGAGGTGGGCGCCACCCTCGGCATGACCGCGGCGGAGTGGCTCGAGATGCGGGCCAACGACACCGCACTCAAGCGACTGGCCCGACCGGAGGAGATCGCCGGGGTCGTCGCCTTCCTGGCCAGCGACGACGCCCGCTACCTCACCGGCCAGGCCATCGAGGTCGACGGCGGCCTCGTCCTCAGCTGACAGGCAGGGACCCGTCGGGCCGGAGGCCTCTCAGGCGATCCGGTCGAGCATGTCGGGCCGGATCTCGTTGACGGCCAGCTCGCCGGCCAGGAAGCGGCACACCTCTTCGACGGCCAGCTCCCCCATCCGGTGGCAGTTGTCGATGCAACCGGCGATGTGGGGGGTGACCACCACGTTCTCGAGGCGGCGCAGCGGGCTGTCCGGCGCGGGCGGCTCGGGGTCGGTCACGTCGAGGAAGGCGAAGATCCGTCCCGTGGACAGCTCGTCGACGAGAGCCGCCTCGTCGATGATGCTGCCCCGGGCAGTGTTGATCAGCACGGCGCCGTCACCGAGACGGCTCAACTCCTCGGCGCCGACCATGTACCGGGTCTGGGCGGTGTCCGGGGCGTGGATCGACACCACATCGCTGCGTTCCATCAGCTCGGCGAGCCCGACCCTCTCCACACCGAGCGACTCCGCGTCGTCATCGCTGAGGTACGGATCGGCGACCAGGATGGTCACCGAGAACGGAGCGAGCAGCTCGATCACGTGGCGGCCGACATTGCCCGCACCGACCAGGCCCACCGTCGAGCGGTGAAGCTCCCGGGCGTCCCATCGGTCCCAGGCTGAACTGTCCCGCCAGCCGCCGTCGCGCACGTGGTGTCCGAGGGGCCAGATCCGTTTGCGGCCCACGATCATCAACCCGAGGGTGGTCTCGGCCACGTCCCGGGCCAGCGTGATAGCTGCGCTGGTGACCCTGATGCCGCGGGCCCACACTGCGTCGGACACGAAGCGCTTGACGCTGCCGCCCATGTGGGCCATATGCCCCAGCCGGGGCGCAGCAGCCACCACGTCGGCGTCGAGCTGGGCCACTCCCCAGCCGGTGATGCAGGCATCGGCTCCGGCCAGCACGGTCAGCAGGTCCTGCTTGGCCGCCGGTTCGTCGCCCTCATGGTGCACGATCTCGGCCGCGGCCGCGAGGTCATCTAGGGCCGCGGCGCTGAACATCCGCCGATAATGGGACCGCCCGATAGTGATGGCGACGACTGGTCGGGTCACGGTGTGTCTCCCAAGGCCGCCCACCCTAGGGCCGCCCCGGCCAGCCGGACCGCGCCGACGGCCGCCAGACTGGCATCGGGCCGCGGAGCCACTGTCCGGTCGATGCTGGACGCGATCACCTCGACGAGTTCGTCGAACCGGGTTCCGCCGCCCACCATGACCAACTCGCCGCCGCCTGCGTATTCGCCGGCCCCGTCGAGGGCCCGGCGCACTTTGTGGGCACAGGTCTTGAACGCGGTTCGCATCCTTGCCGGGGGTGTGTCGGCCAGCATCGCCCCCAGACCGCCGAGATTCTGCGACGCGGTCCAGCGCCCGGGCACCACGTGGGGGCTGAGGTTCAGATCGGGAGGCAGGGCGGCGACGTCGGCGCGGCCGGTGACCAGGGTCAGGACCCACGCGGTACCGGCCGACAGGAACAGGTCGCCGGAGTCGACCACACCGAGCCCCAGGGCCGCGCAGGCCTGGTCGTGGCCGCCGACCACAACCGGGGTGCCAGCCTCCAGGCCCAGCGCAGCCGCGGCGTCGCCCGTCAGCGCTCCTGCGACCGTGCCGGACTCCCGGATCGGCGACAACGCGCCCTGATCGACGCCGGCCACGCGGCACAGCTCCGGGCTCCAGGTGCGGGCTTCGACATCCATGAGCTGCATCCCGGACGCGTTGGACGGGTTGGTGGCCCACCGCCCGGTCAGGCGGGACATGAGGTAGTCGTCCACCGAGGCCCAGCGGTCCACGGGGCCCGGACTCCCCTCCCCGCTCGGGTCCGGACCAGCCGCCTGCAGCCAGGCGATGGTCGGCAGGCCGGCCCCCGGCGCGGGCGCCCAGCCGCTGACAGCCCTGATCCGCTCGGCGACCTCAGGGGGCCAACTCTCCACCACAGCCCGGGATCGGGTGTCCATCCAGGTGATGGCCCTGGTGGCGCGGCCGCCGGACGGCACCGGGATCACCGAGCCGCTCTGGGCGGCCACGGCCAGCGCAACCACCCTGACACCGCGGTCGAGAGCCCCTGCCGCGGATCGACTCGCGGCTGCCACCGCATGCCAGATCTCGTCGGGATCCTGCTCGCTGGCGCCGTCCGGTGTCGAGCGGGTTGCGATCTTGTCCGATTCGGCGGTGACCCGGACCCGGCCCGCCCGGTCCACGGCAAGGACCTTGGCCGTGGTGGTGCCGGCGTCCAGTCCCAGGACAACCTCAGTGGTGGACTTGCCGCCGGAGGTTCCGCCGGACCCGACCGCGCTCACCGGGTCATCCTCCGAGAATCGCGAAGGCGTCCTCGACGCTGGCGCCGTCGTGCACGACCGCGGCCACCGCCCGGGTCATGGCCGTGGGGTTCTCGCTCTGGAACACGTTGCGGCCCATGGCCACGCCGGCTCCGCCCGCATCGACCGCTTCTTTGATGTTAGCCAGGGCCACCGCCTCTGAACGCCTGGAGCCTCCCAGGATCACCACCGGCGCGAACGTCGACGCCGTCACCCGGGAGAAGTCCTCGCAGTACGGCGCCTTGATGAAGTCGGCCCCCAGCTCGGCGCCCAGCCGAGCGGCGAAGGCCACCGCGTCGGGGCCCCGAAGCTCGGGGGGAGAGTCGAAGCCGCCGGGCACCATCTCGGCCATCACCGGCAGGTCCGATCGGTGGGCCTCGCTGATGGTGCGGGCCAGGTTGCGGAGCGTGGCCGCCTCGGCGGGCGAGCCCGGCAAGGCTGTGACCGCCAGGGCGTCGGCCCCGACCCGGAGAGCGTCCTCGACCCCGAAGAACTGCCCGACCGAACCGCTGCTCGGCGTGCCGAGGTTGCTCTCGGAGCCGTCACTGCGGAGGATGAGCCCGACCCCCTCCAGTTCGGCCGAGAACTTGGCGGCGATCCCGTAGGAGGTCAGGATGGCGTCAGGCCCGCCCGCCACCACCGCCGCGATGGTGTCGGCGGGCCGCTCGAAGCCGGCGCAGGGGCCGTCGATGAGCCCGTGGTCCATGGCGATGATCACCGCTCGCCCGTCGGGGCCGAAGATGCGGTCGAGTTGCCGGGAGGCCATGGGAAGAATCTAGGGCCGCGCCCCGGCGATGATGGGCAGCGAGTCGGCCAGCACCGCGAGGTTCTCGTCGAGGTCGGACGACAGGGCGTCGATCAGCACCCCCGACAGGCCGTGGGCGCGAGCCAGTCGCTCCACCTCCATCCGGCACTCCCCGGGTGATCCGGACACCTGGTAGCGCCGCAGCAGATCGCCGGTCACCAGCCCGTCCACGAGCTCGGGCCGGTTGCTGGCCGCGGCTTGCTCCACCACCTCGATCTCGCCGGGCGCCAGGCCCAGCGATTCCAGCACCCGCCGGGGCGAGTCCATCAGCACGAACGACAGGGTGCGGCGCTGACCCTCCAGCAACTCGGGCGTGTAGCAGATCCGGCCGAGGTAGTAGCATCTCGGCTCGGGCCGGTCCGCGGCCGCGGCGGCCGTCTCCACGAGGCTCAGGGCCGCTCCGAGGTCGGGCTTGACGGTGAGGACGACACCGTCGGCCTGCCGCCCGGCCAGTTCGAGCAGGCGCGGGCCCCGGCTCGCGATCCAGATCGGGATGGACTGGGGCCCCATGCCGAGTCGGGCCCGGTCGAGGGAGCACGTCTGGCCCCGCCAGCTGACCTCCCGGCCCGACCACAGCCCCTTGAGCACCTCCAGAGCGTCGGCCACCACCCGGGCCGGGCGGGCCCGCTCGATCCCCATCGGACTCAGCACCATCGACCCTCCGGCCAGCAGGACGACCACGAGCCGCCCGCCCGACAGCTCGTTGACGGTGGCCGCGGCCGCGGCGGTCACAGCCGGATGGCGGGTGTAGCCGTTGGTCAGCACGCCCAGGGTGATCCGTTCGGTGGCCCGGGCGATCGCACCCAGGCAGGCGTAGACGTCGGGGTGGAAGCCCTCGTCGGCCACCAGGCAGTAGTGGTATCCGAGCCGCTCGGCCTCCACCGCCACCGAGATGACGTCCTCCGCCGGCATTAGCGGCACGATGTGGACCCCGGCGGCAACCATGCCAGGTCAGGCAACCACGTCAGGGGCAAACAACGGCCGGCCTCTAGCCGTGGGCGTGCTTGCGGTGCCCGTAGCGCTGGCCGCCGTCCACGGTGATGACCTCGCCGGTGATGTAGTCGGCCTCGACGAGGAACCGGACCGCCTGGCCCATCTCCTCGGGGGTTCCCCAGCGGCCGACCAGCGTCTCGCCGGCCACCCGCTGGTAGGTGTCATCGTCGTAGTCGGCCGGGCGCAGCGCCGGACCGGGAACGACCGCGTTGGCCCTGACGGTGGGAGCCAGCTCCAGGGCCAGCTGGCGGGTGAGGGAGATGATCGCCCCCTTGCCGACGGCGTGGCCGGCGAACCCGGGCCAGGGCTCGAAGGCGCTCAGATCGCCGATGCTCACGATCACGCCGCCTCCGTTGGCCAGCATGACCGGCGCCACCCGGTTGGCGCAGTAGAAGGGGCCGTGCACAAGGGTGTCGATCGAGCGGTGCCACACGGTGAGGTCATCGGTCGGGAAAGCGCCGAGGGCGAAGGTGGAGGCGTTGTTGACGAGCACGTCGATCGTGCCGAAGCGGTCCGTCGCCGCGGCGACCATGGCCTGGACCTGGCTGTCGTCGGTCACGTCAGCCTTCACCGGCAGGGCCTGCACCCCCAGGGCCTCGGCGTCGGCGGTGGTGCGGCGGGCCTCGTCGGCCGAGGTGTTGTAGTTGATCACCACGTTGGCGCCGGCCCGGGCCAGGGTCAGGGTGATGCCCCGCCCCACCCGTTTGGCTCCCCCGGTAACCAGGGCCGTCCGGCCGGCAAGATCCATCGGCAGAGTATGCCACCGCGCCACGAGCACAGATTCAGCGGGCCGCGACCGGCCGGGGCGAGCACGCTAGCTTGGCCGCGGTGCGGCTCGTGATCGCCCGCTGCACCGTCGACTACGACGGGCGGCTGCAGGCTCATCTTCCCTCCGCGGTCCGGCTCATCATGGTGAAGGCGGACGGTTGCGTGGCCATCCACGCCGACGGAGGGGCCTACAAGCCGCTCAACTGGATGAATGCCCCCAACCGCCTCACCATCGACGACGAGGCCGGGGTGTGGCGGGTGACTGCCCCCGGGCGCAGCGACAGCCTCACCATCAAGATCGAGGAGGTCCTCCACGACAGCACCCACGAGATGGGCACCGACCCGGGCCTCCAGAAGGACGGGGTCGAGGCCCAGATGCAGCAGCTGCTCGCCAGCAACCCCGAGACCATCGAAGACGGCTTCACTCTGGTGCGCCGGGAGTTCCCCACCGCGATCGGCCCGGTGGACCTGCTGTGCCGCGACGCATCGGGCGCAGCGGTGGCCGTGGAGGTGAAGCGCAACGGCGAGATCGACGGCGTGGAGCAGCTGACGCGGTACCTGCACTACCTGAACGCCGACCCGAGTCTGGCGCCGGTCCGCGGCGTGTTCGTAGCCCGGACCATCAAGCCCCAGGCCAGGGTGCTCGCGGCCGACCGTGCCATCGACTGCGTTGAGGTGGACTACGACGAGCTGCGCGGCATCGAGTCCCCGGAACTCCGACTGTTCTGACCCTCACGGCCAAGACGGAAGCCCGGTGCCGTCACCGGGTGCGAGTACCCTCGAATCGTGCTGAGACGGCCGCGGCGGCCCGATGCCCGGTACTCGCGGCTGTGGCAGGTCATGGTCGGGCTAGCGGTGGCCCTAGCCGCCCTGATCGTCGGGTGGCAGGTGTACGAGTCGGGCCAGGACTCCGAGATCCGCGAGGGCGCGGTCGTGGCCGGTGTGGACATCGGAGGGCTTGAGCCCGAGGAGGCGGTCACCGCGCTCGAACCGGTCGTCCAGGAAGTGGCCGAGACCACTGTCGAGCTGCAGTTCCTGGATCAGATCATCACCGTCACCGCTGCCGAGCTGGGCATCTCCCTGGACGCGGAGCGGACCCTCGCCGAGGCTGACAATCCTCCCCCGCCGGTCGTCCGGCCGGCCGCATGGCTCTACGACCTGTTCGCCAGCCGGGAGGTCCGACCGGCCGTCACGACGGACCTAGGAACCCTGGCCACCACCGTCGATCCCTATTCCGATCCCGAGACCCCCCGGATCGAGCTCGTCGATGGAGCCTTCCGGCCGGTGTTGAGCACCGACGTGCCGGTGCCCGACATGGAACTCCTGGCCGCACGGCTGGAGGAGGCCGTGCTCCAGAACGTGGGCGGTACGGCCTTTGTCGAGGTTCCGATTGGCGGCATGGAGCCGACCGACCCGATCGCCGCCGCCCTGGCCAATGCTCTGGCGGTCCGGGCCAACGAGATAACCGCGGGCGGGGTCGTGCTCCAGCTGGAGGGCGCGGCCGAGACGTTCGCCATCGGTGAGTTGGCGCTGCGCCAGTTCGTCGTCCTTCAGGGCGAGCAGCACGAGACACGCATCACTCTCGATCCGCGGATCGTCGGCACCCTCGCCAGCCTCTTCGCGGGAATCGGCGATGAGGGGATCCCAGCCACATTCGGCCTCGACGAGGCCGGCAACGTCACCATCTCGGACGGTTCGCCCGGATTCAGGTGCTGCCATGAGACGGCCATTGCCGCCCTGATCGACGGAATGGTCCAACGCGAGCCGGTGATAGCGCTGCCGGCTGCGCCCGCGCCCCATTCCCGGGGCCGGGAGTGGGCCGAGTCGATGGGAATCACCGACCTGGTCGCCGAGTTCACGACGCCCTTCACCCCGGGCCAGGATCGGATAATCAACATCGCCCGCATCTCGGAACTGACCCGCGGTGTGATCATCGAGCCGGGTCAGCGCTTCTCGGTCAACGAGTACGTCGGCCCGCGCACGGTCAACAACGGGTTCGTGCCAGCCGCGATGATCCTGGACGGCGTGTTCGTGGACTCGGTTGGCGGAGGGATCTCGCAGTACGCCACCACACTGTTCAACGCGGCGTTCTTCGCGGGGCTCGACTTCATCGACTACCAGAGCCACTCGATCTATCTCAGCCGGTACCCATACGGGCGCGAGGCCACCGTCTCGTACCCGGCGCCGGACCTTGTGCTCGAGAACAACACGCCCTTCGGGGTGATGCTGTGGCCCACTACCGGCGACAGCTCGATCACGGTGCGGCTCTACTCGACACCTTGGGTTCTGGCCGAGCAGACCAGCCAGTGGTCCGAGCCCCGGGGGACGTCGTGTACTCGAGTGGTTACCGAGCGCACCCGGACCTGGCTCGAGGACGGGCGAAGCGAGACCGACACGGTGAGAGCCCTGTACCGCCCCGAGGGTCTCAACTGTGACGGAACCCCGTCGGTCACCACAACAACCACCACTACGACGACCATCGCGCCGGAGTCGACCGTCCCTCCGGAGGAGAGCGAGTACCAGGGGGCGGGTGGGAGCGGGAGCGACCAGCTCGAGCCCATCGGCGACAGCGGCGACTCCCCGCAGGGCGAGACCGGCAGCGGCGACAACCCCTCTCAGGGCGAGACCGGCAACGTCCCTGCCACGACCATCCCTGACGAGTAACCATGGGATCCCGCGCCAGGAACATCGACGGCATCGACCAGGCCATCGACGAGTGGTGGGACCGCCGGCTCAGGGACAGGCCCGCGCTCGACCGTCTCATGTACTCGGCATCGGAGGCGGCCAACCACTCGATGCTCTGGTACGCGTTGGGGGTGGCACAGGCCGCTGTGCGCCGGGACGCCCGCCCCGCCTGGCAGCTGGGTGTGGCCCTGTTGGGGGAGGCCGCGCTGGTCAACGGCGTCATCAAGACGATCTTCGGGCGCCGCCGACCGGTGTTCAAGGGGCCTCGGCCCCATTCGCTGCGCCAGCCGCTCACCAGCAGCTTCCCCAGCGGCCACGCCAGTGCGGCCATGGTTGCCGCCTCACTGCTGTCACGCCGCAGCCCCTGGGCCCCCGCGTACTACGGCCTGGCCCTGATCGTGGCGCTGAGCCGGATTCATGTGCGCATCCATCACGCCAGCGATGTGACCGCGGGGATGGCGGTCGGCACCGTGCTCGGCGCTATTGCCCGCCGGCTGCTGCGCTGAGAGACCGAACTCGGGCGATGCCGGCTACGCCGGAGCGTCACTCTCGGGGGCATCACTAGGATCGGTTCGTGCAACTCGAAGGTGCGGTCGCGGTGGTCACCGGGGCTGCCAGCGGTATCGGGCGATCCCTGGCCAGGGCGCTCGCGCTCGACGCCGGCAGCCTGGTGGTGGTGGCTGACATCGACGGATCCGGAGCAGAGGCCGTTGCGGCTGAGATCGCGGCGGAGGCCGGACCGGGCGGTGCCGGCGGGCTGGCGGCCGGTATCGACGTCACCGACGAGGACGCCGTCGTATCGCTGATCGAGCTGGTCGAATCGAGCCTCGGTCCGATCGAGCTGTGGTGCGGCAACGCCGGCATCTCCCACCTCGGTGGGGTCGAGCGGCCCGACGACGAGTGGAACCACGTCTGGGACGTGAACGTGATGGCCCATGTGATCGCCTGCCGGCATCTCGTGCCGCGATGGGTGGAGCGAGGGTCGGGCCATCTGCTCGTGACCGCCTCGGCCGCGGGACTGCTGACGAACTTCGGGACCGCCTCCTACGCGGTCACCAAGCATGCTGCCGTGGGGCTGGCCGAGTGGATCGCGATCACTCACGGTGACGACGGCGTGAGGGTCTCGTGCCTGTGCCCCCAGGGTGTGCGCACGCCGATGACCGAGAACGAGGGTGCGGTGGCCGTCGACCAGGTGAGGGCCCTGGGGCTGATCGAGCCCGAGGAGGTGGCCGCGGTGACCCTCGAAGCGCTACGCGAGGACCGGTTCCTGATACTGCCGCACCCCGAGGTGGCCACCTACGAACTGCGCCGGGCCGGTGACCGGCAGCGCTGGCTGGACGGCATGCGCAGAATGCAGAGACGCCTGCTGGGCTCCGAAGACGGTTAGGGGGATCCTAGGGAGCGGCGGGGGCCAGGGCCCTCACAACGTCGAAGGCGTCGACACCCTCGGCCGGCAGAACCATCGGGGCCGGGCAGGTCACCCCGTTGTCGATGAAGCGCTGGATGTGCCGGCGGCAGTCGTCGGGCGATCCGTGAACCAGCAGCTCGTCCACCACGTGTTCGGGGATCTTCTCCAGCGAGCCCCTCCGGTCGCCCGCGTCCCATTGGGACCAGTGCTCGCCGAGCGCGTCGGTCCGTCCGAGCCACGCGTGGAATGCCCGGTAGACCGGCACATTGATGTAGGCCGCCAGTAACCGCCGTCCCGCGGCAAGGGCTGCGTGCCGGTCGGGCGTGGGCAGCACGAAGATGCGGGCCACGACCTCGGCCGTCGGGCTCTCATCCCTCACGATTCCGCAGACCCGGGCTGCGTCGGGTGCCGACAGCCAGTTGATGATGGCGCCGTCGCTCTCGCGGGCCGCGAGACGCAGCATTCGCTCCCTCAACGCGGCCACGAAGATCGGCACCGGCTCGTTGACGGGAATGCCAAGCCTGAATCCCCGCACCGAGAAGGTGTCGTAGTCCTCGGTGACCTTCTCGCCGCTCAGGGCAACTCGAAGGAAGCGGACGGTGTCGCGCACCCGCTGGTAGGGCCGATCGAACGGAACCGCGTTCCAGTGGTCGACGATGACCTCCGAGGATGTGCCGATCCCGAGGACGAAGCGTCCCGGCGCGGCCGAGGCCAGCGACGCAGCCGACTGGGCCATGAGGGCCGGACCGCGCGTGTAGGCAGGTACGACCGCCGTGCCGAGCCTCAGCGCCGGCGCCCACACCGAGGCGAGAGCAAGCGTGGTGAAGCCGTCGAAGCCGTTCGCCTCCGCCGACCAGACATCGGTGTATCCCAGCTCGACGAGTTCCTCGAAGAGCGGCCGCTGGGCGTGCAGGGGGCCCATGAAGGGGACCGTGATGCCGTATCTCTTGGCGGGGATTTGGCTCATCCGGACAGGATGTCACACCCCCTGGCCATCATGTGTACATGTCCGATCAACTGGTTCTCATAGAAATCGTCACCGCCGGCCAGCCCGATTCTCAGCAGACCTGGCAGCTCGACTCCGCCACGTGCGAGATCGGCCGGCGCGGCGTGGCCCGGGCCCGCAGAGCCCTGCAGGCCGCCCGCACCCCCGCAGAGGTCGCTACCGTCGACGGCGGCGACCTCCCCGCCGCAGCCTGATCCCCGGCGCGAGCCCCAATCGCACCGGCCGCTCACCGGCCGGATGCCACCGTCAGCCGAAGCGAGTGCCCCACGTACGGGTCGCGGAGGAGCATGCATTATGGGGAGCAACTGTGGATCGCTACATCGGTGCCGCTGGGCGGGAGTGCTCGTGCTGGTGCTCGTCAGCTCATGCAGCACCCCGCCAGTAGTAGCCACGACGGGCGGGGAGGTGTCGGTCGGGACCGACGACGGACACCAGTGGGCTCCCAACGCCACCGTCGAGCGGGTTGTCGACGGTGACACCATCGACGTACTGGTAAGCGGTCATCAGGAGACGGTGCGCCTCATCGGTATCGACGCCCCCGAGTCGGTGGCGCCCACCCGTCCGGTGCAGTGCTTCGGCAAGGAGGCGTCGCTGCATCTCGAGGCCGTGCTCCCCGAGGGCACCGAGATCATGCTGGTGCGCGACGTTGAGGCCCGGGACGCCTACCAGCGTCTCCTCGGCTACGTGGTGCGATCCCGCGATGGCCTCTTCGTCAACCTGGAACTCGTGGCAGCCGGCTACGCCGCGGCGCTGAACTACCCGCCCAACGACCACTACGCCAGCGCTATTGCTCGGGCCGAGGCAGACGCGGTGGCAGCCGACCGCGGCTTGTGGGGCCACTGCGGCGGCCCCGACGTTCCGCTGGGCTGAGGCGGGCTCCTTAACGGCGGGCCTTAGGTGAGATGCGGCCCCCCAGTGTCAGATACCGTCAAGGTCGTGGAATCGCTGGTAGAGCGCCTCGGGCATCCCCCTGACGCCAAGCTCGTGATCGTCAGCGCGGACCGTATCGGCACCACCCACTCCTCCACCGCCGCCGGCTACCAGGCACTGCGGGAAGGCGCGGCCACGACCGGCACGATCGTGATGCCCGGGGTGTGGGCCCGTCACGCGGCCGAGCTGTACCGGGGCGAGGATCTCGGGGTCCACCTCACGCTCAACTCCGAGCTCGACTGCTTCCGGTGGGGGCCGATCACCAACGCCCCGAGCCTCCTCGACGGCGACGGTGGCTTCCCCCGGACCCTGCAGGACCTGTGGGACCATGCAGACCTCGACGAGGTCCGGCGCGAGTGTCGCGCCCAGCTCGAGCGGGCCGTGTTGTGGGGATTCGACGTGACCCACCTCACCACTCACATGGCCGCCCTGCAGCAGCGCCCGGAGTTCTTCGACGTGCTGATGGACCTAGCGGTGTCATTCGACCTCCCGGTGCGCCTTGAGGGCCCCGAGGCTGAGGCCAACGCCGGATTCCCGTTCCGATCGCTGGCGCAGTCCGAGGGCATCGTCTTCCCCGACCACTTCCGGCTCGTTCGGGGAGACGCCAGGGACCACGTCTTCGAGCAACTCGCCGGCCTGGCGCCCGGTGTCACCGAACTGTCGCTGTGCCCGGCGCTTGACGAGCCCGAGATCCACGCCATCGATCCTTCCGCGAGCGGACGGGTTGACGACCTGGCGCTGGCCCTGTCCCGCGAGATGGCCGACCTGATCGAGCGATCCGGCGCGGTCACGGTCGGATACCGCGCTCTGCGCAGCGCCCAGAGAAGGGCCCGGCACCGGACCTGACGGGGACTACCGGAGCGCGGCCAGGGCCTCCCGCAGCGCCTTCGACCGCAGCAACGGGCGCCATCCGTCGAACAGCAGCACCTGGTCGCCCTCGAGCTTCATCCGGCCCGACATGTAGGCGGCCTCCACCGACAGCTCGCCTTGCCAAGCCCGCACGAAGTCCGGGTACGTCCACCCGGCGACCAGGTCGGCGTGCGGGTGCCGTCCCGTCGACATGCTCACCCGCCCGGCCTCTACAACCGCATGAAAGGCGACCGCACCCCCGGGAGCGCCGCTCACCGTGATCTGGGCCACGCCGTCGGCCGCGCCGGAGGCATCGACAGCCTCCAGAGCGGTGGCGACTGCTTCCAGCCACCCTTCGTCCAGAGGCTCCGGAGCCACGTCAGCCGGAGTCGCCGGCCGGCTCCGGCCGCAGCCCCTCGAACAGGTCGCGCTCGGGCAGAGTTGCCGGACGCCGCCCCCGGGCAAGCACGTAATCGTCGTATGGATGGATCGACCGCTCGACCTCGGCGGGCAGCCCGAACCAGAACGTCGACTCCGGGTCGATCTGGGTGGCGTGGGCCAGCAGTCCCTCAATGCGGGCGTCGATGAACCCGTCCACGGGAACCTGAGTAGTGATCTTGTCGTCGGTGGACGGTCGCTTGAACCACCACTCGTTGTATGGCGATTCCAGGCCGAGATCCTGGAACGCTTGGTGGCGCTCCTCGATGCGCTTGCGCGACCACAGGGTGTAGTACAGCTTGGCCGGTGCCCAGGGCTCACCCAGGTCGGGGCGGTAGGCCGGGTCGCCGGCACGTTCGTAGGCGGGGATGGAGACATCGTGCACTCGAATGTGGTCCGGATGCATGTAGCCGCCCTGATCCTCCGGATAGGTCACGATGACGTGGGGCCGGTGACGGCGGATCACTGCCACCAGCCGGGCCACCGCCTCCTCCAGGTCGGCCCGAGCGAAGCAGTCGGGATGGTTGTTGGCCTCCGATCCCTCCATGCCCGAGTCGCGATAGCCGAGCATCTCGACTTCTTCGTAGCCGATTACCTCCGCAGCCCGGGCCAGCTCCGCCGCCCTTATCTCGGCCAGCTTGTCGGCCATGGAGGGATCGTCCAGCGCCGGGTTGAGGATCTCGCCCTCCTCTCCTCCGGTGCAGCACACGAGCACGGTCCGGATTCCCTCGGCGTGGTAGCGAGCGACCGTGGGCGCGCCCTTGGACGCCTCATCGTCGGGGTGAGCGTGGACGGTGAGGAGACAGAGCCGGTCGGCTGGAGTTGCCATCGCCGGTGAAGCTATCCCCGTAGCGACTGCAAGCGCTCCACGGCCGACCGGTTGTCTACGCGCAGCTCACTAGGCCGGCGCAGATCCCAGCGGCTCCAGGACCATGGCCGTGTCGTCGTCCCGGTCGGTGAGCAGCCAGCCGCAGATCTCGGCCAGGCGCTCGCGTCCTTCGTCCGGGCCGCTGGCGATCAGAGCGTCGCCGGGTTCGAGCCGGACAATCCCGCCCGGCCGGTACCGGTACTGGCCGCCGCGCCGGATGGCCAGAACCGTGAAGCCGGGCTCGATGTTCAGCCTGAGATCACCCAGCGTCCTACCGTCGGCCTCGGAGCCCTCAGCCACCGGTACGTGCACGACGACCTCGTCGCTGTCGCCGAGCGCCACCGCCAGTATCGGGTGGATCTGCTCCTGGCGCTCAATGATCCACACCATCTGCTGGGCCTGGTCGCCAAGGTCCTCCGCGGCCTGGGACAAGTGCAGCAGGCCGCGCAAACCCGGCTGGTCGGCGCGCTCCCTGGCCGCCCCCAGCACCCACTCCTCCAGACGGTCCTTCATCTCATCGAGACGGTCCTCGAGGTGGCGCACCTCAGCGGCCAGGCTCTCGTCTCGCAGCACCAGCGCCGAGTAGGCCAGACCTACGGCCACCTCCGAGAGATCCTTCATCTCGACGAGCACGTTGGTGGCCCGCCGCAGGTCTGAGACTCGGGGCCCGGCCGGCCCCTCCGGAGGGGACCACTCGGGCGACCCTGCCAGCGTGCGCAGCTCGACGATCCCGTCGGGCGACCCCCGCAGGAACAGCACGTCATCGGGCACGAGCACGGTGTCACCGCCCACATCGGTGATCCACTCCCGCTCGCGGCGCACAGCCATCACGCGCATACCCATCTTGGCCGGCATCTCGTGGTCGGCCAGGTGGCGGTGCGCGAGCCGCGAGCCGTCGGACACCAGCACCCGGTGCGACACCTCCTCGGCCGCGCTCAGCTCGGCCACCAGCTCCGGCGGTATGCCGACCCGGTGGGTCACGATGCGAGCGATGTCGACCGCGTCGTTGGCGATGCGCTCGATGGCCGAGATCACCTGCAGCACCGACGACATGCCGTCGGCGTCACGAGGATGACGGACCGCCAGAATGCACACCGCCCTCATGTCCTGCACGAGGTCGCTCATGCGCTCCTCAAGCTCGCTCACCTCGTCGGCCATGTCGGGATCACCGAAGTACAGCGCCGCGTAGGCGAGGTCCACCATCAACTCGGAGGTGTCCTTGGCCTCCGCCAGCATCTCCCGCAGATTGCGAGGTCTGTCTTCCATCAGGTCTCTCCCGAAATCATAGGTATCGCAACGGCCGTCATGCCACGCCCACCACAACGACGGCCACGATCAGGGTGAAGGCACCGACCAAGTCCAGCGATGAGGTGACCATGGGAATCCCGTACGTGTCAGGGTCCACCCCGAACCGCACCGCCGCGAGCGTCCCGTAGTAGGCCACGATCACTACCAGCACCGTGGCCAGCAGACCCCCGAGCAGGGCCACGCCCACCAGCCCGCCGAGCGACGGCCCGGCGTGACCGCTGAGACCGCCCGCGATCGAGGCCACCAGGCCGAGCAGCGCGAACACTGGAATGGCCAGTGCGAAGGTGGTGGCGAGGTCGACTCGGGCGGCCCCCGACGGCAGGGCTGATGGTCGGGCCAGTCCGAGGTGCAGCTTGGTGGACAGCCTGCTCGACAGCACGCCGCCGAGCGCGCCCGCGGTGGCCAGGTATCCGGGCAGCAGTACCAGCAGGACGGGGAACTCGAGGAAGTCGTCGATCCGCTTCTCCACTGTGATCCCGGCCACCAGGTCGAGCAGCCCGGCGACGGTCAGGACCGGAAGCGACTCCCGCATGATGGTCCGAAGCTCCCCCAGCCTGCTCCGCAGCCCCCAGAGCACCGAGACGGCTGCCATCGCGGCCAGCGTCCACGCGATCGACGGCGTGAGGACGTCCACGCCGGCGAGCTCGGCCGCCACCACCAGCGAAGGAAGGGTGACCACGTCGCCGGCGACCGTCACCATGGGAGCCACCACGTTGTCGAGGTCCCAGCCGAAGCGCACCGCGCCGGCCGTGGTGGCCAGGGTGATGGCCAGGACCACGAACGCGGCTAGCAGGCACCCCAGCGCCGAGATCACCACGAAATCGGCCAGGCTCATGGTGGGCGAAACGTTGAACGCCAAGGCTGTTCCCTTGGCCATCACCGCCAGCACAACGCCGAGGACCAGGCTGAGGCCCACCGACGCGATGGCGTTCTGCATCATCGGTGAGTCCCGGCCTCCGGAGCGGAAGGTGCCGGCATGGATGGCTGTGCCGAGCCGGCTGCCCAGCGCGCCGAAGATGTTGCCCTTCACCGCGATGGCAGCCGGCACCAGAAGCAGCAGGCCCGGCAGCCTCTCAAGGGTGCCGGTGATGGCCGCGAGGCTCAGTCCAGCCACCAGGCTCGCGACAGCTGCCATCACCAGGGCGCCGAAGGCGCTCCGGACCGCGAGCAGGTCCCGCGCCCAGCGTGCTGCCGCTCGCCTGAGAGTCACCGGTGCGCGACTGCGTGCAGCCATGAAGCAAGTGTGCTCCGTCGGCGAGAACTTCGGCGCGAACTCGCGCACGGCCTCGCCTAGAGCGTGTGCTGGTGGCTACCGTTCAAGATGTGGCAGTAATCGCTCTGGTCAACCAGAAGGGCGGCGTCGGAAAGACGACCACCGCTCTCGGCCTGGCATCGGCCGCATGGGCGCGACGGATCCCAAGCGTCGTGGTCGATCTGGATCCTCAGGGCAACGCCACCACCGGCCTGGGTGTGTGGGAGCCGGCCGCGACCGTGGACGAGGCCCTGGAGTCTGACCGGCCGGGGATCCTGGAAGACCTGGCAGAGCCGTCGGGATGGCCCGACGGCAAGGGGCTCCCACCACGAATCGTTGCGTCCGCGCCGGCGTTGGCCGGGCGGGAACGCCAGATGCTCTCAGACCCCGTAGGCGCCCAGGACAGGCTCCGCGTCGCCCTGTCAGGACATCAGAGTCTGGTGCTGATCGATTGTCCCCCGTCGCTCGGTCTGTTGACCATCAACGCGCTGTTCGCGGCCGACGCCGCCCTGGTAGTGACCGAACCGAGCGCGTGGGCCTCCGACGGCGTCAGCGAGATCCTGCGAACCATCGATCGCGTCGACACCAGGAAGCCAGCCGGACTCGCCGTGGCGGGCGTAGCCGTCAACCGCCTGGCCCGTACCCGGGACTCGCGCTACTGGCACGAGCAGTTGATCACCGACCACGGTCGGCTGGTCCTGCCGCCTGTGCGCCTGCGGGCAGCCGTGGCCGAAGCGGCGGCTCGCTCGCTGCCGATACACGCCCTTCCGCCCCGGCGGGGCGCGGCAGAGGCGTGCGCCGAGTTCGACGAGATCTACGATCGTGTGGTCGGCGAACAACGTCCGGAGGACCCCGATGGCCTATGACCCCCAGCGCGACCGGCCCCGGCACCGGCCCGGTCCCCGGGAGGCGGCCGTCGATTCGATCCTCGACACCGAGGTGGCCCCGCCGCGGCCCAGACCGGCACCCGATGCCGTCGCGGCTTCGGACGCGGCACCAGTGCCGACGGGTTCCTGGAGCGACCGGTTGCTGTACTCCGCAGGAATCTCCACCCTGCTGGGGGCGGGAGCCGCGCTGGTGACCCTCTGGTGGTTATGGAGGCGCTTGAGACGGTAAGGGCCCGCGGCTAGGCCACCCGGATCTCAGCCCGCGAGTCTCTCCAGGTACTCCTCCTCGGCGGCTCGCTGCTGCGCCCGCCGAAGGTTCTCGGCCTGACCCTCCGGGCAGGCGTCGGCGTACGCGCAGTAGCCGCATAGCGGACCTGGCTGGGGTGGGAAGTCGTCGATGTCACAGGCGTCCGCGATCGCGCTCCAAGTCGACTGCAACCGACCGATCGCGTCGCCGATCTCGACGGGCGTCACCGCGGTAGCCACGATCCGCTGGCCCAGGTACAGCAACTGGGCCCTGACCGGCTGCTCGCCCGTCTCCTCGGCGACGGCCGCCGCGTAGAGCAGCACCTGCTGCAGGCGCTCGGGTGCGTGGCGAGCTGTGGGGGCCCGCCCCGACTTGTAGTCGCTGACGACGAGGCCGTCGTCCTCCCGCTCGAGACGGTCCACCACGCCCCTGAAGGGCACATCGCCCAGCGTCACCGACACCTGCTCCTCGGTCGCTTCCACCTCGATGGCGGCCGGGTCCTCCAGATGCCACAGGCCCTCGATGGCGCGCCAGGCCCGCCATCGGAACTCCCGAGCCTCGTCGTCGCTCAACTCCAGGTCCCGGTAGTCGTCGCCTTCGGCCAGCTCGGGCCACACCGCCCGGGCGACGCGCTTGGCCTCGTTCTGGCTGCGCCGAGACGGCTCCCGCTGCATCAGCAGTTCCAGCACCCGGTGCGCGAACGTTCCCACCAGTGCCTCAAGTCCGGGCGGCTCCGGAAGCCGCTCCACGTAGCGGAACCTCCACCGGCGGGGGCACTGCTCGAACGTGGACGCCCCGGACGGTGACAGCCGCTGAGGCGGGGCGGGGGCGCCAGCGTCATCCAATGCACCGGTGGCGCCCGGGTCGAGGATGTCGCCCGGGTCGAACTCGAGCTGCATCCTGCAGTTCTACCTCACCAGTGTGACACCGGCCCGGATGCCTGGGCGTGGCCGGCGCCCCGACGATGCCACCCGCACCGCCTGCTCAGATGTCGAGCGTCGCCTCGTCCACCAGCGACGAGTTCTCGACCAGGTAGTCGCGGCGCTGGGCCACGTCGTTGCCCATCAGGACTTCGAACATGTCGGCCGCGGCCTTAGCCTGCTGAGCGTCGGCCATCGTGAGCCGGCGCAGGGTCCGGGTGTCGGGGTCCAGCGCGCAGTGGCGCAGCTCGTCGGTGTTCATCTCCCCGAGACCTTTGAAGCGCTGCCACCTGATGCTGTCGCGGCTGCGCCTGCCTCGTGTCAGCTCGGCTGTCATCCGGTCCCGCTCCTCGTCGGAGAAGGCCCTCAGGGTCCGGTCGCCCACTCGCGCGGTGTAGAGGGGCGGCTGGGCCGAGAAGACCCGGCCCTGGGTGAGCATCTCCCGCATGTAGCCGTGGATCAGAGTGAGCAGCAGGCAGCGGATGTGGCTGCCGTCGACATCGGCGTCGCAGAGGATGACGATCCGGCCGTAACGGGCGGCCTCGATGTCGAAGGCGTCTCCCGCGCCGGCGCCCATGGCGGTGAAGATGGCCTGCGCCTCAGCGTTGTCGAGCACCTGCTTGGGGCTCGCCTTGGCCGCGTTCACGATCTTGCCCCGCAGCGGCAGGATGGCCATGAACTCCGAATCCCGGCCCCGCTTGGCCGGACCGGCGGCCGAGTCGCCCTCTACAAGGACCAACTCGGCCCGGTCACCGTGGATGCGGCAGTCGGCCAGCTTGTCGGGCAGGCCGGTGGAGCCCAGGCTGGCCGCCTTGCGCTTGGTGTCGAGCATCTGCTTGGAGGCGACCCGGTTCGTCACCGCCGCGGCCACCTTGTCGCTTATGGCCTTGACCTGGGTCCGGGGTCCCCCGCCCGGCTCGAACCACTCCTTGAGTTGCTCGTAGGTGACCCGGGCCACGATGCCCTCGACCGCGGGCGTGCCCAACTCCTGCTTGGTCTGACCCCGGAACTGCGGCTCGGAGAAGGTCACCTTGACCGCGGCGACCAAGCCCTCGCGCACGTCGTCCTTGGTGGCGTTGGTCTTGCCGTTCCTGGCTCCCGCGCCACCGCGGGAATCGCGGGCGAGCCGGGCCAGCTTCCGGTTGTCCTTCAACAGCACGCTGTTGACCACCCGGGTGAGGGCCTTGTCGAAGCCGGCAAGATGTGTGCCGCCCGAAGTGGTGGGGATCGTGTTCACGAATGACACCACGTCACTGTCGTATCCCGCTATCCAGCGCAGCGCGATGTCGACGGTGCACTCCCGCTCGACCTCGGTGATCTTGCCGTCGACGGGGACCTTCTCGGTGAACGTCTCGATGCCGTTGGCGGTGATCACACCGCTAACGGCACCCTCCCCAGCGCTCTCGGAGCGCTCCCTCACCATGTCGGCGAGCCCGCCCCTGCTCACGAAGACGAAGGGCTCGCACGCCGCGCCGGGGCGGCGGTCGTCCACCGTCATCTTCAGGCCGGGAACCAGGAAGCACATCTGACGGACCCGGCGGCGCACCTCATCGGCGTCGATGCGCGCCTCGGGATGGAACAGCGCCATGTCGGGCCAGAACCGGACGGTGGTGCCGGTCGCCTTGGTTCGCCGGTTCAACGGCCGCACATCGCTGCTGGCCCTGAACCTGCCGGCGACGAAATGGCCGGGCTCCTGGTTCGAGAAGCTCAACTCGTGAACGTACCCGTCGCGCCGCACCTCCACGTCGAGGCGAGTCGACAGGGCGTTGACGACGGAGGCTCCCACACCGTGAAGCCCGCCCGAGGCCTTGTAGGCGCCTTCGCCGAACTTGCCGCCCGCGTGCAGTTCGGTGAACACCACTTCGAGGGCCGACACGTCGCGTTCGGGATGCTTGTTGACCGGGATGCCGCGACCGTTGTCGGTCACCTCGACCGATCCTTTGCGATGCAGGGTCACCCCCACCTTGGTGGCGAAGCCGGCGGCGGCCTCGTCCACGGCGTTGTCCACGATCTCCCACACGAGGTGCATGAGACCCTCGGAGCCGTTGCCCCCGATGTACATGGCCGGGCGCTTGCGGACGGCCTCAAGACCCTCGAGCGTCTCAATGGAGTCGGCGTCGTAGCTGTCTGCGGTGTTGGTCGCAGCGGGGGGGCTGGCGTCGCCCGAGCCAGCGGAGAGGCCGGGATGACGGCCGTTGGAGGCGCCGTCTCGTCGGGCCGCTCCGTTTGATGATCCAGCCCGGGAGCGGGGCTGAGCATCAGTGTTCGGGGTGGCGACGTCGCCCGAGGTCAACGGCAGGGTCATCTCGGTGGATGCTCCCGCCGGACCGTTCGGTGGTGCCACTTTCCTCACCACCTCCCCGGCCCCAGCACATGGACGCGCCGATCGCTGCGCTGCGGTGAGCGGTAGCGCGCCGTGGGGGCCACTCGCACGGGCACAGGGTGGGGATCGACCTTGCGGGGGTTGTCGTCCTGTCCCATCAGAGCCAGCATGCCCTCGGCCGGGCCCACCGCCGCGGCCACCACAGACTCGACGGGCAGCAGCTTGACCACCAGAACGCCCTGGGTGCCCCTGCCCTGAGTCGGCAACTCGGAGCAGGGCGTGACCTTGATCCCGCTCTTGCCATTGCCCGCGGCAGGGCCCGCGCTGGTTGCGACGACCAGCGCGGCGTGATCGAGAACGGCGCCGGCACCCACCGGGACGGAGCCCTCACGCAGCTTGATGCCAGCCATTCCCGCCGCGGCCCGGCGCTGCAGCCGCACCGACGACGCCTCTAGGCGCAGTGCCCGGCCGTCGCTGGCCGCGATCACGACATCGGCGTCCTCCGGGGCGGTGAAGGCGCAGGCCACACGGTCGTTCGCTCCCAACGCGATCAATGACGATCCAGCGGGCGCGCCCAACACCTCCTCGGCGTCGAGCCTCTTCATGGTGCCCCCGGCAGTGACCATTACCAGCCTGTCGTCCCCGCCGGCGACGAGGGCCAGAACGGTCTCTTTGGAGTCCAGGCCGAAGACGGTGGCGGCATCGGCGCCCCGCACCCGGTTGGACGTCTCCTCGATCTCGCCTCCGATCACCTTGAACACCCGCCCGGCCGAAGTGACCGCGGCCACCGGCGACCCGGTCGAGGCCACGACCCTGGCGGCGATCAGATCGTGACGCCCCGGCGACGCTCGCCGCTGCCCCTTCATGGAGGCCCGTCCGATATTGCCACTCGTCGACACCGTCACCACGCAGGGAAGGTCGGGACCCGCCTCCACCGGATCGAACGAGGCCGTGGAGGCACCGCCAGCGTCTGAGCCGCCGGCCGACTCCCGCTCCAGGACTTCAGCCTCGACGATCCGGCTGCGCCTGGGTCGCCCGTGATCCTCGACTAGCAATCGAAGCTCGCTCCTCACGATGGAGCGCTGGCGGCGCCGGCTGGAGAGGATCTGCTTGAGGTCTTCGATGTCGGCTCGTAGCCGGGAGGCCTCATCGTCGAGCTTCTGGCGTTCCAGCGCCGTGAGCCGCCGAAGCGCCATGTCGAGTATGTGGTTCGCCTGCACGTCGGTGAGCTCGAAGCGCTCGATGAGCCCGTCACGGGCCTCGGCAGCGTCCTGGGAGCCTCGGATCAGCGCCACGACGTCGTCAATGTTGTCGAGGGCGGTGAGCAAGCCCTCCACGATGTGGAGTCGCTCACCGGCCCGCTGCAGCCGGTAGCGGGTGCGGCGCACCACTACCTGGAGGCGGTGGGTGACGTAGTGCTCGCACAGCTCCCGGAGCCCGACGGTGGTGGGCACACCTTCGACCAGCACCACATTGTTGACGCTGACGGCCTCCTCGAGCGGCGTGAGCCGGTAGAGCTCGGAGAGCGCGGCATCGGAGTCGACTCCCGGCTTCAGGTCGATCTGCAGGCGCAGGCCCTCCATGTCGCTCAGGTCGGCGATGCCGGCGACGCTCTGCAGCCGGCCGGCCCCGACCAGCTCGGTGATCCGGGAGACCACCCGTTCGGGACCCACGAGATGGGGCAGTTCGGTGACGATCACCGCCTGGCGACGCCGGGTCACAGCCTCGATGCTGGCCCGGGCCCGCACCCTGACGGATCCCCTGCCCGTGTCGTAAGCCGCCTTCAGGCCCTCGTCGGAGATGACGATGCCTCCACCGGGAAAGTCGGGTCCGGGCAGGACTTCCATGAGCTCCTCAGTTGCCGGCCTCGCCTTGCGCCGCCGGGCCGGTTTGCCGCCTGCTGGCGACCCGGCGTCGGTTGCCGGGTCGCTGGGCTGCTTGCTCATGACCAACTCGATGGCTGCACTAGCCTCGGCCAGGTTGTGGGGCAGCATGGTCGTGGCCATGCCGACCGCGATGCCCGCGGTGCCGTTGATCAGCAGGTTGGGCAGCGCCGCCGGTAGCACGACCGGCTCGGTGTCCTCGCCGTCGTAGGTGGGCCGGAAGTCGACGGTGTCCTCGTCGAGCTCGCCGACCATGTCCATGGCGGCCTCGCTCAGGCGACACTCGGTGTAGCGGGCCGCCGCGGGCGGGTCGTCGAGGCTGCCGAAATTGCCCTGCGGGTCGACCAGGGTCACCATGCGGCTGAAGTCCTGGCCCATGCGGACGAGGGTGTCGTAGATGGCCGCGTCGCCGTGGGGGTGGTAGCGGCCCATGGTGTCGCCGACGACGCGGGCCGACTTGCGGTACGGGGTGCCGGGCCGCAGCCCCATCTGCAGCATCGAGTAGAGGACCCGGCGCTGCACCGGCTTGAGGCCGTCTCGCACGTCGGGGATGGCGCGGGCCGTGATGACCGACAGGGCGTAGGCGAGGAACGAGTCGCTCATCTCCTCGGCCACCGGAACGTCTTCGACGTGGCGGGCCGGGACCGGGTCGAGGGTCGCGGTCGTCAGTTGCTGTTGTGGTGACACAGTCGTCTCCGGGCTCTACTTCTCGAGGCTTCGGGTGCTCCGCCCACCGCCGCGGGCCCTGCCCGACGGGGAGTGAAGTGCGGCTCACTTACAGGATTGACGGTAGCGGCTGAGACCTGAGGGTTCGGTGACCCCAACGGTCCCTGTCGAGGCCACCGCGTTGTGCCCACCGGCCACCGCGTTGTGCCCACCGGCCGCATAGTGAAGGCCATCTCAGGCAGGGATGGACCAACCTGACCCCGCCCTTTCGACTCCGGCGGCTGCCACCCCATCACCGGCTCCCAGCCGTGGGAGGACCGCGACCGGGTGGGCCGACCCCGGCTCCCGTCTTGCCACCCGCGAGCACGCCGGCCTGGCTGGAGTCGGCGTGGCCATTCAACCTGGCTGCCGACTCGACCGCATCCGGGTCGCGCCGCGCTCCAGCAGCGGACCGGCGCGGAGCCGTGGACCAGGCGATCACCCCGTAGGTGTCGACCTCGTACACAACCCGCCGCCTGGTCCGATGCAGCCAAAGGTGACAGCGGTTGCACAGTGCCGCAAGGTTCTCGATGTCCGTCGGGCCCTCATCGGCGCAGTGTTCGTCGATGTGGTGGATCCGGCACCGGTGCATCGGGGCCCGGCAGAGCACGCAGCCCCGGTCTCGCAGCGCGACCGCCACGTATTGAGGGAGGTTGGCGAGCCGTTCCATGCGGCCCAGCCACAGCGGCTGGCCGTTCCCGCCGAAGATGGCACCGACGAGCCGGTCATCGGGCGACATCCGGTCGAGAACCGACGGCGGGACCGGGCCGACCCCGATGATCTCGCACGAACCCTCGGGATCGGTGCCGTCCACCACGCCCGCGGTCACCGCGATGATCCTTCCCGGCGGCAGCCGCCGCGAACCCCGAGGACCGTCGTCCGCCGGAAGCGGTTCGTGAGTCAGCGCATCCCGTCCCGTACACAGCTCGAAGACGGCGTCCATGGTGCGTTGCCCGTTGTTGCGCACCTCGTCGGGAGTACCGTCGCGGCCGCCGTCCTTGCGCCACAGGTAGTCCCTGCGCTCGTCCACCGCCTGCTCCAGCAGGCCGAAGCTGACCGGGTCCATCTCGCCCTTGAGCACTCCCATGCCGTCGCTGCCGACGAACAGATCGGCCTTTCGGCTGTTGCGCTGCCCCTGGAGCAGGTCGCCGCCCGCGGAAGGGTCATGGCGCTGCGCGAACTTCCGGGCCACTCCGAGGAACGACCCGGCGTCCCGGGTGATGGCCTGGTACAGCAACTCGTCCGAGCCGTCGACAACCGCAGCCCCGCACTGCCTTGCCGCGGACCCGAGGGCGAACACGCTCTCCAGTGTCAGTTTCCCCTCATCCATCAACCGACCGACGTTGGGCATCTCCTCGACTTGGCGAGCCGCCTCGGTCACTCGCTTGGCCGCTCGACCCGACAGCTTCGTCCCGGCCACAAGCGCTTCACGGGCCGAGCCGGCCCTCAGCGCCTCCAACCGGCTCGCAGCCCTCACCGTCACAGCATCAGCCAGCGCCTTGACCTGTCCCGCTTCGGCCACCACCCTGCACAACTCGTCCTCGCCCAACCCCTCCGACGACACCGAGCGCAAGACCTCGCAGGCCACCTTCAAGATGTCTCCTGCGGACGATTCTCCAAGCACCCCAGCGGTGTCGAGCCGCACACCCTCGCGAGCCGCCGACCCTTCTCCGGGATGCTCTCTGCCACGAGTCAGAACACCTGTTCGCTCCATGCAGACAACCCTACCCATCCCCTGTGACAATACAACCTGAAAACTCACAACATTGCTTAGAAACTATGGCAACTGCTCCAGCGATGGACCTTCATCGCCCCGCTTCAACCGAGGTCACTCACCCGCCGAGAAATCAGGCAAACCACGCCGGCTGCCTTCGCCCGAGTTGTCCCGACGGTCAAGGGTCCCGGCTCGGCGCAGAGTCCGGCCCGAATGACGCGGCGATCACTTCGGGTTTGCTCACCGCGAGCACAGCCCTATTGAACTCGTGGTCAACTAGGAGTTGCGTCGCACTCCCCAACTGTTGGCACTTCTCCCTATCGTGGGGTGATGGACCTGCAGACCCTCATTGACCGGGCGGAGATCACCGACCTGCTCACCCGCTACGCCCACGCCGTCGACCGCCAGGACTGGGACCTGTTCCGCACCGTCTTCACCCCCGACGCCAGCATCGACTACACCCAGGTCGGCGGTATCGCCGGAGACCTGGACACCGTCGTCGGCTTCCTGCAAGAAGCCTTGTCCGTGTTCGAGGCCATGCAGCACCTGATCTCCAACATCGACATCGCTATCGATGGCGACGAGGCGAAGGTGTCGGCCATGGTCTACAACCCGCTGAAGCTGCCGAACACCCCAATGTGGGCCACCGGCGGCTGGTACCACCACGAGCTGGTACGCACCCCCGACGGCTGGCGGAGCCGCTCGCTGGTGGAGGAGGCCGGCTGGTTCCACGGCGTCCCCGAGCCCGCCAAGCCGTCCGGCGACAGCCCGGCCGGATAGGGCCACAAACCCCACCGGCCCGGACCAGCAAGGATCGAAGAACAGTGCCCGGCCCGCTGCACGGCGTACGCGTCGTCGAGATGTCCGTGGCTGTGACCGGCCCCCTTGCCGTGACCCTGCTGGTCGACCAGGGCGCTGATGTGGTCAAGGTCGAGGAGCCCGGATATGGCGACCAGGGCCGCTACGTCGGCGTGGTGTCGGGCGGTATCTCGGCAATGTTCCAGATGTGCAACCGAGGCAAGCGCTCGATAGCAGTGGACTGCACCGACCCTAGAGGCCGCGAGATCGTGCTCGATCTGGTTGCCGGAGCGGACGTCTTCGTGCAGAACATGCGGCCGGGCGCCATCGAGCGGCTGGGACTCGGCTACGACACGGTCTCGGATTGCAACCCCGGCATCGTCTACCTGTCGCTGTCGGGGTTCGGCCCCGACGGCCCCTACGCGCACCGCCGGGTGTACGACTCGGTGATCCAGGCCCAGTCCGGGCTGGTGGGCAACCAGACCGGCATCAATGACGAGTCCCCCCGGTTCCTGCGCCAGGCCGCGGCTGACAAGATCACCTCTTATACCGCCGCTCAGGCTGTGACCGCCGCCCTGTTCGCCCGAGAGCGGGGCGCGGGCGGCCAGCACATCCAACTCTCGATGCTCGATGCCGCAGTGGCGTTCCTGTTCGCCGACGCGGCCGCCCACGAGGTGGCCCTCGACAACGACCAGCCCCACTTGGCCCAGTCGTTCTCGGCTCACCAGCGGGCCATCGCCTTCGCCGACGGCCACGCGGTGGTGGCGGCCGTGACCGACTCCGAGTTCCACGGCATGGCCCGAGCCGTCGGCGTGGACTCGTCGGACCCTCGGGTGGCCACCATGACCGACCGCCAGAAGAACCGGCCCCAGACCAGCGAAGTCTTCCGGGCGGTGCACGCGGCCGCGGCCACCATGCCCCTGGCCGAGGCGGTGGAGGCGCTCGACCGTCACCAAGTCCCGTTCGGGGTCGTGCTCGGCGTGGAGGACATCGCCGCCGACGCCCAGGCAGTCCACAACGAGATCTTCACCGAGCACCACCACCCGCATATGGGCCGGATCCGCCAGCCCCGGCCTGCGGCCCGCTTCTCGGCCACCCCGGCCGAACTGCGTGAGCCGTCATCGCCCGCCCACGGTCAGCACACCGACGAGGTGCTCGCAGAGTTGGGATGGGGCGATCGGATCGACGAGTTGAGAACCGGCGGCGTGATCAAGTGAACGACGCCGCCGAACCCGACGCCGACAGCCTGAAGCGGGCCGCCTACCGGCGCGAGGTGCTGCAGTTCGACGAATGGCGCCGGCAGCTGGAACGCAACGGGGAGGCGCCTGCCATCCCGGCCGCGACTGTGGTCGTGCTGCGCGACGGCCCCGCTGGCCTCGAGTCGTTGATGCTGCGCAAGAACTCGAGGCTCGCGTTCGGCGGCATGTGGGTGTTCCCCGGCGGCCGAATCGACGACGACGACCATGACGGCACCGGCGACCTGATCGCGGCCGCCCGGAACGCCGCAGCCCGCGAGGCCGGCGAGGAGGCCGCCATCGTGCTCGATTCGGCGGACCTGGTGCACTTCTCCTACTGGATCCCGCCGCCGCTGGCTCCCAAGCGCTTCGCCACGTGGTTCTTCGCGGCCAGAGCGCCGTCGGAGGATGTCAGCATCGACGAGGGGGAGATCGTTCACCACGAGTGGATGACGCCGCAGGGGGCCATGCGCCGCCGCGACGCCGGTGAGATCGAGTTGATTGCCCCGACCTGGGTAACGCTTCACACCATCGCGCGCTACACCACGGTGGCTGGCGCTCTGGAGGGACTAGGCCGGTGCCGCTCCCGCCGCTACGAGACCCGCATCGGGCAGGGCAAGCAGGGCCCAGTGTCGCTGTGGCACGGCGACGCCGGATACGAGACGGCCGACCCGTCGGTGCCCGGTCCCCGCCACCGCCTGGAGATCACCCCGGACGGCTACCTGTTCGACGAGTCCGGCTACTCCGACTGCGGTTAGCCGGGGGCAGCGGCCGGCCGGGCCAGCAGGTCCTCGATCAGCGCAACCAGTTCCAGGGGCCGGTCGCCCTGGATGGAGTGGCCGGCGCCGTCCACCACTACATGGACGGTGCCGGGCAGGCGCCGCATCCACTCGGCCACGTCGGCGTCGTCGATCACGCTCCAGGCGCCGCCCTGCCACAGCGCGGTGGGCGCGGCGATGCGAGAGACCCGCTCCCACAGGCCGTCGAAGGTGATCTCGGCGCCGCCTCCGGCCTTCCAGTCCCGCATCGGGTCGTAGTTCCAGGTCCATCGGCCATCGGCCATCTCGTGGGCGTTGTGCAGCACGCCCCGGCGCAGCGACTGCTCGCTGCGGGTGGGGTTGTGCTCGATGGTGCGCCCCAGGATGGCCTCGAAGCTGTCGAAGTGCTGCGGCCCGTCGACGAAGGCGATGATGGGCTCGGCCTTCTTGTGATCGGTGCCCGGCGTCACGTCCACGATCCCCAGTCGCCGCACCAGATGGCCATGATCGGCGGCGAGGCAGAGGGCGGTGAGCCCGCCCAGCGACATGCCCACGACGGCCCCGGCTCTAGGCGCCAGCGCCTCCATCGCCACGGCCACGTCGCCGGCCATGGACTCCGGGCCGTAGTCGTGGGCCGGCCGGTGGTCGGAGTGACCGTGGCCCGGTAGGTCCACAGCCACCAGCGGCCTCCCCAGCGCCAGCGCCACCGTGTCCCACGTGTGGGCGTTCTGGGCGCCGCCGTGGATGAGCACCAACTCGGGTGCTCCCGCTCCCCACACCAACGCCGACAATCGAAGCCCCGATGGCAACTCCACCGACTCCCGGCGAACGGTGGGAGTGCCGGTCCATTCGATCCCGTACTCGGCTGCGTTCTCGGCGAACAGCCCGAACTCGTCGTATGCGACCATCCGGCGATGCTAGGCCGGGACCGGTCGGCGGCGTCGGCGGGAGGCCCGACCCGATATCACGGGCGGCTCCCAGCTGAACTTCCACGCGGCCACGGCGGCCCCGACGGCCAGCCAGATCAGCAGCACGCCGAGCCGGTGCCACTCGAATGCCGGGGCGTCCGAGAGCGGGTTCATGGCCTCTCCGAAGGCTAGGCCGAAGTGCTTGAGGGGGAAGACGTTCCCAAGAAGATCCAGCCAGGCGGGGGTCTCGGTGCCGAAGGGAACGAAGATGTTGGAGATGAAGGCCAGCGGCAACAGGGTGGCGTTGGCTGTGGGCACGGCCATGGCTACCGACCGGGCCACTGAGGAGAGCGCCAGGCCGAGCGCGGCGAACGACGCCGAACCGACCACGAAGGTGACGATCATGGCCGGCACCTTGGCTGCCTCGATGTTGACGCCGTAGGCCGCCACCCCCAGAACGACCATCGCGACCACTCCCAGCGCCGCGATCCAGACCGCCGACAGCACCACACCACCGAGATAGGCCCAGGGCTGCAGGGGCGTGCCCCGCACCCGCTTGAGGATTCCCAGTTCGCGCCGGCTGGCCAGGTTGATGCCGATGCCGGTGTAGGTGGAGGACGCGGCCGCGAACACGGCTAGGCCGGGCGTGTAGAACTGGCTGCTCTTGACCCGCCCGTAGACGGTGTCGAAGGCGTCATTGCCGAAGATGGCGGTGAACAGCACCAGCATCAGGATCGGGAACACCAGCGTGAAGAAGGCCGCGACCGGTGTCCGCCAGAAGACCCGGTTCTGCATGCGGATGCACCGCCACAGTGTCCTCATGTCCGGGAGTCCCCGTCGTCGAGCGCCCCGGCCTCGTCGCCGCCGTCGTCAGCGACGAGGCTCAGGTAGACGTCTTCGAGACTCGGAGTGGTGACGGTCAACCCTTCGAGTTCGAATCCCCGCTCGGCCGCCCAACCCGTGATCTGAGCCAGGTCGGCTGTGGGAGTGTCGGTGGTGATCTCCACATGCCGTCCCCGGCCGACGATTAAGCCCGAGACCGGTGCGAGCAGATCCGATACCGGCTCGGCCCTGTCGGGCACCGCGAAGCGGATCAGTGCCGACCCTGCCCGGGCCCTCAACTCGGCTGGAGTGCCCTCGGCCACGATCCGGCCCTTGGCCAGCACCGCCACCCGGTCGGCGAGATGCTCGGCTTCGTCGAGGTAGTGGGTGGTGAGCAGCACGGCCCGCTGCTCGGAGGCGAGTCGCTCGACCAGCTCCCAGCCCCTCCGACGGGCCGCGGGGTCGAAGCCGGTGGTCGGCTCATCCAGGAACACCACGTCGGGGTCGCCCACCAGCCCGAGCGCCATGTCGATGCGTCGCTGCTGGCCTCCCGACAGGGTGGAGATGCGGGCGTCCGCCTTCTCGTCTAGCTCCACCAGTTCGATCAGCTCACCCGTTGGCACTCGACGCGAGTAGGCGGCTCCGTAGTAGTCGATCGCCTCGCGGGCCGTCAGCTCGGGGTCGATGCCCGAGGACTGCAGCACGATGCCGATCCGGTCGCGGAAGGAGGCACCGGCCGACGACGGGTCGGTGTCGAGAACCAGCGCCGTGCCCGCCGTGCGAGTGCGATGCCCTTCCAGGATCTCCACGATGGTGGACTTGCCCGCCCCGTTCGGTCCGAGCAGGGCGAACACCTCGCCCCGCTCCACCTCGAACGACACGCCGTCCACGGCCCTGACCGCGCTGTAGTCCTTCACGAGATCGCGCACCGCGACGGCCGGGCTCACCGGTGGGCACGCTATCGCCGGGCATGACGGCGCGAGTACTGCCCGCTCGGCCTCCGGAGCGGGCACCATATGGGGATGAGGCCGCTGCCGGGCATGGTTCCCATCGCCGAGTACGCCAGCCACTGGGAGGCCAACGTGGCCGCAGCCCGGCTCACGGAGGCCGGGTACGAAGCCGCGGTGCTCGTGGATCCCGCTACCGATGTCGCTCCCCACCACGTCACCAACCGTCTCGCCGTTCTGGTCGTGCGCACCGAGGTTGCTGATCCCGCAGCCGAGCTGCTCGGCCTGGAGCGGGCCGATGTCGAGGCTGAGCAGCTTGACGCCGCCTTCCACCAGCGTCGATTCGCCGACCGTCCCGCCTGGGTGCGCTACCTGACCTGGGCCCTGATCATCGCCATCCCCGGACCGATCGCCATCGCGGGCCTGGTACTGCTCTGGACCGTGCTGAGCAGCCTGTTCCCGTAAGCAGTACCCAACCTAGGATGACCCGGCGATGACGATCACGCCCATCGATCCCCGGCCCCTCGACATCCTCGACGGCGACTTCTACGTCAACGACCCCTACTCCCGCTACGCCTGGCTGCGGGAGAACTCGCCGTGCCACTGGGACGACATCAACGAGCTGTGGGTGCTCACCCGCTACGACGACATCGTCGAAGTCGAGACAAGCAAGCAGCTGTTCATCAGCTCCGACAGGGAGAAGGGCGGCTACCGGCCCAACCTCCCGGCCGACCAGTCGATCATCGGCACCGACGACCCCCTGCACCAGGCCCGCCGCTCACTGGTGTCGCGCCGTTTCACCCCCAAGGCTGTGCAGCGCTGGCGGGGCCACATCACCGAGACCGTGGACGGCCTGCTCGACCCGGTGATCGAGCGGGGCACCGCCGAGATCGTGGATGAGTTGGCCGCTCCCCTGCCGGCCAAGATGATCGGCCTGCTGCTCGGCTACGACGACGACCTGTGGCCCAAGCTGAAGCACTGGTCGGAAGCCTCCATCGCCACCGGCGGCGGTCCCCGGTACCGCAGCACCGAAGGCGTCGAGGCCGTTCTGGAGTTCGCGGTGGCCTGCACCGAGCTGTACACCACCAAGCAGGGATGCCCGGCCGGTGACCTGATGTCGCGCTGGATCGAGGTCGAGTCCGACCAGCGTGGGATGGTGGGCGGCTCGCCGTTCGGGCTGGACCAGATCGTCTCCGACTCGCTGCTGCTGCTCGACGGCGGGGCCGAGACCACCCGCACCGTGATCGCCCGCACCCTGCTGGACCTCGCCGACCGTCCCGACGCCTGGGCCGCGCTCAAGGCGGGCGCCGACGTCGAGACGGCAGTGGAGGAGTTCATCCGCTGGGTCACGCCCATCCACAACATGTGCCGCACGGCCACCGCCGACACCGAGATCGCGGGCCAGACGGTCCGCAAGGGCCAGCAGTTGGTCATGATGTACCCGTCGGCCAACCGGGATCCGGAGCACTTCGCGGATCCCGAGACGTACGACGTCGCCCGCAGCCCCAACAACCACATCGCCTTCGGCTTCGGCACCCACTTCTGCCTGGGCGCGGCCCTGGCCCGGCTGGAGATCCAGGTCTTCTTCGAGCGGCTGCTCCAGCGGGTGGCCCGCATCGAGCGCATCGAGGGAACGCTTCAGGTGGAGATGCCCAACGCCTTCGTCCACGGCCTGCTCGAGGCCCACCTAGCCTTCACCCCGGCCTGACCGGACTGCTCACACCCGCCGAGACCACAAGGAGTCGCACCGTGCCCGCATCCCCATCGGACCTGTTCAGCTACGCCGGCAAGAAGGTGGTGCTCACCGGGGGCGCCAGCGGTGTGGGCGCGGCCGCGGTGGAGCTGCTGGCCGGGGCGGGCTGCACCGACCTCACCGTGCTCGACGTCAACGAGCCCACCGGTCCAGCCACCGCGTACGTGGCCGCCGACCTGAGCGACCCCGGTTCGATCGACGCGGCCTGCGAGGCCATAGGGCCGGGAGTGGACGTGCTGTTCAACAACGCCGGTGTGGCCGGGGTGCACTCCCCGGACTTCGTGATGCGGGTCAACTACCTGGGGCTGCGACGCCTCAGCGAGGGGCTGCTGCCCACCATGAACCGCGGCGGTGCCATCGTCAACACCGCTTCGGTGGCCGGGCAACGCTGGCCCCAGCACCTCGCCGAGATCTCCGAGCTGATCGCGGTCGATGGCTGGGACGAGGCCCTGGCCTGGATCACCGAGCACGGCGAACTGGTCGACCCCGCGCCCTACGAGTTCTCCAAGGAGGTGGCTCAGGTCTGGACCATGCACGGTTCCCGCAGCAGCTACCTCGACTACGGCGTGCGCACCAACAGCGTATGCCCCGGCGTGATCGACACGCCGCTGCTGCACGACTTCCGCCGCCACATGACCGAGAAGGTCATCGACTGGATGGTTGACCAGTCGGCCGGGATCCTCACGCCGGTCGACATCGCCCGCACCCTGGTGATGCTCGGCTCCGACGCCAGCGCAGCCATGAACGGCAACAACATGGTCGCCGACCACGGGTTCATGGCCTGGTTCACGACCAACCAGGTCGACTTCGCCGGCCTGGCCTGACCGCAACCCCTTCGTCTACAGGTCGTACTGCCGGAGCTCGACCTCGTTGCCGTCGGGGTCGCGGACGTAGACCGCCGAGCCCCAGCCCCGGGCCCCGAAGACCCGCGGCGCCCGGCGCACCAGCTCCACATCGTCGTGCGCCACGATCGATTCCACGTCGCCGGTGACCCACAGTGCGAAGTGGTTCAGGTTCTCCCCGCTCCGGTCGGTCTCGAAGAGGTCGATGATCGTGCCCTCGTCGATGCGTACCGACACGAATGGCGCGTCGCCCGCCTTCCACTCCTCGTACCGCTCCGGCTCCAACCCGAGGCGGTCGCGGTACCAGCGCATGGACCGCTCGGCGTCGGCCACGTTCAACACGATGTGATCCAGCCCCCGAACGGTCATGGCTGAACGGGACCCTCGGGCTCTGCGACGTTGATGACAAAGGCGAGCATGGTGTAGTAACCCGCCAGCGTGGTCAACTCCACCACTCCGGCGGTGCCCAGGCGCTCTGAGGCCGCGGCGTAAGCGGTGTCCGACACTCGGGCCGTGGCACACATCTCCCGCACGAAGCCGACGATCACATCGTCGGGCGACCCGACGGAGCCGTCGCCGTCGCGCAGGGCGTCGATGGTCGCCTCGGACACGCCGGCCGATCGGGCCAATCCCACGTGGGAGTCCCACTCGAACGGGCATGAGTGGGCCGTGGCCGCCGCGAGGATCGCCAGCTCGCGGTCATGGTCGCTCAGCCCGCCCTCGTAGCGGATCTGGTGGCCGAGCTCGGCCGCGGGCCGGGCCATCTCGGGAACGTGCAGCATCACCTCGTAGGGGCGGATCATCGTGCCCCGGCTCTCGACGATCCAGTCGAACACCGCCGTCTGGGTGTCGCTGAGTCCCTCGCTCTCGGCTAGCAGTGGAAGTCTGGACATCTGTTGTTGGGGCGCCATAGACCCACTATCACACCGCGCCCCGGACTCTCATGCAACGTCGGCGCGGTCCCGAATCGGTCCCCGCACGCCTGTCGCTGTATGGTCGCAAGCGGCACTTAGCACTGGGGAGGCAACCGTGAGTTCGTGGATCCTGATCAGCGGCGGAACCGTGATAGACGGCACCGGAGCGCCCGCGGTCGAGGGCTGCACCGTGCTGGTCAAGGACGATGTGATCGAGGCTGTCGGCGATGACATCAGCGAGGATCTGATCCCCCGCGGCGACGACGTGGTGCGCATCGACGCCACCGGCAAGACAGTCATGCCGGGCCTGATCGACGCCCACTGCCACACATCCTTCGGCGAGACCCGGATGCAGGAGGAGCAGGACCTTTACACCAGCCACGAACTGCGCACCCTGCGGTCGGCCTGGAACGTCACCAAAGTCCTGCGAGCCGGGGTGACGGGGATATCTGATCCTGGTGGCAGCTACTTCATCGGGGTGGGCATCCGCGAGGGCATCGCCGAGGGGCTGATACAGGGTCCCCGCATGACCACCGCAGGACGGTTCCTGTCCACCAGCAACGGCATCAGCGACTGGTACCCGTCGTCGGTCGGGGTGCCCGACTCCAGCATCGGCAAGGTGGTCAACACCGCCGACGAGATGGTCACCGAGGTCCGTCACCAGGTCAAGAACGGCGTGGATCTGATCAAGATCGGCGACAGCGTGCTCGGAGACTTCGAGGCGTTCTCGCGCGACGAGATCAAGGCGATGTCCGATGCCGCCCACCGGCTCAACAAGCGCATCACCATGCACGCCCGGGGCTCCAACAACGTGGACTCCGCGGTGGCGGCCGAACTCGACTGGATCATGCACGGCAACACCCTGCGCGACGACACCATCGAGCGGCTGGCCGACTCGCAGATCCCGCTGGCGCCAGCGCTGCTGCTGCTGGGAAACCTGGGCGAGTTCGGGCAGGCCGCCGGGGTGCCGGCCGAGACCCGCAGCGCCTATTCCCGCCTCCTCGACGACACCGCCGGGTGTCTCAACAAGGCCCGCGAGGCGGGGGTGCCCATCATCACCGGCACTGACACCGGGTTCGCGGCCACCCCCTACGGCGAATGGCACGCCCGCGAGCTCGAGTTGCTGATGCGCTACGCGGGGATGACCGCCCTCGAGGCCATCAAGGCGGCCACCCACGACTGCGCGATCGTGCTGGGCGAGGAGAACGACGTCGGCTCGCTGGTGGCCGGCAAGGGCGCCGACATCATCGTCGTCGACGGCGACCCGCTGGCCGACATCCGGGTGCTGTGCGACAAGAAGCGCATCGAGACGGTGATCCTGCGCGGCGAGGTGCAGGTCTTCGACGACGAGGTGCTGGCCCAGCGCCGGCCCTTTGACCGGGCCAAGCACATCTGCCCGTCCGAGATCACCTACGACCTGGTCTTCAATGGAGGCGGCGCTGCCCAGCCCGACCCGCGCGACTTTGACTCCGACGGCGAGCGCGAGCTGCTGACCCAGCTCGACGACCTCGCCGAGACCGCCGCCCAAGAAGCAAGCTGAGTATCGCCGTTGAGACCCCTTCCCCGGCGGCGGTCCGCGCCATGATCCAGTACCCGCTCGGCGCGGCCGGCACCCTGACCCGGGTGCTCGAGGCTGGCCACGGCGACAAGAACATGCTGCTCGTGCACGGGGTCGGGGCCCGGGCCGATCGTTGGCGGCTCAACCTCGAGGGGCTGGCCGGCGCCGGCTACCACCCGTATGCGATCGACCTTCCCGGTCACGGCCTCGCCGAGAAGGGCGACCGCTTCGATCATTCCGTGCCCA
The DNA here is from genome assembly GCA_022819505.1 of Acidimicrobiia bacterium. GTDB lineage: Bacteria > Actinomycetota > Acidimicrobiia > Acidimicrobiales > Aldehydirespiratoraceae > Aldehydirespirator. The sequence goes on along the minus strand of JAJEHD010000018.1, from coordinate 667,561 downwards.
ACTACGCGGCCTTCGCCCGGGCCGTGCTCGACAAGATAGGCGCGGACCGGGTCTACCTGGTCGGCACGTCGCTGGGCGGGCACATCCTGGCCACTGTGGCCTGCGAGATCCCTGAGCGCGTGGCCGGACTCGTGCTCGTCGGCACCCTCGGCATGGCCCCGATAGGACAGGAGGCCCGGGAGCGCACCGCGGGTCTCATAGGCGACACCTCCCCTGAGATGGTCGACCGCAAACTCCACTCGGTGATCCACGACGACGGCCTTGTCACCCCCGAGATGCATCGCGAGGAAGTCCGCGTCAACAACTCGCCGGGGGCGGCCGAGGCGTTCCAACGGGTCTCGGACTACTTCGCCAAACGCATCGACGACCACGTCGTGGGCGAGAGGCTGGCCGCCCTCAGCGGCCGGTTCGGAGTCCTGCTGGTGTGGGGCCGCCAGGACTTGGGCTTCCCGCTGGCGATGGGCGAAGCCGCCCACGAGTTGCTGGCCGGCTCGCGCCTGGCGATCATGGACAACGCCGCCCACGCCCCCTACTTCGAGCGGCCCGACACGTTCAACGCCATCGTCACCCAGTTCTTCGCCGGTCGCCTCGGCGATGAACCGCTGGACGGCGTCGAGCTGCGCGGCTAGTCGAACCGGGAGGCGCCCTTGGGCGCAGCCCGACCATGAGCGTGCTCGCCGGTACCGCTATGGTGCCGCCCCATGTCTGCAGAAACCGACGACCTCCTGCGACGCATCGACGAGACCGTCGAGGCTGAGCACATCAAGTTCCACCCGCTGGTCAGCGCCATCTGCGAGGGGAACGCCTCCCGCAGGTCCCTGCGGGGCTTCGCCAGGCAGTTCTTCTTCGTGGGGCCCAAGCCCAACCCGAGGCCGCACTGCGCGGTGTACGCCTACGCGCCGGAGGGCGACCCCGACATCGAGCACCTGTGGTTCGGCGACGTGCTGATGGAGGAGGCCACCGGCAGCCACTCGGGCACCGGCCACCACCTCCAGATCTACTTCAACTGGTGCGCCACCCTCGGTCTGTCCGCGGAGGAGATGATGGCGACCGACGCCATACCGGAGACGGCCGCCTTCGAGCAGTGGCGCTACTTCAACGCGTTCAAGGGCGACTGGATCGCGGCCATCGCCGGAATCGCCTTCATCGAGGGCGCCTCGGCCAAGCGCAACGACATGCTGATCGAGTCGTTCGTAAAGGACTACGGCTACACCAAGGGCTCCGAGGGGCTTACTTACTGGGAGATCCACGCCTCGGAAATCGAGGAGGACCACGGCGACATCGGGCCCGCCATCGTGCGCCGTTACGCCAACGACGACTACACCCGCACCCGGGTGTGGAACGCGGTCCGGCGCAGCATCGACCTGCAGTGGCTGGCCTTCGACGGCATGTACCGGGCCTTCTTCGAGGACGACCCCCGCTACAAGCGCTGGCAGGAGTAGCCCGGCCTCGACAGAGTCGCGGCAGGACCCGGGTCAGATCGGGGTTGAGAGCATCCTGGCCACCGCGAAGGTGTCGTTGACGACGATCTTCTCCGCGAACAGCGGCTGGCCGTTGTCGAAGACCACCCGGTCACGGTAGGTCCCGACCGCGAAGAGGTCGGTCTCCCCGTCGAGGGTCGACTGGTACAGCGAGAAGTTGGCTTGGGCGGTCCACACGCCGTCGCTCTCCTGGTGCGTCCGGACCATGCCCAGCACGTGCTTGTCGGTGTGGAGGTTGTAGAGGTTGGCCTCTCTCAGCGACACCACCCGGTCGCGCAGCATGCCCTTGTTGTGGCACGACAGGAGCTCCAGGGGGTAGCCGGCATCGACGTTCTCCCGCGACAGGATCTTGTAGGTGCAGTCGTCGGTGAACAGCTCGACCCAGTCCTCGAGCCGGTCCTCGTCGATCAGGTGCACATAGTCGATCATCAACGCCACTACGGCGTCGCGCTCACTCCCTGAGCCCATCAGGCCGCCTGCTCTGCCTCGATGCACATCAGCTCGTAGTAGTACGACCAGAACCCCCGGATCGGGATCTCGGTCACGAGGTAGTCGTGGTCCGCGATCTCGCCCTTGCCGCCGATCTCGACGATGCCGTGCTCGTCCTGCTCGCGCTTCACCGCCCGATGGACCATCTCGACCGCCTCGCCGTCCTCCATGGAGATCAGCCCGCCCGGTCCGACCAGGTTGGCCTGGTTGAGGCGATGCTGGGTCATCTTCTCGTCGTCGTCGGTGTAGCCGAAGTAGGTCCAGTACAGCTCCAGTTCGCCTGGACCGCGGGTCTGGATCTGGCGGGTGCAGAGGCTGTTGGTGATCTGCTGCATCACCATGTTGGGGAAGATCGACAGGATGGTCAGCGACACGTCGTCGGGATACTCCTTGTCGTACTGCAGCATCGACGGGTCCTCGAGGCGGAATCCCTTGTCGAAGACCTTCTGGGTTCCGGCGAACGCCTCGGCGTCGGCGTCGTCGTCGCTGGTGCCCATCATGGAGTAGCTGATGTTGTGGCGGTGACGGTCGTCCATCTTCACCCCGCCGCGCTGGGTGGGCCGGTACAGGCCGAAGGTGGCGTGGAACATGTGAAGCAACGCCCCGTGGTTCGGGTCCCGCACGTTGTCGTTGTAGAGCTTCCAGTTGCCGAGGATGCGCTGGCGCTGGTAGCCGAGCAGGCTGATGGGCCGGTTGAAGACCCGGTCGAGCTCGGCCCGCACGTTGTCGCCGAGGTAGTCGACCAGCGGTTCGGTCTCGTCGGAGAACGTCCCGAACAGCACGCCCTGGTAGCTCTCCACCCGCATCGACGTCAGCTTCACCGACTTGATGTCGAAGTCCGGCGGCAGACCGCCCCGTCCCATGTGTCCCTTGGCGAACGGCACCGCCCGCAGCTGGCCGGTGAGGTCGTAGGCCCACTGGTGGTAGAGGCAGGTGTGCATGGTGGCGTTGCCCCGGCACTCGCGCTTGAGCATCGAGCCCCGGTGCATGCAGCGGTTCACGAACGCCGAGACCTGGCCGTCGCGCTGGCGGTTGACCAGCACCGGCGTGTCGCCCACGTAGGTGGTGATGAAGTCGCCGGTGTTGGGGATCTCGGCCTCGAGGGCCAGGTACGACCAGACGGGACCACGGAAGATCCGCTCCTGCTCCTCCACGTAGATGTCCTCGTCGAGGTACGCCGCGAACGGGATCCGGCTGAAGTCGTCGGTGGGCCACTCCAGGCTCATCGCGGTCGGCATGGGGAAGCGCTCCTTTGCTTGATGTGAATTGCGGGCTGCCCTCAGGCGTACTCGGCGCCGGCCACCGCCGCGAGACGGCGCCGGTATTCGAGCGCGGGCTCGTCGGCCACTCTGAGATGCAGTTCTGCGGTGATGTCCAGCGGCAGCATCTCGGGTCGCTGGTTCTCGACTATGTGGCGGTCCTGCTCGATGACCTTCTGGTGGAAGGCGATGATCTCGTCGTCGGTCTGGTCCTGGCTGCCCTTGATGCCGACGAACTCCCAGAAGCGGACCTTCTTGAGGGAGATCGGCTGGTTGGCGATGAACACCACCGTGCTCTGGGACTCGGCGGTAATCAGCAGGCGCCAGCTGAAGGGGATTTCCACCCACGTCTTCTGGGTGACCAGCTCGTCGGCGTCACCGAACATGGCCTCGTCCACATCGTGGCGCCTGGCCGAGAAGGCGTAGCCACGGTCGGTCTCCTCCATGTCGAAGGGTGCGATGACGGTGGCCGAGGGATCGGCCAGCAGACCCGGATGCACGATCGGAAGGTGCGACGTGTCGATGGCGTTCTCCACGAAACGGGCCGCGCTGGCATTCCACGTCCACTCGCCCGGCCGGATCATGTTGAACCCCTCGTCGTAGAACTCGGGGAACTCCGGCACCGGGGCGACCGGATCCTCAAGCGCCACATAGACCAGCCCGTAGTGCTCCGAGGTCCGGTAGGCGGGCACCCTCGCCTGCGACGGGATCCGCTGGCGGTCGGGCGGCTGCGACGGGATGTGGACGCACTTGCCGTCGGTGTCGTAGGTCCAGCCGTGGTAGGGGCACACGATGCAACCGTCGGCGTTCACCGAACCGAGCGACAGGGGCGTGCCCCGGTGGATGCACAGGTCCTGCAGGGCGTGAATCTCGCCGCCGGAGCGGAACACGACCAGGTCCTCGTCGAGGAGGGTGGTCTTGATCGGACCGCCGTCAAGCTCCTCGACGGCCGCTACCGGGTGCCAGTACTGGCGTAATGCGTTGCTCATGGCCTCCCCCTATGGCTCCGCTTGCGACGGTGCAACTATATGTCAGACGCTTACCACGATGACCATGCCGCCCGCTGACCGGCCCTCGGTCAACCGGTCGGCTCCAGCCCGGCGATCTCGGCCACGGCCGCGATGGTCGGGCGGGGGTCCGGGGCCAGGGGGCCGAGATTCACGGTGTCGACCCCGGCCGATTCGAGCCACGCCAGCTTGTCCTCGGCGTACTTGCGGCCTCCGGCGAAGGCCACCCGCTGCACCACCGCGCCGGGCACGACCGCGGCGGCCCGGCGAGCCTCCTGGAACTCGCGACCACTGTAGTTGGCGTCGATCTCCTCGATTAGATCCTTGGGCATGCCCGCAGCCCGTGCCGCCGGCGGTGACGCCTTGGCCAGCCACGCCACGATGGCCCTGGCCGACTCGATGGCCTCCGTCTCGTCATCGTCGACCGCTCCGTAGAGACAGCAGGCGGTCTCGAAGCGGTCCACGGTGCTGTCGCGCCGTCCCTGCTGGAGCTGCCCGAGAGCCTGTCGCAACGGCTCCGGCCAGAGGCCCACCAGCATGAGAACGCCGTCGGCGTGGCGTCCGGCGGTCTCGATCGTGCGGGGGCCCGAGGCCGACACGAAGATCGGGATGGAGCCCGCGGCGGACCGCAGGTGCGATCCCACCAGCCGCTGGCTCCCGACCCGGGCGTCCACCGTCTCGCCCCGCCAGAGCCGCCGCATGGCGTCCATGTGCTCAACGAGGGTCGAGAGCTTGGCCCTGGAGAAGCCCAGCTCGATCAGCGGCCGTTCGCCGACACCCGTCCCGCAGACCACCCGTCCCGGACCGAGCTGGTCGAGCGACCGGAAGACGTTGGCGGTGATGCCGGTGTGACGGGTCAGGGGGTTGGTGACCGAGGTGCCGACCCTGAGCCGCGAGGTGGCCTGGAGGGCGAGCGTGGCGTACACGTAGGCATCGCCGCAGTGCAGCGACGAGTCGCCGACCCACAGGTCGTCGTAGCCGAGCCGCTCGATCCAGCGGACCAGTTCGGTGAACTCGGCCGGCTCGGCGACGGCCTGGAGCGTCACCCCGTAACGCACCGGTGGATCCTGACCGTGCCCGTGGCTGCGACGCTGCCCGCCGGACCGCGGCCGCGCCTACTCGGGAGTGGGCGAGAAGCCGTAGACCAGCATGCCGGGCACGTCGCCCACGCATTCGAGCTGGTACTGCCAGCCGGCCGGCAGGTAGACCGCGTCGTTGGGTCCGAACTCGAGAACCCCCTCGTCCCACTCGAGACGAAAGTTGCCGTGGAGGATGAAGTAGACCTCCTCCAGGTAGCCGTAGTGGTGGTCATTGGGCTCGAGTTCGTCGTCGGCCTGGGTCGACCATCGGTTGGTCTTCTCGCCGGGCTGCACCCACGCCACGCCCAGCAACATGTTGGACCCGCAGCGGGCGTTGGTGATCATCCTGGCGATACGGACCTTCGTGGGGGCGTCCTCGGGTGCTCTGACCTCCACCGACGCCAGGGGCACGACTTGGGGCTTGTTCTTGGCCACGCCGGGAGTGTATGACCCTGTCGCCGCGGGCGCCGGGCTCGCGACGGGAGTCGGGAGGAACCCAAGTGACCGGACCGATGATCTCCGCGGAGGCTGCCGGCGTGGCTTACGACGAGGCGGGGCAGGGTCCCGTGGTGGTCTTCAGCCACGGCTCCATGATGGACCGCACGATGTTCGAGCCCCAGCTGGAGGCACTCGGTGACCGCTACCGGGTGGTGGCCTTCGACCACCGCGCCCGGGGCGCCCGCTGGGAGGGCCCCTACAGCCTCTACGACCTCGCCGACGACTGTGTCCGGCTGCTGGACAGCCTGCAGATCGAGCGCTGCGTGATCGCCGGCATGTCGATGGGCGGCTGGATGGCGCTGCGGGTCGTGCTCGGCCATCCGGACCGCATCGACGGCCTGGCCCTGATCGCGAGCAGTGGTCTGAGCTACTCGGAGGCCGACCAGTCCGGTTGGGAGCAGCACTACCGGCGGTTGCTCGGCGCGCCGCACGTTGGCCGCGACTTCGCGCTGGAAGAGGCTCGGATCTGCTTCTCAGCCTCGACCCGCGGCAACCGCCCCGAGATGGTCCGGCACTGGGTGGAGCGCTGGGCGGGCCACCGCGGCGACGCCGTGTACCACGAGGTGTGCTCCTGGCTCACGCAGGACGACATCAGCGACCGCCTGGCCACCATCGACGTTCCGGTGGTGGCCATACACGGACTCGAGGACGAGGCCATCGGGATCGAGGACGCCCGCACCACCGTCGCGGCCATCGGTTCGGCCTACCTGGTGCCGATCCCCGGCGCAGGCCACACCGTGAACCTCGAGAGTCCCGACCAGGTCAATGCGGCCCTGCGCGCCTTCCTGTTCGAGGTCCACGGCGAACCTGTTGCTGGTTGAAGCGGCGGTCCGGCGGGGTCGGCTCAACGCTCGGGCGCGGTCGGCGGGCTCGCCCATGTCAGCCATCGGTGGGGAGCAAGGGTGACGATGGCCCGGTCCTCGGCCCACACGATGGCCTCATCGGTGGGGCGGTAGCGCCCGAGGACGGCCTCCGTCATGGCACGCACGAAGGCCTCGTCGTCCTCCATCGTCGTGATAGTTGCCCGCCCGAAGGCCACCGCCGCGATCGTCCCGCGGCCCGAGCCGTCGCGCTCGAGATCCTCACCGACGCAGAATGTCGCCCGGGCGTCGCTCCTGAGGTTGGAAAGGTGCAGCCGGCTGGCGCCGAGGGAGAACAAGAACACCGGTGCCTGCCACAGGAACCAGATCGGCGTCACGTGCGGCCAGCCGTCGGCACGAATCGTGGCCAGCCGGCCGTCGTTGCGCCGGTCGAGGAAGTCGTGTCGCGCGCCGGGGCTCAGCGCGTTAGCCGCCGTCGCGGTCGTGAAGTCCAGAAGGGGCTCCGCTGACGCCTTTCTGTCAGACATTTTGGCTCCGGACTGGCTAGACGGCGAAATTGGTGCAACGCTATGGGCTAGCAGATGGGGGCTGGGTCGTCCCGACCCGGTAGCCGGAAGGAGAAAAAAGTGAAGCGCGTACTCGTGGCGCTGCTCGCGGTCGGCCTCGTGGCCGCCGCAGCTTGCAGCGGTGATAGCGGTGATGCTGCCGATGAGGGGCCCGTCAAGTACGGCTTCCTCAACGGACAGTCCGGGGACTACGGCCCGTGGGGCCACTGGGCTCTGGCCGCGGCGGAAGTGGCGGTCGAGGAACTCAATGCCGGCGGCGGCGTGCTGGGGCGCAGCGTCGAGTTGGTCGTCGAGGACAACGGATCCACGCCTGAGGGCGCGGTGTCGGGCTTCGCCGAGCTGACCGAGGTCGATGGAATCCACGCCCTGGGCGGCATCGAGTCCGACGGGATGATCGCCATCTTCGACACGGTGCACGAGTTGCAGATCCCCACGATCTGCAGCACCTGCGGCACGACGGAACTCGACAGCACCGGTGGTGACATGGTGTTCCGCATCATCCCCTCCGATACCGACAACGGCATCGTCGGCGCCCAGGTGGCACGCGACGAGGGGTACCGCAACGTGGCCATGCTGGTCGAGCTGAGCGAGGGCACCGAGAGTCCCGCCAATGTGTTCAAGGCCGTCTTCACCGAGCAGATGGGTGGGACCATCACCGAGGATGTCCGCTTCAACGCCGGGGAGACCACCTACGCGGCCCAGGTGGCCCAGGCCTTCGAGTCCGGTCCCGACGCCGTCTACATCGCGGCCGGTTTCGAGACGGGCGTGCCGATCCTCAACGAGTGGCAGCGACGGGGCTACACCGACGTTCCCATGATCTTCACGACCGACCTTCTCAGCCCGGAGATCGCCGAGATCGTGAGCGGCGTGCCGGGGGCCAGCGCCATAGTCGGTGCAACGGCCTACGACACCGTGAACAACCCGGCGTGGGACGCCTACGTGCCCAGGTTCGAGGAGAAGATCGGTGATCCGCCGGAGATCGCCTTCTACGACGCCTGGCAGTACGACCAGTACATCATCCTGGGCCTGGCCACGGCGAAGGCCGGCACCACCGACGGAGCGGCAGTGGCCGCCGCCATCCCGGAGATCGCCAACCCGCCCGGCGTCGAGGTGTTCTCCTACGCCCAGGGCCTGGCCGAGCTCGAGGCCGGCAACGACATCGACTACCACGGCACCACGTCCAACCTGAACCTCAACAGCGTGGGCAACCTGCTGTCGCCAGTGATGGCCGTGATCCACGTGCAGGACGGGGACTGGGCCGTCCGGGAGAACATCGAGCTCGACCCGACGCTGGTCAAGCCGTCCTAGTCCGGACGCGAGCCTGACCGCGGCGGCCGGCCCGTAGATTTTCGGGCCGGCCGCCAGGTCCCTCCCCGGGGAGTCCGCCGTGCAGAACGTCGTCTTCGGGATCGTCACCGGCAGCATCCTGGCCGTGGCGACCCTCGGCTTCGCGCTGGTGCGCCAGACCGAGAACTTCCTCAACATCGCCCACGCCCAGATGATGGCGCTGGGCGCGTTCGTCGGGGTGGTGCTGGTGGACACCTACGGCATGAACATCTTCCTGGCCGGGGCCATCACCGTGGTCGGGCTCGGCGCCCTGGGGGTTGTGCTGTCCGCGATCTTCTTCCAGCCGGTGCGCCACCAGGGCGGCACGGTGCTGCTGTTCACCTCCATCGGGCTGGCGCTGATGATGTACGCCGCCATCCTGGCGCTGTTCGGCACGCAGGCCCGCTTCTACCCCGACGTGTCGGGCAGCCTCCATCGCTTTGCGGGCATCGGCATCGCCACCAACGAGCTCGTGATCATCGGGCTGGCGTTCGGCAGCATCGCCGCGCTCCAGCTGTTCCTCAACTCCACCGGACTGGGCCGGGCCATCCGGGCCGTGGCCAGCAACGACGACCTGGCCCGGGTCAGGGGCGTGCCGGTGCGCACCGTGTCCAACACGATCTGGTTCATCAGCTCGGCGTTCGGGGCCATGGCCGGGGTGATGCTCGGCGTGCTCGGCGCGGTCAACACCGAGATCGGCTGGCACAACATCCTGATCGTGCTGGCCGCCGCGGTTCTGGGAGGCCTGCGCAGCATCACCGGCGTGATCCTGGCCGGGCTGCTGCTGGGGATCATGATGGACGTCTCCGCGCTGTTCATCCCCACCGCCTACCGGCCGGTGGTGGCCTTCGGGGTGCTGGTCGCGGTGCTGATACTGAGGCCTGAGGGGATCCTGTCGATCCAGCGTCGCAAGGACGCGGTGGTGGCATGATCACCACCGTAGAGACCAAGGCGGCAACGCCGTGACCAATCCCATCTTCTGGGTGGGCGTGCTGACGCTGGCCGCGATCTACGCCAGCCTGGCCATGGCGCTCAACGTCGAGTCCGGCTGGGGCGGGATGTGGGACCTGGGCATCGCGGGGCTGCTGGCATCGGGCAGCTACTGCTACGTCATCCTCACCGCGGGCGACCCGGATCTCGACATGCGGTTCGCGCCCGGGCTTTCGATGTGGGTGGCCTGGCCGCTGTCGGCGCTGTTCACCGGTCTGGTGGCCTTCGCCATTGGCGCGCCCGCGCTGCGATTGAGGCGCGAGTACTTCCTCATCACCACGCTGGCCTTCGCGGAGATCATCCGCCAGTTGGTGATCATCCAGGCCGACCTGACGCGGGGCACACTGGGGGTGCCCAACATCAACCGCCCCTTCGACAGCTTCGTCACCGGCCGCGACTACAACTACGTCCTGCTCGGCATCGCGGTGGCGGCCGCGGCCGTCATGTATGTCGTCACCCGCCAGATCGGGATCTCACCGTTCGGTCGGACGCTCCGGGCCGCCCGCGACAACGAGGCGGTCGCCCTCGCGCTGGGCAAGCGGGTCAACCGGATGAGGATCAAGACCTTCATACTGGCCGGAGTCCTCATCGGGGCCACCGCCCCCGTGTACCTCTTCTACATCCGGGCCGTCTCACCGCAGCTGTTCGCGCCGGGCATCACGTTCACGGTGTGGACCGCCCTGGTCATCGGGGGCCTGGGCAGCATCCGGGGAGGCCTCGCCGGAGCCTTCGTCCTGATCGTGTTCACCGAGGCGGTGGGCCTCATCGAGGTCGATCCCTCCCATATCAACATCCTGGTCGCCATCGAGCCGTTCCTGGTGGGCCTGCTGCTGGTGCTGGTGCTGCGCTTCCGCCCGGACGGACTGTTCTCGGAGCGGAGCGCCTTCGGGGCGGGCAACCGCCCGGCCGGACGGTCCGCAGGAGACTCGCGCCCAGCCGGAGCCGCACAAGGCTCGGGCGGATAGGGGCAGGCATGGACCTCGTGCTCGACGCCGTCCGCAAGACCTTCGGTGGCGTGGTCGCAGTCGACGACGTGTCGGCGGTGATGCCCCAGGACAGGGTCACCGCGCTGATCGGGCCCAACGGCGCCGGAAAGACCACCCTGTTCAACGCCATCACCGGATTCGACCCCCCGGATCGGGGCTCGATCAGCTTCGGCGATCAGCGCATCGACGGGCTGCCGCCGTGGCGGGTGGCCGAGCTCGGGCTCATCAGGACCTTCCAGACCCCGGTCGGGTTCACCACTCTCACCGTGCGCGAGAGCATGCTCGCCGCGGCCACCCCCCACTTCGTCGAGACCCCGGTCGGGGCTCTCGGACTCAGCCGCAGAGCCCGGGACCATGAGCGGGCGTCCGGGGCCCGTGCCGAGGAGATCACCGCAGAGTTGGGCATGGCCGATCTGCTCGATGTCCGTACCGACGAGCTGTCAGCCGGTGACCGCAAGCTTCTCGAGTTCGCCCGCTCATTGATGGCCGAGCCCAAGATGCTGCTGCTCGACGAGCCGGCCGCCGCGGTCGCTCCGGCCAACATCGGACGGCTGTCGCAGCTCGTGCGGCGCCTCTGCGACGAGCGGGGGCTGGGCAGCCTGATCATCGACCACAACCTCTCGTTCCTCATGCAGATCGCCGACGAGGTGCACGTGCTCGATCGGGGCGCGCTGCTGGCCTCGGGGCCTCCCGCCGAGATCGCCGCCGACCCCGACGTCATGCGGGTGTACCTCGGCGAGGACGGCGGAGAGGACGGGAGCCCATGAGCGAGGCTGTCCTACGCGTCGAGGCTCTAGAGGCCGGCTACGGCGGATTCCCGGTGCTGCACGGCGTCGACCTCGAGGTGACCGCCGGGGAGATCGTCGCCGTGGTCGGGCCCAACGGTGCCGGCAAGTCGACGCTGCTGAAGACGATCTTCCGCCTGCTGCCGACCGCGGGCGGGACCGTCAGTTTCGAGGGCGCCGACCTCCGGCGCCACCCCGCGCACAGCCTGGCCGAGCTTGGCATGGGCTACGTGCCCCAGGAGAACAACACCTTCCCCGACTTGAGCGTGCGCGACAACCTGTCGGTGGCGCTGCGGGGATCCAGCCCGGTCGAGATCCGCCGGCGCGTCGGCGAGGTAGCCGAGTCGTACCCCGCCCTGCGCGACCGGATGGGACAGAACGCCAGCACGCTGTCGGGCGGCGAGCGCCAGATGCTGGCACTGGCCAGCGCCATGATCACCGGCCCCCGCTTCCTGGCCCTGGACGAGCCCACCACAGGACTGGCTCCCTCCATCGTGCGGGAGCGGATCGACGACATCCTGCGTATCCGTGACTCGGGCACGACCCTCATGTGGGTGATCGAGGAGAGCCCGCTCGTCTGCCTGCCCCACTGCGATCGGGTCTACGTGATGCAGGCCGGCGTGCTGGGCGAGCCCCTGTCGAGCCAGGAGGTCCTGCAGGACGCGGCGCTGCAGTCGCTCTTCTTCGGAGTCGACCACAACACAGGAGACGGCTAGATGCCCATCGTTGTACGCAAGATCCCCTTCGAGTTCGTCAGCGACATGGGCGGGCTGCTGGCCGAGATCGAGGCCGGCTCGTTCACCGCCGATCAGATCATCGGCGTGATCGGCAAGACCGAGGGCAACGGCGGGGTCAACGACTTCTCCCGCATCCTGGCCGACCGCGTCTTCCGTGACTTCCTGAACACGCACGGAACCCGGTCACCGTCGGAGATCGACCGCATGCCCATCGTGTGGTCCGGCGGCACCGACGGCGTGATCGCGCCCCACATGAATGTCTTCGCCCGGGTTCCGGGTAACGGCAGCGCCGGCGACGAGAAGCGGCTGGCGGTGGGCGTGACGATGTCGGAGGCGATCCTGCCCGAGGAGATCGGCCGGCTGCCGATGGTGGAGAAGGTGGCCGAGGGCGTGCGGGTGGCGATGGCCGACGCGGGCATCACCGACCCCGCCGACGTCCATTTCGTGCAGTCCAAGACCCCGCTGCTGACCCGGGAGCGCATCGAGGACGCCCGCAGCCGGGGCAAGGACGTGGTGATGACCGACACTATGGAGTCGATGGCGGTGTCCAACGCCACCGCCGCGCTCGGCATCGGGTATGCCGTCGGCGAGTTCGATCTTCCCCGCCCCGAGCAGATCGCCGCGGATCTCGACCTGTACTCGTCGGTGGCGTCCTGCTCGTCGGGCGTCGAGCAGGACCCCGCCCAGATCGTGGTGGTCGGCAACAGGGCCGGCGCCGGCGGCGACTTCCGCATCGGCCATTCGGTCATGCGCGACGCCCTCGACTTCGACGGGATCTACGACGCCATCCGCTCGGCCGGGCTGGACCTGCCCGACCGACCCCATCCCAGCGACCTGGGGGATGCCGTCGTGAACTGCTTCATCAAGTGTGAGACCGACCCGTCGGGGCGGCTGCGGGGTCGCCGGCTCGTGTCGATCAACGACTCCGACATCCACCACACCCACCACACCAAGGGCGCGGTCGGTGCGGTGGCGGCCGCCGCCATCGGGGATCCGGCCGTGTACTGCTCGGTGGCGGCCCTCCAGCAGGGTCCCGCGGGCGGTGGCATGGTCGCCGCCATCGTGGACATGTCCAAGGCGCCCTGATTCATGTAGACCTCACCCAGACGGGGGAAAGCCGATGCTCGACCAGGCACACCTCTTCGAACAGGCGCTCAGGCACTACTGGCATCCGGTCGCGGTCTCCGAAGAGGTCACAACCGAGCCCATGCAGGTGAGGCTGCTGGGCGAGGCCATCGTGCTATACCGCGACGACGAGGGACTGGTGGCGCTGCGGGACAAGTGCGTGCACCGGGGCGTGGCGCTGTCGGGGGGTTGCATCCGCGACGGGCGCCTGATGTGCCCCTACCACGGCTGGCAGTACGACCGCACCGGCAAGGTGGCGTTCATCCCCGCACTGGGAGCCGGCGGCGCCATCCCGAGCCAGGCCCGCGTCCATCGCTACCACGTACGCGAGGACCACGGTGCGGTGTGGGTCGCGCCCGACGAACCGGTGGCCGATCTGCCCCCGTGGCCCGACGACGACTGGAACAGCGACGACTGGCATGTGTTCCTGGTAGGCACCTGGCGCTGGCAGTCGTCCGCGGGGCGGATGCTGGAGAACGCCATCGACTTCGCCCACTTCAACTTCGTGCACGAGGGCTTCACCGAACTGGCCGACGGAGCGTTCATCAAGCCCTTCGAGGTCACGGTCACCGACGACGGTATGAGGTACGCCTATGACGACAGCGTGCTGCTGCGGGACTACACGCTGCACCTGCCCTTCACCCTGCACGACCGCAAGTCGGTCGTGGCCGTAAGCGGCGGCGTGACCTGGTCCGAGCAGGGCGAGTCGAAGGCCGGCGACATCACCACCATCACGTTCATCGCCTCACCCACCGACCGGGCCGAGACCCGCATCTTCTCATGGCTGTCGCGCAACCACTCCTTCGACACTTCCGACGCCGACTTCGGGGCCGGCTTCCACGATGTGATGGAGCAGGACCGCATCGTGGTCGAGGCTCAGGACCCGGCCGAGCTGCCCCTCGACCCCCGCGAGGAGCTGCACCTCAAGCTGGCCGACTCCGGATCGATCGCCTACCGGAAGCTCCTGCGAGACCTCGCGGACCGCGCTGCCGTCTCGGCGTGACCGCCTGATGGCTGGATGGCTCGACCCCCATGATTCGGTTGCCGTCACCCTGACCGTGAACGGCGCGCCACGGAAGGTTCGCGTCCCGCCCAGGCGGACCCTGGCCGACGCTCTGCGCGACGCCGGCTTCACCAGCGTGCGCCTCGGCTGCGAGCACGGCGTGTGCGGATCCTGCACGATCCTGCTGGACGGCGCCGCCGTCCGCTCGTGCCTGATGCTGGCCGTCCAGGGGCAGGGCCACACCATAGAGACGGTCGAGAGCCTCACTGACGGCGACGAACTCAGCACCCTGCAGCAGGCCTTCGACGACAACGACGCCCTGCAGTGTGGGTTCTGCACACCCGGTTTCCTCATGCTGATCGAGGGCCTGCTGCGCTCCGAACCGGAGGCGGGACGGGACCGGATCCTGGAGGTGGTCTCCTCGAATCTGTGCCGCTGCACCGGTGCGGTGCCCGTGTTTCAAGCTGCTCTGAACGCTCTGGCCGCGAACCGGGACGACCCGTGAAGCCTCCTCCTTTCGCCTACGCGGCGGCTGGCACGCTCGACGAAGCCGTCGCCCTTCTCGATGAGGCCGGAGAGGACGCCAAGCTGCTGGCCGGCGGCCAGAGCCTGCTGCCGTTGCTGGCCTTCAGGCTGGCCCGGCCCAGCCACCTCATTGACATCGGCGGGGTTGAGGGGCTCGACATCCTTGAAGAGCAGGACGGCAGCCTGTGCGTCGGCGCGCTCGTCCGGCACGCGACGCTCGAGCGGGCCGATCTCAGCGGCGGATGGCAAGCCCTCCGGGAGGCGGCCTCGCTCATTGGCCACCTGCCGATAAGGGTCAGAGGCACCTTCGGCGGGAGCCTGTCCCATGCCGACCCTGCCGGCGAACTCGGTGTGGTGGCCGCCGCATTCGACGCGGAGATCGTCCTCAGGAGCCTCCGGGGTGTCCGCACGGTGCCTGCCCGCGACTTCTTCCTGGCCCCGCTGACCACAGCGGCCGATCCCGACGAGGTCCTGGTCGAGGCCCGGTTCCCTACGCCGGGGACGGGGTTCCGGTCGGTGTTCGAGGAGTTCAGCCCCCGAGTCGGTGACTTCGCCTACGCCTCGGTGGCCGCCGGGTGCCGGCTGGCCACCGACGGATTGGCCCGCGACGTGAGGATCGCCCTCGGGAGCGTCGGCCCGACGCCGGTACGGGCCCGTGACGCCGAGCAGGCGCTGTCGGGCTCGTTCCTCGACGACACCGCGATCGTCGAGTGCGCCCGGCTGGCCGCGGAGACCTGCCACCCGGACGCCGGCGACTGGCACGCCGACGGCACCTATCGCAAAGCGCTCGTATCGCACCTGGTCGAGCGCGCCTTGAGAAGACTGGGAGCCGGCCCGTGAGCGCTCCCGGCGGTGGACTCATAGGCAGCCCCGCGCCCAGGCGCAAGAACCGGGAGCTGCTCACCGGCGAAGGAACCTACGTGGCCGACATCCGGCTCGAGGGCCAGGTGTACGCCCGGGTGGTGCGGAGCCCGTCGGCCCACGCCCGGCTGCTCGGCGTCGACACTTCCGAGGCCCTCCGGGTCGGTGGCGTCGTGGCGGTCATCACCGCCGACGACATCGACGACATCCGGATACCGATCCGGCTCCCGTTCGCCGAGTCGCCCGAGGCCAACGCGGTGCTGCAGGCACCCTTGGCCGCCGATGTCGTCCGCTACGTCGGCGAACCGGTCGCGGTGGTCGTGGCCGATGACCCCTATGTGGCCGAGGACGCGGCCGAACTCGTCTCCATCGATCTCGACGAGTTGGAGCCGGTCCTCGATCCAGCCAACTCGACGGAGTCCTCCCAGCCGTTGGTGCACGAGAGCTTCGGAAGCAACACCATCGGCCGTCTCGCCTACCGCTACGGGGACATCGACGCGGCGTTCGCGCGGGCCGACGTGGTGGTTCGCCGCCGGTTGCGAGTCCATCGCCTCGCCGCGGCGCCGATGGAGACCCGCGGACTGGCGGCTGACTACGACCCCGGATCAGGGGTGCTCACGGTGTGGGGCGGCGCCAAGGTCAAGCACTTCACCCGGGCCCTGCTGAGCCGCGTGCTGGGGCTCGAGCTGACCGACGTCCGCGTCATCGAGGTTGAAGTGGGGGGCGGGTTCGGGACGCGTGGCGAGCCCTACCCCGAGGACATCCTCATCCCGCTGCTGGCCCGGCGCCTCGAGAGGCCCGTCCAGTGGATCGAGGACCGCTGGGAGCACATGGTCGCCACCAACCATGCCCGGGAACAGGAGCACGACTTCGAGCTGGCGGCCGGCGCCGACGGCCGGATGCTGGGTTTCCGGGTACGGGGATGGTGCGATCACGGCGCCTACGTCAGGACCCAGGGCCTGCTGCCGGTCGTGCTCCCCATGGTCCACCTTCCCGGCCCGTATGAGTGGCCGGCGTTCAGCATGGATCTAGACGCGGTGCTGACGAACCGCACTCCGGTCGGCACCTACCGCGGCCCGGGCATGACCGAGGCCACGTTTGTCCGCGAGCGCATGGTCGACATCCTCGCGGCCGAGCTGGAGATGGAGCCGGCCGACCTGCGGCGCCGCAACCTGATTCCGGCCGAGTCGATGCCGTTCAGCTTCATGCCGGGACCCGGTTCGGGGGCGGTGATGCCGATCATGTACCAGGGCGGCGACTTCGTTACGGCCTTCGATCAGATGCTCGACGGGGCCGGCTACGACCGGATGCGGGTCGAGCAGCGACAGGCGCGAGCCGATGGACAGCATGCCGGCGTCGGCATCGCGGCCTACATCGAGTTCGCCGCGGTCGGACCATTCGAAGAGGTCGAGGTGATCGGTGGCGCGGGGAATGTCGTCGTTCGGGCCGGTGTCGGATCGCTGGGCCAGGGCGTCGAGACGGCGCTGGCTCAGATCGCGGCCGAGCTTCTCGACGTGCCTCTCAGCGGCGTGACCGTCGAGTTCCATGACACTGCCGAGGTGCCGCAGGGCTTCGGGTCCTTCGCCAGCCGTTCCACCGTGCTGGCCGGGAACGCCATCGCGGCTGCAGTCGACGAGATGAAAGCCAAGGCCGCGCCGCTCCTCGGATGCGGGCCCGGCGACGTCGAGTTCCGCGACGGCACCGCGACCGCGCCGGGCGACCGATCGGTTGGGCTCGGCGACATCGGTCCCACCCGCGGCCGGTTCGAGAAGGAGGGGCTGACCGCCTCCTTCGGGGGGGCGGTGTGCTCGGTGTCGGTGAACCCGGCCGACGGCAGGGCCCGGGTGGACCGGTTCGCGCTGGCCCATGACGTGGGGCGAGCCGTCAACCCGCGGCTCCTCCGGGGCCAGCTGGCGGGCGCCGCCGCGCAGGGCATCGGTGGAGCGCTGTTCGAGGAGGTCGCGTATGACGAGCACGGCCAGCCGCTGTCGGTGACCTT
Source organism: Acidimicrobiia bacterium (assembly GCA_022819505.1). Lineage (GTDB taxonomy): Bacteria > Actinomycetota > Acidimicrobiia > Acidimicrobiales > Aldehydirespiratoraceae > Aldehydirespirator. The sequence goes on along the minus strand of JAJEHD010000018.1, from coordinate 650,024 downwards.
CGCCGACTACATGATGCCCACCGCGGCCGAGCTGCCCGACGTGGAGGTCACCATCATCGAGCACGGCAGCGGATCCAACCCGCTCGGCATCAAGGGCGGCGGCGAAGCCGGGATGGTCGGCTCACTCGGCGCGGTCGCCAACGGCGTAGCCGACGCCGTCGGTGACGGGGCCGAGGTGCTCACCAGCTCGGTGAGCTCGGCCCGCCTATGGCACGCCCTGCACCGCCCGAGGCGAGCATGACCCAGGGGAGGCATAGCTCATGATCGTCGACAGTCACGTCCATCTCTTCCCTCCGCAATGGCAGCCGGAGGGTCGCATGCCACCCGATCTGTTCGATGTGCCCCGGCAGCTCGAACGGATGGAGGAGGGCGGGCTCACCACCTCGATCGTCTCCGACCCTCACATCTGGTACGGCGACCTCGACACCGGCGACATCGAGCAGGTCCGCGCCTACAACGACTTCGTCGCAGACCTGGCCCGCCAGCATCCGGGGACCTTCGCCGGTCTAGCCACTGCGATCCCCTGGCGCGGCCCCGAGCACCTCGACGAGGCCCGGCGGGCCACCGAAGAGCTCGGACTGGCCGGCTTTGCTCTGCCCACGAGCGACCGGAACTGCTATCTCGACAGTGTCCCGGCCGGGTTCTGGGACTACGTCTCAAGCATCGGTGCACCGATCTTCGTGCACCCCGGCGGTCAGACCGTCGGCCAGGACCTCATGGGCATCTACCGCATGGGCGAGGTGTGCGGGCGCCCCCTGGACATGACGGTCACGCTGGCCCGCTTCATCCTCACCGGCACCTACGAGCAGTTCCCGCAGCTCCGGCTGCTCTGCGCCCACGCCGGCGGGGCCATCACCACCATCGCCGATCGGCTCGACTTCGGGCACGAGCTGCGCAACTACGCCCCCCTGGGACCATGGGGCGAGGTGGACCTGGCCGAGCCGCCGTCGAGCCACGTCAAGAAGCTCTTCCTCGACACGGTCACCTTCGGGAGCCGGACACTGCGGATGGCCCTGGAGACCGTCGGCTCGGAGCACATCTGCTTCGGCACCGACTGCCCGCCGATTCCGTGGCCGGTGCAGCGGCACCTGGCCGTCGTGGACGAACTTGGCTTGAACGACGAGCAGCGAGCCAATGTGCTCGGACACAATGCCGAGCGACTATTCCTTGCTCGGACGGCCGAACCGGCAGGAGGGATCCAGGATGCCTGAGTACGCCGCAGCCGAGGCTCGGGCATGGGCTCTTGAGAATCTCAAGGGATGCTGCGGCTGCGTCCTGCCCACCTTCACCAGCGACCTCTCGACGCTGAACGAGGTCGCCATCCGCCACGACGTCGAGATGGAGCGGGAACTCGGGATGGCAGCGGTGCTGGTCGTCAGCGAGGGGGGCACCGCGCTCGAGGAGTACCGGCGGCTGCTCGAGATCGTCACCGACGCGGCCGGCGACCTCGTCGTGGTCGTCCAGGCATCCCAGCCGACCTGGGATGAACAGCAGCTGACCATCGAATGGGGCGCCGAGCTGGGGGCCGATCTGGTGCTGCCCTCCTACCCCCTGACGTTCTACCCCCGCACCCTCGACGAGCTCTACGAGGCCAGCAAGGCGATGATCGACCGCTCGCCGCTGGGCGTGCTGCTGTTCGCGATCGACCAGTGGAACTTCGCCCGACTGCACCCGGCCGCGTTCCCGGTGGGACTGCTGGAGAGGCTGGTGGCCGACTGTCCGATGCTGGTGGGGATCAAGAACGAGATCGGCCTGCCCTACACGGGAGGCATGGACGACGTATTCCGTCTCCTGGGCGACCAGGTCGTCGTGACCGATCCCATGGAGTACAACGCTCCGATCTGGATCCGTCACTACGGCATGAAGTACATGGGCACCTCGAACTACGAGGCCTTCGGGCCCCGCGTTCCCCAGATGCTCAAGCTGCTCAGCGATCCCGCCACCTGGGACGACGGCATGGACCTGTACTGGCGAAACGCGCCCATCCGCAAGGCCAACAGCGCCACCGCCAGCCCCGTCGTGGCCACCACCGGGATGGTGCCCCGGAGCATCTGGAAGTACCAGGGCTGGCTGGTCGGCTTCAACGGGGGGCCGCTCCGGGCACCGCTGGCCCGCATCAACGCGGCGCAGATGGGCATGATCCGCAAGGCCGCGGTCGATGCCGGCCTCGACGTCACCAACGATGGTGACGAGGAGTTCTGGGTGGGCAGGAATCCGAAGTGACCGCGCTGGGTGATCCGCCCCTGTTCCTCGACGGCGACCTCGTCGACAAGTTGGCCTCGGTGGAGGTCGGGTTGGAGGCGGCCCGGGTCTCAGCCCGCGCCGAGGCCGTGACCGGACGCGTGCAGATCGGCGACGGCCACACCTGGATGCGGGTGCTGGCCGGCATCCTGGGTGAGATCGGGATCGTCGGCTACAAGGAGTTCCACCGCGTCGGCAGGCGGGTGCGCTATCACATCAGCGTCTTCGACCGCGACACCGCCGACATGATCGGGGTCGTCGACGGTCGCCGCATCACCAGCCTCCGCACCGCCTCGACGGCCGCGCTGGCCTTCGAGCATGCCGACGACGGCCGGCCCAAGAAGCTGGCCGTGATCGGCAGCGGCGAGGAGGCCAAGGAGGGACTCCGGGCGGTGGCCACCGTGTCGACCCTGTCCGAGGTGGCCGTGTTCAGTCCCACGCCGGCCAACCGGAAGGCGTTCTGCGAGGTGCACGGCCCCGTGCTGGGCGTGCCCGTCTACCCGGTGGACTCGGTCGACGCCGCGCTGGCCGGCGCCCAGCAGTTGTATGTCGCCACGTCATCTCTCGGCCCGGCCTTTCTCGAGGCCCGCCAGGTCGACCATCTCCAGTTCTTGGCCGGCATCGGCTCCACCCGGCCCGATCAGCGGGAGCTGGTCGGTGACGTCTTCGCCGAAGCCTCGCAGGTGGTGTTCGACTGCGCGGACGCCCGCCACGAACCGGGCGACGTCATCGACGCGGTCGAGCGCTTCGGCTTCGACCCCGACCGGGCCCTGCTGTTGAGGGACTGGCTCGAGTCACCCTACGAGCCGGATGGCGAGGCGCCGCTGGTGTTCAAGTCCATCGGCACCGTGGAGCAGGACCTCGCCCTGGCCCACCGGCTGCTGGTGGCCGCCCACGAGCGGGGAATGGGCATTCCCGCACCCGAGATTGGGACCCTGCGCATCATGCGGGACTAAGTTGCAAACAGAACCGGCGAATGGCAGCTGATATGGCACTTATCGACACCGACGGCGGGTTCCGGGTCAGCCGGCGCATCTATCACGACCCCGAGATCCATCGCCGCGAGCTCGACTCGATCTTCAAGAAGTCATGGTTCTTCGTGGGACACGTCTCCGAGATCCCCGAGCCGGGCGACTACGTGACCAGGCCCCTCGGCGTCGACCCGGTAATCGTGAACCGCGACCGCGACGGCCGTGTCCACGTGATGTTGAACTCGTGCTCGCACCGGGGCGTGAAGCTCTGCCGGTCGGGCCGCGGCAACACCAAGGCCCACAGATGCTCCTACCACGGCTGGGCCTACGGTCTCGACGGTGCATGCCGGGCCGTGACCTACGAGAAGGAGGTGTACGGCCCCGACCTCGACAAGTCGCGGTTCAACCTCCGATCGGCCCGGGTGGAGACTCTGCACGGGCTGATCTTCGCCACATGGGACCACCGGGGCCCGTCCCTCAGCGACGCGCTGGGCCACATGACCTACTACTTCGACGCGCTGTTCGGGAAGTTCGACAACGGGTTCGAGGTCATGGGCTCGCCGGTGCGGACCCGCATCCGCGCCAACTGGAAGGCCGAGACCGAGAACCTCTCCGGCGACGGCTACCACACCATGATCACCCACGAGACCGCGCTGCGGTTCGGGCTCTTCCCCAGCCCCGAGGACGTCGCCCCCTACGGCGATCCCATCGGACCGAAGTTCCCCGGCCGCACCGTGCAGTGCGGCAACGGCCACACCATCCGGATCCAGCACCTGCCCATCGAGACCCACCCGCCCGGGTTCCTCGGCTACCCGGAGGAGCTCTGGGGTGAGATCGAGCGCAACCTGAAACCGGGCCAGGTCGACATCATGGCCCGCACCTCGGTCACCCACGGCAGCGTGTTCCCCAACCTGTCCTTCTTGGAGAACTTCAAGACCGCCACCGACGGACCCGGCTCGATGTGCCGCTACACCCGGCTCACCCTCAAGGTCCCTGTCGACGAGGGCTTGACCGAGATCTGGTGGTGGCACCTGGTGCCGGCCGACGCCTCCGAGACATGGAAGGAGCGTTCCCAGCGGGCCTACCTCAGGACCAACGGCCCCGGCGGGATGTTCGAACTCGACGACAACGAGAACTTCCTCGGGATGGCCGAGGCCAACAGCGGGCCGGTCGGGCTCGACCAGTCCTACAACTATGTGGCCGGCACCCACCATCCCGATGCTCACGGCCTGGAGTGGCCCGGCCATGTGCAGGACGCCGACCGCAGCGAGCACACCCTCCGCGGCTTCCTCACCGAGTGGCGCCGCCGCATGGAGCTCACGGCGGTCGCCGAGCCGGCCGCGTCCATTCGATGAAGGCCCGCTGGGTCCATCCGACCACCACCGGAGGGCCTGCTCCGCTGCCGGTCCACCAGCAGTTGGGCCTCTTCTACGCCTACGAGGCCGAGTTGCTGGATGAGTGGCGTCTCGATGAGTGGCTCGATCTCGTCGATGAGGGCTTCACGTACCTCATCCCCGTGCCCCTGGTGACCGACCATCACCCCCAGCTCGGCTACGACCCGTCGGCCCTGTTCATGGACGAGACCCGAGAGTCGATCTCCGAGAACTGGGCGGCCCGCCTGACCGACGACAACATCGCGGTGTCTTGGGCCGATCGGCCCCCGGTCCGCACCCGCCGGTTCCTGTCGGCACTCCGGGTTCGCTCGACGGACCGGCCCGACACCTATCTGGCCCGGCTGAACGTCCGGGTGGCGATGGTTCGTCACGGCACCCAGTCGGGGGACATGACCGGCGAGCGCTTCGACGTCGTCCGGCGGGCGGGCGACTCCTTCTCGATCATGTCGCGGTTCGTCGTGCTCCTGGACGCGGTCGTGGATGCGCCCCGTATCAGGACTATCGTCTGACCGGTCGGAGCCCAGCGGCTAGGCGGAGGTGAGTGCATTGCGGTTGCGCAGCGTCGGTTTCGGTGTACGGGATGTAGAGGGTCAGGCCCGCTTCCTGTGCGACGTGTTCGGGCTGGTCCGCGAGGACGGCGAGAACGGTTGCGTCGGGTTCTCGGCACCCGGATCGATCGAGCCCGCTGTCACCACGCTTCGCCCGGCGCCCATGGATCGGGCCGATGCGGTGGCCTTCGGGGTCGATAGCCGCGAGCAGGTCGATCAGATGCACGATCACCTCGTCGGGCTGGAGGCAGATCTGGTCGGCCGTCCCGGCCCGACGGTGGACGGCGGGTACGGCTTCGAGGTGTTCGATCCTGAGGGCCACCTGCTGTCGATCTCGGCCGCCACGCCAGTCCGTACCCCGCCACCGCATGAACGCGGGAAGGGCCTGCCGCTCGACGTGAGCCACGTCGTGTTCAACAGCAGCGACAACGCCGGGCTCGCGGACTGGTACTGCACCGCGCTGGGCTTCCGGGTCACCGACTGGCTGGAGGACAGGCTCGTCTTCATGACCACGAGCCGCTACCACCACCAGATCGCTCTGGCCGCCACGGCCCAGTCAGGCCTGAACCACGTGGCCTACGAGTGCGCCGATATCGACGACTTCATGCGGGCGACGGGCCGGGCCATGCGCCACGGCCATGAGATCCTCTGGGGTCCGGGCCGCCACGGGCCCGGCGACAACGCTTTCGCCTATTTCCGCTCCCCCGCGGGCTTCGTCTGCGAGTTCACCACCGAACTGATGGTCGCCGACAGCCCGGACTGGGTTGTGCGGACATGGGAGGCCGTGCCGGAGCAGTCCGATCTGTGGGGCACGTCGAACCCTCGGCCCCCCGCCTTCGGCGCATCCGGCGATCCGGGCCTGGGAATCCTCCCCGGCAGTTCCGAGGAGTACCGAGCCGCCGCCTAGACCTTAGGGCGACCCTCCGCCGGACCGGCAGAGGGTGTGTAGGCGTTCGGGGGTCATTGGCAACGAGCAGACCGCGCCGGGACGGCCGAGGGCGTCGTCCACCGCGGAAGCGATCACCGCGCCGCAGGCGTTGGTGCCGCCCTCGCCGGCGCCCTTGACGCCCAGCGGGTTGAGCGGGCTGGGGGCGTCCTCGGACAGCAGGATCTCAAGGTCGGGCATCTCTGCCGCGGTGGGCATCAGGTAGTCCATGAACGTCGTCACCAGGGGCTGGCCGATCTCGTCGTAGCTGAAGTCCTCGAACAGCGCTCCGCCGAAGCCCTGGGCCGCGCCGCCGACGATCTGGCCCTCCACCAGCATCGGGTTGATGGCCCGCCCGATGTCGTAGGCGATCACGTACCGCTCGATCCCCACGCTCCCGGTGTCGGGATCGAGCGCCACCACGCCGGCATGCAGGCCGTACGGGTAGTTCATGTGGCTCGTGGTGTACCACTCCTCGGCCACCAGTCCCGGCCGGTCCTGCGCATGGGGCGACGCCGGGCCGAGAGCCGACGCGATGGCGCCCAGCGACACGGCCCGGGTGGGCGAGCCGACCACTCTCACGGCGCCATCGAGCAGTTCCAGGTCGTCCGGGCTGGCCTCGAGCATCTCGGCAGCAACCTCGATGGCCCGCCGACGAAGGGAGACGCCGGCGGCGTGGGTGGCGGTCCCCGCCATCACGGTGGCCCGGCTGGCGAAGGCTCCCATCCCGTAGGACATCTGGTCGGTCTGGCCGTGGACCACCGAGACCGTGTCGAGCCCCACGCTGAGGACTTCCGCGCAGATCTGGGCCATCACCGTCTCGAAGCCCTGGCCGACCGAGGCCTCGCCGGTGGTAACCGTGACGCAGCCCGACGGGTCCACCTCGACCCGGCTCCCGGCGAAGGGACCCAGGCCGGACTTCTCGACGAAGAAGCCGAGCCCCAGCCCGACCAGCTCCCCGTTCGCCCGGCGTTCGGCCAGCGACGCCATCAGGGCCCGGTAGTCGATGTGGGCCATGACCCGGTCGAGCATCATCTCGTACTGCCCGGAGTCGTAGACGACCGGTGTTCCGAGCGCGTCGACGCCCCGCTCGAACGGCATCGCCTCCGAGCCAATCAGGTTGCGTCGCCGGATCTCGGCCCGGTCGATTCCGAGTTCGGCGGCCACGGCGTCCAGCGTCCGCTCCCGCACGAACGTGCTCTCGTAGCGTCCCGGCGCCCGGTACGTGCCCGCCGGGGTCTTGTTCGACAGGCGCACCCGGCCGGTCACGCGGTAGTTCGGGATCCGGTACGGGCCCGGCAGCATGGCCGCGGCCAGAGTTGCCACCGTGGCTCCGTGGGTGCGGACGTAGGCGCCCTGGTCGCTGACGAACTCCACGTCGAGGCCTTCGACCACGCCCGAGGCGTCGGTGGCCACCCGCAGCCGGTAGCGCTGATCGCGGGAGTGGTTGGCCGCCACGAGGTGCTCCTGGCGGTCCTCGATCCACTTGACCGGCCGGCCCATCCGCAACGCGGCCAGCGCTACCAGGACATCCTCGGGATACAGCTCGCCGCGCACGCCGAACCCACCCCCGACATGGGCTTCGCGCAGCACGACCCCCGACGGCGGCAGGCCGAGCATCCTGGCCAGCGCATCACGGTTCTGGAACGGGACCTTGGCCGCCCCCAGGAACTCGAGCGTCCGGGTGCTGCGGTGGTGCACCGCCACCGCACCCCGGCACTCCAGGGGCACGCCGGTGTGGCGCCCCACGCTGAACTCGGCCTCCAACACGTGCCCGGCCCGGGCGAAGGCCGCGTCGACATCGCCGGTCTGCTCGGTGAACACGTAGGCCTCGGTGTCGAGCCGCCCGTCGAAGTCGCCGAGTGGACCGGCCGCGTCGAGCACCGGCGCCAGTTCCGACACCTCCACGACCACGGCTTCGGCGCCGTCCTCGGCGACGTACGGGTCGACCGCGAACACCGCGGCCACGGGCTCGCCCACGTAGCGCACCCGGTCCTGGGCCAGGATCGGCTGGCGGTAGGGAACCATCTGGTCGGCGCCCACCTGCCTGAAGTCGATGGGCGGGATGGCGGCCACATCGGCGCCGGTCCAGACCGCGACCACGCCGGGCACGTCCAGGGACCCCGAGGCGTCGATCGACTCGATCGTGCCGTGGGCCGCATGCGATCGCACGATCCGCATGTGGAGCTGGTGCGGGAGGTTGATGTCAGCGACGAAGCGGCCCTCTCCCCGCAGCAGGGGCTGGTCCTCGAGGCGGAGAACCGACTCGCCTATCACGGCAGTCCCTTTGCCGGGGCCGCTCGAGGTCCGATCACGATCGCATCTGGTCGCGGGCGGCGTGCACCGACGTGATGATGTTCTGGTAGCCGGTGCAGCGGCAGAGGTTCGACGCCAGCACCTCCCGCAACTCCTCGTCGCCGATGTCGGGACGGGACTCCAGCACCGACGTGGCCAGCATCAGGAACCCCGGAGTGCAGAAGCCGCACTGCAGGCCGTGGTGCTCCCAGAAGGCCTGCTGGATCGGATGCAGCCGGTCGCCGTCGGCGAGTCCCTCGACGGTGCGTATCGCCTGGCTGCCACACTGCACCGCGAACATGAGGCAGGACCGCACCGGCTCGTCGTCGACCAGGACGGTGCAGGCGCCGCACACGCCGTGTTCGCAGCCGAGATGGGTACCGGTTAGCCCGCAATCCTCTCGCAGGGTGTCGGCCAGGGTCTTGCGGGGCTCCACCGCCGCCTCGTACCGCTGGCCGTTCACGGTCAGGGTCAACTCGACGCGCCGCTGGCTCATGTTGGGCCTCCTGTCGTGGTGGACTGCGCCCGGCGGATCAGCTCGCGTACCCGCGACGGCGTGGCCGGCATCTCGTCGACCTCGATGCCGAGCGGCGAGAGCGCGTCCGATATGGCGTTCAGCACCGCCGCCGGGGCGCCGATGGCTCCGCCCTCCCCCACGCCCTTGGCACCGGTGATTGAGGCGTCGGTGATGGTCTGCACGTGCGTTACCTCGATAAGGGGGACCTCGCAGACCGTCGGGGGCAGGAAGTCCATGAGCGAGGCCGTCAGCAGGTTGCCGTCGTCGTCGGTCACCAGCTCCTCGTAGAGGGCGTTGGCGATCCCCTGGGTCACCCCGCCGTGGATCTGGCCCTCGACGATCATGGGGTTGACCTCCAGGCCGGCGTCGGCGATGACGACGAAGCGCTCGAGGCGGACATGGCCGGTGTCGGGGTCCACCTCGACGACGGCGGCGTGGCAGGCGTTCGAGAAGGTGCCTCCCGGGTCGTAGGTGGCTGACACGCTCAGCCCGGGCTCCATCGGTGCCGGCAGGAGGTGGCTGCTGTGATGGGCGATGCGGGCGATCTCCGGCAGGGTGACGCCGACGCTGGTTCCGGCCACGACCGCCGAGCCGTCCTCCAGCCGGATGTCGTCGGGGCTGGCCTCCAGGTGGTGGGCTGCGATCTCGCGGAGCTGGGCTGCGAGGCGCTCGGCAGCCAGCTTGGCGGCTCCGCCGGCGATGACCATCGACCGGCTGGCGAAGGTGCCCCAGCCGTACGGGGTGGTGTCGGTGTCGCCGTGGACCACCGCCACTTGCCGGGGCTCGACGCCCAGCTCGTCGGCCAGCAGCTGCGACAGCGCGGTGGCCAGCCCCTGGCCGTGGGGAGACGCGCCGATGCGGGCGGTCACGTCGCCGGACGGGTTCATCTCCAGTTGCACGGTCTCGTAGCCGGGGGTGATCTCCATGGCCCGGGCCGCGAACGCGGGGGTGCCGTAGCCGGTGCGCTCGCCGAACACCGAGAACCCGACCCCCAGGTAGCGGCCCTCGGCCGCGGCCTGCTGCTGGCGCCGGCGGAATCCTTCGAGGTCCAACGCCTCGACCGCCGCGTCCAGTGTCTCGACGTAGGAGCCCGGATCGACCGGGAGCCCGGTGGGCATCGAGTACGGGAACTCGCTGACCAGGTTGGCCCGGCGGATCTCGACGGGATCGAGGTCGAGACGGCGGGCGGCGGTGTCCATCAGCCGCTCCATGGCCAGGGTCAGCACCGGGCGGGAGACGCCGCGGTAGGGGGCGATCGGGCACATGTTGGTGGTCACCGCCCGGGAGCGCACCCGGTACTGCGACAGCCGGTACGGCCCCGGGAGCTCGGCCATCGCCATGAGCGGCTCGACCCCGAAGGTGACCGGATAGTTGCTGTAGGCCCCGATGTTGCACACGATGTCGGCGTCGAGGCCCAGCAGCATGCCGCTCCGGTTGAAGGCTCCCCTCAACAGGTAGCTGTGGTCGCGGCTGTGCCAGGAGGCCAGCAGGTTCTCGGACCGGTCCTCGATCCACGCGATCGTCGCCCCGAGCAGGCGGGCCGCCGCCACCAGGGCCACGTACTCGCGGGGCACGCACATCTTCTGCCCGAACGCCCCGCCCACCTCGGGGGTCACGACCCGGAGCTCGGCTTCACCGATGTCCAGGATGTCGGCCAGCGCGGTGCGCAGCATGTGGGGCATCTGGTTGGCGGCCGTCAGCGTCGTGCGACCGGTGCCGCGGTCATGGGCCGCCAACGCCCCCCGGGCCTCGATGGGCAGCGCGTTCTGCCGGTGGGCCCGGATGTCAAGGGCCACGATCTCGTCGGCCTCCTCGAACGCGGCCTCCAGCCCTTCGGTGGCGAAGCGGGCGTCGAGCACCACGTTGTTCCCCATCGGCATGTCGAGACCGGCATGGACTGTCGGGGCATCCGGATCGGTGGCCGCGGTCGCGTCCAGTACCGGCCGGGTCGCCTCGATGTCGACGACCACCTGCTCGGCCAGGTCCTCGGCCTCGGCCCTCGAGCCGGCTACGACGAGAGCCACCGGCTCGCCCGGATGACGCACGGCGTCCGATGCCAGCACCGGTGTCTCCAGTGCCACGAAGTCGGGCCGGTCGAGCCGGGCGCACATGGTGCGGATGCCCGGGAAGCTCTCCGCGGTGAGCACCGGCGCGCCCGGAGGTGCCTCGATCGAGCGGATCTCGCCGGCCGGGACCGGGCTGCGCACGAAGGCGGCGTGCAGAGTGCCGCGATGCTGGTCGGCGACATCGGCTACGAACCGGCCCAGACCCCGGACAAGAGCCGGATCCTCGAAGCGGCGCAGCGACCGGCCGGTCCACCTCACGCCGGCCTCCACACCCGCACGATTATCACGCCAGAGCCTGATCCAACGCACGGGTCACCATGGCCCGCACAAGGTCTCTGCGGTAGTCGGCCGAACCGTGGATGTCGCCGGTGGGATCGACCTCCTCGGCCGCCGCCGCGGCGGCCTCCGCGACCGTCCCGGCCGTCGCGGGACGCCCGGCCAGGGCAGCCTCGGCGTTGGATGCTCGCACCGGCCCCCCGGCCACGCCGCCGAGCGCGATGCGGGCACGGGCGATCGAGTCGCCGTCGCGTTCGACGGCCGTGACCGCCAGCACGATGGCGAAGTCGCCCCAGCGGCGGGCGAACTCGGCCATGCCGACGCCGCAGGAATCGCTCAGCCTGGGCAGCCGCACGCCGACCAGCAGCTCGTCGGGCTCCAGGCAGGTCGTGAAGGCCATCTGTTCGAAGAAGTCGCGGGCGCCCACGGTGCGCGAACCGCTGGTGCTGCGGCAGTGGAGCTCGGCGTCGAGCGCGCTGGCCAGAGCGCACCACTCCGCGGCCGGGTCGGCGTGGGCCAGGCTCCCGCCGAAGGTGCCCCGGACCCGTATCGGGTAGTGGCCCACCCACCGCCCCGTCATGGCGAACAGCGAGCCCAGCGGCCCCGCGATCGTGTTGTGCTCCAGGTCCAGGTGGCGCACCCGAGCACCGACGGTGACGCTGGCGGGGTCGTTCGTCTCGATGCGGTCGAGACCGGGAACATGGGCGATGTCGACCAGCACCGCGGGTCGGGCCAGCCTGAAGTTCATGGCGGGCACGAGGCTCTGGCCGCCGGCGAGGACCTTGGCCTCGTCCTGATGCTCGTGCAGTAGGCCGAGAGCCTCCTCCAGCGTGCGGGGCGCGTGATACTCGAAGGCCGCGGGCTTCACGGCGTCACCGGACCCGCACCGGAATCTGAGAGGAGGATGCGGTGCTCACCGGACGACAACCCTATGCTCGCCCCGGCTACGCGGGCGCATCGAGCGTGATCGGAGATCGGCTCGGGCCGGGGCGCAGCCGCCAACCCGAGACAGACCCCACACAGGAGGCGCCGTGCCCCGCAAAGAGGAGATCCGAGTCGACCACCTCAACCCGCCCATCAGCCACTACACCGACGCGACCAGATTCGGCGACCTGCTCTTCATCTCGGGGTGCGGACCGCTCGACTCCGAGGGGAATCTCGTGGGCGGCGACGACGTCGCGGTCCAAGCCCGGGCCACGCTGGAGAACATCGGGGCGATCCTCGAGGCGGCCGGCGCCACCTTCGCCGACGTGCTCAAGGTCATCGTCTACCTCACCGACATCGGCGACAGGGCCGCCATCAATCCGGTGCGCCAGGAGTTCTTCGGCGACGAGCGGCCGTGCAGCACCCTCATCGGCATCAACGAGCTGGTCGTTGAGGGAATGAAGGTCGAGATCGAGGCCATAGCCGGCATCCCGAGCTGACCAGCACGCCGGCGGTTGTCGCCGGCTCAGTCGAATCCGAGGAAGCGCAGCAGGTTCCAGTCCGGTGGGCAGGGCCCGCCGATGCTCACGATCCGCTCGCCCCGGTCGGCCATGACCGCATGCTCGACGCCGGCGGGCACATGGATGACCTGGCCGGCCTCGAACTCGAGTCGGGTGTCGTTGGTGAGGTCGCTCACCGAGCCCCGGCCCTCCAGGCAGAAGATCGTGTCCTCGGACTCGTCGTGGGTGTGGGGAACGTTCTCCTCGCCCGGTTCGAGCACGACGTAGTTCATGTTGGCCACCTCGGCGCCGACACCCGGCCAGACCACGAACCGGGCGTCGCTGGAGATCATGGGCGCCCTCAGGCTGGGCTTGTCCCGGTGAAAAACGCGGATCGCCATGGTCAGTCCTCCAGGTGCTGGTACTGGGCCGGGTCGGGCGGGCAGGGCCCGCCGATCAGCAGGGCGCCGGCCGGTCCGGCGTCGATCCGGTACGTCGTGCCCGCGTCTATGTGGAGCATCGCGCCCACGCCGATCTCGAAGCTCTCGCCGCTGTCACCGTTGACCGCGGTCGCCGATCCCTCGCAGAGGTGGTAGACGGCGTCCGACGGGTGGCTGAGGGGCTTGGTCCTTCCGTCGCCGTCCAGCCTGACCATGTGCATCGACCGGTGCAGCGCTCCCACTCCCGGCCAGACGACCGCAAGGGCCTTTCCCCCGTTCTCGACGATGGTCAACTCGGGACAGGCCTCACCGCTGTCCAAGACTCGTACTTCGTCCACGGCTCGCAGAATAGTCGCGGTCTACTCGATCCTTAGAGCCCGGGTCGGGCACGCCTCCACCGCCATCTCGGCGTCCTCCTCGAGGTCCGGTCCGGGATCCTCGATGAGGATGTGGCACACCATGTCGTCCCGAACCTCGAAGATGTCCGGGGCGACCATCTCGCAGTTCGCGCTGCCGATGCACCTGTCCACTTCGAGCACGATCCTCATCTGCTGTCACCTCAGCTCGTCGGCACCGGCGGCGCGCCGACGATAGCCGTCCCGACTGCACCTCTGGTGGTCGGGCTCCTGTGGCTGTCAGGTGTCGGGGCGCACCTCGGCGAAGCGGTCGATCCTCCGCAGTTCCGGGAACAGCAGCCACCACGCGGCCACCACCGCCAGCGTGCCGACCCCGCCGAACACGACGGCCCCGGCCACCCCGAGCAGCGCCCCGGCGACGCCGGACTCGAACGCACCCAACTCGTTGGAGGCCCCGACGAAGGTGTACTCGACCGCCATCACCCGGCCCCGCATGTCCTCGGGGGTCGCCAGCGGCACGAGGGTGCTGCGCACGAAGACACTCACCGAGTCGGCGCCGCTCAACGCCAGCAGTGCGATGAACGCCACCGCGTAGGACCGGGTAAGGCCGAGCACGATCGTGCCCAGGCCGAACAACCCCACCGCCGCCATCAGCATCAGGCCCACGCGCCTCGTCAACGGCCGGGCGGCCAGGACGGCCATGGTCGCCAACGCCCCGATCCCCACCGCCGCTCGCAGCCAGCCGAGTCCCACTGCCCCGACTCCGAGCCGCTCGTCGGCGATCGCGGGAAGCAGCGCCACCGCGCCGCCGAACAGGACCGCGAACAGGTCGAGGGAGATGATGCCCAGCACGACCCGGTTGCTCCGGATGAACCGGAGTCCCTGCAGGGCGTGGACGAGCACTGCCCGTACCCCGGAACCGACGACAGCCGCCGAACGGGCCACTCCGCTCGCGGGCACGACCGCGAGGAGCGCGGCAGCCGCCAGCGACACCACGGTCGCGAGCAGGTAGGGCGCGGCGACGTCGGCCACGAACACGAAGCTGAACACGACCGGCCCGACGACGAAACCGGCCTGCCAGCCGGACATGCACACCGCCACCATCCGCTCGACCGCGCCGGGAGGCGCGAGGTCGACCGGCATGACCCTGCTGGCCGCGCTCAGCACCGACCGCGCCGAGCCGAAGGCGATGACGAGCAGGAAGATCGGCACGACCGAGGTCGGATCCGACGCCACGTACAGGTAGATCCCGGCCGAGGCGGCCGCCTCGCCGACCAGCCCGCAGGCGTACATGGCTCGCCGGTCGAACCGGTCCGACAGCACGCCGCTGAGGGGTGCGAGGAGCAGGGTGGGGACGAACTCCGCCAGGCCCAGCAGACCGAGGTCGAGCGGCTTGCCGGTCATGTCGAACACCTGCTTGCCCAGGATGGTGATCTGGCCCACCGTCATGGCCGCCGTCAGGAAGATGACGACCGGCAGGGCCCAGAGTCGCGGGGCGATGCGGGCAGCCTCAGGAGCCGAAGACCCGGCGCCGGCCGCCGGTGAATCGTCGTTCGGCATCATTCAACGCTAACCCCACCCCAGCCCCCGGCCGGAACGGCGTCACCCGTGCCTAGCTGTCTGGATGCACCTCGGCGAAGCGATCGATGCCTCGCAGCTCGGGAAAGACCACCCAGCAGACCGCCACCACGGCCAACGCCCCCACGCCGCCGAACACCACCGCTCCAGCCACGCCGAGCACGGCACCGGCGACGCCGGACTTGAACGCGCCCAACTCGCTGGAGCCGCCGATGAACACGTATTCGACGGCCATGACCCGCCCCCGCATGTCCTCAGGCGTGGCCAGCGGCACCAGGGTGCTGCGGATGAAGACGCTGACCGCGTCCGCGCTGCCCATCACCAGCAGCGCCACGAAGGCGACGACGAAGGAACCGGTGAGGCCGAGCACGACCGCCCCCGCGCCGAAGGCAGCCACCACCGCCAGCAGCGACGGACCCACCCGCCGCTGGAGTGGTCGCACCGCCAGGGCAACCATCACCACCGAGGCCCCGATGCCGAAAGCGGCCGCCAGCCAGCCGAGGCCGACGGCGCCCACACCCAGGCGCTCCTCGGCGATGGCGGGCAGCAGCGCGTGAGCGCCGCCCATGAACACGGCGAACAGATCGAGGGAGATCGCCCCGAGCACCACCCGGTTGCGCCGGACGTAGCGCAAGCCCTCGAGCGCGTGTCGCAGTGCAGCCCGTGCTCCGGCCCCGGACGCGGACGCGGCACGCCGCACTGCGCTGGTCGGCAGCAGCATGAGGAGGCCGATCCCGGCCGCCGAGGACCAGGCGGCCAGCAGGTACGGGAGGGCCGGATCGACCTCGAAGGCGAAGCCGAACGACACCGGGCCGACGATGAAGCCCGCCTGCCAGGCCACGACATTCAGTGCGACCGTCCGCTCTCGGGACCCTTCGGGGGCCAGATCCACCGGCAGGGCCCGGCTCACCGCCATGAGGAAGGCCCGGGCGGTGCCGAACACGACGACTAGGGCGTAGATGGGGAGCACCGATGTGGGATCGGTCAAGACATAGAAGAACAGACCGACGGAGGCGAGGGCCTCGCCGCCGAGGCCCCAGGCGTACACGTATCGACGCTCGAACCGGTCCGCGACCATGCCGGTGACGGGTGCCAGCAGGAATGCCGGCACGAACTCGGCCAGCCCCAGGAACCCCAGGTACAGCGGGCGGCCGGTCATGTCGAACACCTGCTTGCCCAGAATCGTCAGCTGCCCCATGGTCATCGCCATCGACAGGAACGTCACTCCGAAGAGCGCCCAGAGCCTCGGCCCGATCCGAGCGTCGCCAGTCGTCGACGATCCGGCGTCCGCCGCCGGTGAATCGTCGTTCGACATCAAGACAACGGTAATCCCCACCTAGCCTGCGGTCCGAATGGCACTGCCCGCTCTAGGCGACTTCCTGCCCGGCACTCCCGGCGTCGACGAGCTGCTGGACGCCTTCATCGAGTGGTCGGCGGCTGCCAGCCTCGAGCTGTACCCGCACCAGGAGGAGGCGGTGCTGCGCCTGCTGGCCGGAGAGAACGTGGTGCTGTCCACGCCCACCGGCTCGGGCAAGTCGCTGGTGGCCCTGGCCGGTGCCTTCGCCATGCTGGCTCAGGGCCGCCGGGCCGTGTACACCGCTCCCATCAAGGCTCTGGTCAGCGAGAAGTTCTTCGAGTTGACCGCGGCGTTCGGCCCCTCCGAGGTGGGAATGGTCACCGGCGACGCGTCGGTCAACGGTGATGCCCCCGTGATCGCCTGCACCGCGGAGATCCTGGCCCAGCGAGCGCTGCGATCCGGCGCCGACACTCCTGCAGACCTCGTGGTGATGGACGAGTTCCACTACTACGGCGACCGCGACCGCGGCTGGGCCTGGCAGGTGCCGCTGCTGCAGCTTCCGAAGCCCAGGTTCCTGCTCATGTCGGCCACCCTCGGCGACACCAGCGCTCTCCGCCGCGACCTGACCGCCCGCACCGGGCGTGACACCGCCCTGGTCGCGTCGGCCGAGCGTCCGGTCCCCCTCGATGTCGAGTACCGGGAGACCCCGCTGCACGTGTCGATCGAGCAGCTGCTCTCCGCCGGCCGCGCTCCCGTGTACATCGTGCACTTCACCCAGCGGGAGGCCACCGCCCGGGCCCAGAGCCTCACCAGCCTCAAGGTTCTCGGACCCGACGAGAAGGAAGCCGTGAAGGAGGCGGTGGGCGGGTTCCGCTTCGACACCCCGATCGGCAAGGACCTGCGCCGGTTCGTGCTGGCCGGAATCGGCGTGCACCACGCCGGGATGCTGCCCAAGTACCGGCTGCTGGTCGAGAAGCTGGCCCAGCAGGGCCATCTAAAGCTGATCTGCGGCACCGACACCCTCGGCGTGGGTGTCAACGTCCCGATCCGGACCGTGCTGTTCACCCAGCTCTACAAGTACGACGGCCGCCGCACGCGGGTGCTGTCGGTGCGGGACTTCCAGCAGATCGCGGGCCGGGCCGGCCGGCGGGGCTTCGACACCGTCGGCAGCGTGTGGGTGCAGGCACCCCAGCACGCGGTGGAGAACAAGCGGGCCGAGATGCGGGCTGCCGGCGATCCCAAGAAGCTGCGCAAGCTGGTGAAGAAGAGGCCTCCGGATCGGGGCTACGCCCACTACGACGACAAGACCCTCACCCGGCTCTGGGAGGGCACCCCCGAGACGCTGGAGTCGAGCTTCGACGTGACCCACGCCATGATGCTCAACGTCCTGGACCGGCCCGGCGACGGCTGCACGGCCATGAAGGGTCTGCTGGTCGACAACCACGAGCCCCGGCCCCGCCAGCGCCGCCACATCCGCAAGGCGGTGGGTGTGTTCCGGTCCCTGATCGACGCGGGGATCGTGGAGGTGCTCGACGAGCCCGACGACCTGGGCCGCCCGGTGCGGGTGAACCTCGACCTCCAGGACGAGTTCCGGCTCAACCAGCCGCTCGGACTGTTCGCGGTGGAGGCCGTCTCGGTCCTCGACCCGGAGGCAACCGACTACCACATGCAAGTCCTCAGCGTCGCCGAATCGGTGCTGGAGGATCCGATGGCGGTGCTGCTCGCCCAGCGGGACAAGGCCCGCGACGAGTTGGTGACCAGGATGAAGGACGAAGGCGTCGACTATGAGGAGCGCATGGCCCGGCTGGCCGAGGTGACCTGGCCGAAGCCCGAGGCCGAGTACATTGAGCCCGCCTTCGAGGTGTTCGCCCGCCACCACCCGTGGGTCGGGCATCTGCGTCCCAGCCCCAAGTCGGTGGTGCGCGACATGGTCGAGCACACCGACACCTTCAACCAGTACGTGAGCCGCTACGGGCTCAAGCGCTCCGAGGGCCTGGTGCTGCGCTACCTCACCGACTGCTACAAGGCCTTAGCGCAGACGGTGCCGGCCGCGGCGGTCAACGACCGCCTGGCCGAGGTGATCGAGTGGCTGGGCGCGCTGGTGCGAGAGGTGGACTCCAGCCTGCTCGACGAATGGGAGCGCCTGCGAGCCGTATAGCTGACTACTCGCTCGGCCTCTCGCTCAGGACTAGGGCCGGGCCCGGCCCGACCTAACGTCGTCGCCGTAGGGCAGGAACGATCCGAAGTCGGGCCCGCGACGCAGGCTGTGCCCGCCGTCGACGTTGATGGCGGTGCCGGTGATCCAGCGGGCCTCGTCCGAGATCAGGAAGGCCACCAGCGCGGCTACATCGGAGGGCTCGCCGACACCGCCGAGGGGCGTGTTCTGGACGTAGCTGTCGTACACGGCGGAGTCGCGGGGGATGGCCTCCATGATCTCGGTGGCGATGAACCCGGGCCTGACCGCGTTGAAGCGCACGCCCGCCGGCCCGAACTCGTCGGCCGCGTTGCGGATCATCGCCTCGATGCCGGCCTTGCCCGCGGTGTAGGCCCCGAAGTACGGGTGGGTCACCGCCCCGGCCAGTGACGACATCGCCACGAAGGACCCTCCGCCCGCGGCGGCCATGCGTTCGGTGGTGTGCTTGATGGTGAGCATGGTGCCGACCACGTTGAGATCGAGCACCCGCTTGAAGTCGTCGGTGTCGAGCAGGTGGTACGGCCCCATCCGTCCCCCGCCTCCGGCGTTGGCCACCACGCCGTGCAGGTGCCCGGCGGCGTCGCAGGCAGCCTCGGCCACCCGCGACATGTCCTCCTCGGAGGTCACGTCGGCGACCTCGTAGGACACCGATCCCCCGTCGTCGCATGAGATGCTCTCGGCGGCCGCGGCCAATGTCTGGGGGGTTCGCCCGCAGATCGTTACCGCCGCCCCCTCGGCCGCCAGCCGGGCCGCGCACGCCCTTCCGATGCCGGTGCCGCCTCCGGTGACGAGTACCGACCTGCCCCGCAGACGGCCGGGCGACGGCGCGGGGCCGGTCACGAACCGTCGGCGGGGGCCCGGCCGGTGGCCCCACTGATGAGGTCGACCAGGCTCGGACAGCCGTCGATCTTGGAGAACCGGCGGTCGACGTACAGGAGGGTGGCGAAGATCAGCAGGAAGGCCGCCACGAAGTTCACCACCTGGCGGGTGACCAGGAACAGGTTGACCCCCGCGCTGTTGTAGAGCCAGAAGTCCCACACCGCCGAACCGACCTCGTAGACGGTGATCACCCAGGTGACGTTGCGCAGTGTCGCCAGGAAGTCGGGGTTGTGCTTGAGCTCCTCGGGCAGGTTCAGGAAGCGATGGGCCACCCACACCATGAAGGGCCTTCCTACGAGGATCGTGACCGCAGCGGCCACGCCGACCAGCATCTTGGTGCCGATACCGATGCCGAAATAGACGGCCTCGCTGCTCACGCCGAAGTCCACCAGGTCCCGCTCGACTGCGATGCTTACCGCCGCCCGGGCCAAGAGGTATCCGGTGATGGCGGGCAGCCAGGCGCCGATCGGCAGGCCCCGGCGGCGGCGGCTGTAGGCCGCCTTCACCGACCACGCGGTGGCCGCGATCACGGCCACCTCGGTGTTCGCGAGGTTGTAGAAGACCAGGAACAGCACCACCGGCATGAACTGGTCGAGGTTGCTTCGCCAGCCCCACACCGCCTGGCGCGACGTCCTTGCGAGTTCCCGGGGCTCGGTCGCCGAGCTGCCGGAATCGACCGGCTCGGGCACCCCGGGCGGAGCGCCCGGCGCCCCGCCCGGCTCGGCGCCCGACCGGTCGGCGCCCTCGTTCACGGAGCGAGAGCCGCCCATGCCTGCGCGGTGGCCTCGTCGCCGACCACCGACAGCGAGTCGTCGTCGAGCGGCAACCGGTTCCACATGGCCAGGAACAGGGCGCCGCCCGGTCCCCGCACCGCGGCGTCCCCCTTCACATGGGCACGCTCGAACACCACGTCATCGCCCTGGGCGTGCACGATCCACTCGCCCTCGCCGTCGGTGCGATGCAGGTGGAGGCTCCCTGCCGGCAGATCCCGCCGCTTGCGATTCTGGGCGTTGGGCAGCACGAACTCGAAGAACTCGTCCACCCCGTCCCGGCCCTGGTCCCCATCGACCGGGCCGGTCACCCCCACCGCGTTCTCGGCGTCCCAGCGGTGCACGCTGGTCTCGTGCAGCATCCGGCGGAAGTAGAAGCCGGCATCGGGCCGGGGCGACCAGTTCCACACCGGAGTGTCGGGCTCGATTCCGGCCAGGGCATCAACGAGCCGGTCGAGCGCCTCAGCCGCGAAGTCCACCGCCGAGTCATCGTCGGGCACCTGGGGAATCTGCTCCCGGCCCAGGGGCTCAGTGGCCCGGCTGGCCACGTAGCTGCCGACCAGACCATGGACCCACCCCATGTGCCCGGCCAGTTCGCGCAGGTTCCAATCGCCGCAGGTCGGCACCGCCGCCTCGAGATCGGACCGGGCCACCTCGATCAGGCGACGGCCGTCGAGTTCGATCTGGTTGACGATCGCTTCGGAGTCCATAGTCACAGTCTGGCCCTGACCCGCCCCGACGGCACCCACTCGACGCCACTGGCCTCAACCCTTCAAGGCGCATGTACATGTGCTGAACTATGCATGTAAGTGTTAGATTCTCGACATGCGAACCACGATCGAATTCGAGGAGGATACTGCGCGGGCTCTGGACCGGCTGCGCAACAGGACGGGGATGGGAGTATCGGAAGCGGTCAACCACCTGGTCCGCCGCGGTCTCCTGGTTGAGGACGGCGGGCCTGAACCATCCCCGTTCGTGCAGCGGACCCGCCGGCTCAACCTCAGGATCGATGTCTCCAACGTCGCCGATGCGATAGACGCCCTCGAAGGCTCCCGGACCCGGTGACCGTCAGGTGCTCGTCGACGCCAACATCCTGCTGTACGCAGTGGACGAGGCCAGCCCGTTCCATCCAGCGGCCAGACAGTGGCTGGAGGACGCCCTGAACGGCCCCCGGCGGGTGGGTTTGCCGTGGCAGTCGCTGACGGGGTTCATGCGGATCGCCACCAACCCTCGCGCCGTTCCCGATCCGCTGGCGCCGGACGACGCTTGGGACATCGTAGAAGCCTGGCTCGACGCCCGGAACTCCTGGATCCCCCAGCCCGGATCGGGACATCGTGAGATCCTGGGCCGGCTGGTGCGCGATCTGCGCCTCAGCGCCAACCTCGTGCCGGACGCCGCGCTGGCCGCGCTGTGCATCGAGCACGGCTTGGCCGTCGTGTCGGCCGACTCTGACTTCGCCCGCTTCACTGAGGTGTCCTGGATCAACCCGCTGGTTGCGTGACGTAGCGTTGAGGCCATGGGCACTTACGCGATCAGCGGATCGGCTTCTGGTATGGGGGCGGCCACCCGGGACCGGCTCGAAGCCGCAGGACACCGGGTCATCGGCGTCGACCTGCACGACGCGGAGGTGATCGCCGATCTCGCCACGGCCGAGGGCCGTAACAGAGCGGTTGCCGCCGTGATCGACACCTCAGGCGGCGTGCTCGATGGCGTGGTCTCGGCTGCGGGCGTGGCTCCGCCCGTGGCCGGCGCGCTCATCGCCCGGGTCAACTACTTCGGCTCGCAGGCTCTGCTGGAAGGGCTGAGGCCTGCCCTGGCCGCTTCGGGCGGGGCTCAGGTCGTGCAGTTCGGGTCGAATTCGTCGACCACTACTCCCAACCTGCCCGACGACCTGATCGACGCCTACCTCGACGGCCGCGAGGAGGACGCGGTGGCGATCGTCGAGACGGTCGAACCGGTGTTCGCGCCCGCGGTCGCCTACGGGGGAGCCAAGCTGGCCATCACCCGCTGGTGCCGCCGGGCAGCGGTGACGGAGCCGTGGGTCGGCCAGGGCATCAGGCTCAACGTGATCGCCCCGGGGCCGGTCGACACCCCGCTGCTGCGGGCCGGCCAGGTGGACGAGGTTTACGGGCCACTCATGGAGGCGTTCCCGGTTCCGGTGGCCGAGACGCCCGACGCCGATGCCCTGGCCGCCTGGGTGGAGTTCCTGCTATCGCCCGTCGCCCGCTTCGCCTGCGGATCGGTGATCTACGTGGATGGGGGCACCGACGCCCTCATGCGCTCCGACGACTGGCCGAGCACCTTCACGATGTGACCGGCTGGCCGAGGCGGCGGTGCAGTTCGGCCACGAGGAGGCGCAGTTCGTCGGAGCAGCGGTCGAAGTCGTCCTGCTCGCCCGCGCCGGGGTCGACGATCTCCTCCCACGCCTCCGGCGCGAGTGCGTCGAGGCCCAGCGCCCTCGCCCTCTGGCCGAGCTCTTGGGCGCCGGAACCGCCTAGGGGAGGCACCAGGTCCCTCGCCAGCCGCCGCAGCGATCCGGTGATGGGCGCCGCCTCGGGGATATTGCGGCGCATCCAGTGAAGGTGGAGCGGCTCCATCACGACCACGAGATCGGCTTCAGCCGCGTCGGTGGTCCGGAACTGACGGGACCGGTGGGCGTGGTCGGTGAGGCCGTGCCGGGCCAGGGCCGACCGGGTCCGGGTCCCCATCGGGTGCCCCTCCACGGTGAGGGTGCCGGCGCTGCGAACGTCGAGCTGCTCGCGGGCGTCCAGGGCCCGAAGCATGGCCGCGGCCATCGGCGACCGGGCCGCGTTCCCGGTGCAAACCATGTACACAACCGGCCGCTCACCCATTGCCGTCACTCGCTCCCCACCGCCGTCATGGCGGCTGAACCTTACGACCGGAACTCGCGCTTGCGGATGCCGGTGGGGTCGATCACGTCGCGGATGAGGTGGAGTTCCTCGCCGGTGGGCAGGCGGCTGGCGGGTACTTCGTCGGGCACTACGAGGTCAAAGGGTGTGGCCGCGAGCACGTCGTCGACGCTGACACCGGGGTGAATGGACCTCAGGCGCATGGTTCCGTCCGGCGTCTCAAAGTCGTAGGCGGCCAACTCGGTGACCACCCGGCGGATCTCGTGGAAGCGCCCGCCGAGACCGGGCAGCGCGGCCACCCGGTCATAGCCCGGCCCTGACACCACGTCCACGCTCTCGGCGAACGTGCGGGCCTGATTGGGGATCCAGTAACTGGTGGTGTGGTTGATCACGTTGCCGGGCGCGCCCCGCAGGCCGAGGAGTTGCGCCTTGGGCTGCCGGTAGTCCCCGATGGCGGCGAAGTTCTGGTTGCCGTGACGGTCCATCTGGCTGGCGCCCATCACCACGTGGCGGCGCCCCGACCACGCCTGGTCGAACACGGTGCGGAACGCCAGGTAGCCCTCGACCACGATGCCCTCGTCGCGGCCAGGGTCGTCCACGATCATGCCCAGCGGCAGCGTGCCGGCCACCGCGTAGGCGATGGTGTCGGTGAGCATCAGGTCGGGCTCGAAGCTGGCCCGGGCCAGCCTGCCGGCCGCCACCGGGAACGGGCCCATCGGGTGGCACAGCAACTCGCCATCGCCCCGGAAGGCCTCGGCCAGCGCCACTAGGCAGATCTCATCGATGGTGGCGTCGCTCACGGCTCCACCTCCGGTAGGGGTCCTCGGCCGGGTGCAGGCTCGCTCACGTCGCTGCCTCCGCCTCGCGTTGGCGCGCCGCCAGGCGGGCCCGGTAGTCCTCGTGGGCGGGCAGGTCCAGCCAGTCCGCCTTGAACCGGTCCCAGGCGTCGGCGTCCCGGGCTGTGGCCGCGTACTCCCGCTGGAACGCCTCGTCTCGGCCGTAGTCGGGCAGGCACTCGGTGAAGTGGGCGCCGCCGGGCGCCTCCACCACGCCGTCGGTGTGCAGGCGCGGGATCTTCAGCGTGTGGACCGATCCCTCGCGCAGCAGATCCTCGGTGGCCACGAGCCGTTCGCACGACATGAACGTGCGCTTGGCCGCCATGGCGAACAGGTCATCGAAGTAGAGGTCGGGACCGAGGAACTGCCCGTTGCCAGCGGCGTCGGCCCGGTTCATGTGCACCAGCGACACGTCGATGTCGAAGGCGGGAACGGCCACCAACTCGGTGCCGTCTTCGTAGGGGCTCGTCACCGTCTTGAGGTCCGGGTTGTAGGTGAGCATGTCGGAGCCCAGCCCGGCCCGGGTCGGGTAGAAGGGCACCCGGTGGGCCGCGGCCAACAACCCCAGGTAGAAGGCCCCCTCGTCATACTCGCGGGCTTCGACCGTTCCGGTCTGACGGGCGATGCGGAAGTGCGGCTCCAGCGGGATGGAGTCGAGCGACACGAACCCGTACGTGAGCTTGCGGACCCGGCCGGCGGCGCACAGCAGACCGACGTCCGGTCCTCCGTAGCTCACCACGTGAAGGTCCTCCAGTCCGCTGCGCAGGACGGCACGGACCAGAGACATCGGCTTGCGGCGCGACCCCCAGCCGCCGATGCCGATCGTCATGCCGCTGCTGAGTTCGGCGACGACCTCGTCCTCCGTCATCCGCTTGTCGGGCACCGCTCGACGGTAGAGCGCCGGCCGTCCCGCTGCTACTCCCGGCGGCGATAGCTTCGAGGCAAGCCTGCCTATCCCTCGGGGTGCCGCGTGCCCGACAACCCGCTCGACATGACCGGCCGGACCGTGATCGTGACCGGTGGCACCATGGGCCTGGGCCGTGTGATCGCCACCAGGTTCCTCGAGCACGGCGCCGACGTGGTCGTGTGCGCCCGCCGCGAGCCGCAGGAGCCGGTGACCGCGGCCGGACGGGAGGCGGTCTTCGTGGCGGCCGATGTGCGCGACCCCGAACAGGTCGCCGCGGTCGTGGATGAGGCTGTGGACCGCACCGGCCGGATCGACGTGCTGGTGAACAACGCCGGGGGCGCTCCGCCTGCGGACACGGCCACCGTCTCACCCCGGTTCAACGAGAAGGTCGTCGCGCTCAACCTGCTGGCCCCACTGACCTTCGCGCAGGCCGTCCATCCGGTGATGAGCACCCAGGAGGGCGGCGGGGTGATCATAAATGTCTCGTCGGTGTCGAGCATCCGCCCCGCCCCCGCCAGCGCGGCCTACGGAGCAGCCAAGGCCGGACTGGACAGCCTGACCCGGACCCTGGCCCACGAATGGGGCCCGTCCATCCGGGTGTTGAGCGTCATGGTCGGGCTGCTGCGCACCGAGCAGGCCCACCTCTACTACGGGGACGAGGCCGGGATCGACGCCGTCGGTCACACCCTGGCGTCGGGCCGGCTCGGAGAGCCCGACGAGATCGCCGGTGTGGTGCTGTTCTGCGCCTCGCCTCTCGCCTCCTACATGTCGGGAGCGTCGGTACCGGTGCACGGCGGCGGCGAGGTGCCCTCCTACCTGCTTGCCACCACCGGGGAGGTAGCCGAGTTCCGGCCGGGCTCCAAGCCGTGAGAGTCCCGGGTTCCAGGCGGGCAGGCCGCGGGGCCGTCCTGCTGGTCGGGATGACTGCCCTGCTCATCGGCATCCAATCCGGCGCGGCCGCCCATGAGGGCGAGGACGAGCCGCTCCCTACCGACATCGGGGACGACCTGAGACCCGTCTACGAGATCCCTCCGGGCGCCGACCGGATAATCGGATCCCCCGACCCCGGACCGGACCCCCTGCACTCCGGCGACCGGGGCGGAAGCCTCCAGTTCGCCACCCTGGGAGCGGTGGCTATCGCAGTCGCCTTCATCATTTGGCGAATCGCTCGAGCGGCCCGGGCCGCCCGTGTACGACTCCCCGAAGGCAGCCCCTGAGTTGTGAGCGGGCCTCCGCTGTTCGGCCCGTCCAAAACCTGATAATTCTGATCGGATTTGTGTTGTATCGCGCCCGAGAGTGCGCTACCCTCTCGAATCCCGACTTTTCTTATCGGAATTATCGTATTCAGATGCCCAGCGCCCCGACCCCATACCCGGTGAACCTCCTCCTCGCTGATCAGCCCGTCCTGGTGGTCGGCGGAGGGCCGGTTGCCGCCCGCAAGGTGGAGGCCCTGCTCCGCGCGGGCGCCCGCGTGACCGTGGTCGCTCCGGCTGCGGCCAACGCCATCGCCGAGCGGTCCGACGTCACCTGGCTGCGACGCCGATACCAGCCAGCGGAGGCCGGCTCGTACCGGTTGGTGGTCACGGCCACGAACGACCCTGCGGTGAACGCCCGCGTGGCCGCCGATTGCGAAGCCGCCAACGTGTTCGTCAACTCGGCCGACGATCCAGCCAACTGCACCTTCACCCTGCCTTCGGTGGCCCGGCGCGGCCACGTCCAGGTGGCGGTGTCGACGGGCGGGCAGAGCCCAGCCCTGGCTCGCTGGCTCCGGCAGAGGATCGAGCGCGAGGTCGATTCCGGCTACGCGGCCCTTCTGGAACTGCTGGCAGAGGCGCGAGCGGAAGCCAAGGCTCACTACGGCACTTCCGAGGTGACCGGCTGGGAGGCCGCCCTCGACGGAGGGTTGCTCGAGCTCGTGCGGGTGGGACGCGTTGACGAGGCTCGCTCCCTGTTGCGCGGCCACCTCGGACTCCATGCCCCCGAGAACGAACCCACCGAGGCGCTGGCATCGTGACCGTCCATCTCGTGGGCGCGGGTCCCGGTGACCCTGAGCTGCTGACCGTCCGGGCCGCCGGCCTGTTGCGCAAGGCCGACACGGTGGTCTACGACCGGCTCGTCGATCCGGCGGTGCTCGATCTCGCGCCGCCGTGGGCCGAGCTCATCTGCGTGGGCAAGACGCCCGGCGCTCCGAGCCCGTCCCAGGACGACATCAACGCCATCCTCGTGGACCGGGGCCGCCGCTTCGGCTGCGTCGTGCGGCTGAAGGGCGGCGACCCGTTCGTGTTCGGCCGCGGCGGCGAGGAGGCCACCGCCCTGCGGGCCGCCGGCCTCGATGTCGAAGTGGTCCCCGGAGTGACCTCTGCGGTGGCCGCGCCGGCTGCGGCCGGCATCCCCGTCACCCTGCGAGGCGTCTCCAGCGGCTTCACCGTCGTCACCGCCCACCAGGATCCGTCCTCGAACCGGTGGCTCGACTGGGACGCGCTGGCCAGGGGCGGCACGACGCTGGTGATCCTGATGGGCGCGGCCCGGGCCGAGCAGATCGCCGACCGGCTCCGGGCCGGCGGCATGGCCGACGACACCCCGGTGGCAGTCATCAGCGCGGCCACGACCGGCGACCAGAACATTGACCGGACCGACCTGTCCGGCCTACGCCGCCTCCGGGTGTCCAGCCCGGCCACCATCATCGTCGGAGCGGTCGCGGCCACCGACGTGCTGGCCGCCTCAGAGCTGAACGCCATCTCGAACGCCCTAGCGACCCAAGGAACTGTGCCATGACCCTCCTGGAGCCACGCACCGACACTCCGACGCCGGCCGAGCCGGCCGAGCCGCCGACTGGCCGGGGCCCGGCCGACCCCGAGATACGGGCCGACGTCGACAAGTACCGGCAGCAGTACGCCCGGTTCCTGAGCGGCGAGCTGAGCGACGAAGTGTTCCGGGTGTACCGGCTCACCAACGGCATCTACGGGCAGCGGCAGGGCGGCACCAACCAGATGGTGCGGGTCAAGGTGCCCTACGGGTCCATCCAGCCCGACCAGCTCGAGATGCTGGGCTGGCTGGTCGAGGCCTACAGCCGCGGTTGGGGCCACATCACCACCCGCCAGAACATCCAGTTCCACTACGTGCAACTCGATCAGATCCCCGAGGTTCTCGAGCATCTGGCGTCGGTGGGCCTCACCACCCGGGAAGCCTGCGGCGACACGGTCCGCAACGTCCAGGGCTGCCACCTGGCCGGCGCCTGCCCCCACGAGATCCTGGACATCACGCCATGGGCCGAGGCCACCTACCGACACTTCGTACGCAACCCGATCAGCCAGCGGCTACCCCGCAAGTTCAAGATCAACTTCTCGGGCTGCGAGTCCGATTGCGGGCAGGCGATGTTCAACGACGTCGGCGTGATCGGCGTGGTCCGCCGGACCGACGCCGGCGACGTCGAGAGCGGCTTCAAGGTGTTCATCGCTGGCGGTCTCGGCACGACGCCCCATCCCGCTCTGGCCCTGGAGGACTTCACCCCCCGCGAGGAGCTGCTTCCCACCATCGAGGCCTGCCTTCGGGTGTTCGACCAGGCCGGCAACCGCGACAACAAGCTCCGGGCCCGCATGAAGTGGCTGGTCGACACCCTCGGCTTCGAAGAGGTCCAGCGACGGGTGCTGACCCAGCGCAAGTTCCTGGTGGCCTCCACGTCCTGGCCCGGCGGCATCCCCGCCGAGGTGCTGGCCGGCGGCGACGACCCGGCCGGTGCCGGCGACGACCCGGCCGACGTCACCGTCATCGGCCACGGCACCCCGGTGACGCTGGGCACCGGCAGCCCCTACGAGCGTTGGGAACGGGCCAACGTGGTGCGGGGTGTGCGGGACGGCACCGTCTCGGTGTACGCCCAGGCCCATCTCGGCGACATCACCGGCGACCAGTTCCGTGCCCTGGCCGCCCTGCAGCGGGACCTAGGCGCGGACGTGCGTCTGACCAACCGCCAGAACGTGGTGTTCAGGGGCATCCACGTGGAGGACCTGCCGTTGGTCTTCGACCGCCTCTCCAGCATGGACATGGCCCAGCCCGGCGCCGAGTTGTCCCGCGACGTGGTTGCCTGCCCGGGATCGGACACCTGCAATCTGGCGGTCACCCAGAGCCGGGGGCTGGGCCACGCCATCGGCGAGCGTCTGGAGTCCGAAGGCCTGGCCGAGGTGGGCGGCATCCGCATCAACATCTCGGGATGCCCCAACTCGTGCGGCCAGCATCACGCGTCGGACATCGGGTTCTTCGGCGCGGAGCGGCGGGCCCACGGCCGCAGCGCGCCCGGCTACCAGATGCTGCTCGGCGGCTACATCGGCTCCCAGCAGATGCACTTCGGCGAGAAGGCCCTGCGCCTGCCAGCCCGCAACGCCCCCGAGGCCACCGCCCGGGTGATCCGGCGTTTCACCGAGGAGCGGCAGGCCGGCGAGAAGTTCCGGGACTGGATGCAGCGGGCCGGCGGGGCCCGGGCCGTGGCCGAGGCCCTCAAGGATCTCGACCAGTTCCCCACCTTCGACGACGACCCGTCCTTCTACGTCGACTTCGACGAGACCGGCCCCTACACGGTGGAGACCGGCGCCTCGGAGTGCGCCACCTGAGCCCATCCGCAAATCTCGGTGTGACTTTTGTGCATACAGCGCACAGAACCAACCCGAGATTCTGCTGAGACCTGACGGGCCGCCCGATCAGGGAGCCCTGACGGCCACCTCCGCGGCCACCGGGTGGTGGCAGGCGACGAAGTGGTCGGCGTCGCCGATCTGCTCGGTAACCGGCTCGACGTCCCGGCACACGTCGGTCGCCCGCGGGCAGCGGGTGTGGAACCGGCAGCCGCTCGGGGGCGCGGTGGCCGACGGCAGCTCGTCGCCGATATCGCCCTCGCTCACGTCCACGGTGGGGGCGGGCTCGGGAATGGACGCCAGCAGGGCCCGGGTGTACGGATGGGCCGGACGGGAGTAGAGCTCCTCCGTGCTGCCGATCTCGCACACCTTGCCCAGGTACATGACCACGATCCGGTCGCTGACGTTCTTCACCACCGACAAGTCGTGGGAGATGAAGAGCACGGTCAGGCCGTACCGCCGCTTCATGTCCTGGATCAGGTTCAGGATCTGGGCCTGGATGGACACGTCGAGCGCCGACACCGGCTCGTCACAGATGAGCACCTTGGGGTCGAGGGCCAGGGCCCGGGCGATGCCGATGCGCTGGCACTGGCCGCCGGAGAACTCGTGGGGGCGACGGTCGCCGTACCGGGCCTCCACCCCTACGGCCTCCATGAGCTCGTCGATCCGGTCGAGGCTCCAGGATCCGATTTCGTCGCCCCACACCGCCAGGCCCTCGCCGATCACGTCGCGCACCCGGCGCCGGGGATTGAGGGACGAGATGGGATCCTGGAAGATCATCTGCAGGCTGGGCCGCACCCGGCGCAGGTCTTCTCCCTCGAGGCCGGCGAGGTCCTGGCCCTGGAACCGCACCTCCCCGGCGGTGATATCCACCAAGCGGATGATGGCCCGGGCCACCGTCGACTTGCCGCACCCCGACTCGCCCACGATTCCTAGGGTCTCGCCCTCGGCGACGTCGAAGGTCACCTCCGAGACGGCATGAACGACACGCTTGCGCCCGGCCGGGAACTGCACCACCAGGTCCCGGACCCGCAGCAGCACGTCGTCGCCGCGCAGTTGGGTGTGGCCCGTCCCGGCCATCAGCCGGCCCCTCCCGGATCCCCGGTGAGGGGCAGACCCGCCACGGTCACCCCCGCGGCCCGGTTGGCCGTGGCCGCGGCCACGCCCCGCTCGGTGCCGGTCGGGTGCAGGCAGGCGAAGCGATGCAGGCCGACCAGACCGCTCAGCTCGGGAACGCCGTCGAGGCAGTCGGCCTGGGCGTAGAGGCAGCGGGGAGCGAATGCGCATGCGTCGGGCGGGCTGATCAGCTCGGGCGGGCGGCCCGGGATCGGGTCGAGCCGGTGGTGGACGGGATCGTCGATGCGGGGGATGGAGCGCAGCAGGGCCTCGGTGTAGGGATGGCGCATGTCGACGAAGAGCGTGCGGGCGTCGGCCGTCTCCACGATGCGGCCCGCGTACATGACGGCCACATCGTCGGCCCGGCCGTGGGCCACGCCGAGGTCGTGGGTGATGAGGATCATCGCCATGCCCCGGTCGCGGCGCAGCTCATCGAGCAGGTCCAGCAGGTGCTTCTGGACGGTCACGTCCACTGCGGTGGTGGGCTCGTCGGCGATGAGCAGCCGGGGCTGGCAGGCCAGCGCCATGGCGATCACCACCCGCTGGCGCAGGCCCCCCGACAGCTCATGGGGGTACTGCATCACCCTCCGGGCCGGCTCGGGCATGCCCACCGCGTCCAGCAGGTCCTCGGCCTCCTCCAGGGCCGCGCTGCGGGAGCGGCCGAGGTGGTAGCGGAGGGTCTCAGCGATCTGCTCCCCCACCCTCTTTACCGGATTTAGCGAGGTCATCGGATCCTGGAACACCATCGTCATCTGCACACCGAAGAAGTGCTTGGTGCCGGCCGCTGCCAGGGCCCGCACGTCCTGGCCGGCGTAGGTCACGTCGCCGCTCACCAGCGCGGAACGGGGCAGCAGGTTCATGAGCGTCTTGGCCGTGACCGACTTGCCCGAGCCCGACTCGCCCACGATGGCCAGGGTCTTGCCCTCGTACAGGTCGAAGCTCACGCCGTTGACCGCGTTGACGGTGCCCCGCTCGGTGGGGAACCGCACGTGCAGGTCGCGCACCGACAGCAGAGGGACGGGTGCAGCGGTCGTCTGGTCCGGAGCCATCAGAAGGCCAGCTCCTTGACGTCGAAGTACTGGCGAATGCGGTCCCCGGCGAAGTTCAGGGCCAGCACGGTGACGAACATCACCGCCACGGGGAACATGGCCACATGGGTGGCGTTCTGGAGGTCGCGCAGGCCGGCCCCGTCGACGATCATCTTGCCCCACGAGATGGCCTCGTCCCCGGCCACCGACAGGCCCAGGAAGGCGAGCGAGCCCTCGGCCACCACCGCCACCGCCATCCCAAGCAGCGTGAGCGCCCCCATGGGGATGACCACGTTGGGTAGGAGCTCGCGCACGATGATGCGACCGTTGCGGGCTCCGAGCACCCGGGCCGCGGCCACGAACTCGCGCTCGGCGTACACCAGGGTGGAGGCCCGGGCCAGCAGGCCGACGGGCGCGACGGCCAGGATGCCGATGGTGAGGCTCACCACCAGCAGGCTGCGCTCGAGGGTGGCGGTGATGAGGATGGCCAGCACCAGCGCCGGGAACGACAACAGCACGAAGAAGGTGAAGCCCACGGCCTGGTCGAGCCGGCCCCGGAAGTACCCGGCCAGGATCCCCAGCGCGCCCCCGACCACCATGCCGAACACGATGGCGAAGCCGCCGACCGCGAGGCTGATGCGGGCGCCGTGCATGGTGCGTGAGAACACGTCCCGGCCCAGGGCGTCGGTTCCGAACCAGGCGCCCGCCGACGGCGGCTCCCGGGGCCCGGAGTACCCCACCTTGGTGGGGTCGGCGAAGGGCAGCATCGGTGCGAACAGGGCGATGAACGCCATGACAACCAGCCAGACCACCGCCAGCCAGAAGCCGACCCCCAGTCGGCGGCGCACGGCCTCGTTCTCACCCGGGCCGTCGGGCTCGGGCCCCTTGCTGGACCGCACGAGCCGGAAGACCCGGAACCGCCGCAGCAGCCGCTGCCGGGAGGCCCTGCCCTTGCGGGACGGCCGACCGTCACCGCTCACCGGGCCCTCACCCTCGGGTCGAGCCAGCTGTAGAACAGGTCCACCACGAAGTTGATGATCACGAAGGTGCAGGCGACCAGCATGACGATGGCCAGCACCACCGGGAAGTCGTCGCGGACCACCGCGGTCACGATCTCCCGGCCGATCCCGGGGATGCCGAAGATCTGCTCCACCACCAGCGACCCGCCGATCATGGCCCCGGTGCTGACCCCGAAGACGGTGACGACCGAGAACAGCGAGGGCCGCAGGGCGTGGCGGAACATGATCCTCATGGGCGGCAGGCCCTTGGCCCGGGCCATGTGAACGAAGTCCTCCTGGAGGGTGGTGATCAGGTCGGTGCGCAGCAGCCGCTGGTAGCTGGCCGCCAGGGGCAGGCCGAGGGTGGCCGCCGGAAGCACCATGGAGAACACCAGCCCGACGACGCTGTCGCTCTCGTAGGCCGAGGGGAAGATCTGCCAGCGCAGGGAGAGCAGGTACAGCAGCACCACGCCGAGCGCGAA
Organism: Acidimicrobiia bacterium; assembly: GCA_022819505.1. GTDB lineage: Bacteria > Actinomycetota > Acidimicrobiia > Acidimicrobiales > Aldehydirespiratoraceae > Aldehydirespirator. The sequence continues at coordinate 616,994 of JAJEHD010000018.1, read as the reverse complement.
GTTGGGTATCGACAGCAGCCCGAAGGAGGCCACCGTGGAGCCGCGGTCGAAGGCCCGGTTCGCCCGGTAGGCCGCGACCACACCCCAGGGGATGGCCACGCCGAGCGACACGATCTGGGCCATGATCAGCAGGATCAGCGTCTCGGGCAGCTTCTCGCGGATGATCTCCGCCACCGGCTGGTCGTTCTGGAACGAGGTGCCGAAGTCCCCGGTGAACATGTCTCCCACCCACAGCAGGTAGCGGACGGGCACCGGCCGGTCGAGGTGGTAGGTGGCCCTGGCCTCGGCCACGGTCTCGCAGTCGCTGCGGGCCCGGTCCAGCGAGGGGTCCTCGGCCGATCCGGCCTCTATGGCCTCGCAGTCGAGTTCGGCCATCAGGCCGACCACGTTGAACAGCGGATCGCCGAGGAAGTTCATCGCCGAGAAGCCGAGGAACGTGACTGCGAACAGCACGGCCACCAGCAGAACCAGCCGCCGGATGAAGAACCGTGCCACGAGCCGCTACCGCCCCGGTCGCCGCGACATGATCATCGAGGCGCTACCTGATTCAAGTACGGCAGTCACTCGCCACCGAGATTACTACTGCGCCTACTGCAGTGCCCGCCACGCCCGTAGCCGCCATCGCCCCGCCGCGGGGCCAGGCGGCTAGCCCAGCCAGACGCCGTTCAGCAGCACCCGCCCCGAGTTGTTGCACCAGAGTTCGGTCCCATCGGGAGACGCCTGACCGCAGATTCTGTGGACACCGTCATGGGCACCGACCGCCCAGTTCGTGTGGTAGTAGAAGATGTAGGTGTAACTGTCGCGGATCATCTCCTGGATCCGGCGCCAGATCTCCACCCGGCGATCGAGGTCGTCGATGGCCCGGGATTCGAGCATGAGTGCGTCCCGTTCCCGGTCGCAGTAGCGGGCGAAGTTGAGCGAGATGAACCCGATGGAGTCGCACTCCAGCCACAGCGCGGCGCTGTCGGGGTCGATGGTGCCGAACTGCCGCCAGTTGACCACGCCGTAGTTGCCCAGCACCACCTCGTTGATCAGCTTGTCCTGCAGAATCTCGACCGGCGTGACGTTGAAGAACTCCTCCCAGGCGTCGATCTGCAGGTCGGCGATGCGCACGTTCTCCACCGAGGGCCCGCCGAAGTGCAACTCCATGTTGATCCTTCCGGCGGAGCAGTTCTCGGGATGGTCGGCGCAGTAGGCGTCGACCAGCGGTGCGGCCCGCTCCGGCATGTTGGTCTCCTGCTTGACGTCCGGGTTGTGCCAGATCAGGTCCGGATGGAACATCGTGTCGGCCGGCGGCGAGGTGCCCTGGCGGATCAGCTCCAGGTACCCGTCCCGGTCGGCGGCGAAGGTCAGGGCCTGGCGGGCCCGGATATCGTCGAAGGGAGGCCGCCCCGAGTTGATCACGGCGAAGCCCTCATCGGACCGCAGATTCTCGATGGTCCTGACCCCGGCGCTCTCGCGCATGATGAGCGTCGCCTCGGCATTGGTCGTGATGGCCAGGTCGAGGTCTCCGACACTCAAGCGCTCCGCGGCGATGACCATGTCGGTGATCGTGTAGACCTCGATCCGGTCGAGGTAGACCGGCACCCGATCGGCGGCCCAGTAGTCGGGGTTGCGCACCAGCGTGGTGGCCACGTCCTGGACCCGGCTGGAGATCATGAACGGCCCCTGCCCCACCGGCTTCTGGTTCAGGGTCGGATCCTCGCGGGCCAGCTCCAGCCACTCCGACGGCAGGACCATCCCCAGCTGGCCCGTCAACGCCAGCGGGAACCGGGCCGACGGCCTGGCCACCCTCATCTCGACGGTCAGGTCGTCGATCTTGGTGATGAAGTCACCGGCCTCGATCGTGTTGCGGTACACGAGCGAGATGACGGGGTCCGCGAGCTGGGCGCTGATGGTGGCGACGACATCGTCAGCGGTCATTTCGGTGCCGTCGTGGAAGCGGACTCCCTCGCGCAGTCTCATCCGCCACACCGTGCCGTCATCGTTGCTGATGAACGACTCGGCCAGGTACGGGATCCAGTTGCCCTCCGCATCGAAGTAGGCCAGCGGATCGAACATCGGGTAGGCCATCACATAGGCCGACACCGCGAAGTTGTTGGCCGCAGGATTCAAGCCGTCGGCCTCGCCATCGACGGCGACCCTCAGGGTCCCGCCGGTGAGCGGCAGCGGGCCCGCGGGCGCCTCGACACCGGTGCCGGAGCCCTGAACGGCGATGGTCGTGGTGGCGCGTAGCGGTGCGACCAGGGAGCCCTCGTCCTCCTGAGACCCCTCCCCGGCCACATCAGGCGACACCGCACCGGTGTCCGCCCCTTCGGCGCGGTCGCCGTCAGCGGCCGAGACGTCGGAGTCGGAGCGTTCGGGCGAGGCCGCCGGCTCCGGCTGGGCGGACGGCTCGGCGGTCCCGGCGGTGCTCACCGACTCGTCGCCGCCTCCCCCGCACGCGGCCAGGACAGCCGCACAGGCCAGCAGCGCCGCCGGCCACCGGAGCCCGAGCCCGCCAGTCAGTGGTCCCTTAGCTGAGCCACAGCTGGCTCAACCAGGTCTGGCCCTGGTTGTTGCAGAGGATCGGGTCGCCGGTGGGCCCGATCTGCCCGCAGATGTTCTCCACATTGTCGCGGGCACCAATGGTCCAGTTGGCGTGGTTCACGAAGATGAAGATGTAGGCGTCCCGGTTGATCTCCTGGATGCGGTGCCAGATCTGCACCCGCCGGTCGAGGTCGTCGACCCTGCGCTGCTCGTATATCAACTCGTCGCGCTCCTGATCGCAGTGACGGGCGAAGTTCAGCGAGATGAAGCCGATCGCCCCACACTCCATGAAGAGCGCGTCGTTGTCGGGGTCGACCCCCCCGAACGCGAAGGCCTGGGCCACGTCGTAGTTGCCCAGCACTACGTCGATGAGCAGATCCTGGAGCGGCTTGACCGAGGGGTCCACGACGTTGAAGTAGTCGCCCCACATGTCGACCAGCAGATCGACGGCGCGGTCGCTCTCCACCGACGGGCCGGACAGGCCGAAGCGCATGTTGATCTTCCCGCCGGAGCAGTTCTCGGGGAGGTCGGCGCAGTAGGCGGCGACCAGCGGTCCCGCCCTCTCCGGCATGTTGGTCTCCTGCTCGATGTCCGGGTTGCGCCAGATCATGTCGGGATGGAACATCGTGTCGGCCGCCAGCGTCGTGCCCTGCCCCAGAAGCTCCACATACAGATCCTGGTCGGTCGCGAACGTCAGCGCCTGTCGGGCCCTGATGTCCGAGAACGTCGCGCTGGCCGCGTTGATGATCATCGTCGACTCTTCCGAGCGCTGGTTCTCGATGATGGTCAGCCCCTGGTCCGCCGCGTCGCGCAGGGTCAGGATCGCCTCTGCGCTCGAGACGAGGATCAGGTCGAGGTCACCGGCGATCAACCGCTGGGCAGCCACCGTCTGGTCGGAGATGGGATATATCTCGATGCGGTCAAGGCCGATGTCGATAATGTCCGCGGCCCAGTAGTCAGGGTTGCGCACCAGCACCGTCCTCTCGCCCAGGATGCGGCTCTCGACCATGAACGGGCCGGTGCCGACCGGCATCTGGTTGAGCGTCGAGTCGGCCGCGGCCTGGTCGAGCCACTCCGACGGCAGGATCATCCCGAGTTGGCTCGTGAACGCGATCGGCAGCCTGGCCGACGGTCGGACCCCCTTGAACTGGACCGTGTAGTCGTCGATCTTGACGATGGGCGCGTCGGGGTCGAAGCCGGGCCTGTACACGACCGAGATCACCGGGTCGGCGAACTGAGCCTGGAACGTCGCGACCACATCATCGGCGTCGAGTTCGGTCCCGTCGTGGAACCGGACTCCCTCGCGCACCTTCATCTGCCAGGACGTGCCGTCGCCGATCTTGGTCCACGACTCGGCCAGGACCGGCACCCAGTCGCCTTGGGTGTCGAAGTAGGTCAGAGGGTCGAAGATCGCGTAGGCGATGTTGTTCACGGCCCCCGTCATTGCGTTGGCCGCCGGGTTGAGGCCGTCGCCCTCGGCCGAGATCGCGACTCTCAGCGTGCCGCCGGACTTGGGCTCCGGCTCGGCCGGCTCCTCCACAACGGCCACGGCGCCGTCGTCGTCGGCAGGCGGCGGCGCCGTGGTCGTGGTGGTGTCGATCGGCGCTACCAGCAGTTCCTGCTCTTCTTGCTCCTCGCCGGGATCGGACCCGGCTTCGGAGGTCGCGCCCGTCCCGCCGGCGTCGGCCGGCTCAGCGGGAACGGTCTCCTCGGCCGGCGCGGAGGGCTCGGCAGCCGGTGAGGACGGCTCGTCGCCGCCGCCTCCGCACGCACTCGCGATCAGGGAGAAGGCGAGCGCGGCCGCGGGCCACCATCTCCAAGACCTGTCGATCCGTCGAGCAGCCATTCCCGATTGCCCTCCCAGTAGAGGCCCGTGAGCCGGCGCCTAGCCGTGAAACTCCGCCAGACTGCGCTGCTGGCCCGGCAATGCTATTGGCGCAACCGTCCGAAAGAGGCGTTCTGGCGCGTCAGCTCAACCACACCTGGTGCAACTGCACCCGGCCCTGGTTATTGCAGAACAGCTCCACCCCGTCGGGGGATGTCTGCCCGCAGATGTTGTGGACGTTGTCACGGGCGCCGATGGTCCAGTTGGCGTGGTTGAAGAAGATGTAGGTGTAGGAGTCCCGGAGATCCTCCGAGATCTGGTGCCAGATCTCCACCCGCCGGGCCCGCTCATCGGGGTCCCGGTTGCTGAGGGCCCGCTGCTCGAACAGCAGGACATCGCGCTCCTCGTCGCAGTCCCGTGGCCAGTTGAGCGAGATCAAGTCGATGGAGGCGCACTGGATCCACAGCACATCGTTGTCGGGGTCGACCGCGCCGAACTGGCGCCAGGTCACCACGTTGAAGAACCCGATGGCCGTCTCGGTGATGTGCTCGTCCTGCAGCAGCTCATTCTGGTGGACGTTGAAGTAGTCCTCCCAGCTGTCGATGAGCAGTTCGGCGATGCGGGTCTGCGCGACCGACGGGCCCGAGAACTGGAGCTCCATGTTGATCTTGCCGTCGGTGCAGTAGGGGCGGCGCTGCCCGGTGAAGACGGGCCATTCATGGTCGCCGGGATTGTCGGCGCAGTACGCCGCCACCAGCGCCCCGGCCCGCTCGGGCATGTTGGTCTCCTGCTTCACGTCCGGGTTGTGCCAGATCAGGTCCGGGTGGAACATCGAGTCGGCCGCCGGTGCGGTGCCCTGGCGGATGAGCGCCACGTAGGCGTCGCGGTCGGTCGCGAACGTGAGCGCCTGGCGGGCCCTGATGTCGTTGAACGGGGGCTGCTGGACGTTCATCATGGCGAAGTCCTCGCTGGACCTCACGTTCTCGATGGTCCGCACGCCCGCGTCCGCAGAGTCGCGCAGGGTGAGAATGGCGTCGGAGTTGCTGGTGACCATCAGGTCGATGTCGCCGGCCGCCAGCCGCTCGGCGGCGATCACGGTGTCGGTGATGGGGTAGACCTCGATGCGGTCCAGGTAGATGTCGGTGATGTCGGCGGCCCAGTAGTCCGGGTTGCGCACCAGCACCGTCCTCTCGTCCTGGACGCGGCTCTCGATCATGAAGGGACCGGTGCCGACCGGGAACTGGTTGAGCGTCGGGTCCTCCAGGGCGCGGGCCAGCCACTCCGACGGGGGGACCATGCCCAGCTGGCTGGTGACGTACTGGGGGAAGTTGGCCATGGGCTGGAGCGGGTTGAACTGCACGGTGAGGTCGTCGACCTTCACGACCCCGCCCTCCGCGGGATAGAAGGGACGGACCGCGAGCGAAACCTCCAGGTCGAGCAGCTGGGCCTCGTAGGTGGCTATGACGTCGTCGGCGTCGAGCTCGGTGCCGTCGTGGAAGCGCACCCCCTCACGCAGCTTCATCTGCCACGACTCGCCCCCGTTGATGGCTGTGAACGACTCGGCCAGGTATGGGATCCAGTTGCCGCTGGTGTCCCAGTAGGCGACGGGCTCGAATATCGGGTAGGTCATGACGTAGGCCGACACCGCGAAACTGCCGGAGGTGGGGTTCAGGCTGTCGCCCTCGGCCTCCACACCGACCCGCAGCGTGCCCCCGAACTGCGGCACCGTCGTCGTCGGAGGCGCCTCCACGACAGCCTCCTCGCCGTCCTCGGCCGGCGGCGGAGCGGTGGTCGTGGTCGTGGTGTCCACCGGCGCGATCAGCGGCTCCTCCACGGTCTCCGGCTCGGTGGCGTCCGGAGCGGGCGCCGCCTCTCCTGCGCTGTCGCCGGCATCCGCTGCGGCACCGTCGTCGGCGGCGCCCGAGTCGGCGGACCCGGACGGAGCGGCCGTCTCGGTGGTCTCGACCGCCTGGGAGGGCTGCGACTCGCCGTCGTCTCCCCCGCCGCCGCATGCTGCCGCGATAAGGGCGAAGGCGAGCACGGCTCCGAGCCACCATCCCCAAGGCTTGTTGATCCGTCTAACAGCCATCCCTGATTGCCCTCCCGTGTGAGACCGATGAACCGGCGCCTAGCCGCATTACTCTGCCAGATGGCAGCACCAGCCCGCCAGTGGCGTCGCCGCGCCGGTCCTCAATGGCGGTCTCCCGGCGCCCGGTCAGGGGTGCTGGCTGCTGACCGAGACGACTTCTCCGGTCATGTAGCCGGCGAGATCGCTGGCCAGGAACACCATCACGTTGGCCACCTCCCAGGGCTCGGCCGGCCGGCCAAAGGCCTCCTGCCGGGCCAGGTCGGCCAACAGCGTCTCGTCGGCGGTCTTGGCCAGGAACGGGTGCCAGGCAAGGCTGGGCGCCACGCAGTTCACCCTGATGCGGTGCTCGGCCGCTTCCAGTGCGGCGCAGCGGGTGAGGGCCATCACCCCGGCCTTGGCCGCCGCGTAGTGGGCCTGCTCGGCCTGGGCCCTCCAGCCCGACACCGAGGCGTTGTTGACGATGGCGCCGCCGGTGCCCTGCTCGATCATGCGGCGCAGCGCGGCCCGGGTGCACCGCATGGTCCCGTCGAGCGTCACCGAGAGCACCGCCGACCATTGCTCGTCGGTCATATCCACCAGGCGCACCGACCCGCCCAGCCCCGCGTTGTTCATCATCACGTCAATGCCGCCCAGCCGGTCCACCGCGGCGTCCATGAGAGCCTGGACATCGTCCTCGGAGGTCACATCGCATTTCACCGCGGCGGGCCGGGACCCGGTGTCGGCCTCCAGCCGGTCGCAGGTGGAGGACAGGCGCCGGTCGTGGATGTCCGAGATGAGAACCCTGGCGCCCTCGATCAGGGCCCGGCGGGCAACAGCCGAGCCGATGCCGGCGCCGGCCGCGGCGGTGACCACCACCCGCCGGCCGTCGAGCAGGCCCCGCCCGGGGGGCTCAACCGGCGGCTCGGGCCAACCCCGCTCGCCGTGCTCGGAAGCCATGGCTCACCCGCCAGCCATCTCGGCCATGCGCCGCTCAAGATCGGCGATCATCGGGTTCGGCTCCTGACCGATGGTCCTGGGCAGCGACTCGGCGATCTCGTCCGGGGTCCACCGGTCGCCGGCCGACCACATCGAACGCACCTCCTCCGGCTGGTTCCACACCGAGATCCGCCTCCCCACGACGGTGTAGATCTGGGCGTTGACGTCCCGGCCGGCGTCGCTGAGGAGATACACGGCCATGGGGGCCACCGCCTCGGGCTCGCCCGTCTCGATCTCGAACGGCACGTTCTCGCTCATCCGGGTGCGGGCGGTCGGGGCGATGCAGTTGGCGTTGATCGCCGGGCCGCCCCGCAGCCGGATGGAGGCCGCGGTCATGGCGGCCGAACGGGTGAGGCTCACGATGCCGCCCTTGGCCGCCGAGTAGTTGGCCTGAGCGGTCGATGCCGAGAACGCCCCGGAGGTGAACCCCACCAGCGACCCGCCCGACGGCTGCTTGCGCATCCGGGCCAGCGCGGCCCGGTACACGTTGAAGTGTCCCTTGAGGTGGACGGCCACCACGTGGTCCCACTCGTCCTCGCTCATGTTGAACAGCATCCGCTCCCGAAGCACCCCCGCAGGGCACACCACGCCGTCGATGCTCCCCCACTGATCGCAGGCCGCCTCGACGATGGCGGCGCCCACATCGAATCGGGAGACGTCGCCCGCCACCGCGATCGCCTCGCCGCCGGCGGACCGGATCGCTTCCACGGCCGACTCGGCGACCTCGCTGGAGGGGTCCGAGCCATCGAGAGACACGCCGTAGTCCGCGACCACGACGCTGGCTCCCTCGGCCGCGCAGGCCAGCGACACCGCACGGCCGATGCCGCCGCCGCCGCCGGTGACCGCGATCGTCCTGCCTTCGAGGTGCCCGCTCACGCTGCGTCGCCGGGAGTCTGCTCCAGTGATGGAGCCCTAGCTCTCGTCGCCCCGCTCGTCTCGGCGACGCAGCGAGGCCAGAATGTCCACCCCGGTCGCGGCCTCGATCTGCTCGGTCATGGCCACCAGTGACGCCGGGAGCTGGCTCATGAGCCCGGGAATGCCCCCGCGGGAGCCTCCGTCGCCGTTGCCGTCGCCGTTGCCGCCCCCGCCGGCGCCGGTGTCGACGACCGCGACCCGGTCGATGGACACGTTCTGCACGGTGGCGACGATCTTGTCGATCAGGTCGGGCAGCATGTTGAGCACCAGCACGTCGTGGCCGTCGGCGCCGGCCGCCTGGTACTGGTCGGTGAGCCGCTTGAACACCTCGACCTGGGCCTTGCCGTCCTCGACGATGGTGGCCGCCTCGGCCTGGGCCTGGAGCTGGCGGGCCTCGAGGTCGGCGCGGGCCGGCACGACCACATCGGCCTCCACCCGGCGCTTCTCCAGCTCGATGCGCTCGGATTCCAGCTCCTGGCTGGCGACGGCCTTGGCCGTCTCGCCCGCCACCAGAGCCTCCTCCTCGCGTGCCCTTGAGATGGCCTCCAGTTCGGCGGTGCGCACCCGCAGCGCGTTCTGCTCCTCGACGATCTTCTTGTCGGCCTCGATCTGGGCCACCTGGGCGGTGCGACGAGCGGCCGCCTCGGCCTGCTCGGACTCGGCGGTGCGGTTGGCCTCGGCCACACGGGCGTCCCGGATGACCTCGGCGGTGAGGCGCCGGCCCACCGACTCGAGGTAGTTCACGTCGTCGGTGACGTTCTGGATCTTCAGCACGTCGAGCTCCAGGCCCAGGGTCTTGATGTCATCGTCGGCCTCGTCGATGAGCTGCTGGCTGAACTTGAGCCGGTCCTCGTTGACCTCCTCGGGCGACAGGGTGGCCAGCACACCGCGCAGGTTGGCCTCCAGCGTCTCCTTGGCGATCTTGCCGATTGCGGCGCTGTCTACGTGCAGGAAACGCTCGGCGGCGTTCTCCAGCAGGCCCTCGCCGCTCGACACTTTGACGTTGGCGATGCCCATCACATTGAGGGGAATGGCGCCTCGCGAGTAGGCGTTCTGCACCGCGACCTCCAGCGGGATGGTGTTGAGGTCCATCCAGGCGACCCTCTCGATCAGCGGGATCCGCAGGGTTCGCCCGCCCTTGAGGATGCGGTAGCCCACGGTGCGGCCGTCGGACAGGGTCCGCTTGCGGCCCGAGATGACCGCCACCCGGTTGGGCGGGCAGATCACGATCAGGGACCGGACAATCAGGATCACGAAGAACACCGCCAGCGCCAAGGCGATGCCGGCCACGATTGCTGAGGACATTGCGCCTACCCTCCCACGCGCCACGCGCGTCTATGAGCGACCACTGCCCAGCCGAGCGTACCAGCACCGCCCGGTCGCCGACCAGGGTCGTTTCGGGGTCCAGCGACGCCGAACACGCTGGAGCGAACCCTGCCGGGTCGGCCTATTCCAGTTCGGGGTCCAAGCGGGTGACGAGGGCGACGCCGCCCTCGATCCGCACCACGATGACCCGGGCCCCGGACTCGATGAGCTTGCCGTCGTCGAGGGGATCGATGGGGGCGGCCGTCATCTGGGTGCGGGCACCGGCCACGTTCAGCACGATCCGGCCGCGCCGCTCGTTCGACATGGGAAGCGAGACCCGGGCGATGCTGCCCTCGATCTCGCGGTCGCTGACCTCGCTGGACGCCTCGCTGCGACGCAGGAATGCGAAAGCGGCGCTGTTGAGGGCTCCGGCCAGCACCCCGACCACGACCGCCATCAGCAGCGTGAAGATCGCACCGGTTCCGAGCCACTGTGAGACCAGCCCGGTCGCACCGAAGAACGTGGCCACGAAGGCCAGGCTGCTCAGCGGGATGATCGTGAAGACCTCTGACAGCCCGTCAGCCTCGCCGCCCATCTCCATCTCGCTGTCGCCGCCGGTGAACACGAACCACAGCAGCAGCGGGGCCCCGGCCGCCAGCATGAACGCGTAGAGCCAGGTCATGGCCCGGCCGCTCCCCCGTCGGGCAACCCCGGGCACCGGGGCGACAGCCGTCCCAGCGCCGAGATCAGACCGATCATGGTCCAAAGCTAGTATCCCGACCGTGCCGCCCGCGCCGAGTGTCCCATGAGCTTCACGGACGCCTTCTTCGCACTGCGCGACGAAGTCCGAAACTGGGGCCGCTGGGGTGACGACGACCGCCTGGGAACGCTCAACCTGATCACCGACGACGCGGTGGCCCACGCCGCGTCGCTGGTTCGCAGCGGTCGCAGGGTGTCGTGCGCTCTCGACCTGCACCACACCAACGGTGTCCAAATCGGCCAGATGCACGGCCGCATCAACCCGCTGCACGCCATGGTGAAGATCCACAGCCCCGACCTCGGCGACGCCGACGGCAAGGGCCTGGTCCCGCACTTCTCCGACGACATCGTGACCATGGCCCTGCAGGCCGCCACCCACTGGGATGGCCTGTCCCACGTGAGCTACGACAACACCCTCTACAACGGCGTGCCGGTCTCGTCGATCAATCCCATGGGCGGCGCCACCGTGCTCGGCATCGAGAACGTCCGCCACCTCACCGGTCGGGGCGTGCTTCTCGACATCTGCGCGGCCAAGGGGACCGAGCGACTCGCCAGCGACCACGAAGTGACCGCCGACGACCTCGACGAGGCGGCCGAGCACGGACGGGTACGGATGCACCCCGGCGACATCGTGCTGATTCGCACTGGGCGGATGCAGGTGTTCCGGGAGATGGGGGCACTCCCCTACGTCACCGGGCCCGACGGCGACGGCACCAGCCCGGGCCCCGGCTTCGGCGCGGTGCGCTGGTTCCATCGCCATGATGTGGCTGCGGTCGCCGACGACACCTACATCTTTGAGGTCTTCCCTGGCCCCAACTGGGACGACGCTCTGGGCGTGCACTGCGCGCACGTTGTGGACATGGGCATGACCCAGGGCCAGAACTGGGACTTGGAGGCTCTGGCCGCGGCCTGCGCCGAGGAGGGCCGCTACGAGTTCCTGCTCCAGGCCAACCCGGAGCCGTTCGTGGGAGGCTGCGGCTCCCCCGTCAATCCAGTAGCCGTCCTCTAGCCGCCGGCCGGGCCGGCCCTAGACTGCCGCGATGGCCGAAGACCAGCGGTCGGGGCCCGAGGTTGCGGTCGTGGGCAGCGCCAACCTCGACCTCGTGGTGGCGGTCAAGACGATCCCCGTGGCGGGCGAGACCGTGCTGGGCGGCGATCTGCGGCGCATTCCCGGGGGCAAGGGAGCCAACCAGGCCGTGGCCGCGGCCCGCCTCGGCCGCCGGGTCGCCATGATCGGCAGGCTCGGGGACGACGACGCGGCCACGACTCTGCGGTCGGCCATGGATGCGGCCGGGGTCGACACGACCTGGCTGCTGAACACCGACGGCACTCCGAGCGGGACCGCTCTGATCGCGGTGGGCGCCGACGGCGACAACGCCATCGTGGTGAGCCCGGGCGCCAACGGGCGGGTCAGCTCGGCCGACGTGGCGAGCACGGCCCAGGTCCTGGGAGCGGCCGCGGTCGTTCTGCTGCAACTCGAGGTGCCCCTTGAGGCGGTGGAGGCTGCAGTGCGCCACGCTCGCGGCACGGTGGTGCTCAACCCGGCGCCCGCCCCTTCCTCCATGCTGCCGGACGAACTGCTCGACGGCGTGGACGTGATCGTGCCCAACCAGACCGAGCTGGCCACCCTGGCCGGCTACGCCGGGCTGTCGGCCATCGGCAAGGTCGACCCGGACACAGCCGTCGCTCTAGCCCGCGGCCTGCCGGTCGCGGCTGCGGTGGTGACCCTGGGAGCGGCCGGCGCGATGGTCGTCACCCCCACCGACGCCACCCATGTGCCCGCGCCCGCAGTTGAGCCGGTGGACACCACCGCAGCCGGAGACGCATTCTGCGGGGCGCTCGCCGATGCTCTGGTCGACGGCGCCGACCTGGTGCGGGCCGCCGAGTGGGCCGTCCGGGTGGGGGCCGCGGCGACGCTGCGGCCGGGCGCCCAGCCGTCGCTGCCGACCCCGTTGGAAGTCGATCAACTCCTCGGTGCGTAGGCTCGAACGATGAATGCCGAAGCCGTGACCGCCCGACCCAGGATCGTGCTCGACTGCGACCCAGGACTGGACGACGCCATCGCCATCCTCACCGCAGCCCACTTCGGTGAGCTGCTGGGAATCACCACTGTCAACGGCAACGTCGGCATCGACCACACCACCCACAACGCGCTGGCCACCGCGCAGATAGCCAGCCTGGACGTGCCCGTGCACCGGGGCGCGGCCCGCCCGCTGATCGCTCCCACCATGGACGCGGCCCGCATCCACGGAGCCACCGGGCTGGGCGACGTCGCCCTGCCCGAACTCACCCGCTCGGTGGCCTCCGACGACGCCGTGGCGTTCCTGTGCGACACGGCCCGCTCCGTCGACGACGTGCACCTGGTGGCGGTGGGTCCCCTGACGAACGTCGCCCTCGCGCTGCGACGCGACCCCCACCTGCGCAGCCGCCTGGCCGGCCTCACGATCATGGGCGGCGGAGCCCACGCCGGGAACGTCACCCCGGTGGCCGAGTTCAACGTCTGGGCCGATCCCGAGGCGGCCGCCATCGTGTTCAACGAGGCGGCCCCGCTCACCATGGTCGGCCTCGACGTCACCCACCGGGTCCTGCTGGGCGGTGACGAGGCGGCCCGGATGCGCTCGGCCGGCACCCCCGCGGCCGATTTCGCGGCCGGCCTGCTGGAGTTCGCCTACGACCGGTGCCGCGAGTTCGGCCTGGAAGCGGCCCCGGTGCACGACGCCACCGCCATCATCGCGGTCACCCACCCCCACCTCTTCCGCCGGTCGAGCCACCCGGTGGCGGTGGAGTTGCACGGTGAGCACACCCGCGGCATGACCGTGACCGACGTGCGCCCGCCGGCCGCCATTGCCGCGAGTCCGGCCCCGCAGTTCCACGATGTCGTGTGGGACGCCGACGCCTCAGCCGTGATCGACCTGATCGTGGAGGCCGTGGTCAGTACCTAGGGGCATTCCAAATCTGTGCGGGTCATACCCCTATATGACGGGTTTCTCTACAGATTTCGATGCCGGGGAATCAGTCGGCGCGGCAACGAGGGCCGGAACCTACGTAGGGCGGTGGACCTCCGCCAGCCAGTGGTCCTCGATCTCGATGGGGCACAGCGACCAGCAGGCCGCCAGCAGCCACTCGAGCACCTCGTCATGGGCCGCACCCGGCATCGGATGGACGACGATGCCGTGCTTGGCGTGGTCCTGAACCTTGCGCCAGCCCGGCGGCAGCGGCAGCCCGGCGTCGCGGAGCCGGTTCAGCGCCTTGGGGCCCGCCCCATGGGCCACGCCCACCGTCGGCTGCGAATCGCCGGAAACCCCCCGGGGCGGGGTCCACGTCGCCATGGGCACCGCCGGCCCCCGACCGGAGAACCACCGGTCCAGTGCCGTCGGCGCAGGGAGCCTGTCGATCTGATCGTCTCGCAGGCCGGGACCGATGTTGATCCAGCCCAGCCCGTCGCCCCGGGCCGCCAGGGTCTGCATGGCCCGCACCACCACTGAGGTGTCAGACGACTCGAAAGCCACCGTCTCGCGACTGAACGAGCCCACAACTCCGAACCGTACCCCGGCGCATCCCCCACGAGAGTGCGCGGTGCGCCAGGCCGGGGGGTGGCGACGAGTCAGATGACCGACGAATAGGGCGAAGCCCGTGTCGGTCATCTCGGCTCGGCGACAGGACCCGCCGGCCGGGACGAGTCCGGGATGAGTATCGCCAGGCCGGGGGGTGGCGACGAGTCAGATGACCGACGAATAGGGCGAAGCCCGTGTCGATCATCTCGGCTCGGCGACAGGACCCGCCGGCCGGGACGAGTCCGGGATGAGTATCGTCAAGGCATGGAAGACCGGAATTGGGGGTTCCGTACCCGGGCCCTGCACGCAGGCGGCCAACCCGACCCCACCACCGGCGCTAGGGCGGTGCCCATCTACCAGTCGACGAGCTTCGTGTTCGAGGACACCGCCGATGCCGCCGACCTGTTCGCCCTCCAGAAGTACGGCCCGTTCTACACGCGGATCTCCAACCCGACGAACGCGGCCTTCGAGGAGCGCATGGCCAGCCTCGAGGGGGGCATCGGAGCGGTGGCCACCTCCAGCGGTCAGGCCGCCGAGTTCCTCACCGTCACGGCGCTGGCCTCCGCCGGCCAACACGTAGTGGCCGCGGCCGGCCTCTACGGCGGCACCTACACGCTCCTGGACGTGACGCTGCGACGCCTCGGCATCGACACGACGTTCGTCGACGGAACCGATCCCGACGCTTTCGCCGCGGCGGTACGGCCCAACACGAAGCTGCTCTACACCGAGATCATCGCCAACCCCTCCGGCGCGGTGGCCGACCTGGCCGCCCTAGCCGACGTGGCCCAGGCCCACCGCCTGCCGCTGGCGGTCGACTCGACGTTCGCCACCCCGTACCTGTGCCGCCCGCTGGACCACGGCGCCGACATCGCCCTGCATTCGGCCACCAAGTTCCTGGGCGGCCACGGAACCTCCATCGCGGGAGTGATCGTGGAGGCGGGCCGCTTCGACTGGGACTCGGGCCGGTTCCCGCACATGGTCGATCGGATCCCGAGCTACAACGAGCTGCGCTGGTGGGACAACTTCGGCGAGTACGCCTTCTGCACGAAGGTCCGGGCCGAGCAGCTGCGTGACGTCGGCGCCTGCCTGTCCCCGTTCAACGCCTTCCTGCTGCTGCAGGGGATCGAGACGCTGCCGCTGCGCATGGACGCCCATGTCGCCAACGCCCGGGCCGTGGCCGAGTGGCTCGACGCCGACGAACGGGTGGCGTGGGTGCTGTGGGCGGGCCTGCCCGACCATCCCCAGCACGACCTGGCCAACCGCTACCTGCCCAAGGGACCGGGCGCCATCTTCACCTTCGGCGTGGTGGGCGGGCGTGCCGCCGGTGCCCGCTTCATCGAGTCGCTGCAGATGGTGTCGCATCTCGCCAATGTGGGCGACGCCAAGACGCTGGTCATACACCCGGCCTCCACCACCCACCAGCAGCTCTCCGACGCCGAGTTGGAGGCGGGGGGCGTGTCGCCGGACATGGTGCGCATATCGGTCGGCCTGGAGGACGTCGACGACATCATCTGGGACCTCGACCAGGCCCTGACAGCGGCCACGAAGGACTCCGGTGCCTGAGGCTGATCACCCGCCCGTCGAGGGCTGGACGCCGCCGACCGCGCTCGAGCGTCAGCGGATCCTGAACCGCTCCGAGACGGTGGCGGTCGTCGGCGCCTCCGCCAACCTGGCCCGAGCCAGCTACTTCGTCCTCACCTACCTGCTGTCGTCGTCCACCGACTTCGAGGTGTACCCGGTGAACCCCCGGTTGGCCGGCACAGAGATCCTCGGCCGAAAGGTGTACGCGTCGCTGGCAGACCTGCCGGTCACACCCGACATCGTCGACGCGTTCCGCCGCTCCGAGGATCTGCCCGCCGTGGCCGACGAGGCCATCGCAGTGGGTGCTCCGGTCTTCTGGGCGCAGCTCGGGTTGTGGAGCCCGGAGGCCGCCCGGCGATGCACCGCCGCAGGCCTCGACGTGGTGATGGACCGCTGCCTCAAGATCGAGCACGCCCGCTTCCACGGCGGCCTGCACCTGTCCGGCTTCGACACCGGGGTGATCTCCTCTCGCCGCAGCTTTCAGCATTGACGCCAGCGGCAGGTTCGCTAAGATCGCCCTTTCTCTCATGGAGCCGGGACGGGCAATCCCATGAGAACGGGAGGGCGCAAATGGTACGAACCGTTACTTCCGCCATTGTCCAGGTGGCTTGGACGGGTGACAAGGAGTCGATGATCGAGCTCCACGAGAAGTACGTGGCCGAGGCGGCCGCAGCCGGCACACAGGTGATGTGCTTCCAGGAGCTGTTCTACGGCCCCTACTTCTGCCAGGTCCAGGACACCGAGTTCTACGGCTACGCCGAGGCCATCCCCGACGGGCCGACCACCAAGCGCTTCCAGGAGCTGGCGGCCAAGCACGAGATGGTGCTGGTGCTGCCCATGTACGAGCGGGAGAAGGCGGGGTTCCTGTACAACACCGCAGCCGTGATAGACGCCGACGGCACCTACCTGGGCAAGTACCGCAAGACCCACATCCCCCAGGTGAAGGGCTTCTGGGAGAAGTTCTACTTCCGTCCCGGCAACATGGGATACCCGGTGTTCGAGACGGCCGTCGGCACGGTTGGGGTGTACATCTGCTACGACCGCCACTTCCCCGAGGGCTGGCGCGCCCTGGGGCTGGCCGGTGCCGAGATCGTGTTCAACCCGTCGGCCACCAGCCGGGGGCTCTCCGCCTACCTCTGGCAGCTCGAGCAGACCTCCGCCGCGGTGGCCAACATGTACTTCGTGGGGGCCATCAACCGGGTCGGGATCGAGCCCCTGGGCGACAACGACTTCTACGGCACCTCGTATTTCGCCAATCCCAGGGGCCAGTTCGTGGACGGCACCGCCTCGGACCAGACCGAGGAGCTGGTGGTGCGCGACCTCGACCTCGACCAGATCGAGGAGGTCCGGTCACAGTGGGCCTTCTACCGGGACCGCCGGCCCGACCTCTACGACTCACTGACCGCTCCCTGACCCCCGGACCTTCCAGTCGCATCACTGGCAAATCCCAGAAGGAGACGAAGATGACAACGCTGATCAAGGGAGGCACCGTCGTCAGCGCGACCGGCGCGGATCCGGCCGAGGTGCTCATAGACGGCGAGCAGATCACGGCCGTGCTGCGCCCCGGCAGCGACATCGCCGTCGCGGCCGAGCAGGGGGCCGAGGTCGTCGACGCCACCGGCCGGCTGGTCGTTCCCGGCGGCGTGGACGTCCACACCCACATGGAGCTGCCCTTCGGCGGCACGTTCGCCTCCGACACCTTCGAGACGGGCACCAGGGCCGCGGCCTGGGGCGGGACCACCACGATCGTCGACTTCGCGGTGCAGACGTACGGCGAGAACGTGCGCGAGTGCCTCGACGCCTGGATGGCCAAGGCGGAGGGCAACTGCGCCATCGACTACGGCTTCCACATGATCATCGGCGGTGTCGACAACGACGCGCTCAAGGAGATGGACCTGCTGGTCAACGAGGGGATCACCAGCTTCAAGCTGTTCATGGCCTACCCGGGGGTGATGCTCTCCGACGACGGCCAGATCCTGAGGGCCATGCAGCAGGCCGCCGGCAACGGCGGGCTCATCATGATGCACGCCGAGAACGGCCTGGCTATCGATGTGCTCGCCGAGCAGGCCTTCGAGCGGGGCGAGATCAGCCCCGTCAACCACGGCTACGTGCGTCGCAAGGAGCTGGAGTCGGAGGCCACTCACCGGGCCATCCAGCTGGCCAAGGTGGGCGCCGCCCCGCTGTACATCGTTCACCTGTCCGCCTCCGAGGCCCTTGAGCAGGTGGCCATCGCCCGCGACGACGGCATGAACGTCTTCGCCGAGACGTGCCCGCAGTACCTGCACTTCAGCCTGGAGGAGCATCTGGACCGGCCCGGATTCGAGGGCGCCGGCTACGTGTGCTCCACGCCGCTCCGGTCCCGGGCCGAGGGCCATCAGGAAGACCTTTGGCGGGGCCTGCGCACCAACGACCTGGCCGTGGTGTCCACCGACCACTGCCCGTTCTGCATGAAGGAGCAGAAAGAGCTGGGCCTGAATGACTTCCGGGCCATCCCCAACGGCATCGGCGGCGTCGAGCACCGCATGGACATGATCTACCAGGGCGTGGTCACCGGCGAGATCGGCCTGGCCCGCTGGGTCGAGCTGTGCGCCACCACACCGGCCCGCATGATGGGCCTGTACCCCCGCAAGGGGATCATCGCCCCCGGATCCGACGCCGACGTCGTCATCTATGACCCCAACAAGCAGTGGACCATCAGCGTCGACAACCACCACATGAACATGGACTACTCCGCCTACGAGGGCGTCGGTGTCACCGGGCACGTCGACACCGTGTTCTCCAGGGGCAAGAAGGTCATCGACGACGGCCAGTACCTGGGCCGGGCCGGCGACGGCGTCTACCTCCGGCGCGGCCTGTCCCAGTACCTGCAGTAACCGCACCGGCGCTGGAGCAGGGGGCTCCGGTGGCACCCACCCCATCCCCGGAATCAGGAGAAGTCAAGTGGAGACGATTCACCACTACGTGAACGGAACAATCCTGGAGTGCGGCTCGGGCCGTGCCCTCCCGGTGTACAACCCCGCTACCGGCGAGCCGACCTCAGAGGTCGGGCTGGCCAGCGTCGAGGAGGTCGACGCGGCGGTCGCCTCGTCGGCGGCCGCCTTCGAGGAGTGGCGTCACACATCGCTGGCGGCCCGGACGAAGCTGATGCACTCCTTCCGCAATCTGGTGGAGGCCAACGCCGCCGAGATCGCGGCCCGGTTGACGGCCGAGCACGGAAAGGTGCACTCCGACGCTCTGGGCGAGGTCGCCCGGGGGCTGGAGAACATCGAGTTCGCGTGCGGCCTGGGCGACCTGCTCAAGGGCAGCTTCAACTCCCAGGCGTCCACAGGTGTCGACGTGCACACCGTGCGCCAGCCGCTTGGGGTGGTGGCCGGCATCACGCCGTTCAACTTCCCGGCGATGGTGCCGCTGTGGATGATTCCCAACGCGGTCGCCTGCGGCAACACCTTCGTGCTCAAACCGTCCGAGCGCGACCCGTCGGCGCCCCGTCTCGTGGCTGAGCTGTTCTTCGAGGCGGGCTTCCCGCCCGGTGTGCTCAACGTCGTGAACGGCGACAAGATGGCCGTGGACCGGCTGCTGACCCATCCCGACATCGCGGCGGTCAGCTTCGTGGGGTCCACCCCCATCGCCCGCTACGTCTACGAGACAGGCACCTCGGCCGGCAAGCGGGTGCAGGCTCTGGCCGGGGCCAAGAACCACATGGTGGTGCTGCCCGACGCCGACCTGGACCTAGCGGCCGACGCAGCCGTCTCCGCGGCCTACGGCTCGGCCGGGGAGCGCTGCATGGCGGTGTCGGTGGTGGTGGCCGTGGGCGACGCCGGCGACCCCCTCGTGGACGCCATCAGGGTGCGCATGGACAAGCTGCGCATCGGGCCCGGCGACGACCCCGACTCCGAGATGGGACCCCTGATCACCCGCGAGCACCGCGACCGGGTGGCCGGCTACGTCGGCATCGGCGCGGAGGAGGGCGCAACGGTGGTGGTGGACGGGCGCGAGGCCGTCTTCGACAACGACGGGTTCTTCCTGGGTGTGTCGCTGCTCGACAACGTCACCCCCGACATGACCGTCTACCGGGACGAGATCTTCGGGCCGGTGCTGTGCGTGGTGCGCTCCGACACCTACCACGAGGCCGTCGAGTTGATCGACCAGAACCCGTGGGGCAACGGCGCCGCCATCTTCACCCGCGACGGGGGTGCCGCCCGCCAGTTCCAGCTCGACGCCGACGCCGGCATGATCGGCGTCAACGTCCCCATCCCGGTGCCGGTCGGCTGCCACTCCTTCGGCGGCTGGAAGAACTCGCTGTTCGGCGACACCCACATGTACGGCCCCGAGGGAATCCACTTCTTCACCAAGGCCAAGGCCATCACCACCCGCTGGCCCGATCCCGCCGACAGCACGGTGGACCTCGGCTTCCCCCGGAACCGCTAGAGACCAACCGGGCAGGGACCATGGACTTCGGCGTCGTACTCCAGACCGATCCCCCGGCGTGGCGGGTCGTGGACCTGGCCCGTCAGGCAGAGACGCACGGGTTCTCCTACGGCTGGACCTTCGACAGCCATGTGCTATGGCAGGAGCCGTACGTGATCTACAGCCAGATGCTGTCGGCCACCAACCGCATGATCGTCGGGCCCATGGTCACCAACCCCGGCACCCGCAACTGGACGGTCACGGCCTCGGTGTTCGCCACCCTCAACGACATGTTCGGCAACCGCACCGTGTGCGGCATCGGCCGGGGCGACTCGGCTATGCGAGTGCTCGGCCACACCCCCACCAGCCTCGCCACCCTGGCCGAGGCCATTACGGTCATCAAGGGCATGGCCGAGGGCCGTGAGGTCACCTACAACGGCACCCAGCAGCAACTGCCGTGGTCGACGGGCAGCCGGCTCGACATCTGGATGGCCGCCTACGGACCGCGGGCCCTCAAGCTCTGCGGCGAGCGGGCCGACGGCTTCATCCTCCAGCTAGCGGACCCCCAGATAACCGAGTGGACAATTGCGGCGGTGCGCCAGGCCGCCGCCGACGCGGGCCGCAATCCCGATGACTTGTACATGTGCGTGGCCGCTCCCGCCTATGTTGGCGACGACCTGGCCCACCAGCGCGATCAGGTTCGCTGGTTCGGCGGCATGGTCGGCAACCATGTGGCCGACCTGGTGGACCGCTACGGCGACACCGGCGCCGGAGTGCCCCAGGCCCTCACCGATTACATCGCCGGCCGGGAGGGCTACGACTACGCCGAGCACGGCAAGGCGGGCAACGTGCACACCGACTTCGTGCCCGACGAGGTGATCGACCGCTTCTGCATCCTCGGAGACGCCGACAATCACGTTGACCGGCTCCGGGAGCTTCGCGACCTCGGCGTCGACCAGTTCGCCATCTACCTGATGCACGACGCCAAGGACGAGACCCTCAACGCCTACGGCCAGCGCATCATCCCGGCCCTCAGGGACTGACCCCCACCGTGAACTCTGAGTCTGGACCTGTTGTTGAAGCCATCATTGATTCGGGTGACGGGGCCCCGGCTTCACCCATCGACGACCCGATCGTCTTCGAGCAACTGATCCGCCAGCGGGCGGCCCGCGAGCAGCGACGGACCCGGATGATGAGAACCGGCCGGCAGGTCGTCGTACTGGCCCTGTTCGCATGTCTTCTAGGCCTGCTGTACAGCCTCTACAAGGTGGTCGGCAGCGCCATCGACGACAGCCAGTCCGGCTGGCCGATCATCGGCTCGATCCTGCCCGGATCCGACGACCTCAAGATGCCGCCGGTGCTTGACATCGTCACGGGAATCTTCGAGGAGCCCAGGGGAACCAACGAAGCCTTCTGGTCGATCGTCGGCAAGGAGGCCGCCTTCACCCTGCGGGAGGCGGCGGTCGGCTTCGCCATCGGCGTGATCGTCGGCCTCGGCATCGCCATCGTGCTCACCACGTCGGGGCGCCTGGAGCGGGCCCTGGTCCCCCATGTGATCGCGAGCCAGACCATCCCGCTGATCGCCATCGCGCCCATCATCGTGATCTGGGGCCGAAAGAGCTTCGACTTCCTGCCCTTCGAGTGGCAGGACTGGATGTCGGTGTCGATCATCGCCACCTACCTCACCTTCTTCCCGGTGACCATCAACGGCCTCCGAGGTCTGCAGTCCCCCCGGCCGGAGAACCTCGAGCTGATGGACTCCTACGCGGCCCGCTGGGGCCAGACCCTGTGGCGGTTGCGGCTCCCGGCTTCGCTGCCGTACCTGTTCGCGGCGTTCAAGATCGCGGCGACCGCCAGCGTGGTGGGGGCCATCGTGGGCGAGATCTCCGCTGGGGTGAAGGGCGGACTCGGCCGTCGGGTGCTGCTGGAGGCCCAGCGTTACACCACCGGCCCCGAGCGTCTCTACATCGCCGTGCTCGGCGCGGCCGTCCTCGGGATCTTCGTGTTCGCGGCCATCTCCTCCATCGAGTACGCGCTGGTCGGTCGCAAGGGTCGGGAGACCGTCACATGACCGGCACGGGAGGCGCCGTGGATTCTCACCCCCTGGCCGTTGAGATCCGGGGCGGGTCCAAGATCTTCAACCCCGGACGGCACAACGAGGTCAAGGCCGTCGCGGACATCGACCTCGACATCGGCCAGGGCGACTTCGTCACCCTCATCGGCCCTTCGGGCTGCGGCAAGAGCACGCTGCTGCGGCTCATCGCGGCGCTCATCGACACCACTGAGGGGACCGTGCTGGTGAACGGCAAGACCGCGGACGCCGCCCGCCTCGACCGGGACTACTCGATGGTGTTCCAGCGAGCCGGCCTGTTCGACTGGCGCAACGTGTCCCGCAACATCGAGCTGCCGCTGGAGCTGATGGGCTGGAAGGCGGCCGACCGCCGCCGGCGCTCGGCCGAGATGCTGGAGCTGGTCAAGCTCGGCGAGTTCGCCCGCCACCATCCCGCCGAACTGTCGGGCGGGATGCAGCAGCGGGTGGCCATCGCCCGGGCGATGTCCTTTCATCCGAAGCTGCTGCTGATGGACGAGCCGTTCGGCGCGCTCGACGAGATGACCCGCGAGCACATGCAGAACGAGCTGCTGCGCATATGGAACGAGACCCAGATCACGGTGGTGTTCGTGACCCACTCGATCCCCGAGGCGGTGTTCCTGTCCACCAAGGTCGTGGTGATGTCACCCCGCCCGGGAAGGATCGCGGCCGTCGTGGACAACGACCTGGGCGAGCGCAACGAAGCGACCCGCGACGACCCCGCCTTCTTCGCCAACGTGACCACGGTCCGCAACGCCCTGCGGGGAGGTGAGCGACCGTGACCGCGGCCAGGACGCTGCTGCGCTCTTGGCTGCCGCCGGTGGTGGCCGCCGGGGTCATCTTCGGCGGCTGGGAAGCCCTGCTGGCCATAATCCGACCTGACGGCTTCGTGCTGCCGCCGCCCTCGGAGATCGGGGGCGCCGTTGCCCAGAACTGGGACGCCATCGTGACCGCGACCGGGGTGACCGGCTTCATCGTCATCACCGGACTTCTGGCCGGGGTGGTGGTGGGGGCGGCGTTCGCGCTGCTGGTCACCGCCTTCCGGGCCGCCAACGAGACGCTCACCCCGCTAGCGGTGGCCATAAACGCAGTGCCGATCATCGCGCTGGCGCCGATCTTCAACGCCTGGTTCGGGATCCTCTCGCCCCGATCCAACCAAGCCGTGGTGGTGGTGCTGGTGTTCTTCCCGGTCTTCGTCAACACGGCCCGCGGGCTGACCCAGGTGGAGCCCAGCCAGATCGAGCTGATGGAGTCCTACGGGGCCCGGAAGTGGCGGATCATGCGCGAGGTGCGCATCCCCAACGCCATGCCGTTCTTCTTCACCGCGCTGAAGCTGGCGACCTCCCTGGCCGTTATCGCGGCCATCGTGGCCGAGTATTTCGGCGGCCGCCAGGACGCCCTCGGAAACCTCATCACCAACTCGGCCGGACTGACCCGCTACGACGACGCCTGGGCCGCGGTGCTCGCCGGCTCGCTCGTGGGGATCGGTCTATACGCGCTCGCGGTCGTGATCGAACGCCTCGTCATGCCCTGGTACTTCACCGCCAGGAGATCCGCATGACACTTTGGCCCGTCACCGTGCCGTCCACCCGGGGCCGGTTGGCAGGCTCGCACTCATTCTCGTAAGAGAAAGCCCACTGAGGAGGGAAACCCAATGAAAATAAGAAACACGTTGGTACGTCTATTCGTGCCATTGATGGCACTAGGCCTGATCGCCGCGGCCTGCGGCGAGGACGACGAGCCAGCCCCGGACACCAGCGCGGCGGACGCGGCCGCAGCCGAGGCTGCCGCAGCCGCAGCCGAGGCCGACGCGGCCGCCGCGCAGGCTCAGGCCGACGAAGCCGCAGCCGAGGCCGACGCGGCCGCAGCCAGGGCGGCCGAGGCCGAGGCGGCCCTTGAGGCTGCCATGGCCGAAGCCGAAGGAGCTGTAGACCCCGAGGTTGTCGCCGCGCTCGAAGCGGAACGGGATGCGGCCCAAGCAGACGCCGACGCGGCCGCGGCCGCTCAGGCCGAAGCGGAAGCGGCCGCGGCCGAGGCTGAAGCAGCCATGGAGGCGGCCATGGCCGAACCTGAGCCGGAGCCCGAGACGGTGACCGACGTCACCCTGCAGTTGCAGTGGTTCACCCAGTCCCAGTTCGCGGGCTACTACGCGGCCGTGGCCACCGGCATCTACGAGGACTACGGACTGAACGTGGAGATCCTCGAGGGCGGCGTGGAGATCGTGCCCGCTTCGGTGCTCGACTCCGGTGCGGCCGACTTCGCGGTGTCGTGGGTGCCTCGGGGCCTCGTGCCACGAGAGGAAGGCGCCAACATCACCAATATCGCCCAGGTGTTCCAGCGCAGCGCCACCCTGCAGGTGGCCTTCGCCGACACCGGCATCTCCACGGTCGCCGACCTGGAGGGCCGAACGGTGGGCAACTGGGGATTCGGCAACGAGTTCGAGCTGCTGGCCGGGCTGCGCAGGAACGGGCTCGACCCGGCCAGCGACGTCCAGCTGGTGCAGCAGAACTTCGACATGCTGGCCCTGATCAGCGGCGAGATCGACGCCGCCCAGGCGATGATCTACAACGAGTACGCCCAGGTGCTCGAGACGGTCAACCCCGACACCGGCGAGCTCTACCAGCCGGAGGACCTGAACATCATCAACTGGAACGACGTGGGCACGGCCATGCTCCAGGACGCCCTGTGGGCCGACGCCGACCGCCTCGACGACGACCCCGCCTACCACGAGACGGCGGTCAAGTTCGTGGAGGCATCGCTGATGGGCTGGATCTACTGCCGCGACAATCCCGAGGAGTGCGTGGACATCGTGCTCGACAACGCGCCCACTCTGGGCCGGTCGCACCAGACCTGGCAGCTCAACGAGATCAACGCCCTGATCTGGCCGTCGCCGCAGGGCGTGGGCGTGATGGACACGGACCTGTGGGACCAGACCGTCGCAGTGGCCACCAGCGAAGGAATCCTCGCCTCGGCCCCCGACGACGACGCCTACCGCCCGGAGATCGCCTGGGAGGCGGTCACAAACCTGCGCAACGCGGGCGTCGACGTGATCGGCAACAACTGGCAGCGTGTACCCGTCACGCTGCTCCCCGGCGGCGAGTAGCCACTAGCTAGCCGCACAATCCGGCTTCGGGCCGGCGGCGGCGTTCGGGCCGTCGCCGGCCCCGCCGCGCCCACACTACTGCCGGGCCAATAGCCTGCTGGGCGGAAGGCCTCTGCTGTGTACTCCTCTCTCGGTCGGTGGTGCTACCGGCATCCGTGGCGGGTTCTGATCGCCTGGCTGCTGATCATCGTGACAATTGCCGGGGCCTCGGGAGGTGTGGGCGCGGCGTACGGCGGCACGCCGGCCGCGCCCGACGCCGAGAGCAGCCTGGGCGCCGACATCCTCGACGCGCACTTCGGCCGTATCGGCGCGGTGATCAGCGGCCGGATCGTCTTCAGGGCCGAGCAGGGAGTGGACGACCCGGCCGTGCGGGCCTCCATGACCGAGCTGTTCGAGCGGGTCGAGGCCATCGAGGGCGTCACCGTCGGATCGCCCTACGCCCCTGATGGGGGTCGCCGCATAGCGGCTCAAGGCCCTGAAGCCGGCCTCATCGCCTACGCCGACGTCGACACCGGGGCCGACACCTCCGCCTTCGAGGCGGAGGAGATCGGACTTGAGATCGGACGCCTCATCGATGAGGTCGGGGTGCGCTCGATGGACGGCGTTCAGGTGGAGGTAGGCGGGGCCTGGCTGTCCGACCGGGAGCCGCCCGAGTCCGAGGCCATCGGGCTCGCTTTCGCGGTGTTCGTGCTGATCCTGGCGGTGGGCTCGGTGGTGGCCATGGGCATGACCGTCGGAACGGCCCTCATCGGTGTGGGCGTCGGCGCGGCCGGAGTCGTGCTGCTGAGCAACGTGGCGACCGTTCCCGAGTTCGCCCCGACTATCGGCATCATGATCGGCATCGGTGTGGGCATCGACTACGCACTGTTCATAATCACCCGTTACCGGGAGTGGGTCAGCGACGGCTTGAGCGCGGAGGAGGCCGCTGCGGCCGCGCTCGACTCGGCCGGCCGGGCAGTGATCTTCGCGGGTGCCACTGTGGTGGTGTCGCTTCTGGGTCTGTTGCTCATCGGCCTGCCGTTCGTGGCCGGGCTGGGGCTGGCTGCGGCCATCACCGTGGCTGTCGTGATGGCCGGGTCGGTGACGCTTCTGCCTGCCGTGATCGGCCTGCTCGGTGACCGGATAACCACGACCCGCTTCCGGGGCGTGGCGGCCTCTGCGCTGGTCGCGGTTGCCCTGCTCGGCTTCGGCACCGGCTTCAGGCTGCTGCTGGTGGGCGTGCCCCTGGCCGTGGTCGTGCTGGTGGCGGGCGCGTTCAAGACCCCCTCCAACCCGCTGAGACGAGTGGTGCGTCACCGTGAGCCCAAGCCGCGGCGCGAGACCGGCTGGTACCGGCTCAGCCGGATGGTCCAGTCCCGGCCGTGGCTGTTCGCGGTGGGCGGCACCGTGGTGCTGCTGGTGCTGGCCGCGCCGGTGCTCGGCCTTCGTCTGGGGTTCTCCGACGAGGGCAACTTCGCGGAGGAGACCACCACCCGCAGGGCCTACGACCTGATCTCGGAGGGCTTCGGGCCGGGGGCGAACGGCCCGCTGCTGGTGGTGGCCACGGTGTCGGGCCCGCAGGATCTGGCGACCCTCAACGACCTGTCGGACGCGTTGAACCGCACCGACGGCGTCACCTTCGCGTCGCCTGCGGTACCGAGCCCCGACGGACGGGCCGCGGTCATCCGGCTCCAGCCCACCACCGGCCCCCAGGATGCGGCCACCGAGGACCTGGTGCATCGGATCCGGGGCGACGTCGTCCCTCTGGCTCTCGACGGCGTCCGCCTCGACCCGCTGGTCGCGGGCCAGGTGGCCTTCAACATCGACATCAGCGACTATCTGGCCGGCCGCATCCCCGTCTTCTTCGCGGCAGTGCTGGGCGCGTCATTCCTGCTGCTGATGGCGGTGTTCCGTTCGCTGGTGGTGCCGCTCAAGGCGGTGATCATGAACATGCTGTCGATCGGGGCGGCCTACGGGGTGGTCGTGGCCGTCTTCCAGTGGGGATGGCTGGGCGGCATCACCGGAGTCGAGCCGGCACCGATCGAACCGTTCGTGCCGATGATGCTGTTCGCGATCCTGTTCGGTCTGTCGATGGACTACGAGGTGTTCCTGCTGTCGCGCATGAAGGAGGAGTACGAGCGCACCGGCGACGCGGTCAACTCCGTGGCCGACGGCCTGGCCGCCACCGCCCGCGTGATCACCGCGGCCGCGGCCATCATGGTCGTCGTGTTCGGCAGCTTCGTGCTGGAGGACAGCAGGCCGGTCAAGCTCTTCGGCCTCGGCCTGGCCACCGCCATCGCCATCGACGCCACCCTGGTGAGGATGCTGATCGTGCCCTCCACCATGGAGCTGCTCGGCGCCCGCAACTGGTGGCTGCCCCGCTGGCTCGACCGCATCATCCCCAACCTGCGGGTCGAGGGCGAACTGACAGAGCGCCGGCCCTGATCGGTTCGGGCGGCCGCGCCCGGCGATCAGGTCACGAAGCGGCGGGGCATTGTGGTGGGGTAGTCGACCTCGAGGATCTCGCCCAGGGCTCGGGCTGCGGGCGGGCTGAGCCGGCGGTAAAGGTCGGCCGCGACATCGAAGGCGCGGTCGCCGATCCAGTCCGACGGCAGGAGCTCCGCCGGCATGTCGGGTTCCCTCAGGCGGATCCGGCGGAACTCGTGCACCAGCATTGTGCGCAGCCCGTAGGCCTCGAGCGGAGCCGTCCCGTTCAGATCGTGACTCTGCCAGGGCTCGTAGCGGGCCAGGAAGTCCCGGTACTCGTTCTCGATGTCATCGACGCGGAACGCTTCAGCAAAGAAGCCCTCCCCGACCAGGCGGTCGAGATCGTCGAACTCGGCCCGCCCGATCGGCACTGCCGCGGCCGGCTCCACAAGGCGCAGCAGCTCGCGCAGGCTCGGCACCGTCACCGACGGCGAGGCCAGCAGTCCCCGGCCCAAGGCCACGAACCCGTGCCAGCGCAGATGCCGGGCGATCCTCTCGCGCTCGTGTGCCTGCATCTGCGCCCCGTCAAGCACGGCAAAGGCCCAGGAGCCATCCCACCGGGCCGGGTCTCGGGTGTAGATCCTGCGACCGGCATTCTCGGACTCGCTCACGGCCAGCAGGGTCAGCGAGTAGCGGCTGCGGCGACCGACTCGCTCGTTGGACACCCAGCCCTCGGACACAAGCCGGTACATCGACGTGCGCACGAGGCGCTCGCTGAACCCGAAGGGTGAAGCCAGCTCGAACAGGCTGGAGAGCCACAACGTCTTGGTCACCGGGAGTACGGAGTCGCCGAGCACCGTCACCAGCACCGACCTCGCGGAGATGTCGGACCGCTCGCAGGTCCGGCGCACCGTGGCCGCAATGCCTCGCTCCTTGGGGTCGCTCCCGGGCTGCCCGTCGCTCACCAGACGGCCCCGGGGTCGTAGTCAAGTAC
This sequence comes from Acidimicrobiia bacterium, assembly GCA_022819505.1. Lineage (GTDB taxonomy): Bacteria > Actinomycetota > Acidimicrobiia > Acidimicrobiales > Aldehydirespiratoraceae > Aldehydirespirator. The sequence goes on along the minus strand of JAJEHD010000018.1, from coordinate 588,463 downwards.
CTCGCGCATGCGCCGCAGGAGCGGATCGAAGTCCGCCGACCTCTTCGTTCGCCGATTCTGGAGGCTCGCGGTTCGCGAGCCGATGGAGTCCGAGCTGTCGAAGCGCGCCTCGATGGCCTGATGGAGCGGTTCGAGCAGGTCCGCGGTCGACGCCGCGGCCACGCCCGTGCTCATGGCCCCGGCCTCGCCCTCGACCGGCTCGCACAGTCCCTCGACCAGCGGGTAGACCGCGCCAAGCGCCTCCAAGATCCGCTCACGTGCTTCCGGCGCGTCCAGGAGCTTGTCGAGCAGGGCATCGGCGTGGCGGCGGTGGAACGCCTCCTCCTGGAGTGCCTTGCGCGCGACCGACGCCAGCTTGGGCAGCGACGAACCAGCCACCAACTGCCAGCGCATCGCCTCGAAGGTGTCGTAGATCCAGTGGCGCACCAGAGCCTCGGCCCAGTCGTGAGTCGTGTACTCCACCAGATGGCAGCACCGGTAGTCGTCACTTGGACGGCCGAAGGCGAGAACGTCCAGGGCCGGGTCGGTGGCTTCGACCCCCTCCAGGTCGAGTACCAACTCATAGAGGAGCGCGGCGTGGCCGAGCTCGTCCTGGCCGATGCTGGAGACGGCCAGATCCTCCTCCAGGAACGGGGCGACGCCGATCCACTCGGTGTGCTGCTGGCCCATCAGGTGCTCGTCGTCGGCGAAGGCCAGCAGATACTCCCGCACGCCATGGGGTTCGCTCATGGCGGCCGCCTCAACCGGGCGACTGACGCGCGGCCATGCGACGGGCAGCCACCGCCGCGCCGTCGTGGTGGCGGTGCGGCTTGTCGGCGTTGGGGTCCACAAAGTCACCAGCGGCCGCGACCACATGGTCTCGGCGCACCACCCAGAGCCTGTCACCCTCGGCCCGGCGCAGGTAGGCCTCCCGGGCCAGCACGAGCGCCAGTTCGTCGGTGGCGGCCTCCAGCGCGCCGACATGACGGAACTCGTTGCGTCCGTCCTTCTTGACGAACACCTCGTAGACGCGCACGTTCAGGACCCGCCGGCGCTCGTGGAGCCGTTCCCGGCATCGTTGGCCGCCACATTGTTGTGGGAGAGGGCGGCTCGCACCCAGGCGGTGCGGCTCCAGTTGTCGGCGGCCTCGCGGATCCGGCGGGACGAGTCGGGGCCGCCCTGCGCCAGCGTGCGCTTCAGCGGCTCCCAGTCGATCGGCCCGACGTCCCAGCGATGCCTCACGGCGTCCCAACGCATGTCGGGCGCGGGTACCGTGAACCCGTAGCTCTGCAGCATGGGCACGAACTTCTGTACCCACCGATCGCGGAGCACCTCGTTGCGCTCGGACTTGATGTGCCAGCGCAACAGCACGTCGTCGGACTCCGAGTCGGGCCCGAAGAGCTGCAGCGCCGGCCAGAACCAGCGGTTGAGCGACTCCTGGAACATGAGGCGCTGGCGGTCGGTGCCCTCCGCGATGCGCAGCATGCGGTCCTCGCCCAAGCGCATGTGGAACCCCTCCTCGGCGATGATGCGCCGCAGGATCCGCTTGTACGGGCCGTAGGAGCAGTTCTTGAAGACGGCCTGCTGGCTGATGAGCGCGGCCGCATCCACCAGGAAGGCGATCGCCACCTGGTCGCCCCAAGTGACGGCCCGGTAGTGGAACACGTTGTGGAAGCGGCTGCGGCCGGCGAACAGGTCCTCGAGCATCTCAACTCGGGTCTTGACACCCAGGTCGGCGGCCACCATGTACAGCAGGTGGCCGTGACCGATCTCGTCCTGGGTCTTGGCCAGGACCGCCATCTTGTGGCGAAGGCCCGGGGTCTTGGGAATCCAGTCGCGCTCGGTGAGCCCGCCCATGAGCTCGCTGTTGGCGTGCATCTCGATGAAGGCGAACACCGCCTGCCGGTACGCGTCGGGCATGGGGTCGTCGGCCTCGACCAGCCCGCCATCATCGAGGAAGGCCTCGAAGTCCTCCATCGTCGCCCAGGACCTAGCCATGGCTGCGTGCCTCCGGCGCGCCGTTGACGCCGGGGGCGTTGGCCACCATGGTCAACACGTCGTAGGCCGCGTTGACCTCGCCGTGCTGGTTGACGACCCGGGTGTCCCAGGCAACCTCGCCGTAGCCGCGGCCGTCGAGTTGGGTCTTGCGCTTGCAGGTGAGCACTACGTGGATCTCGTCGCCCGGGTAGGTGGGCTTGGCGAAGCGCAGCCGGTCGATGCCGTAGTTGGCCAGCACCGGCCCCTCGTCGGGCCAGACGAACAGACCGGCCGCGAACGACAGCACCAGGTAGCCGTGGGCCACTAGGCCGTTGAAGATGGGACTGCGGGCCGCGGCCTCCTCGTCCATGTGGGCGTAGAACTTGTCGCCGGTGCTCTCCGCGAAGGCTGCGATGTCGGCCCGGGTGACGGCGCGGGACTCGGTGGTGACGGAGTCGCCCACTTCCAGGTCGTCGAAGGTGAGCTTGAAGGGGTGCCCCTTGTGCTCGCAGGTCGCGGAGCCGCCGACGTACTCGCCGGTGACCGCGGTGAGCATGTCGGGCGATCCCTGCACCGCGGTGCACTGCATGTGGGCGAACACCCCCCGCATGCCGCCCATCTCCTGCCCGCCACCCGCCCGGCCGGGCCCGCCGTGCACCAGCGGCGGCAGGGGCGAGCCGTGGCCGGTGCTGGTCGAGGCCATCGACGAGTCCATGATCAGCACCCGGCCGTGGTAGGCAGCGATCCCCAGCGCAAGTTCGGTGATCTCGTCCCGGTCGCCGCCGTACAGGGACGCCACCAGACTCCCGCCGCCCGCGGCGACCAGTTCCACCGCCTCGTCGAGGCTGCGGTATCCCACCAGGGTGGACACCGGCCCGAACGCCTCGGTGGTGTGGACCGTCTCCGAGCAGGGATCGGTGGCCTGCAGCAGGGTGGGAGCCATGAACGCCCCGGCCACCGGGTCGACGCCGGAGAGGTCGCAGGAGTCCACGACCGGGACCGCGGCCTCGCGCAGCGCGGCAACGGACGCGGCGACCTCGTCGCGCTGGGCCAGACCGACGAGCGGGCCCAATTGGGTGTCCCGGTCCCGCGGATCCCCCACCACCACGCCGCTCAAGGCCGCGGCCAGGGCCTCCGCGGCTGCGTCCAGGTGCCGCTCCGGCACCAGCGTCCTGCGGATGGCGGTGCACTTCTGACCGGCCTTGACGGTCATCTCCTTGACGACTTCAGCCACGAAGATGTCGAACTCGGCGGTGCCGGGGGCGGCGGCCGGAGCCAGCACGGCCGCGTTGAGCGAGTCGGCCTCGATATTGAGCCGGGCCGCCCTCTCGGTGACGGCAGGATGGGCTCGCAGCGCCGCGGCAGTGGCGGCCGAGCCGGTGAAGGCGATGCTGTCCTGGCCCCCGAGGCAATCGAGCAGACCGGCGAGCTCCGGGGCCGAGGCGCACACCAGCTGAAGGGCCCCCTCCGGTAGCAGGCCGGACTCGACGATGAGCCGCACCGCGGCCTCTGCCAGGTAGGCGGTCACCGAAGCAGGCTTGACGATGGACGGCACACCCGCGAGGAAGGCGGGCGCCAGCTTCTCGAGCATCCCCCAGACCGGGAAGTTGAAGGCGTTGATCTGCACCTCCACGCCCTTGCGGGCGGTGAGGACGTGCACGGCCGAGAACGAGTCGTCCCGCGACAAGGCCTCAATGGCGCCATCGACCGCGACTGCGGAGTTGGGCAGCTCGCGCCGGGCCTTGCTGGCGTAGGACATGAGCACGCCTGCGCCGCCCTCGATATCAAGCCATGAGTCGGCCCGGGTGGCCCCGGTGCAGTACGCGAGGTCGTACAGCTGCTCCTTGATGTTGTCGGAGAGCAGCAACTTGCCCATGTTGCGGAGCATCGCGGCCCGCTGATGGAAGGTCAGCTCCCGCAGCGCCGGCCCGCCGACATCTCGCCCGTAGGCGACCGAAGCCGCAAGGTCGACAGCGGGTGGTGAGAGTTCCGCGACGGCTTGGCCGGTGGCCGCGTCGAGCACCGCCCGCCCGTCAACAGCCGGGCGGTGCCACGCTCCCGCCATGTAACTCTCAACCCGGTGCATGGCCCTTCCCCGACATGATAGCTGACTAGGCTAAGTATCGCTGCGGTATGTATCATAAACAACGGGCAGGTGGCCGGCTACCAGAAGACCCCTTGCCTCGACGCGGCACGGGAAAGTAGCCTGCGGACCCTTGGAGGTCACGCCGCGGGGTTGCGGTGGCTCTCAACCGAGGAGTCCCTCAGATAGTGGTCGCTAACGCTGCCGGTTCCAGACCGCCTGAGCCGTCAGCGATGGCGCGGGCGCGCCTCGGCGACGGCTCAGTGATCGTGGCACGCCGCCACGGCAACCCGGACGGACCGAGGGTGGTGATCACTCACGGTTGCGGCTTCGCCGCCGACCTGTATTGGCCCTTCTGGTCGCTGTTCGCCGACGACTTCGACGTAGTGGTCTACGACCTTCGCAGCCACGGCTGGAACGAGCCGAGCGATCTGCGGTTGCACAACATGCCGACGCTCGCCGACGACAACATCCGGGTTCTGGAAGCGGTCAACAACGCCTTCGGCGCCAAGCCAACCGTCGGGATCTACCACTCGCTGTCGACGATGGTCGTGCTGATGCACGAGCAGCAGGCGCCGACGTTCTCTGCGCTGGTGTTGTTCGATCCGCCGATCTACCCGCCCGGAGCCGGCCTGGACGAAATGGAGACGGTCTGCCAAGGGCTCGCGGTCGCTGCCCGCCGGCGGCAGCGACGATTCGAGTCACCGGACGAACTCCTGGCGATGCTTGAGCGCGCGCCCGCATTCTCGCTGGTGCCCGAACCGACACTGGCGTTGTTCGCGGAGGTCACCCTGCGCCCGTCACCCGACGGTGGCTACGAGCTGCGATGCCCGCCCGAGCACGAGGCGCAGTTGTTCGAGTGGTACTTCGGCCACTCGATGCAGACCTTGGAACTCCTCGCCGACATCACGATCCCCATCAAGGTAATCGGGGCCGACCCGACCGCGAAGTTCTCGTTCCTGCCGTCGACGGACCTGAGCACCCTCTCGGACCTGGATTATGATTTCGTACCGGACCTCACGCACCTACTTCCACTCGAAGCACCCGAGACATGCGCTAGTTTGACAATGGAATTCGTACGGCAGCACAGCTCCCTAGCTCGACCCCATCCATGACCACGGAAAGGGACCACTCCCATGTTCCTGATAATCGACCCGAGAATCGTTGACCGTGACGCCTATGTCGCCACCGTCAATCAGTGGCATTCTGCGGCCCACACCGCCGAGTCCTACGGCGGCCGGTTGCTGGTGTGCGGCGACCGGGTGGCGGTGATCGACGGCGCCTGGAAGCCCACCAATCTGCTGATCGTCGAGTTCCCGGACGCCGACGCCATGAACAGTTGGGTGGGTTCCAGCGACTATGCGGAGATGGTGGAGCTCGTGAGCCAGTCCGCCGTGATGTCCGTCGTAGCCGTCACGTCACACGGCGAATAGCGCCCACATCCTCACCCCCCACCGGGCCCCGGTCGAGGCGCATTGCAGGAGGTCCAGCTCGCCCGCAGCAGAGCCAGGCGTTAATCGATCAGGCCCTCGGCGGTCGCCTTGCGCAGTCCGGCGGCTCGGCCCGAGACCCCGAGCTTGTCCCAGAGCCTGGACAGCTCCCGGTACATCGAGCGCTCCGAGTAGCCCATCTCGGACGCCACGTCCGCGATCGGCACCCCGGACGCGAGCCTCTTCAACATAAGTTGCTCGGAGGTCTCGAGAGAAGGAGGTGCCTCCGCGTCGAAGTGCTGCCTCACCGCGACGGAGGCCCGCCTCAGCCTGCGAACGCCGTCGGTGGTGGTCAGCGCGGCCAAGCTGTCCCAGTGGACGACCCTCGGATTCTCGGGGGTCAGTTCCGGGGCCTGTGCCAACCTTGGCCCGCTCGACGCCGGCTCGGCGGACGCTAGCCAGTCCTCGATGGACCCGGCAGCCTCGCGCATGTAGGCGGTGACGATCGCCCAGTCCCCGGCCAAGCCCGAGGGAATCAAACGCTCCTCCATGGCCTTCTCGCTGTCGCGAAACAGTCTCGCGACGTCACGCTGATACGACCACGGCAGAGACTCGCTGTAGATCTTCACCGCCTCCCGGTGGTACTCGACCCTCCAAGGCTCGCGGTAGGGGCCCTCGGCCGCCCCGAAGCGGTAGGCCTCCAGGATCGCGTCGGCGCCTCCGGCCATTCGACCGCACGCGAGACGGACCTGCGCGAGCGCAAGGCCCTTGCCCAGCTCAACGCCCACGGCAGCTGAGCCTAACGCAACGCCTCTAACCGGACCGGGGCAGCCCAGGCGCGGCCGGGCACGAACTGCCTGGCAGATCTCTGCCACGGATTCGGCAGACATCTGCCAGGAAGCAGCCCGATCTGGCAGAGATTGGCAGACATGAAACGGCGGGACGCGGCAATGCTCTGACCATCAAGCCAACACGCCAACCACGAGGAGACCCCATGTCAGACTCCACCAGTCACGCCATCGACCACCGGCGCTTCGGTGCCATGAGCTGGATCGCCGTGGTCGCGGCTGCAACCGCGGCGGCCGTGCTGGCGATCCCGCGGTACCGCCGCAACCACCGCGGCATCTGACGACCGCCCGGTCGGTGACCTCCCCCGCACTCACCGATCTTCTGCCGCCCCGGGCACTCTCCGAGGCCCGGCCTCGCACTGACTCCTTCAGCCCACACCGTGAGGCCGGGCCCCGATCCCCCGACGCGCCACAAGGCAGGGACCAGACCCAATCCGGCGAGGGTGACATGACACTCGCACCCTGCGGTCCCATCATCCGGCGGGCCGTATCGCCCGACCCGGACGTGAGTCTCGGCCCCTTGGGGTGGCTCGCGGTGCTGCTCGTCGCCGTACTGCTGGCAGTGCTTGCCCACGCCGCCAGCGTGCGCTCCGACCTCACACAGCACCGCGAGCCGCCCAGCGTCGCGGAACCGGCGATCACGCTCGTGGAATAGGAGCCGCAGCCGCGTGGGCCATGGCGCGGCCGGCGGCGGTCTAGCCGATGGGCTCGGTGAACAGTTCGTGAGCGCACTCGCCGGAGGCGGTGCGGGTCAGGATCTCAGCGCCGTCGGCGGTGCAGGCCAGGGTGTGCTCGAACTGGGCGGTCCGGCGACCGTCCAGGGTTACTGCCGTCCACCCGTCGTCCCACATCGCCGCCTCGGGAGAGCCGAGCGTGAGCATGGGCTCGATGGTGAAGGTCATGGCCTCCTCCAGCAGGGTGGCGGCCCGCCGGTCGTAGTAGTGGGGCACCTGCAGACCGGAGTGGAACTCGGTGCCCACCCCGTGCCCGATGAACTCCCGCACGACCCCGAGGCGGTGCCTGGAGGCGTGGGTCTCAATAGCCCGGCCGATCTCCGACACGGGTACGCCCGCTCGCACCGCTCCGATTCCCTTGTACAGGGCGGCGCGGGTCTCGTCCACCAGCCGGCGGGAGTGGTCGTCCATGTCGCCGACCATCAGCGTCACAGACGTGTCGCCGTGGACGCCCTCGCGGTACACGGTCACGTCGATGTTGATGATGTCGCCGGCGGCCAGCCGGCGGGAGTCTGGTATCCCGTGGCAGATCACCTCGTTCACGGACGTGCACACCGACTTCGGGAAGCCCCGGTATCCGAGCGGGCTGGGGTAGGCGCCCGCGGCAACCGCGGCGTCGTGCACGAACCGGTCGATGGCATCCGTCGTGATCCCCTCGGTGACCTGGCCGCAGGCCGCGATCAGGACGTCGGCGGCCAGGGCCCCGGTCCGGCGCATAGCCGCCAATTCCTCCGATGTCCGGACCACGGAGGACACCGACGGCCCGGGCTCCCCGCCGGGAAGCCGTGTATACGGCGGACGGTCGATGACCGGGGGCACAGGCCGCTTGGAACTGACCAGACCGGCTCGCACCGGCGGGTTGGACACAGGGACGCGGCCCGCCCCCACCCCGGCGGGAACCCGCCGTTTGCGTTTGGCCATCACTGCACAGGCTAGAGGTTCCGCACCAACGCCCTCCCGTCAGCGCAGATGGTTGCGGGCCCGCTCGAGGAACAACGCCATCTGAACCCGGGTGGTGGCCTGCTGCGGGCAGAAACGCAGCGGCTCGGTCGAGCAGCCTGCGGTGATCCCGGCGCGGAACAGGGCGTCGATGTTGGCCTCGTGGACGCTGTCGCCGGTATCAGCAAACCCTTGGGGAACAGCCGACTCGAAGGCAAAGGCCCGCCTGAGGAATGTGGCCATCTGAGCCCGAGTCACCACATCGTCGGGGCAGTACTCGGCCGGTCCGGTCGCGCAGCCGGCGGTGATGCCGAGCTCCGCAAGGCGGTCGACGTGCGCGGCCCACCACTGGCCGGCATCCACATCGGCGAACCTCGAGGCGGTGACCGGCTCGGGATCCCGGCCGTCCACGACTCGTACCAGCCACACGGCCATCATCCAGCGAGGAACCGGATCGTCGGGGCAGAAGAGGCCCGGCGCGCATCCGGTGCCCGCAAGGACCCCATCATCGGTGAGGGCCCTCACCGCGTCGTAGCGCTCGCCTTCCAGGTCGATGTCGGCCGGCAGGACGCCCGGCAGCCCGGCCGCGGCCGCAACCTGCCGAGCCAGCGCGACCGGATGCCAGCAGGCCGCGAGATCGAGCTCGACATCGGGCTGGATGCCGCCCGCAGCGCTCTCACCGCCGGGACCCAGCCACCTGAACACGGTCACGCGGGCACCCCCCAGCAGCGTGCCGTCACGCGACAGCAGGGGCTGAGTTATCTGTCCCGTGTTCTTGCCGAAGGTGATAGCGCCGACCACTGTGGCCCTTCCGTGATCCCGCAGGGCCAGCGCCAGGACCTCCGACGCCGAGGCCGATCCGGCGTCCACCACCATCGTTATGGGAAGCACCGACGGGTCCGGGCGGCTGCCCTGGCCGCTGACCAGGTGCAACAGGGTCTGCCGCCGGGACACCTCCTGTATGACGACCTGCCGGTTCTCGAGGAACATGCTGGCGATATTGATGACGGTCTGCAGAAAGCCCCCGGGATTGTCCCGCAGGTCCACGACCAGACTGTCAACACCGGCATCGATCAGGGCTTGGAGCTCCCGCTCGACCAGCTCGTCCGTGCGCGACCCGAACGAGCTGAGCCGCAGATAGCCGATGTTGCCAGCCACCGTCCTGCCGTCAACCGTCGGGATGTGCACCGGCTCGACATCGACCGCGAAGGACCTCTGCCGGCCGTTCCGTTCGACAACGACCCTCACCACGCTCCCCTGCTCGAAGGGATGCAGGCCGCCCAGACCGCACACCGGACCCGACGGGACGTAGCCGTCGAGCGATACCACGATGTCGTCGGCCATCAGCCCGGCCCGCTCGGCCGGACTGCCCGCGTACACCTCGGCCACTGCCGGCCGGCAGCTCGCCGTGAGGGCGTGGCAGGGCTTGGTGCCGTCCAGCAGTCCCAGGCTGATGCCGATGCCCACATAAGGAGCCCCGCCCTCGAGGCGAGCCAGCAACCGCGCGTACTCCGACCGGGTCATCAGGAAGTTGTTGGGATCCCCTCGGGAAGCGAACATCGCCGTGGAGGCCGCCCAGACCGCGGCCTCGGTGTCGTCCACCGCGTCGATCTCGACGCAGGCCTGCTCGAACGCGGGCGACGGCAGCGCACAAGGCGGCGGCGCCTCGGCGTCGCGCGGGGCGAGCCCGGCCTCGCGCACTCCGAGGGCGGCGGCAGAGGCCCAGTCCTCGTCCGGCACGTCGTCCACGTAGTACTCGGACAGCAGCTCGTGGCTCTTGCACAGCACTTCGAAGACCCCGACGGCCTCCGAGCAGGCGGTCCGTTCGGGCTCGACCCCGACCCCGGGCCCTGTCTCGGTCTCGGAATCGGACGACGGCTCCGCCCCGCCCTCCTGCGCCACGGCGACCGCCGGCCACGCAACCAGAGCAACCAGCGCGGCTGCGACGGCTCGTCGAGTCAGCCGCATGACCGGCCGGGGTCAATCTGAGGTCGAAGCACGGACTGGGCCCAGAGCTCTCAGCGCAGGAACCGGCTGACCGACTCGACGACGCACGCCGGCTTGGCCTGGCCCTCGATCTCCACCGTGACCGTGATCACCGTCTGCACTCCCGCGCCGCCCGGCAACTCATCCGCGGACGTGAGCGTCGCAGAGGCCCGCAGCCGCGAACCCACCAGCACCGGCTGCGGGAATCTCACCCGGTTGACGCCGTAGTTGATGCCCATCGAGACGCCCTCCACCCGCACGATCTGGGGGAGCAGGTGGTTGGTGAGCGCCAGGGTCAGATAGCCGTGCGCAATCGTGGCTCCGAACGGGCCGGCCGCAGCCGCCTCGGGATCGACATGAATCCACTGATCGTCACCGGTGGCCTCGGCGAACAGGTCTATCCGGACCTGTTCGACCGGGATCCAGTCGCTGTGACCGAGGTGCTGCCCGACGGCGTCCAGGAGATCGTCGGGAGCAGCGAAGACAGTGGCCATACCGCCGCGAACCTATCGGCACGCCAGCGCTTGCAGCACCGTTAGCCTTGCCGCCCATGGCAGCCGGCGGCGGAACCAAGGCGATCCTGGCCGCCTTCTTCGCCAACCTCGGCCTGGCCATCGCCAAGTTCGTGGCCTTCGCGTTCACCGGGGCGTCGTCGATGCTGGCCGAGGCCATCCACAGCGTGGCCGACACCAGCAACCAGGCCCTGCTGCTGCTGGGGGGACGGCTCGCCCGGCGCGACGCCACCGAGCAGCATCCCTTCGGCTACGGGCGCGAACGCTACTTCTGGTCGTTCGTGGTGGCCTTGGTGCTGTTCGCCATCGGATCCCTGTACGCCCTGTACGAAGGCATCGAGAAGATCCGCCACCCCCACGACATCAGCTCACCGGCGTGGGCCTTCGCGGTGCTCAGCGTGGGCATCCTGCTCGAGAGCCTCTCCATGCGGACCGCGGTGATCGAGTCCAACCGGGTGCGGGGTGACGCCTCCTGGGCGCGCTTCGTGCGTCGCTCCCGCACCCCTGAGCTGCCGGTGGTGCTGCTGGAGGACCTGGGCGCACTGCTGGGCCTGGTGCTGGCCCTGGGGGCGCTGATGATCGCGGTGGTGTTCGACGCGCCGGTGTGGGACGGCATCGGCACCCTGTCGATCGGAGTGCTGCTCGGCCTGATCGCGGTGGTGCTGGCGTTGGAGATGCGCAGCCTGCTGCTGGGCGAGGGCGCCACCCGGGCCGACATCGACAGGATCCGCCGGGCCATCGAGACGACCGAGGGAGTCACCGGCCTGATCCACCTGCGGACCCAGCACATCGGCCCCGAGGAGCTGCTGGTGGCGGCCAAGGTCTCGTTCGACCCGGCCTACACCACCGCCGAGCTCGTGGCCGCCATCAACCGCGTCGAGGAAAACACCCGGGCCGCGGTGCCCATCGCCCGCCCCATGTACGTCGAACCCGACATCGCCTCGGACTCGTGAGCATGCAGCTGCACACCACCACGACCGGCGCCGGGCCCGCCGTGGTGCTGGTGCACGGCTTCGCCGACGACTCGAGCGTCTGGGCCACCACGGTCGAGGCCCTGGGCGCCGGCTGCGCCTGCACCACGGTGGACCTGCCAGCCCACGGCAGCTCCCCCGCCCCGGACGACAGGGCTCCCTACGAGCGCGAGGCGCTGCTGGAATCGATCGACGCAGTGCTGGCCGAGACCGGCCCGGCGATTTATGTCGGGCACTCGCTCGGCGGCTACCTGGGGCTGGCCCACTGCATCACGAGGCCCGGGGTGCTCCGGGGACTGGTGCTGGTGGCCGCCGGCCCGGGATTCCGCGACGCGGCCGCGATGCAGGACTGGAACGACCAGGTCCACCTGACCATGCCCCGCCTCGACCTCCCGCGGGTGGCCGCCGCCGCCAGCCTCCACACCGACTCGATGGTGATCGACCGGCTGTCGGAAGTGACCATTCCCGTCGGACTGATCGTGGGCAGCCGCGACAGAGCCTTCGTCGGCGCCAACGACTACATGGAGCGCAAGCTGGCCGACGTACGTCGCCGCACCGTCGAGAACGGTCGCCACCGGCTGATGAGGACTCACCCGGCCGAGATCGCCGGCCTCGTACGCGAGGTCCTCTCAGCGGCAGACCCGGCTCCCGGGAGGCAGTGATGGGCGGATTCGGGCCTCTGGTCGACGCGGCGTGGCTGGCCGGCCACTCCGGCGAGGTCGTGATCGCGGACGTGAGGTGGTACCTCGACGGCCGCTCCGGGCGCGATGCCTACGACCGGGGTCACATACCGGCGGCCCGTTTCGTCGATCTGGACACCGACCTCTCGGGCCCGCCCACCCGAGCCGGAGGCCGCCATCCGCTACCGTCCCCCGACGACTTCGCGGCGGCCATGGGCCGCCTGGGCATCGGCGACGGCACCGTGGTGGTCGCCTACGACGACGTGGGCGGGGTCGTCGCCTCCCGGCTGTGGTGGATGCTCGACTGCCTGGACGCACCTGCGGCCGTGCTCGACGGCGGTTTGGAGGCATGGGCCGGCGATCTCGAGACCGGAGCGTCCTCATGGGATGCAGCCCGGTTCACCGCCCGGCCCTGGCCCGCCGAGCGGTTCGCGACCATCGACGAGGTGGACTCGGCCCGCCTCGATCCTGAGTCGCTGGTCATCGATGCCCGCTCGATCGAGAGGTACCGGGGCGAGCCCAACCAGATCGATCCCCGCTTCGGGCACATCCCCGGAGCGGTGAGCATGCAGGTCGGAGACAACCTGAGCGACGGGCGGCTGCTGCCGGAGGCCGGGATGCGCGACCGCTACGAGCGGGCAGGGGCCGCCGATCGGCAGGTAATCGCCTACTGCGGCAGCGGCGTGTCGGCCTGCCACGACCTGCTCGCCATCCGCCACGCCGGGCTGGACGACGGGCGACTCTTCGTGGGGTCGTGGTCGGCCTGGGGATCCGACCCCGACCGTCCGCTGGCCACCGCCTGAGACTCCCCCCACGGCCGAGTTGGCCGCATCCTGCACGCTATGCGCACTTAACGCTGCCAATTCTGGTGCGGCGGACCCGATCCAGGGCTCAGACCACCCGGGCGTCGAGCTTGAGTTCACCGAAGTCGATGTCGGGGTGGTCCAGCGCCACCGCGAAGGCCTCGGCCAGGGCCGCGCCCACGTCGTCGACGTGCATCAGCCCGCCGGGGACAGCCTGGCGTTCCCAAGCCTCCATGGCCTCGCCGAGCAGGTCGAGGTTCATGTGGTCGCCGAACTCGGTGGGCACGGTGTTGCCCATGACCACCCGCATGAAGCGGCGGTCGGGGTGCTCGGCCCGCCACACCCTTATGCACTGGTCCAGAGCCGCCTTGGAAGCGCTGTAGGCACTGAACAGCGCGTTGGCGTCCTCCACCGTGCGAGACGACACGAAGGCGATGAGCCCGCCGCGGCCCATGTGGTCCAGCGCGGCCGCAGCAGCCAGGTTGGCCCCCACCACGTTCACCCGGTACACGTCGGACCAGATGTCCGGCTCGGTCCTGCTCAAGGGCTGCAGCACGCCGTAGCCGGCCACGTACACCATCAGGTCGAGCCCGCCCATCGTCTCGGCGGCCTCGGCAGCCACCCGGCGGGCGTCTGTGGCGACGGTGGCGTCACCCGGTGCGGCGTGGCCGGCGCCCATCTCGTCCACCAGGATCTCGAGCCTGTCCCGGCGCCGGGCCGACACCGTCACCGAACCACCCCGGGCCACGACCGCCCGGGCCAGAGCCGCACCGATGCCCGACGATGCGCCCACCACCAGCACCCGGCGCCCGGCCATCTCCCCGCTCACCGCGGCCACCGTAGCCGCGGGCGCCGTGAAGATATGCCGGGCCCCGGGTTGCGAGACGGTCCGTTTGGCATGATGCTTGCCCGCCGATGACGGGCTCGCGGGCGTTGGCTGCCATCGATGTGGGCACCAACTCGATTCACATGGTGATCGCTCGGCCCGTTCCGGGCGGATCTCCCGACGTGGTGGTGCGGGAACGGATGCCGGTGCGGCTGGGCAGTGGCGGGGCCGACATGAGGTGCCTGCTGCCCGACGCCATCGACCGGGCCATCTCCGCGCTCGTCGAGTGCCGCCACATCGCCGACGCCCACGACGCCGAGATCGTGGCAGTGGCGACCAGCGCGGTTAGGGAGGCCGACAACCAGAGCGACTTCCTGCGCCGGGCCAACAGCGAGGCCCATGTGACCGTGCAGGTGATTTCGGGCATGGAGGAGGCCCGGCTGATCCACCTGGGAGCGATGAGCGCGGTGCCCATCGCGGGCCGGTCCCATGTGGTGATCGACATCGGCGGCGGCTCCACGGAGGTCATCGTGGGCAACGGCACCGCACCGGCGCTGGCCCGCAGCCTCAAGCTGGGCCATATCCGCCTCACCGACCGGTTCTTCCCGGCCGGCGTGATAGACGACGGCGCGGTGAAGGCTTGCCGCCGCCACATCCGGTCCTTCATCGCGCCGGTGGCCCAGGAGGCCAAGACCATAGGATTCGAGGTTGCGGTGGGCTGCTCGGGCACCATCGCCGCTCTGGCGCATATGTGCGCGGCGAGACGGGGCGAGACCCTTCGCACCCCGGCCAACGCGGTCATCGAGCGTTCCGACCTGACCGGCGTGGTGAACGATCTGATCTCCCGACCTCGGCCCGCAGACCGCTTGCAGGTGCCCGGCCTGGACCCGGCCCGCAGCGATGTCATCGTCGGGGGCGCCGTGCTGTGTAGGCAGCTGTTCAAGGCGTTGGAGATCGAGTCGATGGTGGTGTCGACCGGAGCGCTGCGCGAGGGCCTGCTGCTGGACCGGTTCAACCGCCGGGACCGTTCCCGCGACGACGGCCTCCACCATCTCAGCGACCTGAGAAGGTCCAGTGTGCTGGCCCTGGCCCGCAGCTACCACGAGGACCTGATCCATGCCGAGCACGCCACCGACCTCGCGCTCGAGCTGTTCGACGAGACCGCGGCGGCACACGGCCTGGGCATCGCCGACAGCGAGGTGCTGGAGGCGGCCGGGCTGCTCCACAACATCGGGCGCTTCGTGGCCCACTCATCGCACCACAAGCACTCCTACTACCTGATCCGCCACAGCGAGCGCCTGGCCGGCTTCACCGAGGGAGACCTGGAGCTCATCGCCCTGGTGGCCCGTTACCACCGCAAGCGCGAGCCGGTGTCCTCCCACCGCGAGTTCACCGCGCTGGCCAAGCGGGACCGGTTCCGGGTGCGGGTGCTGGCCGGACTGCTCCGGATCGGGATCGCCCTGGACCGCACCTACCGGCGAGCCGTCGAACGAGTGCACGCGCACGTCGAAGACGAGGTGGTGCGGATCGAGGTCGAGGTCGCCGAAGGCAGCGACGCGGACATCGAGCTCTTCACCGCCCAGCGCAGCGCCGACCTGTTGGCCAAGACCCTCGGCCGGAAGCTCGAGTTCCACGTCGTCGGGACGGGCGCCACCCGCCACCGCCATCCCTCCAGCAGCCCGAAGACCGTGGGCCAGCAGGCGAATGGTACGCTGACATGATACATGCAAGACTCGGGCACCCCGGCGGACCGGGGCTCGCCCGGACCCGCAAAGCCCAGCTATCGGCATATACGGAGAGGCCCCAATGATTATCGATACCCATCTGCATCCGACCAACGTCGTCGATGAGGCTTGGCGTCATACCGGTGAGCCGTTCACCGGTGAGCGGATGTTGGCGATGATGGATGGGCCGTATTGGATCAACGGCAAGCCGCGCCGCATCGACATGGGGTTCATCCAGCCCCCGCCGGGCAACACCGCGTGGCGCGACGGTTCTCGTGGTGGCCGCGAGGGCATCCGTGACTACATGGCCTATGTGGCCGAGTTGACCCAGCGCTATCCCGATCGGTTCATCGGGAACTTCAACTACAACCCGCGGTTCGGGCCCGACAACGGGGCCGCCGAGTTGGAGTTCCATGTCAAGGAGTACGGGTTCAAGATGTTGAAGCTGCATGCCAACATGCACGCCTACCGTCCCGACCGGGCGTTGGACTGGCTGCGCCCGGTGATGCGCAAGTGCGACGAGTTGGGCGTGGTGGTGTTGATCCACACCGGCGACGGGCCCTATTCGATCCCGACGCAGTTCTACCCCATCATCCGGGAGTTCCCCGACGTGAAGTTCATCATCGGGCACTTCGGGGTCCAGACCGGCGGGGTGTACTGCTTCGAGGCTTTCTGGATGATCATGGACTCCCCCAACGTCTACGGCGAGTCGGGGTGGCTGTTGCAGTCGCGCATCGTGGAGTTCGCCAAGGAGATGCCCCGCGACCGGCTGGTGTTCGGCACCGACTCGCCGCCCAATGACCCCGGCATGTGGCTGACCCATCTCGAGGTGCTGTGCCATGACGCCCCCCAGGGCATCAACGCCACCGAGGACCAACTAGAGGACTACATGGGCAACAACATCGCCCGACTCGTCGGTATCACCCCCACCGCACCGCCCGCCACCGTCGCAGACGCCAAACAACAACTCGCCGACAACAGCTACGGCACCCCCACCACCTAGGGAAAGCCCCACCACCAAGGAAGAAGGAGACCTCGTCCTGCCGCACGGCTCACTCCAAGTGATCGAGGCCGGCGACCTTCTCGCGGACCGCGCCTACTCCCAGTTGAGCACTGCCATCCTCCGGAGCGAACTGCCCCCAGGGACTTCGCTCTCTGTGCCGGAGTTGGCGCGGCACTTCGGCATCTCTCGCAGCCCGGTGCGCGAGGCCGTGCAACGCCTGATCTGGGACGGCTTGGCCGACTACCGGGGACGCCGCGGCACGGTGGTTGTGGACATCGACATGAGCGACTTCCTGCGCCTGCTGGAGGTTCGCGAAGTGCTGGAAGCGCTGGCGGCCAAGCTGGCCGCCGAGCGCGGCACCGACGCACAGCGCACGGACCTGCGACGGATTCAAAAGGAGTTCGAGTCTCTCAAGTCCTCGGATGCGGACCGGTGGGTGTTCACCGACATTGACATGCGCTTCCACGCCACCATCCGCGCCATGTCACACAACAAGGACCTGGATGCCACGCTGGCCCGATCCCAGGGTCGGGCTCATCTGTCCCTGAACACACTGTGGCGCCGCGAGAGGAACTTCCGGGCCACGCAGCGCGAGCACGCCGCCATGTGCGACGCCATCGTCGACGGCGACACCGACCGGGCCGAGACGGCGGCCCGCACTCACATAGCCTGCCTGCGCCAGCGGGTGCTGGCCGAGTTGGAAGACCACGACCGCGCCGACGCGTCCTGACGGGACCGGCACCAGCGGGCCGAAGCCGCCCGCCGGCCGGCCGATCAGGCGGTGAACTTCCTGGCCTTGGACACGAACGGGAGGGGCACCACGGTCGCTTGAACGGTCCCGCTCACCACATCTTCAAGCAGTTCGGGTGTCAGGGCGCATCCGTGCTCCCTCCACTCCATGGTGAGTGATGTCCCGATGCCGGAGCAGCCTCGGTCGACTTGGCCCAGGGCAATCTCGCGGCGGATCGTAGGGCTCCAACACAGGCTGGTCGCCTTCCCAACGACATCGCCGTCGCGCAGGACCCGGTGGCGGCGGTAGTCGACGCGTCGAGTGACCTCAGGAGCCTCACCAGCCTCGCCGTACAGCGACACGATGTCCTGCCAAGCCACATCGAGCCCGACCAGTCTTCGGGCGGGCCCCCCTCTTGCCTGCTCGTCGAGCAGCGCCTTCCTGCCGATGAAGTCGGAGGGCTTGTCGAAGTTCACGAACCGGCCGAGGCCGATCTCGAACGGCGAGACCACCCCGCCCTCGTCCAGCAACGCGTATGAGGCGATGTTCAGGTCCGATCCTGCCCGGGTGTAGTCGATTCCGGGCACGATGAGGCCGGCCTCGGTGCGGGCCACCTGCACGGCGTTCTGGCCGATCGGCATCAGCCCGAAGGGCTCGCCAGCGAGCATCACGGCGTCGAAGACCTCGACGGCGTCGCTTCGATCGATGTGCAGTTCGTAGCCCAGCTGCGAGCTGTAACCGGCTCTCCACACCCAGACTTCGGCTGAGCCGATGGTGGTGGGGCGCCCTCGCATGAAGTCGACGCCGGACCAGTCCTCTCCCGTCACCGCCTCGAGGATCCCGCCGGACAGGGGGCCCTGAAGCGGCATCACCATCTTCACTTCCGACTCGTCGCGGATCTCGACGTCGTAGGAACCCGCGTGCTCAGCCAGCCAGTTGCTGAGGATTCCGCCCATGGTGACGTAGTGAGACTCGCCCACCCGGAATACGGGCGTGTCGATGACGACCTTGCCCGATTCGTTCAGCCAGACCGTGTAGATGCCTGCCCCGATCGGGATCCTGCTCACATCGCGGGTGACCAGATGGTCGAGGAACCGGAGCGCATCCTCGCCCATTATCGAGTAGTAGTTCATCGGGGACTTGTCCTCGATGACCGCCCGACTGTGGAGTGCCCTCAGTTCCGGGCTCAGCCCCTCGTAGGTGTCGGGAATGTGCAGCCCGCGCCAGCTGTGCCACTTGTTGCCGTGATTCAGCGGGCCCATCCGCGGCGTGAGCGGCGTGGGACCGAAGCTGGCTTGGTCAACGATTCGAGGCATCGCCGCCGACCTCCTCAGACTCCACGACCAATTCGAGGAGCCACCGCCGGTACTCGACCGAGATCTGGTCCGCACCCCTCACGTACATCTCCTCGCTCAGGTCCGTCGGCAGCTCCTCCGGCAGCTGCGACTCGGCTATGACCCGGTCGGCTTCCACGATCTCCTGCTGATGCGCGATGAAGGACTCGTCGGGCTCCTCGAGCCCGAAGTTGCGGGCAACGAAGGTGAAGGTGCGGCACTCCTTCGGACCGACGGGCTGGCAAGCCATGAACAGCACGAAGGCCTGGCCCGCGGGAAGCGTCTGGTGGATCCAGACGGTGAACGGAAGCGCAATCCGGTAGTTGCGCTCACCGGGGACCGTCGTGCTCGCCGACTCGAGTTCGAGCGTCGACGTCTTGGATGTGTTGGTGGGCTCGTCGACCACGATCCGGGTCCGCAGCTCCCACCCTTCGCGGCGAACCTCGTGATCGGGCACGAGCGGCTGGTCACGCCGGGCCAGGACCCCGTCGTGGACCCAGGCGAAATGGGAGAAGTCCACGAAGTTCTCGGTGCGCCGGGCTGCGCCGGCCTGCCAGTCGTAGGCCGGTATGGCCACCTTGCAGAAGGCGTCGTCGGACCACTCGGGAAACACGGGGATGTCGATTCTCGGTTCCGGGGCCGCGCAGACGTAGATCAGACCGTTGGCCTCCCGGGCGTGGAGGCGCTCCAGGCGGGCCCGAGGCGAGATGACGGCGTCGGTGCGCGACGGGATCTCGACGCACACGCCCTGATCGTCATAGAGCCAGCCATGGTAAGGACAGCGGAGGCAGTCGCCCTCGACCCATCCCAGCGACACCGCGGTGCCGCGGTGGGCGCAGCGGTCGACGAAGGCCCGAACCTCGCCGGTGAGACGGACGACCACCACACGGCGACCCAGCAGCGTGGTCTGAACCGGCGCGTCGCCGAGTTGGGACGCGTACATCACCGGATGCCAGTACCAGCCCAGCGACCGGTACAGCCGTCCCTCCCCCTCAGCGGTCCACTCATTGGGAACCGCGGCGGCGGTGCGATCGTCGACCACCGTCATTGCAGATCTCCCTTCGGATCGGCCCACGCCGGTCGGCCTTGGACGCGAGCCCATTGCCAGTAAAGCATGGTACATGTAAGCTCAGCCAAGGCCCCATGCGGATAGAGATCGACGTCCAGAGATGTGCTAGCACCGGGATGTGCACCGGCTTCGCTCCCGAGGTGTTCCACCTCGACGAGGACGGGAAGGCCTCCCTGCTGCTTCAGGAGCCGCCCGAGGAATCCCGCCAGGCGGTGAAGTCGGCCGAGCGGGGATGCCCGGTCGGTGCGATCCGGGTCCGAGGCTAGGAATCGGGGACGAGAATGACCGCGTCGGTCGCCACATGACATGAACTCAGCTCAAGCAGCAGCAGACACCGACTGGGCGCTGGCCAAGAACCAGAGCCTGGCCGACATGCGGGTCAACCGGATGGACGCCGAGGCCGAGACCCGCATCTACCGGGCGCTGCGGCACTTCTGGCATCCGGTCATCTACTCCCAGGAACTCGACGACACCCCCAAGCGGGTGTGGCTGTGCGGTGAGCAGTTGGTGGCGGTGCGTCTCGACGGCGAGGTCAACGTCCTCAACGACATGTGCGCGCACCGCGGCACCGCCCTGTCGCTCGGCAAGGTGGTGGCATCAGAGGAGGGCGAGACCCTGCAGTGCCCCTATCACGGCTGGCGCTATGCCCGCGACGGGCGCTGCGTGCTGGCTCCGCAGCGTCCCGACCTCGCCGGCAGGCTGAGAGCCCGCGTCAAGCGCTACAACACCGTGGAGCGCTACGGCATGGTCTGGGTCTGTCTGGCCGACGAGCCCCATTTCCCGCTGCCGGAGTTCCCCCAGTTCGAGGATCCCTCCTATGACTGGGTGGCGGTTCCCTCCACCGACTGGGAGCACACCTTCGCGGTGCGCCGCACCGAGAACTACACCGACCCGGCCCATCTGGCCTTCGTCCACGACGGCTACCTGGGAGACTCCCGCAATCCGGCCATCCCCCAGTACGAGGTGTCCCAGACCGCCCACAACGTGCTGCAGATGCGGCTGGCCGAACCGTGCTTCGAGCCCGCCAGCGCGGGCAAGAACAAGTCGATCGTGACCGACCGTGAGTTCCTCGAGGTCATGAAGACCTGGGATTGCTTCATGCCGCTGACGGTGCTGCTGCGGGTGTTCGACACCGAGGGCAACGACTACTGCCTGTTCTTCCACCCCACCCCGACCTCGGCCACCACTATCCGCAACTTCACAATCGGCGCTCGTAACTTCGGGTCGGCGTCGACGATCTTCGAAGAGATCGCGGGCTGGAACAAGATCGTCTACGACCAGGACGAGCCCATCGTCTCCTCGCAGCGGCCCGAGCAGCTGCCCGAGGACCTCTCGATGGAGATGTACCTGGCCAACGTGGACACGTTCTCACTCCAGTACCGCAAGTGGCTGCTCGAACTAGCCGACGAGCTTGTCCCGGCAGACGCCTGCTAGAGAATGAGAGCCGCCCGTGGAGCCCGGGACGAGCACCTGAAGGAAGCAAGCCAGCGGAGGAAGCCAGATGAAGGTAGGTGTCGACCGCGACAAGTGCATCGGATCGGGCATGTGCACAACGATCGCACCAGCACTCTTTGACATGGACGACGATGGCGTGCTGGTCGTGGTCAAGGAAACGCCGGCAACCCATGAGGAGCGCTCCCTGCTTGATGCAGTCGCCTGCTGTCCAGTCAATGCTCTGTCGAGTTCGGACGGATGAACAGCGGAGCCCAACCGAGATCGGAGGCAGCAATCTCGGCCGACGGCGGGCCCACTCTCGCCAGGAACCAGTTCGAGTCGACGGTGATAGATGCGGACACCGACCGCAGGATCTACGAGACCTTCCGGCACTTCTGGCACCCCGTGGCCCGATCCTCCGACGTGGACGCCGACCCCGTTCAGGCCGAGTTGTGCGACCAGCAGCTGGTGATCGTGAGGCTCGACGGCCGGGTGCGGGCGTTCAACGACCTGTGTGCCCATCGGGGCACCGCGTTGTCGCTGGGTGCGGTCACCGCCGGGGGGACGAGGCTTCGCTGCGCCTACCACGGCTGGCAGTACGACGGCACCGGTCGGTGCAGGCTGGTCCCGCAGGCGCCCGACCTCGCCGACAAGCTCGACATCTCTGTACGCAGCTACAGGGCCGAGGAGAGGTACGGGCTCATCTGGGTCTGCCTCGAGGACGAGTCCCTCGCCCCGATGCCCGACTTCCCCCAGTTCAGCGACCCGGACTACTACTGGGTCGAGTTCCCAGTGGTCGACTGGAATTGCGCAGCTGCGCGACGCATCGAGAACTACACCGACGTCAGCCACTTCGCCTTCGTCCACGACGGGTGGCTCGGCGACATCAACCATCCCGAGATCAACTCGTACAAGGTCTGGCGCGACGGAATGACCTTGTGCATGATGGAGGATGAGCCGGTGCTCCAACCGGCTCGGCTGTCCAAGTGGTCCGAGGTCGACACCGACGCCGAATTCGTCGAGGTGACCAACATGAGGACCATCTCGATGCCGTTGGCCGTCCGGCTGGACATCAGTGCGGGCAACAGCTCCTTCAGCCAGTTCTTCTGCGCTACTCCCCTCGGACCGGATCGCACCAGGAACTTCACCGTGGTGGCAAGGAACTTCGGCGAGCCGGGAACGGCGTTCAAGGACCATGCCGTGCTGAACATGACGGTCTACGAACAGGACCGGCCCGTCGTCGAGTCGCAGCGACCGAACGCAGTGCCCCAGGACTTGGCGGCCGAACTGCACATCCGGGGCGTGGACCTCTACTCCCTGGAGTACCGGCTGTGGCTGCGAGAGATCGTCAGCCAGCTGGAGCAGGGCCGCGACGAGACGATTCCAGAACCCGGCTAGCAGACGGCTGCGGGACGCCGGGAACGAGACGGGAGCAAGCGATGCCTGCGACTCAAGTCACGCCCGAGTACGACCTTGTGCTGTCCGGCGGGACGGTGGTCACCCTCGACGACGACCGGCGGGTGATCGAACGGGGGGCGGTCGCGGTGTCGGGCAACCGCATCGTGGCGGTCGACAGCACGGACCGCGTGGACGCCTCCGCGGCGCGCCGAGTCATCGACTGCACGGGCGCGGTAGTGCTACCGGGATTCGTCGATTGTCACAGCCACCTTGCACAGATGCTGATCAAGAGCCTTGGAGAGGGTCTCACCACTTGGGATTGGCTCTCCACGCTCACGTTCCCGGTCGCCGACGAGGTCACTCGCGACGAGGTCGTGGCCGGTACGCGCCTGGCCGCGCTGGAGGCGGTCCGGGCCGGAATCACATGCGTGGTCGACAACCAGTACATGCCGCCCGATCCCGAGACCACGGTGGCGGTGGCCGGCGCGATGGAGTCAGTGGGGATCCGTGGCGCGGTCGCCCGGGGGATGACCGGCACGAGCCCGCCGGCGATGGCGTTCCGAGACAGCGGGTCCCGGCCCAACTACTACACCACCGGTGAGGAGCTCTCGATCATGGCCGAGCTGCTGTCAGGCTGGTCCGACGACCCGCTGGTGGCGCTCTGGCCCGGGCCCTTGAACATCGCCTTCAACGACCAGGACATGATCGCCGGCTCCGTGGAGCTGGCTCGACGATTCGGCACCAAGTGGCACACGCACTGCTGTGAGTCCAAGGGCGACCCCGTCGTGTACCAGAGGGCCTATGAGACGACGCCGATCTCATGGCTGCACCGGGAGGGCCTGCTGGGGCCGGAGACGACGCTCGCCCATGCGATATGGGTGACCCCCGACGAGGTGGCGGCGCTGGCCGATACCGGCGCGGCCGTGGCCCACAACGCGGTGTCCAACGCGTCTCTCGGGGTCGGAACCATGCCGCTGCTAGAGATGCTCGACGCCGGCGTGGTGGTCGGGCTAGGGACCGATGGTCCTGCTGTCGGCCACCGTCAGGACGCCTTCGAGGTCATGAAGCAGACGGTTCTGGTGCACCGAGCACTGGCCGTGGATCCATCGGTGATCACCAGCGAGACAGTCCTGGAGGCAGCGATGCTGGGGGGAGCCGAGTTCACCGGCTTCGACGTGGGTGTGCTGGCACAGGGCCGTCTGGCCGACCTGGCCGTCGTCGACGTGACCGGACCGAGCTGCATTCCCAGCCAGAAGACGGCGACGACCGTCGTCAACTCGGTCACCGGCGCCAATGTCCGGACGGTAGTGGTGGACGGCCGGGTAGTCGTCGAGGACGCACGCTGCGTCACCGTCGATGAACGAGAGGTCATCGAGGAGGCCGAGCGGGCCGTCGCCAACCTGAACGACCGGGTCGGCCTTGACCGGTTCTCGGTGTCCTGGGGCTCCGGCGATTGATCGTGCTCAGCGCTGCTCGCGGAAGAACGGGATGCCGAGCGCCTTCGGCTCGGTGAGGCCGCGTGAGCGGCTCAGAGCCGTGAGCAACACGGCCACGATCGCCAGGACGTACGGGATCATGCTCAACAGTTCCGGGGAGACGTTGGCGCCGACCACCTGAAGCGTGAACCCGAGCCTGATGGACGCTCCGAAGACGAACGCGGCCGCGAACGCCGCCAGCGGCCGCCAACGAGCGGCCAGCACGATCGCGATAGCGAGCCACCCCGCATTCGATGTGATCCTCTCCTGCCAGATCGGCACGAGCCCCAGCGAGTAGTACGCCCCGCCGAAGCCGGCCAGCGCCCCGCCGATGATCACGTGCACGGCCCGGACCCTGGCCACTCGCACTCCGGCAGCCTCGGCGCTGGCAGGATCGTTGCCGACGGCACGGACCCGCATTCCGGGCTCAGTGTGGTTGATGTAGAAGTGGGTCAGCGCCACCAGCACCCAACTCCCGTAGACCACGAAGTCGTGCCCGAACAGGATCGGACCCAGCAGCGGGATGTCGGTGAGGGCGCCGGTGGTGTACGGCTCGATCGAGACGCCCGACAGCCGTCCGATGAGCGGCTCGTCACCGATGCGGCCCAAGTACTGCGACATGCCGGAGGTGAACACCAGTAGCCCGAGGGCCGCGAGGATCTGGCTGACCCGCAGGGTGATCGACAGGAACGCGAACAGCGCCGATATCGATGCGCCGACCAGGACCGACGTAGCCAGCGCCAGCCACAGCGACCCGGTCTCGGCGGCGACGCCGTAGCCGCTCACCGCGCTGAACAGCATTATCCCGTCCAGGGAGAGGTTCATGACTCCCGCCCGCTGCGAGACGAGCTCGCCCATGGCCACATACACCAGAGGCGTGCCGAACAGGAGCCCGGCGACGATGATGCTCACCAAGGCAGTGTCGTTCACGGAGCGCTCTCCCCATGCGCCTCCTGGGCTGTGGATCCGGCTCTCGTCAAGCGGTACCGGAGATGGAACTCGCCCCCGGCGATCACCACCAGGATGAGCCCCTGCAATACCACCGTCAGCGGAGCGGGCACTCCGATCTGCTGCAGGTCAGGACCCGACGACACGATGGCCGACAGCACGATCGCGGCCGGGATCACGCCGGTAGGCGACATGCGTCCCAGGGCCGCCACCAGGATCCCGGTGAAACCGAGGCCGGTCAGGGCCCGGGGCTCCATCGCCCCCAGCGTCCCGCCGACCAGCACTGCGCCCCCCAGACCGGCGCAGCCGCCCGACAGCAGGAACGAGCTGACGATCATCCGCCACTGGTTGATGCCGGCGAAGGAGGCCGCCCCCCGCGAGTCGGCCACTACCAAGTACTCGTATCCCCAGACCGTGTACTTCAGCAGCCAGGCGACGAGGAATACCACCGCCAGCGTGATGACGAAGCCCAGGTTAAGCCGGCCCGACAGATCGGGCAGGCGCGAGCTGTCGGGAATGAGCTGGCCCCGAGGGAAGCTGATCGAGAACGCGTCCCGCCACGGGCTGTGGCTGCCGAACACCAGGTAGTTGATGAACGCCAGCGACAGGAAGTTCATCATGAGGGTCAGGACCACCTCGTCGACCCTCCAGGTCGCCGCCGGCAGCGCCACCAAGCCCGCGTAGAGGCTCCCGCCCAGGACTCCGGCGACGATCATGGCAACCAGCGCGAACACGGTGTTGGCGCCGTCGCCGAGCCAGAGCGCGACGCCGGCCGAGGTCACCGCCCCGATCTGGAGCTGACCCTCGGCTCCGATGTTCCACACGTTCATGCGGAACGTCACGACCGCCGCCAGGCCGGTCAGCATGATCGGCATCGCGTCGGTGAGGGTGTCGGTGATGCCACGAGTGCTACCGAAGGCACTGGTGAGCATCAGGCGGTACACCTCGATCGGGTCGGCGCCGATCAGCATCAGAGGGACGCTCCCGAGAATGAGCGCGCCCAACGCGGACAGAGCCGGCAGTGCCAGCGAGAACGTGCGAGACGGGGTGGCTCGCTGCTCGAGAACCAGCCTGCGCACTGCTAGCCCCCCGCGGCCGTGCCGCCCGACATCAGCGCGCCCACCGTCTCGCGGTCATAGTCGGCCGGCTCGAACTCGCCCATGATCCGGCCGGCGTGAAGGACGATCAGCCGGTCGGACATGATGAACAGCTCGTCAAGGTCCTCCGACACCAGCACCACGGCGGTGCCGGCCTCCAGCTGACCGATGAGGATGTCTCGGACGTTGGCGACGGCTCCGAGGTCGAGACCCCGGGTCGGGTAGGCGGCGATCACCACGGCCGGACTCTGGCTCAGCTCCCGGGCCAGGATCACCTTCTGGATGTTCCCGCCGGAAAGGATGCTCACCGGCAGGTTGCGGCTGCCGCCCCTGATGTCGAAGTCGGCCCTCAGCCCGTCCTCCAGAGCTCGGACAGCTGACCTCGACATCACGCCGCGCCTGCTCAGGGGCTCCTTCCAGTAACTCTTCATGCAGAGGTTCGCCCCGATGTCCAGTCCGGACGCGACGCCCACGGCCCGCCGGTCCTCGGGTATGTGCGCGATCCCGATCTCGATCAGATCCCGGGGGGACATGCCCGTGACGTCGATGGCGCCCGCGGAGTCGCCAGCGGACGCTCCAACCGGCCGCTGGAGCCTCACCGTTCCCGACTGCACCGGCTTGAGGCCGGCGAGAGCCTCGACCAACTCTCGCTGGCCGTTGCCCGCGATCCCGGCGATGCCGAGTATCTCCCCCTCATGGACTTCTGCATCGAATGAGTCGACCGCCACCCTGCCGTCCTGGTTGGTGACGTTGAGGCCCCGGATCTCGAGCACGGGCCGGTCGAGCGCCGGTGGCGACTGTCTCGTGCGGGGCGCGGCGATCTTGCGGCCGACCATGAGCCGGGTGAGGTCGTCGTTGGTGATGTCGTCGAGCTTGTCGACCGCCACCTTCCGGCCCTGCCTCATGATCGTGACCCGGTCCGACGAGGCCCGCAGTTCATTGATCTTGTGAGAGATCAGGATCACGGCCCTTCCGGAGCGACGGAGTGCGTCCATCGACTGGAACAGCTCGCGCACCTCGCTGGGGGTCAGCACCGACGTGGGCTCGTCGAGGACGAGCACCCGCGCGTCGCGATAGAGCAGCTTCAGGATCTCGATGCGCTGGCGCTCGCCCACCGACAGGTCCCCGACCAACTGCCTGGGGTCGGTGTCGATGTCGTAGGCGGCGGCCGCCTCGGCGACGGACTCCTCGACTTCGGACCACTTGAGCCGGCGGGACAGCCGGGGATCGCCCAGCACGACGTTCTCCGCGACCGTGAACTCGTTGACCAGCCGGAACTCCTGGTACACCATCCCTACGTGCGCGTTCAGGGCGTCGTGGGGGGAGCGGAAGTCGACCACATGACCGTCGATCCTGATCGAGCCCTGATCGGCCCGGTACAGGCCGGCGAGGATGGAGCACAGCGCCGACTTGCCCGCGCCGTTCTCGCCCAGCAGCGCGTGGACCTCGCCCCACCGGACCTCAAAGTCGACGTCGGTGAGAGCGCTCTGACCGAAGAACGACTTCGAGATTCCGGTCATCTCGACCGCCAGCCGGTCGCTCGAACCCCCCATCACCGGCTCATTGGAGCGCGGCGGTGCTGAAGTGTCCAATCCGTCCCGCTTGTCCCGTTGAGGATGCGCCCTGCTCCGAGCCGGGCTCTACGGTCAGTTGGGCAGGGTGCCCTCGATGCCGTCGAGCACGTAGTCGACTCCCCAGATGTGCTCGAGTGACGCCGGCTCGCCATCGGGAACCTGGAGGTTGCCCTCGTGATCCACGATGGGTCCGACAAACACGTCGAAGTTGCCGGCCTCTATCTCGGCTCTGCGGGCGTTCACCATCTCGGCGAGGTCGTCGGGCACGGCGGGCCCGAAGTCGACCAGGTCTATGAAGCCGTCGGCCATGCTGCCCCAGTAGGGGATGTTGTCCCATGTGCCGTCCCTGACCGCCTGGGCCGCCTCCACGTAGTAGACGCCCCACTGGTAGCTCGGGCCGGTCAGGAACGACTCGGGAGCGAAGCCGCGGGCCAGGCCGTTGCCGGCCACCCACAGAGCCCCCGCGGCGTCGGCCGCCTGGCCCACTGCGCCTCCCGACGTGCCGTAGAACAGCACGTCGGCGCCGTTGTCGAGCAGCGTCTGCGCGGCCTGGGTCTCCTGGGCCGGATCGAACCATGTGTTGACCCAGATCATCTGGACCTCGACGTCGGGATTGACCTCCCGGGCTCCCACGACCCAGGCGTTGAAGTCCCGCAGCACATCGGGAGTAGTGAAGGGACCGACGTATCCGAGCTTGTTGGTCTCGGTCAGCGAGCCCGCGACCAGCCCGGCCAGGTAGGTCGCCTCGTAGAGGGATCCCGAGTAGTTGGAGAAGTTCTCGTCGGTCAGGTAGCCGGTGGCGTGCTCGAAGACCACGTCGGGATACTCCGGAGCGACCCGGGACATGAACTCCAGGTACCCGAAAGAGGTGCCGAATATGAGGTCGTAGCCGTCCTCGGCCAGGTCGCGCATCACGCCTTCGCTGGTCTGATCATCGATCACATCGGTCAGCACCGTGACCTCGGCGCACGGCATCTGCTCCTGGAGGTAGGCCGCGCCGTTGCCGTGGGCCTCGTTCCACCCCGAATCATGAATGTCGCGCACTACCAGGAAGGCTGCCCGCACGCACGGCTCATCCGCGGCCGGCGCGGCCGCAGGTGCCTCCTCGACCGGCGCTTCGGCCATTGGTTCTTCTGCTTCGGGCTCTTCTGCCGCGGGTGCCGCCGGAGCGGCAGTCGTCGCCGGAGCCGCTGCGGAGTCATCGTCGTCGTCGCCGCAAGCGGCCGCAACCAAGGCAATGACCGCAAGTAGCGCTATCGCGCGCCCTACTACACGCCTACGGTCGCGATGTCCGTCTCTCATCGTTGTCTCCCTCCCGGGCCGGTATCGACCCAATCAGACGTCACCGATGAAGAGCGGTCAGCCCCCCACCGCCTGCCGAACTGTACATGCAACATGCAAGCGCAGTCAAAAGGCAGCGTGCAACCCGCGGACGCCGACCATGCGCAACGAGCGGTCAGGCCTCGACTTGAAGCTCCTCGACCAGCTCGCTGAGCCAGAGTCGGTACTGCATGGCGACGGTGTCGACGTCCTGCAGGTGCAACTCGTAGCTCAGGTCCCGGTGGAGCGCGTCGGGACGCTGCGCCTCGACTATGGGCTTGTCCTGCGCGTAGACCGCCCGGCAGAAGTCGAGGACCTCCTCGTCCATCTTGTCGGCATCGCCGTAGTTCCGGGCGTGGACCGTGAAGTTGCGGATCGTGTCGGGCGTGATCGGCGTGGGGTGAAAGAACAGGTAGTAGTGACGGT
This sequence comes from Acidimicrobiia bacterium, assembly GCA_022819505.1. Lineage (GTDB taxonomy): Bacteria > Actinomycetota > Acidimicrobiia > Acidimicrobiales > Aldehydirespiratoraceae > Aldehydirespirator. The sequence continues at coordinate 559,163 of JAJEHD010000018.1, read as the reverse complement.
CGCCCGGAAGCGTCTGGTGAAGCAGCACAGTCAGGGGCATCGTGACCCACCATTCCTGGTCGGACATGGTGTAGGCCTCGTCGGAACCATCGTCGTGATAGTCGATCTCCGAGTCCTCCAGGTCGGACTCGAACTTGGTGTTGACCGGCTCCTTGTTCGGCTCCAGCTGCTCGATGCGGAGCACGTGGCCCTCACGCCAGACCGCGTGATCGGGAACCGCGGGGTTGTTGATGTCCCCCAGATAGCCGTCGTGGACGAAGGCGAAGTGACCCAGGTCCAGGTAGTTCTCCACCCGCCGGGGCGATGTGCACTTCCAATCGACGGTCTTCATCGGCATGGCGTGATAGTCGGGGTCGTCGAACTGCGGGAACTCGGCCATCGGGTGGTGGGGCGTCTCCGCCAGGCACACCCAGATGAACCCGTACCGCTCAACGGCGTGGTGGGTCTGGACGCGAGCCCGGATCTTCCCGACCAGATCGGGGCGTTGTGGGATGGCAGTCAGCCGGCCCTCGCAGTCGTACTGCCACCCGTGGTAAGCGCAGCGCAGTTCCTGGCAGCCCGCGTTGTCAACCACGGTACCCAGGGACAGCGCGGTGCCGCGATGCGCGCAGAGGTCCTTGTAGGCCCGTACCTCGCCGTCCAGCCGCACGATGGCCAACTGCTCGCCGCAGAGCATGGCCTGAGCCGGGCTGTCGCCCAGCTCGTCCGCGAACATCACCGGGTGCCAGAAGTTGCGCATGGCGTTGTAGATGCGGTCGTCGGCTGTAACCGACTCCTCGGAGACTCCGAGCCACTGATTCCGAGCCAGATTCCATTCGGTGGTGGTCATCGTTTCCTCTCCTAGCCTCCGAGGTTTACATGTAACCTGCTCCGCGTCAACTGTCTATCAGGTAAGCGCCGGCCCATCGTGGTTGGCGATGACGGACTCGCCGAATTCGGCCAGACCCTCGGCGGTGTTGCGGAAGTAGAACACCGATGGAACCATCAGCCGCTCCACCCCCCAGGACTCGGCCTCCTCGATTGCGGCTGGCGGGTCGTCGCCGAACAGCCCGAGATGCACCGCCGACATCTCCAGGGCCTCGGGGTCGCGCCCGCAGTCGGCTGCGGTGTTGCGGGCCAGGTCGAGCAGGTGGGCCATGTCGCCGCCAGCCAGGAATAGGCCGTCACCGACCCGCCCCGCCCGCCGGGCCGCGGCCTCGCTGTGGCCACCGATGTGGATCGGGATCCGCCCGGCCGCGGGCTTGGGGTTGGAGCTGGCCCGGCTGAACGACACGAACTCACCGTCGAAGGTCACGTCGTCGGAAGCCCAGACCCGGCGCATGACCTCCATGTACTCCTCGGTGCGGGGACCTCGGCGCTCCCAGGGCACGTCGAGAGCCTCGAACTCCTCGCGCAGCCAGCCGATGCCCACTCCGAGAGTGACCCGTCCCCCTGACAGCACGTCCAGGGTGGCCACCTCCTTGGCGAAGGTCAGCGGGTGGCGCTCGGGCAGCAGCGAGATGCCGGTGGCCAGCCTGATGGTGGAAGTGACCGCGGCCGCGTAGCCAAGCCACACCAGCGGATCCGGTATGGGGTTGCTGCCCGAGCCGGGCATCTTGCCGTCGGGGGCGTACGGGTAGACGGACTCGTAGCCCTCCGGGTACAGGATGTGCTCCACCGTCCACAGCGAGTCGAACCCGGCCGCCTCGGCGGACTGGGCCAGCAGGGCCGCTCCCTTGCCCTTTACGAACGTTCCCACGTTGGCGAACGAGATGCCGAACTTCACTGCTGCTCCTTGGTTTGCTGGGGCCGGCCGGTCACCGTAGCCACTGGCGCAGCCTCCGTGACGACCCTGCCCAAGAACTGGCAGCAGAATGCACACATTCCGTGCAAGACGCTGCCAATTCCTATGGCGGCTTGGGCGGCGCGGATAGCTTGACGGCCTGTGACCGGAACCGGCGACCTGCGTCATGACATCTTCGATCCCGCCGTCGACGTTGCCCGGAAGCGGGGGAACCGCAACGCCAAGTGGTCCAAGCACGGCGCCGAGGCCCTGCCGGCGTGGGTGGCCGAGCACGACTTCCGTCCCCCATCGGCCGTCACCGGCGCCATGCAGGCCACCATCGACCACGGGGACTTCGGCTACCACGACCTCGAGGAGGATGTGGGCTCGGCGTTCGCACACTGGGCGGCGACGCGCTACGGCTGGAGTCCCGATCCCGATTTCGTTCACACCTGCGTGGATGTGCTGCAGGGCGTCACCGCGGCGGTCACCGCCCTGGCCGGACCGGGCGAGGGCGTCATCCTGACCCCGCCGATCTACCACATCTTCCTGCAGATCTGCCCCACGGCCCGGCGCCCGCAGCTGGAGTGGCTCATGCGCTACGACCCCGACCGGGGATGGACCCTCGACCCCGACGACCTGGAGGCGCTGGTACGGCGGGAGCCCGACGCCCGGGTGCTGCTGTGGTGCCACCCCCACAACCCCACGGGATGGGTGGCCGGCGCCGATGTCCTAGCGAAGATCGTCGAACTGGCCCACGCCTACGACTTCTACGTCGTGTCCGACGAGATCCACGCCGATCTCGTGTACCCCGACTCGTCGGCACCTTTCACGCCCTTGCTGTCCATCCCCGGTGCGGCCGAGCGGGTCGTGACCGTGACGTCTCCGGCCAAGACGTTCGCCATGTCGGGGCTCCGCTGCGCGGTAATGGCCTACGACGACAGGGGTCTGCGCCGCAAGGTGCGCGAGGCCCACCCGCCGCTGCTGCTCGGCCACGCGGCCCGCACCGGCATCGACGCCACCGTCGCAGCCTGGCGCCACGGCGCGGCCTGGGCCGACGGGCTGCTGGCCCAGCTGCACGGCCTGCGCGACCATCTGGCGGACCGACTGGCTGCCGAGGCGCCGGCCGTGCGCTTCCACCGGCCCGGCTCCACCTTCCTGGCCTGGTTGGACGTGTCAGCCTGTGGCCTGGGCGACGCACCGGCCGCCCGCCTGCTGTCGGAAGCGGGCGTGGCCGCATCGGAGGGAACCGAGTTCGGCACCAACGGCCACGGCCACATCCGGCTCAACTTCGGAACCCCCATGGAGGTCCTCGACGAGATCCTCGACCGCCTGGTCCCCTGCCTGCGGCCCTAGGGTTGGGCTGTGACCGGGGCCGGCAATCCGCAGCCGCTGGGTGGCAACGAGATGCCGCGTTTCGCGGGGATCACCACCTTCATGCGCCTGCCGGGGCGCTCGCACCCCTCCGACCTCGACGTGGCCGTCGTCGGGGTGCCCTTCGACATCGGCACCTCCAACCGCCCCGGCGCCCGCTTCGGTCCCCGGGGCATCCGGGACGAGTCGGTGCTGATCCGGCCCTACAACATGGCCACCAGGGCCGCCCCGTTCGACAGCCTGCGCATCGACGACACCGGCGACGTAGCCACCAACCCCTACAACCTGCTCGACTCGGTCGACCGCATCGAGACCCACTTCGCGGAGTTGCTGTCGCACGGCGTGATCACCGTGGCCCTGGGCGGCGACCACACCATCGTGCTGCCCATCCTGCGGGCCATGCGGGCCCGCCACGGACCGGTCGGGCTGGTCCACGTCGACGCCCACACCGACATCAACGACGAGATGTTCGGCGAGCGCATCGCCCACGGCACCCCGTTCCGCCGGGCCGTCGAGGAGGGCCTGCTCGACTGCGACCGGGTGGTCCAGATCGGGATGCGGGCCACCGGCTACGCGGCCGACGACTTCGACTGGTCGCGCCAGCAGGGCTTCCGGGTGGTCCAGATCGAGGAGTGCTGGCACCGGTCGCTGGACCCGCTGATGGAGGAAGTGCGGGACCAGGTCGGCGAAGGGCCCGTGTACCTGAGCTTCGACATCGACGGCCTGGACCCCGCATTCGCTCCGGGGACCGGCACCCCTGAGATCGCCGGCCTCACCACCCCGCAGGCGCTGGAGATCATCCGGGGCTGCCGGGGGCTGGACCTGGTGGGCTGCGACCTCGTGGAGGTGGCCCCGATCTACGACGTCTCGGGCATGACCGCACACATCGCCGCCGACCTCGTCTACGAGATGCTCTGCGTCCTGCCCGGAGTGCAGTACCGCAACTGACGGCGAGACAAGAGGCAACAGGAGGGCGCGGATGCTGGTGGAGCGGGTCGAGGCGAAGTGGATCGACGCCTTCGCGGAGACATTCCAGCTCTGCGGGGTGAGCGAGGGCGAGACCGCGGCAGTGCTCTCGGAGTCCCAGAGCCGCCCGGTGATCGTGCAGCTGGCCGATTTGGCCCTGCAGCGCCTCGGAGCGCGGGTGTTCCACCTGAGCGTGCCCACTGCGCTGCAGCGGACGCCGGTCCCGGTGCGTTCAACCGGCGCGTCCGACGCCATCGGCGGGCTCGAACCCGTGGTGGCCGCGCTGGCTGCCGCTTCGTTCGTGGCCGACTGCACGGTGGAGGGTCTGCTTCACGCCCCCGAGCTGGGTGCCATCCTGTCCGGCGGCGCCCGGATCCTCATGGTCTCCAACGAGCATCCCGAGATCCTCGAGCGGCTGGTTCCCGACCCTGCTCTGAAGCCCCGGGTGGACGAGGGTGCGGCCCTGCTGGCCCAGGCGTCGCAGATGCGGGTCACCTCGGCCGCCGGGACCGACCTGACCGTCGACGTGTCCCAAGCGCCGGCCGCGTCCAGCTGGGGCTGCACCAACGGGCCCGGCACCGTCGCCCACTGGCCCGGCGGGCTGTGCCTGTGCTTCCCGCCGGCGGGCACCGTCAACGGCACCCTGGTGCTCGACACCGGCGACGTCAACCTCACGTTCAAGCGCTACCTGGAGTCGCCGGTGAGGCTGCAGATCGCCGACGACTACGTGACCGGCATCTCCGGCGACGGGCTCGACGCCGAGTTGATGTCCAGCTACATGGAGGCCTGGGACGACCCCGAGGCCTACGCGGTGTCGCATGTGGGCTGGGGCATGAACCCCGCGGCCCGCTGGGACGCTCTCACCATGTACGACCGCACCCAGCTCAACGGCACCGAGCTGCGGGCCTTCGCCGGCAACTTCCTGTACTCGACCGGTGCCAACGAGACCGCCGGGCGCCACACCCTGGGCCACTTCGACCTCCCGATGCGCAACTGCACCATCACCCTCGACGGCACGACCGTGGTGTCCGCCGGTGCGGTGGTCTTCTAGCGGGACCGTTCCGGCTGCATGCCCCCGCTCGCCACTCCTAGGCTGAGCCGACTTTCTCCGCCCGTTCCCTATCCCAGGAGCCGCGCCCGATGAGCCACCACGCCCTCCTCCATCCGTTCGCCCCGCCGGCCAAGCCCGAGTCGGACATGATCAACATCGTGCGCGGGGAGGGCTCCACGCTCTACGACGACGAGGGCAAGTCGTACATCGACGGGCTGGCCAGCCTCTGGTACTGCCAGATCGGCCACGGCCGCGCCGAGATGGCCGACGCGGTCGCCGCCCAGATGCGCGACCTCGCCTGCTACAACACGTTCGACCCGTTCACCAACCCGCCGGCGGCCCGGGCGGCCGAGATGATCGCCGAGCGCTCGCCGCTCAGCGACGGCCGGGTGTTCCTGGGCTGCTCCGGGTCCGAGGCCGTCGACACCGCGCTCAAGCTGGCCCGCCTCCACGCCCAGCGCACCAGCGGGGCCGACCGGCAGGTGGTGATCACCCGGACCAACGGCTACCACGGCACGAACTTCGGGGGGACGTCCGCCCAGGGCATCGCCCTCAACCGGGAGGGCTGGGGGGACCTGGTCCCCCACTTCGTGGAGGTGCCCCACGACGACATCGAGGCCATGGCCACCGCGTTCGCCCGGCACGGCGAGAGGGTGGCCGCGGTGATCACCGAGCCGGTCCAGGGCGCGGGCGGGGTGTTCCCCCCGCCCGAGGGCTACCTGGCCGGGGTGCGCCGCCTCTGCGACCAGCACGGCGCCCTGCTGATCCTCGATGAGGTGATCTGCGGCTTCGGCCGCACCGGGGAGTGGTTCGGGGCCCAGACCTTCGACGTGATGCCCGACATGATGACGTTCGCCAAGGGTGTGACCTCGGGCTACCTGCCGCTCAGCGGCGTGATCGTGAGCCGGCAGGTGTGCGAGAACCTCGAGGAGCCCGGCTTCCTGCTACGCACCGGCTACACCTACTCGGGCCACCCCACCGTGGCCGCCGCCGCGGTCAGGAACATGGAGATCCTAACCGACGAGGGTCTCGTGCAGCGGGCCCACCATGTCGGTAGCAAGCTCACCGAGGGCCTTGAGGCGCTGGCCGCAGACGGCCTGATCGCGTCGCATCGCGGCACCGGCGCGGTGCACGCCGCGGTGCTCGACCGCCCGTCCATGGACGTGCGCAACGACATGCTGCGGCGGGGCGTGATCGTGCGGCCCATCAACGACGCGCTGGCCATGTGCCCCCCGCTGGTGATCACCGACGACGAGATCGGCCGCATCATCGACACCATGGCCGAGTCCCTGCGCGCCGTCACCTGAGCCCGGACCGGGCAGGCGGACCAGAGCCGATGGGATCGGAGCTGCTGGAGCGGGCCCGCGACCTGCGCTCGATGATCGACGCGGCCGGCGCCGAGGCCGCGGCTGCCGGCGAGACCGCGCTGTCGCAGGCGGTGGTGGACGCCTGCTTCGAGGCGGGCCTGTACGGCACTTTGTCGCCGCGGGCCGTGGGCGGCGCCGAACTGCCCATAGACGAGTGTCTCGCCGTGTTCGCGGAGGTGGCCTACGCCGACGGCTCGGCTGGCTGGGCGCTCATGGCCGGCGCAACCGCCGCCTGCTTCTTCGGTGCCTACTGCACCGACAGCTTCACCGACCAGATGTTCGCCGGCGGGGTGGTCCCGATCGTGGCCGGCCAGTTCGCGCCGAACGGAACGGCGGTCCCCGACAGCGACGGGTTCCGGCTGACGGGCGCCTACAGCTTCGGCTCGGGCCTCGCCCAAGCCGACTGGGTAGGCGGGGGCGCCTTTACCGCGCCACCGGAGGGCGAGCAGGCCGAGTTCCGCCTGATGGTGGTGCCCCGCTCCGAGGTGGAGGTTCTCGGCAACTGGGACGTGCTGGGGCTGCGGGCCACCTCGTCCTACGACTACCGCATCGAGACCTACCTCCCGACCCACGCCACCTTCGAGTTCTTCTCGCCCACCCGGTACCGGGGCGGCCCCATGTACGACCTCGGGGTGATCATCCTCACCGAGATCGGCCACATGGGCTGGACCATCGGCGTCGTGCGCCGGGCCATCGACGAGGCGGTCGCCATCGCCAAGGGCCGGGCCCGCATGGCCGCCCCGTCGGTGATCGCGGAGGATCCCCGCTTCCGCCACGAGTTCGCCATGGCCGTGTCGCGCTTCGAGGCCGCCGAGACCTGGTGCCGCCAGGCGTTCCACCGGGCCGAGCAGGCGGCCGAGGCCGGCTCGGGCCGCGACCCCGTGCTGGCCACCCACGTCAAGCAGTCGGCCACCCTGCTCACCCAGGAGGGCATGGCCTTGATCCGCGGTCTCTACGAGTGGTGCGGCACCGAGGCCCTGCGGGACGGCCCCCTCCAGCGCTGCTTCCGCGACATCCACGGCGGCAGCCAGCACGTCCTGGTCGGCGACCGCAACCCCCAGGAGTACGCCAACCTCCTCCTCTCCGACCCAGACCCGGCCTAGCCAAGGCCCTGCGGGCGGCCGCTGTCAACCTGTTGCTTCCTCTGCACGCAGGCTGTAACCTACTCATATGAAAACATCTGTGAATCATCTATAGGACCGACTTGTCATGACCCTCACCCATGAGACCACTGTCGAGGAGTGCGCCGCGCAAGCGCGGCAGTTCCTTGCGCAGTCCGACGCCGAGTTCGCGGCGGGCGACACGCGCCAAGGCGCGGAGAAGCTCTACGGCGCCGCAACCCAGGCCGTCATCGCGGCTGCCATACAACGCGGCTGGACCTTCCGCTCCCACCGCGACAACAAGAACGCCGCCACGCGCCTCGCCGACGAGTACCGCGACCCGCTCCTTTCTGCGGGGTTCACGGCCGCCGAGAGGTTCCATGTCCATTTCCACCATGGCGACATGGAGGATTACGAGATCGCCGCCTCACGTCCAGGCGTGCGTGGCTATGTGGAGCGCATGCTGGAGCTGGTCGGGGACTATCAGGCGGACGGCGGCGGGCGCGCGGAGACAAGGACGAGGCCATGACATCGCAGCCGCACGACCGCTCCGCCCTAGTGGAGCGAGAATTCACAAGCGTGAGGCTTAGGCCCAAGGTGAGAACTGGGGTTTTGCTAGGAGCTAGTGCTCTCGGCCCTTCATGAGGGCTATGTCCTGGGGCGGGACGCCGGTGATCCAGATGCCCTCGAGGCGCTCCACATAGCGCACGAAGCGGTACTTGTCCTCGATGCCGTCGGTTCGGCGGGGCCGCACATGGGAGTGACCCGGCCGGGTGCGCACGTTGATGAAGCTGCACACGTCGCGGGAGAAGGCCAACTCCATCTCGGCGTCCAGTTCGTCCTCGGCGGTGACGTCCACCGTGTAGGGCACGCCGCATCCGGCTGCGATGGCGGCCAGGTCAACCCGCCCCGCGGTGGCGGTGGGCCGGCGGCCCTGACTGCTCCAGCCGATCGACTCGTAGACCCCGTTGTCCACCACGAACACCACCAGGTTGCCGGGCTGCTGCTCGCCCATGGCCACCAGTTGGCCCAGCTCCATCAGCACCGACCCGTCGCCGTCCAGGCACACGACCTTGCGGTGGGGCAGGGCCAGCGCCAAACCCAGCGCCAGGCCGATCACGTCGCCCATCTGGCCCAGGTGGGCGCTGCGGTGATGCTCCTCGGTGTGGTGAGCCCACTCGAACGACACTGCGCCGATGTAGGTGGACATCACCAGCGCGTCGTCGGGGATGCGGCCGGCCAGCCGTCCCAGCCACTCGTAGCGGTCCAGGGCCACGCCTCAGTCCTCCCAGACGCAGTCGCCGGAGACCAGCACGGCCGCGGGATGCAGTTGGGCCTCGGCAATGCGCTTGGCCCGCACGATCGACTTGGCCAGATCCTCGACGTGGCGCACGATCAGGTACTTGATCCTCAGGGCCTGCAGCAGCGGCTCGGCCACGATGCCATGGGGGATGCCCCAGTGCTCGGTCTCGCCCACGTCGCCCCGGTACGAGCACAGCAGCGTGACGGGTACGCCGGTCCCGAGCGAGATGCGGGCGATGTACTCCGAGGCCACCCTGATCCCGCTGTTCTCCATGATGAGAGCGGGCTTCTTGCCGCCGAGCCAGGCCCCGGCGCAGATCGAGAACCCGACGCCCTCGTTGCACACCGGCACGTAGCGGATCTCGGGGTCGAGCTCGACCCGCTCGTGCAGGGGCCGCTGCCAGCCGTCAGGCAGGCCCGACACGAAGTCGATGCCCGCCGCCCGCAGCCCGTCGTGGGCCGCGTCCAAAGCAGCCGCGGTCATCGCCATACGCGCGTCCCCGGGTGCCGGGTCATCCCGCCGCCCTACCGGCCGCGTCGACAGCCGCGGTCATCGCCATACAACTGTCTCCGCTAGCCGCCGGCCGTCCGAGGGCTCGCAACCCCTGGGATGTGCACCGGCGGGAAGATCCCGACCCTCAGTGTGAGCAGCCGCAGCCAAAAGCCGCCCGGCACGAGCAGCAGGAAGCACAGCACCGCCAAGGCGTCCCGAGCGCCGGAGGCAGCCGCGCCCACGACCGCCAGCACCAGCGGGAGGGCCGTGCCCGCAACCACCACGAGACCGGCGAACAGGCCCCGGTACTGGCCCCTCAGCAGCCGCTCCAGACTCTCCCGCTTGCCCGGCTCCGCGGTGCGGGTCAGCAGGTGCACGACCACCGCGATCAAAAGGGCTGCGGTCAGCAGACCCAGCAGCACCATCTGGCCGGCGGTCACCGGCTCGCCCGCGATCACCTCGATCAGCATCACTACGGCCACCGACATCGCGGCCGACGACAGCAGGAACTGAAGCGGCACCGCCGGCGAGTTCCAGTACGGGATGGCCCGGGGCCGGGCCAGGACCGCCCCCGCGTAGGTCATCACCACCACTGCGGCCACCCCGGCCACGATCTCCAGCGCGAGGCCGCCGCCGTCGCCGCCGTGGGGATCCCATCCCAACCCGGAGAACGGCTCCGATCCGCCCAGGCTCAACGCGGGGAGCACCAGTAAACCGGCCACGACCAGGAAGATCAGGTCGGACCACGCCCCCCAAGAAATCCAGCTGGTGCGCACGTTGACGAAGGCCCTCCAGGCCTGGAGCGGCCGGCCCAGGTCGGCGACCAGGATCGCCCCGCCGACCGCGATCGCACCGAAGCTGACCACATCGACTGTAGGGATCCCGAGCAGGTAACCGAGCCCCTCCGTGAGGTTCAGGATCCGCCCGGCCAGAAACACTCCCCCGCCCACTCCCATCAGCGTGAACCAGATGGCGTGGTTGATGTCCCATACCCTCTGGGTGCGGGCCTCCAGGTCGAACTGGTCCATGAACACGTTCTGGGGGCCGGAACCTCCCCCAGCCGTCGGACTGACCGCCGTCATGGGAGCCCCACATACTGGGTGCTCGGCAGGGTCTTCGCGTCAGGTCTGAGCACTTCGCCGCCGCCGTGCCCGGCCAGGTACTGGCTCACGTTGCTGTCGGGATCGTCGAGGTCGCCGAAGATCCGGCACTCCGCCGGGCAGGTGACCACGCAGGCCGGCGTGGCCAGGGGATGCACCCCTACCTCCAGGCCGTTCTCGAGGCCGAAGTCGATCTTGTGGGCGCAGTAGGTGCACTTCGACACCGCGCCCCGCACGTGCCTCTGGTGGGCGTAGCGTTCCGGCACGCTGGGCGCGGCCTCGGCGGGGGCGCCCTCCACGGCCACCGTGCCGCGGTCCTCGAAGAAGTGCAGCGCACCGTAGGGGCAGGCCGTCATGCAGGCCCGCGACCCGATGCACACGTCCTCGTCGGCCATCACGATGCCGTCGTCGCGGCGTGTGAGCGCTCCCGACGGGCAGGCGGTCACACACGGGGCGTCCTCGCAGTGGTTGCACAGCACCGGCAGGTAGTTGAGGGTGGCGTCGGGGAACTCGCCCTCCTCCCATTCGACCACCGGCGCGTACCAGGCGTCCAGCGGCGACTGGTTCTCGGTCTTGCAGGCCACGGTGCAGGCCTGGCAGCCGACGCAGCGGGCCGCGTCGATCACCATGCCCCACCGGGTCATCGTGCCCCTCCCCGGCCGGAGCGCACCGTTCGCACATCGGCGGCGATGGCGCAGTCCAGTGCACCCGACACGAAGTCGATGTGCTCGACGTCGATGTTCAACAAGGCGTTGAAGTTGACCTCGTCGCCGCTGCTGCCGCTGCTCCAGCCGCCGCCGCAGCCCTGGGTGGCCAGCACCTCGGGATGCACCAGTTGGGTGACCCGGGCGGTGGCCGTCTGCTTGCGGCCCCCGGAGGTCTCGATCTGCACCAGGTCGCCGTGGGAGATGCCCCGGGCGTCGGCGGTCTTCGGGTTGATCCACACCGACTTCAGGTCGTTGTGCCGGTTCGACAGGGTGGACAGGATCGAGTTCTTGTGGGTGTGGGACAGGGCGTGGTTGGGGACCTTCATGTTGGTCACGAACAGGTCGTGGGGCGCGGTGCGCTCATAGGCCGGTCCCGGCTTCCAGTCGGGCAGCGGCTGGTAGTCGTCGGTCTCCCACGGGATGCCCAGTTCTTCGACGGTGTTCTCCAGGTTCTGCTTGGTGTCGATCATGAACTCGCAGTAGACCTGCGCCCTGGCGTCGAAGAACGGCCTCGGGAACTTCTGCTCCACGGTCTTGTCCTCGGTCCAGAGCCCGTCGCTGAGGTGCCAGTCGAGGCCCTTGTCGTCGCCCAGGGTGTTGCGCAGCCACCGGTCGCAGATCTCGAAGTACGAGTAGCTGGCATCGGGATCGAGCCGGTAGGGGTCGCGCATCTTGGCGATGTTGTTGAACGCCTCGTTGAACTGGGGCAGCCGGTCGGCCCGCTTCAGCAGCTCCAGGTAGATCTGCATGGCGTCCACGAAAGGCTCGCCGGCCACGGGACCCTCGATGCTCGACTGCACCACGGGCTTGGCCCCGTAGGCCGAATGGCGCGAGTCGCCCGAGGCCAGATGCTGGTACACCAGCGGCGTCATCCGCTCCAGGTAGTGCACGTCGGGCAGCACGATGTCGGCCATCAGCGTGGTCTCCTCGAAGCGCTTGGCGATGGCGGCCACGAAGGGGATCCGCTTGATGAACCGCTCCACGACCTCGGGCGGGCCCGAGCTCTTCATCATGTTGGAATTGAAATTGATCATCATCGACGGGAACGGCGGCGCCCCGAACAGCTCGGGCTGCTCGGAGTTGAGCAGCGAGAACACCGTCCCGTAGGGGGCGCACGGCAGCAGCTCCCACATCTCGGTCGTCTTGGGCGGACCGGTCGGCCGGGGCGGGTACAGGCCGCCAACCCGGCCGCCGCCGATGAACCCCTGCGAGATCAGCCCGTCGTCACTGGCCTTGGAGGTGTACTCGAGGTCCTTGACCTTGCCGATGAGCCCCCAAGGGTCGCCCAGCAGCCCTCCGGGCACGTCGATGCCGCCGATGAGCGTCGGCAGCAGGATGATGGCCATGCCGTTGAGCATCGAGTGCTTGTGGGCCGACAGGCCCCGGTACCAGGCGACGGTGGCGGGCCGGTAGGGCAACTCGACGCCGTCGACGGTGATGGTCTCGCCGATGCAGGCGGCCTCGCCGAACTCGCGGGCCAGGCGGCGGACTGTCTCGGCCGGCACCGTGGTGATCGACTCGACGTACTCGGGCGTGTAGGAGCGCACATGGTCGGCCAGCATCTGGAATCCGGGCCGGGCCTCGGCGCCGTCCACGTCGAACGTGCCGGTGAGTGCAGCGTTGGCGGTGCCGGCATCGAAGGGCTGCGGTCCGTTCGCCTCGTCCCACACCAGCGGCTTCCCGGTGCGCGGGTCCCGGAGGTAGCGGCCGTCGGTGCCCACCAGGTAGGCAGCATTGGTGGAGTTCTTGAGGAACTCGGCGTCGTAGATGCCCAGCTCGTTGATGAGCTGGTCGACCATGCCCAGGATCAGCGCGGCGTCGGTGCCGGGACGGATCGGCACCCACTCGTCGGCCACCGCCGCCGCTGAGGAGCACACCGGGTCGACCGACACCATCCGCACGTCCGAGCGGCGCACCGACAGCTCGTGGGTGGAGTGCATGGTGTCGTAGTGCACCACCGAGCCGAACTGGGCCCCGAAGTTCAGGATGTAGCGGCTGTAGATGGGGTCGGGGTTGCTCTCGAACGCGTTCTGGTTCATGTAGAGGATGCCGTGCACGTTGTTGCCGCAGAAGATGGCGGCCGACCAGGTGGAGTAGCCGGGCATCCCCAGCCCGGTCACCCACGACGCCGCCAGCGCGCCCCGCAGGTGGTAGATGTCGAAGCTGGTGTAGAGGATCTTCTCGGGGTCGTCGGCGATCGTGTCGCGCAGGTGGCCGGCGATCTCGTCGAGGGCCTCGTCCCAGCTGATCGGCACCCATCCCGGGTCGACGCCCACGCCCTTGTCGGGGTTGGTGCGCCGCAGCGGGGTGGTGATGCGGTCGGGATCGGTGAGGCCCTCGAAGCCGGCGTCGCCCTTGGCGCAGGTGCGGCCGTGGTTGTGGGGGTTGTCGGGGTCACCGAGGATCTTGTCGACCACCTCGTCGTCGTTGACGTGGGCCAGGATCCCGCACCGGTTCATGCAGATCGTGCAGGCGCTGCGGACCCACCCGTCGCCGTAGGCGGTTCCCGTGCGGGCACCCAGAACTGTCTCCATCGCTTGCCTCCCGAGTCGCTGCCAAGCAGTCTCGCGCACGCCGACGCAGCGGCAGTAACCGGCTACCGTCAACACGGGAGGAAACATGAGCAGCGCGGAGGATCCTCAGGCCGCGACGGCCATCGTCAACGCTGTCGTCTACCCCTGTGACCACTCCTTCAGTTGCCACAACCCCGGCTCGGTGGTTTTCTGCGACGGCGTCATCACAGCCATCGGCCCGGCCGGCGAGGTGGAGGTGCCGGAGACCGCCACCGTGATCGACGCCGGAGGCAGGATGGCGGTACTGCCCGGCCTGATCGACGTCCACAGCCATTCGAGCCTGCTGAAGGGTTACTCCGAGAATGCCCAGCTGATCGACTGGCTGCCCGAGTACCAGCGCGAGCACCAGGTGCTCACCGAAGACGACGCCTACTTCGGCTACCTGGTCAGCTACATGGAGGCGCTCAAGGGTGGCACCACCGCGGTGATGGACATGTATCGCTTCCCTCATCGGGGCGCCGAGGCCGCCACCGCGCTGGGCATGAGGGCCCACCTGGTGCCGTATGCGGCCGACCATCCCACCAAGCACTTCTTCGAGACGCTGGAGACGAGCGAGCGGCTGATCCGGGACTGCCACGACGGCGCCGACGGCCGGGTGAAGGTGTGGCTGGGCCTCGAGCACATCACCTACTGCTCGGAGGACATGTTCCGCCGGGTGGCTGAGCTGGCCGACGCCTACGGGGTGAGCATCCACACCCACACCAGCGAGCAGCGCGAGGAGGTGGACGTGGTGGTGGAGCTGTTCGGCGACCGCCCCGTCCACGTGTTCAACCAGCGGGGCATCCTGAGGCCGGGAACGGTGCTGGCCCACTGCGTGTGGCTCGACGACGCCGAGATCGCGGTGCTGGCCGAGACCGGCACCGGCGTGGCCCACTGCCCGGTGAGCAACATGAAGCTGGCCGGTGGGGCCGCGCCGCTGGACCGGTTCTGGCAGGAGGGCGTGGTCGTCGGCCTCGGCACCGACGGCGGCATCTCCAACAACTCGGTGAGCATGTGGGAGTGCATGAAGATCGGGTCACTGCTGCAGAAGGTGACCCGTCTGGACGCCACCGCGGTAAGCGCGGAGGAGGCGGTGCGGATGGCGGCCATCGACGGTGCCCGCCTACTCGGGATCGATCGCGAGGTCGGCTCGATCGAGGTCGGAAAGCAGGCCGACCTGATCACCGTGGACCTATGGCAGCCCCATCTGCTGCCGGTGGCCCTGGCCGAGGGCCACGACCCGATCCTGTGGAACCTGGTGTTCGCGGGCCGTGCCAGCGACGTCCGCCACGTCTGGGTGAAGGGTCGGGCCTGCGTCTACGACGGTGAGATCTGCGGGCTCGACGAGTCCGAGGCCCTCGCCGAGATCCACGCCCGAACGGTCGATCTGCTGTCACGCCGGGAGGGCGTGGCCGCCATCCCGATGGTCGCCGACTAGCGCCGCCCGTCAGGGGCGTGTGAGGGCGGCCCGTTCGGCCTCGCACGCGGGGCGGGCGAAGCAGCCCTCGAGGTGGTCGTTGACCAGTCCCATCGACTGCATGAAGGCGTACACGGTGGTGGGGCCCACGAAGCTCCACCCCCGGCGCTTCAGATCCTTAGCCAGCGCCGCGGACTCGGGCGTGGTCGCCGGCAGCGAGTCCTTGCCCGACGGCGGCGGCTCCGATACGGCCGGCTCCCAACTCCACAGGTAGGCCGCGAGGGTGCCGAACTCGTCGATCACCTCGGTGGCCCGGCCGGCGTTCTTGATGGCGGAGACGATCTTGCCACGGTGACGCACGATGCCGGCGTCGCCGACCAGCCGCTCGATGTCCCCCGTCCCGAAGGCCGAGACTGTGGCGATGTCGAAGCCGCCGAAGGCGGCCCGGAAGTTGGCGCGCTTGCGCAGGATCGTTAGCCACGACAGGCCGGACTGGAACCCCTCCAGGCAGAGCTTCTCGAACAGCCGGTTGTCGTCGGTGACGGGCCGGCCCCACTCGGCGTCGTGGTAGGCGAGGTAAGTCTCGTCGTCGCCGGGCCACCAGCACCGCCGCCGGCCGTCAGCGCCCGTGAGGGTCGCCGCGCTCACTGCCGGTGGGGCCGCGGGGCTCAGGCAGCCGTAGCGGCCGCGGCCCGTTCGGTGAGTGACAACCCGTTGGTGCGCATCACCAGTTCGATCTCGTCGTCGTCGAACCCGTCGAGGTCGTGCACGAACGACACCGGGTCGGCCAGCCCCTCGGCATGGGGGAAGTCCGACCCGAACAGCATGTGGTCGGCGCCGATCAGGTCGCGCAGCCCATGCAGGTCGTCCTCGTAGTAGGGGGACACCCACACCTGGCGGCGGAACACCTCCAGGGGATCCTCCTCGAAGGCGTGATGCTGCTGGCTGTAGGTCTTGGCCAGCTTCTTGACGAAGGGCCAAACCCACTCCGAGCCGGTCTCGATGGTCGCGACCCGCAGGTTGCGGTGCCGGCTCAGCACGCCCTCGGCCAGCAGCGAGGCCAGCGCGTCGGAGATGGGCGAGTAGGTGAGCAGGCTCTTGAGGGCGTCGTAGCGGAACGACTCGAACTCGCTGTTGACGCCCCAGTGCTCCAGCACGAAGCCGTACCCGGAGTCGCCGGAGTGCATGGCCACGGTGATGCCGTGCTCGTCGAGCCGCTGCCACACCGGCTCGTGGGCGGGGTGGCCCAGCGACCGCCGGCCGCCGGCGCCGTCAGGCACCGACGACGGCCGGATGTTGACCACCCGCACGTCGTTGGCGATCAGCCAGTCGAGCTCGTCGAGGGCCCAGTCGGGGTCGGCCAGCGTCAGGTACCCGGCCGCGAAGAGCCTGTCCCGGTACGAGAACCCCCAGTCGTCGGCCAGCCAGCGGTTGAAGCCCCCGAAGGCGGCCGTCAGGGCGTCCACGTCGTGCTCGAGGGCGGCCTCCATCCCCACGCCCAGCGTCGGGAAAAGGAAGCAGCCCCGCAGACCCTGCGCGTCCAGCAACTCAATGCGAGCGTCGCGGTTGCGGTAGGCGGCCGAGATCGGCTCGAGCTTCCCGAAGGCCTCGCGCATGTCGGCGGCCGCGATCCGGCCCCGGAAGTAGTCGTCGAGACAGCCGGGCCGGGCCACCGGATCGAAGGTGGGGTTGGGTATGAAGCGGTTGACCCGGCCCGCCACCAGCAGGCGCTCGCGCCCGTCGACGGTGGCCCACTGCATGCAGCGCTTGTGCATCTTGGGGTCGACGTGGCGGATGAAAGCGTCGATCGCCTCGTAGTAGTGGTTGTCGGCATCGAAGGCGGCGAACCCCACCTCAGTCATCGGGCTCCCCCTCGGAATGCGGGCTCAGCCCTGCCACTCTACGGGGCCGCCGTCGGGTACATGAGCCGTACCGTGGCCCAGGCCAGCGCGGCGCCGGCGAGTTGCATCACCACGAACATCGGCGCCGACGCGGGATCGATGCCGGCGAAGGTGTCCGACAGGGTTCGGGCCGCGGTGACCGCAGGATTGGCGAAGGAGGTTGAGGCCGTGAACCAGTAGGCCGCGCCGATGTAGGCGGCCACCGCCCCGGCCACGAGCTGGGTGCGGCCACTGCGCACCAGCATGAACACCACCAGCACCAGCCCGTAGGTGGCCACCACCTCGGCCAGCCACAGATGGGAGCCGTCCCGGGCCTTGGTGGAGATGTTCACCGCCTCGAGGTCGAACATCAGGTTCGCCAGGATCGTCCCGAACACCCCGCCGGCCGTTTGGGTCACGATGTAGGGCAGGACCTCGGCCCAGCGCCGGTCGCCTAGAGCAGCCTCGGTCAGCGTGACCACCGGGTTGAAGTGCGCTCCCGAGACGGGAGCGAACATGTAGATGATGATCAGCAGCACCCCCGCGGTGGCCGCCGCGTTGGCCAGCAGCACCACACCGACATCGCTGCTGAGACGCTCGGCCATGATGCCCGAGCCGACCACGCCCGCGAGCAGGAAGGCCGTCCCGATGAACTCGCCCAACAATGCCCTCAACCGCACGGCGCATCACTTTAGAGACATCGGGTCACCTGTCGGACCCGCACCCCCTAGCCTCCGTCTGGATGGGACTTGCTCGAAGCCCCTTGGCGGGCGTCTCCGCCGGGCTGCTGCTGCTGGCCGCCTGCAGCGGCGGGCCCGAACGGGCCGTCGAGGAGGTATTCGACCCGGCCGCAGCCGTAGCGGCATCCGACAACGCGGCCGCCACCGACGTGGTTGGGCTGCCGGCGGAGAGCGGGACCGTCGAGGATGCCGAGTCCGCCCCCTCCGACGGAGGCGAGAGCACAGACGAACCCGACGAACTCGGGCCGATAGACCCGCTCGACATCCCCGGCGAGATCATCAGCGAGTACAGCCTGGTCGAGGGCGACTGCTTCAACCGGCTGGAAGGACTCCAATCGGGCCGCCGGCTGGCGATCACAGCCCGGGTCGGCTGCGACCAGACCCACTGGGCCGAGGTGTACCACACCTTCGAACTGGACGCGCCGTATCCGGCGGTCTACCCGGGCGACGACGCGGTGCGAGGCTTCGCCCTGCGAGTGTGCTACGAGCAGTTCGAGGCCTTCGTGGGCGAGTCCTACGAGCTGTCGGTGTTCGAGATCGGGGTCTTCACGCCCACTCGCACCAACTTCGAGCACGAGGAGGCCCGCTACCGGGGCGTTCACTGCTGGCTCTATCACACCGACGAGCTGCCGCTGTCGGAGACGGCTCGGGGCACGGCCCGATGACCGATCCCAACGATCCGGTCCTGGCCCGCCGGCGCCAACTCGGCCGCTGGTCGGCCACCGGCAAGCGGGCCGGATACGGGCTGTACGGCCTGTCGCTGGCCGCGTTCGCGGTGGGTCTGGCGACCGGCTTCACGGCAGTACCAGCCGCGGTCGCGACCGTCTCGCTGATTGTCGGCTCCGTGCTGCTGTTGCCGTCGATCATCATCAGCTACGGCGTGAGGGCAGCCGACCGGGCCGACCGCACCGACGACTGGTAGCCGCTGCTGGACGAGTCAGGCGGGCGGGAGGTCGGGTGAGATGTCGACGGGCGGATCAGCCAGATCACCGGCCACCAGCGCAGGGAGGAACTCCCGCAGCCGGGCCGGAACGGTGGGCTCGCGGTTGGCCAGCAGTTCGTCGAGGGTCCACCAGCGGGCGCCGATGAAGGCCGCGGCCTCCAGCGCCTCAAGGCCGCGGGGCCGGAACTCGCCGCCGTCGCACCAGGCCACATGGATCCGCTCGTTCGACTCGAAGCGCATGCCGCAGAAGGTGTACTCCACGTACTGGGTCCAGACGCAGGGCCCCATCCGCACGTCGGTGATGCCGGTCTCCTCGTGCAGCTCCCGCTTGCAGGCCGCGGCCGAGTCCTCGCCGTAGCCGACACCCCCGCCGGGGATCTCAAGCCACTCCGGCTTGTGAGGGTCGATCGGATCCTCCGAGCGGATCAGGAATATCCGCCCGGCGCCGTCGAGCAGCACGCAGCGGGCGGCCGGCCGCCTAATCACGAACGACATAGGGATCCGGCTCAGACGGGGGCGGGGCGGTGTCTGACCGCGGAGAAAACCTCGATCGTCAGCGGCGTGTCGGGCCGGGGCTCGCCGTCCACGGAGGCGACCCCGTCGGCGATCAGGCTGAAGCCATCGGCTGCGGGTGACCACAGCAAGACCACGTCCGGCCGGGCCACCGCGTTGACGGCCGCTCCCCTGCCGACGACGGTCCGGACAACGCCGGCCTCATCGACGTCGACCTTCACGTGAATGACCCGGGTCCGCCCGTCGTCGCCCACCGTGAGCACGAAGGCTGTCGGCCCATGGTCGGCCGCAACCGAGGCCAGTTCGGAAGGCGCGACGGCGACGCTCATCGCCTAGACGCTACCCACCGAGGAGGGCGGCGGCGTGCCTAGCGGCCCACCAGCGCGGCCATGAGGTCGCCCCGGTCGCCGTAGCTCACGTCATCCACTTCTACGAAGCGGGCCAGATCCTGCAGGTGAGGTTGAAGCCGCTCGACTAGGCCGCCGTGGTCGACGTCGGGTTCGGCGAAGGCTCCCAGCACTTGCAGGGCTCCGCCGGCCCGGTCGGTCTTGACGTCCAGGCGGGCTGCCAGCCGTTCCCCGTCGAGCACCGGCAGCACGTAATAGCCGTAGACCCGCTTGGCGGCCGGGACGTAGATCTCGATCCGGTAGTCGAAGTTCCACAGCCGGGCCGCCCGATCCCGGTTCCACACGATCGGGTCGAAGGGCGACAGCACCGACAGTGCGTCGACCGAGCGTGGGAGCCTCGCACCGGGGTGCATGTAGGCGGGCTCGGTCCAGCCCTCCACCACGACCTCCTCAACCAGGCCGGAGTCGACGACCTCCCGCAGCCGAGCCCGGCCCTCACGAACCGGCAGGCGGTAGTAGTCGATGAGGTCGCCTGCGGTGCCCACACCCATCGCCTCGGCCGAGCGCACCAGCAGCTCGCGCTGGGCCTCCTCCGCGCTCGGCGTGGGCCGGGCCAGCACGTCGGCGGGGACGATTCGCTCCAGCAGGTCGAACTCCTTGGCGAAGTTGCCCCGCCGCCGGATGCCCACCGCCCCGATGCGGAACAGCCAGTCGAGGGCGATCGAGCCGAGCGACCGGCTCCCCCACCACTCGCCGTCGCGGCGGCGGGGATCGGCCAGCTCGCCCGCGGTCAGCGGGCGCTCGGTCACCTGGGCCAGCACCTCGGCCACGTAGCCGGGCTCGCTTCGGGCCAGATCCGCCAGGTTCTTCCAGGTGTCGCCCTGCTCTGCCCGCTGCTTCTGCCAGCGCAGCAGCGGCTCGTCGCCCACGGGGAGCAGGGAGGCCTCGTGGGCCCATGCCTCGAACCACTCGTCGTCGGTGTAGGCGATCCGATCCAGCAGGGACGAGTCGTAACAGCCGAGACGCGAGAACGGTGGCAGGTACTGGGTGCGGACCACTACCGGCACCGAGTCGAGTTGGAGCAGCTTGAGCCTGCCCATCACCCGGCGGAGGTGACGTCGGTCCACCCGCGCGGTGGGCGCGGGGTCGCAGAATCCCTGGGCCGCGAGCGCGATCCGCCGAGCCTGCAGGATTGAGAGATGCCGGCTGGGTCCCGAACTCACACCACGAGAGTGATCATGCGGCCGGGCACGTAGAGCTTCTTGCGCAGCTCGCGACCGTCCACATGGGCGGCCACGTTCGGCTCGGCCAGTGCAGCCGACACCGCGGCCTCCTCGCCAGCGTCGGCTGGGAGCGTCACCCGGCCCCGCAGCTTGCCGTTGACCTGCACGGGCACCTCCACCGTGTCGGTCACCAGCAGGGCCGGATCGGCGACCGGGAACTCCGTCTGCGTCACCGAGCCGGCGTCGGAGCCGTGAAGGCGGCTCCACAACTCCTCCGCGAAGTGCGGCACCAGCGGCGCCAGCATCCGGATCATCGCGTCGGCCACCTCTCGGGGCGCTCCCGAGCCCCGCTTGGTGAGCTCGTTGTTGAGTTCGGTGAGCTTGGCGATGGCGGTGTTGAAACGCATCCCCTCCATGTCGGAGCTCACCCCATCGATGGTGCGGTGCAGCAGCCGTAGCAGCTCGTCGTCGGGCCCGTCGTCGATGACCCGCAGCTCCCCGGTCTCCTCGTCCACGACGTTGCGCCAGACACGCTGCAGCACCCGCTGCGAGCCCACCACCGAGCGGGTCTCCCAGGGCCGGTCCTGGTCTATGGGACCCATGAACATCTCGTACATTCGCAGGGTGTCGGCGCCGTAGGAGGCGTACATGTCGTCGGGGGTGACCGAGTTCTTGAGAGATTTTCCCATCTTGCCGAGCTCGCGGGTGACCGGCTGACCGTCGTGGGCGAAACCTTCCCGCAGCGAGCCGTCCACCTCGTCGGCCGGCACGTAGATCCCCCGGCCGTCCTTGAAGGCGTAGGCCTGGATGTAGCCCTGATTGATGAGACGCTTGAACGGCTCGGGCCCGCTGACATAGCCGAGGTCGTAGAGAACCTTGTGCCAGAACCGGGCGTACAGCAGGTGCAGCACGGCGTGCTCGACGCCGCCCACGTACAGGTCCACCCCGCCCACGCCGCTGGGTTCGGGGTCGGCCATCCAGTAGCGCTCGACGTCGGGATCCACGAGGTGGTCGTCGTTGCGGGGATCGAGGTAGCGCAGGTAGTACCAGCACGACCCGGCCCATTGGGGCATCGTGTTGAGTTCGCGCCGGTAGCGGCGCGAACCCCCGCCGAGGTCGAGTTCGACGTCGACCCACTCCGTCACCCGGCCCAGCGGCGGCTCGGGCTCAGAGTCCCGGGCCAGAGCCCGCGGCGCCCAATCGACCAGTTCGGGCAGCTCGACCGGCAGCCGATCCTCGGGCAGGGCAACCGGGCCGTGCTCGTCGTGCACGATCGGGATCGGCTCGCCCCAGTAGCGCTGCCGGCTGAACAGCCAGTCCCTCATCCTGTAGTTGACGGTGGAGCGCCCGAACCCGGCCGCCTGGAGCCTCTCCAGGATCAGGGCCTTGGACGCCTCGACATCGAGCCCGTCCAGGAACCGGGAGTTGATGGAGGGGCCTTCGCCGGTATAGGCCAGATCGGCAGGATGGTCGGGCGGGGGCTGCACGGTGCGCACGACCGGCAGCCCGTAGGCCTCGGCGAACTCGCGGTCGCGCTGGTCCTCGCCGGGCACGCCCATCACCGCGCCGGTGCCGTACCCCATCAGCACGTAGTCGGCCACGAACACCGGAACCGTCTGACTCTCGGTGAACGGAACCGTTGCATGCGCGCCCAGGAAGACCCCCGACTTGGAGTCGCTGCGGTCGGCGTCGCTCATCTCGGAGGCGCGGGCCCGGTAGGCGGCCACCGCCTCCGAGGGTGTGGCCGCGCCGCCGGTCCAGGAATCGGGGGTGCCCGAGGGCCAGGCTTCGGCGGTCAGCTCCTCCACCAGCGGATGCTCCGGCGCCAGCACCATGTAGGTGGTGCCGAAGAGGGTGTCGGGCCGGGTGGTGAACACCTCGATGTCGCTCATCGGCCCGTCCGGCGATGTGGAAGCGGGGAACGAGATCAGCGCGCCCTCGGATCGGCCGATCCAGTTGCGCTGCATGGTCTTGACCGACTCGGGCCAGTCGAGGCGGTCGAGGTCCTCCAGCAGGCGGTCGGCGTAGGCGGTGATGCGCATCATCCACTGCTTGAGCGGGCGCTTGAACACCTCGTGGTTGCCTCGCTCGGACCGTCCCTGGGTGGTGACCTCCTCGTTGGCCAGCACCGTCCCCAGCGCCGGGCACCAGTTGACCGGGGCGTCGGCGACGTAGGCCAGACGGTGACCGTCCACCAGCTCCCTCTGCTCGGCCTCGCTGAGATCATCCCAGGCTCTGCCGTCGGGCGTGGACCTCGCCGCCGTCGAGAACTCCTCCATCAGCTCCGCGATCGGGCGGGCCCGGCGGGCGTCGGGATCGAACCACGAGTTGAAGATCTGCAGGAAGATCCACTGCGTCCAGCGGTAGTAGTCGACGTCGGTGGTGGCGACGCCCCGCCGCTGGTCGTGGCCGAGCCCCAGCCGGTCGAGCTGGCGGCGCATGTTGTCGATGTTGGACTCGGTGTTGATCCGGGGGTGCTGGCCGGTCTGGCGGGCATGCTCCTCGGCCGGAAGTCCGAACGCGTCGAATCCCATGGTGTAGAGCACGTTGAAGCCGGCCATCCGCTTGAAGCGGACGTAGACGTCGGTGGCTATGTAGCCCAGGGGATGGCCCACGTGCAGTCCCGAGCCCGACGGGTACGGGAACATGTCCATCACGAAGAGCTTCGGGCCGTCCAGGCCCCGGTCCGACGCGAGTTGCCCCAACGGGTTGGGCGTCTCGTAGAGCCCGTCGGCGTCCCAGCGAGCCTGCCAGCGGGCTTCGATGTCGGCCGCGAGCGCCGCGTTGTAGCGATACGGGGGCGCGTCTGCGTCCGGCACGGTCACGGGCATGACGGCAAAGGCTAGAGGCCGAGCGGATGGGTGCGGATTTTCTTGGCGAGGGATGCTTGTGGCGACCACGAACCGTGGTACAGTCCGTTCCGTATCGTGGGACTGGTCCACAGTACGGAACCGCATGGGGTGTGGTCCGTCGAGCGGGACCCAACAAAACGAGACATGGAGGGCTGCGCCGGATGACCGACACTCCTGCTTCGGGACCCGACATGGCCGAGGACGACATCGACCTCGCGAGCCTCGACGACGAAGAGCTCACCGCGCAGATGCACGACGACCTCTACGACGGGCTGGCCGATGAGATCGCTGAGGGCACGCACATCCTGCTGGGTCGCGGCTGGTCGGCCGACAAGGTGCTCAACGATGCCCTGGTCGAGGGGATGCGCATCGTGGGCATCGACTTCCGCGACGGGATCCTGTTCGTGCCTGAGGTCCTTCTGGCCGCCAACGCCATGAAGGCGGGCATGGCCATCCTGCGGCCGCTGCTGGCCGAGACGGGAGCCGAGCCCATCGGCAGCGTGGTGATCGGCACGGTCAAGGGCGACATCCACGACATCGGCAAGAACCTGGTGGCCATGATGCTCGAGGGAGCCGGCTTCGAGGTGTTCGACCTCGGAATCAACACCGATGCCGAGGAGTTCCTGGCCGCCCTGGACGAGCACCAGCCGGACATCCTCGGCATGTCCGCGCTGCTCACCACCACGATGCCCTACATGAAGGTCGTGATCGACACCCTCACCGAGAAGGGCATCCGCGACAACTTCATCATTCTCGTCGGCGGCGCGCCCCTCAACGAGGAGTTCGGATCGGCCATCGGCGCCGACGCCTACTGCCGCGACGCCGCCATCGCGGCCGAGACGGCCAAGAGCCTCGTCGCGGCTCGCCGGGCCGCCAGATGACACCTGGACCGGAGCCGTCACGGGTTCTGGTCATCGGCTGCGGCGCTCTGGTACGCGAGCTCCAGGAGGTCGCTAGCCACAACGGCGGCGGGCACATCGAGGTCGAGTGCCTGCCCGCCATCATGCACAACCGCCCCGAGCAGATCCCTGAAGCGGTCCGGCGGCGGGTCCGGGCAGCCAAGGCCACCGGCGAGTTCCGCACGATCCTGGTGGGCTACTTGGACTGCGGCACCGGCGGGCTGCTGGACCGGGTGTGCTCCGAGGAGGGCGTCGAGCGCCTCGACGGCGCCCACTGCTACGAGATGTACGCCGGCGCGGACGCCTTCGCCGGCCTTCAGGACGCCGAGCCGGGGACCTTCTACCTCACCGACTACCTGGTCAGGCACTTCGACCGCCTCATCATGAAGGGCCTGGGCATCTCGGCGCACCCCGAGCTGCTCGAGATGTACTTCGGCAACTACACCCGGGTGGTGCACCTGGCCCAGACCGACGACGACCGTCTGGCCCGCGCCGCCGAGCAGGCCGCAGCTCGTCTCGGTCTACGCTGCGAGCGGGTCCTCACCGGCATCGGCGGGCTCCAGCGACAGATCGTCAGGCGGGCGGGCGCCGCCGGAGCGGAAGCGGCATGAGCGGCTCGGCCCGGCGCGGCGGCCGCCGGCGCCGCAGCGACGACGGGAGCCTCGTGCTGATCAGCTGGCGCGACATCCCCGCCCAGGTCAACGGCGGCTCCGGGGAGAACCGGGTGCAGCGCATCCTGCCCCGCCGCTTCCAGCGGGCCATCGACCGGGCCGCCATGGTGGCCGGCAAGACGCAGGCCTCGCAGTACGTCGGCGAGTGGCGCCGCACCCTGATCCCCGGCGATGCTGCCGATCCCGAGAGCGCGGCCATCGCGGCCGCGGCCGAGCTGGAGGAGGCCTTCCCCCGGCAGCGCCTCGACGAGTTCGTCAAGACCGGCGGGTGGGATCCCGAGCAGAACGGCCAGAACCCGCCGGCGCGGGACCATCCTGTCGAGTCTGGGGGAGACGCCCGGTGACCGACACCGTCGTCAGCTCGGCCACCCGGGAGGTGGTCATCGGCTTCGGCCGCCCGTTCGTCATGATCGGCGAGCGCATCAACCCGACGGGACGCAAGCTGCTGGCCGAGGAGATGCGCAACGGCGACTTCAGCCGGGTCGAGGCCGATGCGCTGGCCCAGGCCGCCGCGGGGGCCCACATGCTCGACGTCAATGCGGGGATACCGCTGGCCGATGAGCCGGCCCTGCTGGCCCAGGCGGTCAAGCTGGTGCAGAGCGTCACCGATGTGCCCCTGTCCATCGACTCGTCGATCGTGGAGGCCCTGGAGGCCGGCATCGCGGTGTACGAGGGCAAGCCGCTCATCAACTCGGTCACCGGCGAGGAGGAGGTGCTGGAGCGGGTACTGCCCCTTGTGGCCCGGCACGGCGCGGCGGTGGTCGCGATCTCCAACGACGAGACCGGCATCAGCGAGGACCCCGACGTGCGCTTCGAGGTGGCCCGCAAGATCGTGACCCGGGCCGCCGACCATGGCATCGCCGCGGCCGACGTGGTGGTGGACCCGCTGGTGATGCCCATCGGCGCCATGGGCACCGCCGGGCGCCAGGTGTTCCAGCTGGTACGGCGCCTGCGGGAGGAGCTAGGGGTCAACACCACCTGCGGTGCGAGCAACGTCAGCTTCGGCCTGCCGGCCCGCCACATGATCACCGGCACGTTCCTGTCGATGGCGATGGCAGCCGGGCTCACCTCCGCGATCATGAATCCGCTGCACCCCGAAGTGAAGAACGCGGTGCTGGCCGCCGATGTGCTGGCCGGGCACGACCGGGACTGCGCCAAGTGGATCGCGGAGCACCGGGATCCTGACGCGGTCGGCTTGAGACGGCGGGGCGGGCGTCGCCGCGGGGCTCCTTAGAAGGTGCGCGGGTAGGTGCAAGCCCCTCGCCTTACGACGGGGTCTTTCCCGCTCTTGTTCGCTGCGCTCACGGGCCGCTCGGGCCACGGCCTCGCCCGTATGGGCCACGTTGTCCCGCCTACCCGCTCGGCCTCTTAGCGATGCAGGACACGCACAGCGTCGTGTTCAACCCTTCGGGGATACGCGCCTCTGTGGCCTCCGGCGCCACCGTGCTGGACGCGGCCCGAGCCGGCGGGGTTGACCTCGACTCGGTCTGCGGGGGCCGCGGGCTGTGCGGCCGCTGCCAGGTCTCCCCCACCGACCCCCGGGTGCTGTCGAGCACCGGCCCCACCGAGCTCGGCTACCGGGGCCGGCGCCCACTGTCGGGGGGCTGCCGTCTGGGCTGCCAGGCCGTCGTGCTGGCCGACGCGGTCATCGACGTCCCGGCGGAGAGCCAGGTCCACCGCCCGGTCGTGCGCAAGTCGATCAACCTCGACGAGGTCGTCATCCATCCCGTCGTCACCCTCCATTATGTGGAACTGCCCGACGTCGTGCTCGGATCCGAGGCCGCCGAACTGGACCTGGTCGCCGAGGCGCTCGCCACGGAATGGGGCCTGGCCGGCGTGAAGTTCCCGGTCCAGGTGCTGGCCGGGCTGTCACCGGCGATCGCAGCCGGGGACCGGTCGGTGACGGTGGTGGTGCATGACCGCCGCACCGTCCTCGACATCCGGCCCGGCTATTCGGACGAGGCGTGGGGTGTGGCCGTGGATGTGGGCTCGACCACCATCGCCGGCTACCTGCTGGAGCTCGCCACCGGCGAGGTGGCCGCGGCGTCGGGGCGGATGAACCCGCAGATCCGCTTCGGCGAGGACCTCATGAGCAGGGTGTCGTACGTGATGATGAACCCCGGCGGGGAGGCCGAGCTGACCTCGGCCGTGCGCGGCGCCATCGACGACTTGGTGGGCGAACTCTGCGAGCAGGCCGGCGCCGACCGGACCAGGGTCCACGATCTGGTCGTGGTCGGTAACCCGATCATGCACCACCTCGTGCTGGGCCTGGACCCCACCCCGCTGGGAGCGGCGCCGTTCACCCTGACGACCGCCTCGGCGGTGATGGGCCGGGCCGCCGACATCGGTGTCGGGCTGCCCGGCGCGGCGCTCTACGTCGGTCCGTGCATCGCCGGTCACGTGGGTGCGGATGCCGCCGCGGCCACCCTGGCCGAGGGCCCCCACCGGACCACCGGGCCGATGCTGGTGGTGGACGTGGGAACCAACGCCGAGATTGTGCTGGGCGACGGGAGCCGGGTGCTGGCCGCGTCGAGCCCGACCGGCCCGGCCTTCGAGGGAGCCCAGATCAGCTGCGGCCAGCGGGCCACTCCGGGCGCGGTGGAGCGGGTCCGGATCGATCCGGACACCTGGGAGCCCCGCTTCAAGGTCATCGGCAGCGAGCTGTGGTCCGACGAGCCCGGATTCTCCCAGGAGCTGGAACGGGCCGGGCTGCAGGTGTCGGGCCTGTGCGGCTCCGGCATCATCGAAGTGATCGCAGAGATGTTCCTGGCCGGCGTGATGGATCGCCATGGCGTGATCACATCGGACGCCAGCCGGTCCCCGCGCATCGTGGCCGACGAGCGCACGTTCAGCTACGTGATCCAGGCTGAGCCGATCCGGCTGGCGATCACCCAGAACGACGTTCGGGCCGTCCAGCTGGCCAAGGCGGCACTGCGAGCCGGCATCGATCTGCTGCGCGAACACGCGGGGATCGCCGAGGTGCCCGACGTGCGGCTCGCCGGAGCCTTCGGCGCCCACATCGACCCCGTCCGGGCGAAGGTGCTGGGCCTGGTTCCTGACACGCCCGACGGCGGGGTGCGGGCCGCCGGCAACGCTTCGGGTGTCGGCGCGGTTCGCATGCTGCTGTCGGGCGAGCAGCGGCGCGAGGTGGAGCAACTGGTCCGATCCGTCGTCAAGATCGAGACGGCCACGGAGCCCCGTTTCCAGGAGCTGTTCGTGGCCGCCATGGCGCTGCCCCACGCCACCGACCCGACCCCCCACCTGGCCGAGGTGATCGACTTGCCGGAGGCAGCCGCCGAGGACTCCGGCGGGGGTAGGCAGCGACGCCGGCACCGCAGTATGAATCTGAGTGGAGACCACCGATGATCCCAGGGACGCAACCATGAGCGTCGCACCGTGAGCGAGGCACGAGGACGCAGAGGCGGGGGCAGGGCCGGCCGGCGGGCGGCGCGAGCCGCCTCGGCGGAGACGGCGCCGTATCTGGTCCGGCGGCTGCCGCCGGTGGACCTGCTCGACGACGAGGGCCTGGAGCTGATCGAACACAACGCCGAGACGATCCTGTCGGAGGTCGGCATCGCCTTCCAGGACTTTCCCGAGGCGCTGGACCTGTGGCGTGCCGCCGGCGCGGACGTAGACGGCGAGCTGGTGCGGTTCCCGCCCGGGCTGTGCCGCCGGATCGTGCAGGACAACGCGCCCGCCGTCTACACCCAGCACGCCCGCAACCCCGCTCGCAGCGTGAAGGTGGGCGGTGACGCCACCGTCTTCGCTCCGAACTACGGGTCTCCGTTCGTGATGGATCTGGACCGGGGCCGCCGCTACGCGACGCTGGAGGACTTCGAGAACGTCGTGAAGCTCGCCTACTCCCTTCCCCAGCTGCACCACAGCGGGGGCACGGTGTGCGAGCCGGTGGATGTGCCGGTCAACAAGCGGCACCTCGACATGGTGTACGCCCACCTGCGCTACAGCGACAAGCCGTTCATGGGCTCGGTTACCGCCGCATCCCGCGCCGCCGACTCCGTCGAGATGGCCCGCATCGCGTTCGGCGGCGACCTCGCCGACCGGACGGTGATGACGTCGCTGATCAACGCCTCCTCCCCCATGCGCTGGGACGCCACTATGCTCGGCGCGGCCACCACCTACGCCCGGGCCAACCAGGCCTGCATCATCAGCCCGTTCATCCTGGCCGGGGCGATGTCGCCGGTGACGGTGGCCGGCCTGGCCGCTCAGGCCCTGGCCGAGGCCCTGTCGGGCATGGCCTACCTGCAGCTGGTCCGGCCCGGCGCGCCGGTGGTGTTCGGGACGTTCGCGTCGTCGATGTCGATGGCCACCGGGGCGCCCACCTTCGGCACGCCCGAGGCCGGTCAGGCCATCTACGTGATGGCCTCGCTGGCCCGCCGGGTCGGTGTGCCGTTCCGCTCCGGCGGGCAGTTCACCTCCTCGAAGCTGCCCGACGCCCAAGCCGCCTACGAGTCGGCCCACACCCTGTTCCCCACCGTGCAGGCCGGGGTGAACTTCGTGCTGCACGCCGCGGGCTGGCAGGAGGGCGGGCTGGCCCTCGGCTACGAGAAGCTGATCCTCGACGCCGACCAGCTCGGCGCCATGGAGGTCTGGGCCCGGGGCGTGGACACCAGCGACAACGGTCAGGCCATGGAGGCGTTCCGCACCAACGCCCACGGCGACCACTTCCTGGGCAACCCGCACACGCTGGCCAACTTCGAGAACGCCTTCTGGCGCTCGGACCTCTGCGACGCGGCCAGCTACGAGCAGTGGGCCGAGGAGGGGTCCCTGTCGGCTGCCCAGCGGGCCAACGCCCGCTGGAAGCAGCTCCTGGCCGGCTACGAGCCGCCGCCGATGGACGGCGCAGTGGACGCCGAGCTGCGCGACTACGTCGCTAGACGCAAGGCGGAGATGCCCGACGAGATCGGCTGACCGGACGGGTCAGCCGGCTACGGACAGATCAGCCAGGTGGGGACGGTCGGGCAGGCGCAGGCCGATGAGTTCGCCCGCGGCGTGCAGCTCGAAGTGCCACACGTCGACATCGTCGGGACTGGTCTCGCGCAGCGACGTGACCGCATGCCAGATGGCGTAGCGGGCAGCCCGGATCGTCGCCTCGGGCGACTCGGCGGCGCGCGACACGGCCGCATACCCGGCGGAGATTCCCGAGTAGACGTCGCCATTCACTGCCACTGAGGCTGCCGCCCACTCTGCGAGCGCCCTCAGCGCGCGGGGCCGGGACCGGTTGACCCGGTCGTCGAACACCCCCTCGACCCATGCGTGCCAAGCCGACGAGCTTCTTGCCGCCATCGTGCGCTCCCTTCATCTGCAACCCGCGAGTTCTCTGCAGCCGCAATGCTAATGGCAACTCCGTCAGCTTGGACCCTCGACAGCAGAGTGGTGGCAGGCCACGGCCGGCTCCATCGAAGCGGCCTCTGCCGGGCGGCCCCCGGGGCCGCGCAGGTCGGGCCGCTGCTGTTCGCAGATGCCGGTGGCCAAGGGGCAGCGGGGCGCGAAGCTGCACCCCGCGCCGGCACCGATCGGCACCGGCGGCGAGCCGGCGATGGGCGTGAGCCGGGCCGCGGTCCGGTCCAGCCGTGGCACCGCGGCGAGCAGGCCGGCCGTGTACGGATGGCATGGCCGCTGGTACACGTCGAGCACATCGCCCCGCTCCACGCAGTGCCCGGCGTACATCACCATCACCCGGTCGGCCGCACCGGCGACTACCCCGAGGTCGTGGGTGATGATCATCATGGCGCCCGACATGCGCTGCCTCACCTCCGAGATGACCTCCAGCACCTGGGCCTGCACGGTGGCGTCCAGGGCGGTGGTCGGCTCGTCGGCGATTAGCACGACGGGGTCCAGGGCGACCGCCATGGCGATCATGACCCGCTGACGCATCCCGCCCGACAGCTCGTGGGGATAGCAGCGGGCCCGCCGGTCGGCGTCGGGGATACCGACCCGCTCGAGCAGGTCCTCGGCCCGTCGGCTGGCCTCGGCGCGGCGCATCGGCCGGTGGGCGCGGAGCATCTCCGCGATCTGGTCCCCGACGCGGTGCACGGGGTTGAGAGCAGTGAGCGGGTCCTGGAAGATCATGGCTATCTCCGCGCCCCGCGCCTGGCGGCGCCGCTGCGGCGAGGCGGCCAGCAGGTCCTCGCCCGCCAATCGCACCTCGCCGGCGGTCGTGCTCGCCCCCGGAGAAGGGAGCAGTCCCAGGATGGACAGGGCCAGCATCGTCTTGCCGCAGCCCGACTCCCCCACCACGGCCAGCACCTCGCCGGCGAACAGGTCGAAGCTGATGTCGTTAACGGCCACCAGCGTGCCGTCCTCCGTCTCGATCTCGGTGCGGAGGTTGCGCACCGACAGGAGGGCCTCGCCGGTCGGTGGCCGTGCCGTCTCTGCGGTGCGGCCGGTCATCGGTGGTCCTGGGTCGGGTCGAGCGAGTCGCGCAGCCCGTCGCCGACGAAGTTCACGCACAGCGCGGTCACCACGATGGCCAGGCCCGGCGCCCACACCAGCCACGGCGCGATGATCACGAATCCCTCGTTGCCGCCCAGCATGTTGCCCCAGGTGGCGGTGCGGGTGGCGCTCACGCCGA
The DNA here is from genome assembly GCA_022819505.1 of Acidimicrobiia bacterium. Classification (GTDB taxonomy): domain Bacteria; phylum Actinomycetota; class Acidimicrobiia; order Acidimicrobiales; family Aldehydirespiratoraceae; genus Aldehydirespirator. The sequence continues at coordinate 527,312 of JAJEHD010000018.1, read as the reverse complement.
GGCCCAGGAAGCTGAGCGTCGACTCGGCCAGGATGGCCGCGGCCACCGTGAGCGACACCGACACCATCACCTCGCCGGCCAGGTTGGGCAGCAGGTGGCGCACGATGATCCTGCGGTTGGGCACACCCAGCGCCCGGGCCGCCTCCACGAACTCGCGCTCCTTGAGGGCCAGCACCTTGCCCCGCACGATCCGGGCCGGGATCATCCAGGTGATCCCGGCCAGCACGATCACCACGTCCCAGACCCCGTCTCCAAGGATCCGGGCCGCGATGATCACCACCATCAGCCCGGGTAGGGCCAGCATCGTGTCGGTCAGGCGCATCAGAACGGCGTCGACCCAGCGACCGTAGTACCCGGCCACGAGTCCGACAGAGGTCCCGATCACCCCGCTTATCAGCGCGACCGCCCCGCCGACCAGCAGCGAGATGCGGCCCCCGTAGAGGATCCGGCTGAGGTTGTCGCGCCCGAGTGTGTCGCTGCCCAGCAGGAAGTCCCGTCCCGGCGCCTCCAGGATGCGGTCGAGGTGCTGCTCGGTGGCTCCGTGGGGCGCGATGACTCCAGCCCCCGCGGCGCACGCCACCACCATCAGCAGCACCAGGGTCGACGCCACCGCGGCCCGGTGCCTCCGGAACCGCCGCAGCACCGTCAGCCATTCCGGAGCCTGGGCGTAGTCCGGCTGCTCGCTGCCGCCCGGTGCCGGCGGCCTGGCGCCCTCGGGCCGCTCAGACACGGCGGATCCTGGGGTCGAGCACGGCGTAGAGCAGGTCGGCGGCCAGGTTCATCAAGAACACCGCGGCCGACACGATCATCACCGTGGCTAGCAGTATCGGGTAGTCGCCGGCGTTGAGGGCGTCGAGGAACAGCAAGCCCATGCCCGGGTACTGGAACACCCGCTCGGTGACGATGAGGCCACCTACCAGCAGGCCCACGTCGACGGCCGCCTGGGTGGTCACCGGGATGAGCGCGTTGCGCACACCGTGGCGGACCACGACCGCAGGCTCGCGAAGGCCCTTGGCCCGGGCCGTGCGGATGAAGTCCGACCCCATCACGTCCAGCATGGAGGCCCGCATGTACCGGCTGTAGACCGCCACCAACTGCAATGACAGCGTCATCGCCGGCAAGGCCAGGTGGCGCGCCCGGTCGATCATGTCGAACCCCTGCTGGCCCGGCGAGTAGATCCCGGCGGTGGGCAGCAGGGGCGGACCGACGCCCAGCCAGTTGGCCAGGTACAGGCCGAAGAAGAGCTGGAGCATCAGGCCGAGCCAGAACGGCGGGATCGAGATGCCCAGGAACGACACCGCAGTGGCGCCGTGATCGATCAGGGTCCCCCGGCGGATCGCGGAGAGCGTGCCGATGGCGAGGCCGGCAGCAACCGAGAACGCGACCGCCACCGCCACCAGCACCAGGGTGTTGGCCATGGCCCGCTCCACGAAGGGCCACACGTCCTGGCCGTTGCGCACCAGCGACGTGCCGAGGTCGCCGGTCACGAAGTTGCCCAGCCACGTCAGATAGCGCGTCCCGAAGGGGTCTTCGATTCCTAGAGAGTCGATGTAGGCCTTGCGGGCCTCGGCGCTGATGCGGGGATTGACGGTCAACTGGGCCGCGGGACTGGCGATCTGGCCCGCGGCCCAGAAGGTGGCCAGAGAGATCAGCAGCAGGATCGGCGCGGTGACCGCCAACCGCCGCGCCGCGTAGCGGATCAACGGCGGCTCACCCGACGCGAACCGGAGTCAACCACCCGACAACAGCGCACGGGCTCACCCGATGACGGTCCAGTCGTACATGTCGTAGAAGCCGCCGTAGACGCTCGACACCCAGCCGCCCGGTCCGTCCAGTACCGCCGGGTTCCAGGCGAGCAGGTTGGGCAGGACGTACAGCGGGATCCAGGGGACGTCGGTGCCCAGCAGGGTGCCCAGCTCGCGCACGAGCTCGAGTCGGGCCGCTTCGTCGATCTCGGCGTCGATGGCGAAGGCGAGGTCGCTGGCCTGCTGGCTGGCGTAGGCGGTGAAGTTCTGGCCGCTGAAGCCGTTCTCCTCGCTCGGAATGCCGTTGATGTCGTAGTGGGCGGTGACGGTCGGATCGGGGCTGGTGCTGTTTGCGAACAGAGCCACCGGGCCGAAGTTCATGGCCGGCAGCCGGTTCTGGAACAGCTCGCCCGGGTCGTAGTTGATGATCTCCCAGCCCATGCCGAAAGGCCTGGTCATCTCGGCCACCAACGCCTGCACGTCCTCGCGGCGCTTGTTCCCGGCCACGGTGTTCCATTGCAGGACCAGCTCGACGCCGTCTGCGTTGACCCACAGACCGTCGGGGTCGGGTCGGGTCCAGCCCTCCGCGGTGAGCAGTTCGGTGACCCTTGCCATGTCCTGGCGGTAGTGGGCGAAGTCGTCAGCGCACCAGTCGCCGAAGGCTGGATTCCAGCCCGCGCACTGCAGCACCACCGGATCGTCGATGATGGGCCCGAGGGCCACATCGGCGATGCGCTCCCGGTCGAGGGAGTAAGCGAGGGCCTGGCGCACGTTCTTGGTGATCTCGAACTGCCGGTCGGGCGCGATCTGGTTGATCCACAGTCCCTCGATGTAGGTGCCCGCTCCCGCCACGAACTCCAGCGGCGGGGCCAGACGCTCCTTGGCACCGGGGAACGGCTGGGGGAAGGCGGCCATGACCTCTCCCGTCTGGAGGGCCACGATCTCGGTGTCGGTGTCCTCCCTGGGCACCATCACCACCCGGTCCACCAGAGGCATGCGGTCAGGAACCCAGTAGTTCTCGTTGGGGACGAGGATGTGCTGTTCCTGGCTCCACGACTCCTGGAGCCAGGGCCCGCCCGAGATCGGGATCGTGTCGTTCCAGTGGCTGGAGATGTCGGTGGAGCCGTCGAAGGCGTGGGCGGGCAGGATCGCGTCGAACAGGTACCGCCAGGGCGCGTAAGGTTCGGAGAACGTGACCACCGCAGTCAGCGGGTCGTCATGGTCCACCGCGGTGATTAGGTCGTACCCGATGGTGTTGAGCGAGCCCTCGGTGTCGAGCTTCGCCCTCCATGTGAACCACACGTCGGTGCTGGTGATGGGGGTGCCATCGCTCCAGCGGGCCTCATCGTTGAGGCGGTACGTGATGGTGAGGGTGCCGTCGTCGTTGAGCACCGCTCCGCCGTTCTCCACCGTCGGCGCTTCCGCCAGCACCGGTGAGGCCCGGATGTTGTTGTCGATGTCGTACTCCATGAGGCCGGGCAGGACGTGCACGAGCACCGACCAGATCATCCATGTCGCGTTGGCGCAGGATGTGAACGGGTTGAGGCACTCGGGCCATTGCTCAACCGCCAGCACGATCTCCCCGCCGGGCCGCTCCGTCGCCGCGGTCGCGGTGCTCTCAAGGTCCGGTTCGGAGGACTGTGCGGTATCCGGGCTCCCGGCGCCGGCGTCATCGGTCTCCGAGACTGCCCGTTGCGCGGAGCTCTCGGTGGATTCGTCGGAGCCGCCACAGGCTGCGGCCATCAGAGCGAGGACCACCAAGATCCCCCAGCACATCCGGCGACGAGTGTCTTGCCGTGCTCGCATGACTGCGAACAATAGGCGTTATCGCCCCGGTCGTAGCAGCGTTCGGAGCGGGGACGGCTCCTCGCTAGGGACGGCGGGGGCGGCGCAGCAGGTTCGCGGCCACCGCCGAGGCCCGCACCGGCCAGGGATCGAACTGGCCCTGCTCCGCCACCGGCGGTGGGGGCTTTACGAACATGCGGTACACGACGTACAGCGCGATCACGCCGTGGGCCCCGACCAGGACCGCGAAGAATGCCTCGAGCGCGACAGCCGCCATGAGGGCTCCACCCAGAGTGGGGCCGATCACGGCACCGACTCCGCTGGTCCGCACCAGCGAGGCGCTCGCTCCGGTCAACTGCGCTGGCGCAACGCTGTCGGCGGTGGTGGCCACGGCCAGCGAGTACAGCGGGAACGTCGAGCCGCCGTGGGCGAACATCAGCAGCAGCGACAGCGGCGATCCGGGGGCCACCAGCAGGTGAACGCCCGCGGAGGAGGCCGCGACGACCGCTACGACGAGGATGACGTAGCGGCGCGGCATCCTGTCGGAAGCGCTCCCGACGAGCCACTGGAACACCACCGACCCCACGATTGGCGACACCACGAACAGCGAGATCCGGGTGTTCGACAGTCCCTCCGTGGCTGCGTAGAACGCTCCCAGGCCCATGAGGCAGCCCTGCGAGACCCCGACCCAGAACGCGGTGAGCAGCCCGAGGGGCGCGACCTTGACGATGTCGCGCAGCGAGATCGGCTCGGGCACCACCAATGGCGGCGCGGTGGAGGCCGACAGCGCCACCGGCACCAGCGCCACCGAGATCAGCGCGGAGGACACCACGAACAGTTCGAAGCTGCCGGGGTCGGCGATGTTCAGCATGAGTTGGCCGGCGCCCAGCCCGCCCATGGTCACGATCATGTAGCGCGACAGCATCCGGCCGCGGGTGGCGTTGGTGGCCATGTCGTTGAGCCACGACTCGACGGTGACCAGCAGGCCGGCCAGACAAAGGCCGTAGGCGAACCTCAGCACGGTCCACGACACGGGATCGACCCAGATCACATGGAGGATCGAGGCGGCCGAGCCCACCGAGGCCAGGGCCGCGAACACCCGGATGTGCCCGACGGTGGCGATGAAGTACTCGGCTGTCCTGGTCCCGAACAGGAAGCCCAGGAAGTAGCCGGCCATCACCACGCCGGTCACGGCCAGCCCGAAGTCCTCCAGTTCGGCCCGCACTCCGAGCGCGACCCGCAGCAGGCCGTTGCAGGACATGACGAGGACCACGCCGGCCAGCAGAGACCGGACCGCTCCGAGCCCGTCGCCGCGCGACTCGATCCACGGCCCGCCCGACAGCCCGTCATCGCCAGGATCAGGACGCACCACCGCACCGGACGCCACCGCGGGATGGTAAGTCAGCGACCGCGGGCGCGGAGACGACTCAAACGTGACTTCCGTCACACCCCGGATGCCGCCCTCAAATCTGCACGGGTTTTGCTCCTATATGACGGGTTTCTCTACCGATTTCGGTAGAGCAGGCCCGGTCAGGCGTGGGCCAGGGCGGCCGCGATGGCTTCGCGGACCGGGATCGGACTCTCGATCTGCAGGAAGTGACCGACCTGGTCCAGGTACACGGTGCGGGCGTCGCTGAAGGCGTCGATCATCCCGGCGGCCCGCTTGTTGGGGGTCATCTTGTCCTCCCGGCCCAGCACCAGCGTCACGCTGCACCGCACCCGGGCCGCGGCGGCCTCGGCGCCGTCGTAGGCGTCGCAGGCGGCCAGGTCGTTGGCCAGCACTCCCGGCCGGGCCCGGTCCAGCAGTGAGGTGTTGCCGCCGATGAGCCACATTCCGGGCGAGGCGTGCCCCCCGGTGTGGGCCCGGCTGCCGATGCCCCAGGACGTGATGAGCCGCCCGGCCAAGGGATCGTCGGCGTCGGCCGCGGCCTGCAGCGCCGGATGAACGGGCATGGCGCCGGCCGTCCCCAGCAGCACCAGCGAGCGGGCCACTTCGGGCCGCTGCGCGGCCGCCTCCAGCACCACGAACGTCCCCATCGAGTGGCCCACCAGATGTGCCGGTGCCAGACCCAGCGCGTCGACCGCGGTGGCCAGCCACTCCCCCATCGCGGCGAGGCTGTCGAGGGCGGGTCCTTCGCTGCCGCCGTGGCCGGGCAGGTCAACGGCCGCGGCCCGGTAGCCGTGATGGGCGATCCAGCGGGTCTGGAGCTGCCAGACGGTGCGGTCGCCGCCCGCTCCGTGCACCAGCACCACGCCGGGCTCATCGCCGTCGAGGCCGCGCCCGCCGGTGGCGCAGCGCACAACCCGCCCATCGATGAGAGTCTCCACCGCGCTACATCCCGTTCTGACTGGATCTCGGGAGAGTTGTGTGTCTTGTATGCACAGAATTCACACCGAGATTCTGGGTGAGCGCATGATTAGCGCTGCGAGGCCTTGAGGGCCCGCTCGAGGTCCTCGACGATGTCGCGGGGATCCTCCAGGCCCACCGAGATCCGCACGAGGTCCTCGCCCACTCCGGCGGCGGCCAGATCCTCGGCCGACATCTGCTGGTGGGTGGTGCTGGCCGGGTGGATCACCAGGGTCTTGGCGTCACCGACATTGGCCAGGTGCGAAGCCAGGCGGACGGCGGAGATGAATTTGGCCCCGGCTTCGCGCCCGCCCGCCACACCGAAGCTCAAGATGGCGCCGGTGCCCCGGGGATAGAGCCGGCGGGCCAGATCGTGGTCGGGGTGGTCGGGCATCGAGGGGTACTTGACCCAGCTCACCGCGTCGTTGGCAGCCAGGGCCTCCACCACCGCGGCGGTGTTGGCCACATGGCGCTGCATCCGCAACGGCAGCGTCTCGATCCCCTGAAGGATCTGGAAGGCGTTGGCCGGGCTCATGCAGGCTCCGAAGTCGCGCAGCCCCTCGACCCGGGCCCGGCTGATGAAGGCGCCGGGGCCGAACTCGTCGCTGAAGCTGATGCCGTGATAGCCGGCGTAGGGCTCGGTGATCGTCGGGAACAGGCCCGAGGCGTCCCAGTCGAAGTGGCCGCCGTCGGCGAGCACCCCTCCGAGGGCCACGCCGTGCCCGCCCAGGAACTTGGTGGCCGAGTGCATCACGATGTCGGCGCCGTGGTCGAGGGCCTGCATGAGGTAGGGCGTGGAGAAGGTGGCGTCGACCATCAGCGGGAGCCGGTGCTCGTGAGCCACCTCGGCCACCGCCGGTATGTCCAGCACCTCGATGCCGGGATTGCCGAGCGTCTCCGCGAAGACGAGCCTGGTCTCGGGTTCGATGGCGGCCGCGAAGTCGGCGGGACGGCGGGGATCGACGAAGGTGGTGGTGATGCCGAAGCGCCGGAGGGTGAGGTTGAGCATGTTGTGGGTGCCGCCGTAGACGTTGCGGCTGGCCACGATGTGGGAGCCCGAGTCCATCAGCGTGGCCACGGCCAGGAAGAACGCAGCCTGGCCGCTGGCGGTGGCCACCGCGCCCACCCCGCCCTCGAGGGCAGCGACCCTCTCCTCCAGTACGGCCACCGTGGGATTGGAGATCCGCGAGTAGATGTGGCCGGGTATCTCGAGGTTGAACAGGCCGGCCGCGTGGTCGGTGTCCTCGAAGGTGTACGAAGTGGTGAAATAGATGGGAACGGCCCGAGCCCCTGTGGCGGGGTCGCTGTGCTGGCCGGCGTGCAGGCTCAGGGTGTCGAAGCGCAGGAAGTCGGGCTCTACCACGAGGCCGAGCCTACGGCGCCGAGACGCGTCGAGGCCCTGGCCGTATCGGCATTGGGGGAGAACCGATCCCGGCAGGGCCTCGAGCTTGTCTGAGGGTTTACCGTCCCTCAGGAGGGATCTGTGCGCCGGCCCACGCGGGACCGGCGATGGGTCAGCGGTGGGCGCGGTAGGGGCGTCCGGCAGCCGATCCGGCCACCCGGAGCAGGCCCTCGCCCACGGCCACGGCGAAGCCGGGGCCCAGAGCGTCGCGCCACACGGTGGAGGCGCTTGTCTTGATGTCGAGTCGACGAATGGAACTCATTCTCGCTCCTCCCTTTGTTCTCTCAACGCCGCATCTCGGCGCTGATCCAAGTGTCTCGCCCTTTGCGCTGATTTGCAAGTAACTACAGGTCAAAAGGGGTGTGAATTACGTCACACGGCCCGGTAGAAGTCCACCCGCTCGGGGGGCAGAGGAGTGTCGCCCCGGATCAGGTCGGCAGCCTTCTCGGCCAGCATCATCACCGGCGCGTAGATGTTGCCGTTAGTCACGTACGGCATCGACGAGGCGTCCACCACCCGCAGCCCCCGGGTGCCGTGCACCTCCAGCGTGTCGGGGTGCAGGGCACTGCCCTCACCCAGGCCCATGCGAGCGGTGCAGGACGGGTGCAGCGCGGTCTCGGCGTCGCGGCGCACCCAGTCGAGGATGTCGCTGTCGCTGGTCACCTCAGGACCGGGCGACACCTCTCCGCCGTTGAACGGGTCCATGGCCGGCTGGTTGAGGATGTGGCGGGCGTGGCGCACCGCCTCCACCCACTCGCGCCGGTCCTCGCCGGTGGACAGGTAGTTGAAGCGGAGTGCGGGCTTGGTCCGGGGATCGGCGGAGGTGATCTGCACCGTCCCCCGCGAGTTGCTGTACATCGGTCCGACGTGCACCTGGTAGCCGTGACCGCCCTCCGGCACCGACCCGTCGTAGCGGACCGCGATGGGCAGGAAGTGGAACATGAGGTTGGGGTAGGCGACGTCGTCGTTGCTCCTGATGAACCCGCCCGCCTCGAAGTGGTTGGTCGCGCCGGGGCCGCGCCGGGCCAGCCATTGCAGGCCGATCCAGGGCCGGCGCCAGTAGGCCAGGTTGGGCTGCATAGACACCGGCTGCTTGCAGGCGAACTGGATGTAGACCTCCAGGTGGTCCTGGAGGTTGGCGCCGACGGCCGGCACATCGGCCACGACGTCGATGCCGTGGCTTCGCAGCAAATCCGCCGGACCCACCCCGGAGAGCTGCAGCAACTGGGGCGAGTTGATGGAGCCGCCGCAGCAGATCACCTCGCCGGCGCTCACACGCCGGGTGCGGCCCCCCTTCGCGTACTCGACACCTGCGGCCCGGGTGCCCTCGAAGAGGACTCTGGTGGTGAAGGCCCGGGTGACCAGGTGCAGGTTGGGCCGGCGCAGCACCGGGTGCAGGTAGGCCCGGGACGCGCTCAGCCGCCGGCCCCGGTGGACGTTGCGGTCGAAGGCGGCGAAGCCCTCCTGGCGGTAGCCGTTGACGTCCGAGGTGCGGGGGTGGCCGGCCTGCTCGGTGGCGGCCAGGAAGGCCTCGAACAGCGGGTTGAGGGCCGGGCCCCGCTCCAGCACCAGTGGGCCTTCCGTGCCCCGGTAGCGGCCGCGGGTGCGCTCGGGGCCGCTGTGGTCGTCGCCGGCCAGGCAGGCCTCCATGCGCTTGAAGTACGGCAGGCAGTGGGCGTAGTCCCACCGTTCCATCCCCTCGTCGGCGGCCCAGCGCTCGTAGTCGAGGGGGTTGCCCCGCTGGAAGATCATGCCGTTGATGCTCGAGGACCCGCCCAGGACCTTGCCCCGGGCGTGGTAGACGCGGCGGCCGCCCATGTGGGGCTCGGGCTCGGAGGTGTACTGCCAGTCGTAGAAGCGGTTGCCGATCGGGAACGACAGCGCCGCCGGCATGTGGATGTACACGTCGAAGCGCCAGTCCCGCCGGCCCGCCTCCAGCACCAGCACCGACGTCGTCGGGTCGGCGCTGAGCCGGTTGGCCAGCGCGCAGCCCGCCGAGCCGCCGCCCACGATCACGTAGTCATAGCGGCGGTCGTGGTCTGCCATGGTCCCCTCGACAGTTCGCACCGGGGTTCCTGCTGGCCCCGTGCCGTGCAACAATCGCGACCCTACCGCTGCCGACCCCGACTCCGGAGGGACTGCCGTGAACGAGAACACCCGGTCCGAGCCCGACTCCCGGCCCTCGGGCCACTGTCTGTGCGGTGGCGTGAGCTATGAGGTGCACGGCCCCATCCGCCCGGTGTGGAACTGCCATTGCTGGCGCTGCCGTCGCTGGACCGGCCACTTCATGGCCGCGTCGGGGTGCCTGCGTTCCGACCTCAAGTTCGTTTCCGACGCCACCCTGGCCTGGCACCACCCCGCCGATGATCCCAACGTGGCCTACGGCTTCTGCCGGGAGTGCGGCGGGTCGGTGTTCTGGAAGATCGTTGAGGGACCGCCGGACCAGACCGACCACTTCGCCATCTGCGCCGGGACGCTCGACATGCCTACGGGTGTGCGCACCGAGCGGGCCCTGTTCGTCGACGATGCCGCCGACTACCACACCCTCGACCCGGACGTGCCCGCCTGGAGCCGCGAGTAGCGTCTACGGATCCGCTTGAGGTCGGCAGTCCAGCAGGGCTTGATCAAACCATCGTCCAAGGCTCGCGTCCTGCGAGCCGCGGTGGTGGCGGTCGCCTCGGTGGCGGTGGCCATCGGGGCCGTGGCCGGTTGCAGCGCCGACGACCTCGCCCCGGTCCCCGCCATCACGGCCGACCAGCCGGCAGCCCCCGATCCGGAGTCGGGGCCCGAACCCGAACCGGACCTGTCCGGCGCAACGACCCTCACCGATCCGGGGCCGGCCGCCGGCGAGCCCGATGCCCTTGACACGGAGCCCGACGGGCTCGAGAAGGGTCTTGAGCTGTCCCCGGCGGCCACTGCACCCCAGATCACGTCCACAGGCCCGGTGCTGGAGTGGACCGAGATCGATCCGGGCTTCGACAACCTCTTCAAACTCGAGTCGGTGGGCGACGGCCGGGTGATCGCCCGAGCATGGAACGACGGCGACGGAGGGTTCTTCGGGCAGCGGGTCGTGGTCTCGGCGAACGGCACGGACTGGATCGAGGTTCCCATCCCCGAGGGCTTGTTCCCCGAGCAGGTCAACGTGTCCGCGGATCGCTGGGCCGTTACCGGCCGGATCCCCGACGTCGACCGGTCCGACATCGGTCCTGATCGGGTGTTCTTCAGCGACGATCGGGGCGTCACTTGGACTGAGGTGGCCATCGACATTCCGGCCGAGGCGTCGTCTCCGTACGCGGGACTGAGCCTCCGTGCATCGTCGGTGCTGGTGTCGGGCGAGCGCATCGTGGTGCCGCTGCTGACCTTTCCGAGCTTCGACGGTCAAGCGCTTCTCGCCGATCTCGGTCTGCTGCCGCCCGGCAAGAGGGTGATCTTCAGCCTGCCCACCCCCGACGGGGTGTCATTCACGCTGATCGACGCCGATGCCCCGTACCCCTATTCCGACTTGACTTCCACAGCGTTCAGCCTCACCGCCGTCTACGGCGCCCTCGTCTTCACCGATGAGCATGACCTGGCCTACGACGAGCTGGATCTGACCTACGAGGAGGTCGGCCTCACTTTCGACGAGGTGTCCGGCCTGTCCAACCCGCTGTCCAACCCGTTCGATGTCCTGCAAACCCGCTTCTATGTGAGCGACGGTGCGTCCGGGGAGGTGGCAGCCAGCTTCGACGGCCTGATCTCGTCGGGTGCGGCCACCGGTGATGGATTCACGCTGATCGCGGTCGATGACTCGGGCGGAACCGTTCTGAGTTCGTCCGACGGGCTTGTGTGGAGCGAGGGGCCGTCGCTCGGACCCGACTTCTTCGCCGGGACGGTCGCGGCCGACGGCACCATCTGGACGGCGACGTCCGGCGCCGGGCCGTCGTTCGCGGTTCAGCGGGCAACCCCGGGCCAGAGGCTGGCGACGGTGGCGGCTCTTGACGGCTTCAGTGACCTCGGGCTCGTGGTGGTGGGCCCAGCCGGCCTCGTCCTCACCGGGACGGCACAGGACATCCCGTTCGGGATCGGCAACGAGCAGGTCGTGAGCCGTGTCGACAGAGACGGCTACGAACTCCGCTACAACGAGCCCGAGGGCGGCCTGACGCTGTGGGATCTCGCCGACGGCGCCGCCGTCTACGTCTTCGGCCCCGAGGACATTTTGACGGACACCCCGCCCGACGGGATCCGCCAGGTCGATGACGGCCCGTCCATCGCACTGGTGTTCGAGGATCCCGACACCGGCGAGGATCTCGTCACGTTCACCGCCGACGACCTTGCCTTCCTGTTCGGGATGGCGTCGGCCCAGTTGGACACGTCCCCCCGCAGCGAGCCCGAGCGGCCGCTGCAGTGGGTGGGATGGTCACCCGACGGCACCCGGTGGGGCTGGGAGAGCCTGGCCGACGCCTTCGGGATCGACGACTCCACGATATGGGCCGAGTTCGCCGTAGGCCAGGACTTCATCGTCGCCCGCGTGGCCAGTTGGGAGACCAGCGATCCCGGCGCCGCCAGTAGCGCACAACCAACCCGCTGGTTCCGAGCCACAGTCCCGTGACAGCCCGCCAATCGCCGCAACCTGCCCACCCCTGCACGCCCGCACTACTGCGCTCGGGCCTGGGCGCTTAGGCCGCCTCAGAGTCCTCTGGGGGCTTGCGGGCCAGGTCGGCACCGGGCGCCTTCGAGGCTGCCGCGGCGGGCATGCCGATGCCGAGATAACCCTCAATCCGGGCCAGGCGCTCCCCGATGTCGCCCAACTGCTTGAGAATGGCGCGCTGATGATGCCGGAGCATGGCCAGCATCGCCAGGAACGGTGCCGCGAACGCGGAGAGAACTGCGATATCCACGAGCGCTACTCCCCTGACGGGGGGTGGGGCTGGGATGGGGCCGGCGTGCCGATGCCGAGGAAGCCCTCGATCCGGGCCAGCCGCTCCTTCACCTCTCCCAAGACCTCTCGTTGCTCGATGTCGGCTGCCCGATGCTCACGGTCGGATGCATCCAGACGGTCGCGCAGCTTGTCGGTCGTGCGCTGCTGGTTCCAGATGATGGCGAGCACGGCCAGCGCGACTGTCACTATCTGCGAGACCGTGCCGACATCCATAGCGCGACGGTAACCGGCACGACTTCAAGGCACAACCCAATTACATGAAATTGTCTGAACTGAGGCTATTCGCCCTGACTCAACCCCTCATGCGGGTGGCTTCGGGGTCCCATAGGCAGGCTTCCACCAGCTTGGCGGGGCGGCGGGTACCGATTATCTCGATCTTGAACGGGCCTGCCGACTCGGCCAACTCGGCAGGGACGTAGCCCATGGCCACCGACACCTCGCTGTGGTGGGCGTAGCCGCCTGAGGTGACCCAACCCACCACCTCGCCGTCGTGCCATACCGGCTCGTCACCGACCACGTCGACCGCGTCGGGCCCGGCGCCCACGTCAACCGTCCAGGTGCGCAGGCGCATGCCCGCCTCCGGCTTTCCCCCGGGCGGACCCGCCTCGCCGTACTTGGCGGCCAGGGCGTCGCGACCGATGAAGTCCTTCCCCATGCGGACGAAGCGGCCCAGGTCGGCCTCGAACGGGTCGTAGATCGGCCGGTACTCGCGCAGCCATGACCCGAAGCCCTTCTCCAGGCGCAGCGAGTTCAGGGCGTGCAGGCCGAACAGCTCCAGCCCGTGCTCAGCCCCGACCGACCGCAGCAGGTCGAACACGTACCGCTGGTACCTCGCCGGCATCCACAGCTCGTAGCCCAGGTCGCCGGTAAAGCTGATCCGCCCGCACCACACCGGGGCCAGGCCCGCGTTCATCTCGGTGAAGGCCATGAACCGCATCCCGTGGGCGGACACATCGGCGTCGGCCACCTCCTCCAGCAGCGCCCGCGCCGCCGGGCCGGCGACGGCCAGGCCGCACATCTCCGCGCCCAGCGTGAGGCAGCTCACCGAGCCGTCCGTCGGCAGGTGGGCGTCGAACCAGCGCTCGTAGTAGCGCTCGGCGATGCCCGAGCCGAACACCACGAATCGCTCTGAGTCGCGCACGTTGCCCGTCGTCCCGCCCACCACCGTTCCCACCGGACCCTCGGCCCGCCCCGGCGCGGCCGGCAGGCAGGCCACGGTCAGGTCACCGGCCAGGTTGCCGGCCGGGTTGGTCATCGGGGTGAGCGCCATCCGGCCCGGTATGGGGATCCGTCCGGCCAGGAGGCGGTCGAGCCACGCTCGGGCTCCCGGACCGGACACGAGGAACTTGGCGAACCCGGTGGTCTCCATCATGCCGACGCCGGCCCTCACGGCCAGGGTCTCGGCCCGGACCCGGTCCCAGGCGTTGGAGCGCCCGAAGGTCACCTCCTCCACCGGCTCGAGCCCGGGCTCCTGGAACCACAGCGCCGACTCCAGCCCGAAGGCGTCGCCCCAGACCGCGTTGGCCTCCTCCAGCCGGTCGTGGATGGGCGACGTCTGCACGCCGCGACCCTCGGGCAGGAACTCGTTGGGGAACGTGATCCGGAACCGGCGCGAGTAGTTCTCACGCACCTTGGCGCGGGTGTAGGCCAGCGTGGTGTAGTCGCCGAACCGGGCGACGTCCATGGCCCACACGTCGGCGCCGGGATCACTCTCGACTATCCAGTTGGCCACCGCCAGCCCCACCCCGCCGCACTGCGACAGGCCGGCCATCACCCCGCACGCCGTCCAGTAGCCCGGCAGTCCCCGCACCGGGCCGATCAGCGGGTTGCCGTCGGGTGCGAACGTGAACGGACCGTTCACCACCCGCTGTATCCCCGCATTGGCCAGCACCGGGAAATGAGCGAAGGCGACCTCCAATGAAGGCGAGATGCGGTCCAGGTCAGGCGCCAGCAGCTTCATGGAGAAGTCCCACGGCGTCTCGCGGGGCGCCCACGGCAGGCAGGCCTGCTCGTAGGTGCCCAGCAGCATCCCCTGGCCCTCCTGGCGGGTGTAGAGCTCCCCGCCGAAGTCGATCATGTGCCTGAGCCGCCGGCCCGTGCTGCGGTTGTACTCGATCACCTCGTCGAGGGGCTCGGTCACCAGGTAGGTGTGCTCCATGGCCAGGACCGGCAGCTCCAGCCCGACCATGCGACCGACCTCACGGGCCCACAGGCCCCCGCAGTTGACGACATGCTCGCAGTCGATCGCGCCCAGGTCGTCGCCGCTGGCGGTGTCGTAGACCACCACCCGCCAGCCCCCGCCGGCCCGCCGCTCGATGGCCCGGGCCCAGCAGTTGCGGTACACCTCGGCGCCCGCGAGCCGGGCCGCCTTGGCGAAGGCGTGGGTCACCCCGGCCGGATCGACATGACCCTCATGGGCGTCGAGCATCGCGCCCACGAAGTACCGGGGGTCGATCAACGGCACCATCTCGGCGACCTCGGAGATCGACACCATCTCGGTCTGCATGCCCAGGTAGCGGCCCCGGGCATGGGTCATCCGCAGCCAGTCGAGCCGCTCGGGGGTGTCGGCCAGCATGATGCCGCCCGGCATGTGGATGCCGCAGTCCTGGCCGGAGGCCCGCTCGATCTCGGCGTAGAGCTCCATCGTGTAGCGCTGGAGGCGGGCCACGTTGGGATCGCCGTTGAGGGTGTGCATGCCGCCCGCGCTGTGCCATGTGGAGCCGGCCGTGAGTTCGGTCCGCTCCACCAGCACCACATCGGTCCAGCCCGCCTTGGTGAGGTGGTACAGGACGCTGGCGCCGATCACTCCCCCGCCGACCACAACGACCTGCGCGTCGGTCTTCATCCGAGCCTCTCCCGGAGCCGGCGCGCCGATCAGTCCGTGCTCGACCAGAGGCGGGCGTCGATGGCGGGCAGAGCGGGGTTCGGCCCGCAGCCGTAGCGCTCGGCGTCGCCGGGACCGTCCCCGCCGGGCACCGTCAACCCGGTGGCCAGCGAGTCCGCGGTCATGCAGTCGGCCACCATGTTGTGGAACCGGTGCAGGGGCTCCTCGAAGCGGGGCGACAGCGGCCCGGGCGGGGCCGCGCCCAGGGCCAGCCCCCGCTGGGACCGCTCGCAGATGTCGATGTCCTCGTTGTTGACCTCGATCCAGAACTTGCGGGTGGCCTCGAAGGCGTCGCCGACGGTGTCGGGATCGGTGGAGGGCGGGAACAGGAACGCGCAGTGCTCGCGGGTGGCTCCCGCCGACAGAGGCTCCAGGCGCATCACGAAGGCATGGCTGGGCAGCACGGCCAGCGTCAGGTTGGGGAACACGGCCACGAACCGGCCGCTCACCGAGTCGGAGCTGTCCAGCCCGGGCGCAGGCGGGAGCACCAGCCAGTCGTCGCGCTCGTCGCCCGACACCGGCGTGGTGGTCTGGCCGCAGTACAGGCCCGGCCCCTGGTAGCGGTAGTGGTCCCGGACCCGGGACACCTTGGCCAGCTCGGGATGGACCCATGCCAGGTGGTAGTACTCCTGGAAGTTCTCGGTGATCAGCTTCCAGTTGGCGGCCACGTCGAAGCTGCACTTCTCGTGGACGTACCAGCCGTCGAAGCCGTAGCCGGCCATCCGCTCGGGCAGGTCGCCCAGCCACTCGGCCAACGGCGGCGTCCGATCGTCCAGGCAGGCGAACACCTGGAAGCCCCACGTCTCCACCCGCACCGGCAGCAGGGAGAACTCGGCGGGATCGAAGTCGGGTCGGGGCACCTCGTCAAAAAGGGGCGTGGCCACCAGCGTGCCGTCGAGGCCGTAGCCCCAGCGGTGGTAGGGGCAGCGGATCATCCGCGACACGGTGCAGTCCTCGGAGGCCAACTCGGTCCCCCGGTGCCGGCACGAGTTGATGAAGCCCCGCAGCGCCCCGTCGAGGCCCCGGGCGATCAGCACCGACGTGTCGCCCACGGTCCGGACCAGCAGGCGGCCCGGCTCGGCCACCTCCGACGTCCAAGCCACCGCCACCCAGGCCCGACCAAAAAGGCGGCCCTTCTCAACCTCGTGGAAGTCCTCGCCGGTGTAGGCGGCTGGTTGGAGTCCCGTCGCCTGGTCGAGCGGCCGCCGGGTGGCCGACCAGAACTCCTCGGACGTGAAGTCCAGCCCCGCTTCTGACGCTCGCAGCATCGCGGCATTACATCACGCCTCGGAATGCAGCACAACCAAATCGGAGGCCGTCGCGGTCAGAAGTCGGTGGGCACACCGCCCTCGGCGATTCGCCGGTCGGTGAAGTCGTCCAGTTCGGCCCGTACGTCGTCGGCGAGCGCGGGCGGCTCGTACGCCTCCAGCAGCTCCCCCACCAGCCGCTCGGCGTGGTCGAGCGCGGTGGGCGAGCCGGCCTCCTCCCAGGTCTCGTAGTTGCGCCAGTCCGACACCATCGGCTTGAAGAATGCGTCCCGGTAGCGGGCCAGCGTGTGGGCCGTGCCGAAGAAGTGACCGCCCGGCCCGACCTCGGCGATGGCATCCACCGCCAACGAGTCGGCGTCGGTGGCCACGGGGTCCAGGAAGGCGCTCACCATGCCGAGCAGGTCGGCGTCGATGACCATCTTCTCGAAACAGGCCTGCAGCCCACCCTCCATCCAGCCCGCGCCGTGCAGCACCATGTGGGCCCCGCCCATGGTCGTCGCCCACAGCGAGAACACGCTCTCGTAGGCGGCCTGGGCGTCGACCACGTTGGCCGCGCACGCATTGGAGGACCGGTACGGCACGCCGTAGCGGCGGGTCAGCTGGCCGCCTAGCAGCACCGCCTGCATGTACTCGGGAGTGCCGAAGGCGGGCGCTCCCGACTGCATGTCCACGTTGGAGGTGAAGCCGCCGTAGATCGCGGGCGCGCCCGGTCGGACCAGCTGAGTGAACGCGATCCCGGCCAGGGCCTCGGCGTTCTGCTGCACCACCGCCCCGGCCACCGTCACCGGCGCCATCGCCCCTGCCAGCGTGAACGGCGTGACCGCCACCACCTGGTTGCGGGCCGAGAACTGGAGGATCCCCTCCAGCATCGGCGTGTCCAGCCGCAGCGGCGAATTGCAGTTGACCACCGTGAAGATGGACGGCTCCCGGTCGAGGTCGTCGTCGCTGACACCCCTGACGATGCGAACCATCTCCAGGCAGTCCCGGTTGCGCTGCGCACCGAGCGAGTAGCAGTGAAGCACCTTGCGCGACAGCGTCAGCAGGTCGTGGGTGGCCACCAGATGGCGCACAGAGGAGTGGACGTCCACCGGCTCCACCGGATAGCCGCCCGTGAGCGACACCGAGTTGAGCACTTCGGTCAGCATCACCAGGCGCCGGTAGTCCTCGCGGTTGCCGGTCCGCCGACCGCCTGACCGGTCGGCCACGTTCGGGGGGCTGGCCACCGCCGCGAAGGCCACGTTGCGACCGCCCATCGGCAGATGGCGAGCCGGGTCGGGGGCGTGCAGCACGAACTCCGAGGGGGCCGACGCCACCAGCTCGGTGACCATCTCCGGATCTAGTCGCACCCGTTCGCCGTCCACACGGGCGCCCGCCTTGGCCCACATCCGCAGCGCGGTCGGGTGCAGGAAGTCCATGCCGGTGTCGCGCAACACGGTCAGGGAGGCCTGGTGGATGGCCTCCAGCTCGTCCTCGCTGACCACCGGCGTCGGCTCGAACAGGCGCTCGTGGAGGCGCCAGGGCGGCTGGACCGGTCCTTTCGGCTTGGCCGCGACAGTCTCGCGGGGCCGTCGGCGGCGACGCTCGGCGCTCATTCCCGCAGGCTAGTGCACCGCCGATCGCGCTTGGCGCTGCCACCTCTTTCACTTCTATCAGTAAATTTCATGTAGTGAAATTGCAGACCGATGCCGTATCCTGGCGGAGAATGGCGCCCGGCTCACAGCCGCCTGCCCGCCGGGAGCAGGAGCGCCCGCGAGCCAGCAGACTGGGACAAGATGACCGACTTGTCCGAGATGCTGGAAGTCGCCTCCGACGACCCCGAGACGCTTCGGGACTGCTTCGCAGTCCGCGGCTGGGGCGACGGCCTGCCGCTGGTGCCACCCACCCCCGAGCGGGTCGATGCGATGCTGGCAGGATGCGGCGGCGACCCCGAGGAGGTTGTCGCGGCGCTGCCGCCGCGTTCGGGGATCGCCACCCGCAGGATCATCGCCATCAACGCGGTGCTGGCCGGGTGCCGCCCCGAGCACATGAGTGTGCTCGTCGCCGCGGTGCGGGCCTTGGCCCGCCCGGAAGTCAACCTGCGGGGCGTGAACGCCACCACCCATCCGGTGGCGCCCCTGCTGGTGGTCCACGGCGAGGTCGCCCGCACCGCGGGCTACAACTCCGGGCTCGGAGCGTTCGGGCCGGGCAACCTGGCCAACGCCTCCACCGGCCGGGCCCTCCGCCTGATACTCCTGCACGTCGCGGGCGCGGTCCCCGGAGCCGGCGACGCCTCCACCCAGGGCGGGCCGGCCAAGTACGCCTACTGCGTGGCTGAGAACCTGGCCGAGTCGCCCTGGGGCGGGTACGCGGCCAGCGTCGGCGTGGACGGGCCCTCGGCCGTGACCGTGCACTGTGGCGAGGCGCCCCACAACTTCCACGACATGGAGTCGGACCAGCCGGCCGCCATCCTCGACAAGGCGGCATCGGTCATGGCCTCGCTCGGGTCCAACAACGCACCCGTCAGCGGGGCCGAGTTCTTCGTGATGCTGTGCCCCGAGCACGCTGCCGCCTGCGCGGCGGCCGGTTGGACACGCGGGAACATGGCCTCCTACCTTCACGAGCGGGCCCGCATGCGGACCGGCGACCTCCGTGAGGCGTTCGCGCTGCGGGCATGGGCCCCGTGGCAGGAGACCTTCGGCGACGACGCCGGAATGCCCATTACCGAACATCCCGACAACATCAGGATCGTCGTGGTCGGAGGACCGGGCAAGCACAGCTCGGTCATCCCGAGTTGGGGCATGACCAGGAGCGCGACCGTGCCGGTCGAGCCCGAGAGACGGGAGGGAACCGAGCCATGAAGGTCTATGCCCCGGACGGTGCGGTCGGGCCCTCCGCCGCCTCCCTCGCGCCGCCGGTACCGGTGCTGGCCGGCAAGCGGATCGGGATCCTCGACAACTCCAAGCCGAACGCGGGGCTGCTGCTGGGGCGAATGGCCGAACGGCTCGCCGCCCGCACCGGGGCCGGCGTGGAGGTGGTGGAGCGCAAGAACGCGGCGCTGCCCGCGCCCGACGACGTGCTGGCCCGGCTGGCCGAGGCCGAGGTCGTCCTCACCGGCTCAGCCGATTGAGGCAGCTGCACGTCGTGGAGTGTCCACGACTCCGTCAGCCTCGAAGCCGCCGGGATTCCCACCGTCCTGGTGGCCACCACCGCCTTCGAGGCCCTCGCCTCGGAGGTGGCGGCCACTCTGGGCCTGCCCGGCACCAGGATCGTGGCCGTCGAGCACCCGCTGGGCGGCACCGACGAGGCCGCCGTCGTCGACCGGGCCGACCGTGCCGTGGAGCCGGCCCTGCTCCTCCTGACCGGGTCGGCATGACAGGCGCGCCGGGCCAGTGAGGCCGAGGTCTAGGCGGTGAGCGACCGGCTGGTCGTGGGCGTCCTCTACACCCCCGAGTTCAACGACCGCTTCGAGCACCACCTGGCTGAACTGGCCGCGGTCGACCCCCGGATCGAGATCATCGTCGAGCCTTACGAGGAGCCGTCCGAGCTGCGCTCGGGCCGGGGGGTCCCGCCCTACGACGAGGTGAGGCACCTGGCGCCCCGGCTGACGGACGAGCAGCGGGATGCGTTCGCCCGCATCGACTGCTGCCTGACGCTGGACCTTCCCTTCGATGTGGCCGCAGTCGCCCCCCGGCTGCGATGGGTCCAGGCTCTGGGAGCCGGGGTCTCCCATCTCACCTCCGCCGGACTGCGGGAGGCCGGCATCCGGCTTACCAACGCCTCGGGAGCCAACGCCGCCTCGATCGCTGAGTTCGTGCTCGCCCGCATCCTGGGGGAGTTCAAGCAGGTGCGCCTGCTGGACGCCGTCCAGCAGCGCAAGAAGTGGCAGCCGGTGTACGGCGAAGGACTCGCTCACCGGACCATCGGCCTCATCGGCTTCGGTCCGATCAACCAGGCACTGGCCCGCCGGGCCCGGGCCTTCGAAATGAGTGTGGTCGTCCTGCGCCGGAGCGCGGCCGCCTCCGAGCTGGCCGACGAGGTCGTGGGGCCTGAAGGGCTCCACGACCTGCTGGGACGCTGCGACATCGTCGCCGCGGCCGTCCCCGAGTCGCCCGAAACCCACGAGCTGTTCGACGCGGCGGCGTTCGCGGCCATGCGGGACGGCTCGATGTTCGTGAACGTGGGCCGGGGCACGCTCGTGCACGAACCCGCTCTGGCGGACGCGCTGCACGCCGGCAAGCTCCGGGCCGCCGCCATCGATGTGGCCGCGGTGGAGCCCCTGCCGGAGGACTCACCGCTGTGGGACGCTCCCAACATCTACATCTCGGCCCATTGCTCCACCGATCCGAGCGGCTTCTTCGATGCGGTACACGACGTCTTCAACAGGAACGTGGCCCTCTACCTGGCCGGCGGGCCGCTCGTCAACGAGATCGAGCTCTAGCTTCCGAACCAGACACGCCGGGCGGTGCCGCCCAGGCAGGAGTCCTGCTGCGCCCCGGCCAGATCGCTGAAGGCTGCGATCCCGATCCGGACCAGCTCGGCATACGAGCGGTCGTGGGTCTGGCAGTAGTCGGAACCCCACATCAACCGCTCGGCGCCGAACGCGCCAGCGAGGCGGCTGACGAACCCGCGGGCAGCGCCCTCGGCCGCGGTGGCGGCATCGATGACATTGGTCGTGACCTTGAGGTTGAGGTTCTCGAAGCGGGCCAGCTCCAGCAGTGGCTCAGGATGGGAGACGTCGCAGAACCCGCAGTGATCCAGCGACACGGCCACGTCGCCGAAGCGCCCGAGCACCAGCGCGAGTTCGTCGAACTGGCTCTCGTAGACGGTCACGATCACATGGGCTCCGCTCGCGGCTGCCTGCTCCCACAGCACGAACGTCGCCGGGTCGCTCAACCACGACCGCTGCTCGGCCAGCGCGAAGAACCGGACGCCGGCGACGCCGGGACGATCGAGCCACTCACGCAGCGTCCGGACCGGCGATTCGCCGCCGGGGTCCACGCAGCAGGCAGCCGCAAGACGGTCGGGACGAGCCGACGCGCTGGCGGCCGCGTACCGGTTGTCGAAGGAGTAGGCCCCAAGCGGCTGCACCAGGACGGCCCGGTCCACGCCGCCGGTGTCCATCTCGTCGAGCAGCTCCCCGGCCGAGCACGGCGACTGCAGGTACCAGCTCCCGCCCAGGCCGGCGGGCGACAGGGGGTACGTCTCAAGATCGCTCGACACGACATGCGTATGGGCGTCCACGAGCACCGGCGAACGCTACTCGCCGCACCGTGCCCACCGAGCGGCACCCCTTTCCCGCTTCACAACCGGCCAGTTCTGCCCTACAGTCCGTGCCCATCACCCGAGCCCGCCGAGCGGGCTCACAACCAACAGGAGGACCTGCTCTCATGTCGACATTGGCCAGCGACCTGGTGATCGAGTTGGAAAACAAACCGGGGGCGCTGGCCAAAGTGGCAACCGCCATCAGCGACGCAGGCGTGAACATCGCGGCAGCCACGTGCATGGGAAACGGCCACACCGCCGAACTGCACATCCTCGTGCCCCACAGCGAGCCGGTCTACCGGGCGCTGGCCAACACTCACGGCCCCAGCGTCACCCGCGAGCGCGAGGTCGTGGTGGTCCAGGCCCAGGACCGCCCCGGCGAGCTGGCCGAGCTGGCCACCAGGGTCTCCGAAGCCGGCGTCAACCTCGACCTGGTCTACGTGGCCACCAACTCGAGGGTCGTGCTGGGCTCCGAGAACATCGAGACCCTCAAGGAAACCCTCGACGGCTTCTCCCTGTAGAGCCCGAACTCCCGGTCAGGACACGCCGGCCGGTTCCGGCTCGGGACGCACCAGCGCCCGCCACAGCGACCGGTAGTCGGGCCACACCGCGTCCGCCGGCAGGTAGCCGTCCTCCTCCAGGGCCCGCTGCAGCCGGGGCAGGTTGCGGGCCGGCACGCCCGAGTCGACGTGGTGGGCCAGGTGGTAGCCCACGTTGTAGGGCACCAGGAACAGGCGGGCCACCCAGTTCTGGCGCACATGGTGAGTGGTGTTGCGACGGTCCGGTGTGCGGGTCATGCCGCCGTGCTCCGCGACCACCCGCAGCCGGTTGGCCACCTGGTAGTAGCTGAAGTACGGCAGCACCCACAGGATCAGGTACAGCCACGGGTGCCCGGCAGCCCAGAACGCGGCCAGGACCAGCCCCTGGCCGGCGAAGAACCGCAGGCTGAGCAGCAGGAACCGGGGCTTGACCAGACCGGTGAAACGCGGTCTGACAATGCGGTAGCCCGACACGCCGAACAGGTCCCGCAGCAGCTTGCGGCGCATGGACGCTCTCGACACCGGGTACAGGGAGTAGAGCAGGAAGTCGGGCTCCTTGGGTCCGAACTCGTCGCGGTGATGGTTGGCGTGGCCCCGCCGGTAGTGGTGGGTGCCGGTGCCGAAGGGCAGCCACCCCAGGATGTTGACGCCCACGATGTCGTTGACGAGGCGGTTGGAGAACAGCAGGCGGTGGGCTGCCTCGTGGTGCAGGATGAACATCCGCAGCATCACGATTCCCATGACCGGCACCGCGGCCACGGTCGCCAGCCAGTGATCCGCGGCCACCACCGCCGCGACCAGGGCCACCGCGGCGGTCAGCGTGGCCAACACCGTTGCCGCGTTTATGGCATCGGGTATCCGGCGAAGCTCGGCCCTGAATCCGGGCAGGGGCCGCCCATCGGGACGGAGCCGCTCAGAGCCGGCGAACGAGGGCAGGTCCTGGCGGGCCATGCCCCCGGTCATGGTGGCGACGAGCTCGTCGTGGGACAGCGCGCTCCCGGCCTCGGTCATCGCCCCCACACTACGGCACTTCGACGCCCGCAGCGGCCCGAGATCGGCGCGTTCTCAGGTCGACTCGTAGTAGTCCAACTCGGCCCGCACCGCGGCCGACGCGCTGGGCGGGATGCCGACCACGCTGACCACCACACCCCCGGCCGTGAGCCTCTCGAGGATGCGGCGCAGCGCCACCGCCCCCGAGTAGTCCAGGCGGCCCACCCCGGTCAGGTCCACGATCACGGTGGCGATGTCCGGATGCCCGGCGAGTTCCTCTCGCACCACCCGCTCGAGCTGGGGCACGGTGGCGAACCACATCACGCCCTTGGGCCGGACGACGAGCCTGTCCTCCTCCAGCTGGCCGGGCGCCAGCACCTGCATCTCGCGGTAGAGGTGCACCGCGACCGCCAAGCAGATGCCCACCAGCACGCCGCGCTCCACGCGGGGCGCGAAGGCGATGGTCGAGATGGTGGTCCCCGCGCCCACCAGGGCCTGGGGGAACGAGCCGAACGGCAGGCGGACCATCTCCCTCACGTCCACCAGGTGCAGCACCACCACGATCACGATCACGCCGAGCACCGAGGTGGGCAGGTCCTCCAGCAGCGGCGCCAGCGGCAGCACGACCAGCACGAACGCTCCGGTGACGGCGCCCGACCAGGGGCTGGTGGCCCCGGCCATGCGATTGAGCGTGCTGCGCGAGAACGAGCCGCCCACCGGGAAGGCGCCCGACACCGCCGAAGCGAGGTTGGCGACGCCCTGGCTCACCATCTCGCGGTTGGCGTTCCACGGCAGGCGGTCGGCCGCCGCGAAGGTTCGGGCGATGGCGGCCGGCTCCGCGAAGCCGACGAGGGCGATCACTGCCGCCGGCAGCAGCAGGCTTGATGCCTCCGACCACGGGAAGTTCAGGCTCAGGGGTATGAACCCGCCGTCGATGTCGCCCACTACCGAGCCTTCGTAGCCGCCGAAGCCGGACACGAGCACGCCGGCGATAACGGCCACCAGCACGCCGGGGAACAGCCGGTGCACGTACCGACCCCCGATCATGAGAGCCACCGTCGCCGCCGCGAAGGCCATCGCGGTCCAGCTCCACTCGCCGGGCTTCTCCAGCGCCCGCACCGCCGCCACGAACACGCGGCCCTCAACGTCTACATCGAAGATCTTGGGCAGCTGGGAGGCGATGATCACCACGGCCGCGCCCGCGGTGAACCCGGTGACGACCGGCTCCGAGAGCACGTAGGCCACCCGCCCGGCGCGCACCACCCCCAGCAGCAGCCGCATGAGCCCCACAAGCAGGGCCAAGAGCGCGGCGCTCTGGATGTAGTCGCGGCCACCCGGCTCGGCCACCGAGGAGAGCGCACCGAGAGTGAGCAGGGCGGTGAGGGCCACCGGACCCGTCTGCAGGTACCGCGACGACACGAACAACGCAGCCAGCAGCGACGGCAGCGCGGTGGCGTACAGGCCGTACTGGGCCGGCAGCCCGGCCAGCTCGGCATAGGCCAGCGACTGCGGGATGGCGACGAGCGCCACCGAAACCCCGGCGATCAGGTCCCCGTTACTCGGGCGCGACACGCGAGTCAGGCTACGAGCATCGTTACCCTGCGCTGTGGTGACTACCGACCCCCGCTCCGGACAGACACCGGCGATCTTCACCGACGCGTGGGTGGCCCGGCTCGACGCCGCGCTCTCGGCGTGCTCGGTGGACGAACAGGTGGACCTCGTCCTGGAGCACCGGGTTACCAGCGAGGACGGGTCGATCTTCTGCTGGCATGTGCGGGTGGCCGGGGGTCGTGCATCGGCGGCAACCGGACCCGCGGGCGACGATTGTGCCGATCGGCGGGTGGCGTTCGCATCGGACCGCGAGACGGCCCGGACGATGGCCGAGGACGGCAAGTCCATTCAGCGAGCATTCGCCGAGGGCCGGCTCCATCTCGACGGCGATCCGAGGCTGCTGATCGCGGCCCGCCGGGCCATGGATGCGATCGGCGCGGCTCTGTCTCCGCCCGCCTGATCTCTACTTGAGGAAGCGGCTGGTGGTGTTGTCGGCCAGCACCTTCCCGCCGGTCTGGCAGGCCGGACAGTAGGCCACCCGGTAGCGGCGGTACTCGACGGCGCGCACGGTGTCGCCGCAGGCCGGGCACTCCTTGCCGACGCGGTGGTGCACGTCGTTGGGCCGGTCCGCGGAGCGTCCCATCTCCTCAAGGCCGCGCTCCGCGACCAGGCCCCGCTCGATAGCGGCACCCATGGCGGCGTGGAGGCGGTCCACTGCCCCGTCATCGAGGCGCGCCGTGTTGGCGAAGGGCGAGATCCTGGCCGCATGCAGCACCTCGTTGGCCAGCAGCCGGCCGATGCCCGCCAGGTGTGACTGGTCGCGCAGGAAGCCGTGCACTCGCTCGCTCGCGCCGGCCAGGCGCCGGGCGAGCTCGTCGCGGCCGATGGCGTCGGCGTCGGGGCCGAGGCGGGCCAGCGGCTCGACCCCGGAGGGATCTTCGGCGAGGAGCCATACCCCGGCCCGGCGCTCGGAGCCGGCCTCGGTGAGCAGCAGCGCCGCGCCGTCGCTGAAGGTCCAGCGGGCCATGCCGCCTCTGGGCTTGCGGGCCTGCTGGGTGTCCACACGGAGCCGTCCCGCCTGCATGAGATGGACGACGAAGGTGAGGCCGCGGTCGGGGTCGTCTCCTTCACTCGGGTCGAAGCGCAGCAGCAGGTACTTGCCCCGATGGCCGACCGAGGCGAGCACACGGCCCGCAGCCTCCGCGGGCCTGGGATCGAAGGTCTTGAGGGCGGCCGGATGCAACGGCTGGAACCGGTCCAGCGAGGCTCCTGCGAACGCGACCGACAGCCGCTCGGCGTGGGCTGCGACCTCAGGCAGCTCCGGCACCGAGTCGCTCGCCCCTAGATCAGTCCCAGCGCGGCCACCGTGTCGCGCTCGGCGGCCAGTTCAGCCACCGAGGCGTCGATGCGGGCCCGGGAGAAGTCGTCGATGTCGAGCCCGCCGACGATCCGGTAGGCGCCGCCGGCGCAAGTGGCCGGGAACGACGAGATCAGCCCCTCGGGCACGCCGTGGCTACCGTCGGAGGGCACCGCCATCGACACCCAGTCCCCCGGCGGGGTGCCCAGCATCCAGTCGCGCACATGGTCGACGGCCGCGTTGGCGGCCGAGGCCGCCGACGAGGCGCCCCGGGCCTCGATGATGGCCGCGCCCCGCTGCTGCACGGTCGGGATGAAGGCGTCCTCGAGCCAGGCCTGGTCGTCGACGAGCGCCGCCGCGCTGCGCCCCCCGACGGTGCAGTGGAACACGTCGGGGTACTGGGTGGCGGAGTGGTTGCCCCAGATGGTCATCCTGGCGATGTCGCCCACGGTGACGCCGAGGCGGGCGGCCAGCTGGGCCTTGGCCCGGTTGTGGTCGAGGCGGGTCATGGCCGTGAACCGCTCGCGGGGAACGCCGGCTGCGTTGTTCATGGCGATCAGGCAGTTGGTGTTGGCCGGGTTGCCCACCACCAGCACCCGCAGGTCCTCGGCGGCGCCGGCGGCCAGCGCCCTGCCCTGCACGGTGAAGATAGCGCCGTTGGCCTCCAGCAGGTCCTTGCGCTCCATGCCCTTGGTGCGGGGCCGCGAGCCCACCAGCAGGGCGACCTGGGCGCCGTCGAAGGCCTCGCCGGGGTCGTCGCTGAGCACCATGCCGTCCAGCAGCCCGAAGGCGCAGTCGTCGAGCTCCATGGCCACGCCTCGCAGGGCGTCCATGGCCGGGGGGATCTCCAGCATCTGCAGGATCACCGGCTGGTCGGGGCCCAGCATCGACCCGGAGGCGATGCGGAACAGCAGGCTGTAGCCGATCTGGCCGGCGGCGCCGGTGACGGCCACTCGTACGGGATCGTTCATGACGCCACGGTACCGGGCACTTGCATTCAGACGCGTGGGGCGGCCCGGCGGGTGTTGCCCACCCAGGACTGGTGTAGCCGGGAGTACACCCCGCCGGCCTCTACGAGTTCGTCGTGGCGGCCCTGCTCGACGATGCGGCCGTCGTCGAACACCAGGACCAGGTCTGCCCGCTCGGCGGTGCTGAGACGGTGGGCCACCGACACCGTCGTGCGGCCCTGAGCCAGGTGCGCCAGGGCCACCGCCAGCGCCTCCTCCGTCTCCGGATCCACCGCGGAGGTGGCCTCGTCGAGCAGGAGCAGGCCCGGGTCGGCGACCTGGGCCCGGGCCAGGGCCACCAGCTGGCGCTCGCCCACCGACAGCCGGCCGCCCCGCTGGCCGACCGGGGTGCGCATGCCGGCCGGCAGGCCCTCCACCCACCGCCGCAGCCCGAGCGCCTCCACCGCGGCAGCCGCGTCGGCCTCGGTGGCGCCGGGCCGGCCGTAGCAGATGTTGTCCTCGATGGTGGCTGCGAACAGGAAGCCGTCCTGCGGGACCATGCGTATGCCCCGGCGGCGCGAGTCGGGCGCCACCGCACGAAGGTCCACCCCGCCGATCAGCACGTCTCCGGAGGTGGGGTCGGCGAGACGGGCCAGCAGCCGCACGAAGGTGGTCTTGCCCGAACCGGTCTCGCCCACCACCGCCACGTCGGCGTCGGCTGGTACGGCCACGTCGATCCCCCGCAGCACGGGCTCGGCGGCGCGGTACGAGAAGCTCACGTCGCGCACCTCCACCGCCAACGGCCCCGCGGGAAGTTCCTCCGCATCCGAAGGGTCCGGCTCGACCACGTCGACAGGCGTGTCGAGCACACCCATCACCTTCCACCAGGCGGCCAACGCTGCCTGGGTGGTGTCGAACACCTCGCCGATCTCGGAGATCGGCCTGATCAGCAGACGCACAAGGAACACGAAAGCCACCAGCCCGCCGGCGCCGATGCCCAACTCCTCGCCCCACGTCACCCCGGCGACTATGGCCGCGGCCAGTGCCACCGACGAGGCCAGATCGACGACCGGCAGCATGAAGGCCCACCACTTGAACGCCGACATTTGGGCCGCGTACTGGCGGTCCACCGCGTTGTCGAGACGGGCCCGCACGGCGTTGCGATAGCCGTAGGCCCGTATCACCGCGGCGGCCGACACCGTCTCGCTGGTGTGGCCCATGGTCTCGGCCACCCGGTCCCGTACCCGGCCGTGGGCCGCGATCTGGCGACGCTGTATCCAGCGCAGGTATGGCAGCAGCGGCAGGTGCAGGACGAGCACGAGCAGCGTGAGCTGCCAGCTGTAGAAGAACATCACCGCCAGCGTCGCCACGATCAGTATCGGGTTGATGGTCCACGACATGGCCCCCCACTGCATGAACATGGCCATGGCCTCGATGTCGCTGGTCACCCGGGCCACCAGCACCCCCCGGCGTGACTCGGAGTGGGTGGCCAGGCTCAGCCGGTGGATGTGCTCGAACGCCCGGACCCTCAGCCCGAGCAGCACCGACTCGGCCATCTGCACCAACCGGATCAGCGCGAAGCGGCTCGCCGCAGCCACCACCAGAACCGTGGCCAGCGCGGCCAGCGACAGAGTCCACACCAGGCCGGGCCGGTAGCCGTCCGGACCGATCACGCCGTGGTCCAGAACGAGCTGCACCATGACCGGCACGATCAGCCTGCCCACCGCGGCGAACAGGCCCACCGCGGCTATCACCGGCATGCACCTGCGCAGTTCCGGGCTCATGGCGAAACCGCGCCGCAGCACATGGAGTGCCTTGATGTCCTCGGTTGCCGGTGCGTCGCCCACCTGCGCCCGGCCCAGATCGACGGCGGGGTCACTCACTGGGCCGCCGCCTGCTCGTAGGCCGACACCAGAGACCGGTAGTCGTCGAGGGCCAGCAGCTCCTCGTGGGTGCCGGTGGACGCGATCCTCCCGCCGGCGAGGTACGCCACCCGGTCGGCGAGCTCGATGGTCGAGATCCGGTGCGCCACCACCAGCAGCGTGGTGTCCAGCCCGTTGCGGAGGTTGGCGAGGATCTCGCTCTCGACCACCGGGTCGACCGCGCTGGTGGCGTCGTCGAGCATCAGCAGCCTGGGCGCCCGCACCAGAGCCCGGGCCAGCGCCACCCGCTGCCGCTGACCGCCCGAGAGGGTCACGCCCCGCTCCCCCACGACGGTGGCGGCGCCGTCGGGCAGGGCATCCACGAAGGCGCCGGCAGCCGCCGAGCCGAGCGCGCCGGTCACATCGCCCGGGCCGCGCCCCCGCTTCATGTCGACGTTCTCGACCACGGAGTCGGCGAACAGGAACGCCTCCTGGAACACCAGCGCCACCGCCTCGTGGAGCTCGCCGGGGCCGAGACTGCCGAGATCGGTCCCCGACAGGCGGATCGAGCCCCGCGCCAGGTCGTTGAGTCCGGCCACCGTCTCGAGCAGGGTCGACTTGCCCGACCCGGTGGCACCCACCAGAGCGACGGTCTCACCCGGTCGCACCTGGAGCGACACCCCGTCGAGCACCAGCCGTGAGCCGTAGCCCACCGCCAGGTCCTCGATCTCCAGGCCGAGCGGACCCTCCGGCAGCATCCGGGGACCCGCCGCCGGCGGCGCCGGGACGGGCCGGTCCAGCACCCGGTCCACCCGCTCCAGCGACACCACCGAGCGGGGCATCTCCTCCAGGAAGAAGCCCACGATGAACAGCGGCAGGGCCAGCAGCGAGAACAGCGTGGCGGCCAGCACCAGGTCGCCGGGCGTGGCCGAGCCCCGCCCCACCAGCCACGCGCCCACCAGCAGCAGGGCGATGGCGCCCACCGTGGGTAGGGCGTCGATGGACGGTTCGAAGGTGGCCCGCATCCGGCCCACCCGGATCCGCTCGTCGCGCAGCCGCTGCGACGCGGCCCGCATCCGCTCCACCTCCATGGGCTCCCGGCCCAGGGTCTTCACCACCACCGCCCCGTCGAAGCTCTCGTGGGCCACCTCTGACACTTCGCCGACCCGGCGCTGCACCTCGGCCGAGGGCGCCTCGACCCTGCGGGTGTAGATCCGGCTGATCACCGCCAGTGCCGGGAACACGATCGCCGCGATCAGTGCCAGCAGCGGGTGGGCGACGAACAGCGCCACCATCGTGACGATCACCAGGACCACCACGCTCACCGCGAACGCCAGCGGCTTGAGGACCATGGTGGCCGTGTTGACGTCGGAGTCGGCATGGGCCAGCAGCTCGCCCGGGTCGCGCTCGCGGTGGAAGTCCATGGGCAGGTCGACGTAGCGGTGCAGCAGGGCCCGCCGCCAGTCGCGCTGGGTTCGCAGCTCGGCCATGGCCAGGAACCATCGGCGCATCAGCACCGAAACCCCGCTGGCCACCGAGATCCCGATCACCAGGATCGCGGCCACCGCTGGACGGGTCCGCTCGGCTTCGTCAGCGATGATCACATGGTCGGTGATCCAGCCCAGCAGCCAGGCGGTTCCCACCGTGGCGGCGACGAACCCGAGCGCGCCGATGAGCGCCACCGCGTGCGGGATCGGGTGGGCCCGCACCGAGCGCATTATCAGCCGGAATCCCCGGCGGGCCAAGCCGTCGCGGTAGCGGCTCATCACGCCCCCAGGGAGCGGAACTGGCAGCAGAATGCACGCATGCCGCGCAAAGCGCTGCCAATCCCCGACTCGGCTAGAGGCGGTCGACGATCGCCGCGGCGAACTCCGAGCACTTCACCTCGGTGGCACCCTCGGTGAGCCGGGCGAAGTCGTAGGTGACGATCCCGTCGCCGATGGTGGCCTCCACCGCAGCGATGATGTCGTCGGCGGCGTCCTGCCAGCCGAGATGCTCGAACATGAGCGCACCAGACAGCAGCACCGACGACGGGTTGACCTTGTCCTGGCCGGCGTAGCGGGGGGCGGTGCCGTGGGTGGCCTCGAACACGCCGTGGCCGGTGACGTAGTTGATGTTGGCGCCCGGCGCGATCCCGATGCCGCCCACCTGGGCCGCCAGCGCGTCGGAGATGTAGTCGCCGTTGAGGTTCATGGTTGCGATCACGTCGAA
Source organism: Acidimicrobiia bacterium (assembly GCA_022819505.1). Classification (GTDB taxonomy): domain Bacteria; phylum Actinomycetota; class Acidimicrobiia; order Acidimicrobiales; family Aldehydirespiratoraceae; genus Aldehydirespirator. The sequence continues at coordinate 496,265 of JAJEHD010000018.1, read as the reverse complement.
CTCGGCGGGGCGGGTGAGCACCTGCTGCAGGGCGATGTCGGCGATGGTGTCCTGAACCAGGATCTTGTCGCCCGGGTCGCCGCCGCAGTCCTCCCAGGCCACGGCCACATCCGCGAACTCCTCGCGCACCAGCTCGTAGCCCCAGCCCCGGAAGGCGCCCTCGGTGAACTTCATGATGTTGCCCTTGTGCACCCAGTGGACCCGCTTGCGGCCCCGGCGCAGGGCGTAGTTGAGGGCGGCCCGCTGCAGGCGCTGGGACCCGAACCTCGACACCGGCTTGATGCCGACGCCGGCATCGGCCCGGATCTCCCAGCCGAAGGCGTCGTGGAGCAGCTCGATGAGCCGGGCCGCCTCGGGCGAGCCGGAGGACACCTCCAGGCCGGCGTAGATGTCCTCGGTGTTCTCGCGGAAGATCACCATGTCGACCAGGTGCGGCTCCCGCACCGGGGAGGGCACCCCCTGGAACCACCGCAGGGGACGCAGGCACACGTACAGGTCCATGATCTGGCGGATGGCCACGTTGAGGCTGCGGAAGCCGCCGCCCACCGGCGTGGTCAGCGGTCCCTTGATGCCGATGAGGTGCTCGTCGAAGGCGCGGATGGTGTCGGCCGGGAGCCAGTCGCCGGTCTCGTTGTAGGCCTTCTCGCCGGCCAGCACCTCGAGCCAGGCGATGCGGCGGCCGTGCTTTGCCGCGGCCGCGTCCAGAACGGACTGCGCCGCGGGCCAGATGTCGATGCCGATCCCGTCTCCCTCCACGAAGGGGATGATCGGCTCGTCGGGAACAATGAGAGCGCCGTCAGCGCCCAGAGTGATCTTGTCAGGCATATGCACCGAGGCTACCGGCGGCCGGTAATCGCGACTTCAGCCGGCCAGGGCCTGGGCTTCGTCGAATACCGCTTGCAGGCGCTCGCGGACCTCTTCCGAGAAGCGGCTCATCTGCGGACGGGTCATCCGGCCCTCGGGCGGGCGTATCGGCGGCCCGGCCACCATGGCCACCCGCACCGGCCGCGGCAGGCGGGTGCCGGTGGGCATGGCCGCCTCGGTTCCCGCGATGCCGACGGGCACGATGACGGCGCCGGTGCGGGATGCTAGGTAGCTCATGCCGTCGAAAACGGACTCCACCCGGGGCCCGGTCTGGCGGCCCCCCTCGGGGAACACCACGATCTGCTCGCCTGCCTCCAGCATCCTCACCGCCTCCCGCATGGCCTCCCTGTCTGCCGCGCCCCTGCGCACCGGGAAGGCGCCCAGCGCGGCCAGGAACGCTCCGAAGTACTTGTTGGAGAACAGCGACTCCTTGGACAAGGCCCGCAAGCGGCGATGGCCCAGCCCGGCCATGAGCGGCGTGTCGAGGTTGGACCGGTGCACCGGGGCCACGATCATCGGACCCTCGCTGTCGAGATACGCGCCGCCGCGGCGGCGCACCCGGAAGTACGGGTAGAGCACCGCCATGATGGTGCGGCGCACGAAGCGGTAGACCCAGATGGAGCTGCGCTTGGCTGCGATGCGCTGGGCTCTCTGCTGGAGGTCCTCCACCTGGCTCCCCTTCGGCTCGGAGGTGTCGTGCCGATGGTTGTCTACCACCGACGCGCCCGGCCGCTGTGGTGAAGAATGACGCAGCGGCTCAGAGTCGGGAGGCAGGCATGGGAGAGCTTGAGGGTAGGACGGCAGTGGTCACCGGCGCGGGCGAGGGCATCGGTCGAGCCGTGGCCCGGGCCTTCGTGGCCGGGGGGGCCAACGTGCTCGTGGCCGAGATCGACGAGCAACTCGGCCACGACGCCGCGGCCGAACTCGGCGACGCCTGCGAGTTCCTGGCCACCGACGTGGGCGATCGGGCCGCAGTCGAGGCCATGGTCGCCCACGCCGCCGGGAGGTGGGGGTCGGTGGACATACTGGTCAACAACGCCTGGGGCGGCGGCGAGATCAGCCGGGTGGAGCGCAAGACCGAGGCCGGACTGTCGCGGGCTCTGGCGGTGGGGTTCTACGGCCCGTTCTGGGCCATGAGCGCGGCCCTGCCCCTGATGAGGGCCAACGGCTGGGGCCGGGTGATCAACATGTGCTCGCTCAACGGGGTGAACGCGCACATGGGAACGGTCGAGTACAACTCGGCCAAGGAGGCGCTGCGGGCGGCCACCCGCACCGCGGCCAGGGAGTGGGCCGGTTGGGGCATCACGGCCAACATCGTTTGCCCGGCCGCCAAGTCGGCCAGCTTCCACCGGGTGATGGGCGCGCATCCGGAGTTGCTGGCCGCGGCCGATGCCGCCAACCCGATGGGCCGCATCGGCGACCCCGACCTGGACATCGCCCCGGTGGTGGTGTTCCTGGCCTCGGAGGCAAGCCGGTACGTCACCGGCAACACGCTGTTCGCGGACGGCGGGGGCCACATCAACGGATCGGCCTGGAAGCCCGACCTCGGCGACTAGCGCCGTGCCGTCCGGCGGCGGCTGATACCGTCGCCCGCCATGGCATCCGCAGACGACTTCGTACTGGTAGACCACCCACGCCCCGACATCGCGCTGCTCACCCTCAACCGGCCCGAGCGCATGAACGCCATGGCCTTCGACGTGATGATCCCGCTGGCCGATGCCCTGCGTGGCGTCAACAACGACAACGGCGTGAGGGCGGTGGTGATCACCGGCGCGGGCCACGGGTTCTGCTCGGGGGCCGACATGGTGGACTCCGGCCGGGTGCCCTACATCGAGGGCCTGACCAGGGCGACCATCGCCCACCGGGCCGCCGACCGTCTCCACGAGGTGATCGAACTGGTCGGGGACCTCCACCAGCCGGTGATCGCGGCCATCAACGGCGCGGCCATCGGCGGGGGTATGTGCCTGGCCCTGGCCTGCGACATCCGCATCGCATCGACCGAGGCCTACTTCCGGGCCGCGGGCATCAACAACGGCCTCACCGCGTCCGAGCTGGGCCTCAGCTTCACCCTGCCGAGGGCGATCGGATCGTCTCGGGCCTTCGAGATCATGCTGACCGGCCGCGACGTCGATGCCGAGGAAGCGGCCCGCATCGGCCTGGTGAGCGAGACGGTCGCGCCCTCCGACCTGCTGGACCGCTGCTACGAGATCGGCGCCCGCATAGCGGCCTTGAGCCGGCCCGGCGTCGAGCTCACCAAGAGAATGCTGTGGGCCGGGCTGGAGGCGTCCAGCTACGCGGCCCACATGCGCTCGGAGATGAACGCCCAGCTGCTGGTCCGTATGACCACTCGCAACTTCGAGGAGGCCGTCCTGGCCCGCTCCGAGAAGCGCCCCCCAGTCTTCGAGGACTGACCCGCCGAAGAGGCTGCCTTGATCCGACTTGATCGCTCATCGCACGATGTGAGCTCGGCGAGCTGATCGGAGTCGTCAAGAGTTCTTCAGCACTAGAACTAGTTTCTAGCTCTCGTTGCCGCGCAGGCAAGGCTAAAACTGGATCCGGTGCACGCGCGGACCTGTGTTTCAGAAATCTATTTGTTTCGCTACTACCGAAACAGTAGGATATCTGAGTCAACACATGACCGTCGAAGATCGAGGGTTTGTCCATGCCGAATGACCGTTTGCCTAGTGAACGCCTCATCGCTCGCCGGGTCGAGCAGTTGCTGGCAGAGCGCCTGCCTTCGGGATGGTCCCTACGTGCTGAGTATGCGGTGCTCGCCAGAGACGTCCGCATCGACGTGGTTGCCAATATCGCCTCTCCGAGCGGCGGTAGGGCTGCTCTGGCAGTCGAGGTCAAACGCACGATTGAGCCCCGAGACGTGGGCCGGGTTGCCGACCAAATCGCGTTGTTGGCCAGCCATGTTGTTCGAGGTGCCGTCCCGGTGGTGGCAGCGTCCTATCTGTCGCCTCGATCACGGCAGCTGCTCGAGCGACTCGAAGTTGGCTATATCGACACCACGGGCAACGTCCGGATCGAGGTGCCCGAACCCGGGCTGTTCATCTCGACATCGGGTGCCGAGCGGGATCCGTGGCCCCAGAACGACGAACTGCAGTCGCTTCGAGGCCGAGGAGCGGCGCGTGCCGTCAGAGCGATCATCGACAGCGCTCCCCCGTTCGGCGTTCGGGAACTCGCGGTGGCCACCGGAACGTCGGCAGCCACGATTTCGCGCGTGCTGGAGTTGATGGAGCGAGACGATGTTGTCGTCCGCGAACGGCGGGGTCCGGTGCTGAAAGTGGACTGGCAGGCCGCTATCCGAAGGTGGTCCCAGGACTATGACCAGACGAACTCGAATGCCGCGACGACCTATCTGGAGCCTCGCGGCATCTCGGCGCTGGAGAAGGCGCTGGCGAAGTCTGAATTCCGCTACGCCGCGACGGGGGCGTTCGCGGCACAGCACTTCGATCCGATCGCGCCAGCCAGAGTCGCGGCGCTCTACGTTGACGATGCGTATCGCGCCGCCGACGTGCTCGCATTACATGAGGCCGAAGCTGGCGCAAATGTCGTGTTGTTGGAGCCGTTCGACCCGGTCGTATTCGATCGGTGCGTCACCCGTGACGGGCTGCGATGCGCCGCCCCCAGTCAACTCGCTGTGGATCTGCTAACGGGACCGGGACGCGAGCCCCCGCAGGGCGAGGAACTGCTCCGCTGGATGCGGAGCAACGAAGATGCCTGGCGATCCCGACCCTGATTACGTCCGCGCCCGCCGCGCCCTGCTGGACGCAACCGACGCTATTGCCGTGCATCTCGACTCGGTCGTTCTCGTCGGCGCTCAGGCGGTCTACCTTCACGCCGGCGAAGCCGATCTGTTCGACGCCGCGGCCCCCTACACCACCGATGCTGACCTTGCCATCGGACCCACCGATCTCGCCGACTCGCCACTGCTCGAGGAACTGCTAATCGGAAGCGGCTTCACACTCCGTGAGCACCCCGGCAGTTGGGTCAGTCCCGACGACGTCTATGTCGATCTCATGGTGCCCGACGCGCTGGCCGGTCCCGGGTCTCGCGGTGCTCGTCTCGGCCCGCATGGCAAGCGCGTAGCCCGTCGGGCCAAAGGGCTTGAGGCCGCTCTGATTGATCGACAAGCGATGGAGATCCGGGCTCTCGACCCATCCGATAGCCGTAGCGTCACCATGCATGTGGCCGGTCCAGGCGCTCTCATAGTCGCCAAGGTTCACAAGATCGCCGAACGCGCCGGCGCCAGCGACCGGATCAACGACAAGGACGCTCTCGACGTACTTCGCCTGTTTCAGGCCATCGACACTGACCACATGGCCAGCCACTTGGGCCAACTCGGATCCCATGCTCTAAGCGCCGACGTCACAGCCGAAGCCATCAAGCACCTCAATCCGCTCTTCGGCAGCCCACAGGCAACTGGAGTCACCATGGCCGTGCGCGCCGCCGGGCCAACCGCTGACCCCGACACGGTCGCCGCGTCATTCCTCGCTCTAGTGTCAGACCTGCTAGCAGCGCTGTAACACTTCTTGCGAACACTGCTGACGCGTCGGTAGCGTCCACTCCCGCGCGGAAGCATCTGAGACTCAGGAGGCAATCGATGGTCGAAGCACGCACAAGAAGACGGCGTATTGCTGTCGTCACGCTCGTGGTGATCGTCTTGGGAGCGCTGGCGACAACCGCAGGCGCCCAGAGCCAGCGATTCCCGGACGTGCCACCGGACCATCGAGCCTACGAAGCCGTGGAGTGGGCTGCAGATATCGGGTTGACGGCCGGCTATGACGACGGCACCTTCAAGCCCGAACGACCGCTCAGCAAACCGCATGCGGTGGTGTTCATGGAGCGCTACTACGACAACATCCTTGGAGCCGACGAGTCAGAGCACTTCACCAGAGGCGACATGATGCTGTTGTTGAAGGCCATCAACGACGCGTCCGCCGCCAGCCCGTCGGCCTGGACGGTCTACCGCGACGACAACTGGACAATCGCCGAGACATCCAACGAAGCGGGATTCTACTTGCGGGGGAGTTGCGCCGATAGCGGGATATGGGTCATCCACATCGGACACGAAGACCCCGACTTCTCATTTGTGGAGAGTCCCGACTCCACGAACATCATTGACAGCCTGACCGTGAGATGGCAGTTCGGGTCCAAAGCGCGGCGTCTCGTGTTCGACGCGCTAATCAGTCCAACCACGGCATCCAATCGTGCATCGATCAGAGGAGATGTCTTCAACTCAGACCTATCCGGCCGCGAGCGGTTCCTGCTAGACGCCCAGCAGGACACATCCGGCACCCTCGTCGTATCCACGTCAGACGGTGACCTGGAGTACGAGTTCTCATTTGCTGTAACCGGTCCTGAGTTCGTAGACACGGTCCAGGTCTGCGTGGACAAACAGGCATGATTTCTGGACGCGCATCCGGCAGCCTTGCCACGCCGTGCCGCGGGCACCGGCGACTTCAACTTGACTACAGATGCGGCTCCCGCGCTCTCCACGACGGCGCTAATGCTCGGACCATGAGTGCAGCACCAGTGCGAGGATTCGACGACCACTGCCGCTTGCATCATCGGTGTCGGATGACTCTCGCTACTGCGTCCGCTACTGTCCTCAGACACGTGTCATGAGCGACGCCGGCATTGGGTCGCCGCCAAGCCTTGATACACTCGATGCAGCGGTGTCGAAGACGTGGCGTTCGTTCGAGCGGGCTGCCGTATTGGGATCGCGGGTCACCCCTGCGGTGCCTATCCTGTTCTTCGGCGATGTTGACGCGTACTTGGGGTCGCCTTTACGTGTGGTGACCGTTGGTTTGAATCCGTCTTTGAGAGAGTTCCCCTCATCGGATCCCTTCCAGCGGTTCCCACTGGCTGCGGACACCGGCAGTCGGGATCTCGGCCGGTATCTCGAATCGTTGTCGGCGTACTTCCGCACGGATCCGTATGACAAGTGGTTCGGGAGTCTTGAGCCGCTGCTCAACGGGATGGGCGGCAGCTTCTACGGCGGGGAGTCCTCAACGGTGCTGCACACCGATATCTGCTCACCGGTGGCCACCGATCCCACATGGAGTCGCCTCAGCGAAGCCGACCAGGCGGTGCTGGTAGCTGACGGCGTCCCACTGTGGCACGAACTCCTGGAGGTGCTACAGCCCAATGTCGTGGTGCTGTCGGTAGCAAGACGCCACCTGGGCCGCATCGCTTTTGGCCGACTGGCGCCGTGGGAGTTCATCCACCGCTTTGACTACACCGCGGACGGCGCGCTCCGCGACAGGCCCTACGAGATGGATGGCTGTTGGCATTTGGTCGGTGTTGAGCCGTGCTTGTTCGTGTTCTGCCCCGCTAGCCAGACCCCTCTCGGTTCGATCACCAAGAACCAGAGACGCGAACTGGGCTCGATCGTGGCAGACACCTACGCGCGTGCCTGGTAGCCACTATTTCCCCGTGCACACGCCCGGCTTCGACCAGGAGCGGTGAGCATGGTCGGGGCGGTGTTCATGTGTCGCTTCGCGTGCGCTCATCGCGCATCTTACGGGTGGGGCTAGGTGCCGACGGTCAGGCGATGCCGAGGGTGCGGTGGAGGCGTTCTAGGGCGGCCGCGGCGTCGATGCCGTCGTGCCAGGTCTCGTCGACGCCGGCTGACTCCAACTCCGAAAGGAGTTCGGCGGGGGTGCCGGGGTCGCAGACCAGGGCTACGAAGGTCGCACCGGACTCGGCCAGAGCGCTGGCGGTGGCCGCACCCCGCAGGCGGTACATGTCGTCGCTGCCGGTGACGACGGCCGCGGTCAGTCCCGACGCCGCGAAGTCCGCCGCGGCGGCGATGGGCGAGTCCACTCCGGCTGCGCCCCGGGCCTTGATGCCGCCCGCGGCCAGCAGGTTCTGGGCCCAGGCGGTGCGGGTTGAGTGGTCCGCGGCCGGCCCCAGGGCCGCAATCCAGACTGCCGGCCGCTTGCCGGCGGCGGCCTGGTGGCGGTCGGCGGCGTCGCGCAGGTCTTCGAAGGGTTCGGCCAGGCGCCTTACCGGCAGGCCCGCCGCGGCCTCTACCCCGTTGGAGCCGTGGGGTGTTGGCGCGGCGTCGTCCAGGAGGGGGAACTCGCTCACGCCGGTGAGCGGCTCGCTCCGGGTCCTCAGAGCCTCCAGGCGACGCTGCCAGCTCTCCTCCATCGCTGCGGCCAGCGAGCCGCTTTCGATGGCGGCCTCGATCCCGCCCGACGCTTCGACGTCCTGCAGCACCCGCCAGCCCGCCGAGGCCAGTTCCTCAGTGAGTGACTCCATGTAGAACGAGCCGCCCGCGGGGTCGGAGGCCCGGGCGAGGTGCGACTCCTCCAGCAGCAACAACTGGGTGTTGCGGGCCAGCCGCCGGCCCAACGAGCCGTCGGCGTCGACCGACCCGGACGCATGGTCGAAGGGCAGCACGGTCACCGCGTCGGTGCCGGCGACTCCTGCAGCCAGCGCGGCGGAGGCACCGCGCAGCAGGTTGACCCACGGATCACGCCGGCTGTACATGTGGGTTGCAGTGACGGCGTGCTGATGCTGGCGGGCCGCCTCCGCCGAGCCGCCGCTGGCCGTCACCACCCGTGTCCACATCACCCGGGCCGCCCGCAGCGCGGCGATGGTGCCGAACACCTCGGCCGTGGCCGCCATCCGGAATCCGATCAGGCCGGCGGCCGCGTCCACCGGGATGCCCGCCCCGACCAGCGCTCGCAGGTAGGCGACACCCGTCGCAGTTGCCCAGCCCAAGGCCTGGGCCTCGGTCGCGCCAGCGTCCACGTAGCGGGTCGCATCGACCGTGAAGACGAGGACACCGCGAGCAAGGGAGCCGGACGACGCAGTCCGAGTCGCCCACTCAGCAGCTTCGACACAACCGGTTCGCCGGCCCGAGCGAGCCCACTCGCCCAACGGGTCAAGCCCGAGCGAGCTACTGGGCGCGAGGCCGGCGCCCCGGCGGGCCGCCAGAGCGAGGAGTGCGTGCGCCGCGTCCATGTCCGCGTGGGGAGCTAGCGCCAGAGGCGCCATGGCAATGTCGACCCCGCTCAGCAGGCGATCGAGCCCGTCGACATCTACGACCTCTGGGAGGTCGAGCTCCACCGACGTTGCGCCGCCCGCCAGGTCCTGCTCGATCTCCCGCCCCAGCTGGTCCGGCGGGTCGCCACACGCCATCACCGAGTGGTGTTCGCGTATGTCCCAGCCTGCCTCAGGCTGCCGCGGGCCCGCCGCGGCTGCCACCGCCGGAGGCCGACCCGGGCCGTCGGTGTACAGCGGCCGGATCTCGATGCCGTCGCGGGTTGTGCTGGACAGCTCGGCCAGGTCCCGGCCCTGCAGCGACCGCCGCACCAGGGCCAGCCAGTCTTCGGCGCGTGCGGGCGGCCAGGCGTCCGAGGCCATCACATCGTGAAGCGGAGGCTCCGGGCCGCGTGCTCGCCCCACTCGGCGTCGCCGCTCCAGGAGATGGAGCCGTCGTCGATCTTGACCTGGGGGTCGATGCGACCGCAGGCCAGCATGATGAACGTGGTCGAGTCCGCCGTCAGCACCACATCGGGATCCGCCAGCGACGAGGGATCGACCGCCTTGGCCCGGCCGTCCACCCTCACGGCGATCTGGCGCTCGACCGGGCCGGTGATGTCGGCTCGCAGGCTCATGCCGTCGGGCAGGCCGACCTTCTTTCCCATGATGTAGCCGATCGATCCCTCCACCTGGTCGAGGGTGATCTCGGCGGCCGGCCCGCTGTCTTCGGTGGAGCGCCCCAGCGGGATCGTGCAGTCGCGCACATGGACCCACATGTCGAAGATGCGGATGGCCAGGAAGCCGCCGTAGCTCTGCACCCCGACCGGCGTCCACGAGGGGCGCTCGACGTCGTCGTCGCTCAGCGCGGCCAGGTCGGACCGTCGGGCATCGAGTATCTCGGCCACCCGGGCCCCGAACTCAGCCGGCGACATGCCCGCGGAGGCGTCGGTCAGGGCCTGCATCCTCTGGAAGGGCGGCATGTTCTCGGTGCTGATCTCCCAGCCCGAGATCACGTCCTCGACGCCGACGGCGTGACCGATGGCCTGCCGGACCGTCCAGTCCGGGCACAGCGACTGCACCGTCCACTCGTCGTCGGAAAGGTCGGCGCAGAGTCCCGAAATCTCGGCGAAGCAGGCCTCAGTGGTGTCGATCAGGTGCTGGCGGGAGTAAGAATGCATGGGCCAAGCATGACGCCGACCGGACCTTGACCGCAACGTCCAACGGAGAATCACCATGACCGCCACCGAAGCCCCCGCCGACACGGCCGAGCAGACCCGCATCGCCGAGCAGGCCGTCGACGCCCTGCTGGCCGAGCACGACCCCGCGGAGGAGAGCCTCATCGAGTTCCGGGGCCACCAGTACGACGCCGGGCTGGCCTGGGTGCACCACCCGCCGGGCTTCGGCGGGCTCGGCCTGTCACGGCGGATGCAGCGTGTGGTGGATCGACGGCTGCGAGCCGGAGGAGCCCAGCCGGCCGACCCGTCCACGTTCTTCCTGATGCTTGTCGGCCCGACGATCTTCACCCACGGCACCGACGAGCAGAAGCGCCGCTACCTGAGACCCATGTTCACCGGGGAGGAGCGCTGGTGCCAGCTCTTCAGCGAGCCAGGCTCCGGGTCCGACTTCGCGGGTCTGGGCACCCGGGCCGAACGCGACGGCGACGAGTGGGTGGTCAACGGCCAGAAGGTGTGGAACACCCTGGCCCATGTGGCCGACCTCGGCATGCTGGTGGCCCGCTCCAACCCGGAGCTGCCCAAGCACAAGGGCCTCACCTACTTCGCGCTCGACATGCACGCCCCCGGCGTGGAGGTCCGGCCGCTGCGCCAGATCACCGGCGAAGCCGAGTTCAACGAGGTGTACATGACCGACGTGCGGGTGCCCGACTCGGCCCGCATCGGGGCCGTGGGCGAGGGCTGGCGGGTGTCGCTCACCACGCTGATGAACGAGCGCACCGCCATCGGCGGCGCGGTGGGCGGCGCCACCACCGCCCAGCAGGGTCCGCTGGGCAACCTGATGGAGGCCTACCGCAACATGGATCCGGCGGTGCGCACCAAGGCCCACCGCGACGAGGTGATGCAGCTGTGGGTTCGGGGAGAGGCTCTCAGGCTGACCAACGTCCGGGCCGCCCAGAACGCTCGGACCGGCAACCCCGGCCCCGAGGGCTCGGTCAGCAAGCTGATGCTGGCCGAGTTCAACAAGGAGCTCACCGCCAAGGTGCTCGACCTCGAGGGCCCCGCCGCGATGGTGGACTACGACTACGAGTTCCGCCGCCCCACCGCGGTCTCGCTCGACGGCAAGTTCGGTGACACCCACCATGGCTTCCTGCGGGCCCGGGCCAACTCCATCGAGGGCGGCACCAGCGAGATCATGCGCAACATCCTCGGCGAGCAGGTGCTGGGACTGCCGGGTGAGCCCAGGGTGGACAAGGAGATCCCCTGGCGCGACGTGCCCCGGAACTAGGGCCCTCTCCTGGCAACCAACGGAGGCGACACTATGCCTATGCCGACCGATGTGGGAATCGTCGACACGATGATCGGCTTTCCCGCCAAGGACTTCGAGCACTACGAGTTCATCCGCAAGCAGCTCAAGGACTCCGAATCGGCCGAGTTCGACTTTCCGGTGGAGTACATGTTCAAGGGCGTGCCCAAGGAGAAGTACGGCGCCGCCGACCCGATAGGCCTCACGCTGGGCGAGATGGACGCCTGCGGCGTGGAGTGGGGCCTGATCGGCTGCGAGGGCGAAGTCAACCGCAAGGCCCTGGCCGACCATCCCGACCGGTTCGTGGCCACCTGCCAGATCGACGCCAACGACATCATGGGCGCGGTGCGCAAGATCCGCCACTGCAAGGAGACCTACGACATCCGGGCGGTGGGCACCTTCCCGGCCGGGTGCTTCCCCCAGATCCCGATCGACGACGCCAAGTGGTACCCGGTGTACGCCACCTGCTGCGACCTGGACATCCCTGTCTTCGTGTGCGCGGGCGTGCCCGGCCCCCGGCTGCCCATGGACTGCCAGCACGTGGAGCGCATCGACCGGGTGATGTACGACTTCCCCGAGTTGACCCTGGTCACCCGACACGGCTGCGAGCCCTGGGAGGCCCTGGCCGTGAAGCTGATGCTGAAATGGCCCGGACTGCACTACTCTACTTCGGCATTCGCCCCCAAGCACTACCCGAAGGCCATCGTCGACTATGCCAATACGCGGGGCGCCGACAAGGTGATGTACGCCGGCTACTTCCCGATGGGCCTGTCACTGCAACGCATCATGGGTGAGATGCCCAACGTCGGCTTCCGCGACGAGGTCTGGCCCAAGTTCCTGCGCGAGAACGCGGCCCGCGTCCTCAAGATCACCTAGGCACGCCGCGCCTGTCGCCGGGAGACAGTCACGTGGTCACCTTCGACGATGTCCGGCGGCTGGGAATACAACTGCCCGAGGTCACCGAGTCGACCTGGTACGGCACGCCGGGGCTGAAGGTCCGCAACAAGGGCTTCTGCCGCCTGTGGGGCGAGCGCGAGCAGCGGCGCGACCAGGTGCACGACACCGAGGTGCTGGTGCTGTTCTGCGAGCTGGAGTTGAAGCCGGTCCTGCTCGAGAACCACCCCGACGTGCTGTTCACCGTTTCCCATTACGACGGCTACGGCGCGGTGCTGGTCCGTCTAGCCGACGCCGAAATCGGCGATGTAGCCGACTGGCTCGAGGACAGCTACCGGCGGGTCGCTCCAGCCACCCTCATCCGCCAGCTCGACGGCAGCTGACCGACGCGGCAGCGCTGGACCGCTAGATGCGGCGGTCTTGGCCTTGCCAGTACTCGTCGCGCAGCAGGCGCTTGTAGAGCTTGCCGGTCTCGTCGCGGGGCAACTCGTCGCGGAAGTCGACCGTGCGGGGGCACTTGACCGAGGCGAGGCCGGCCCGGCAGTAGTCGATCAGTTCACGCTCCAGCGCGGAGGCGGCCTCCTGGCCGAGGGGCATCTCCATGGGCTGAACCACCGCCTTGGGCACCTCGCCCAGGTCATCGTCGGGCACGCCGATCACAGCCACGTCCAGAACCGCGGGGTGCATGGTCAGCAGGTTCTCGGCCTCCTGGGGGTACACGTTCACCCCGCCCGAGATGATCATGTACGCCTTGCGGTCGGTCAGGTACAGGAAGCCGTCCTCATCGACCCGGCCGACGTCGCCGATGGTCGACCAGCCGTTGGGCAGCCGCGAGCTGCGGGTCTTCTCCTCGTCCTGGTGGTACTCGAAGGTGTTGCCCTCGCCGAAGTAGATGGCACCCTCCTCCCCGACTGGCACCTCGGTGCCGGTGGCCTCGTCCACGATGTGGACCTCACCGTTGATCGGGACCCCCACCGTGCCCTCATGGGCCAGCCACTGCTCGCTGTCGCAGAAGGTGGCCCCGTTGCCCTCGGTGCCCGCGTAGTACTCGCTGACGATCGGCCCCAGCCACTCGATCATCCGGCGCTTGGCCTCCACCGGGCACGGCGCGGCCGCGTGCAGCACGCTGGCCAGCGACGACAGGTCGTAGCGCAGCCGCCGCTCGTCGGGCAGCTTCAGCATCCGCACGAACATGGTCGGCACCACCTGGGTGTGGGTCACCGAGTAGCGCTCGATGGCGGCCAGGAACTGCTCGGCGTCGAAGCGCTCCATGATCACCGCGGTGGAGCCGAGGATGTGGTTGGCCATGGTGAAGCGCAGCGGCGCGCCGTGGTACAGGGGCGCGGGAGACAGGTAGACCGACTCGTCGGACATGGCGATCAGCAGCACGCACATCATGGCCACCACCGACTCCGCCTCCTCGATGGGAACCGCCTCGTAGGCGGCCAGCACGCCCTTGGGGCGCCCCGTGGTGCCCGAGCTGTAGAGCATGTCGGTGCCGGCCACCCGACCCTCCAACGGCTCCGGCGACATCGCGGCCAGGGCTTGCTCGTAGCTGCCGTAGGAGTCGATGGCGCCGTCCATCATCAGTCTCAGCTCGACGCCGTGCGTGCGGTCGACCAGCTCGGCGGCCTGGGCGGCCTTGTACTTCGAGGTGATGAAGACCCGAGCGCCGCTGTTGTCGACGATGTAGGCGATCTCGTCGGTGGTGAGGCGGCTGCTGATGGGCGTGTAGATCAGCCCGGCGTAGTGCGCTCCCCACATCAACGGCAGGAAGTTGCGGTGGTTCTCCAGGCACCAGGCCACATGGTCGCCCGGGGCCAGCCCGGCCTCCCGGAACAGTCGCGACACCTGGTTGGCTTCGGCGTCGAGCTGGGCGTAGGTGATCGTCTCGCCCGATCCGGCCATGATGACGGCCGGCTTGTCGGGGTTGGCGGCGGCATGAACTCCTGGGTACATCGATTTCGACGCTACTCCCGGCGTCGGCGCCGCGTCACCGGCGAATAGCTCTCAGACGGTGTACCCGCCATCCACGGCCAGGTGCTGGCCGCTGATATAGCCGGCCCGGTCCGAGGCCAGGAAGCAGACCGACTCGGCGATGTCGGCCGCGCTCCCAAAGCTCCTCAGCGGGATGTTGGCCCGGGCTGTCTCGAGGGCCCGTTCGTCGAGATCGCCCGACGCCATGAGCCGCTGGGCCATTCCGTCGGTGAGCATCCCGGGGCCCACAGTGTTGGCCCGCACCCCGAAGCGCCCCTCCTCTGCGGCCAGACCCCGCACGGCCGCCTCGACGGCGGCCTTGGGGACGGTGCTGAGGCCGTCGCGCACTGGGAACCGGTCCGAGCCTGCGGTGGTGACCGCCACAATGCTGCCTCGGGCTTGTCGCAGGTGCGGCAGTGCAGCGTGAGCCGCCGCGAAGAAGCCGGCCGCATCTGCGTCGAGCTGGGCCCGCATCGCGCTCGGCTCGACGCGGCTCATGTGAACCTGCGGGACGTGGGGCCCGGCCGCGTAGACCAGGGTGTGCAGCCCTCCGGCCGCGGCAGCCAACTCCTCGACCGCCGCGGCGGTGGACGAGTCGTCGCTCAGGTCGGCGGCCGCCGTCCAGCACCGGCGCCCGCAACTCTCGACGACGGCCGCGATGGACGCCGCGGCGTCGGCGTTGCTGCGGTAGGTGAGGGCCAGGTCGCTGCCGCGGGCGGCCAACTCCGCCGCGATCACCGAGCCGAGACCGCCGCTTCCCCCCACCACCAGAGCCGCGCCGGGCCGCCCGGCGAAGTCCTGACTCAGATCGAGTTCGCTCACCGCCTCAGCCTGCCCGTCGGGCGCAGCCCCGACAACCGGGAACCCGGCCCCGCCGCGAACTGGCAGCGCAGAATGCCCGCTACGAGCCCTACCCGCTGGAGGGCGCAGTCATGAGGGATTCTCCTGCCGCGGCTGAACGTGGGTGGTCACGGCTCCGAGGTCTCCCAGGTCGGCGACCACGGTCTCCCCTCCCGACAGAGGGCGCATGGGGCCCAGTGCCCCAGTCATCACCACATCGCCCGCCTTGAGCGGCGTGCCGCGGGCACACATCGTGTCGGCGAGCCAGCGGGCGGCGTGAAGGGGGTGACCCAGGCAGGCCGCGCCCTCCCCGGTCGAGACCTCCTCACCGTCGATCCGCATCGACATGGGCACGGCCCGCAGGTTCACGCGGTCAAGCGGTACCGGTCGGCCGCCGAGCACATACACGCCACAGCTCGCGTTGTCGGCCACCGTGTCGACGATGCGGATGTCCCAGCCGGCGACCCGGCTGTCGACCACCTCGATCGACGGGAGTGCATAAGCCGTCGCGGCGATGATGTCGTTGAACGAGTGCTCGCCCCTGTCGAGGTCATGTTCGAGCACGATGGCGACCTCGGCCTCGGCCCGGGGCTGGATCAGGCGCCCCGCCTCGATCTCGATCCCGTCGCCGTACTCCATGTCGACGAACAGCGTGCCGAAGTCGGGCTGATCGACCCCGATCTGGTCCATTACCGCCTTGGAGGTGACCCCGATCTTGCGACCGCTGATGCGGCGCCCCGACGCGACGGCCAGGACCGTGTTGTGATCCTGCACCGCGTACGCGACATCGATGTCGTCCGCAGTGCCGAGAATCTCCCTCACCGGTGCACACGGCACGCCTGACTCGGCGGCCTCGCGGAGCGCGGCGGCAGCCTCGGCGACGAGAGCGTCGGTCATTGGCCGGGGACCGGGTGCCGGTCGTCATCGCGTTGGCGGGCCGCCACCCTCGCCTCCTCGGCCAGACGGGCCTGCTTGTCGGCCAGCAGCTCGCCGCCCGCCATGAAGTCGGTGTTCGGGAACTCCAAGATCCACACCCGGACCGACTCCCGGGGTGCGCCGACATGCTCGACCATGGCGTCGGTGATCGCATCCATCAGCGCTCGCTTCTGTTCGGGGCTGCGGCCCTCGGCCATGTGCACATTCACCAGCGGCATGACGTCATCCTTTCCCCACGATCGAGACCGAGCCGAAGTGGGAGTAGCGGGCGCGGGCCCGGGTTCCCGCGCCCAGTGGCTTAGCGTCCGTGGGTGCCCCGGCCAGGATGGTCCAGCCGGCCTGCAGGCTCTGGCCGTGCTTGCCGAGGTGGTTGGCGAGCATGGCGACGCAGGAGGCCGGATCGCCGAGCAGCGCGGCTCCGGTGGCGGTGGCCGCCACCTCGCCGTCGACTTCGAAGACACACCCGAGGGTGGTGAGATCGGCGTCGCGAGGGCCGATGGCGCCGGACCCGATCGCGACCCGAGCCGCCGAGGTGTTGTCGGCGATGACATCGGGGAGCGTGAACGAGAACGCCTCATAGCGGGAGTCGATCACCTCGATGCCGCCGGTGACGGACTCCGTGGCGTCGAGGACATCCCCGCCGGTCACGCCCGGCCCTCCGAGGTCCTCGCCCAGCACGAACACGAACTCGGGTTCGCAGCGAGGGTGGATCAGCTCGCCCAGTTCGACCTCACCGGAACCGTCGAGCACGGACGACTCGAGCACCCAGCCGTACACCGGCTCGGTGACACCCATCTGTTCCTGCTTCGCCGCCGATGTCAGGCCGAGCTTCGCGCCCGCGACCGTGTCGCCCCGGCCGAGGTGGAGCTCCAGCAGTGCCGCCTGGATGGCGTAGGCGTCGTCGATGCTGAGCTCGTCGAGCTGCTTGGTGATGGCGGTCACCGCCGAGCGGTCATCGACCCCGGCCAGCAGGTACGACGCCCACGCGGCGTGGTCGACCGGCGTCACGACCCTTCCAGATCGGCGCGAGCCGCCTCGGCGTCGAGGTGCAGCTGCTTCATGTCCTCGGCGATCGGGCTGTAGCGCATCGAGCCGTCGTTGATCCAGTCGACCGCGAACCCGGCGCCGCGCCCGAACTTCGACCGCTCCAGCGGCAGCTTGATCACGTCATGAGGCTGCCGCACCACCGCGACCGGATCCTCGCCCCGCTTCACCGCGGCCATCGCTTCCCTGAACATTCGCCGACAGGCGATGATCCCTACGTCGCTCTTGGTGATCCTCTCGTTGACCCGGTCAGCGACAGGACCCTGCGTCACCCACGCCATGATGTCCTGGCCCTCGATGAAATCGACGATGTGGCGACCGTGCTTATCGATCCACGGGAACTCATAGTCGACCACACCGAGGTCGTCGCCGAACTCCAGTCCGTCGGGAGCGTGCACCGTGTAGAACAGCGCCCACGTGCAGGTGTCGTCGACCGGCACCCGGATCTGCATCTGGTAGAGGCCGTTGCCGCCGACCCACATCTTGTAGGGGAACACCAGCGGATGGCCGATCTTCCAGTCGTCGCTGTCCTCGGACTGGCCTTCAAGGACGCGCCGCTTGATGATCCCGTGCTCGAACGGGTCGAAGGCCACCTTCTCGTGCTTGTTGGCGACGAACGACTCCGGCATCGGGGTTCCCTGGCAGCGGGCGATGAACCCGAAGTAGTTGCCGTGGAGCGCCTCGACGTGGTACGGGTCGACGGAGTTCTCCATGATCTGGAGCCAGTTGCACGGCAGCATGCTGTGGCCGATGTCTCGGTGGCCTCTCATCACGTAGGCCTCGTAGCGCGGGAGTTCCGGCGCCGGGGGATCACCGACATGGGCCCACACCATCCCGCCCAGTGCCTGCGCCGAGCCCGCCCGGACCCCGCATCCGGCTCTGAACTTCGGCGATGAGTCGGGCTCGGCGAGGATCTCGACGCATTCGCCGGCGGTGTCGAACAGCCAGCCGTGGTACCCGCAGCGCAGGCCGGCGTCCTCGACGATGCCGTAGGCGAGCGACGCGCCGCGGTGCGGGCAGCGCTCGTCGACGATGCCGTAGTCGCCCGACGGGGTCTTGAACACCGCCCAGTCCTCGCCCAGCAGGCGGACCTTCTTGACGGGGAAGTCTTCCAGCTCGCGCACGAATGCGACCGGATACCAGTAGTGCCGCAGCACGTCGCCCATGGGCGTGCCGGGGCCTACTCGGGTGAGCTCTTCGTTCTCTTGTTGGGTGAGCATCGCAGCCTCCCTTCTTGGGCCTTCTCGGGTCGGGGCCGGTCAGTCGAGGATGATGACGGTGCCCGCCGATCCGTCGACGCGGATCCGGTCACCGGTGCTGATCGTGTTGGTGCCGAAACCGGTCCCGGTCACAGCCGGCACGCCGTACTCGCGGCACACGATGGCGGCGTGGCTCATCATTCCGCCGATGTCGGTGACGCAGGCCCGGATCTTGGGGAACACCGGCGCCCAGCTCGGGGCGGTGATCGGCGCGACGAGGATCTCGCCCTCCTCCAAGTCGCCGACCTCCTCAGGTGAGAAGATCAGGCGGGCGGTTCCCTCGGCCAGTCCCGGCGACGCGGCCATGCCGGTGATCCCGCCGTCATCGCCCCCGCTGCCGAGCCAGGACGCCACCGACTCGCTGGTGATGCCCCACAGCATGATGGTGAAGGGCTCGGTGATGACCTCGGGCGGCTCGCCGAGGGCCTTGGGCGCCTTCCAGGCCGACAGCTTGGCGTGGATTGCCCGACGCCTCTCGACTATCGGGCCCCACTTGGCCGCGCTCATCGTGGGGGAGTTCACGGCCCAGTTGGCGTAGTAGTCCCACAGGATCTGGTCGACCTCGTCGGGGCGCACGAACAGCAGGTCGTCGTCCTCGGCGAGCAGCCCGTCCTTGGCCAGGGTGGCACCCAGTTCTCGCACCTTGCGCCACACCACCGACATCGTCCAGTGCTCGATGTAGAAGTTGTGGTTCTCGACGTAGGGGAACACCACCCGGGCCAGCCCGAGCTTGGAGTCGAAGGCCTCGCGGTCCTCGTCGCTGTCAAGAAGGTCGCGGTACTCCGAGACGATCCGGTCACGCTCGGCGGTGATGGCCTCGATAGGCCGGGCGATGTCCTCGCCGGCCTCGATCCTGGCGATGTAGTCGCGGATGAAGCCGTAGGGGATCGACCGCTCGTCCTTCCAGATCTTGTCGAAGTGGTATAGGCCGGTGCCGGAGGTGAAGTTGAACCAGGGATTCTCCACCTCGTCCCATGCGGCCTGCCATGCCGCACCGGCGTCGCCCTCGAGCGACACGTTCTCGGGGTCGTCGAAGGCGCGTGCGATCCCGAGGTCGATCGCATTCTGGGCGAGCACCTTGAGCTCCTCGTTCGGCCGGAACAGGTCCACCTCCACGCCGGCCACCATCTTGGCGATCCCGAGGTCGGGAATCGACGGGAACGCCTCCTTGCAAAAGCCGAAGAAGTCGAGATAGGCGGCGTAGCCGAGGTTGAGGAACTCGAAGTGGTAGTTCCAGGCTTCGAGTACGAGATCGCGGAACTGGTGGTACGACTTCTGCAGCTCGAAGCCGCTGCCGAGGCCGACCCCGCCGGTGACGACCTCCAGGTCCTCCATCTCGGGCAGCGGGCTGAAGTCGAGGCCCTCCAAGCGGGCGATCGTGTCCTTGATCTTGTCGAGCCAGCGGTCGTAGAGGTCGTTCCAGTTGCCGAAGTAGAACCCGGCCCGTTCCATGAACTGCGGCACGCGGTCGGCGATCTTCGCCGGATCGACCCCGACCGGCGACAGGTAGGTGAAGCCGTAGAGGATCCGGAAGTCCACACCGTCGGCGGGCGGGATCCGGTAGTGGCGGCTGTTCATCTGGCTCAGCGAAGCGAGAGCCGCCTCCATGAAGTACGCATCCCAAGGCGTCAGCGCGTGACCCCAGTGCATCGAGTCAAAGAACCAGAAGCGTTCGTTCTCGTACTGGCGCCGGGCCTCGCCGAAGGACGCGGACGGGCTGTAGAGCTCCTCCCAGCCCTCGACGCCTTCGGGGCCATCGACCTCGAACGGGCTCTCAAAGCGATTGGCGGTCATGTCTTCTCCTTGTTGTCCTTGTTGGTCTGTGAGGATCTCTGATGGAGCGGGGAGACGAGCGTCGAGATGATCGACGCCATCGGGTCGGATCCGCCCCGGGTAAGGGGCTGGCGCGGCTTGCGCGACCACACCGTCTCGGGCCGGCTCTGCAGCATCAGCACTTTCTCGCCGTCGGGCAGGTGGCGATCGATCGCCCATTCGACGTCCTGCGGGCAGCCGTAGTGCTTCTCGGCCCGGCGGGCGAGCTGGGCGACCGCGATCAGCTCCGCATCGGTCACCGAGGCCTGGTTCTGCCGCTCAGCCTCGATCTCGATCTTCTCGACGACGCCAGCATCGGTCAGGCGGTACTCGACGTGCTTGGTGGAGATCTCACGCTTGACCACCTCGTGCAGGACCTTGTCGACGAGGAAGTTGTCCGGGGTGACCTCGCCGGACACCACGGCCTCGCCGAGGCCCCACGATGCGTCGATCGCCACCTGGGACCGGTCGCCGTTGGTCGGGTTGAGCGTGAACGCCACCCCCGACGCGGTCGGGTCGACCATCTTCTGCACGCCGACCGACATCCCGATCCCCCGGTTGAGGTACCCCATCTGGTGGCGGTAGGCGATGGCCCGGTCGGTGAACAGCGACGACCAGCAGCGCCTCGTGTGCTCGATCACCGGCGCCAGGCCGCAGATCCACAGGAACGTGTCCTGCTGCCCGGCGAAGCTGGCGTCGGGCAGGTCTTCCGCGGTCGCCGACGATCGCACCGCGACGGGAAGGTCCTCGAGCTCGCAGTGCGAGCACAGGTCCTCGTAGGCGGTGCCCAGGGCGTCGACGACCGCTTCGGGCACCGGGAAGCTCTCGATACGCCCCCGGATCCGGTTCGACACGTCGACGTTCTGCGCGTAGTCGCCATGGTCGAGCTGTCGCAGCAGGCCGTTGACGTCGTCGACGAGATCGGTGTCGTGCCAGATCAGGGCACAGGCCTCAGTGGTCAGCGCGAAGCCGGGCGGCACCGGCATCTCGGCCCGCATCATCTCGCCGAGGCTCGCGTTCTTGCCCCCCACCAGCGGCTTCTGGTCGGGCTCGTAGCGGTCGTACCACACGATGAAGTCGGTCATGGACTCGCTCACCATCCGCGCGGTGAAGGACCGCACGGTCGGCAGGGCCTCGGCCCAGTCGATGATCGGGCAGGCCTCACACATCGCCTGGACCCTGCCCGGCACGCGGCGGTGCCGCTTCGCGGAAGCCCGCCCAGTCGTCATGGACCGACCACTGCGGGAGCTGGTCCACATCGGGCACCTTCACCTCCTGCACACGATTGCGGTAGGCGATCGTGGCGTCACGGCCTCCCGCAGTCCACGGAGCGTCACCGAGGAGCTTCACCCGGACATGCTCGGTGTTGTACGGCTCGCCGGGGTCGTAGCCGAGCGCCGAGACGGCGAACGCCCGGATGCAGCCCGAGTGCGAGGTGATGGCCAGGCGGGCGCCGGGGAACTCTGCGGACAGGCGGTTGATGCCCGCCCAGAACCGCCGCACGGTCATCGACGGCGGCTCGAAGTGCACTAGCGGGATCGTCAGCCAATGCTGGATCGGGTCTCCCCCGCCCTGCTGCGTTCGCCAGAACCGGTCCATCTCCACCAGCCACAGCGGCCGATCCCCTGCCGCTGTGCGCTCATGGCCTTCGAGCAGGGCGCTGTACTGGCGGAACGCCGCGGTCACGTCCTTCAACCCGTCGGGGGCGACGAACTGGAAGTTGCGGAACTCCTCCGCGGGCTCCGGCTCGACGATCGTGATGTCCTTCTCGTACTGGGCGATCCCGTCGACGAGGCCCCGGTGGATCTGCTGCGCCGTCTCGGTGGCCCGGTTCGTAGGGGCATGACGGAACACGATCGTCTCGCCGTACTTGACCCGCCTCGCCAAGGTCCGCCCGTAGGTGTGCGACTGCCACGCGCCCTGGGGGGTGAGCCCGGAGTCCGTCGAGTAGCCCTGGGTCTCGCCGTGGCGGATGAGATACACGTCGTTGAGCACCTGCCGGGCGGCCGAAGGCGGCGCGGAGACCTCTTTGTTGCGGTTGTCCTCGGTGAGTGCCTGCTGGGTCGCAAGGTCGGCGCGCTGCCAGAGCGGGACCTCCGCCCGCCGCGCCGCGTTGCGATCCCGGAACCGCTTCAGGTAGATCGGCACGCTCGATGCCGAGCCGCTCTGGTCGGCCGTCTCCTCGAGCGGTGACGCGCGGTGACGCTCGCGGAACCGGGCCAGGTACAGCGGAGCGTCGAAACGGTCGCTGCGTGCCGACGGCTGGTCGCCGTTGCCGGTCATGGTCGGCCCCGGCTCCCGTCCGGGACGATGCGCCGGGTGGGGAGAGCGCCGTGGGAACTCATGAGTGCACCGACATGAATCTCTGGTCGACCTGTCCCCGGTACGAGAAGATCGCCCTTCCCATCTCCGCCTCGGTCCAGGTGGTCGGCTCGTCGTCGGGGTCGAACTGGTAGCCGCCGGTGTACACCTCGTTGCGGTTCCCGGCCGGATCGAAGAAGTACAGGCCGCAGCCCCGGGTGGCGCCGTGGCGTGTCGGACCGGCATCGATCGGCACGCCGTGGTAGGTGCAGACGTCGGCGGCGGTGCGCAGGTCGTTCCACTCGTCGACCCAGTAGGCGAGGTGATGGAAGCCGCCGTCGGGTCCGGTCAGGAAGGCGAGGTCGTGAGCGGTGTGGCTGCGCTCGAGGAAGGTCGTGAGCTGATGCCCGTCGTCGGCGAGGATCTGCTCGGTCAAGCGGAACTCCAGGACATCCTGGAAGAAGCGGGTGGCGGCGTCGACGTCCTCGCAGAGAAGGAAGATGTGGTCGATGCGGGGCGGGTGGATGCCGACGAGGTGGTCTGGGGCCGGCGGCGGGTTGATCAACGGGAGGCCGTTGCCGACCTGCGCCATCCCGTACTCGAGGTCGACGATGTGCCCGCTCGGCGCGAGGAATCGCACCGTCGTACCCGATCCTTCGGCCAGCTCGCCAGGCTCGAACCACTCCACCGCGAGCCCGGCGGCGGCAACCCGTGCGGCGAGACGGTCGAGCTCGGACCTCACAACGACCTTGAAGGCCAGGTTGTCAAGCCCGTAGGTCGGCGCCTTGCGGAGGATGAGCGAATGGTGCTGATGCTCGTCCCAGCCCTTCAGGTACGCCCGCTCAGCCCCCTGGTCGGTGACGACCAGCCCGACGACCTCTGCGTAGTACGCCAGCGCCAGCTCGAGATCGGGGACACGCACCGTGGCGTGCGACAGGCGCAGGATCCCCACCGAAGTCATGTGTGCACCGTCGCGAAGCGCTCGTTGAGCACGCCCTCGTAGTAGAAGACCGCACGCCCGGCCCGGTCGTCGGTCCAAGTGATCGTCGGGAAGTCCGGATCAGGCCGGTAGCCGCCGGAGAACACCTCGTTGCGGGTGCCCATCGGATCGAAGAAGTAGATCGTGCTCCCGCGGGTGAGCCCGTGGCGGGTGGGGCCGACGTCGATCGTGACGCCGTGGTAGGCCAGCAGGTCGGCGGCCCGGCGCACATGGTCCCAGTCGTCGAGCCAGAACGCGAAGTGGTGGAGCGCCCCGTTGGGACCGCTGACGAACGCGATGTCGTGGGGTTTCGCCGAGCGCTCCAGGAAGGCGATCGTCTGATGCCCGCCACCGTCGAGAAGTTGCTCGGTGAGCCGGAAGTCGAGCACGTCCTGGAAGAACCGGGCCGCCTCGGCCACCTCCTCGGCGTGCACGAGCAGATGGTCGATGCGCGGCGGTGCGATCCCTCGCAGGTCGGCCACGATAGGCGGCGGGTTCAGCAGCGGCAGCCGTGAGCCGACCTTCTCGACGTCGTAGACCAGCTCCATCTCATGGCCGGAAGGGACTTCGAACCGGATCGACTCGCCCTGCCCGACCTCCTCGCCGGCACCGACGCGCCGGACCGGTGAGCCAGCTCGCTCGATGCGGGTCTCGAATGCGTCGAGGTCGCCGGGATGGTCGACTTTGAAGGCGAATCGATCGATGCCGACGCGCGTGTCGTGGCGGATCGCCACACAGTGATGGTCCCGCTCGTCCCAGCCCTTGAGGAAGACCCGCTCACCGGTCTCGTCCCGGGCTCGCCCGCTGACGTCGAGGCCCAGCACTTCGGTGTAGTACGCGGTGGCCAGCTCGAGATCCGGTGCCGTGATGTCGACATGGCTGAGGCGCAGGACCCCCACGCCAGCGACGCTAGTGGCGGCCCTCGCCCACGGGGAAACGCAATCCCGCATTGCGGGAAGCAGTTAGACTTGGGCCATGTCCCGCAACCGGCTGACCTCGGTGGCAAACGCCGCTACGGTGCTCAAGACGTTCACCGCGTCCCGACCGGACTGGGGTGTCTCCGACCTTGCTACGCATCTCGGCAAGGCCACATCGTCGGTGCACCGCATTCTGGCCACACTCGCCGACGAGAAGCTGCTCGAACAGGATCCGCAGACCGGACGCTACAAGCTCGGGCTGGCGCTCTATGACCTCGCAGCCGCGGTGCCGTCACAACGGACGCTGCAGGAGGCGGTGCTGCTGCCCATGACCGACCTCCGCAACGCAACCCACGAGACCGTGCAGGTCGGCGTGCTCGACGGCCGTCACGTGGTTTACGTCGAGCGTCTCGACAGTCCCCACAGCGTGCGCTTCTTCAGCGGATACGGCCGCCGCTCCGACGCCCACTGCAGCGCCAGCGGCAAGGTGTTGCTGGCCCACGCACCGACCTCGCGCGTCGAGGCTTTGCTCAAGGGATGGACCCTGCCGCCACGAACCGAACACACAATCACCGATCACAATGCCCTGCGAGCCGAACTTAAGCGCATACGCCGCAGGGGATTCGCCACCAACCGTCACGAGTCGGTGGTCGGTGTGGTCTCCATCGCCGCCCCGATCCGGGACCAGCGAAGGGCAGCCGTCGCCGCCATCAGTGTCGCCGGTCCCGCCGAGCGGTTGGACGAACGCCAGGACTCGATCGCACAGGCGGTGATGCATATGGCCCTCGCGGCCTCGCGCCGCCTCGGGTTCATGGTGAGCGCGTGACCGGATATCCCGAATCGCGGGACGGAGTGCGACGACGGCATGTCCCCCGGCGTTAGCGTTGCAGCGAATGAAGTCTGCCAAGCAATGACGCAGCGAAGCCACGACGTTCTGTTGCTCGATTTCGGCGGCGTGTGCCTGCTCAACCCGGTTGAGCTTCACCACGTCACCGAGGATCGGCTGGGCTTGGCGCCCGGAACGCTGACGTGGGAGGGGCCGCTTGATCCCTCCACCGATCCGCTGTGGCGGGCCATGATCGCCGGTGACGGTCTGACGGAACGTGACTACTGGGCCCACCGCGCAGCCGAGATCGGCCGCCTTGCCGGCATCGAATTGAATGTCCCGGCCTACATGCGGCTCATGTTCGACCCGCCACGCTCGGCGCTCATTCGCCCCCAGGCTTCGGCCGTCGCGGCCCGAGCCCGAGCCGCGGGGCTCGGAGTCTCAGTCTTCTCGAACGACCTGCGCGCCTTTCACGGCCCTGAGTGGGAGCGCGGCGTCGACTTCCTCCAAGACATCGACCACGTTATCGACTGCTCCGAGACGAACGTCTTCAAGCCGGACCCGCGGGCCTACGAGAGGGCGATCGAAATCGTCTCGGCCCCGCCCGAACGAGTGCTGTTCGTCGACGACCAGCCTCTTAACGTCGAGGGTGCACGCAACGCTGGACTCGACGGCACGTGGTTTGATATCGCCAATGCCGAGCAGGCCTGGCGCGACATCGCCGTCACGCTTGGACTGGAGCCATGATCGATCACGCCACTGTGGACGCGATCGCCCACGAGCTGCGCCGGGCCGAACTCGGCCGCGGCTGGTGCGAGCTTCCGTCGGAGAGGATCGACGACCTGACGTGGGCCGACGCCCGAGCGATCGCGCGCCGGCGAGACGCCTTGCGCCTCGATGACGGCGACACGCTGATCGGGTACAAGCTCGGGTGGACGTCGAAGGCGATGCGTGAGGCGCTCAACATCGCCCGCCCGAACTGGGGAACCCTCTGGCGGTCTCAGGTACTCGACGGTCGGCTCGACCTGGGGCGACTCCGCCACCCGAAGGCCGAGCCCGAGATCGTCTTCGTCGCGGCGGCGCCGATCGAGGGCCCATCAGTGACCGCCGGCGACGTCCTCTCGCTGGCCGCCGGCTGGGCGCTGGGCATCGAGGTGGTGCATCCGCGGTGGGCGTCGTATGACTTCACCTGGCTCGACAACACCGCAGACAACTCGTCGTCGAGCGGCGTCGTCGTCGGCAGCCCGACCATCGAAGGCCTCGCCGACGAGCAGGATCTTGCCGACGCCACTGTCGAATTCTCCGACGGGACCACCGCGCGAGACGGGGCCGGGAACGCCGCGATGGGTTCACCCGCGCAAGCGGTGGCATGGCTCGCCCGGTCACTCGCCGACGAGGGTGAACGCATCGAGCAAGGCCAATGCGTGTTCACGGGCGGGTTGACCGCTCCGTTCGATGTCACGGCCGGGGGTCTGTACACAGCCCGATCCTCCAAGCTGGGAGAGGTGCAGTTGGTCGCGCACGGCAGCTCCTGACGAGCCGGCCGCCTGCCCTCAGGGCCCTATGACTCGGTCCGCAATCTCGGCCCAGCAGTCCGCGGCTCGATCGACATCGAAGAGCAGCGCCTCGATGCCGGCGGCACGGGCCCCGGCCACGTTGTCGGGCTCATCGTCGACGAAAAGGACCTGATCGGCTGAGCCGCCCGTCACCATGAGCGCGCGTTGGTAGGCACGACGATCCGGCTTGAGCAGACCGTTGTCGGAGCACGCGATGACGTGGTCGACCTCCGCCAGGAGCGGAACGGAGGTTGCCCACGACGGATCGATCTCGTTGCTGAGGATCGCGACGCAAATCCCGGCGGCCCGTGCCTGGGCCACGACCGAGCGGCACTCCGGGCGCGTGGTGTCCTGCTCCGCAACCACCGAGGAGCACCCATGCTGGTCCTGCGCGGCAACGAACTCGCGGGTGCTCGGGGTGCACACTCCGCCGTAGTCCAACAGGAGTACCCGGATGTCGCCCCGAGTGTCGTTCACTTGCCTCAGCCTGCCCGCCGGGGGCGGCCCGTACAACCGGGAGCCCGGCCCCGCCGCGCGAATTGGCAGCAGAATGCACGCATAGCGAGCATGACGCTGCCAATTCCGGGGCGGCTCGTTCAGCCCGACCGAAGGTGACGGGTCAGGTGCTCGACGGGGCGGTCGGGCAGCGACCGGACGACCTCCGGGGTCGCGGGGTCGAGCCGGCCGTCGGTCAGGATCTGGAACTTGCGCTCGATCTCGTCGTCGCTCAACGGGTCGTGCATGGAGCCCTTCTGACCGTGCACGGTCCGCTCCAGGACGCGGCCGCCAGCGAGCGTGATCTCCACCCGGGCGCCCTGCTTCCAGGCGTAGGTGTCATCGAACTCCGGGGCCGGGCGGAGCGGAGAGACCCTGGCCTGCATCGCCGCCAGGGCCGGGTCGATGATCCGCTCTGGATCGAAGGTGGCGGGATCAGCCGGGTCAGCGATCACCGCGGCCGCGATGTTGAACGGCGCCGAGTACTGGGCCGCCATGACCGAAGCAGTGCCGTCCATGGCGTTGAGCTCGCACACCTTGGTGGTTGTGTGGACGGCGACCCGATTGATCTCCTCGGCGCGGATGCCGTGCTCGGCCACAAGCTCGGCGGTGGCCTGGACCATGGGGTGCAGATCGCTGCATGACGGGTAGGGCTTGATGGTGATCTCATCGATCATCCAGCGCTCTCCCAGCCCCTCGTGGAGAAGCTGTGGCTGCGGATCGTCGGTGAAGACGCGGCAGAAGCCGTACCGGCCGGCCAAGCCGTCACGGGCCCCCTCGAAGCCCTGGGCGGCCAGCGCCGCGGCCATAATCCCACTTTCAGCGGCCCGCCCCGCGTGGATCCGTTTGGCCATGCCCCCCGAGGACGTGAACTCCATAGTCCCCGAAGCCAGCGACGCCGCGATGCCGAAGGCGTGGTTGAGCCCCTCGGCGTCCAGACCGCGGAGGTGTCCGGCTGCGACAGCCGCACCGAAGACGCCCGACATCGATGTCGGATGGAAGCCGGCCAGCATGTGCGAGACCGGCCCGACCGCCAGCCCGGCCCGGCCCATCGCCTCATAGCCGGCCACGACGGCTTCCAGGAAGGCCAGACCCGGAGCGTCGAGCTCCTCAGCTACCGCCAGCGCGGCCGGAACCACCACCGCACCGGGGTGGTTGACCGCCTCTTCGTGTACGTCGTCGAACTCGAAGGCGTGGGCCGCGGTGCCGTTGGCGAAGGCGGCCATGGCCGCCGAAAGTTCCGCGTCCCACCCCACGACGGTGCAGGCCCCTGCCGTGCCAGTCGCCAGCGCGTGGCGGGCCGCGGCCGCCGACCACGGCTTGTCGGCCCCGTGGGCCATACAGCCCAGCGTGTCGATCACGCAGTTGCACGCCGCGGCCAGGTGCGCTGGGGCGACCTGCGAGCGTAAGCCGGCCAGGAACTCGGCGAGCCTCGCCGATAAGGAGCCTTCGGGCGAATCCGACCCGTCGGGGGCGAAACGCGGGCCCGTCGGCATCACGCCGCGCCGTCGAGCGGCGTCGGCAGCAGGAGCGGAACGCGGCCAGGACCGGGCCGGGCCGGCATCACACCGCGCCGCCCAGTGACGCCCGCGCCAGATCTTGGAGGTGGCGTACAGAGTTCTCGCTGTGAACGCCGCACACGCCGCTGGGGTCCTCGATCAGCGGCCCGGGCGTGTAACCGCGGCTGGCGACGCCGCGCTGCACCGACTCGACGATCCCGAAGTCCTCGGCGACGGTGTTCTCCCAGTCGTCGGAGACGAGCCGCGACTGGGCCTCGGTCAAGTCGGCCGTGTCGAACCACCACTCGCGGATCAGCATCGTGCGGTCCACCGCCAGCGGCACCCAGCGGAAGGTGTTGATGACCTGGCCGGGGTAGCACTGGATAGCCGACACCGGCCACACGAAGTACGCCTCGTACCCCTCTCCGGTCCCGGCAGCCTCGCCGTCGCCGGTTTGGGCGCCGTCGGCATCGGCGCCGGCATCGGTCCAGGCGGGCGGCTGGCTGGGGCGCTCGGCGGCGTGGCGGATCACCGAGCCGCCCGAGGCGATCCGGTAGCTGCCGGGGGCCACCACCCCCGACGTGAACCACTTGTGGACGTTGGGACAGTGGTAGCACTCGTTGTAGTTCTCCACCACGACCTTCCAGTTGGCCCGCATCTCGTGGGTGAGCCGGGCCGACAGCACCCGCTGGGGCGCGTCCGGTACCCGGGCGAGCAGGTCGTCCTGCACTCCGGGCGCGGTCGCGGCCAGCCCAGGCACCTCGGCCGACAGGTTGACGAACAGGAACCCGGCCAGAGTCTCGAGGCGCACCCGGGGGACGCACACCTCGCCCACATCCTCGCCGCGGGCATGCAGCAGCCGCCCGTCGAGGCTGTAGGTCCAGGCGTGGTAGGGGCAGGTGATCCGGTCGAGGCGGGCCGTGGTGGACGTCACAAGCTCGTGGCCGCGGTGTTGGCACACGTTGAACATGGCCCGGAGCTGTCCGGCGTCGTTGGCCACCAGCACGCTCTCATCGCCGACGCGGGCCGTTATCACCGTCCCGGGCTCGGCAACCTCCGACGCGTGTCCGACCATCACCCAACTCCGAGCGAACACCCTGTCCATCTCGGCGGCGAAGATCTCGCTGTCGGTGTAGTAGCGGCCCGCCAGCCCGCCGGGCCGTTCGGTCGTCATGCGTCACCTCCTGCTCGTCTCACGGCAGATCCGCCAGCGCGTCGGCGAGGCGGTCCATGCGATCGGGCCGGTTGGCGTCGCAGCGCAGGAAACGCCGGTCCAGGCCCCGGAACGACACCGAGCCATCCTTGACGATCACACCCCGTTCCAGCAGCCCCTCGAAGACCTCGGTGGAGTCGGTGGAGGGATCGAGGATCTCGACCAGGAAGAAGTTGGACCGGCTGCCGGTCACCATCCGGAACCGGTCGAGCGACTCGAAGCGGGCCTGGGCGTGGGCCCGACCCTTCGCGATCATGTCCACGGTGGCGTCGATGTGGTCCTTGTCGTCGAGGGCCGCGGCCGCGCCTGCGGTCTGCAGCACACCCATGTTCCAGGTCGGCTTCACCGCCAGGCACGCGTCGACCACCGGCTTCGGCCCCACACCGAAACCGACTCGCAGGCCCGCGAGGCCGAACGCCTTGGAGAAGGTGCGCAGCACCACCAGGTTGTCGTAGTCGTCGGCGAGGTGGATGTATCCGGAGGTGCCCGAGTAGTGGACGTAGGCCTCGTCGAGCACCACCAGGGCCTCCGGCGCGGCCTCGATGATGCGTCGTACTTCCCCCTCGCTCATCCAGGTGCCCGACGGGCTATGCGGGTTCGTGACGAACACGATCCGGGTATCGGCGCCGATGGCGTCGATGTAGGCGTCCACGGCCACGGCCATGGTGGCCCGGTCGGTGGCCTCGTCCACCAGAACCGGGACGCGGTCCTCGGCCTCGGCGAACAGGTGGTAGATGGGGAAGCACGGCCCCGGCATCTGGATGCGCCCTCCGGGCTCGCAGAACGCCCGGATGAGCCAGGAGATGATCTCGGTCTCGCCCGCTCCGCACATCACCCGCTCGGGCCCGAAGCCGTAGAGGAGCGAGATCTTCTCCCGCAGCGGCTCGGCCGTCCACGACGGGTACAGGTGAAGGTCTTCCAGCCGGCCGCGGATCGCCTGCACGGCCAGCGGGGAGGCCCCGAGGGGATTCTCGGCCGATCCGAGCTTGGCGATGTCGGCAGGATCGATGCCGTAGCGGGCGGCCACGTAGTCGGCGGGCAGGCCGGGGACGTAGAACTCCGGGTCGGCTAGACCGGGATGCGATAGGCGCATCTCGACCTCCTGTGGTGTGATCGGCACCGTCCATTCGGATTGCTCGGATGCGTATTGTGCCCTATCTGCGGCGATAACGTCGCGTGCCGGCGCGCCGGAGGGAAGGACTCTCTGAGGGAGGGGCATGGTGGCTGAAGGATCGGGTGTGCCCACCCAACCGCCTCTCGCCGGCTCCGGTCTGCCGCAAGACGCTCGGGTCGTGATCATCGGCGGCGGGATCTGCGGCGCCAGCGCGCTGTATCACCTCGCCCACGAGGGTTGGACGGACGCGCTGCTGATCGAGAAGGCCGAGTTGACCTCGGGCTCGACCTGGCACGCGGCCGGGCAGGTCACCCACTCGGTGTCGAGCTATGCGCTGGCCGAGTTCCGCCGGTACGCCTGCGAGCTGTACGCCTCGCTGGAGGCTGAGAGCGGGGTGGCCACGTCCTGGCATCGCAGCGGCAGCCTCCGGGTGGCCTACAACGCTGAGGAGGTGGACTGGCTACGGGCCCAGCTGGGCGCCGCCGAGTACGTGGGCAACGCCTTGGAGTGGGTCGACCCGGCACGGATCTCAGAGCTGCACCCCTTCTACGCGACCGACGGGATGCTGGGCGCGGTCCACACCCCCGACGACGGCCACGTCGACCCCGCCGGAGCGGCCAACGCCATGGTGCGGGCCGCCCGCAACCTGGGCGCGGCTGTGAGTCGCCGCAACCGGGTGCTCGGCATCCGGCGGCGCCGCGACGGCAGCTTCGACGTGGACACCGAGCGGGGCACCGTGCACGCCGAGCACGTCGTCAACGCGGCCGGCTGTTACGCCCACCGGGTGGCCCGCATGGTGGGGCTCGACGTGCCCATCGCCAATGTGCTGCACACCTACCTGCTTACCGAGCCGGTGCCCGAGTTCGCCGACCTCGACCGGGAGCTGCCGGTGGTGCGCGACGACTACGTGTCGGGCTACCTGCGCCAGGAGCAGCAGTCGGGCCTGATCGGCATCTACGAGCAGACCGGCGCCGAGGCGGTTTGGCACGACGGCGACGGGCCGGACTGGTCGCTCGAGAACCCGCTGTTCGACGCCGACTTCGATCGGGTCGGCCTGTGGCTGGCCCGGGCCTTCGAGCGGATGCCGGTGCTCGAGCCGCTGGGGATCAAGCAGGTGATCTGCGGAGCCATCTCCTATCCGCCCGACGGCGAGCCGCTGCTGGGCCCGTCGGGGGTGCCCAACTTCTGGCAGATGGTCGGCGTGCAGGTGGGGATCGCCGACGGCCCGGGTCTGGGGCGGGAGCTGGCCCGATGGATGGTGCACGGCACCACCGGCGTGAGCGTGCGGGCCTACGACGCCCGCCGGTTCGGCTACATCGATCGCGCCGACATCATGTCCTACGGCCGGATCAAGGGAGCCGAGGACCACCAGTACCGGCACCAGACGCCGCTGCCGGGCCTCGAGCGGCCGGCGGCGCGGCCCTACCGCACCACCGGGCTGTACGGGCGGTTGCACAGCAAGGGAGCAGTGTTCACCCAGATCTACGGCTGGGAACGGCCCAAGTGGTTCCCGGCCGCGGCGGGCCTGCCGCAGGAGGACATGGTGTCGTTCCGCCATACCGGCTGGTTCGACACGGTGGCCGAGGAGTGCCGGGCCGTGCGCGAGCGGGTTGGCATCCTCGACGCCACCGCCTTCGCCAAGTTCGACCTTGTCGGACCAGACGCGGCCGCGGTGCTCGACCACCTCACCACCAACACCGTGCCCGGTGTCGGCCGGATCGGATTGACCTACCTGCTGACGCCGACGGGCCGCGTCGAGAGCGAGTTGACCGTGACCCGGCTGGCCGCCGACCATCTCTATCTGGTCTCGGCCGCAGCCGGTGAGGGCAAGGACCGGGAGTTCTTCGAGACACACTGGCCCGACGGCGCCAACGCCGAGCTGGTGAGCCGGTCGATGGAGCTGGGGGTCCTCAACGTGACCGGGCCCGAGGCCCGGCGCCTGCTGTCCCGCGTGACCGCCGCCGACCTTGGAAACGACGCCTTCGGATGGCTGCGGGGGAAGCTCATCAATGTGGCCGGTGTGCCGGATGTGCGGGCCCTGAGGGTGGGCTTCACCGGCGAGTTGGGCTGGGAGTTGCACTTGCCCGTCGAGGATCTCGTCACCGTCTATGACGCCCTGTGGGAGGCGGGTGAGCCGCTGGGGGTGGCCGATGCCGGCAACCATGCCCTCGACTCGCTGCGCATGGAGAAGCGCTACTGCACCAGCCGGGAGCTCACCCACGACGTCAACCCCGACGAGGCCGGGCTGCACCGTTTCGTGAAGACCGGCAAGGGCGGCTTCGTGGGCCGCGACGCGCTGCTGGCCCGCCGGGCCCTCGCCGGCTCGGGTGAGGAGCCCTACCGCTGGCGGCTCGCCTACCTGGCCGTCGAGGCCGACCACGCCGACGTGCACGCGGCCGACGGCGTCTACGCCGATGGGCGTGCGGTGGGGCTCGTGACCTCGGGCGCCTACGGATTCCACTGCCGCCAGAGCCTGGCCTTCGCCTACCTGGCCCCCGAGCACGCCGAGCCCGGCACCGCACTGCAGGTACGGGTGGTGGGCGAACTGTGCCCGGCCCGGGTGCTGGGCGAGGCCGTTCATGATCCGACCAACACGCGCCTGCGCGCCTAGCTACCCGGAGGTGCGAGCATGATCCCGATCCTCGCGCTGTGGGCGGTGCCCCGATCGACTTCAACCGCCTTCGAGCGGATGATGAAGCAGCGGGGCGACCACGAGTGCGTTCACGAGCCGTTCGGGGAGGTGTGGTACTCGATCGGAAACGCGACCCGCCCGCCGGAGGACCACATCCAGCACCGGCCCGAACTCAGCTACGAGTCGGTGTGGGGGGACCTGGTTGCCAAGGCCAGGCGGGGGCCGGTGTTCATGAAGGACTTCCCCCACTACGTCACCGGAATGCACGACTGGGCTGTCGCCGGCGCCGGCGCGGACGGAGGAGACCTGCCGTTCCTCGAGGCCTTCAACCACTCCTTCCTGATCCGCGACCCGGCCAAGACCCTGACCTCGATGTACGGGCAGTGGACGGACTTCACCCTGTCCGAGACCGGCTTCGCCGAGCAGCGGGATCTGTTCGACCTGCTGACGCAGCGCGGCGGGACCCCGCCCCCGGTCATCGACGCCGAGGACCTGCTCGACGATCCCGACCGCGTGACGGCCGCCTGGTGCGAGGCGGTGGGCATCGACTTCGACCCTCAGGCGCTGCGGTGGGACACCAGCCAGGCGTCAGAGATGACCTGGTACGAGGGCGGAACCTGGCACAACAACCTCGCGCAGTCCACCACGCTGACCCGCCAGAAGCGCGACTATGTCCCGATCGACCACAACCAGTTCCTCCTCGACGCCTACAAGGCCTGCCTGCCCCACTACCAGGCCATGCACCCCCACCGGCTCACGGGGTGAACGCACGTGTCGCCGGCCGCGCCCCACTCTGATCTGCCCGCGGTGATGCGGGCCGCGGTGCTGCTGGGAACCGGCGGACCGGAGATGCTGGAGGTGCGCTCCGACGTGCCTGTGCCCAGGCCCGGGCCCGGCGACGTGCTGGTGCAGGTGGCGGCGTGCGGCATGAACAACACCGACATCAACACCCGGGTCGGCTGGTACAGCCGGGCGGTCACGTCGGCCACCGAGTCCGAGGGGTTCTCCGAGGCCGACCCGGACGACTCGGGCTGGGGCCGCAGCGGCCTGTCCTTTCCACGGATCCAGGGCGCCGACATCGCCGGCCTGGTGGTCTCGGTCGGTGAGGGCACCGACGCCGGCCTGGTGGGGCGCCGGGTGCTGGTCGATCCGTGGCTGCGGGACCGGGACCGCCCCCACGACCGCGAACTCGCCGGCTACCTCGGCAGCGAGCGCGACGGCGGCTACGCGGAGTACTGCACAGTCCCGGGCGAGAACGTCTACCCGGTCTCGGTCGGGCTGTCGGACATCGAGCTGGCCAGCTTCGCCTGCTCGTGGTCGACCGCCGAGCACATGCTCCAACGATCCCGGCTGGACCCAGGCCAGACGATCGCGGTGCCGGGCGCCTCCGGCGGCGTGGGCAGCGCACTGGTGCAGCTCGCCAAGCGGCACGGGGCTCGGGTAGTCGCCGTCGCCGGGCGGTCCAAGCTGGCCGCGGTCCGCGACCTCGGTGCCGACGCGGTGGTGGCCCGGGAGTCCGCCGACGTGGTCGCGGCCGCGGTCGAGGCCAACGGGGGCCGCTTCGACGTGGTCGCCGACATCGTCGGCGGGGACAGCTTCGGCGGCTGGCTCGAAGGGCTGAACCGGGGCGGCTGTTACGTGACCTCGGGGGCCATCGCCGGCCCGATCGTGGAACTGGACCTGCGCACCCTCTACCTGAATGACCTGCAGCTCCACGGTGCCACCGTGTACGAGCCTCAGGTCTTCGCCGATCTAGTCGGCTACATCGAGCGGGGCGAGATCCGGCCGGTGGTGGGCGGCACCTTTCCCCTGGAGGAGATCCGCGACGCCCAAGAGGCGTTCGCGGCCAAACGTCACGTCGGCAGCCTGGTGATCACCGTCACGGCCTGAAGGCGCGACCGGTGTGAACCTAGGCGCTAGCCGCCGCTGGCGTGATCTCGAGCGGTGGCGATGAAGGTGGCCGCCTGGCCCCTCGTCACGAAGTCCTCGGGGCAGTACCGATCGGGTCCGGCTCCGCAGCCCCCGGCGATGCCGGCCGCGGCGATGGCGTCGATGCTGGACGCATGCGCGCTCTGCGGGTCGACATCGACGAACCCGGAGGAGGTGTCCGACTCCAGGTTGAAGGCCCGAGCGAGCAGGGTCGCCATCTGTGCCCTGGTCACCGGCGCCTGGGGGCAGAACCGGGCCGGCTCGACCGAACAGCCTGACATTACGCCCAACTCGGCGAGACGCTCGGCGTGCGCGGCCCACTGCAGGCCCGGATGCACATCCTCGAACCGGTTGAAGCCGAGCGGCTCGGGATCGCGGCCGTCGAGCACGCGCACGAGCCAGACGGCTATCACCCAGCGCTCGATCGCCAGTCTGGGGCAGATGAGGTCGAGTCCGCACTCGGTGTGATCCAGCACCCCGTCCGCGGCCAGCCGGCTCAGGTTCCAACCGTGGATCGAGCCCGCGGCGTCCAGATCCCAGAAGAAGCTGTCGGGCGAGTCTCCCCGCTGCCGGTCGCTGCCGTGGATCCTCAGCCCCGCCACGATCAGGTCGCGCAGCGGCGCGAAGTCTCTGATGAGGTTGCCGGCCACGTACAGATCCCGAAGACCACCCATGTTCGCCAGCGGTGAGACGTCGCCGACAAAGTTGTCGTCGAGCCGGATCTCGGTCAGGCGGACCGAGGGGGCCAGAGCCGACAGGTCCGTGATCGCGTTGTCCCTGAGGTCGAGCTTCTCCAGCGCTCCCAGCCGGGACAGGTCGGACAGGTCCGAACCGTTCAGGCCCATGCTGGTCAGCCCCAACTCGGTCAGGCCGGTGAGACCGGCCACCTCGGACAGGCCGGTGATCTGGGTGCCGCTGACATGCAGTTTCCGCAGGCCCGTCCTGGACGACACCGAGATCGGCGCGGCCAAGGGATTGCCGGTCAGCCTGAGGTCGGTGAGGAAGCGGGGCAGTTGGGCGAGCGCCGTGATCTGGTTCCGGTAGGCGGGGTCGGGCGTGCTCCCAGCAGAGGTCGAGCCGTTGTCGAGCCACAGGACGCCCAACTCGGTCACGGGACTCAAGTCCACCGACGTGAGCTGGTTGTCGCTCAGGTAGAGCTGGCGGAGGCCGGACAGCCCCGTCAGGTCGATAGACGACAGGCGGTTGGTTCTCAGGTTGAGCGAGATGAGGGTGTCGCCGATGTCTCGCAACCCGGTGATCTCAGTAATGCGGTTCCCTCTCAGCCACAGCCGCTGGATGCTGTCCAGTCCGGTCACATCGACCGAGGCCAGCCGGTTGTCGTTGAGGAAGGCCCGCTCCAGCCGGGAGAACCCGGACAGGTCGATGGCCGAGATCTCTGTGCCGTAGAAGTGAAGCCTCTGCAGGTCGGTCAGGGACATGAAGCCATCGAGCTGGGAGACGTCCGAGATCGGATTGTCGTTGAGGTACAGGTAGTGGATGTGCTCCGCGCCCCGTAGATCGACCGAGGTCAGCTGGTTGTGCCCGAGCCTCAGGCTCCAGACCTGGCCCGGGAGGTCGGCGAGCCCGGTGACGCTCGTCAACTGGTTGCGGTCAAGCCGCAGGCTCACATAGTTGGGGTGGGACGCGCCGTCGGGCCGGTCCCTCAGCGCGGTCAGTCCCGAGACATCGACTGACGTCAGGCGATTGTTGTTGAGCCACAGCGCGAACAGTCTGCTGTCTCGAGCGTTCTCCCCGACCGTGGTTCTCTGGCCGGAGAGATCGATGGTCGTCAGATCGTTGTAGCTGAGGTCGACGAACCTCAGATCGGTCATGGCGGTCAGGTCGATGTCGGTGATGTCGTTGCCGTGCAGGAGGAGCACCTGCATGCGAGCCAGGCCCGCGAGGCTCGACGCATCCGAGATGCTGTTGCCCTGCAGGTACAGGGCACGCAGATTGACCGCGTGCTGCAGGCCATCGAGGTTCGTGATGCCCGCGTTGCCGGCGTCCAGGATGCCCACCAGCGCCATATCGCCTTCGGTGATCGCATCGCCGGGCTGCTTGCCGAGGGCGCTCTCGATGGCGCTGCGAAGGCCCGCGTCGGGAATCGAGATCCCGGCCGTCTGGGCGGCCGCTCCCGGCGCCAGCAGGGCCGCCAGGATCGCCAGCGCGACCGCGGCGGCCGCGATCCGTGCCGCGGCACGCCGCCGCAGCAGACGTGACTTAGCGGCGCGCCGAAGCGTGTGGCCCATTCAGACTTCCTTGGTCGCGGGCACCTCGCTGGCGCCGCCGGCTCGGACGGTAGCAAGGGCAGCCGAGAACGTAAAGCACGGCGACGACCCCGCGCCGGCGGTCGTTCGACTTGTAGGAGGGGTCCGCGCTGTCAGCGGACTCGGCGCATGGCGTCGAGGGCGCGTTCCTCCGCGACACGCTTGCGGCCCACGATCGGCGTGGTCGGAGCGAATCCGGCCTCGGCCCGTTCCGACTCGCTCTCGCCTCCCCAGAAGCCGAGTTCGCGGTTCCTGCGGGCATAGTCGCGGCAAGCGATCAGTACCACGCACTGCTCGCAGATCGACCGGGCCCGAGCCTCGCGGCGAACACGGGCCTCGGGCCGCTCGGCGAACGGAGCGAAGAACAGGTCGCTCTCGCCCACGCAGCGCCCCTGCTCCATCCAGGCCGTGGAGCCCACCGGTGCTACGGCCGTCTCGTACACCTCGAGCATCGGTATACAATCTAGCATCGGTATACAGTTGTGCAAGACGAACGTTCGCTTTCGGAAAAAGAGCAGGTCAGAGCCTAGTTATTGGTGCGTCCTATATTTCACAAACTAGTATCCTGAATAACTCTGACAATTCTGCGACATGCCCCATCTAGCTCCCGCCTGCGACCACGCCCGCGTCGTGCAGGCGGCCGATCTCACCGGCTGAGAGTCCCAGCCAGCCGGCCAGCACCTCGTCGGTGTGCTGCCCCAGCACAGGAGCGGTCGCGGCGTCGCCGAGCGCACCGGGTCCCGTCCCGGGGCCGGGTGCGAAGGCCAGCGGCGACCCCGGCACCAGGTAGGGACCGATGCCGGGCTGGTCCACCTCACGGAACAGCCCGGCAGCAGGCGAGCAGCGCCGGTCGTTCTCGACCAGCTCCGCGAAAGTCTGGTAGGGCCCCCAGCAGACTCCCAGCGCGTTCAGGCGCTCGACCGCTTCGGCGAAGGACCGCGCGCCGGCCCAGTCCTGCATCACCGCCTTGATCTCGTGGCGGGCCTCGTAGCGGTCGCCTTCGTCGGTGAAGTCGAGGCCCCGGGCCGAGGCGATCTCAGCCACCGCGGCCTCGCTCTCGGTGGCCTCCAGAAGTGACGCCCACTGCCGGCCGCTGATGCCCACCGCATACAGGCGGCGCTCATCCGCGGTGGAAAGCTCCACACCGAACGCGCCGTAGAGGTCGTTGCCGCCGCGAGGCCGGATCGCGCCGTTGACCTGGACCTCGGCGACATAGCCCAGCGCCGCCGTGGCCGCCAGGGCTACATCGCTCAATGCCAGCATCATCACCGACCCGTCCCCCGTCAGCAGCCGGCGCCGCTCGGCGGCCAGGATCCCGACGGCAGCCGTCTGCCCGCACAGCAGGTCCCATGCGGGCAGCACGCTGTTGACCGGATCGTCGAGGTCCGCAGGGCCGGTCACCATCGGGAACCCGACCGCGGCGTTGACGGTGTAGTCCACCGCGGTGGTCCCGTCGCGGTTGCCGGTGATGGCCACCATCACCAGATCGGGCCGCCTTGCCGTCAGCCTCTCGGGGGCCATCCACCCCTGGGCCGGGAAGTTGGTGAGGAACGTGCCGGCCGCACCGATCAACTCGGAGAGCAGCTCGTGGGCGACCGGATCGCGCAGGTTGACGGCCACCGACTTCTTGCCCTTGTTCAGGCCTGCCCAGTACAGCGAGCGGCCTTCGGCCGTGAGCGGCCACCGCCCGTAGTCGATGCCCCCGCCGATCCGGTCGAAGCGCACCACCTCGGCTCCCAGCTGAGCCAGCGCCATACCCCCCGAGGGCGCGGCCACGAACGCCGAGCCCTCGACCACTCGCAGGCCGTCCAGCACCGCATCGCCGATCACAAGCCCGAAGCTAGAACATGCGGCGCGCTCGTCGACGCCTCGCGGGCACAATGACGGTGTGATCGAGAGCGTGCCGTGCATGCTGATGCGAGGCGGGACCTCCAAGGGCGCCTATTTCCGCAGCCTGGACCTGCCCGACGATCCCGCCGAGCGAGACGACCTCATCCTGCGCATCGTCGGGTCACCGGACCCCCGCCAGATCGACGGCATCGGCGGAGCTCATGCGCTCACCACCAAGGTGGCCGTCGTAGGTCCGCGGTCCGGTCCCGGTGCCGGCGTCGACTACCTGTTCCTTCAGCCCTCGGTGGACGAGCCCCTCGTCAGCGACGCCCAGAACTGCGGCAACATGCTGGCCGGGGTGGGACCGTTCGCGGTGGAGAGAGGCCTGGTCACTCCGAATGGGGCCGAAGCAAGGGTGCGGATCCACATGGTGAACACCGGATCGGTGGCCACCGCGACGTTCCCGATTCGAGACGGCATGCCCGACTACTCCGGCCCGGCGTCCATCGCGGGCGTACCCGGCACGGCGGCCGCGGTGCGGCTCGACTTCGAGGACATCGCGGGTGGCTCCTGCGGCGCGTTGCTCCCCACCGGCAACCTCACCGACTCCGTCGAGGGGGTGGACTGCACCCTCGTCGACAACGGCATGCCGACGGTCGTGATGCGAGCCGGCGACCTTGGCGCGACCGGCTACGAGGACTGCGCCACCCTCGAAGCCGACAGCCGCCTGCGGATCCGGCTCGAGGAGGTGCGCAGAGCCGCGGGCCGTCTGATGGGCTTAGGGGACGTGACTGACTCCACTGTGCCCAAGATGACCCTCGTGGCGCCGCCCCGGACCGCCGAAGGACACCTCTGCACGCGGACCTTCATCCCCCATCGCTGCCACGAGGCCATCGGCGTGCTTGGTGCGGTCTCGGTCGCCACCGCCGCGGTGCTGCCCGACGCCGTCGGGAACGAGATGCTGCACGACGGAGCCGGCGGAGGTCCCGGACCGGCCGGAGCGTCCCGGATCGATCGGATGGTCACGCTGGAGCATCCGACCGGCACCTTCGAGGCCGCAGTGAGCCTCACCACCCGGCCGGGAGCGGTGCCCGCGGTGGAGAGCGCGGGGATCATCCGCACCGCCCGAAAGCTCTTCGACGGGGTCGTCTTCCCCCGTCCAAGCTGAGCGGCGAACGGCGCCGCCGGCATGCAGCCGACAATCCCGCCTCCCCATCCGGATCCGCACCCTCCGGCGGCGTTCACCCCGCCACCGGGTGCCTGTGACGCCCACTGCCATGTGTTCGGACCGGCGAGCCGCTTCCCCTTCGCGGCCGGCCGGTCCTACACGCCCCCCGACGCGGGCGCGGACCAGCTCGCGGGGCTGCATGAGCGGATGGGGCTGAGCCGGGCCGTGCTGGTTCAGGCCAGTTGCCACGGAACCGACAACTCGGCCATGGTCGACGCGCTGCTGCGGTCCGGCGGCCGGTACGCCGGTGTGGCCATGATCGACGAGTCCTGCCCGGAGTCCGAGATCGACCGGCTGCACGGGGCCGGGGTGCGGGGCGCCCGGTTCAACTTCGTCAGGCATCTCGGAGGCGGCGACCTGGGGGCCTTGGAGCGCACCGCCGGCAGGGTGGCGCCGCGGGGCTGGCACATGGTCGTGCACCTCGACGCCTCCGATCTGCCCGACTTCGCCGGCGTGCTGCTCCGCCTGCCGTGCCCGTTCATCATCGACCACATGGCCCGCGTGCCCGCAGCCGGCGGTCTCGAACAGCCGCCGTTCGCCGCGCTGCTGGAACTCATGCAACACGAAGGGTCCTGGGTGAAGATCTCCGGGGCAGAGCGGCTCACCGCCGGGGGCCGCCCGCCCTATGACGACGTGGCTCCGCTGGCCGCCGCGCTCATCGCGGCCGCCGGCGACCGGGTGCTCTGGGGCACCGACTGGCCCCATCCCAACGTGCGCCACATGCCCGACGACGGAGACCTCGTGGACCTGCTGGCCGTGTTCGCCCCCGACGAGGCGGACCGCAACCGGATCCTGGTCGACAACCCCCAGCGCCTCTACGACTTCGCCTGATCCGGTCGGGGCCGGGGCACGGCCCTAGCCGGCCGGATCGTCGGGGGTGTCCGCCCAGTGGACGCCCATGTCGACCAGCTGCCGGCGTAGGCCGTACATGTCCAGACCCAGCTCGCCGGCCGCCAGCCGCTCCCGGGCGTCCTCCTCCTTGGCTACCCGTTGCCGTGACATCTCCAGCGCCCACCCGGCCTCGGGGCGGGCCACCACGACCACGCCGTCGTCGTCGGCGCACACGACGTCGCCGGGGCCGACCAGCTGGCCGCCGACCACCACCGGCACGTTGACCGATCCCGCAGTGGCCTTGACGGTGCCCTGGCAGGAGACGTGCCGGCTCCACGCCGGGAAGCCCATGGCCCGCAGCTCGGCGGTGTCGCGCACGCCCGCGTCGATCACCAGGCCTCGCACTCCCCGGGCCTGGACCGAAGTACCCAGCAGGTCCCCGAAGAAGCCGTGCGTCGAGGGCGCACTGACCGCCACGACCAGGATGTCACCCGGCTGGCATGTCTCAACCGCGGCGTGAATCATCAGATTGTCACCGGGATGGCACAGCGCGGTCACCGCGGAGCCCGCGATGCGGGTGCCGGACTGGATGGGGCGGATGTCGGGACCGAGGAAGCCCCGCCGACCGATGGCCTCGTGCACGGTGGCACTCCCCATCGCCGCCAGACCGTCGACGACGGAGGGGTCGGCCCGCTCCACCGTGCGAACCACTACCGGACGGCCGTGTCCGCTCATTGCTTCACCTCCAGTCGGGGGTAGACCCGCCGGGCGTTGCCCTCGAAGATCTTGGCCCGAGCCTCGTCGTCGAGATCGGCGCTGTCTATGTAGCGGCGGGTGTCGTCGTAGTGGTGGCCGGTGGCGGGGTCGATGCCCCGCACCGCGCCCACCATCTCGGACGCGAACAGGATGTTGCCGGCCGGCACGACGTCGGTGAGGAGGTCGATGCCCCGCTGGTGGTAGACGCAGGTGTCGAACCAGATGTGCTCCATCAGGCCGTCCAGGTCCCAGCCCGAGTCCTGGGCCATCCCTGCGAAGCGTCCCCAGTGGTAGGGAACCGCTCCCCCGCCGTGGGGGATCACCAGCCGCAGCCCCTCGAAGTCGTGAACGAATCCCGAGGTGAGCGCCTGCATGAATGCGGTCGTGTCGGCGCCCAGGTAGTGCGAGCCGGTGGTGTGGAAGTTCTCGTTGCAGGCCGCGCTGACATGGATCATGGCCGGCACGTCGAGCTCGCACATCGCCTCCCACAGCGGCCACCAGTAGCGGTCCCAGAGCGGCGGCCCGTTCCAGTGGCCGCCGCTTGGGTCGGGGTTGACGTTGCAGCCGACGAAGCCCATCTCTTCCGTGCAGCGCCGCAGCTCCCGCACCGAGGCGTCGATGGGCGTGCCCGGCGACTGGGGCAGCTGAGCCACCGGGGCGAAGTTGCGGGGGTACAGGTCGCACACTCGCCGTATCAGCTCGTTCTGGTGCTGGGTCCAGAACCTCGAGGTGTGCTGGTTGCCGATGTGATGGCCCATCCAGCTCGCCCGGGGCGAGAAGATCGTCAGGTCGGTGCCCCGCTCGCGCTGGAAGGCGAGCTGGGCGCCCTCCAGGCTCTCGCGGATCTCGTCGTCGCTGACCGCGATCTCGCCCTTGCTCCCGACGTGGCCCGGATCGGACGCCACCGCGGCCTTCTGGGCCTCGCGCCACTCCCCCACTGCGGGCGGCGTGGTGGTGTAGTGGCCGTGGCAGTCGATGATCACCAGCATCCTCCCCGGGAATGACCGCAGGCATCCTACGGATCATCACGGGAGTGCAGCTTGCGCCCTCCAGCCTGCCAGGCATTGGGCGAGTGGACGGCAGGCGAAGTCGGTGAGAGAGTCTTGGTCCCCCACCAGAACCTCGCAGATCGGAGAGATGCCATGGGTGATGTCAGATCGGCCGCGGATGCGGTATTGGACGGCGTGGTATCGGGATCGCCGCGTGTGCCCGGAGTGGCCGCGGTCGCCACCGACCGCGACGGGGACATCTACCGGGGCGCCCGGGGCGAGCGCGTCCTCGGGGGAGAGCCCTTCACCACCGACACGGTGTGCGCGATCTTCTCGACCACCAAAGCCATCGGCGGCACCGCCTGCCTGCAGCTCGTCGAGCAGGGTGACCTGGACCTGGACGCCCCGGCGAAGGAGTACGTGCCGAGGATCGGCGGGCTCGGTGTCCTCGAGGGGTTCGACGACGATGGGGCGCCGAGGCTGCGC
The DNA here is from genome assembly GCA_022819505.1 of Acidimicrobiia bacterium. GTDB lineage: Bacteria > Actinomycetota > Acidimicrobiia > Acidimicrobiales > Aldehydirespiratoraceae > Aldehydirespirator. The sequence goes on along the minus strand of JAJEHD010000018.1, from coordinate 452,309 downwards.
TCTCCCAAGAGCGACATCACGACGCGCCAGCTGCTGACCCACACGGCCGGACTCACCTACGACTTCTTCAACGACACGTACACGAGGCTGGCCAACGAGCAGGGCCAGCCGTGGGTGGTCGATGCCTCTTACGCCTCTATCGAGACTCCCCTGCTCTTCGATCCGGGTGAGCAGTGGGAGTATGGCTCGAACATCGACTGGGCCGGTCAGGTGGTGGAGGGCATCACCGGCAAGCGGCTGGGCGAGGTGCTCGACGAGCGGGTGCTCGGCCCGCTGGGAATGGACTCGACCGCGTTCTCGATGACGCCGTCGATGCGTGAGCGCATGGCGACGATCCACGCACGCGAGGACTCCGACGGGTCGCTCATACCGCTGCCCGGGGTGGAGTTGCCGCCCGACCCGGAGATCCACATGGCCGGCCACGGCCTCTACGGCACCGCCGAGGACTACGCCAAGTTCATCCGGATGTGGCTCAACGACGGGGCCGGCCCCAACGGCGAGCAGATCCTCAAGCCCGAGACCGTCGAGATGGCGTGTCGAAACCACCTGCCGGAAGGCATGTTCATCAAGATGCTGCCCGGTCTTGGAGCCACCGAGGTGGCCAAGACGGTGCTTCCCGTGTCGAACCCGCGCCTGTCCAACGATGCAGAGTTCTTCCCGGGAATGCCCAAGACGTGGGCGCTGACCTTCATGATCAACGAAGAGGAGGCGCCCACCGGCCGGCCCGCCGGCGCTCTGGCCTGGGCCGGGCTCGCCAACCTGTACTACTGGATCGACCGGGCCAACGGTGTGGGCGGCTTCTGGGCCACCCAGATCTTCCCCTTCGCTGACCCAACCTCGGTGGGCGGGTTCCTCGACTTCGAGAAGGCGGTCTACGACAACGCCGCCTAGACCGGCGCCGAATCTCCAGCCGTAGTCGCGACGGGTCGGAACCCGTCAGGAGCGGGCTGCTATGTCGGCTAGCACCTGGGCGGCGTGGCCGGCGAGGTCCTGGCCCGCTAGGTCGTAGGCCGCGGCGATCTGGCCCTCGGGGTCGATCAGGTAGGTGATGCGGCGCGGTACCCCCCAGTCGTAGTAGTCCTCCCCCGGCTCGCGCTCGGCGTGGTAGAGGCGGCCGACGGCCTTGTCGGTGTCGCTGATCAGCGCGAAAGGGAAGCTCTCGGTCTCGGCGAAGGCGATCTGCTCCTCGACGGTGTCGAACGAGGCTCCGACCACTACGGCGCTGGCTGCGGTGAACTCCGGGGCTCGATCACGGAACCCCCTGCCCTCCTTGGTTCAACCGGCGGTCGAGGCCTCGGGGTACCACCACAGCACCACCCAGCTGCCCCGGAGGTCGGCGAGCCGCACGGGGTTGCCGTGCTGGTCGGGTGCTTCGAAGTCAGGGGCCTGCGAGTCCACGTCGAGCATGGCCGGGAAGATATCGGAACCGTCAACGGGGCCGCGACTCGGGTCCTCGCCTCGACCTGCCGCGAGCCGGTGGCGAGCGGACCCAGGATTAGGGTGGCCTGCCGATGACGTTCGTGGATGGCCTGCGCTCCGACCTCGGCGAGGCTGGAGTCCTGACCGGAGCCGACGCTGCGCCGTATCTGACCGGTCAGCGGGGCCTGTTCACCGGGGAGGCCCTGGCTGTGGTGCGTCCGGCCTCCGTCAAGGAAACCGTCCTTGTGGTGCGGGCGTGCGCGTCGGCCGGGGTTTTCATAGTGCCCCAGGGCGGCAACACCGGGATGTCCGGCGGCGCAGTGCCCGCCACCGGCGCCGACCGCGACAGCCACGGCCTGCAGCCGCAGTCAATCGTGCTGTCTATGAGCCGCATGAACCGGATCGTGTCGGTGGACCCAGATCGCTGGACCATCACCGTGGAGGCCGGGGCCACCATCGAGGCGGTGCAGCAGGCCGCGGCCGGAGCCGGCCGCCTGTTCGCGCCGGACTGGGGAGCAAGGGGGACCGCCACCGTCGGCGGGGCCATCGCCACCAACGCCGGCGGCAACAACGTGCTGCGTTACGGCACCTTGCGAGACAACGTGCTGGGCCTGGAAGTGGTGCTGGCGGACGGCCAAGTGTGGGACGGGCTGCGGGCTCTGCGCAAGGACTCCTCGGGGTACGACCTCAAGCAGCTCTTTGTCGGGGCCGAAGGCACCCTCGGGGTGGTAACCCAAGCGGTGCTGCGCCTGCGCCCGGCCACGCCCCACGCCCAGAGCGCGCTGGCAGCCGTCTCGGGACTCGACAGCCTCATGCCTCTGCTGGAGCTGGCCGAGGCCCGCTGCGGCGGCGATGTCACCGCCTTCGAGCTCGTCCCCGATGTCGGCCTAGAACGGGCCTGTAAGAAGTTCAGCCTCGCCCGGCCCCTGGAGGCTCGCGCCGAGTTCTACGTTCTGGTGCGGCTGTCCTCGACGGAGCCGGTCTCCGACCGGCTGGGGGCGTTCCTGGACGAGGCCTCGGACAGCGGCTGGGTGACCGACGCGGCAGTGGCGGTAACCGACGAGCACGAGGAGCGGCTGTGGGCCATCCGCGACGAGCTGCCGGCCATGCGGCTGTGGGACCTGCACGAGCACGGAGTCAAGCTCGACACCGCCGTGCCCATCGACCGGTTCGGCCCCTATCACGACGAGGTTCGCCGCATCGCGGCCGAACTGGCTCCAGACGCCTTCACCTACGGCTTCGGCCATGTCGGCGACGGCAACGTCCACATGTACGTCCTGCCCACCAGCGACGACCAGGTGGCGCCGTTCCTAGCCGTCCGGGACGAACTGCGGGAGCGGATCGACGAGGCCACCTTCGCGTTCGGGGGCACCCTCAGCGCCGAGCACGGCATCGGCCAACTCCTGCGCGACCGGATCCGGCAGCAGAAGCCCGCCGTCGAGTGGGACCTGATGCAGGCGGTCAAGAACGCCCTCGACCCCCAAGGCATCATGAACCCCCACAAGACCCTCCCCCCGTAAGCGAACCTGAGCACTACGGGACCGGACGGGCGGTCCGCCCTTCCCTCAAGGCGATACCGGTCTAGTTCGGTCAGCGGCAGCAGCACTTCAACCTCCACGATCGGGCCCCGCCATCCGATCGTTCCTGCGATCCGGGCCGTCGATCGCGGGTCAGCGTTGATTGATTGCCACCCCCCATGGAATGCTGATCACACGGTCCTGTCGCAGAACCTCCTTGACCATGAGGCGGCACCCGACTGCGTTGCGATATCCCTCGTCGAGCGCCTCGAACTCGTTGTCGAAGCAGCCGATCAACTTCGGGCGGCGACGCATGTCGCGGGGTTGAATGAAGACCGCCCAGCGGCCCTCATCGGTGGCCAGCAGTCTGGCCCGCTGCCTCTCGAAGGCGGCTTCCAGTTTGTCCATGACGGGATCAGGGGCCATGGAGGCATTATGGCACGACTTATGAGACGAGCAGTGGATAATTTTAAATATTTTTCGTTATATCTAGGAGAGCCAGTTGATGGCTTGGATCTCGGTGTAGGCCTCTATGCCCCACTTGCCCCGGTCGCGGCCGATGCCCGACATCTTGAAACCGCCGAAGGGGGCGTACATGTGGGGCTGCACCGTGTTGAGGGCGACGTTGCCGGACTCCAGCCGGCAGCCGATCTCGTAGGCCCGCTTGGCGTCGCCGGCGTACACGTACGAGAACAGCCCGTAGGCCGAGTCGTTGGCCAGGGCCACAGCCTCGTCGTCGCCGTCGTGGGCCAGGACCACCACCACCGGCCCGAAAGCCTCCTCGCGGGCCACCTCCATGTCGGGGGTCACGTCCACCAGCAGGGTGGGGTCCACGAAGTAGCCGGGCAGGTCGGGGCGCTGCCCGCCGCACACCGCCGTCGCCCCGGCGTCGAGCCCGCCCGCGATGAAGCTCTCCACCCGGTCGCGGTGAGCCTCGGTGATGACCGGGCCGACGATGGTGCCGGGGGCCCGGCCGTCTCCCACCTTCATGAAGCCGGCGAAGGCCTTCAGCGTCTCCACGGTCTGGTCGAGGATGCTGCGATGGCAGATCACCCGGGTGGGGGCGGTGCAGATCTGGCCCGAGTGGAGTCCCCAGGTGGTGGCGATGCCCATGCAGGCCGCGTTCACGTCGGCGTCCTCGGTCATCACCAGCGCGCCCTTGCCGCCGAGTTCCATCAGCACCCGCTTCATGGTGGCCGCGCCGTCGGCGTAGATGCGGGCCCCCACCTGCGTCGAGCCGGTGAACGACACCATGTTCACGTCGGTGGAGGCCACCAGTGCGGCGGGGGCCTCCGGCCCGGAGCCGGTGACGATGTTGACCACGCCGTCGGCGAATCCGGCCTCGGCGACCGCCTCGCCCAGCAGCAGCACGCCCAGCGGATCCTGGGGTGCGGGCTTGATCACCACGGTGTTGCCGGCAGCCAGCGCCGGAGCGACCTTGCCGGCCACGTTCACCAGGGGCATGTTGTAGGGGGTGATGCAGGCCACCACCCCCACCGGCTGGCGCTTCACGGTGGCCGCGATCAGACCGGCCGGTCCCAGAGCCCCCTTGTCGGCAGGCATCGGGGCGATGTCCTCGTCAACGTTGATCGGGTTGGAGTAATACCGGAATCGTTCGATCATCGGCCCGCCGACCTGCAGGCTCTTGGCGATGGAGGTGACCGAGCCGGTCTCGGCCTGCACCAGATCGAGCCACGATGGGGCCATCCGCTCGATCACGTCGGCCAGGCGGGCGAGATGGCTCCCGCGCTCGGCGGGGCTCAGCGCCCGCCAGCCACCAAGAGCATCGTGGGCAGCCCGGGCCGCGTCGGCGGCCTGGGCCGCAGTCGCCTCAGGGGCGTGGCCCACAACCGTGCCGTCGTTGGGATCGATGACCGGGTAGGTCCCAGCAGCGGGGTCAACCCACTCTCCGCCGATCAGAAGTTTCCAGGCTCGGTCGGTGTCAAAGCCGGTCCCGTCGCTACTGTTGTGCACCGCGCGAGCCTATGCAGCCGGGGCCTTCCCCGGCGCACCCCGCCAACGAACCCCACCACACTCATGAGGAGCCGTCATGGTTGAAGCCGTCATCGTCGCCACTGCCCGAACCCCGATCGGCCGGGCCGTCAAGGGATCGCTCACCGAGGCCCGGCCCGACGACATGTCGGCGTTCATCATCGGTGATGTGCTGTCGAAGGTCCCGGGGCTCGACCGCAACGACATCGAGGACGTGATCTGGGGCATCGGGCAGCCCGGAGGCGAAGGCGGCTACAACGTCGCCCGGGTCGCCTCCATCCTGGCCGGCGTCAACGCGCCGGGGGTGACCGTCAACCGCTACTGCTCGTCGTCGCTGCAGACCATCCGCATGGCCGCCCACGCCATCAAGGCCGGCGAGGGCGACTGCTTCGTGGCCGGGGGCGTGGAGACCGTGTCGCGCTACGACAAGGGGGCTGCGGACAGCGGCCCCCACAACGGCCAGTTCGCCGACGCCCAGGACCGCACCGCCGAGCGCACCGCCGAGGGCTCCGCCACGTGGGCTCCCCCGCAGGGTCTGCCCGACATCTACATCGCCATGGGCCAGACTGCCGAGAATGTCGCCCAGTTCAAGGGCGTGTCCCGCCAGGCCCAGGACGAGTGGGGCGTGCGGTCCCAGAATCGGGCCGAGGCGGCTCGCGACCGGGGCTTCTTCGAGCGTGAGATAACCCCCTACCCGCTGGCCGACGGCTCCGAGGTCCAGAGCGACGACGGGATCCGGGCGGGCACCACCCTCGAGGGCGTCTCCCAGCTGCGGCCGGTGTTCCGTCCCGACGGCACCGTCACCGCCGGCAACTGCTGCCCCCTCAACGACGGCGCGGCCGCGGTTGTGGTGATGTCCGACGCCAAGGCGGCCTCGGTGGGGGCCACTCCGCTGGCCCGGATCGTGTCGACCGGCGTGTCCGCTCTCAACCCCGAGATCATGGGCCTCGGCCCGGTCGACGCTTGCCGTCAGGCTCTGGACCGGGCCGGAATGACCATCGGCGACATTGACCATGTCGAGATCAACGAGGCCTTCGCGGCCCAGGTGCTGCCCTCGGCCGACGACCTCGGCATCGACTACGACAAGCTAAACCCCAACGGCGGGTCGATCGCTCTGGGCCATCCCTTCGGCATGACCGGATCACGCATCATGTGCACCCTGCTCAACGGCCTCGAGGACGCCGACAACGCCATCGGCCTCGAGTCCATGTGTGTCGGCGGCGGCCAGGGCATGGCCATGATCATCGAACGCCTCAACTAGCTGCACGATTCTCAACTCCCGGACAATCCGGCCGCTGCGGTCGCGGCCAGGCGCCGACATCCAGCCCGCATACGAGGGTTGACGCTTCTGCTGCGAACGGAGCACTAGGTTCGGTTTGACGATGTCGACGTCGCCTCACCTCCCCCATCGCCTCGCCGCCAGCATCGGCGTATGCGCAGTGCTGGTCGTCCTGGCCTCGTCGTGCGCCAATGACGCCGCCGTTGGCGGGGGCGGACCCCACTTCACCGGGGATCGTGCCGCGACCCTCGAACCCGCCAGCGTCACGACTTCTCCGTCCACTTCGGCGCCGCCCATCGATCCCGCATTATCGGAAGCACCGGCCGAAGACCCCGTAACGACTTCCACGCTCGCGTCACAGGACCCCCAACCCCCAACCACAACCACCACACCGACGACCACAACGCCACCCCCAGCCACACCGACGACCACGACCACAACCACACCGACGACCACGACCACGACCACACCGACGACCACGACCACAATCACACCGACGACCACGACGACCACAACCACAACAACCGCACCCCCAGCCACCACCACCACACCGACCACGACGACCACAACCACAACAACCGCACCCCCAGCCACCACCACCACACCGACGACCACAACGCCACCACCAGCCACAACAACCACCTCACCCCAAGACGACGAACAACCCACAGACCCCCAACCCGAGACCCCCCAAACCGTCTGGGCGGATTTGCCGCGCGGCGGCGAACTGCTATTCGAGACGGGTGACGAGAGCCCCCGTCGCCGCCTGGTGGCGATGTACGGCCACCCGTCGACAGGAGGTCTCGGTGTGTTGGGCGAGCAGGGTCCCGAGCGGGCCGTCGAGCGCCTTCGATCCATAGCCGAGGGCTACGGGGCCGACGGATCAGCGATCCTGCCTACCTTCGAGATCATCGCCACCGTCGCCTCCGCCGGCCCCGGTGCTGACGGGGACTACTCGAGCGTGACCGATCGCGAGGCGATCAGGCCCTGGATCGAGACGGCGGCCGCCAACGGCGTGTACGTGGTGTTGGATCTTCAGCCCGGGCGATCGACCTTCTTGTCGCAGGCCAGGTACTACGAGGAGTTCCTGCGCCTGCCCCATGTGGGACTCGCACTCGATCCGGAGTGGAGGCTCAAGCCCGACGAGGTCCACCTGGAGCAGATCGGCACGGTCGACGCGGCTGAGATCAACCAGGTGGTGGACTGGCTGGCCAACATCGTCAGGGAGGAGGACCTTCCCCAGAAACTGCTGATCGTTCACCAGTTCCGGTTCTCAATGATCACTAACCGCGAGCGAATCGAGACACCCCCGGAGCTGGCCGTGATGATCCACATGGACGGCCAGGGTTCGCTAACGGCCAAGTACAACACCTGGAACCTGCTAACCGGCCTGGCCGACGCTGACCGCTTCTACTGGGGGTGGAAGAACTTCTACGACGAGGACAGCCCGATGGCCACCCCGGAGCAAGTGCTGGCGCGGTCCCCCAACATCGTCTTCGTGTCCTTCCAGTAGGCCAGCGCCGGGGCCCGCTGAGCCCCGCTTGCCGGACTAGCTCCGACCGTCCATGAGATGCTGCGCGTTGACTAGTCTCTGCGCGCCGTGAGCGAGCCAGGGATGACAGCGAGATTCCTACCACCGGGTGAGCAAGACCTCCTCCGACTCTCGCTTCAGCAGATTGGACTTTGAACCTCGGCATCTTGGCGCAGTTCTGCGACGACGAAGGCGGCGGCGCGTGGCTGGCAGGGGTCAGAATCGCGCGGCACTGAAGCCGCGCCGCAATGGCACCGCGACACCTAGGTCGGCTGTCGCCGCGCCGACGGGGCTAGGCGGGGTTGGGGTCCTAGGATGGGCGGTTGAGGACGAATCGTGCTCGCTCTGACCGGAGCATCTGGTATGGGGTCACGCACTTGACTCCGACGCCGATGCATGCGTTTGGGATCTTGATCTTCTTCGGTGATGAGCTGAAGATCTCGTGCGTCACGACCGCGTACTCATGGGCGTGCGCGTGGGCGACAAGGTAGTAGTCCGCGGCTTGCAGGAACACCGCAACGCCAGCTGGCTCGTACTCGCCGCCGCTGGCCCAGCGGCTCAGTGCGCCGAGGCTCGGCACCATCGTCTCGTGCGGAGGCAGGAACAGTCCGGGCCGCTGCCTTGTCCACGCAGCGAGTTCGTCGTCCCCGGCGAGAATCTCGTCTTGGACCCGTTCGATGCTGAAGACCTTGGCGGCGTTGTTCTGCTCATCGAGTCACTCCCAGAATGCAGGGCAGAAGTCGAAGCCATAATGGAGATTCTTCGCCTGGATGAACACATTCGCATCCAGCAGGTAGGTGGTCACATGACCCCCAGCCGCTCGCCCATGCCGTTGAACGTTGCGAGCTTCTTCAACCCGAGCATCTGGAACGCATCGGCATAGAGCGTCTGGCCCTCGAGGGCGCTCACTATGACGGACCGGGCGAACCGCTTGCTGACTCGCGCCGGCTGGGTGTTGTAGAAGTCTCCACCGCCACCGCCGGTACCGACCAACTCCATGACGCGCCTGAACTCGGTGCCATACGCCCGCCGGTAAGCATCCCACGGAAGGAATCCAGCCTCGTGCACCCGGCGAAGCACTACGAGCGTGCTCGACTTGAATCGACGAGCCAGCCGATCGAGTTCCTCGGTGAGGTCTGCACGGGCATCGAAGCCCGACCGGAGTGCCTCAAGTGGCACGAGCATCTCAGCGGCGACACCGTTGCACCAGCGTTCGGCCTCGTGAGTGGCCTGAACGCCCAGATCGGCGTCGGACAGGGCACTCTCACCAAGCCAGATGTGGGCCAGTTCATGCGCCAGCGTGAAGATCTGCGCGGCCTTCGTGTCGGCGCTGTTCACAAACACGAGCGGCGCCAGAGGGTCGGCGAGCGCGAACCCTCTGAACTCTGCGGGGTCGAGTCTGCGGCGGGTGTTGCTTCCCACCACGCCACTGACCATGACGAGCACGCCGCTGTCCTCGGCTTGGTCTCGCAGGTAGCCGAACGCCTCAGACCAGTTCGAACCTCGTTGCTCCGTCGAGAACGACATCGCTGCCGTCATGGCCGAGGCCGCCTCGGCGACAGGCGTGGCTATCGAGAGCGAGCCAACGTGAGAAGCCGGATCCAGCCCGATGCCGCGGGCGTAGTCGCGATACCAGTCCTGTCGCTGCTGGCACAGGTAGATCGTGTCAAGGAGGTCAGGGCTCGGACGCCGAACGCCTCTGTCACCAACGGTGCGGAGATCCGGGATGGGAACCTGTTCGGCTGGCGGTGCGGGCAGGAAGAAGTAGCCGACGGGCGTTCGGGTTGCCGCCGCAAACCGTTCGAGTTGTTTCAATGTGGGCGAGTGATCACCGCTCTCCCACTGCCGGAGCTTGGGGAACCTGTGGACGAGCTCGTCGGAGTCGAGGCCCGACCGCTCCGCAGCCCATGCGTAGAGCGACGCCGCTACATCAACGCGGACAGCCATCATGTTCCATTCTGGCCTCGCGTGCGGGCAGATTGGAACGTTCTCGCCCCAAGTCGGCCGCCGCGGCGGTGGCGCAGAGTGCAGGCCACACGACGCGGTGGTCGCGTGTGAGCCCCGTCAGGATCCACCTCCCCATCACTCCTGTAGGTAGCGGTCGCACCTTGGCACCCTCCAGCCCAGCAGATCGCCCCGGCATCTTTGCACAGCACTGGGACGCCGCGAAGTGCCTTGGCGCCTGAGTGCCTCTAGCGGTCCTGCCCTCGCCACTTCGGTATCGGGCGCAGAACCATTGGCGTTGCCCTTGCATCGAGACCGAGTGATCGCCCGCCGCTGGGGCACGACATCGTCGCAATAGGCAGTCAACGTCACGGCGCAACATCGAGCGCCGACAGAGAGCACTCAGAGGCCGAAGTCGTCTTTCGCTGACCTGACCGCCTCTTTCACAACCGCAGGATCTATCCCCAGAGAGGGCAGCGATGCCAGATCGTCCAGCCATTCGTTGACAGCGCGGGCATTGAGCGCCCGTCGGATCGCGTCCTGGGCCAACTGCGACACGTCCAGATCGGCAGCCCGGGCCTGCTCGACCAGGTCGTCAGGAAGGTGCAAGCTCACAAGAACCATGCGCACACAATACGCACAGCCAGGCCGTGGCGGGCCACTGCGTCGGGCGCTTCAGCTGACGGCGATCTCTCTGATTCTGTGAAGTTGGCTTACGGCATCTGCCAACACGCTGTGATATTCCACCTCAACCTTCAGGTAGATCGGTGTCCACATCCCGCCGTCATCCTCAATCACCGTCAGCGAGCTGCTGCCGTCACGCGATTGAAAATCAGACTCAGTCTGCCACCCGATCCAGAGCCATAACGGCGTGTCGCCCATGGTTGCCCAGTAATCGACGGTCACACACAAGAAGGAGGCATACGATGTGGGAGCACCACGATCATCCAGGAACCGAAGATAACGCCCGTAGCCGGCTCGCTGCGGGGTCGCCTTGAGGCCCTCGACCGACATCCAGCCCTTCTCGATCGCACGGTCGACGACGTCGTCGATCAGGTGGTTGAGCCAGCGGATTCTGCGGGGGAACGAGGGACTGAGTTCTTCCCGTTGAATCGGCAGAAATGCGTCCAAGTCTTGCACCTCGACAAACCCACGGAGTTGCCGAAGGTCGGAGGCGACCTGAGAATCAGCTGGTACGGCAGCAGCCAAGCGATCCAGCACTAGATCCCAACTGATCAGCATCACCCGGTTCGCAGAGTCGCTCACCACGGCCTTTCGTATCCGATCGAGGGACTCGACAGTCTCCAACTGGACCGGGTCTTCGGCGGCCTCCATTTGTCTCTCTATCTCAGCCCACAGCGTCGCGAGCCGGGTTCCCGGTGCGATGAACAGGAGGACCCCGGGTCCGGGCGCTTCAAGTTGCTTGAGGTAGCCGCTGGCTTGCCCTTCCAGGAGTGCGGCCCAGAACTTCGACTCGACGATCAACCGTGCGTTGCCGTCACTGTCGTAGCCGACCATGTCGGGCCGCGACCCGTCCTCATGAGTCACCTGAGTCTCGAATCTTGTGATCGGTTCGAGGCCGGAGTCCTGCTCACTCAGAAGGCTGTCCAGCGCATGGCGGCAGGCCTCGGACTTGTTCAAGATGAACGCAAGGGCGTCGGTTGCGGTGTCCTCGCTGCGGGTAGTGAGCCTGGGAACCAGGTACGCCAGCAGGCCGGGGTCGTGATCCATGAACTAGACGAGCAGGCTGCGGAGCATCCAGGCTGTCTTCTCGTGGACCTGCATGCGCTGGGTTAGCAGGTCGGCGGTGGCCTCGTCATTGGCCGCGTCCGTCACCGGGAAGACCGAACGGGCGGTGCGCACCACTGTCTCCTGACCCTCCACTAGGCGGCGGATCATCTCGTTGGCGTCGGGCTGGTCGTCCTCCTCCGGCACCGACGACAGCTCGGCGAACTCGCGGTAGCTGCCCGGCGCGGGCTCGCCCAGTGCCCGGATCCGCTCGGCGATCTGGTCGACAGCCAGGGCCAGTTCGGTGTACTGCTCCTCGAACATCAGGTGCAGCGTGTTGAACATCGGCCCGACCACGTTCCAGTGGTAGTTGTGGGTCTTCAAGTACAGGGTGTAGCTGTCGGCGAGAAGCCGCGACAGCCCCTCCGCGATGGCGATGCGGTCCGCCTCGCCGATGCCTATGTCGATGACGGGTGCCTGGTTAACCCTGTCCACCTGAGGTCTCCTTCACCGAGGCCTTGCCGGCGGAGATCCACGGCATCATGGCCCGGAGCTCCTTGCCGACGATCTCGACCGGGTGGTCGTGCCCGGCCGCTTCCAGGCGCAGGAAGTTGGCCCGGCCGCCCCGGCTCTCGGCCACCCACTCCTGGGCGAAGGAGCCGTCCTGCACCTCGGCCAGGATGCGCCGCATCTCGGCCCGCACCGCGTCGTTGACGATGCGCGGCCCTCTGGTCAGGTCGCCGTACTCGGCGGTGTCCGACACCGAGTAGCGCATCCCGGCGATGCCCTCCTCGTACATGAGGTCCACGATCAGCTTCAGCTCGTGCAGGCACTCGAAGTAGCAGATCTCCGGCTGGTAGCCGGCGTCGACCAGCGTCTCGAAGGCGGCCTGCACCAGCGCGGTGGTGCCCCCGCACAGCACGGCCTGCTCCCCGAACAGGTCGGTCTCGGTCTCCTCGGTGAAGGTGGTCTCGATGACCCCGGCCCGGGCCCCGCCGATGGCGTCGGCGTAGGCCAGCGCCAGCGGCAGCGCGCCGCCCGACGCATCCTGCTCGATCGCCACCAGGCACGGCACCCCGCCGCCCTCGACGTAGGTGCGCCGCACGAGGTGGCCGGGCCCCTTGGGGGCGACCATGCACACGTCCACCGACTCCGGCGGGGAGATCAGCCCGAAGCGGATGTTGAAGCCGTGAGCGAAGAACAGCGCCTCGCCCGGCTCGAGGTTGGGCTCGACATGCTCGGCGTAGATGGCGCCCATCTCGGTGTCGGGCATCAGCATCATCGTCACATCGGCCTCAGCCACCGCGTCGGCGATGGAGCGGACCTCGAGCCCGGCCTCCCGGGCCTTGGCGGCCGACGAGGAGCCGTCGCGCAGGCCCACCCGCACGTCGATGCCCGAGTCCTTCAGGTTCAGGGCGTGTGAATGGCCCTGGGATCCGTAGCCGAGCACGGCCACCTTGCGGCCGGCGATGGCCGACCGGTCCACGTCCTGCTCGTAGTAGATGTTCGCCACGAGAGCCTCTCCTTGTGTTGGTAGGGAACCGATGTTCGGGATGGACGGTACAGATCAGGAGCCCAGCGAGGGCAGGGCGACCCGGCCGGTGCGCTGCAGCTGCACGATCCCGAAGGCTCGCAACCGCTCCTCGAACTCGTCGAGCCGGGCCGGACGGGCCGCCAGCGACAGCATCATCTGGGACTGGTCCTCGTCCAGGACGTAGGCCCGGAAGTCGTCGATCAGCTCCAGCAGCCCGTGGCGGCGGCCGCCGGCCGCGTCGACCGCCACGGTCACCAGCATCAGCTCCCGCTCGACCGACTCCGCGGGGCTCAGCTCGCTGATCTCCACCACGTTGATGAGCTTGTCGAGCTGCTTGACCACCTGCTCCAGCGACGACGAGGCCACGTCCACGGTGAACGTGATGCGGCTGAAGCGCTCATCGGCGGTGGGCGCCACCGCCAGCGACTCGATGTTGAAGCCTCGCCGGGCGAACAGCGACGCCACCCGGGCCAGCACGCCCGGCTTGTTCTCCACGGTGGTGACGATCGTGTGGAACCGGTCGGCCGGCGCAGCATGGCCGGCAGCAGGGGCCGCGGCGGTCATCGCTGCGAGGGGTCGACGACGATGTCGGAGTTCGACTGGCCGGCGGGGACCATCGGGAACACGTTCTCACCCGCGGAGCTGCGGAACTCCAGCACCACCGGGCGGTCGTCGATCTCGTTGGCCTTCGCGATAGCCGGAGCCACCTCCTCGGGGGACTCCACCCGCAGGGCGACACAGCCCATGGCCTCAGCCCACTTCACGTAGTCGGGGATCTCGTAGGAGAGGTAAACCTCGCTGTACCGCTCCTCGTAGAACATCTCCTGCCACTGGCGGACCATGCCCAGGTAGGCGTTGTTGAACAGAGCCACCTTGATGGGGATGCGCTCCATCGACGCCGTGACCAGCTCCTGGGCGGTCATCTGGAAGCACCCGTCGCCGTCGACGGCCCACACCATCCGGTCGGGCATCCCGACCTTGGCCCCGATCGCGGCCGGGACCGAGAAGCCCATCGTGCCCAGCCCGCCGGAGTTGATCCACGTGTACGGATGGTCGAAGCGCCAGTACTGGCTGGCCCACATCTGGTGCTGGCCCACCCCGGAGGTGACGATGGTGTCGTCGGGGGTGGAGTCGCGCAGCACCTCCAGCACGTACTGGGGCTTGAGCAGCTCGCCCGGCTCGGACTGCTCGTACACCAGCGGGTAGCGCTCCTGCCAGCCGCTGATCATCGAGCGCCAGGCCCGGCGGTCGGGCTGGGCCTCGGCGCCGCCGCAGGCTCGCACAGCCTCGACCAGCTCGGCGATAACCAGCTTGCAGTCGCCCCGGATGGCCACGTCGGGCACCCGCACCTTGCCGAGCTCGGCCGCGTCGATGTCCACATGGATCACCTTGGCGTCGGGGGCGAAGCCGTCGAGGCGCCCGGTCACCCGGTCGTCGAAACGGGCTCCCAGCGCGATGAGCAGGTCCGAGCGCTGCATGGCGGTGACCGCGGTGTAGTTGCCGTGCATGCCGGGCATTCCGAGGCACAGCTCGTGGCTGTCCGGGAAGCATCCCCGAGCCATGAGGGTGGTGACCACCGGCACGTCGATCAGCTCCGCGAGGGCCAGCAACTCGGCCGCGGCCCGGGCCTTGAGGATCCCGCCGCCGGCGTAGAGGACGGGACGCTCGGCCTTGCAGATCAGCTCGGCCGCGGCCCGCACCAACTCTGGGTCGCCGGCCGTGGCGGGGCGGTATCCCGGCAGCTCCATGATGTCGTCGGTGGGCTCGTACCAGGTCATGGCCGAGCGCGGGTTGCGGGGATCGACGATGTCTTTGGGGATGTCCACCAGCACCGGGCCGGGCCGCCCGGTGGTGGCGATGTGGAAGGCCTCGTGGATGATGCGAGGGATGTCCTGGGCCTCAGTGACCAGGAAGTTGTGCTTGGTGACCGCCATGGTGATGCCGGTCGTGTCGCACTCCTGGAAGGCGTCGGTGCCGATGGCGGCATAGGGGACCTGGCCGGTGATGCACACCACCGGGACCGAGTCCATGTAGGCGTCGCACAGCGCAGTCACCACGTTGGTGGCACCGGGCCCGGAGGTGATCATCACCACGCCGGGGCGGCCGGTGGCGTGGGCGTAGCCCTCGGCCATATGGCCGGCGCCCTGCTCGTGACGCACCAGGATGTGGCGCACCGGCGACTCGATGATCGGGTCGTAAACGGGCAGGATGGCGCCGCCGGGCAGCCCGAATACCACTTCGGTGCCCTCGCGCTCAAGAGCCTTGACGAGGGCTTGTCCGCCGTTCATTTCCATGATCGGGCCTCCGGGGCGGTTGCTGGGGTTCGGTCGAGAGAACGGGCCGCACGCGAAACGACCTCCCGAGGGGAGGTCTGCGCACGATCGGATGGGGTTGCGAGCGCGCGCTGTCAGCCAGGTACTACTACGAGGAAGACAACGTCGTTCACGTCTCCAATTATGGCCGCTGAATCGGCGGGCGACAACTGGGACACAGCTACTCGAGACCGAGCAGGGCCAGCACCGCGGGGCCGAGCACCTCGGCCGCGAAGACCTCGGCCCGGTCGTAGTCGAGGTGCATGCCGTCGGAGCGGCCGAAGGCGCCGTCGTAGCCGTAGTTGTCCAGCACCGCGGCGGTGTCGATCAGCCCTACCGGCTGGGGGACGTCAGCCGTGTTGAGCTCCTCGACCAGCCGCCGCAAGAGCGTGTTGTAGGCCTCGGCCCTGTCGGGGCTGGTCTGGGGCTGTTCGGAGGCGGTCCGGTCGTAGCTGGGGAGCAGCACCGGCGCGGTGGTGAACATCACACGGGCCCCGACGCCCCGGGCCTTGACCACCAGGCGCCGGTAAGAGTCGGCCACCTCGGCGGCCAGAGCGGGGTCGAGGATCGACACCCATTCGCCGTCGGCGCTCAGGTGGTCGAACAGCACCGCGCCGTGGTCGACGACCAGCACGGCGTCCGAGCCGTCCTGGATGAAGTCGTCGCGGCACGCCCGGTCCTCCAGGAATCCCATGGGACTGGCCTCGTCGTCGATATTGCCCCGTAGGTAGCGCCAGCCGCTGCCGGGGGTGCCCGCGGGCGAGCAGCCGATCCGGGAGTGGTCCACCGCGGCCATCAGCCGGCTGGCGCTGCCCCACGCGCGCAGCCCGTCAGCGATGTAGAGCGCGGCCGAATCGCCAAGAACGGTGACGATGGGCACCGTGAAGGTGGTCTCGGGCTGCGACGGCTCGACCGCGGGTGCGAGGACCGACGTGGTTGTCACGGGGGTCGGGGTGTCCTCGGTCGCCTCGACGAAGCCGGGCTCCACATCGATGATGGTCGGCTCGGTGACTGGCAGGGTCTCGGAGTCCTCGATCCCCTCCGGCGCACCCGGTGAGGACTCCGTGGACGGTGGCTGTGTGTCGGCCGGCGATGTCGGGGGCTCCGGTGAGAGTTGTTCGAGTGGTTGCTGCGGTTCGGAGTCCCGCTCGAGTGTGGTCGTGGGCGGCGCCGTGGCCGCAGCCGTCGCAGCACCAGGCGCAGCGGGCTCGGGAACCGAGGTCGCCGCGTCCCCGGTAGCTGGGGCAGCCGCACCCGCAGGGTCCTGCTGGGTGAGCCAGGCCGGCAGCTCGTCGGCACCCTCGGCCCGCTCTGCGATGCCGCGCGCCGGCGTGGAGGCGGCTGCGGCCACCGCGGCCACCGTCACCACCGCGACTGCGGCTGCGGCCAGCACCGGTATGGCGAGCCGGCCGGCGCCGCGGCGCACCGGCATCTCCAGCAGATGGAACGACGCCTCGGCGAGTCCCAGAGTGACCACGATGACCACGACCGGGTGCCATTCGGTCAGCTCGATCACCGGCCAGTGGAACAGGTAGATGGCATAGGAGCGCAGACCCAGCCAGCGCAGCGGCGCCCACGACATGAGCCGGGCCGGCCAGCCGTCTCGCACCGCGACGATCACCAGCACCACCCAGCACAGCGCCATCAGCTGGGGACCGCCCCGGAACACGAGACCGTCGCCGGGTCCGAGACGCAACACCGACACCACGGTGAGCGCAACCGCGACCGCCAGCAGCACAGCCCAGGCAATCCGTGACGAGCGTGGCAGGTCTTCAGGAGGCTGGAACAGGCGGCGCACCGCGCCGTAGCGGGCCTGGGCCACGGCCAGACCCGCGCCCGCCGCGATCTCCAACGCCCGCACCGGGGTAGCCACGTAGGCGTCGGTCGATCCCCACCACAGCCACACGCCGCCCAGACCGATGGCCGCCATCGCGGCCACCACCCGCCCGGGCCTCCGGATCAGCGCCACTGCCGCCGGGAAGACCAGGTAGAACTGCTCCTCGATCGCGAGGGACCAGAAATGGGCCAGCGGCTCCGGTGCGGCCTCGAAGATCCCTGCGTAGCCCGCCTCGTCGAGCGACGCGTGCCAGTTGAACACGTTCAGCGCGGCGGTCAGCGAATCGATGCCGATGGTGCGCAGCGGCTGGTCGTCCAAGAACGCGGTCAGCGCCAGCGTGGCCGCGATGGTCACCAGAGCAGCCGGCAGCAGCCGGCGGACCCGCCGGGCCATGAACCGCCCCAGCCGCAGCCGACCGGTGGTGGTGACCTCCTTTTCGAGCAACCCCGCGATCAGGTAGCCCGACAGCGTGAAGAACAGCCCCACCCCAAGCCAGCCGCCCCGCACCAGGTCGGGCCACAGGTGGAAGGCGAGCACCCACGCCACCGCCAAGCCCCGGAGGCCGTCGAGGCCGGGAAGGCGTGAACCAGCACGGGACGGCGCACCGGATGCGGCCGCCTCCGAGGGCGCCGACACGCTCATGTCAGGTTGCCCGGCCTAGGTTTCTGCGCCGTGCGCTCATCGCTCCGAGACTACTTATGCCGCCCCCGGGGCATGACCGCCGGAATCCGACCGTCATGCGGCTGAGCTTGACCGCTGACGACCGTGAGATCTGGCGGCTGGCGTGGCCCGCGCTGGGAGCGCTGGTGGCCGAGCCGCTGTACGTGCTCGCCGACACCGCCATCGTGGGCCGCATCGGCACGCCGCAGTTGGGCGGCTTGGCGCTGGCCGCGTCGATCCTGCTGACCGCTCACGCCATGTTCATCTTCCTGGCCTACGGGACCACCGCGGCGGTGGCCCGGCTGCTGGGGGCCGGCGAGCACCGCCGGGCCGCCCATCAGGCGGTTCAGAGCATCTGGCTGGCGCTGGCCGCCGGAGTCGTCCTGGCTGCGGCCGGCCTGCTGCTGTCTTCCTGGCTGGTGGACACGCTGGGCGGGGACGACCCCGCGGTGCGCCACAACGCTCTCGTCTACCTGAGGATCTCCCTGTTCGGGCTGCCAGCCATGCTCGTAATGCTGGCCGGGGTGGGCTACCTGCGCGGCGTGCAGGACACCAAGCGGCCCTTCGCGGTGGCGTTGGGGTCGGCCGTCGGGAACTTCGTTCTCGAGGTGGTGCTGGTGTACGGCTTCGACCAGGGGATCGGCGCGTCGGCGTTGTCGACGGTGGTGGCCCAGGCCGCGGCCGCGGCCGTCTTCGTCTGGTGGATCCGGCAAGCGGTAGCCCGACACGGCGTGGGCCTGCGGCCGGATCCGGCCGTTATCCGGCGCTTGGCCATCGCCGGATGGGATCTGCTGATCCGTACCTCGGCGCTGAGGGCGAGCCTCACGGTCACGGTGGCGATGGCCGCCCGGATCGGCACCGACGACCTGGCTGCTCACCAGATCGTGTTCGAGGTCTGGACGGTTCTGGCCCTGGTACTGGACGCGGTGGCCATCGCCGGGCAGGCCCTCATCGGCCTGGCCCTGGGTGCAAGCCAACCCGACCGGGCCCGGGCGCTGGGACGGCGCATGATCGGTTGGGGCACGGCCTCGGGCGTGCTGACGGGAGCGGTGGTGCTGTCCGTCTCCGGTGTGCTGCCCCATGTGTTCACCGAGGATGCCGCCGTGGTCTCGCTGGCGGCCTTCCTGCTGCTGCATGTCGGCTTCTCCCAGCCCGCCGCAGGGGTGGTGTTCGCTTTGGACGGCGTGCTGATCGGAGCCGGCGACCTGCGCTTCCTGGCCGTGTCCATGGTCGGCGCCGGCGTGGTGCTGGTGGGCGGCGGGCTGCTGGTCGTGGCGGCCGGGGCCGGGATCGGTTGGCTCTGGGCCGCCCTCCACGCCTGGATGGGGACCCGGCTGGCCTTGATGCTGCGGCGCTTCGCCAGCCCGGCCTGGCAAGTGACCGGTGCCGACCGCTGAGGGGCCACCGTCCGGCGCGGCCGCTCCACGCCGAACTTGAAGCAGTTAACCACCTCACAGGTGGTTAACCGATTGAAGTTCGCGGCCAAGCCCGGCGACGAGGACCTCTAAGCGGGTTCGGCCCTCTCCTGTAGCAGGCGGTTGACGGCGGCGCCGTCGGCTCGGCCCCGGGTGGCCCGCATCACCTGGCCGATGAAGAATCCCGCCAGCTTCTTGCGGTCTGCGTCGTCTCCCGAGCAGAAGCGCTGCCACTCGTCGGGGTTGCCGGCGATCACCTGGTCGACGGTGGCGGCCAGATCGTCGCCGGCCATGGCCTGGAACCCGCGGCGCTCGGCGATGGCGACCGGATCATCGCCGGCCTCCACCATCTCGGCCAGTACCTGCTTGGCCTGGGTAGCGGTGACCCGGCCGGAGGTCTCCATTGCGATCAGGGCCGCCAGACCATCCGGCGTCACCCTGGACCAATCGTCGACGGCCAGGTCGTTGGACACTCTCGTTGCGGTCAGGCCCGGGTCGGCCCCCACCGCGACCGCGGCCCGGACCAGTGCGTCCTGATCCCGCTCCACCAGCAGGGCCGCGTCGGAGGCCGACACGGCTCCGGCGCCGGCGGCCAGGAGCTCCGCCCGGCGGGCCGCCGGCAGTGCGGGCAGCGCGGCGTCGATGGCTGCGACCTGCTCCGCCGATGGCGACAGCGGCACCAGGTCGGGATCCTGGAAGTAGCGGTAGTCCTCCGCATCCTCTTTGGAGCGCCCCGGCGTGGTGCGTCCCTGAGCCTCGTCCCAGTGGCGGGTCTCCTGGCGGGGGCGCTCCCCGCTCGACCACAGGTCCACATGGCGGCGAGCCTCGTAGGTGATGGCCCGACCCAGGGAGCGCAGCGAGCTCAGGTTCTTGATCTCGCAGCGGGTGCGCAGCTCGCCGGAACCGGCGGGACGCACCGACACGTTGGCGTCCACCCGCATGGAGCCTTCCTCCATCCGGGCGTCGGACACCCCGATGGAGAGCAGGATCGCCCGCAGCTCGCGCACGTAGGCCCGGGCCTGCTCGGCGGTGCGGATGTCGGGACGGCTCACGATCTCCACCAGCGGCACGCCGGCCCGGTTGTAGTCCACCAGCGCGTAGGCGGCGTCGTGGATGCGCCCACCGCCGCCCACGTGGGTGGTCTTGCCGGTGTCCTCCTCGATGTGGGCCCGCTCGATGCCCACCACATGGCCGCCGGCCAACTCCAGGGACCCGTCGATGCTGGTGGGCTGGTCGTACTGGGAGATCTGGTAGTCCTTGGGCATGTCCGGGTAGAAGTAGTTCTTGCGGGCGAACACCGCCGGGCGCACCTCGCACCCGAGGGCCCGTCCCAGGCGCATGGCGAAGTCCACCGCTGCCGCGTTGACCACCGGCAGAGAGCCGGGCAGGCCCAGGCACACCGGGCACACATTGGTGTTGGGCTCGTCGCCGAAGCGGTTGGCGCAGCCGCAGAACAGCTTGGTGGCCGTGCTCAGCTCGACGTGGACCTCAAGGCCCACCACCAGCTCCCAGCCGCCGGCAACGGCCGCCTCGCGTCCGGGCTCGGCCCCGCTCACGCTGTGCTCCCGTCGCCGGGCGCGGCCCGCTCCAGCGCGGCCGCGACCCGGAAGATCAGCCGTTCCGACAGGGCCGGGCCCATGACCTGCACCCCGACCGGGAGGCCGTCGTCCCCCCGCCCGTAGGGCACCGATATCGCGGGGTGGCCGGTGAGGTTGGACGGGATCGTGCACACGTCGTTGAGGTACATGAGCAGCGGGTCGGCGGTCTTGGCCCCCAGCTCGAACGCGGTGGTCGGCGCGGTCGGGCACAGCAGGACATCGACGTCTTCGTAGACGGCCGCGAACTCCGCCAGCATGAGGGTGCGCACCCGCAGCGCCTTGCTGTAGAAGGCGTCGTAGTAGCCCGCGGAGAGGGCGTAGGTGCCGAGCATGATCCTGCGCTTGACCTCCGCCCCGAACCCGGCCGTGCGGGTGTTGACGTTCATCTCGGCGGCGTTGGCCCCGTCGACCTGCAGCCCGTAGCGCACGCCGTCGTATCTCGCCAGGTTGCTGGAGGCCTCAGCCGAAGTGATCAGGTAATAGGCCGACAGGCCTAGCACCGCGGAGGGCACCGACACCGTCCTCACTTCGGCACCGGCCTGCTCCAGTGCCTCGGCGGCGTCCTGCACCCGCGACAGCACGTCGCCGGCCACTCCCTCGACGCCGCTCGCCGCGGACCCGTCCGTGCCAGCGAGGTGAGCCTCCTGCCGTCCGCCTCCGCAGAGCTCGGCGACCACCCCGACCCTCAGACCCTCGACCCCGTCGGTGAGCGCATCCCCTATCGGCTCCGGCGGCTGGTCGATCAAGGTCGAGTCGAGCGGGTCGTGGCCGGCGATGGCCTCGTAGCCGGCGGCGGCGTCGGCCACCGTGGCCCCGAACGGGCCGATCTGGTCGAGCGAGGACGCGAACGCGATCAGGCCGTAGCGCGACACCCGCCCGTAGGTGGGCTTCATCCCCACCACGCCGCACAGCGCCGCAGGCTGGCGGATGGAGCCGCCGGTGTCGGACCCGAGGGCCAACGCCGCGAAGCCGGCGGCCACAGCCGCGGCCGAGCCGCCGCTGGAGCCTCCGGGCACCCGGCTGGTGTCATGGGGGTTGCGGGTCGGGCCGAAAGCTGAGTTCTCGGTGGAGGAGCCCATGGCGAACTCGTCGAGGTTGGTCTTGCCGACGATCACCGCTCCCGCGGCCCTCAGGCGCTCCACAACGGTGGCGCTGTACGGGGGCCGCCAGCCCTCCAGCATCCGTGACGAGCATGTGGTGGGTATGCCCCGGGTGCAGAGGTTGTCCTTGAGGGCCACCGGCACCCCCGCCAAGGGCCCCACTGGCTCGCCCCGTCCCAGCGCGGCATCGACGCGGTCCGCGTCGGCGAGAGCCTCCTTGGTCAGCACCAGGTTGAAAGCCCCTATCTCGCCGTCGCCCGCACCGATGCGGTCCAGGTAGTCCTCGGCCACCGAGCGGGCGGTGCGTTCCCCGGCGGCCACCGCCGCCGCGACGCCCAGCGCGGTCACGGCGCCTCTCCCAAGATCGGAGCCGGCCCGCGCCAGTTTCCGCAGCTCACGGCGCCTCTCCCAGAATCGGCGGCACCCGGAACTGACCCTCGGCCACCGACGGCGCCTGGGCGAGGACCTCGTCCCGCGACAGCGAGGGCCGCACCTCATCGGCCCTGGTCACGTCGGTGAGGGGCTGCGGATGGGAGGTGGGCTCGATGCCGGAGACGTCCAGCGCCTCCACGTCGGCCGCATGGTCGAGCACGGCCGACAGCTGCGCGGCGAGTTCGTCGAGTTCGTCGTCGCTGAAGCGCAGGCGGGCCAGCCGGGCTACGTGGGCGGCCTCGTCTCGGCTGATTCGACCGGACACTCGGGCAATATAGCCGGGGGGCTACCCGGCCTCGGAGGGACCGTCCGACACGAGCAGGTGCACCTCGGCCCCCACCTCCAGTTCGTAGACGCCCTGCTCCACGTCGAGGCCGACCACCAGTCCGGGCGGCACGACGGCGTCGTTGACGAGCGTCTCCGAAGATGGATCCAGACCGAGCGCCTCCAACTCGTCGGTGGCCTCCTCGAGCGACATGCCGTAGAGGAAGCGCAGGTCCGACACCGGTATCAGCGGCTCGCCCAACGACACGAACAGGTCCAGGGTGGCGCCCTCGTCCAAGGGCGCACCCGCCGACGGCTCGGTACGCACCACCCGCCCGCGGCTGGTGCCGGGTTCGCGCACCAGTATCTCGTTGACCTGCCAGCCCAGGTCGGCCGCAACGGACGCCGCGGCGTCAGGCGTCTGGCCTTCCAGTTCAGGCACCGCGGAGTTGTCGGTGCCTCGCAGGAACAAGGCCCACACCCCGGCTGCGGCTCCGCCGAGGACCAGGATCGCGGCAAGGACGATTCCCGGCCAGCGCCGGCGGGGGGCATCGTCGAGCGGGACGGCCGAACGCTCCGACACCGAGGGGCCGACCCGCGCGAAGTCCTCGGTCTGATCGTACGAGGCGGCGGCCGAAGCGCTCGGAGGGCTGTACTCGGACGGGACAGGGATCGGATCGGGCCTTGGGAGCAGGTTTGCCACTCTCAGCAGCTCCTCGGCCAGGTCCGCCGCGCTGAACCGGTCGGCGGGCACAGCCGCGGCGGCCCGCGCCAGCACGGCCTGCAGGGGGCCGAGCGCGGTCAACGAAGCCACTGATGCGTCGTCGCCGTCATCGGAGGTCAGGACTCTCGAGCCGGTCACGGCCTCGCAGAGGAGCAGCGCCAGGTCGTGCACATCCTGGGTCTGTTCCAGCGGTGAGTAGCTCCGAGCAGCATCTGCTTGCTCGTCCAGACCTTCCTCCGGCTCGAACGCCGGTTGGGCGCCATCGTCATCGGCGCCGCCGTCCGGCGTCTCGCCGGCGGCCGGCGAGACATCCCCGGATTCCTCGGATTCCTCAGGAGCGTCGCCGTCGGCGCCGCCGTCCGGCAGTAGCGCCGCCGACAGTCCCAGGTCGGAGATGTAGGGGCGGGCACCGGAGTCGAAGAGGATGGCGGACGGCCCGAGGCTGAGGTGGGCCCGGCCGCCGGCATGGATGTTCACCAGGGCCCGGGTCGCCTCCAATCCCATCACCAGCGCCTGCGACGGCGTCAGGCGGTGCCCGGCGGCCAGGAGCGTCGCCAGGCTGCCACCGGTCAGGTACTCGGTGACGGAATAGGGCTGCGGGTCCAGGCCCCAGTCGTACACCGGCAGGACCCGGGGATGGTTCAGCAGCGAGGTCGCTCTCATCTCCGCCGCGAAGCGGTCCCGGAAGCTGGTGTCATCGGCTATCTCAACTCTCAGGATCTTGAGGGCGACGCGCCGGTGCAGGGTGAGATCCTCAGCCAGGTAGACCCGCGCGCTCGAACCCTCGCCGACGAGCTTCAGCAACCGGTAACGATCGCCGAAGGATCGCAACGACTCTGCGGGAGTGACCATCATCGCCACGGTACCGCCGTGACTGCGCTGCAAGTGGCTGCCCGCAAGGGGCTGCCGCCGGGGTCCGGTACTGTGCGGCACGAGATGGCAACGAACGGACAGGGACCCGACTCATCGCCGCCGCGCCTGCGCAGCGGGTGGCGGATACGCGTGGGCATCGTCGCGCTCGCCCTGTTCGGGATCGGGGTCTTCGTCGTGGCCGCGCTAGCCGGGTCGGGCGAAGACGAATCCGACCGCGCCGTCACCGCGGGGCCTGCGGTGGACCGGGTGATCCCCAACCCCGGCGACGAGGTGCTCCAGCAGCAGCGGGTCGGTGTGGTCCTGGACGCCCGCTACCGGCTCTCCTCGATG
This sequence comes from Acidimicrobiia bacterium, assembly GCA_022819505.1. GTDB lineage: Bacteria > Actinomycetota > Acidimicrobiia > Acidimicrobiales > Aldehydirespiratoraceae > Aldehydirespirator. The sequence goes on along the minus strand of JAJEHD010000018.1, from coordinate 427,820 downwards.
GTGATCCTTCCCAGCGCCAACGCCACCGAGGGTGTCGACGTGACCTCTGAGGTGGAGCACACGGAGGGGCTCAACCGGTTCGAGTTCGCGCCCGGCGAGGGCCGCCTCATCGAAGCCCTGTCGCCGGACGCGAACTGCGTGATAGCGAGGTTCGTGCTCATCGCCCGCCCCGAGGAGTCCGACACCGTCCGCTGGTGCTTCGAGGTCTCCTAGCAGGCCGGTCTCGCACGCCGACTCGCTCAGCCTCTCAAGCGCAGTCGATGAGGCTCAGTTGCTCGAACAGGGGTGTGTCGGCGCGGCCATCGAGGTCAAGGTATCCGGGCACGTCTTGGTGTGGAGTGTCCAGGTAGACCTTGGCTTCGGGTGACCCCTGAAACGGACGATGACTCCACCGGATCTCCACGTGGCCCCGTACATGACGACGCTGCCCGCTGGCCATGTGGCGATAGGTGGCGGACCAGTCAACCCGCGGTTGTCCTCTTCCGGCTGCGTCCACCTCGAATGAGACGAACTTGTAGGACTGCTGCCACTCCCACGGGGTCACGACCCGCAGTCTCATCGTGCGTCGATTGTCGTTTCCGAGAATGAAGTAGGTGGACGAGTAGATGCGCAGAAGCCTCCACAACATGCGCTCTTGCTGGCCCCTGTCACCGAGTTGAGCCTCCCATCGCCGAGCCGACGCCTGACTCACCTGCTCGATCAGGTGGTCGTACTCCAGGCTCAGTTCGGCGGGCAATCCCGGAGTCGCGAGTTCCTTGAGGGCTGTCCGGAGCCTGGCTCGCTGCTCTTGACTCTGCGAGACGGGAGACTCAGGCATGCCTGACAATCCGAGAACCTCCACGGCACGGGAGTAGAGAGCTTCATGGGCCTCGTGGGCGACTTCCTGGAACCAGTTGACGCCACGGGACCGGGAGGTCACGGCCAGACCATCGATGAATACATGAGCCGGTGCCGTGTTGTGGAGGATTGCCGACAGGTACTTGCAGCTGACCATGTAGACGTGATCGACGACTAGATCGGCCGGCACGGGCCTGTCGCCAGGGATCCGCCGCCCTCCACTCCACTCGATGCGCTGGGCTGCACGCCTGTTGAGCCCATCGGCATGCGAGGCGAAATAGACCCCATTGCCGAAAGCGGTCTCGACTACGGCAGCCCAACTCCCGGAACTGCAGATGTCTTCAAGCCTTGCCCACTCATCGGGTTTCAGCTGGAGAACGCCGGGCCTTGCCCTGATCGCCTCCCCCGGTGTTCTGTGCCCGGTCATGCCGAGGGCCGTGGCCAGTTCGGTGACGGTGGTACGATCGTCAGCCATGCGGGCGGGTGCAGGTCGCCCGGGCAAGACTCTGCTCCTGGTCGACGAGTGCTTGGCGGCGGCTGAGAGTTGGGCGAAGCGGAAGACGCCAGGAGCGCCGAATAGCCACCGCTAGCCCTCTGCCTGGCATCATAAGCCTGAACCTACATCGACGCTTAACGCAGCGCGCTGGCTGGGTCGTGCGTTGCAACCGTTCAACACGTGGGAGTTTTCGTTCGGTCCCCGCGAGGCCGAGACTCCGCCCTCTTGTCGCATGGGCGATGTAGGTTCGGGTCGTGAGTTCGGCCCGAGATTTGCCAGCGACGCGCCGTTGTCATGCAGGGTCCGCAGTGCACGCGGTGGGCCGTGAGCGCTGCTAGTCCGCCCCGGCGGAGCACCTCCACTTCTGCCTTCGGTGTAGGCCGGCGGGAGGGTCACGACTCGTCGGCGTTCTATGACCGCTTCCCTGTACCGGAGATCATCAGCGACGACGGGGTCGAGCCGCCCGCGGTCGTAGACGCGCTCTGGTCGGGGGACGCTCGCGACATGGACGGCTGTGGCGAGGTGAAGGACAACTCGGTGGCTCTCGTGGTCACCTCCCCGCCGTATTTTGCGGGCAAGGAGTACGAGCAGGCCGTTGGACATGGTCATGTGCCCGGCAGCTACGTCGACTACCTCAAGATGCTCGAAGACGTGTTCGAGCAATGCGTCCGCAAACTGGAGCCCGGCGGCCGGATCGCCGTGAATGTCGCCAACCTGGGACGCCGCCCGTACAGGTCCCTGTCGGCCGACGTGATCGACATACTCCAGAACCGACTGCGCTTGCTGCTGCGTGGGGAGGTGATCTGGCGCAAGGGACGGGGTGCGGCTGGGAACTTCGCCTGGGGGAGCTTCCAGCGGCCGGGAAATCCGGTTCTACGAGACGTCAGCGAACGGGTCGTGATCGCGTCCAAGGGGCGATTCGATCGTGCGCTAACGGCAGCCGAGCGCCACCAAGAGCGATTGCCGTCAGAAGGCACCGCGCACGTCGATGAGTTCATGGAGGCGACCACTGACGTGTGGGAGATTCCCCCTGTTTCAGCAAGGCGGGTCGGGCATCCCGCGCCGTTCCCCGTGGAGTTGCCCAAGCGACTGATAGAGCTCTACACCTACCGCGGCGACCTGATTCTCGACCCCTTCATGGGAGCGGGAACGACCGCGGTCGCCGCGGTGCGCACCGGCCGACACTATGTGGGCTTCGATACAGACGCCTCGTACCTTGCCATAGCCGAGCAACGCATCGCCGAGGAGCGGCAACGCCTCTCGGAGCGTTCCGACGTGCTCGACTGGGAGGTCACGGTCCCGCCCAATGTCAGGCGCGACCAACAGTCGCCATTGCCCATCGAAGACGACGACGTTTCCGCGTCCCAGAATGGCAGTTCGGCCGCGGTTGACAGCAAAGCGCCGACCGGTACGGGTGATCTCCAGGCAAGGGCAGGGCAAGAGGGTCGCAAGGCCCAGAAGATGGCAGAGGCCATCCTGCTGCAGTGTGACTTCAGGCAGATTCGGGAGAAGCGTCGCTATGCCTGCGGTGTCGAGGTCAACTTCGAGGCTCGCGACCAGAAGGGTGGCCTTTGGCGCTTCGACGTATCCGGAGCGTTCAGCGTTACACAACGTCCGGGCCTGCGACGCACTGACACCCTCTGGAAGGCGCTCGGCAAGGCTGCCGTGCTGCATGCCTACGATTCGGATACGCCGTTGGTGCTCCTTACCACCGACCGCCCGGCTCCGAACAGTGCGGGGAATCGAGCTCTAGCGGCCCTCACCGGCCCCGGCAAGCCGATCCACGCCGTTATCGGGATGCTCGCGCCCGAGGATCTCAAGCATCTCGCCGAGTTAGCCAGCGGCGACCTGTAGGTCGTCTTTACACGTCGCCGCTTGCAAGGCGGCTGAGACGCTCCAAGTCCTCGAGGTCTCCCATCTCGATCACCGCGCGGATCGGCTTGTCCTCGCCGGTTACGGCGTCGAGGGCGCTCTGCCCGGCACTGGCCGGGGCCGGGCGGTCGGTGGTCAGCAGCACCAGCGGCTCCTGCACAGGCCGCGAGTGCAGGACGGCCGCTCTTCCGATCGCCTTCCACAGCGTGTCCGTGCGCCGCAGTCCGGGGCGTTGCGTGACACCGAAGGCGCCCGACACGTCGAACAGCCAGCGATGGCCTCGCTGGTCCAGCGCTGAATAGTTGACCTCGACGCCGCCTTCTAGCGAGACCCTGACCTGGATGTCACAGAATCCGCTCTCGGCCAGAACTGTCCAGGCCAGCTCCTGCGCCTTGCGCCCTTGCCGCACCGCCCGAGCCTGGAAGTTGCCATTAGCCGATTCGGGATCAGTGGGTTCAGTGTGCAGATGTCCGCCGTTGGGTTGGACGGAGGAGGCGGCGGGAGGATCGAACAACTGAGTTTGGCGCCCGTTAGCTAGCGGCGCCGCCGTCGCCTCCCGCCGCTCGCCATCCGAGTGGCGAGCGACTGGCTCGCGTTCGGATGAAGTGCGCTCCCTCGTTGGGTCGCCATTGCTGGCGTCAGTGTCGAGTTGGAAGGTGCGTTCGCCGTGGCGCGGTGTCAAGGACAGGGACCCCGTTGTCACGGGTCTGAACCTACATCGCCTGTGCGACACGGTGGCGGAGGGCGAACAACCTGCGGATCAGGGGAACTGGCCGGTGTCGAGCAGCTCCTGGAAGGCGGCTTCGTCGATCACCGGGACGCCGGACGACTCGGCCTTGCGCAGCTTCGAGGCACCCGGGTCGGCGCCCACCACCAGCGCGGTCGTGCGGCCCGACACCGAGCCCGGCGACGAGCCGCCCCGGGCCAGGATGGCCTGCTTGGCCCCGTCGCGGCTGAAGCCCTCCAGGGTGCCGCTGACCACCACCGACATGCCGGCCAGAGTCTGGGATAGGGCCTCGCCCGCTTCCGTACCAGCGGGCTCGTCGACCTCCATCTGCAGCCCGGCGGACCGCAGTCCCTCGATGAGCGTGCGGTTGTGGGGGTCGTCGAACCAGGCCCGCACCGACGCCGCGATGATGGGCCCGAACCCCTCCACCTCGGCCAGGGCCTCCTCGTCGGCCTCCAGGATGCTGTCGACATCACCGAACGCGGCGGCCAACACCTGGGCGTTGACCTGGCCGATCTCGGGGATGCTCAACGCGAACAGCAGGCGCGACAGGGGCTGCTGCTTGCTGGCCTCGATGGACCGGCGCAGGTTGTTCACGGAGATCTGGCCGAAACCCTCCATCTGCTCGATGCGCTCGAAGTCGAGCGAGTACAGCCCGACCACATCGCGGAGAAGCTCCTCGCCTACGAACCGGTCGATGTTCCGCTCGCCCAGGAACTCGATGTCCATGGCGGCCCGGCCCACGAAATGCTCGATCCGGCCCCGTATCTGGCGGGGACACCAGTAGTTGACGCACTGCGTGGCCGACATGCCCTCGGCCCGCTGCAACCCCTCACCGCATATGGGACAGTCACGCGGAAACGACCACGGCTCCGACCCCGGCGCCCGCTCCGACAGCACCGGCCCGACCACCTCGGGGATCACCTCGCCGGCCCGCCGCACGATCACGGTGTCGCCGGGCCGCACGTCCTTGGCCGCCACCTGATCCTCGTTGTGCAGCGTGGCGGTCGCCACCGTCACGCCGCCGACGAACACCGGCTCGAGCCGGGCGAACGGGGTGGCCTGGCCGGACGGGCCGATCGACACCTCGATGCCGAGCAACTCGGTGGTGCGCTCCTCGGGCGGGAACTTGTAGGCGATAGCCCAACGGGGGGCCTTGGCGTCCACCCCCAGCCGGGCCTGTGTGGCCAGGTCATCGACCTTCACCACCAGGCCGTCGAACTCATAATCGAAGTCGTGGCGGCGGCGCTCGAAGTCGGTGACGTGGGCCTCCACCGCGGCCAGGTCGGGCAGGCGCGCCGAGTACTCGTTGACGGGCAGGCCCAGCGACCTCAGCCACTCGAGCGTCTGTATGTGGGAGCTGAAGGCCGGGGCGCCCTCGGCGTAGCCCAGTTGGTAGCACCAGAACGACAGGCCCCGCTCCGCGGTCACCCGGGCGTCCTTCTGGCGCAGCGAGCCCGCGGCCGCGTTGCGGGGGTTGACGTAGGCCTTCTCGCCCCGCTCGGCCTGGCGGGCGTTGAGCGCCTCGAAGGTGGAGAGGCGCAGGATCACCTCACCCCGCACCTCCAGCACGGCCGGAGCATCGCCGCGGAGTCGGATCGGGATGTCGGCGATGGTGCGCACCGAGTGGGTGACGTCCTCGCCGGTGCGGCCGTCGCCCCGAGTAGCGGCCCGAACCAGGACGCCGTTCTCGTAACGGACCGAGATGGCCAGCCCGTCGAACTTCAGTTCCACCGAGAAGTCCCCGACGCCGGGGGCTTCGAGGGTCGGCAGAGCCTCCTCGCCACTCGGGCGGGCCTCGACGGCGGCCAGGGCGCGAAGCACCCGCTCGTGCCAGGCCCGCAACTCCTCGATGTCGAGCGCGTTGTGCAGCGACATCATGGGCGGCTCGTGGCGCACCGGCGCGAAGGCGGTGTCGGGTGGGGCCCCCACCCGCTGGGTGGGCGAATCGGGGTGGACCAGTTCCGGGTGCTGCTCCTCGAGGGTCTTCAGTTCGTTGAGCAGGCTGTCGAAGTCGCCGTCGGGGATCTCGGGCTTGCCCGCGTAGTAGAGGGCTGAGTGATGGTTGAGCCGGGCCTGGAGCTCGCGGACGCGCGCCGCCGAGTCGCGGGCTGTGCCGGGGTCTGCGGTGTCTGCGCCGGCCATCAGGGTGAGGCTACATCCGCCCTGTGACCAGCCCGTGACCGCCCCGGCGCCAGCCGGTGACACAATTGCGGCCGTGGCAGACGAGGTGCCGGTTGCGGTGCGTAGCCGGGCGCGGGGACCGGGCAGGACGGTGCAGTTGCTACGTATTGGCGCCGTGGCAGCCTGGCTGGCGGTCGCGGCCGGAGCCTGGTTCGGAGACTTGATCCTTCCGGAACTCCGGCCTGACGGGGGCGGGGCCCGCTCGACGGTGACGTTGGCGCTGTGGCTGGCCTATCTCGTTGTGCTCGCCGCGCTGCTGCTTCCGGGAGCTCGGGCGGCGACCGTCGTCCGTATCGCCATGCCGGCCGGTGCGCTGCAGTTGTGGATCGCCGCGTCAGGATCCGCTGACGCCTCGGATCCGGTCGCTCTCATCGGCCTGATCGCCTCTCTGCTGGGCACGGGGATCGTACTGCTGCCCGCCTATGCCGAGGCCCACGTGAACGCGGCCAGCTACGGCGACGAGCGCCGCTTCCTGCTGCGTCCCCCTGGGCCGATCCTGGTGGCTCTGATCGTGCCCATGTGGGCGGTATCGGTGGCCGGCGTGGCCGTCGGGCCATTGCTTCTGACCGGCCGTGGCTGGGCCGCCGGCATCGTGGCCGCGGCCATCGGGCTGCCCGCGGCCGCGTTCGCGGCCCACACCCTCTACCGGCTGGCCAGCCGCTGGCTGGTGTTCGTCCCCAACGGGGTGGTGGTCCACGACCACATGGCGGCGACAGAGCCGCTGCCACTGGGCCGCCGCGACATCGCATCTATCAGTCCCGCCCCGGCCGACACCTCTGCTGTGGATCTCACCGCCCAGGCCTTCGGCATGGCGCTGGAACTGCGCCTCAACAGACCTGTGAAGGCAGGCGTGAGGACGGGCCGCAACCGCAGCGACGAGCGCTCGCTCACCGCCCTGTTGGTGTCGCCCAGCCGTCCGGCGGCCGTGCTGGCCACCGCCGAGCGCCGCGGCCTCAAGCTCTCCTGAATCTGCGGCGGATCGCTGGTGACGCTGGACAAGGGGCTGGCCGCGCTCCACCCCGCCACCGCCCTACTGATCCCAGCCTGACCCCGCACGAGTCCCGGTTGCCTGCTCAAGACCGCCGAGCCGATCGGACTTGAGTGATGCTCATCGAAATCGTTGATGATCGCGTTTGCTGTTCATTGATGGCACGATCAGGATCGGGCCGATGAGTGACGGTCCGGTTGTCGTGATCGGGTTGGGGACTATGGGACGGCCGCTTGCCTTGACCCTGACTCGCGCCGGGTTCGACGTCGTCGGCTCCGACGTGTCACCTGAGGCGTTGAAGGCGTTCTCGTCGGCTGGGGGGCGGGGGGTCTCTCTGGAGCAGGTTCCCGTGACCGAAGCGAGAGCCGTGGTGACGATGCTGCCTGAGGGTCGGGATGTCCGGCAGCTGTACGAGTCGGCAGTGCTCGGGGCGGCTCGACCGGGGACGCTGCTGATCGACTGTTCGACGATTGACGTCTCCACGACTGCGGCACTGGCGGCCGAGGCGAGCGGCCAGGGCTTGGAGATGGTGGACGCGCCGGTGTCGGGCGGGCCGGAGGGTGCGGCCTCCGGTGCGTTGAGCTTCATGGTTGGAGGTTCCGAGGATGGCGTCGAGCGGGCGATGCCATACCTGCAGGCAGCGGGATCAAGGGTCATGTGGTTCGGGCCGAGCGGGTCGGGGCAGGCGGCGAAGGCGTGCCACAACCTGATCGTCGGGATCACCGGGCTGGCGGTGTTCGAGGGGTTCGCCCTGGCCGAGGCGCTGGGCCTCGACGCCGCGCGGTTCCATGAGCTGTGCTCGGGAGCCGCGGCGGCGTGCTGGACGTTGGAACACAGGTGTCCGGTTCCGGGGGTGGTAGCCGACGCACCGTCGAGCAACGGCTACGAGCCGGGGTTCGCAGCGGCGCTCATGGCCAAGGACCTGCGGTTGGCCCAACAGGCCGCCGGGTCCGTCGGCTGCGCGACGGAGTTCGGGTCGCTGGCGGCCGAGCGGTTCGCGGCGTTCGTGGAGCGCTATGGCGGGTCCCGCGACTACTCGGCGATCTACCAGATCATCCGCTCGGGTGCCGACTCGTGACGACGCTGCCCCTCATCGCGCTGCCGACGGACGGGCTGTCCGGCTGCTACATCGATGGTGGATGGCGGCGGCCCGCGGACGGGCGGACCCTGGGGGTCGAGAACCCCTCGCGGCGCGAGCCACTGGCCGAAGTGGGACGGGGAGGCTTGGCCGAAGTCGATCTGGCCGTCGCCGCGGCTCGGCGGGCGTTCCCGGCGTGGAGCGCGCTGGCTGCGAGCGAGCGGGGCCGGCGGCTGATCGGGCTGGCGGACCTGCTTGATGAGCATGCCGAGGAGGTGGCTCGGCTGCTGGCGGCCGAGACAGGCAATGCGATCCGGAGCCAGTCCCGAGCCGAGACGGCTGGGGCCGCGGCGGTGCTGCGGTACTTCGGCGGTGTGGCGGTCGAGCAGAAGGGAGAGACCCTGCCGCTGGGGCCCGGGCTGTTCTCGTTCACCACCAGGGAGCCGGTCGGCGTGGTCGGATCGATCATCCCTTGGAACTCGCCACTTCAGTTGGGGGCGGTGAAGATCTCGATGGCGTTGGCCACCGGCAACACGCTGGTGCTCAAACCGGCCGAGGACGCGCCCCTGGCCGTGCTGCGCCTGGCCGAGTTGGCGACCGGACTGTTCCCTCCCGGCGTCTTGAACGTGGTCACAGGAGTGGGCGAGGAGGCCGGCGCGGCCATCGCGGGCCATCCCGGCGTGGACAAGGTGTCCTTCACCGGGTCGGCGGAGGCCGGGCACCTGGTGGCCCACGCGGCGGCAGAGCGACTCGTCCCGGTCACGCTGGAGCTCGGCGGCAAGAGCCCGTGCATCGTGTTCCCCGACGCGGCTGCACCCGATCGGGTCGAGGCGACGGCCCAGGGGATCGTGAACGCGATGCGTTTCGGCCGCCAGGGACAGTCGTGCACGGCCGGGTCGAGGCTGTTCGTGCACGCTGACGTGTGGGACGCCCTGATGCCGCGGGTGGTCGGCATCGTCGAGGCGATGACGGTGGGCGACGCGCTGGACCCCGAGGTGGACATAGGGGCGGTGATCAATGCGGAGCGCTACGGCGAGATCCGGGCCTACGTGGCCGAGGCCGAGGCGCTCGGGGCGACCTTCCTGACCGGTTCGACCCCGGCGCCGGTCGACGAGGCGGCCGGTTACTGGCCGGTGCCGACCGTGCTGGCCGGGATCGACAACTCGTGGCGCATCGCCCGCGAGGAGGTGTTCGGTCCGGTCATGGTGGCCATTCCCTGGACCGATGAGGCGTCGATGATCGAGATGGCCAACGACACCCACTACGGACTGGCTGCCTTCGTCTTCGGCCACGACCTCGACTCGGTGATCCGCGTCTGCGGCCACCTCGAAGCTGGCTGGATCTGGGTCAACGAGGGCGGTGGTCAGATCCCGGGCATGTCCTATGGCGGCGTCAAGCAGAGCGGGCTGGGCCGGGAGTACTCGATCGAGGGCGCGCTCGACAACTACACCACCCGCAAGTCGGTCACGATCAAGATCGACCGCCCATGACCGGCGTCGATCGGTTCGGCAACCGGATCGATCCCGAGGTGGGGTTCGCCCGCGGCCGGGTGCTCGCGTCCAGCCGCGACGAGGTCCGCCGCCTGCGCCGCGCGCAGCGGGTGGCGGCCGAGACCGTCGCGGCCTCCGGACCCGAGTCGATCGCGGTGTTCACCGGTAACGCCCGCTGCTTCCCGATCGAGCCCGATGATGTCGGCATCTGGTGCGAGGAGTGGGTGGGGCCCGGTGTGTTCGCCGACCGTCTCCAGGACGTGGTCGTCGGACATCTCGGGGGTGACGGGACGGAGGCCGTGGCCGTGCTCAACCGCACCAGCGCCGCGATCGTGGCTGCGGTGCTGTCCTTGGCCGGCGGCCGGCCCGTGGTCTCGGTCGTTCCGAGGGGCGATCGCTCCCATGCCTCGGTCGTGCGGGGCTGCGGGCTGGCCGGTGTCCGGTTGGTCGAGGTCGACGACGCGGCCGCGGTGGGCGAGCCTCGTCCGGCGCTGGTGGTGATCACCCCGGTGACGAGCACGTTGGCCCGGATGGCCGACCGCGACGTGTCGGCCGCGGTCGCGGCCGCCCGCTCGGCTGGCGCGACGGTGTTCCTGGACGACGCCTACGGGGCGCGGCTGCGGCCCGTGCTCCACGGCGGAGCCCGGAGCATGGAGCTGGGACCGGACCTGGTCGTGACCAACGCCGACAAGGCCGGTCTGAGCGGTCCCAGGGCCGGCGTGATGGCGGGCAGGCCGGAGTGTCTGGTGCCGGTGCTGGCTCGCGCCTCGGAACTGGGGATGGAGGCCCGAGCTCCGGTCGCGGCGGGAGCGCTCCGCTCGCTGGAGCGGTTCGACCCGGCGATGCTGCAGCAGCAGGCAGCCGACGGCCGGGCTGTGGCCGATGCGCTGGCCGAGCGGCTCGGCGACGATGTGGTCCACCGCAGCGACCTCGGCCCCAGTGTCTCCGAGGAGGACGTGCTCGGGCTGCTGGTCGATCGGTCATCGCGGCCCACAACGGCCCTAGTGCCTTGCGAGGCGACCGCGGCCGTGGGCATGCTGCTGTTGCGCGATGGCGGAGTGCTCACGGTGAACACCCACGGCCAGCCCGGAGGTCGGGTCTGCATCCGGCTCAAGCCGACTGCCGGCGCGGTCGACCGGGTCGGGGGTGCGGAAAGACTGGCCGCTGCGCTCGACGAGGCGCTGGACATCGTGGCCGGGCATCTGGACGATCCGGACTGGGTTGCACGGCTGCTGTTCGGAGACGACTGACATGGACATCGACAACCGCCTCGATCGGCTGATCACACTCGATGTCGGGGACCGGGGGGTGGAGCCGCTCTACGAGGCCGCCCGGCTCCAACAGGGCGGCTCGCTGGTGGGGGCGGCCGCCGATGCCCTGCTGGCGGTGCCGATCCAGGGCACCGTGATCGTCACCACGGGCTCGGTGTCCCGGGCCTGGCTCTCACCCGACATCGGGGAGAACGACGGACCGTCGGGGGCGGCCGCCGTCATCCGAGCACTGGTCCTGGCCCGGCGGGCGACCTGCGTGCTGGTAGCCGAGGAGGCCCTGCTCGGCTCCGTCGGGGCGGTGGCTCAGGCAGCCGGCGCGGTGCCGGTCGACCTCGTCACCGCACGCCGCGCCAACGCCGAGGGATCACTGGCCACAGTGGTGCTGCGCTCGTTCCCGGTCACCGACGCCGAGGGTCCTGCAGCCGCGACGGCACTGCTGGAGGAGGTCGAGCCCGACCTGCTGTTCTCGACCGAGCGGGTGGGACGCAACAGCAACGGGATCTACTACAGCATGCGGGGCCAGGACTACGGCATGGGCCGGGCCAGGGTCGACGACCTGTTCGACGAGGGTCGACGCCAGGGCATCCCGGTGGTGGCCGTAGGGGATGGAGGCAACGAGATCGGCATGGGCAACGTCGCATCCGCGGTGAAGGCGCACGTGCCGTTCGGGGCCGATGGAAGCTGCGCCTGCGGCGGCGGCATCGGGGCTGTCAGCACCGCCGACGTGCTTGTGCCGGCCGCGGTGTCGAACTGGGGCTGCACCGCGATAGTCGCCGCCATGGCCGCTCGGACAGGCGACGCGCGGCTCGTTCACACGCCCGCGATGGAGGCTCGGCTGCTCGAAACGATGGTGGCGCAGGGCCTGATCAACTCGACGGACGGGATCGTCGACGATCACGTCGACGGCATCGCACCCGAAACTCACATGGCCGTCGCGGAGCTGTGCCGGTCGATCGTGGCCGGCGCGCTCTCATAGCCCGTCGCGGCGCGAGCGGCCTCTACGGGTTCGCGGACGCTCTCATAGCGATCCGCCGTTCTCGTCGCACCAGCGGACCAGGAGCTCGGCGATTGCGGCGCTCGGTGAGTCGGGGCCGTCGGCGTCGCGGTGCACGGCGTACCAGGGCACCACGATGCCGTCGGGGCCGACCCGGCTCGCGGCCACGCGGCCGCCGTCGATGGCTTGTTGGACGGCCCATCGGGCCAGTACCGATGTTCCGAGGCCGGCGGCCACCATCTCGACGATGGCCTCGGGGAGCTCGACGGTCTCGACCCAGCTCGGATAGCTGCTGGTCGGCCGGAAGAGCAGGGCGAACTCGCGGTCGGGCTCGGGTGCGCGGGTGTAGGTGATGAAGTCCTCGCCGGCGATGTCGGGTCCATCGATATAGTCGCGGCCCGCCAGGTGGTGTCCCGGCGGCAGGATGAACACCAGCTCGTCGTCGAACAGCTTCGCGGCGACCAGACCGAGAGCCGGGTAGTCGCCGGAGACGATGGCCACGTCGAGCCGGCCGGTCGCCACCCCGGAGCGCGGGTCGGCCCCGGTCGAGCCCATGACCTGGAGCTCGATGCCGGCGGCGTTGGCCCGGACGTGGCGGACGAACCCCGGCAGCCAGTGGTAGGAGCTGTACGACTCCACGGCCAGCCGCACGACGTGACGCACGGCTCCGGTCATGCGGCGGGCGTCGGACTCGGCCCGGGCCAGTTCGTCGACGATCCGGGTCGCCACCTCGGCCAGGTGATCGGCGGCGGGGGTCGGTTCCAGGCGCTTGTTCGCCCGCACATACAGCATGAGTCCGAGGCGCTTCTCCGCCTCCCGGATGCGATGCGACAGCGCCGACGGTGTCACGTGCAGGTCCCGGGCGGCGTCGCTCAGCCGCCCGTGCCGGGCCAGGGCGCCAATGACGGCCAGGTGCCCGATGTCGAGCACGGGGCCCGACAATCGTTGAGGCTCATTCATTCATTTGCACGGTAATCGCGATTGCCACTCAACCTGAACGTCGCGAGTCTGGAGTCGATGAGCACCGCCGACACACACGCCCTGGACGCTCGGCGCCACGTCCACGGCCAGACCGACCTGCGCCGCCACGACGCCGACGGCCCGACCGCGATGGTCGTGTCGGGTCAAGGAGTCACGATCACCACCGACGACGGGCGTGAGATCATCGACGGCTTCTCGGGGCTGGGCTGCGCGTCGCTGGGCTACAGCAACCGGCGGCTCGCCGACGCCGCCCACCGCCAGCTGGCCACACTGCCCTACGCCCCGACGTTCTACGGCCGGTCCCATCCGACGGTGGCCACCCTGGCCGATCGGCTCGTAGCCCTCGCCCCGGGCGGCATGAGCCGGGCGATGTTCCAGTGCTCGGGCTCGGAGGCCACCGACTCGCTGATCAAGCTCCTGTGGTACCGCAATTCGGCCCGGGGCGAGCCGGAACGGCGCACGCTGGTCTCCCGGTGGCGGGGCTACTACGGCAACACCGTGGCCGCGGTGAGCGTGTCGGGCCAGCCCCACATGCATGCCCGCTTCGGGCTTCCGCTGGAGGGCTTCGCCAAGACCGAGACCCCCAACTACTACCTCAACCATCGTGACGGCGAGAGCGAGGAGGAGTTCTCGGCCCGGATGGCGGCCGACCTCGAGCGGGTCATCGTCGAGAACGGCCCGGACCGGATCGCGGCGTTCTTCGCCGAGCCGATGCAGTCCGGCGGAGGCGCGATAAAGCCGCCCGAGGGCTACTGGCCGGCCATGCAGGCCGTGATCAAGCGCTACGGCATCCACTTCCACGTCGACGAGGTGGTGTGCGGGTTCGGACGGACCGGGAACCGCTGGGGATCGGAGACCTGGGGCCTGGAGCCCGATTCCATCACTTCGGCCAAGGCCCTCACGGCCGGCTACTTCCCGATGTCGGCCTTGTTGATGAAGGAGGACTTCTACTCCGACATTGTCCGCAACGCCGACGAGGTCGGGGTGCTGGGCCACGGTTTCACCTACGCCGGCCACCCGGTCGGGGCGGCGGTGGCGATGGAGGCGCTCGACATCTACGACGAGATCGACCTGATAGGCCATGTCCGCTCCGTGTCGTCCCGGTTCCTGGACGGGTGCCAAGCCTTGGGCGACCATCCGCTGGTGGGCGACGTGCGGGGTGTCGGTCTGTTCTGCGGGATCCAGCTCGTCGAGAACAAGGCCACCCGGGCGCTGTTCGATCCGGCCCGCAAGGTGGGGCGGCTGGTCCAGGACTGCGCCCACGACCGGGGCTTGTACCTGCGCAGCATCGATCCCGACCGGATCAGCTTCATGCCGCCACTGATCATCGACGCCGACGAGATCGACGAGGCCGTCCGACGGTTGGCCGGCGCCCTGGACGACGCCTGGAAGCACCTCGGTCACTGATGTTCGCCGACGAGCCGGCCGGAGCCTGAGCCGGTGGCCCGGCGCGGCCGTCGACGGACCGGTCCGGCGGTGGCGAGGACCACCCCGCCGCCGGAGGGCGGGGCCTACCGCCCCCTGCCGGACCGCGACCGGGACGCCGTCACAGATCACGCCTTCGCCATCCTCGAACGGGTGGGACTGGCCGACACTCCCCAGCCGTCAACGGACCGGCTGGTGGCGGCCGGAGCCGGTCTGCGCCGCGACGGGCGGCTCACATTTCCCAGACCGATGGTCGAGGCGGCCATCGAGCGGTCGCCGTCGCAGGTGAACCTTCCGGGCTTCGTTGAGGACCGGGGCCTGACAATCGGCCGCGGGGCCGTGCACATCGGCACCGGCGGTGCCGCGGTCAGGATGCTCGACGCCGCCACCGACACCTACCGGGACTCCACCATGGCCGACCTGTGGTCGATGATGCGGGTCCTCGACGAATGCCCGAACATCCACTACGGCCTGCGACCGCTCATCGGCCGCGACGCCCCCTCCGGCTTCGCCCTCGACGTCAACACCGCCTTCGCCTGCGTCTCCGCCACCAGCAAGCCGACCGGTGTGAGCTTCAGCAGCGCCCGAAGCGTCGCCCCCGTCGTCGAACTGTTCGACCTCGCGCTCGGCGCCGAGGGCGCCTTCGCGAGCCGGCCCTTCTCGATGGCTGTCGTCGTCCATGTCGTTCCCCCGCTGCGGTTCAGCCCCGAGGGCTGCGGCATCATCGAGGCCGCCATCGACGAGGGAATGGTGATCCAGACCTGCTCCGCCGGCCAGGCCGGCGCCACCAGCCCCCCGTCGCTAGCCGGGGCGTTAGCCCAGGGGCTGGCCGAGATCCTGGCCGCAGTGGTACTGATCGACGCCGTCCGCCCCGGCCACCCCGCGATCCACGCCTTCATGCCGTTCGTGTCCGACCTGCGGACCGGTGCCATGACGGGCGGGGGCGGGGAGGCTGCCGTCGCCGCGGCGGCCGCAGCCCAGCTTCTGGGCGGGCTCGGCCTGCCCCACGCCGTGTCGGCCGGCATAACGGACTCGAAGGTGGCCGACAGCCAAGCGGGCTACGAGAAGGGCTACACCGTGGCTCTGGCCGCCAACGCAGGCGCCGACATGGTGCAGCTGTCGGTCGGGATGCTGGGATCGATCATGGTCGCATCCCCCGAGGCGCTGGTCATAGACGACGAGATGTGCGCGGCCATCCTGCGGTCCGTTCGGGGGATCGACGTGACGCCCGACGCCCTGGATCTCGACATGGTCGAGTCGGTGGTCACCGGCGACGGCCACTACCTGGGCCACCGCCGGACCCTGGAACTGATGCGAACCGAGTACGTCTACCCCACCATCGGCGACCGAGCCTCCGTGGACGAGTGGGAGGCGGCCGGCCGACCCGCCCTGTGGGACCGGGCCCGCCAGCGGGTCGCCGACATCCTCGAGGTGGGCCGCCCCGAGCATCTGTCGCTGGCCGCAGAGGAGGCCATCCGGGCGCGGTTCGACATCCTTGTTCCCGAACAGCAGCCGTGACGGATCGGGCCCGCATCGTCATCATCGGCGGGGGCGCCGTCGGCGCCTCGGTCCTGTGGCACCTGGCCCAGGCCGGCGAGACCGACACCCTGCTGGTGGAGAAGCACGAGCTGACCGCCGGTTCGACCTGGCACGCGGCGGGCAACGTGCCGACGTTCTCCAACAGCTGGCTGGGTCAGCGAGCCGGGAACTACGCCTGGAGGCTCTACACGCAACTCGCCGACGACCCCGACGACCCGATCACCTACCGGCACACCCAAGCGTTCTGGCCGGGTCACACCTCCGACCGGCTCGACCATTTCCACCACATCATCGGGATCGCGGCCGGCCTCGGCTTCGACCTGCACCTCTTGTCGGCGGCCGAGATGGAGGCCATGCACCCGTTCTGGCACGACGACGGCTCAGTGGTCGCCGGCCTACTCGATCCGTATGAGGGCGACATCGACCCCAGCGGCCTGACCCACAGCTTCGCCCGCCGGGCTCGCCGGCTGGGGGCCCGGGTCCGGCGCCACACCCGGGTGGTCGACATCGAGCGGAGCGCCGCCGGCTGGCGGATCCATGTGGACACCGGCGACGGGCGCGACGTCATCGACTGCGAGGTCGTCATCAACGCCGCCGGGTTCTACGCAGCCGAGATCAGCCGCATGGCCGGCGCCGACATCCCGCTGGCGGTGGTGGAGCACCAGTACCTGGTCACCGGCCCCGTCGCCGAGCTCTCCGACCACAGCGAGCCGTTCCCCCTCGTGCGTGACCCCGAGATCATGTTCTACCTGCGACGGGAGCAGGACGGCTTCCTGTTCGGCAACTACGGCCACGAGGGTCGTACCGTCTGGGAGCACGCCACCCCCGACGTCTTCGACTCGGCCCTGTTCCCAGAATGCACCGACAACATCGCGGAGGTAGCGGCCCGGGCCATGGCTCACGTTCCTGTGCTTGGGGAGGTCGGCATCGCCCGGTTCGTCAATGGCCCGATCACCTACAGCCCCGACGCCAACCCCCTTGTCGGACCGGCCGCCGGGCTCCCCGACTTCTACCAGGCGGCCGGGGTCCAGATCGGCGTCACTCACGCCGCCGCCGTCGGCAAGTGCCTCGCCGAGATGATCACCGGTGGCGACACCGAATGGGATCTGTGGCCCTGGGACCCCCGACGCTTCGGCCGCTGGGCACTGACCGGTTCCAAACGTGACAGCTACGCCAACGCCCGGGCCCGGGAGCTGTACGAGCACCAGTACGCCGAACCGTTCCCCCATCGCATCTGGCAGTCGGCCCGGCCCGTCGATCGGTCGCCCCTTTACGACACGCTGGCGGCCAGGGGCGCGAACTTCGGCCAGATCGCCGGCTGGGAACGGGCCTTCTGGTTCTCCGCCACCACCCGCTACCGCCACAGGACCACCAGCTACCGCGACGAGCCCTGGCACCGCAGCGTCGAAGCCGAGTGCCTCGCCGTTCGGGACCGGGTCGGCGTGATGGACCATGCCGGCTTCACCCGCTACGAGGTCGCCGGTCCCGACGCCGCCGCCCTCCTCGACCGGGTCTTCTGCACCCGGCTCCCCGCTCGCGGTCGGGTCCGCCTGGCCTACATGCTCCGCCCCAACGGCACCGTGTGGAGCGAGGCCACCATCGCCCACGTCACCGCCGACCGGTACCTCATCCTCGGACCGACCGCGGCCCGAGAACGCGACCTCGACTGGCTCCAGTCCCACCGCCGCCCTGTGGACGACCTGGAGTTGCGGCACGCGGACGACCGCACCTCCACCCTCATGGTCATGGGCCCGGCCAGTCGCGAGCTCCTCACCCGCCTCAGCGACGACGACCTCTCCCGGGAAGGCGCACCCTGGATGTCGGCCCGCCAGGTGACCGTGGCCGGGACCGGAGCCACCGCCCTGCGGGTCAGCTTCGTAGGGGAGCTCGGCTGGGAGCTCCACCTCGACGAGCGCGACCTTCCCGCCGTCTACCACGCCCTCCACGACGCCGGCACCGACCTCGGCCTCCGCGACTTCGGCTCCTATGCCCTCAACGCCATGCGCATCGAGAAGGGATATCACGGCTGGCAGACCGAGTTCGGTGTTGAGTACACACCCTACGACGCCGGACTCGACCGCTTCGTCCACCTCGACAAGGGCGACTTCATCGGCCGCGACGCCGTCCTCGCCAAAGCCGACCACCCAGCCGAGTGGTGCTACGGCATCTGGACCGTCGACCTCGCCGGCCTCCCCGGCCGGCCCGGCGATCCACCCCCGTCGGCCACCATCCGCGTCGACGGCGACCCGGCCGGCTACATCACCTCGGCCAGCCCGGGCTTCCGCACCGGCACCCGTGTCTGCCTCGGCTACGTCGGCGCCCGCTACGCCCAGGCCGACAGCGGATTTACCATCGACGCCTACGGCACTCCCTGCCCCGCCACCCGCCACCGGCACGCCGTCTACGACCCCGGCCACGAACGGCCTCGGAGCTGAGCGATCGCTGCGGCTACGCCTACTGCCCGCTCGTCGTCAACGGTGGACAGGCCGGGCCGCGATGCCGCCGCCGACCACGATGTCGCCCGCATAGGCGACGACGCTCTGGCCGGGGGCCACCGCCCGGCGGGGCTCGGACCATTGCACGGCGGTGCCGTCGACGTCGACGGTGGCCGGAGCGGCTGCGCCATGGGCTGAGGTCTGCACCCCGAGCGGTCCCGCGATCGGACGGCTCGCCCAGCGCCAGTCCTCCAGAGGCGTGACCGAGACATCGAGCGCGGCCCGGTCCCCCACCACGACCGTGGCCGAGGTGGCGTCCACATCCAGCACGTAGCGGGGCGACCCGTCGCCTATCGCGCCGAGCCCCCGGCGCTGGCCGACCGTCACCAACTCGAGCGCATCGACCGTGCCGACCTGTTGGCCCGCGGTGTCGACCACCCGGCCCGAGCGCATTCCGATGCGCTCGCTGAGGAACTTCCGGCGGCCTGCTGAGGCGGTTATGAAGCAGACGTCCTGGCTGTCGGGCTTGGCCGCCGTCACCAGTCCCCGGGCCTCGGCCTGGCGCCGCACCTCGTCCTTGGTCATCTCCCCCACCGGCAGCAGCAGCCGGTCCAGCACCGGGGCGTCGAGCATGTGCAGGACGTAGGACTGGTCCTTGGCCGGGTCGACGCCTCGCCCGATCCGCACGCCCCCGTCCGTCGTCACTATGCGGGCGTGATGTCCGGTCGCCAGCAGCTCGAAGCCGAGCGCGTCGGCCCGGTGCGCCAGCCGGCGGAACTTGATGTGGCGGTTGCACTCCACACAGGGATTCGGGGTCCGGCCCGCGGCGTGATCGGCCACGTACGGCTCCACGACGTGGCGCTCGAAGTCGTCGCCGAAGTTGAACACATGGTGCTCGATGCCGAGCTGGTCGGCCACCCAGCGGGCGTCGTCGACGTCGGACACCGAGCAACAGCCGGTGTCGCTGGGGCCGCCCCACAGCTTCATGGTGACCCCCGCGATGTCGTAGCCGGCCTCGAGCAGGAGCGCCGCAGCCACCGAGGAGTCCACCCCGCCCGACATGGCCACCAGAACCCTGGAAGGGGAGTTCGCGCCGCCCATGTCAGCCTCCCTCGAAACGGTCGAGTCGCTCGACCGACGCTGAGATGACCTCGACGGCCCGCTCCACGTCGGACGCGACGGTGGTGTGCCCGAGCGACAGCCGCAGCGAGCCCAGGGCGACCTCTCGCGGAACCCCCATGGCGGCCAAAACATGGGACGGGTCCTGGGCACCGCTGGAGCATGACGAGGCGGCCGAGGCCCGCACCCCGGCCGCGTCCATCAGGAACAGCAGTGCCTCGCTCTGCACCCCGGTGATGCACACGTTGGCGATGCCGGCCGCGATATGGCCGCGATCGCCGTTAGCTCGGGCCGACGAGACCAGCACGCGGTCGCCGAGCCGGTCCGTCAAGCCGTCGATCAGAGCGTCTCGCAGAACCCGGAGCCGCTCGACGCTGCCGTCACGCTGCTCGGCGGTCTCCACCAGCGCGGCCGCGAACGACGCCGCTCCGGCCACGTCGGGGGTGCCGGCCCGCCGTCCCCGCTCCTGGCCGCCCCCGACGATCAGCGGGTCGAGCTCCACGCCGTCGCGCGCTACCAGCACCCCGGTTCCCACCGGCGAGCCCACCTTGTGCCCGGTGACCGACACGAGGTCGTAGCCGGCAGTCTCGGTGGCCACGTCGATCCAGTTCACGGCCTGGACGGCGTCGGTGTGCAGCAGGGCTCCCGGAGCGAGGTCGCGTACTACCCGGGCCACCTCGGGCAGCGGCGTGATCGAGCCGGTCTCGTTGTTGACCGCGATCACCGAGACCACCGCCACGTCGCCGTTGCGGGCGTCCAGCACGTCAGCCAGGGCCTCAAGGTCGACGATGCCCCGCTCGTCCACCGCGACGAAGACTCCCCCGGAGCGTTCGACCGGATCGTGGACGGCGTGGTGCTCGGCCGCGGTGGTCACCGCCACCGTCCCGGAGCCCCGGAGGCCGAGAGCGCCCCGCACAGCCATGTTGTCGGCCTCGCTGCCCCCCGACGTGAACACGATCTCGCCGGGGTCGGCGCCAAGGGCGCACGCGGCTCGGCCACGGGCCTCGTCCAGCGCTCGGCGAGCCTCCCTGGCGGCGAGATGAGATCCGGTCGGGTTGGCGTGATGCCTCTGCGCGGCTGCAAGCCAGGCATCACGGGCCGCGGGCCTCAGCGGCGTGGAGGCGGCGTGGTCGAGATAGATCTCCGGCGCCCCGGACGGCTCAGCCACCCCGCCATCCTACGCGGGCGCCAATCCGTCACCCGGCGGGCCGCTGCACCCGCTCTATGCGACCAGGTCCACCACGTCGGAGATCAAGTCCCGCAGCGGCAGGGCGAGAACCGATCCGAGCACGAGGAGCGCCGACAGCATGGCGCCCAGGGCCACCGTCACCCAGGCGGGAGCATTGCGGCGCTCGAAGCGCATCATCACCGCACCCATGACCGCGCCCGCGATCAGCCCACCGAAGTGGCCGCCGATGGATACCCGCGGAATCAACAGCGTGAAAACGACGTTGATCATCAGCAGCGGGGCCAGCGGCGAGCGCCAGATGCTGCCGCCGACGGCCCGATGCATCAGCACCGTGGCCCCCATCAGGCCGAACACGGCTCCCGACGCCCCCACGGTCGGCGAGTTCGGCGACAGCAGCAGCACCCCGAACGAGCCACCGAGCATCGACACCACATACAGGGACAGGAAGCGGGCCTTGCCGAAGCTCCCCTCGAGCATGTGGCCCAGGATCCACAGGATGTACATGTTGAACGCCAGGTGGAAGATCCCGTCGTGCAGGAACGCGGCGGTGACCAGCCGGTAGTACTCGCCGGTGTCGACTCCGATCAGGCTGACGGAACCGCCGTCGAAGAGCCGGGCCCGGGCGAACAGGCCGCCGTCTATGAGCAGTCCCTGGTCGAGACGGGTGATTCCCCGGGCCGAGCCGCTCAGAACGATCGAGTAGAGGTAGGCCAGCGCGTTCAGGCCCAGCAGTAGCTGGGTGACCCGCGGCCGCGAGGCGCGGGCCACCATCATCGGTGACACCGTTACCGGCCGGGCACGGCCCGGGGAGGAGCATTCGGGACAGTGGAACCCGACCGACGCCTGGAGCATGCAGTCCGGGCAGATCGGGCGGTCGCAGCGCTGGCAGGAGACGCCGCCGCGACGATCGGGGTGCCGGTAGCAGCGCCGCTCCGGAGGCCGTTCCACCACCTCGGGCATCTCGCTCACGGCTCGGCACCGTAGCGGCGCAGGCCGGCACGGCCACTGAGAGGCCGAGCGAATCGGCCCGAGCGAACGGCCTGTACGAGCGAGGCCGTGGCCCGAGCGGCCCGTGAGCGCAGCGAACAAGAGCGGGAGTGACACCGCCCGACCGCGACCGGTTCTCACCTGTTCGCGGGCGCATTAGCGTCGCGCCTGTGAACGCCTCTGCCCATCCGCAGAGCCCATCGCCGGCTGGTCCTGCGGATTCTGCATCGTCACCAGTGGTGCCCATCGAGCACCACTCTCTGCTGTCGGATCAGCGCACAGCGGCCCTCGTGACGCCCGACGCCCGCGTGGTCTGGTTCTGCTGTCCCCGAGTCGACTCGAACCCCTTGATGGCCGAGTTGCTCGGCGGCCCGCCCGACGGCTACTTCGCGGTACGCCCCACCGGTCCCGCTGCTCGCCCGCGGCAGCGCTATATCGACCACTCCTTGGTGTTGGAGACGTCGTGGGAGGACATGACGGTGACCGACTACCTCGACTGCTCCGATGGACTGCCGGCAGAGCCCGCCGAACGGAGCCGCCTGGTTCGGGTCTTGAAGGGCCGCGGACTCGCCGTCGTCGAGTTCGTGTCCCGTTCGGACTCCGGGGCGACGCGGCTGGAGCGCAACGACACCGGGATCGACGTGCGCGGCAACGCCGACCCATTCATGACGGGCCTGCGGTCTCCGGGCCTGCGATGGCACATCGAGTCGAACGGCGGCAACGACACCGCCCGGGCCGACGTGGACCTGTCGGCGGGACCGGTCGTGCTGGAACTGCTCTGCGGCCCCGGCGCGGGCGACGACTCGACGCCGGAACCGCAGCGGCGCTCGGCCACCATCGAGCACTGGAGCGCCTGGGCCGGCGGCCTGACCCTCCCGCCGCTCCAGACCGATCTCGTGCGGCGTTCCGCTCTGGTGCTCAAGGCCCTGTGCCATTACCCGACCGGTGCGATCATCGCGGCTCCCACCACCAGCCTGCCCCAGGAGCTGGGAGGGTCCCGCAACTGGGACTACCGCTACTGCTGGATGCGGGACGCGTCGATGGCGGCCAGCACGCTGGCGCGCCTGGGATCCACGCAGGAGGCAATGGACCTGCTCGGCTGGCTGCTTCGGCTCATCGAGGGCGGCGGCACCGACCTGGATCATCTGGCCCCCATCTACACCGTCGACGGCGGCGCCCTGCCGCCCGAGCACTTCGACCCGCACCTGGCCGGCTACGGGGGCAGCCATCCGGTGCGGATCGGCAACGCCGCCGAGCAGCAGGCGCAGACCGACGTGTTCGGACCGATCATGGAGCTGATCTGGCGGCTGGGCCGGGTCGGCGCGCCTCTCGACGAGCCCCATTGGCACCTGGCGGAGAAGTTGGTGGCCGCGGTGAGCCTGCGCTGGCGGGAGCCCGACCAGGGCATCTGGGAGATACGGGCCGCGCCCCGCCATCACGTCCACTCCAAGACCATGTGCTGGATGGCCGTCGATCGGGGGATCGCCGTGGCCAGGAGCGTGTTCGGCCGCCTCGTGCCGGAATGGAAGCAGCTGCGCGACACGATTGCGGCGGAGATTCTCTCAGAGGGCTGGAACCCCGAGGTGGGCTCGTTCACCGCCGCCTACGGCAGCACCGACCTCGACTCGGCCGTGCTGGCCGTGGGCCTGTCGGGCCTCGTGGCGCCCACCGATCCCCGCTTGGGCGCCACCGTCGAGGCCATCGAGTCCCAGCTGAGAGTCGGTCCCACCGTCTACCGCTACCGGGGCCAGGACGGGCTGCCCGGCACTCCGAGCGGCTTCAACCTGATGACATCGTGGCTGATCGACGCCAAGATCCTGATCGGCGACCTCGACGGCGCCCGCGCCCTCTTCGACGACTATGCGGCCCTGGCGGGACCGACCGGACTGATGTCGGAGGAGTACGACCCGGTCACCGGCGAGGCGAGGGGCAACTTCCCGCAGGCGTACAGCCACCTCGGCCTGATCGAGAACGCCCTCAACCTCGCCGAGCACCGCGCCCGCTGAACGGGTGCCTCCCCGTGCTCAGAGCGAGACGAACGTCTCGCTCATGCCGAGGGCGTTGACCTCGACCACCTCGGTCACTCCTGGCACCCGGTCGCGCATGATCCGCTCGATGCCGGCCTTGAGGGTCTGGGTGGACGCCGGGCAGGTGACGCAGGCGCCGAAGAGCTCGACGGTGACGACGCCGGTCGCCTCGTCGACCTCAATGAGGCTGATGTCTCCCTCGTCGGCCTGAATGGCCGGCCGGATGATCTTGATGATCTTCTCCACTTCGGCCCGCACAGGCCCAGTCTCGCAGCGCCCGGCCCCAACTCCGACCCGCTGTCCCGCCACCAGATCTCCCGACAAACACCTGCGATGATGTTTGAACTAATTTCATGATTTGCTAATCTATGCTACGTATGTGACGGGGACCGGGTCCGACGGGTTCGGCAGGTGTTACGGAGATCAGCCTGATGCCGGAATCGACTTCACTGCTGCAGGAACCGCTCTATCGGATGGAGGAGTTGGATCGCCTGTTGGGAACCCCGAGAGGCACCGCTCGCCGCTGGATAGACGGCTCCCGTCGAGGGCGCCGTAGCCCTCTGATCCGGGCCGAGCGGACCGGATCAGACAGGGTGACGTGGGGCGAGTTCGTCGAGGCTCGCATGATCGCGGAGTACCAGGATCGCGGGAACGGTGTATTCGGACTCAGACCGGTGATTGTCGCCCTGCGTGAGACCTTTCACGAGTCCTATCCGCTCGCCATCTCCCGTCCCTTCCTAGACGCCGAAGGCCGGGCAGCGGTTCTGCGCATCCAACGCGATGTCGACCTCGATCCCGGCCTCCACCTTGTGGTTCCCAACGGCAGAACCACCGTTCTTTCGCCCGAGGTGGCTCGATTCACGGATGTCGCCAGCTTCGGCACGGACGGGGCCGTCGAGCGGGTCGTTCTCGAAGGGACCATCGTCGCCGACCCGGAGTTCTCGTCGGGTCGGCCAACGATCGCGGGTCGGCGCCTACGGGCCGACGTCATCGCGGAAGCCGTGGCCGCAGGCGAGCGCCGGAGCGAAGTCGCAAGGATGTGGGACGTCACACCCGCGGCTGTCGACGATGCCGTCCGCTTCTTGAGCCTTGCGTGAGATCTGGGGCATCTTCGTAGACGAGAACCTCCTGCCCGTCGGCCGCGCCCTGGATGAGGTGGGAACGGCGCTCTACCCCGGCCACCCCGCCATTCCGGAGTTGCCTAGGGGGACCGCAGACACGACCATCTTCGACGCAATCGGCGCCAGAGGCCGCAACCTCGTCTTGGTCACCCGTGACAACCAGATCCGCAAGCGTACTGACGAACTCTCCCGCTTCCGGCAGGCTCAGGTTCGCGCCGTCATCATCACCGGCAAGCAGGATCTGAGTCCACGAGAGTGTCTGCTGCTAGTCCTCGCCAACTGGGACAAGGTCACTCGGCTGTCGTCGTCGCTGGGACGCGGACCATGGGCTATCGCCCTCAGCCGCGGCCGGGGGCCCACCAAGATCCGCCTACCCGACGCCGCCTAGCTCGGTGACATCCTCCCAAAGAGCATTCCGACCTACGGCTCTTCAACTACGGCCCGCGGCGGCCTCGTAGGCTCGCGGGATGGGCCTGGCGGTGCTGGCGCATCAGGGGGGATGGGACGAGGCGCTGCTCGTGGCCTGCCCGGTGCTGCTGTTCGCCGGCATCGTCTGGCACGCGAAGCGGCGGGCAGTCAAGCAATCGCAGACCGCTCCGGCCGACGAGGATTGACTTGCTATTCGGCTCGCACGTCGGCGCCGAGCGACGCCAGGTCGGCGGCCAGGTCCTCGTAGCCGCGGGCCACGTGATGCGCTTCGCTCACGACCGTGGTGCCCTCTGCACCCAGCCCGGCGACGGCGAGCGCGGCGCCGGCCCGTATGTCGTGGGCCCTGACCGGCGCCCCCGAGAGCTGTTCGACGCCGCGCACGACGGCGTGGTGGGAGTCGGTGCGGATGTCGGCGCCCATGCGGCGCAGCTCATCCACGTAGCGGAACCTTCCGGGGAACAGGTTTTCGGTGACGATCCCGACGCCGGAGGCTGTGGCCAGCATGGCGACAAGGAACGGCAGGTAGTCGGTGGCCACGCCCGGGTAGGGCAGCGTGGAGCAGTCGATCGAGTCGAGTCGGCGGGGCGCGATGGCGCGGATGCCGCCGTCGTCGGGGGTGATGACCATCCCCATGTCGGTCAGCTTCTGGCAGAGCAGCTCCATGTGGTCGTGGCGAGCGCCGGCTACGAACACCTCGCCCGACGCCACGCCGAGCGCGGCCAGGTGGGTGGCGGCAACGATGCGGTCCGGCACGACGGAATGGTCGGCGGGCTGCAAGGGAGCAGTGGTGCCGGTGCCCTCCACGATCAGCGTGGACGAGCCGACCCCCTCGATTGCGGCTCCCATCCGGCCCAGCAGCTGGCAGAGATCGGTGATCTCGGGCTCGCGGGCCGCATTGTCGATCACGGTGGCGCCCTTGGCCGCCACCGCGGCCATCAGCAGGTTCTCAGTGGCACCGACGCTGGGGAACTCGAGCACGACCCGCCCGCCCAGCAGCTCGGCGGCCGACGCCTCCACGTAGCCGTGCACGACTTCCACCGCCGCCCCCAGCTCCACCAGGCCCTGCACATGCATGTCGATGGGCCGGGGACCGAAGTCGTCGCCCCCGGGCAACGCCACCTTGGCCTCGCCGCAGCGGGCCAGCATCGGCCCGAGGACCACGACCGACGCCCGGAATCTCTCGACGATGTCGTAGGGGGCGACCGGGCTGATCTCGGCGGGCACGTCGATGTGGAGCAACGACGGTTGTACCGGATCCCACTCGACCGCGCAGCCCACGGCCCTCAACAGCTCGGCCATGAGGTCGACGTCGACGATGCGGGGAACGTTGTCGAGCCGGTAGGAGCCCTCGGCCAGCAGGGTCGCCGCCATGAGCTTGAGCACCGAGTTCTTGGCGCCGGCCACCGTCACGGTGCCTTCCAGCGGCCGGCCGGAGCGCACGACTATTCGCTCGATCGCCACCGCCCAAGCCTATTGAGCCTGGACCGGCGATGACCGTATTGCGGGTGGTGCGGCGGGGCAGCGCGGCCGAGATGGAGCGCGAGCGAGCGGCCCGGCAGCAGCCCCGCGGCGACATCGTGGCCGAGCGCGCCGTCGGCGAGGACCGGTTCGAGGCACGCGACGGCCCGTTCCGCGACTACACACGCACGCTGTCGATGGAGAAGGCCGAGCCCGGCGACGCCACCGGCGAGGCGTGGCAGCTGACCGAGACCACCTCGTACCGTCTCGCCGTTCCGGTGTGGGCCTGGCTGTTTCACTTCCCGGTGCGGAGCGCGCTGCGGAGGCGCCGGGACGCCTACGGCTACTGGTGGGCGCCCCCGGACCGCCTGAGCGCCCGGGCCGCCACCGTGCTCGGCCTGCTGTGCACCATCCAGGTCGTGGACGGCTACCTCGGAACCGTCCTCACCGCCACCCTCACCTTCGCAGCCGACGAGTTCGATCGCGGCAACACCGCCCAGGGGGTCCTGATGGGCGTGGTCCGGGCCGGGGTGCTGATCGCACTGGTCACCGCGGCCCTCGCCGACCGGCACGGGCGCAAGCGCCTCCTGCTGGCAACCGGCTTGGGCAGTTGCCTGATCACCGCGCTGGGTGCGCTGGCGCCGGGATTCTGGTTCCTGGGCGGCACCCAGCTCGTCGCCCGGGGCCTGTCGACCGCCCTCGGCATCCTGATCGTGATCCTGGCCGCCGAGGAGATGCCGGCCCGGTCCCGGGCCTGGGCCATGTCGGTACTGGTGCTGTGCGCAGCGCTGGGTTCGGGCATGGCCTTCGCGGTGCTGCCGATGGCCGATCTGCACATCGCGGCCTGGCGCCTGGTGTACGTGGTGCCGCTGGCCGGCCTGGCCGTCATCGTCTGGGTGGGACGCCGGCTGCCGGAGAGCCGGCGCTACGAGACCGCCGCAGCCGGACGGGTTGCTCCCGACGCTGCCCTGATCGACCGCCAAGCCGACCCGGAAGTGGCAGCCCGCCGGCGCAGGAGGCTGATGCTGCTGGCCGCGTCGGCGTTCCTGATTGCCATGTTCGCGGCACCGGCCTCCGGGTTGCGAAACGATTTCCTCAAGGACGAACGCGAGTTCTCGGCGACGGCCATAACGCTGTTCACCTACTTCACCAACACTCCCATCGGCATCGGGGTCTTCGTGGGCGGGTATCTGGCCGACCGCCGCGGCCGCCGACCCACCGGCGCAGCCGGGCTGGCGCTGGGAGCGGTGCTCATCGCATGGGCCTTCTTCACCGACGGCGCCGCCCTCTGGCTGCTGACCCTGGTCGGGGGCGTGGTCGGGGCGGTGGCCGTGCCCGCGCTGGCCGTCTACGGACCCGAGCTGTTCGGCACCCACCGGCGGGGACGCTCCAACGGCGTGATCGTGATGGTGGGGGTGGTCGGGAGCGCCCTGGGGCTGATTGTGGCCGGATGGCTGTCGGATGCGCTCGACGGGCGGCTCGGCCCGGCGCTCGCCCTGCTGGCCGTCGGCCCCCTGATCGTGGCCGCCCTGGTCCTCCTGAAGTATCCCGAGACCGTGGGCCAGGAACTCGAGGAGATCAACCCCGAGGACCTCAACCCCGGCGACTAGGAACCGGGGCGCCGAGCGATGGCTCAGAGCTTCTTGAGGCGGTCCAATTCCTCGGCGTCGACCTCCACGCTGTCGTACCCGAACCGGGGATGGAAGATGGTGAACAGCACCAGCGCCAGCGCGGCGATCCCTACCGGCACGATGGCATCGCCCCGGCCGGTGTAGGTGGGGACCAGCACGAACGCCGACAGCAGCGCGGTCCACAGCCACAGGACGACCACTGCTCGGCGGTGCCCGTGGCCGAGACGCATGAGACGGTGGTGCAGGTGGTCGCGATCGGCCACCGCGAAGCCCCGCCGGCCCACGGTGCGACGCACGATGGCGAAGAGGGTGTCGACCACCGGCACGCCCAGAATCACCAGGGGGATAACCAGCGGCGCGTAGAAGAAGAACGCCTGACCGCTGAACTCCACCGTTGAACGGCCTCCCACGCTGATGGTGGCGGCAGCCATCAACGCACCCAGCAGGAGCGCCCCGCCGTCGCCCATGAAGACACGGGCCGGGTACAGGTTGTGGGGCAGGAACCCGACGCACACTCCCAGCGCGACCGCGGCCCACAGCGCTCCCGGGTTGGCCTCGTCGATCACGCCCTGGTCCGCGAGGCGCAGGGCGTAGAGCAGGAAGGCACCCGAGGCGATGGCCATGATTCCAGCGGCGAGGCCGTCGAGGCCGTCGATGAGGTTCACCGCGTTGGCCATGCCCAGCACCCACAGAATGGTGATCAGCGCCGACCACTCGTCCGAGAGGAACACCAGATCCCAGAACGGCACCCGGAAGACGGCAATCGACACCCCTGACAGGTGGAGCACGACGCCTGCCGCGGCCACGCCCGCAGCCTTGGCCGGCGGTGACAACTCTCTGACGTCGTCGTAGAAGCCGACCGCCAGGACGATCGCCGCGGCGGCGACCCCGCCCAGGATCTCTCCAGGCGCGACGAACAACTCCGAGAGGCCGCCCACTGCGGGCGCGACCGCCACCGCGACGGCAACCCCGGCGAGCATGGCGAGGCCACCGGAGGTGGGGGTGGGAGCCTCGTGAATGTGGTGGGCGTCGGGCTCCCGGCTGGCGCCCATGCGGACCGCCGCCCTGGTCGTCAGGGGAACCAGCAGGAAGGTGGTGATCGCGGCCACAAGGCCGACGATGGCGAAGGACAGGATCGGCGGCACCCCAAACGCCCCTATCCGGCGATCGGCCCGACCGGCGCTCGCAGGCCCGGGGCGACCCGCTTGGGGGCCTCTAGTCCTCGGTGTCCAGCCCCGGGTAGGGCGGCTTGGCCGCGCACAACTCCTCCGCGTCGGCTCGCACTGCGGCCACCGCGGCGTCGTCCGAGCGGTTGCGCAACGCCCTGGAGATGAGATCGGCGATAGTGACCATGTCGTCGGTGTCCATGCCCTGGGTGGTCACCGCGGGCGTGCCGATGCGCACCCCTGATGTGACGAAGGGCGAGCGGGGGTCGTCGGGCACCGTGTTCTTGTTGAGGCTGATCCCGGCACTGTCGAGGGTGGCCTGGGCCTCCTTGCCGGTGAGGTCCGGGTCGAAGGTTCGCAGGTCCACCAGCATCAGGTGGTTGTCGGTGCCGCCGGAGACGAGCCGGAAGCCGTGCCCGGCCAGCGCCGCGGCCAGCGCCCGGGAGTTCTCCACGATGCGGGCCGCGTAGTCGGCGAACTCCGCGGTGGCCGCCTCCGCGAAGGCCGCCGCCTTGGCCGCCACCGCGTGGTCGAGCGGGCCGCCCTGGATGCCGGGGAACATGGCCTTGTCGACCGCCTTGGCGTAGTCGGAGCGGCAGATGATGGCCCCGCCCCGGGGGCCGCGCAGGGTCTTGTGGGTGGTGAACGTCACGATGTCGGCGAACTGCGTCGGGTTGGGGTGCACGCCGCCCGCGATCAGTCCGGCGATGTGGGCCGCGTCGAACATCAGCAGAGCGCCCGACTCGTCGGCTATCTCTCGAAGCGGCTCAGGGTGGATGAGGCGAGGGTAGGCGGTGGCGCCGGCCACGATCAGCTTGGGCCGCTCGGCCAGTGCCAGGTCGCGCAACTGGTCCATGTCGATGCGCTCGTCGCTGGCGGTAACCCCGTAGGACACGAACCGGTACTGGAGGCCCGAGAAGTTCACCGGCGACCCGTGGGTGAGGTGCCCGCCGTGGTCGAGGCTCATGCCGAGCACGGTGTCGCCCGGCTCGATCACGGCATGGTAGGCGCCCATGTTGGCGATGGCGCCGGCGTGGGGCTGCACGTTGGCGTGGTCGGCCCCGAACAGCTCGCACGCTCGGCGGCGGGCCAGGTCCTCAGCCTCGTCTGCGACCATGTTGCCGCCGTAGTAGCGCCGGCCCGGGTAGCCCTCGCTGTACTTGTTGGTGAACACCGAGCCGGTGGCGGCCATCACCGCCGGGCTGGCGAAGTTCTCCGAGGCGATGAGCTGGATGGTGGTGTTCTGGCGGCGGATCTCCTGACGGATCAGGTCGAACACGGCCTCGTCGGCGGTGGGCCAGGGCATGGGTTCCTCGATTCTCCTTCGGCGGCGCCGCGGCGCGGGTGCTCTGTCGAACGGTAGCTACGGACGGGTCAAGATCGGTGGCGCGGGATGCGATCAGTCGGGCGTGCCGAGGGCGTCGAGCTTGCTGACCCGGGCCTGGTGGCGGCCACCGTCGAAGGACGCGGTCAGCCAGGCGTCGAGAGCCTCTCTGGCCACGTCGGCGCCGGTGAGCCGCTCGCCGATGCACAGCACGTTGGCGTCGTTGTGGGCCCGGGCCAGGCGGGCCGAGGTCACGTCGTAAGCGACCGCGGCCCGGACACCGGCGACCTTGTTGGCGGCCATGGCGATCCCGTTGCCGCTGCCGCACACGCACAGGCCCAGATCGGCGTCACCGACGGCCACGGCCCGGCCCACCGCCGCCCCGAAGTCGGGGTAGTCCACCCGGTCGGTGGAGTGCGTGCCACAGTCGGTCACCTCGTGGCCTGCCGCCCGGAGATGCTCGGCCAGAGCCTGCTTGAGCCCGTACCCGGCATGGTCGGCCCCGACCGCGATCCGCACGACCGCCATCCTAGGTCCAAGCCGTTGCACTGAACACGAGGCGGCCTGACCCGAATTGGCAGCACAGGACGCCGCTTTGGGCGCGTTCTGCTGCCAATTCCCCGGATAGGACTGCGTCAGCTACCCCTGCACGACGGCCAGAATCTCGTCGAGACGGACCGGGCCTTCTCGCAGCACCACCGGCGTCGGCCCAGTCATGTCCACGACCGTGGAGGAGGCGCCGGGGCGCGGGCCGCCGTCAATGACTAGGCGCAGGGCGGGGAACAACTCGGCCACGCCCTGAGCGTTGGACGGGGTAGGGCCGCCGTGGAGGTTGGCACTGGTCACCGCCAGGGGTCCGGGAGCGGCGATGGCCTGCATGATCCCGTCGTCGGGCAGGCGTACGCCGATGGTGGTACCCGTGCCGAGATGGGCGGGCGCGTCGGGCCGGCTCGGTGCGACGATGGTGAGCGGACCGGGCCAGAAGTGCTCGGCCAGGCGCCGGGCCTGCGCTGTGAGCCTCACCAGCGACTCGGCGCCGGCCGGGTCGGCCACCAGCACCGCGATGCTGCGGTCCGCGGGCCGCTCCTTGAGTTCGAAGAGCTGCTGCATCGCATCGGCGTCGGCCGCATCGACCGCTAACCCGTAGACAGTGTCGGTGGGCACGCCCACCACCTCGCCCCGTCGCAGTGCCTCGGTGGCGGCGGCGATGGCGCGTGAGCGCGCCGCGGCCGAGCCGGTGCGCATCACTCGCTCCAGGCTCACGAGCGGTGCCCGATCACGACCCGGTCGAGCCCGGCCAGGTCCTGTTCCACCCGTAGGCCTGTGAAGCCGGCCTCCTCGGCCATGTGCGCCGTGGCGTGGGCTCGGTGCGAGGCCACCTCCATGACCAGGGATCCGCCCGGCCTGAGCCATTGCGAGGCGCCGCCGATCACCTGCTCCACCGCCTCGTGGCCCGCCGGCCCGGACCACAACGCCACCGGCGGCTCCCAGTCGGCCACCACGGGCGGCAACTCCTCGCCGGTGCCGATGTAGGGCGGGTTCGACACCACTACGTCCACTGCTCCCCGCAGGGCGGCGGGCAGCGCCCCGTACCAGTCTCCCTCGTGCAGGCTCACCCGGGTCGCGGCCCGGCCCACGCCCGCGAGGTTGGCCCGGGCAACCGCCAGCGCGTCGGACGACACGTCGGTGGCGAACACCCTGGCCTGCGGGCATTCCACCGCCACCGACAACCCGATCGCGCCCGACCCGGTGCCCAGGTCCACAACCACTGTCTCGCGGCCGCGACTCGCCTCGGTAGCGAGCCTGGCTGTCTCGTCAACCGCCCAGCCGGCGACTACCTCGGTCTCGGGCCTGGGTATCAGCACCCGGTGGTCAACCATTAGGTCCAGAGTCCGGAAGCCCCAGGAGCCGACCACGTACTGCAGCGGCTCGCCCGTGCTGCGCCGCTCCAGCATCGAGTGGAACCGGGCCGCGGCAAGTGTCGTGGCCGGCTCGCCCAGCGCGCGAGCGAACTCTGCCGGTGACGCCCCCGAAGCCGTCTCGACAATGCGGCGGGCGTCCACCTCGGGCGTCTCCACCGCCGCGCTCGCCGCCAGACGCTGCTGCGCCTCGGCCAGGAGGGCGCCCCACGTCACGGGCCTGGAAGTCTCGGTCAACGACGGCCGATCATAGGAACTTCAATCGGTTAACCACCTCCACGGTGGCTAACTCATTGATGTTCGTGTGCTGCCGCATCCCCGGACAGCGGCCAGTCCCTCAGGCGTCGCCGGCCAGCAGCGTGCGCTGCTCGTCCTGCACGAGCGCGTCGCTCAGCTCGTCGAGCTCGCCGGCCAGCACACGCTCCAGCTTGTAGAGGGTGAGGCCGATGCGGTGGTCGGTGACCCGGTTCTCGCGCATGTTGTAGGTGCGGATCTTCTCGGACCGGTCACCGCCGCCCACCTGGCCCCGCCGCATCGCCGACTGCTCGGCGGAGGCCCGCTCCTGCTCGGCCTGCAGCAGCCTCGAACGCAGCACCCGCAGCGCCTTCTGCTTGTTCTGGAGTTGGCTCTTCTCGTCCTGCATCGACACCACCATGCCGCTGGGCACATGGGTGACCCGCACCGCCGAGTCGGTGGTGTTGACCGACTGGCCGCCGGGGCCCGACGAGCGGTAGACGTCGATCTGCAGGTCGGAGTCGTCGATCTGCACGTCCACCTCCTTGGCCTCGGGCAGCACCGACACGGTGGCTGACGATGTGTGTACCCGGCCCTGCGACTCGGTCACCGGCACCCGCTGCACCCGGTGGGTGCCGGCCTCGTGCTTCATACGGGTCCACACCTGATCGCCGGAGATCAGGCCGCTGACCTCGGTATAGCCGCCGAGGTCGGAAGGCGAGGCGGCCAGCGGCTCCAGCTTCCAGCGCCGCCTGCGGGCGAAGGCCTGGTACATGTCGAACAGGTCGCGGGCGAACAGGTTGGCCTCCTCGCCGCCGGCCGCGCCCCTGATCTCGACGATCACGTTGCGGCCCTCGTTGGGGTCGGGCGGAAGCAGCAGCACTCGCAGCTCGTCGGTGGCCGTGTCCACGGTGGCCTCGAGCTCGTCGATCATCTCGCGCAGCTCAGCCCGTTCCGAGGCCTCGGCCGCGGAGTGCATGCGGCGGGCCTCGTCGAGGTCTTCCGCCGCGGCCCGCAGCCGCTGCCCCGCGGCCACGATCTCGCTCAGTTGCTTGTGGCGGCGGCCCAGCTCGGCCAGCCGGCGCGGGTCGGACTGCACCGCGGGGTCGCCGAGGCGGATCTCTACGTCTCTGAGCTCGTCGGTGAGCCCCGCTATCCGCTCCAGCATGGCTCCGAGGCTACTGCTAGGCCCACAGAATCTCGGGTTGGTTCTGTGCCCTCAATCCACACAAACCGCACCAAGAAGCCCGGCGGGACGCCTGCAACGGACTACTGGCTCGGGACGCTAGCGGGCGCCGAGGAAATCTGCGACCGCGTGCACGATTTCTGTGTCGAACTTGGGCTTGGGGTTGTGGCCCTGGCTCTCGAGCCAGTGGACGGTCACGCTGCCCGGTATGGCCCCGAGGTGGTTCGCGAACTCCTCGGGCGTGCCGAAGGGGTCGCGGTCACCGCTGACGAACAGCGTGGGCACTTCGATGTCGTCGAAGTGGTCGACCCTCAGCTTGTCGGGCTTGCCGGGCGGGTGCAGCGGGTAGCTGAGCAGCGCCAGACCGGCCGCGGGCAGCCCTTCCGCCACCGCCATCGAGCACATGCGTCCCCCCATCGAGCGCCCTCCCAGCACGAGCCGGGCCGTGGTGGTGCCCAGATCGCTCGCGAAGGCCTCAGCCTCGGCGCGGACTGTCTCGATCAGCCTCGGGGCTCGGTCGGGGAAGCGGCGCCCTTCGCGGCGATACGTGAACTCGAAGCGGCGCACCGGCATGTCGAGCCCTTCCTCCAGAGCGACGAGCGTGTGCTGGTCGGCCCCGCCTCCGGCGCCATGGGTCAGCAGCAGTCCGGCCGCCGGCGATCTGTCCTGGCCCGCCATCGTCTAGGCCCTAGATCGCCTTGATGGCGGCCGTCACCGCCTGCCAGCGGTCGGGGTCGCCCTGGACGGGGACGTAGAACGAGATACGGCTGATGACGTCGCCGTAGCGGCGGCGCAGTTCCGGGGCGATCTCCTCGGGGGTCGCGACTACTGCGAAGGTGTTGAGGACCTCGTCGTCGACGAGGTTGCCCATCTCGACCCACTGGCCCCGCTTGGACAGGGTGTTGAGATCTGTCTGGAGGTCGCCCCAACCGTGGACCTCCAGCACCGGACGGTAGGCGGGAGTCGAGCCGTAGAAGGCGATCTGCTGGCGGGTGAACGCCTTGGAGCTCTCAATCTCCTCGTCGGTCTCGCCGGTGACCACGAACGACGGGCCGGCGATCTCGTAGCCGTCCATCGACGCTGCCGCCTTGGCCCTGCCCCGCTCCAGGGCAGGCAGCGTCACCTCCCGCAGGTACTTCTCGGTGGTGAACGGATGGCACAGGAACCCGTCGCACACCTCGCCGGCCACCTCGGTCATCAGGGGGCCGACGCCGGCCAGGTAGATCGGCGGCGGGCCGGAGTCGCCGAGGTCGCTCGCCTTGGGGGTGAACATCGGCGTCATCAGAGTGTGGCGGTAGAACTCGCCCCGGAAGCGCAGCGGCGTGCCGTTCTGCCAGCAGTCCCAGATGGCTCGCACCGCCTGGACCATCTCCCGCATGCGGGCCGCCGGCCGGCTCCACTCCATCGAGAACCGCTTGGTGATGTGGGGCTTGATCTGGCTGCCCAGCCCGAGCACGAAGCGGCCCTGCGACAGGGTCTGGAGGTCCCAGCCGATGTTGGCCAGCAGCATCGGGTTGCGGGCGAACGCCACCGCGATGGCGGTGCCCAGCTCGATCCGGTGGGTGCTGGCCGCCGCGACGGCCAGCGGCAGGAACGGGTCGTGGGGCCCCTCCAGTGACCAGGCGCCCGAGTAGCCGGCCTGCTCGAGGCCGGCAGCCGTGGCGCCCGCATCGGTGATGGAGCCGGTGAGCAGCGAGTCGATCTTCATGGCTTGCGACAGTACCCACTCACGGCCCGTAACCTCAGCGCCCATCGCGGTGCACACCTCCTTCACCGGCCAGGACCTCTACCGGATCGTGTGCGACTACGCCGCGCTCGGGCACCATCGCTCCGGAACCGGCCGCGACCAGGCCACGGTCGAGTGGTTCATGGAGCTCGTCAGCGACCTGGGCGAGGTGACAGCGGAGACTGTGTCGTTCGAGCGCTACGACGCCAGCAGCCGGCTCACCGCAGACGGGCGCCCGATCGACCACCTCGCCCTGTACTACGAGTTCACCGGGGACATCGACACCTCCGAGGTGGCCGTCCGGCGGTTGGATCCCCAGTCGGGCGGCTATCCCCGGGTGGCTGACGAGCTCATCGACGAGACCAGACGGGCAGGACACGAGGCTCTGGTGATCGCCACCGACCACCCGGACGGCGAGCTCGTCGCCATCAACCGGGATCCGGCTGCACCCGCTTCGGGGCCGGCGACCTTGCTGGTGGCCGGCCGGAACTTCGACGCTCTGGCCTCGTCGGCGGTCCGGCTGAGGCTCAGCGCGCGGCTTGTCCCCGGACGGACCGCCAATGTCCAGATCAGCAACGGCCGGCCGGGCCGCCGGCTGGTTCTGACCACGCCGCTGCACGGCTGGTTCGGCGCGGCCGGCGAGCGGGGGACCGGCATCGCGGTGCTGCGCCACGTCGCCGAGCGGCTGGCCGACCGCCCGCTGACCATCGTCGCCACCGGCGGCCACGAGCTGGGCTACCTGGGCGCCTTCCGGTGGGTGGAACGGTGCTTGGAGACGCCCGCGTGCGTGGTCCATCTCGGGGCGTCGGTCGCCGTGGACTCGCCGGCGGCTGATGGCTCCCGCCGGCTGATCGACAGCCGTATCGGCATGACCAACCTTCCGGCAGCCGCAGCCCCATCGGTGGCTGTCGCTCTTGGTGATGCCGGGATCGGTCTGCGCCACGACGTGGACTCGTGGCTGGGCGAGGGCGAGGCGTGGAGCCGTCTGGGGATTCCCGTGCTGTCGACCACCGGAGCCGGGCCCGACTTCCACACCCCGTCGGACACGCCCGAGCGCGCGACCTCGCCGGACGCGCTGGCCACCGTGGCCACGGCCATGGCCCGAGCCGCGGCCGCCTTCCACGACGCCGTTCTGGGCGGTGCGGGCTTGGCAAGACCCGTGCTTGACTAGAGACCGTCCGGACGGGTTTGCCACCAGGTCTGAGCAAGGAGGCTCGCATGCAGGTTCGGCGAGTGGCGGGAGCGCTGGGCGCGGAGATCACTGGCGTGGACCTGCGCGACCCCGACCTCGATTTCGGCGCTGTCTACCAGGCTTTTTTGGAGAACGAGGTCATCTTCTTCCGGGGTGCGCACCTCACCGAGGAGGAGCACCTCGCACTGGGCCGGCGCTTTGGGACGCCCAGCATCTACCCGGTCGCCCGGGTGCTCGGGGCTACCGAGCCCACCATGACCGTCATCAAGGACGGCCCCCACAGCCCCAACGCCGCTGACCGCTGGCACACCGACGTCACCTGGATCGCCACCCCGCCTAAGGCCGCCCTGCTGCACATGGAGTTGGCCCCCGAGTTCGGCGGCGACACCCTGTGGGCCTCAGCCACCCGGGCCTACGAGACCCTCAGCCCCGCGGTGCAGGAGTTCTTCTGCTCGCTGACGATCGTGCACTCCAACGAGGGGTACCTGGAGCGGGTGGCCGAGAAGGCCGGCAAGCACGCCGACGCCATCAGCGAGGCCATAGCCCGTGACTACGGACCGGTCGAGCATCCGCTGGTGCGCACCCACCCGGAGACCGGAAAGCGGGCCCTGCTGTACGCCGAGGGGTTCATCTCCCACGTTGCCGGGGTCAGCCGGGCCGAGAGCGACATGGTTCTCAACTTCCTGCGTGAGCACGTGGCCGAGGTGTCGTTGCATTGCCGCTGGCAGTGGCAGAACGGCGATCTGGCCGTCTGGGACGAGCGCTCGACGCTGCACCGGTCCGCAGCCGACCACTTCCCCCAGGAGCGCATCATCCGCCGCCTCGAGATCGACGGCGACCGCCCCTACTTCGACCCCAACGGTTAGAGCGTTAGGGCCATCCCTTTCGGCAGCTGCGACACTGCTGTATCGTGCTGTCTCGGCAAGTGAGTTCTACGGGGGACGTGCGTGCGCACCATTGCAACTGCGGTAGTCGGCCTTATTGCCCTCGTTGCATCGTCGGCGTGCTCGTCGGAGCCGACTCCCGCACCGACCCAACCCGCCGCTGCGACCTCCACAACCACCGATACCGAACCCGCGACGGCCACCGAACCCACCACGACCACTGAACGCACAACCGCCGACACCACTACATCCACCTCCACCACTTCCCCGACTTCCACCACTTCCCCGACAACCACTACGTCCACCACTTCCACCACCTCCTCGACAACAACAACGGCCGCGACCACAACGACCACCACCGAGCCACCCGAGCCGGCTGTCGATGGAACCGTCATGGCGATGCGCGACTTCGTCCTCGACGAGTCGACCACCGGCAAAGATCTCTTCGACCGTCTGTCCGAGCAGGAGAACAGTTGCCTCCAGGAGGCCCTGGGCGAAGCCGTGTACGAGTTCATGCTCGACATGCAGTTGATGGCGGGGGGCGGTGATGCTTCGGCTGCGGCACCGCTGTTCGGGTGCCTCGCCGAGGAGAACGTCGTGCTCCTCGCAGTCGCGTTCCTCAGCGTCACGGTCGGTGGGCACGGCGACGAGAGCCGCATGTGCATCACGGACCTCGCCCTGGAGCACCCCGGTCTCATCTACGCCCGCATCGGCCTCGAATGGACCGGGGAGGACACCTACCAGCAGGCGGAGACGGTCGACATCCTTCAAGGCTTCTATGACTGCATGGCAGAGAGCGAGAAGGCGGCTTCCCTGAAGAACCTCTACGCCGCCATCGACGCCGCCTCATCTCTCACCGGGGAAGACCTCGTCTCGCTGCTACCGGAGTCCGAGGCGACCTGCGTGCGCGACGCGCTGTCCGAGGGGGAGTACGAAGCGCTGCTGAGCGCGACGCCGCTGCGAGCCGCGGGACTGGGCGCCGGCGCAGCCGAGTGTCTCTCGCTCGACAGCGTTGCCGCGTTCTTCGTCAGCGCCAGCGATGCAGGGATAGGAGGTCTCAGCGATGAGTCCGCCGCGTGTATCGATGGGTTCGTGCGGGCCAACCCGGCATTCGTGCCCGTCTTCGCCTCCTACCTCGGCGACGACTCGTCGCCGTTCTCCGCAGCCGAATTCATAGAGGTCGCCCAGGGCGGGCTTGAGGTGTTCGAGTGCCTGAACGAGGACGAAACGGGCCGGATCGACGAATTCATGGCAGCCGTATTCGGGTAGTGGCCCTAGACACTTCGTGACACGTTGAGCGCCGACCGGCTTCGGCTGCCGTCGCCCCACGCCCAGCCACCAGCCCGATGGCCGAGGCCATGAACCTGTCCGCCAAGACTGTCATTTGTTGTTGGCTGAATCGGCCCGAATCTGTAGGCCACATGTCCCAGAAACTGTAGGTTGAGGCACGCGACGGGCGTTGGCTGGCCGCTGAGGTCAAGCTCGGTGGTGACGAGGGCATCGAGCGGGCGGCCCGGTCGCTGTTGCGGCTGCGCGACAGGATCGACGGCTCACGCATGCCCGCACCGTCCAAGCTGCTGATCGTCATCGTCGCCGGCTACGGCTACGACCGCCCAGACGGGACGACGGTCCTTCCAATCACAGCCCTGGGCACCTGACACGGTTCCGGCCCGACGGCCGCACCCTCTTTGGGTGGGTGTCACACTGGCTGCGTACCGTGGCCGTCATGGCGTCAGACTTCGGCACGGACTTCGAGATCAAGCTGGGCAGCTTGTCGGGCTGCGTGATGTTGGAGGACCGCCCCTTCGCTGTCGAGACGGTCACCGAGGCGCGCTCGGCCATCCTGCAGTACGCCATGGACACGCTCGGTCACCACGCCCACGATCCGGAGAAGCGCGAGTGCCTGCGCCTGAACGTGCCAGCGGGCGGGCCCACCTGGGACGACCTGATCGAGTGCGAGGAAGGCCGCCGCTACGACCCGGCCGACCCCAACACCGGCATGACGTGCAGCTACTTCCTGTATCGGCAGGGCGACCTGGAGGGCGTCGGCGGCGTGATGTGGACCTACTCCGTGACCATCTGGGCCACCGCGCCCCCCGAAGTCTGGGACCACCCCGCCGACCAACGCGCCGGTCTGGACAACGAGGACGATCCCGACGACGATTATCGGCCTGACTCCGCAACGAACGATCTTTCCGAACTAGAAAGCGGTTGAACATGGCAATCACAGACCCGCCAACCGGCAGTCCACTCGAACACGCGGCAGAAGATGCCACGGCCGGCAGCGAGCAGACTCAACTCCCCAACCTTCGCAGCCTCAGATGGCCCATAGTGCAAGCACTTCGCGAGTTCGGAGATGCGCCCTCCGACGCAGAAATCGCCGAGCACGTAGCCGACGCTATGGACCTCACGGAACAGCAGCGGACGGCGATGATCCCGTCTCGGCAGGAGACCAAGCTCAAGAACCGCGTGGGCTGGGCGATACATGAACTCAAGGAGATTGACGTAGTCCACTATCCAGAGCCAGGTCGTAGAGCCCTGACCCCACTGGGCTTGGAAGTTGATGAAGACCGAATCGGAAAACTGCGAGCCGACTTCGAGGCAAGTAAGCCGTCCTCAGCCCAAGAGCGGCAGGAACGCAAAGAACAAGCCGACGCGGCGACCGCATGGCTCATAAGGGCTGGCCAAGGCCGTGAGCACTACGACTACAACCTCGAACACGGCCTCGCCGGCCTCGGCTGGCGTTCGCCCGACCTGAGAAGCGTCTCCGGGCGCGAGGAGGTGGAGGGTTTCCTTCGCTCCGACTACCCCGACGAGAAGGCCAAGACGATCTCGACTTGGGCCAGCCAGATGCTGAGGCTGCTGAACGTGCGTGTGGGCGATCTCGTGGTGACGAATGGGAGGAACCGGGAGATCAGCCTCGGCACAGTGACGCGGGAGTACAGGTTCGACGAGCACGACCCCGCCTGGCCCCATGCCGTGTCGGTGGACTGGAAGCGCGTCGGTGTGCCCCTCTCAGCCCTCAAGCAGGACCTGCGGAACTCACTCGGAGCGCAACAGTCTCTCTGCTCGATAGAGCGCAACGACGGCGCATGGCGTCTGCACCAACTGCTGGAGACGGGTCAGGATCCCGGTCCTCGAGCCGCGCCCGGCGGCGAAGACTCGGACCTGGCCCATCTGGTCGAACGGTTCCTCAACGAGACGGAGTACCCGACTGACGCTCACTTGGAACAGAAGCGGCTGCGGTCGGAATGGGCCCAGAAGCTGTCAGAAGAGAACGTTGCGTCCTTGAGCCGCGAGGATCTTCTCGCATACACAAGCAATGCGGTGGACTATGGGGATTACGTGGATCGCGGGGAGGGCCGAAGGCAGCAGTTCATAATCGATCTCGACGATGCCGGGTACGACAGGCTTCTCGACAGGATCCGCGATCTTTGCTGGGGTAAGGATGAACTGGCGACCAGGATCGATCGTCTCGTCGACCAGGTAGGAGGATTCAATCGCGACACCGGCACCATGGGCTTCACGGGCCTTCAGGCGAGTCGCACCCTTGCCATCTGTCACCCGGACAAGTTCCTGCCAGTCCCCAACCATGAAGGCCAATGGGGGCGTGTCCACATGTTGCGCAAGCTTGGCCTTCCAGCGCCCCGCGGCACGACATACGGGCAGCGGGTCGTGGACGCGAATGATCGGCTTCGGGAGCATCTCGCTTCCCATCTCGACGATGACCCGCAAGCCATCGCGGGCTTCCTGTACTGGCTGCGCAGGCAAGAGCCTGGCTCGGGCGGGGGCGGCGAACCCGGCGAGGATCTGTCCTCCCTCATCGCTCGGTTCCGCGACGAGTCGGGATATCCCACCGACGCGCACGAGGAGCAGGGGCAGCTACGGGCCGAGTGGGCCGAGAAGCTCGCGTCGGAGAGGATCGCCGACCTAGGCCATAACGACTTGACCGCGGTTGCATCGCACGGAACTTGGTCTGCCGGGACATACGTGTATCCGCATGCCCAGGGCGTGATGAAGTGGATCCAGTCCCTCGATGGCCACGAGTACGCCAGGATGCTGGATCACATCGGGTACCTGTGCTCGAGCGATGACGAGCCCTGGCGCCGCTATGACCAGCTCACCGACACCCGCAGCAGCCGGAAGACCCCCGGTCTGGGACACTCCACGACCAGCCGGCTTCTTGCCATTACCCACCCGCAGGACTTTCTCGCCATCGGCGTGCAGGGAGGAAAATGGGGTCGCGCCGCGATGCTGCGACGGTTGGGGCTGCCCAAACCGGCGGGATCCAGCTACGGACACAGAGTGTTGGACGCCGACCGCCGTCTCCGCGAGCACCTCGAACCGCACTTCGGCGACGACACGCTTGGGATGGCAACGTTCTTGGGGTGGTTGCTTGACCAAGAACCACCACCTCCCGGCAGCCCGATCGGCCTCGCTGAACTTGCGGATGAGTTGCTCGTCGACGTTGAGTTCCTGAACGACATCGTCGAGTTGCTCAAGGACAAGGGGCAGGTGATCCTGTATGGGCCCCCGGGGACCGGCAAGACCTACCTGGCCCGGAAGCTCGCCAAGGTGCTGGCCCCGGAGGAGTCGTGCCGGGCGCTGGTGCAGTTCCATCCGTCCACGTCCTACGAGGACTTCTTCGAGGGGTACCGGCCCGCGAAGACCAGCAAG
Source organism: Acidimicrobiia bacterium (assembly GCA_022819505.1). Lineage (GTDB taxonomy): Bacteria > Actinomycetota > Acidimicrobiia > Acidimicrobiales > Aldehydirespiratoraceae > Aldehydirespirator. Next base: position 385,234 of record JAJEHD010000018.1, on the reverse strand, counting down.
GACGGGGGCATTCGCTACGAGCTGACGCATGGGCCGCTGGCTCGCTTGGCGGAACAGGCCTCCGAGGCATCCGACCAGCATGTGATGATCATTGACGAGATCAACCGGGGGAACCTGCCCCGCGTTCTTGGGGAGTTGCTGTTCCTGCTGGAGTACCGCGACGAGAGCGTGCACACGCTCTACCGGCCCGAGGAGCCGTTCTCGCTGCCCGACAACCTGTGGTTCATCGGAACGATGAACACCGCCGACCGGTCGATTGCTCTAGTGGACGCGGCGCTGCGACGCCGGTTCCACTTCGTGCCGTTCTTCCCAGACAGCGGCCCGATGGCCGGCTTGCTCGCCCGCTGGCTGAAGCGCGAGGACCAACCCGGCTGGATCGGTCGTCTCGTGGACGCTGTCAACGACGAGCTCACTAGAGAGCTGGGAGGCTCGCATCTTCTGCTCGGCCCAAGCCACTTCATGAAGCAGTACGGCTCGTCACAGGACGAGCAGCGTCAACGGCTGCGGCGCATCTGGGAGTACAACATCGAGCCGTTCATCGAGGACCAGTTCTTTGGCGACCCCGACCGGATCGAGCACTTCCGGTTCGGTGCTGTGATGGGGCGCAACGGGCCAGCGGCAGAGTCCGATGTCGACTCCGGCGATGATGACGACTCCGGCGATGACGACGACCCGGGGAGTACCGACGGCTCCGAGGATGAACATGCAGCCGCGGACGAAGAAGCCGCGACCGGGCCCGGCTCTGCGCAGTCGGAGGACGAGCGATGACCAGGCCGCCGCCCGGGTCGTGCCCAGGATGTAATCGGCCATGGCCCGATTGCACCTGTAGAAGCGGCAGGGCGATGCTCGCCGACGCTCACGCCGACGCCGAGCCCGAGTTCCGGGGCCGGGCCCGGCTGATCGGCATCGACGCCGACGACATCAGGGTCGGCGACATCCTCACCACGGGCCAGGACATCGAAGTCGCCGGCGCCTGGCACTGCAGCGCCCCGGGCTGCGGCTTGAGGAACATCGACCGCGCCGAGATCGAAGACCACATCGCCCACCTGCGTCGCCAGCCACTCCTTGGCAGTGATGACGGAGCGGATGGAGCGCGCTGACTTGGCGGGCGCACTCGATGCATAGGTGCTCATGACTCCAACGGCGCTCGGCGACGTCGCCGCGTCAACCGACCGGGTCACGGCAGCCGGACGCGGCTCCGAGGTCCGTGCCGCCGTGCCCGTCCAGCCGCCGGTCAGCACCCAACCCTTGGACCCGGCCGCGGGCTCGGGACAAACCGGAGGCGCGAACCGCCCTACATCGCCATACGGGGAACACACTGTTCGGACGCTGACCCTTCGCGAGTATGGCCGCGAGCTGGTGGCGTTGAGCAACGAGCAAGCCAGCGCGCTGAACGGCGTGGGCAATGGGCGGTACCTGTCGGTCGAGCCGGACGAGCGGCCGGGGTACTGGCAGGTCGCGGCGCACAACTACGTGGGCTCGATGAATGTGGAGGGGTTGCAGGTGCTTGTGCGGCCCAAGATCCCGTTGCGCAACCTGTTCCTGCTACTCGAAGTAGGGCTGCGGCCCCGGGACTGGCATGACGAGGCCGTCCGCTTCGAGACCACCGGCGACCTGCTGCCCGCCCTCGTGTCGTTCTTCGCCCGAACCACCGAAACCACCCTGGCCCGCGGGCTGTACCACTCCTACCGGGAGCAGCGCGACCGGCTCGTCGCGTTGCGGGGCCGCGTCGATATGGCTCGGCAGCTCGCGCAGCCCGGTGTCGTCATACCTACCGCCTGCCGGTTCACCGAATTCACCGCCGACCTGATCGAGAACTCGTATCTGAAGGCGGCCGTGTCCCGATCACTGCGAGTGGCTGGCGTGCAGCCCATCGACCGTCGCCGGCTGATGCAGCATCTCGTCACCCTCGAGGACGTGGGCGACGTACCGCACCGCCACACCGACGATGACCGAGTCGTGTTCACCCGCCTCAATGAGCACTACAAGCCTGCGCTGCGGCTCTCTCGGCTCGTGCTGGCGAACCTGACGCTGCGGGACGCCGTCGGGGAGACTCAGGCCTCGTCGTTCATGCTGGACATGAACGAGCTGTTCGAGCGGTTCGTGACCGAGCGGCTTCGGCGAGCCCTGAAGGGGCGCCTCGACGTGAAGGACCAGCACGGCGATCGGCTCGACGAGGAGCGCACGGTGGCCATCAAGCCCGACCTGCTGTTCCGATCGGGCGGCTCCCCCAGGTTCGTCGCCGACATCAAGTACAAGCTCACCGACGACGCCGCGGCCGGGCGCCACCCCGACTACTACCAGCTGCTGGCCTACACCACCGCCCTCGACCTCCCCGAAGGCGTCCTCATCTACTGCCTCGACGCCAACCGCCCCGATGACCCCGACCTCGACCACAACGGCTCTCCCGTCCGGTCGTCCGGATCTCTGGAGCCAACGGCACCAGCAGGCACGGCCGCTGTCTCATCGATTCGAGTTCGCCACGCCGGCAAGGTCCTGCACACCTACGCGCTGGACCTGTCGGGCTCGTCCGCGGATGTCGCCCGGAACGTGGACCGGCTCGCCGACTGGATCGAGGATCGGACCGCGGCGGCGGCCGCTACCCAGGCATCGGCATTCGGCTAGCTCGCGCATCCGGCCACACAAAGGTCGGGCCCGGAGTGCGGCTCAGCGGCGAGACCGTGACTAGTCGACCGGGTTTCCGTCGAGCTCCAGCCGCTGGCGGCGCAGCACCATGCGCTTGATCCGCCAGCGTCTATCGACACGCTCGTACTCCTCCTCGTACCAGCCTGCGCCCCACAAGGTTCGGACCGGGCTGCCCTCGGGAAACCAGATGCGGTCCTCCATGGCCCACAGGCCCGTAGCGCTGTCGGCACCGGTCAGCTCGATCTCCTCGGTGTGGCCGTGATGGACGGTGACCGCACCGTGCAGGAGCTTCGACACGATGTCAACGAAGCTGTCGCGGCTGCTGTAGACGCCCCGGCCCGAGCCGCTGACGGTGCTGCTCGACACATCGATCAGCGCATCCGGGGCGAACACGTCGCTCACACCCTGCCAGTCCTGCTGATCGAGCAGGCGAAAGTAGCGCGCCTTCAGCTTGCGAATCTCCTCGACGTCTGCCATGGATCCGTCGCCGCCGTCCGGCAGGGGACGGCCAGTGTTCGGGCTCACAAGCTCACCGTATCCGCCGTGCACGGGCCCGGCGCGGCCGTCTGCCGCACTCACCGAGCCAATCAGATCACCAGATTTATCTTGTTATAGCATGTAAATGCTTGACAGATGTCACACCCCTATGGCATGATATGTCCATGTTGATCGAAGCCGCCCGACGGGCTGAGGCCGCGGTGAAGGAGATGCTGGCCTGCGCCGACGAAGGGGAGGCGTCGTGCTCGGAACTGCTCGAAGGCCTGGAGATCTCCAAGGTCATCGATGGCGTGAACACGGCGTTCCAGGTCTCGGCCGCAGCCACGGTGGCAGGCCAGGAGCGTCACGGCGACGGCGGTGCCGAGGTGCTGGCCGCCCGCGCCGGCCTGTCAAGGCACGAGGCCCGCAGCCAGGTCAAGACGGCCGAAACCTTGAGCGGCATACCAGAGCTGCGCGACGCGGTAGCTGACGGTCGCGTGTCGGCGACCAACGCCAAACGGCTGGCCGAAGCCGTCGAGAAGACCAGCGCCGAGGACGTCGCATCAGACGGCGAACTGCTGGCCAAGGCCGAAACCATGCGGCCCGAGCAGTTCACCAAGGAGGCCCGCCGGTGGGCCACCGAGCGCCAGGACGACGGCGGGGCGGCCGACCACGCCCGCCAGCGGTCGAGGCGCCGCCTGCGAATGTGGGACGGTGACGGGGGCATGATCCACCTTTACGGCGAATTCGATGCGGTGACCGGCAGGCAGATCCACAACCGGCTCGAGGCCGAGGCTCGCCGCATGTACGACGGCGACAAGAAGAACGCCGCCAACGGCAACCGCGATCAGCGGCGCACATTCGACCAGTGCATGGCCGACGCGCTCGACAACCTCACCTCCACTCCCGCCGAAGCAGCAACCAGCGGAACGCCCTTCGCCGACATCTGCGTGGTCGCGCACGTCGACGACCGCACCGGCGAGCTCGTCGCCGAACTCCCCGAGGGTGCACGGCTGCCGTCCGACATCCTTGAGCAGCTTGCCTGCAACGCCAAGTTCACTGGCCTCGTCTACGACCGCTACGGCAAGCCCATCTGGCGGACCCACTCGGTGCGCACCGCCACCAAGGCGCAGCGCCAGATCCTCTTCGCCCGCTACGGCGGCTGCTTCCACTGCGCCGCTCACCCGGCGCTGTGTCAGATCCACCACATCCGGCCTGTTTCGCAGGGCGGGTCCACGCGCCTCGACAACATGGTCCCTGTCTGCTGGGACTGCCACAACAAGATTCATCATCACAAGTGGCGGATTCGCACCACGAACGGCAACCACACCCTGCACCCCCCGGACCCGGCGACCTACGGCCCGGCCCGGGCCCGCGACCCGGCCCTGACCGGCATGTGGACGGCCAAACGCCCCCAACCTGCCGGAGTCCCCAGCCGGGAAGAACGCCGGCGACCTGACCACCAGCAAAGCAGTGCAGCAACCGGGCGGTGAGTCTGGCAGGATGGCGGCCCGCGAGATCCCGACGAACCAAGGAGATGCAACCGATGGGTGAGATGGTGGAGTTCGCCGCCAACGGATCAACGGCACGGGGCTACGTCGCCGCTGCGGCCGGGGGCTCGGGCCCCGGTGTGATCGTGCTGCAGGAATGGTGGGGGCTGGTGCCCCAGATCAAGGGCGTCTGCGACCTGCTCGCCGAGGAGGGCTTCACCGCACTCGCTCCCGACCTGTACCAGGGCGAGATGGCCACTCACACCGAGATGGACAAGGCCGGGGCGCTAATGACCAGCCTGCCCCCGGAGCGAGCCGCACGCGACATGTCCGCCGCCATCGACTACCTGCTCGGCCACGACGCCTGCTCGTCGTCCACGGTCGGCGTTACCGGCTTCTGCATGGGCGGGCTGCTCACCCTGCGCATCGCCGCCATCGCCGGCGACAGGGTGTCGGCCGCCGCCCCGTTCTACGGCGCACCACTCGGCGACGACTCGCTCGACTGGAGCAACCTCAGCGCCAAGGTCGAGGGTCACATGGCGGGCAGCGACGACTTCTTCCCGCCCGACGCCTGCGAGGCATTGGCCCAGCAGCTGCGAGACATGGGCAAAGACGTCGTCTTCCACGCCTACGAGGGCACCGGCCACGGCTTCGGCAACTGGGAGGACCCGCTCGGCACCTACAACGAGGCCGCCTGGAACACCGCCTGGTCCCGCACGCTCGCATTACTGCGCGACAACGTCAGCTAGGGAGCAGGCCGACCCGAGTCACGGCCGGAGTAGACATCCCGCGCCGGCCCGAGCCCGACTCCAGCCCGCTCGGACCAGCCCGCTCGGGACCACAGGTCGCTCGGCCCAGCCCGCTCGGGACAGGTCGCTCGGCCCACCGCCGGTTCGACCCAGCGCCGCCCCACCCGGATGCGAACCCGGCTGTTCCTGAACTCAGTAGATCTCAGGGACGAACGTCTGGTCCGAGATCGGCGGCCTCACATAGCCCACGCCTGACTGGCGCTCGGGCAACTCGACGTCCTCCCAGGGGACCGTCTCGTACGGGATCATCGACAGCAGGTGCGAGATGCAGTTCAGGCGGGCCGCCTTCTTGGAGTCGGCGTCCACCACATACCACGGCGCCTGCTTGATGTCGGTGTGAGCGAACAGGGTGTCCTTGGCCTTGGAGAAGTCCACCCACCGGGACCTCCCCTCGACGTCCACCGGCGACAGCTTCCAGCGCCTCAGCGGATCGTTGATCCGGTTCTGGAACCGGCGCTCCTGCTCGGCGTCGCTCACCGAGAACCAGTACTTGACCAAGATGATCCCCGACCGCACCAGCATCCGCTCGAACTCCGGGCAGGACCGCAGGAACTCGCGGTACTCCTCCTCCGTGCAGAAGCCCATGACCGGCTCGACCAGGCCCCGGTTGTACCAGCTGCGGTCGAACAGGACCATCTCCCCCGCCGCCGGCAGTTCCGCCACGTAGCGCTGGAACCACCACTGGGTCTTCTCGCGGTCGCTGGGCGTGCCGAGGGCCACCACCCGCACCACCCGGGGGTTGAGCCGCTCGGTGATGCGCTTGATGACACCCCCCTTGCCGGCCGCGTCCCGGCCCTCGAAGATGACCACCACCTTGAGGCCCTTGTGGCGGATCCAGCGCTGCAGGCGAACCAGCTCCTCCTGCAGGCGAGCCAACTCCCGCTCGTAGTCCTTGGCCTTGATCCGCTTGCGTGTACGGGGTGCCCGCTCGTTCGCCAGCGAGTCGTACACGGTCGGCTCAACAGCGGGCCCCGCGGCCGGCTCGATGTCGCCATCGCCCATGAACCGACCATAATTGACCCGTGGAAGCTCGACAATCCCCGCCGGCACCTGTGACACCCGCAACACGACGATCGTTCACGACGATGTCAGGGGTTCCCGTCGACCCGGTCTACGGCGACGGTCCGATGCCCGGCGAGTACCCCTACACCCGGGGCATCTACCCGGACATGTACCGCAGCCGCCTGTGGACCATGCGGATGTTCGCCGGGTTCGGGACCGCAGTGGACACCAACGGCCGGTTCAAGGACATCCTGCGCAACGGGGGCACCGGACTGTCCACCGCCTTCGACATGCCCACCCTCATGGGACGCGACTCCGACGACGCCGTGTGGTCGGCCGGCGAGGTCGGCAGAGCCGGCGTGGCCGTCGACACCCTGGCCGACATGGAGGACCTGTTCGCCGACATCGACCTGAGCGCGGTGTCCACCTCGATGACCATCAACGGCCCCGCCATCGTGGCTCTCGCCCAATACATCGCGGTCGGTGACAAGACCGGCGTGGACCGGGCCCGCCTGTCCGGAACGATCCAGAACGACATCCTCAAGGAATATCAGGCCCAGAAGGAGTACATCTTCCCGCCCCGGCCGTCGATGCGCATCGTCACCGACATGATGCGCTTCACCACCGCCGAGATGCCGCGGTGGCACCCGGTGTCGATCTCCGGCTACCACATCCGCGAGGCGGGATCGACCGCCGCGCAGGAGCTGGGCTTCACCCTGGCCAACGGCTTCGCCTACGTGGAGGCGGCCCGGGCCGCGGGGCTCGACGTCGACAACTTCGCCAGCCGACTCAGCTTCTTCTTCAACAGCCACAGCGACTTCTTCGAGGAGATCGGCAAGTTCCGGGCAGCCAGGCGCATCTGGGCCACCTGGATGAAGGAGCGTTACGGGGCCACCCGCGAGCGCAGCCTCTTGTGCCGGTTCCACACCCAGACCGCGGGGGTGTCGCTCACCGCCCAGCAGCCCGAGATCAACATCGCCCGGGTTGCGATCCAGGCGCTGGCCGGCGTGCTGGGAGGGACCCAGTCCCTGCACACCGACGCCTTCGACGAGGCCCTGGCCCTGCCCACCGAGAAGGCGGCCCGCATCGCCTTGCGCTCCCAGCAGATCGTCGCCCATGAGACCGGCGTGGCCAGCGTGGCCGATCCCCTGGGCGGCTCGGCCTACGTCGAGTGGATGACCGACGAGATGGAGAGACGGGCTGTCGAGATACTCGACCACCTCCTGGAGCTGGGCGACGGGTCCATACTCGAAGGCGTCTACGAGGGCATCGACAACGGCTGGTTCGTGGGCGGCATCGCCGACTCCGCCTACCGATTCGAGCGCGAGGTCAACGAGGGCACCCGCACCATCGTCGGGGTCAACGCGTTCACCGACAGCAACGACGGCGACGACCGCGACGCCAACCTGCTGCGCATCGAGCAGGACACCGAGGACCTCCAGCTCAAGCGCCTCGCCGCGGTCAAGCAGGCCCGAGACGGCGAGGCCGTGCGCCGCGCCCTGGAAGCCGTGGGCCATGCGGCCGACGACCCCAGCACCAACCTCATGCCGCCGGTGATCGACGCAGTCAACGCCTACGCCACCGAGGGCGAGATCTGCGACACGCTGGCCGGAGTGTTCGGCCGCTACGTCGAGCAGGCCATCGTCTAACGATGCCGGGTCAACATGGCTGAGAGTCCAGAGGCCGCCGGCGCTGGCCGCGAGGCCCCGATCCGGGTGGTGCTGGCCAAGCTGGGCCTCGACGGGCACGACCGGGGTCTCAAGGTGGTGGCCCGGATGCTGCGCGATGCCGGCATGGAGGTGATCTACCTGGGTCTGCGCCAGACCACGGAGTCGGTGATCGCCGCGGTGGAGCAGGAGGACGCCGACGTGATCGGGCTGTCGATGCACAACGCGGGCCATCTGGCCCTGGCGCCCCGCATCCTGCAGGCCCTGGCCGACTCCGGGCTGGATGTGCCCGTGGTCATCGGCGGGATCGTGCCCGAGGCAGACGTAGCCACCCTCAAGGAGCTGGGCATCAGCGCAGTGCTGCATCCGGGGGCCTCGGCCGTCGAGGTCGCCGAGGCGATCCGCCGGTCGGTAGCGTGATCGCCGCCCGGGACCTGCTGGATCGGGCTCGGAGCGGTGACCGGCGGGCGTTGGGCCGGCTGCTCACCCTCACCGAACGCGGCGACGCCGGGGCCCACGGCCTCGACGGTCTGGTCCATCCCCACGCACGGGGTGACGCAACCGTCATCGGCGTGACCGGGGCTCCCGGTACGGGCAAGTCGACCCTGGTCGGGCACCTGGTGAAGGAGATCGCAGACGCCGGCGGGCAACCGGCCGTGCTGGCTGTGGACCCATCGTCTCCCCTGAGCGGCGGGGCGATACTCGGCGACCGCATCCGCATGGACGGCGTCGCCGAGGGGCGCGCCTTCATCCGGTCGATGGCGACGCGCGGTCACGCCGGCGGCCTAGCCCTGGCCGTGCCCGGCGCTCTGCGCCTGTTCGAGGCATGCGGTTTCGGTCCCCTGGTCGTCGAGACGGTCGGCGTCGGCCAGGTGGAGGTGGACGTCACCCGGACCGCCGACACCACCGTCGTGATGCTCGCCCCCGGCATGGGCGACGCAGTGCAGGCCAACAAGTCCGGTCTTCTGGAGGTAGCCGATGTGCTGGTGGTCAACAAGGCCGACCGGCCCGGCGCCGACGACGTCCGGCGCGACCTGGAGCACATGCTCGACCTTGGTCATATCACCGGCGCCACCCAGCATTGGCGACCCGAGATCATCATGACCACCGCCACCACCGGCGAGGGCATGGACCAAGTACATCAGGCCATCCAGAGCCACCGCGCCCACCTGACTTCCACCGGTGGGCTGGAAGCCCGACGCCAAGCCAGGATCCACCAAGAAGTCCAAGACAGGATCGCGCAGCACCTGGATGCCGCAGCCGAGAGCCTCTTGAGCACCCAACCACCTGAACTACGCGACGCGCTTGAAGGCAGCCAGACCCCCGCCGCCGCAGCGGCCAAGATCAGCAAACGCCTGCTGAGCAACCAGCCCTAGATACTCCCAAGCAACCAGCCTGCCGCGCAGAGACGGAGACGCTAGGCCGGGGGGTGGCGACGAGTCAGATGACCGACGAATAGGGCGAAGCCCGTGTCGGTCATCTCGGCTCGGCGACAGGACCCGCCGGCCGGGAGGGCCTGCCGGCCGAACTAGAGCGTCAGCAGGATGCGCCGCGCCTCGCTCAACTCCGCGATGCGATCAGCGGCCTCTGTCTCGGCCGCGCCGAGATCGGGGTGGGCGGCCCGCAGCGCCTCGCGGAATCCTCGCCGGACCGCCGCCTCCGCCGGCATCTCGGTCTCACGGTCAAACCCCAGGGTCTCCAGAGCCCAGCCAACCGGATCGGCTATCGCGCCAGCCGGCCTTGGCGACGACCGGCCCGAAAGGAGGTATGCGAACAGTGCCGAACCGATGTCGCCCCGCCAGACCAGTCCTCGCCGCACGGCCCGGAGCGCCTCATCCCGGACCGGTGGCGCCGCCAGGCCGGCCGCGTAGGCCGCGCCGAGCACGAGTTGGCTGGGTGTGGCCCGGGAGCTGTCGAGCTCGCAGGAGAGCTCATCGGAGGATCCAGTCCTGCTCCCGTAGAGCCGCTGACGGCTCCGGGTAAGGCCGACCCGGTCCTGCTGCAACCGGTGGCGCAGACGGGGCTGGGCCACCGGCTGGCCCTGTTCGAGCTCATGGACAAGCTGTACGACCTCTCCCAGCAGGTCGCCGGAGAGTTCCGGCCCGAAGCGGGCGCACACCCCGCCGAGCAGCAGGCCGCCGAAGCCCGGGCCGGTGCCGTCCTGCGAACCGGGAAGCCAGGCTCGGCCGACGGCGATCCGGCGAGTCGGGGCTATCGGTCTGGAGTGGAAGATCTCCAGTTCGGCCAGCAGCACCCGGTCAAGCTACCGGGCCTTGGTTCGCGGCGAGGTAGCCCTTGAGGATGTCCTCAAGGAAGCGGCCGGGGCCGAACCGGCGGAACGACTCCATCCACTCTTCCAGTTCCCGCTGCTGCTCCTCGGAAAGTTCCCCAAGTTCCTCGAGTCCCTCACCGTCGCCGAAGCAGGACATCTCGCCGTTCTCGCCGAAGCAGAACCTTCTCTCGATGCCACTGCCACGGTCGCCGTCCTCAAGGTCGAACCAGAAGCCGCGACCGCCGCCCGGGAACCCCCCGTCGCCGTCGGCGCCAAAGGGCCACTGCCCGCGACCGAACGACCACCCGTTGCGACCCCGCCACGGGATGCCGTCCCAGCCCTCGAAGCCTTCGAAGCCGTCAAGGTCCTCCAAGTCCTCGATGCCCTCGAAGAGCCCTCCAAGTCCTCCAAGCCCTCGAAGTCATCAAGGTCCTCGAAGCCCTCGAAGAAGTCCTCCAAGTCCTCCAGGCCATCCAAGCCACGGAAGCCCTCGAAGCCTCGGAAGTTCTCGAACATCTCGAAGAGGGGCGCCAGGTCTCGACGGCCCCGCCTGAACTCGAAGCCTTCGTCGGGCTCGAACTCATCCTCGAACCTCCGCTCGAACTGCCACGGCTCGGCTTGAGGAAGGTTGCAGATCAGCACCGTGAGGGCATCGTCGCCTTCACCGAGACTGAGGATGGTCCGGCACTCCTCGGTCGAGGGGCGGCCCGGCTCGGCCGAACCATCTCGCGGGGCGTCATCCAGCCGCCTTTCCTGCCACTCGCGCTTCAACTCCTCAATCCGGCCCGAACGCTCCTCCCGTTCACGCTTCAGCTCCTCGAGCCGCTCCAAACGCTCGTCGCGCTCGCGCTGCGCCCGCTCCCGCCGTTCTTGCCGGTCGCGGTCGAATTGCTCGCGCCTGTCGTCATCACCCCCGGCGGCCTCGTCAGCGTCGAAGCTCTGCTCATGTCGGGCGGAGCGATCGTCGTCGTCGGCGATCGCCACGATGGCCCATGCCGCGCCCACAGCCACGGCCGCGATCGCCAACGCCGCGCCGACCGCGATGGCGGCCGTCCTGCCCGGGCGTCGTGGAGGCCCGCTCGCATCAGCAGCGAGAGCCGGCTCGGAGACCTCCGGGCCATCCCCTTCCTCGGGATCCTCAACTGAATCGACCGTGTCGACGGGCGTGTCCTCAGGGGCGGCTTCAGCCGCGTCCTCAGGGGCTTCTTCAGGCGTGTCCTCAGGGGCTTCTTCAGGGGCGGCTTCCGCGGCATCTGTAGGCGTGTCGTCGGGGGTGTCTTCAGGGTTGTCCTCGGCGTCCTGGGACGCGTCTTCCTCAGCCATGGAGAATGAACCTAGAACTCGACTTTAAGAGTCGGGTGAGAACTCTCAGATCAGCATTCTGAGGGTGTCGCTCATGCGGTGGGCCAGCTCGCGGAGGTCTTCGGCGTCGGAGTCCTCGTCCTCCACCATGGCCAGCAGGTCGCCGGCCGCAGTGCGCAGGTTGCGCCAGTTGGGCGCGGCGAACCCGAACGGTGTGCGCACCGTGGCAACCCGCCGGGCGTGGGCCATCACGCCCCTCAGGCCGTCGAAGTCACGAGGATCGCGCCTCAGCCGGTCGCAAGCCATGAACAGGTCGCTCAGGAGTTGGTTGACCTCCAGGCCGTCCATCTCTTCGAAGTCGGCTTCCTCCTCCCGGGCCAGCAGGTCGTCTATCACGACCTCCACCCGTTCTTCGTCGGCCTCGCGTACCAGCAGATCGCAGATCGGTCCCGGCTCGACGTCGGATTCCGGTGCCTCGGCGCCGGCCATGTCCGCATCGCCGGCACCGGGATCACCCGCGCCTGGATCACCTGCGCCGGGATCATCCGTGTCGCCGCCGGTGTCGAGGATGTGGGGGACGCGGGCCTGCACCAGACGCTCCATCAACTCGCCCCGCAGCGCTTCGGGCCATTCGGCGAGCTCGAAGGCAGTCAAGGGCTCATCGGGACCGATCGGGCGGGCAATGGCCTCCTTGGCCTCCTCGGTCTCCTCGACCTCTTCAACCAGGCCGTCGACGGCTGCCTCCAGCGACTCGTGAACCATCAGGGTCGTGCCCTGCCATGAGTGCACGACCTGGTCGACGGTGAGCAACTGCTGCAGCATCACCCGGCTCTCCAGCGACCACTCGTGGAAGTCGTATGCCAGCCACTCGCCGGCGTCATCGGAGGCGCCATCCCCAGCCCCGTCACCAGCCCCGTCACCGCCGGGATGGTCGCCCCCAGCGTCTGAGAGATGGTCTCCGGCCTCCCCGCTGTCAAGCTCGTCGCCGGCGGATTCGGCGGCCGCGCCGCGGCGGAACCTGGGGCGGAACGCAGGGGGCATCACCACCATCTTGCCAGCCCGCGAATCCGTTGCGGCATCGCGCCCCCGGCGGCAGGGCCGCGCACCGCCGCGGGTGGCAGTCAGCGAGCCATAGCTTCGACTACGTTCGCGACATGGCCATCCCCGCCCATCCCAAACCCGACCGGAACATCGCCCTGGAACTGGTGAGAATCACGGAAGGGGCGGCCATCGCCGCATCCCGGTGGATGGGCCGGGGCGACAAGGACGGCGCCGACGGGGCCGCCGTGGACGCCATGCGAAGGGTTCTCAGCGACATCTCCATGGACGGCATCGTCGTGATCGGGGAGGGCGAGAAGGACGAGGCGCCCATGCTCTACAACGGCGAGCGGGTCGGCAACGGGCAGCTCCCGCAGACCGATGTGGCCGTCGACCCGATCGACGGCACCACCCTTACGTCGCTGGGGCGGGCCAACGCGCTGTCGGTGATCGCAGTGGCCGACCGGGGCACGATGTTCGACCCCGGCCCGTGCGTGTACATGGAGAAGATCGCCACCGGCCCCGAGGCCGCCCACTTGATCGACATAACCAAGTCCCCCACCGAGAACCTCAAGGCCGTGGCCGAGGCCAAGGGCGAGTCGGTGCACGAGATCACGGCCGTCATCCTGGACCGCGACCGCCACGACGACTTGATCGCCGAGGTCCGTGAGGCCGGGGCCCGCATCCGGCTCATCCCTGACGGCGACGTGGCCGGAGCCATCTCCACGGCCTGGCCCAACACCGGCGCCGACATCCTGTTCGGCATCGGCGGCACCCCCGAGGGCGTGATCACCGCGGCCGCCATCAAGTGCATGGGAGGCGCGCTGCAGGGCCGGCTGTGGCCCCGCAACGACTACGAGCGCAAAGCGCTTCAGAAGCTGGGCTACGAGGTCGACAACGTTCTGACCCAGGATGATCTCGTCAACACCGACAACTGCTTCTTCGCGGCTACCGGCGTGACCGACGGGGACCTCCTCCAGGGCGTCCACTTCGACGCCTCGTTCTGCCACACGCAGTCGCTGGTGATGCGCAGCCGGTCCGGCACGGTGCGCCTGATCGAGGGCCGGCACCACCTCCGCAAGGCCCGCGACATCTAGCCGCCGCCGGCCCAGCCGGCGGGCCAGGGCACCGGCGGGTCGCGCTAGGCGGCGGCGACCCTCAGACGGAGTTCGGCCCGCTCCAGAGCGGCAGCCGCACCAGCATCGTCGACGTCGGCGGAAAGGGCCTCACTGGCCCGCTGCCGGGCGGCCTCGGCTCGGGTCACGTCGATCTCGCCGGCGGCCTCGGACACATCCGAGAGGATGGTCACCTTGTTGTGGCTGACCTCCACGAATCCACGGTGCACCGCGAAGGTGTCGCGCTCACCGCCGGGGCGCAGCACGTCCACCGACCAGGGGGCCAGCACCCCCAGGAACGGCACGTGCCCGGCCTGGAAGGCGATGTCGCCCTCCTCCACGGTGCGCACTATCACCATCTCGGCCGAGCCCGAGTAGGTCACCTCCTCGGGCGAAACCAGCTCGACGTCGAGCTCTACCGCCATGCCGGGCCCTCACGCATGTCAGGCCTGCAGCTCCGCGGCCTTGCGCTCGGCGTCGGAGGCGCCGCCCACCATGTAGAAGGCCTGCTCGGGCAGGTGGTCCAAGTCGCCGTTCACGAGGGCCTCGAACGACTCGATGGTCTCGTCCACCGGGGTGAAGATGCCGTCCTGGCCGGTGAAGTTCTTGGCCACGAACATCGGCTGGGACAGGAAGCGCTGCACCTTCCGGGCCCGGTCCACCGTCACCCGGTCCTCCTCGGACAGCTCGTCGAGACCGAGGATGGCGATGATGTCCTGCAGCTCCTTGTAGCGCTGCAGCACCTCCTGCACCCGTCGGGCCACCCCGTAGTGGCGCTCCCCCACCACCATCGGGTCGAGGATCGTGGAGGTGGACGCCAGCGGGTCCACCGCCGGGTAGATGCCCAGCGCGGCGATGTCGCGGCTCAGCTCGGTGGTGCCGTCGAAGTGGGTGAACGACGTGAAGGGGGCCGGGTCGGTGTAGTCGTCGGCGGGCACGTACACCGCCTGCAGCGACGTGATCGACTTGCCCCTCGTCGAGGTGATCCGCTCCTGGAGCTCGCCCATCTCGTCGGCCAGGGTCGGCTGGTAGCCCACCGCCGAGGGCATCCGCCCCAGCAGGGTGGACACCTCCGAGCCGGCCTGCACGAACCGGAAGATGTTGTCGATGAACAGCAGCACGTCCTGGTTCTGCACATCGCGGAAGTACTCGGCCACAGTCACGCCGGCCAGCGCCACCCGCAGCCGCACGCCGGGCGGCTCGTCCATCTGGCCGAACACCAGGGCCGCCTTGTCGAGCACCCGGGTCTTGCCGTCGCCCATAACGGTCTCGCCCATCTCAAGGAACAGGTCGGTGCCCTCGCGGGTGCGCTCCCCCACCCCGGCGAACACCGACACGCCGCCGTGGTTGGTGGCCACCCGGGTGATCATCTCGGTGATCAGAACCGTCTTGCCCACACCGGCGCCGCCGAACAGGCCGATCTTGCCGCCCTGCTTGTAGGGGGTGAGCAGGTCGATCACCTTCACGCCGGTCTCGAACATCTGAGCCGACGGCTCCAGCGTGTCGAAGTCGGGGGCCGGGCGGTGGATGTCCCAGCGGTCGGGAGTGTTGTAGCCGGGGGTGTCTAGGCACTCGCCCATCACGTTCCACACATGGCCGAGGGTGCCGTCGCCCACCGGGACCTGGATGCCGTGGCCGGTGTTGCGAACCTCGGTGCCCCGGGTGAGGCCATCAGTGGGCTTGAGGGCGATGGCCCGGACCCGGTGCTCGCCGATCTGCTGGGCCACCTCGGCCGGCACCCGCACGTCGGTGCCGTCGACGGTGACGGTGAACTCGAGCTCGGTGTTGATCTCGGGCAGGTGCCCCGGCGGGAACTCCACATCCACGACCGGGCCGGCGATGCCGACGATGCGGCCGGTGCGCAGAGCGGTGTCGCCCCCCGCGGGGCGGGACTCTGTGACAGTCATTGCAATCCGTTCCTTCTGTCTGGCGTTCTATCCGTCGTTCTATCCGTGGCGTTCTAGGCGGGGCGCCCGCCTGCGCCGGCCGTAGTCAGCTCGGACGCGTCCGTGCCGGTCAGCATCGACGCCAGAGCGGCCTCTACGTCGCTGGCGTCGCCGCCGCTGAGGGCTTCCGCACCGCCGACGATCTCCATGATCTCGGTGGTGATGGCGTCCTGGCGGGCCTGGTTCATGGCCCGCGACAGCTTGGTGATCAGCTCCTCGGCGTTGTCGGTGGCCGCCTTCATGGCCCGCTGCCGGTTGGCGTGCTCCGACGCGGCCGCGTCGAGCAGCGCACCGTACAACCGGGCCTCGGTGTAGCGGGGCAGCAGCGCCTCCAGAACCGCCTCCGGGGACGGCTCGAACTCGAAGCTCCCCTCGCGACCGGTGCCCTTGCCCTCCTGAGCCATCATCTCGGTGTCGACCAGCGGCAGGAAGCGCCGCACCACCACCCGCTGGGTGCCCATCGAAACGAACTCGGTGTAGATCAGCTCCACCTGGTCGACGGCCTCCGACAGGAACGACTCGCTGACCGTCTCGGCGATGCGGCGGGCGTCGTCGTAGGACGGGTTGTCGCTGAACCCGGACATGGCGTGATCGATGCGGTAGTTCCGGAAGCGGAAGTAGCTGGCCGACTTGCGGCCGACGCAGCACAGCGAATAGCCCTTGCCCTCCGCCACATGGCCCATTACCTGGCGTTCGGCCGTGCGGATGACCGAGGTGTTGTAGGCCCCCGCCAGGCCCCGGTCGCCGGTGATGATGATGAACCCGACGTTGCGGATCTCATCGGCCTGGCGCAGCAGCGGATGGTTGACCTCGGCGCCGCCCGCAGCCAGGTCCTCGATCACGCTGGTGATGAGCCGGGCGTAGGGCCGGGCCGCGTTGGCCCGCTGCATGGCCTTCACCACCCGGGTGGCCGCGATCAGCTCCATGGCGCGGGTGATCTTCTTGGTGGACTGGATGCTGCCGATCCGCCGGCGCAGCTCCCGTTCCTTGCCTCCAGGCACAGCTCAGACCCAGTCCCTCAGCGTTTCAGTCCCCGTCCCGGCTCAGGTCCTCTTCGGGCAGGGTGGTGTCGGCGTCGACCATGGTGGCCTGCTCCTCGCCCTGCTCGGTCGCCTCCGGTTCCTGCCCCGCAGCGTCCGAGGTCTCGAACTGGTCGGCGAAGGACTTGACCCGGGCGTCGAAGTCGTCGGTGTCGGAGATGGCCCCGCTGTCGCGGATCTCGGCCAGCGTGACGGCCTCGCGGGCGCGGAACCAGTCGAGCAGTTCGGTCTCGAAGCGCCGCACATCACCGATGGGCACGCTGTCGAGGTAGCCGTGGGTGCCGGCGTAGATCGACACGACCTGCTCCTCCACCGGAAGCGGGCTGTTGACGCCCTGCTTGAGCAGCTCGGTGAGCCGGTAGCCCCGTTCGAGCTGCGCCTTGGACACCGCATCGAGGTCGGAGCCGAAGGCGGCGAAGGCCTCGAGCTCCCGGAACTGCTGAAGGTCGCCCTTGAGGGTGCCCACCGCGGTCTTCATGGCCTTCACCTGGGCCGCGCCGCCGACCCGGCTGACCGAGATGCCCACGTCCACCGCGGGGCGGATACCCGACTTGAACAGGTCGTCCTGCAGGAAGATCTGGCCGTCGGTGATTGAGATCACGTTGGTGGGGATGTAGGCCGACACGTCTCCGGCCTTGGTCTCGATGATCGGCAGGGCGGTGAGCGACCCGGCGCCGCGGTCGTCGCTGAGCTTGGCGGCACGCTCGAGCAGGCGGCTGTGGAGGTAGAAGACGTCGCCCGGATAGGCCTCGCGGCCAGGCGGACGCCGCAGCAGCAGGGACACCTGGCGGTAGGCCTCGGCCTGCTTGGAGAGGTCGTCGTAGATGACCAGGGCGTGCTCGCCGTTCTCCATCCAGTGCTGGCCCATGGCGCAGCCCGCGTAGGGCGCCAGGTACTTGTAGGGCGCCGGGTCCGAGGCGGGCGCCACCACGACCACGGTGAAGTCCATCGCCCCGAGCTCCTCGAGGGTGGCCACCGCCTGGGCCACGGTCGAGGCCTTCTGGCCGATGGCCACGTAGATGCACTTCACGTCGAGGCCGCGCTGGTTCAGGATGGTGTCGAGGGCGATGGTGGTCTTGCCCGTCTTGCGGTCGCCGATGATGAGCTCGCGCTGGCCCCGGCCGATAGGGATGAGCGAGTCGATGGACTTGATGCCGGTCTGCATCGGCTCGTGCACCGGCTTGCGTCCGGTGATGCCCGGCGCCTGGATCTCCATGCGTCGACCGATGGGGTTGGACAGCGGACCCTTGCCGTCGACAGGCTCGCCCAGCGGGTTGACCACCCGGCCGAGCAGTCCGTCGCCCACCGGGATCGACAGGATGTCGCCGGTCGCCTGGACGGGCTGGCCCTCCTCGATGCCCTCCACATCTCCGAGCACCACCGCGCCGATGGAGGTCTCGTCCAGGTTCAGCGCGAGGCCGACGGCGCCGTTGGCGAAGCGCAGCATCTCGTTGACGGCCGCGTCCGGCAGCCCGGAGACCCGGGCGATGCCGTCGCCGACCTCGAGCACCCGGCCCACCGTGGACTGCTCCAGGGCGGGCGTGAACCCCTCGAGGTTGGCTCGGATGGCCGCTGCGATGTCGGCCGTGTCGATCGTGAGTGTTGGAGTGTCGCTCATGTCGGGTCGCTCATATCTGGTCGCTCAATATCGGTGTGGGGTGATAGCCGGCGCGCTCAGCTCAGGCCGGATCGCATCTGCTGCAAGCGGCTGCGCACGCTGCCGTCGATCACGTCGTCGCCGATCTCGGTGACCACCCCGCCGACCACACCTGGGTCGACGATGGCCTGGATCTCCACATCGAGCCCCGACGACGCCTTGATGGCCTCGGCCAGCCGGGCCCGCTGGTCAGCGGTGAGCTCCACCGCGCTGCGCACCCGGGCCACCCGCCGGTTGCGGCCGGCCGCGGCCCGGTCGATGGTTGCGTCGATGATGTCGACGAGCTCGCCGCCCCGGCCGGTGCCGACCACCAGGGACACCAGTGCCGCGGTGGCCGGAAGGGCGCGGCCTCCGAGCAGGTCCTCGGTGATCCGCAGCCGTCGTTCGATGTCAATGGCCGAGTCGGCAAGGGTCGACTGCAGTTCGTCGCTGGACCGCAGCGCATCGGCGAAGCGGGCCAGCTCGTCCTCGACCGCGGCCTGCGCGCCCTCGGCCCGGGCCACCGCCAGCACGGCGTCGGCGTAGCCACCGATGCGGTCCGAGGCGGCTAGGTCAGCCATCGTTCAGACCCCGGAGGTCCGCGGCGCGGCCATCGGATCAGCAGCCGGCATAGCGCTCAGGCCCCGTTCCCGTTGCTGCCGGCCCCGGCCACATCATCGATGTAGCCGTCGATAAGGGAGCGGTGCACGTCAGCGTCGAGGCTGGCGCCCACCACCCGCTCGGCCGCACCCACCGCGATGGCAGCCACCTCGGCGCGAAGGTCGTCTATGGCCTGGCGACGGCTCGACTCGATGTCGGCCGCGGCCCGGGACCGCTGCTCTGCGATGTCGGCCTCGGCCCGGGCTTGCAGGTCCTGGCGGAGCTGATCAGCCTGGGCTCGGGCTTCGTCGATGATGGCGGCCGCAGCCGTCTTGGCGTCGGCCAATTGGGCCTCGTACTCGGACCTGGTGCGCATCGCGTCGGCCTTGGCCACATCCGCGGCATCGAGGTCGGCCCGGATCTTCTCCGAGCGGGCGTCCATGACCCGCTTCACCGCCGGGAAGCCCTTCCACCACATGAAGGCGAACAGGATCACGAAGGCCAGCCCGCCCCAGATGATCTCCTCGAGCGCCGGAAAGATCGGGTTGGGCGACTGAAGGCATCCCTCCAGTTCGTCCTCAAGCGCGCCGAGTTCCTCCGACGGGAGGGCCTTGACGGCGTCGAGGCTGCCGTGCTCCGTCTTGGCCTCGGCGACCTTCTCGAGCACGCAGCCGCCGATCGTCTCGCCCGCGGCCCATGCCGGCGAGGCCGACGCGAGGGTCACGGCGGCGACGAGGCCCGCGGCCGCGGCCAACCGTCGGACGATCGCCCTATTGCGATGACCGCCCGGACGGGTGCCGGGCGACAGGATCGTTGGTCTCATGGCGCTCCGGACTAGATGAAGTACAGCAGGACGAAGACCACGAAACCGATCAGGGCGAGCGCCTCCGTGAAGGCGATACCCAGGAACATCGTGGTCCGGACCATGCCGGCGGACTCGGGCTGGCGGGCCATCGCCGTGATGGCGTTGCCGACCACGATGCCGATGCCCACGCCGGGGCCGACTGCGGCCAGCCCGTAGCCGAGGCCGGCGCCGATGGCCTTGAAGCCGTCGAGGAACTCGCCCGGCGCGGTCTGTGCGAGGATCTCAAGCACTTGCTTTCTCCTGTTTGTCGGGTGCGGGTGTGTGTCGTTGCTCGTCGGAGCGGTCGAATGTGTCGAAGGTGTTCTGTCGAAGTTGTTCGTGGATGTCGGGATCGAGAGGACTGGCCGCGGAACTAGTGCTCGGGATGCATGGAGCCGCCGATGTAGACCGCGGTGAGAATCGTGAAGATGAATGCCTGCAATACCGATACGAGGATCTCGAAGGCGGTCATCGCGATCAGCATCGGGAAGGTAAGAGCGGCCCCGATGTATGTGGCACCCCACAGCGCGGCCGACAGGACTGCAAAGGTGACCAGCAGCAGGTGGCCGGCCACCATGTTGGCCCAGAGCCGGATGGCCAGCGAGAACGGCCGGACCACGAACGTGGAGACCAACTCGATGGGTGTGACCAGGATGTAGAGCGCTTTGGGCACGCCCGGCGGGAACAGCGTGTTCTTCAGGTAGCCGAATAGACCCTGGCTCCTGATGCCGACCACGTTGAAGATGACCCACACCAGCAGCGCGAGTGACATCGGCACTGCCATCCGGCTGTTGGCCGGGAACTGGATTCCCGGGATGACCTCGGTGATGTTGGAGAACAACACGAAGAAGAACAGCGAGGTGAGGAAGGGCATGAACTTGCGACCCTCGGGGCCGATCGTCTGCATGACCACCGATTCTTCGATGAAGTTCAGTCCCGACTCGGCCACGTGCTGCACGCCCGAGGGAACCAGCGACTGGCGCGGCCGCCCAGCCAGTCCGAACAGGACCATCGTCGCTGCGGTGGCTGCAAGGTAGATCACGGCGGTCTTGTTGACGGCCAGCGGCGTGCCGTCGAACAAGAAGGCAGGCCAGTCGAACAGGTGGTTGATGGGCGGGTACTCGAGGGCGAGAACGCTCATGCGGACGGCTCCAGCGGCGAGGACGACGGCCGGGACGAGCCGCGACGGGACGGGAACTCGCGGCCCGGCTTGAGACCGGGAAAGGCCGCGGACGCGGCCACATGGCGCGACTCGACCACCAGCAGGCCGATGTGCGTGACGAGCAGGCTGACCGCGAACGGCAGTAACTCGAACCAGTCGAAGCGGAGAACGGGAAGCACGGCGGCGGCAACGATACCCAGTCGCACCACGTATCCACCGAGCGCCGCGGCCATCAGACCGCCGGCCCCGAGGCGCGCGCCCCAGCCGATCATGGCCGCACCGAGGACGAAGTTGACGAGCACCAGTCCGAGGGCCAGACCGACCGACCACACGCCCGACCATTGCCAGCCCAAGGCCCCCGCCGCGAGGAGGGGAACTGCGAAGATCACCGAGCGCCGCACCATGTCGAAGGCCACTTCCCGCTCGGGCGCGGTCGGCGCCTCGTTAAAATGTGACGCCGCTGGAACAGCGCTCATGGCTGGCCACCAGCCTCGGGGCCGGGGCCGCCGTAGCCGGCCCGCCGGCTGTCGAGGGCCTCGTCCATACTGACGCTGTACGCCCGGGCGAAGCTCCAGACCTGGTAGCCGAAGACGAGGAACACCACCGCCACAGTCACCAGCGGGAAGGTGCCGAGGCGGTTGTCGACGAGCCAGCCGCCCACCCCGAAGATGGCCGGAGTGGCGATCATCTCGAAGGCCTTGGCCAGCGCGTCGCCCGCGCCGGCGCGGATCTGCTGCTCAGTGTGGTTCATCGCCGACGGTGCCCGCGCTCGGTGCCGTCGCTACTCGCGGCCCTTGCGGCGGCCGTAGCGGCGCTCGAAGCGCTCGACCCGGCCCGCGGTGTCGACGATCTTCATGGTCCCGGTGAAGAACGGGTGGCTGGCGCTGGAGATCTCGACCTTGGCCAGCGGGTAGGTGTTGCCGTCGGACCACTCGATGGTGTCGTCGGTGGCAATGGTGGACCTGGTCAGGAACGAGGTGCCTGCGGACTGGTCGGAGAAGACGACCAGCCGGTACTCGGGGTGTATGTCGGCCTTCATCGGGGCACCAGTCTGTAAGTCGGACGGGCCGGTCACAACCCCTGAGCGGGCGAACTTTCTCCCGCGCCGTGCCGCCTCTGGGATCAGCGCAGCAATTCGGCGTTGGAGGAGGTATCCCGCAGCCGCGAGAGCGCCGCCTCGAGGGCCTTGACGGCAGCGGCCGGACTGTCGCCGGCCTCCTCGCTGAAGCTGCGTCGAAGCTGCTGCAGGGACTGGACTTCATCGGCGTCGAGGAAGCGGTCCTCGTCCTGCGACACCGAAGCGCCCAGGTCGACCGCGGGGTGCACCCCGAGTTGCGCGGCCCACCGGTCCAGGTGGATCTCGGTGTTGGCCGCGCCCACGAACTCGTCGCATAGGATCCCGGGCAGCGAGCTCGATCCCTCCGCGACGATCGACGCGATCATCGTGAGCGAGCCACCCTCGGAGACGTTGCGGCCAGCTCCGAAGAGCTTCTTGGGCATGTGCACGGCACCGCTCTCGACATTGCCGCTGTAGGCCCGGCCCGCGTTCGAGAGCGCCGCGTTGTACGCCTGAGCCAGCGCGGTGAGGCTGTCCAGCACCAGAGCCACGCTGCGACCCGACTCCACTAGGCGCTTGGCCCGCTCGACGGTCATCTCGGCGGTCTGGACATGCTCCTCCGGTGTCTGGTCGAACGAGGTGGCGGCCATCTCGCCGTTCCGGATGCAGCGCTGCACCTCGGTGATGTCCTCGGGCCGCTGGTCGAGGAACAGCCCCATCACGTAGATGTCGGGCTCGTTCATCTCGATGGCGGCGATGATGGACACCAGCAACGCGGTGGCACCGGACCCCCTGGGCCCCTTGACCAGCACTCGCTGACCGACCCCGATGGGTGCGACCAGGTCAATGAGGCGAGCGGCGACGGCATCGGCGTCCTCGGGCTGCTCCAAGGCCAGGCGGCGCACCGCGTGGATCGGTGTGAGCTTCTCGAAGAGCGGGCGGTCGGTCGGCTCGGCAGGACTGCCGTTTATGGACTCCAGGGTCAGCAGGGCCGGGTTCTTCTCGGCCCGGTTGGCGGGGCGGGACGTGCCCGACAGCTGGTCGCCGCGCCGCAGACCGAACTGCCGGATCGTCTTGACAGGGACGTAGGCGTCGTTGCGGTTCGGCAGGGAGCCCTCGACTCTGAGGAAGCCGTATCCCTCGTCGCGGAGGTCGAGCCGGCCCGTCACCGCGACGGGGTCGCCGTCCCAGCTGTCCTCGCGGTCGCGGTCCCGGTCGCGGCTGCGGCGACGGCGACGGCGGTTGCCCGCCTCGACGTCGTCATCGCCGCGCTCGGCGACGCGGTTGCCGTTGCGCGGTTCGGCCGCCACAGGATCGCCGTTGCCGCCGTTCTGGCTGTCGCCGTTCTGGCCGTTGCCGCCGTTCTGGTCGCCGTCGTTTCCCTTGGCGGCTGAGCTGTGGGACGTGCGGCCGTCGGACTCGGCGCTGGCGTCCGGTGCGCTGTCGGGCGATCCGGTCTCGCCCGGCGACGCCATCCGGGCGCCGTCGGCGGTGAGGTCGATGATCAACTGGATGATCTCGTCCTTGCGGGCCCGGCTGGACGGTTTGGCCCCCAGCGCGGCGGCGATCTGGTTGAGTTCGCCACGGTCTTTGCGTTGCAGCGTTGAGCGCCGCATCTCGGTCGCTTCCACGGATGAATTCCCCGGTTGTCGGACTCAGGTGTCCCGGCTCGGGCGAAGCGACGCATCACGAGCCGGCGGTCAGCCTTCACGCCGAAGGCGCAAGGCGACGCGACGAAGGCTAGGCAGCAAACGCGCAGGACTGCAACCAATGCGGCCCGTTCAGTTCCCGCGAGCCGACCGAACGAAGTCCTTGATGGCGGTGATGTCGTTGGGCAGCGACGTGCAGCGCTCGGGCCGGTCGGCCACCGCCGCCAGCGCCGGTGGCGCGTCGGGCTGGCTTCCGGTGGCCCGCTCCACCGCGTCACCGAACTTGGCCGGATGGGCCGTGGCCAGGGTCACGACCAGCTCACCGGGCCGGCGGCAGCGCTCGGCCACGCCGATCCCGACCGCGGTGTGAGGGTCGACGAACATCTTCGAGTCGGCGTGGACCCGGCCCATCACCTCGAGCGTCTCTCGATCGTCGAGCCGGTCACCCGAGAACTCGGCCCGGAGCCGCTCGTGCTGCTCGGCGCTCAGCCGGGCTCGCCCCTCGGACCGGAACTGTGCGAGCAGGCCCGTCGTCGCCTCACCGTCGCCGTCGAACAACTCGAACAGGAGGCGCTCGAGATTGGACGAGATCTGGATGTCCATGCTGGGAGAGAGGGTGGGCACCACGTCGTGGGCGGCCAGCTCGCCGGTGTGGATGAGCCGGCTGAGGATGTCGTTGGTGTTGGAGGCGATCACGAGCCGCTCGGTCGGCAGTCCCATGCGGCGGGCGTAGTGGCCGGCGAGAACGTTGCCGAAGTTGCCGGTGGGGACGCAGAACGTGACCGGCCGCTCGTCGGACAGTCGACCGGCCGTCCAGACGTAGTAGACGATCTGGGCCGCGACCCGGGCCCAGTTGATCGAGTTCACCGCGGCCAGCTTCGTCTCAGTACGGAACGCCTGGTCGTTGAACATCGCCTTGACCAGGTCCTGGCAGTCGTCGAAGGTGCCGTCCACCGCCACCGCGTGGACATTGGACGCGTCCAGCGTCGTCATCTGGCGGCGCTGTATCTCGCTGGTCCGCCCGGCGGGGTGCAGCACCACGATGTCGATGCGCTCCCGGCCGGCCACAGCCTCCATGGCGGCCGAGCCGGTGTCGCCGGAGGTGGCCGCGACGATCATGGCCTGGTCGTCGCGCCGCTCGAGTTCGTGGTCGAAGAGCCGTGCCACCACCTGAAGGGCGATGTCCTTGAAGGCGAAGGTGGGTCCGTGGAACAGCTCGAGCAGCCAGTGATCGTCGTCGAGGGCGACCAGCGGGCACACGTCGGGATGGGCGAAGGTGGCATAGGCGTCGGTGACCATCGTCTCGAGCGCGTCCCGGTCCACCGAGTCGCCCACGTACGGACCCAGCAGCCGGGCGGCAAGTTCGGGGTAGCTGAGGCTCCCTGCCGCGGAAGCCACTTCATTGGACAGCTTCGGCACGTGCTCGGGGACGTACAGGCCGCCGTCGGGAGCCAGGCCGGCCAGCAGAACGTCATCGAACGTGAGGCCCGGCCCGTGCCCGGGACCGGACCGGGTGCTGATGTAGCGCATGGTCAGTGCTGCTGGTGCTCGTCGCCGATGACTCGGATGACGGTCCCCAACTCGTGGACCGGCTCGAGGTCTCGGAGCTCGCGGAGGGTCGACTGCAGGTCGCGCTCGCGGCACTCGTGGGTTATGAACACGAGGCTGGCATCGTCGCTGCGAGCGTCCAAGAACCGGTGGGAGCCGCTCGCGTCGATAGGGCGTGTCTCCCGCTCTCGTTCGCTGCGCTCACGGGCCGCTCGGGCCACGGCCTCGCCCGCACGGGCCGGATGCGGTCGCCTGTTCGCTCGGCCTCTGGGCCCGTGCTGCTCCATGGACCGGATGGACACGTCGTGGCGGCCGAACACGTCGGCCACCGAGGCCAGGACGCCGGGCCGGTCAGCGACTTCGAGGCCGATGTAGTAGGCGGACCGCAGGTCGTCGATGGACCGGATCCGGGCCCGGACCAGGTGACCGATGCGGCCGCGCCCGCCCGAGGTGAGGTTCACCGCGGCATCCACGAGATCACCGAGGACGGCGCTGGCGGTAGGCCGCCCGCCGGCACCTCTGCCGTAGAACATGAGCTCGCCGACGGCGTCGCCCTGGATGAACACCGCGTTGAAGCTGTCCCGAACGCTGGCCAGCGGATGCTGGAACGGGACCATGGCCGGGTGGACCCGGACGGCCAGTTCCGGCTGTTGGGCCTCGCCGTTGCCTGTGCGCTCGGCCACGGCCACTGCCTTCACCGCGTAGCCGAGCCGGCGAGCCATCTCGATGTCGTGAAGGGTGAGACGGGAGATTCCCTCGTGGTAGACGTCGCCGGCCACCACCACGGCTCCGAATGCGACGGTTGCGATGATGGCGGCCTTGGCCCCGGCGTCGAAGCCCTCGACGTCGGCGGTCGGGTCGCGCTCGGCGTAGCCGAGGCTCTGGGCCTCGCTGAGAGCCTCCGCGTAGCTGGCGCCCCGCTCGGCCATCTGGGTGAGGATGTAGTTGGTGGTGCCGTTGACGATGCCCATGATCCGCTCCACCGGCTCGGCCGCCAGCGACTCCCGCAACGGCCGGATGAGCGGGATGGCCCCGGCGACAGCCGCTTCGAACAGGAGGTCCACGCCCGCGTCGTCGGCCGCGGCGAACAACTCGGCGCCGTAGTTGGCCAGCAGTTCCTTGTTGGCGGTGACGACCGGCTTGCCGGCCGCGATGGCGCTGCCTACCAGCGTGCGGGCCGGCTCGATCCCGCCGATGACCTCGACCACCAGGTCGACGTCATCGTCGGACACGACGGCAGCGGCGTCGGTGCCGAACACCGACGGGTCTATGCGCAGGCCCCGGTCCTTGGCGGTGGAGCGCACCGCGATGCGGGTGATTTCGAGCTCGATGCCGGTGCGGGCCGCTACCTCGGCGCGCTGCTCGTCGAGCAGCGACACCAGGGCGGCACCGACGTGGCCGCAGCCGAGGAGTCCGATGCGGAGGCGGTTCACCCCTCCAAGCTACCGGCATGCCGGCGGTGGCCTCGATCGGCCGGTCCTACTCCCATCGCCACGCCGACGCAGGGTCGGCCTATCCCAGACGGGCTAGCGCCAGTCGGCCTTCGCTTCGAGCGCGGCGGTGCGTTCGCCCAGAGCGGCGACGGCCGCCATGGCTTGCAGGTGCAGATCGACCACCCGATCCCCTTGCTCGCGGATCGCGGCCATGGCCTCACCGTGCAGCCGATCCGCGTGATCGCGCTGCTCAGCACCCTGCTTGGCAATCATGGCCATGGCCTCTCGGTGCAGCCCGTCCGCGTGATCGCGCTGCTCACCGATCGCAGCCATGGCCTCACCGTGGAGCCGGTTGGCGCGGTCCCGCTGCTCGACTCCCTGCTTCAACAGGTAGTGCACCAGCACCCCGATGATCCCCATCAGGCCCGAGCCCAGAACGGAGATCAATGCAATCAACATGAAATCCACTGTACAATACCGATGCGACACCAGCAACCTCGAACCGGAACATACACTTCAACATCATGGATTCTGATGTTCACCTGTTCTCGAAGGACCGCTCCCCGGAGGAGCGGACACAGGAGGCTCGGCACCTCCGGGCACTGCGCGGCCCCGGGATCGTTCCCCTGCGGGGAGCGGGTGCCAATGGACTCGCGCTCGAGATGGCGGCGTGCTCGATCGCCGACGTGCTGCACGAGCGAGGCCCTCTGCCCGAGAGCGAGGTGAGGGCGATCGGCGCCGCCGCCGCTGCGGCGCTGTCCAGGGTGCACGAGGCCGGGCTGGTCCACGGCGACGTGAAGCCGGCCAACCTGCTGTTGAGCCGCGACGGCGACCTCTGGCTGGCCGACTTCGACGCAGCCGCAGCCGCCGACGGGCAGCCCCTGCAGCGTCTCAGTCCGCCACGGCTCCCGCCCGGTACGCCCAGCCGGGCCGCGGCCGACATCGCGGCGCTGGCCCTGACTCTGGTCGAGCTGTCCACCGGTTCGCTTCTGGATCCAGGCGCGTCCTGGCGGGCGACCGACCTGCGCCGCTTGGGTTGCCCTCCCGCCCTCAGCGCAGAGATTGCGTTCATGCTGGGCACCGGGGCCGTTCCTGGCGGCACAGGCTCAGCTCTGAGCGCTCAGAGCACCGCCGAGATGTTCGAGCGAGGCGGCTGCGGGACCCTGCCCGCACCGGCCGACGAGGCGCGGCATGTCGATCCGACACCGACCGTCGAGTTCATGCTGGCGCGACCGTTGCCGCCCGGATCATCATCAGCCCGGGCGGAATCGACGATCCCAGCCGGGCCGCGGGGGTGGTGGCGTCGACTCGCGGCGTCGTGGAGACCTGCACCGGCCGCGAACCCGGCTGCGCCTGCCCGCGCCCGTCCTCAGGCGTCGGGCAGCTCGCAGGCCAGCAGATCGTCGTAGGTCTCACGCCGGACCACGAGGCGGGCGTCGCCGCCGGCCACGAACACCACCGCGGGTCGGGGCACCTTGTTGTAGTTGGAGCCCATCGAATGGCCGTAGGCGCCGGTCACCGGTGTGGCCAGGATGTCGCCCACGGCGATGTCGGCGGGCAGAGCCGCGTCTCGAACCAGCAGATCGCCCGACTCGCAGTGCTTGCCCACCACGCTCGCGGCGAGCTCTCGTGGAGCGTCCGTCGCCCTGGGCAGGAAGGCCTCGTAGCCGCTGCCGTAGAGCATCGTCCTCGGGTTGTCGCTCATGCCCCCGTCGACCGCGACGTAGGTCCGCACTCCGGGGATTCTCTTGATGGTGCCGACCGCGTAGAGGGTGACCGCCGCAGCCGCGACGATCGAACGGCCGGGCTCTGCGGTCACGCGCGCGGTCACGCCGGCCGCCCGGCAGGCGTCGCGCACCGCCGCGCCCCATTCGGTGATGGTGGGCGCCGACTCGCCGGCCACGTACGGCACGCCGAGACCCCCGCCCACCGATATCTCCTGCACGCCGAACGGTGCGGCCGCCTCTGCGATGACGGCCGCCGCCTTGGCGAACGACGACGCCTCGAACACCTGGCTGCCGATATGGGAGTGGACGCCGACCACCTCGACCGAGGACGACCCCACGGCCCGCTCCATGGCCGCCGCGGCTGCGCCGGTGGACACGGTAAAGCCGAACTTGGAGTCGTCGGCGCCGGTCACCAGATAGGTGTGGGTGTGGGCCTCCACACCGGGGGTGAAGCGCAGTAGCACCCTGGGCCGGGCGCCGGTCTCGGCATGCAGGGCATCGAGGCGGTCGAGCTCGTCGAAGCTGTCCACCACGATGCGTCCCACTCCGGCGTCGATCGCCTGGCGCAGCTCGCCCATGGACTTGTTGTTCCCGTGCAGCACGAGGCGGTCTGCGGGCATGCCCGCGGCCAGCGCCACGTGCAGCTCGCCTCCGGTGGCCACGTCCATGCCCATGCCCTCGGACTGCACGAGTTGCGCCATGGCGACACACAGGAAGGCCTTGGCCGCGTAGGACACGTCCGGCCCGAACGCGTCCACCGCCTCCCGGCAGCGGCTGCGCAGGTGCTCCTCGTCGTAGACGAACAGCGGCGTGCCGTGGGCTTCGGCCAGCTCGATCAGGTCGCACCCCCCGATACTGAGCCGGCCCCGTGACACGTCGTGGTTGTCGGGCAGCAGACGGCGCGGCAGCGGCGACGACACCGGCGCGGTATCCGCAGGCATGGCGCTAGAGCCTCTCGGGGGCCGACACGCCGAGGATGGCGAGCGCAACGGCCAGGCCGATCCGGGTCGCCTCCACCAGCCACAGGCGGGCCTGGCGGAGGTCCTCGCCCACGTCGTCGCGCAGGATCGGGCAGTCGTGCCAGAACCGATGGAAGGCCGAGGCCAGCTCACGGGCCCAGGCGGTCACTTGATGCGGGGCCCGGGCCCGCATCGCAGCCGCGACCGTGTCCGGCAGCCCGGCCAGGGCCCGCAGCACGTCCAGCTCGCGCTCGTGGACGAGCACCGCCAGGTCCACTTCGTCCAGCGGGGCCCGCTGCACGCCGCGGGCCTCGGCCTGCCGGCCCAGCGAGTGGATCCGGGCATGCGCGTACTGCAGGTAGTAGACGGGGTTCTCGGACGACTGGGCCGACACCACATCGATGTCGATGGTCTGGGTGGTGTCGATGGACTGCAGCAGGTACACGAGCCGGGTCACGTCGGGACCGACCTCGTCGAGCAGCTCCGAGACGATCACCATGTCGCCCGCTCGCTTCGACAGCCGCACCTCTACGCCGCCCCGGCGCAGGGTGACGTTCTGGCCGATCAGGGCCTCGTAGCTCTCGCTGCCGTGGCCCAGCGCGGCCAGCGCGGCCCGCATCCGGGGCACGTAGCCGTGATGGTCCGCACCGAGAATGTCGATCACCAAGTCGCCCCGCGAGAACTTCTCGTGGTGGTAGGCGATGTCCGGCAGGAAATACGTGGGCTCGGAGTCGCTCTTGACCAGCACCCGGTCGGCGCTGTCGCCGAACTCGCCGGTGCGGAGCCACACTGCGCCGTCGTGCTCATACACCATGGCCCGGCTGCCTAGCTCGTCCAGCACCTCAGCCATCGCTCCCCGGGCGACCAGCTCGGACTCGCTGGTGTAAAGGTCGAAGGTCACGTTCATCGCGGCCAGGGTGACGGCCTGGTCCTGGTGGGCCCGCTCCAGCCCCCACTGGCGGGCGTCGGCTCCGCCGGGCATCTCGGCCGCCCAATCGGTTACGTACTCGCCGTGGTAACCGTCCTCGGCCGGCTCAGCGCCGCGGCTCCGAGCTTCGAGGGAGGCGGTGAACAGGTCGATCTGGCGGCCCCGATCATTGACATAGAACTCCCGGGTGACCCGGTAGCCGCAGTGCTCCAGCAGCCGGCACAGCGAGTCGCCGTAGGCGGCCCACCGTCCGTGGCCGGCGTGCAGCGGCCCGGTCGGGTTGGCCGACACGAACTCCACGCTCACCGAGCGCCCCGCACCCGCGTCGCTGCGGGCGTAGCCGTCGGCGCCCGCCGCGATCACCGCAGCCAGCACCTCGTGCAGCCAGCTCGGGGCCAGGCGGAAGTTCACGAAGCCGGGGCCGGCGGCCTCCACCGCCACCACATGGGGGGGAGGCTCGGCACTCAGGTGAGCGACGATCTGCTCAGCCAGCTGTCGAGGGGGTCGTCTCGCCGCCTTGGCTGCGGTCAGCGCCACATTCGACGACCATTCGCCGTGGGAGCGGTCCCGGGGCCGCTCAATGGCGATATCGACGGGCGCGGGTACGACGCCGGCCCCCTCCAGAGCCGCCTGCAGCCCGTCCCTCAAGCCGTCGCGAACATCCGGCATCGGCCGATCCTACCGGCGGGCCCCATTCCCGCCGGTGAGCCGGGGGCCGATAGCATGGCCGGCCCAGCCCCCGTAGCTCAGGGGATAGAGCAACGGCCTCCGGAGCCGTGTGCGCAGGTTCGAATCCTGCCGGGGGCGCATGACAGTCACCGACGCCGCGCCCGCGCCGCCCAAGAAGCCCCGCTGGACCTACCAGTGGAAGGAACTCCACGACGAGGTCATCACCTCGGGCCTGTGCACCGGCTGCGCCGGGTGCGTGATCGCCTGCCCCCACCACGTGATCGGCTACACCCACGAGCCCGGCGCCTACAAACCGTTCCACCTCGAAGAAGAACTAGGCGCCGACGACTGCGTCCATGGGGTGAAGGGCTGCACGTCCTGCACGAGGGCCTGCCCCCGGTTCCGCATGTGGGAGCCAGAGGCAGACATGCACCTGTTCGGCCGGGAGCGGGATCCCGACGAGATGTCGGGCATCTACTCCGACATCCTGCTGACCCGGGCCAGCGACGACTTCGTGTACGAGGTGGGCCAGGACGGCGGGCTGGTGTCGGCCATCCTGATCTGGTGCATGGAGAACGACATCATCGACGGGGCCCTCACCAGCGGGGTGGAGTCGCTGCCCAACGGCGAACCGGGCTGGAAGGCGTTCCCGATGGTGGCCACCAACCGCGACGAAGTCCTGCGGGGCGCGGGCAGCCGCTACACCTACTCGGCCAACCCGATCGCCTTCGAGGATGCCCGCGAGAAGGGGCTGGACCGGCTGGCCCTGGTGGGCATGAGCTGCCAGACGTCGGTGGGGCCGGTTATGTGGCACCGCAAGGTGGGCAAGGTCAGCAAGCCGATCAAGCTCAACATCGGCCTGCTGTGCTCGAAGTCGTTCGACGACTCGCTATTCGACGAGCTCTTCGAGGTGAAGTACGGCCTGCCCAAGGAGCAGATCTCGAAGATGAACATCAAGGGCGTGTTCCAGATCTGGACCAAGGACGGCCGCTACCACGAGATCAACCTCAAGGAGTGCCACGCCTGGACCCGCGAGGGCTGCAACCTGTGCCCGGACTTCGCGGCCGAGCACGCCGACATCTCCACCGGGGGCATCGGCGACCTGACCGACTGGACGCTCACCATCGTGCGCACCGAGCTGGGCCGGGCCGTCATCGACGCCATGGTGCGCGACGGCGCGATCGAGACCCGCCCCGGCGACGACGACCCCGGCGCCATCGCCCTGATGCACCGGCTGTCGGCCAAGAGTCGGGAGCGCTGGCCCCACTGGGCCGACGGCGCGGCCCGCCTGGGGCTGCCAGAACGCAAGTCCGCCTGAAGTACGACCCCGCGGCGACCCCTTCTCCCTCCAATTCTCCCTCCAACCCCAAGGAGCCTGACATGGACATCGAGTTCTGGATCGACCCGCTTTGACCGTGGTGCTGGGTGACGGCCCGTTGGGTCGTCGACGAGGTGCAGCCGCACAAGGACTTGAGCATCACCTGGCAGCCGATCAGCCTGTTCTTCAAGAACGATCCCGATCCCGAGGGCGACTACTACACGCACTCCTACTTCAGCCTGCGGCTGATGAGGGTGCTGGAGTCGGTCCGGGAGGCCGAGGGCGACGACGCGGTGGGCCCGCTGTACTGGGAGTACGGCCGGCGCCTGCACCACGACGGCGTGCGCGAGTTCGCGGTGGCCGACGCCCTGGAGGCCGTCGGCTACGACACCTCCCACGCGACCGCATTCGACGACGACTCCTGGGATCCGGAGATCCGCAAGCGGATGGACGAGGGCCTGGCCCTGTGCGGCGACCAGGTGGGCACACCGATGATCGCCCTCAAGGACCGCAACGGCGACAAGCAGGGCTACTTCGGGCCGGTCATCACCAGGGTGCCGCCCACCGAGGACTCCCTGGCCATGTGGGACGCCCTGGTGGCCATGATGAACGTGGCCGGCTTCTGGGAGCTGAAGCGCACCCGCACCGAGCGCCCCGAGTTCGGCCCCCGCCCCTGACCGGGGCCGCTCCGGCCGGACCGGCTACGGGCCGCAGAAGTGTGACCAGACGGCCTCGGATCTGGCCGGGCCGATGCCCCTGACCGCTTCCAACTCGAAGCGGCTGGCGAACGGCTGAGCTTCGACCAGCCTGGCGGAGAGGACCGCGCCGATCCCGGACACCGCGTCGTAGTCGGCTGCCGTCCTGCCTGCGATCACGCATGCGCTCGGTGGTGCGGCTGTTGTGGCCGGCGGCGCGGATGTCGTCGTGGCCGCCGGCTGGGCCGAGAGGTCGGGCGCCTGATCCCCGCAGCCAGACAGCGTCTGGCTGAGAGCGTTCGCCTCGGCCTGATCCACAGTGAGGCCCCACTCAGACTTCACGGCCACGGTGACCCGAGCCAGCAGGCAGCGTCCCGCCGGTGTCACCGAGTAGCCGCCGCCGCATGCCGAGGACCGGGCGATATCCGCATCGGACCATTCGAAGATGTCGTCGCTGCCCTTGGACTGGTTCACGCAAGCCCGAGACGCCACGTGGTTGCCGGACGCCTGGCTGAACCGCCGCTTCTGGTCCGCCGACCAGGCCCAGCCACCCGACTGGTGCGCCTCGTGCAGGGCGACCACATGGTCGACGTTGCAGGTGTCTATGGGCGTGCTGGTGTAGGGATCGCGCGAGCCGACCGCTCCCCTGCACAGACCGCTGTTGTGGGGACCCCAATCGTCTCGGTCATAGCCAGCGTCATACTCGACCGCCACCGGCAGCGAGACCGTAGGGATTGACGTCGTCGGCACCGAGGTAGTCGGCACGGATGTCGACGGCGCCGAGACGTCGGGCGCGGAGACCTCAGGTGCGGAGGCGGTGGGGACCGAGACCTGGGGCACTGATGTCGTCGGGACCGAGACCTCGGGCACGGACGCCGCCGGTGCAGACACCTCGGATGCAGGGGTGGAGTCTGCTTCCTCAGCAATCGCTATTGAGGTTGACGCAGCAGGGACCTCGGCCGTCTCACCACTGTCGAGCGATCCGCAGGCCGCCGCTCCGACCAGCACGACTGCGGCGGCAGCCCGACCGAGCCAACGGCGCGGGGATCGGCGCCGACCATCGCTGTGCATCGCTCGACCTCGACCGGCGCCGTTACGGGGCGGGCTGGACGGTCTCGACCGGTTCGCCTTTGAGGGCGGCCAGGACTTTGGCGACCACCTGGACGGAGACGTCGCGCTGGGCTGCGCCGGTGCTGGCGCCCAGGTGGGGGGTGTGGACGACCCGTGGATGGCCGATGAGGGGATGATCGGGCGGCGGGGGCTCGGTGTCGTAGACGTCGAGGCCCAACCCGCCCAGGCGGCCGTCGTCGAGGGCGTCCCGGGCCGCCGTGGCGTCGATGAGACTGCCCCGGGCTGCGTTCACCACGATGGCGCCCGGCTTGATGGCCGCCAGCGCGGCCTCGTCCAGCAGCGCGGTGCCGTCCTCCTGGGCCACCGCGTGCAGGCTCACGAAGTCCGACTCGGCCAGTAGTTCGGGAAGCTCGACCATCCTGGCGCCGTGCTCCATGGCCACCTCGGCCGGGATGTAGGGATCGGTGGTCAGCACGGCCATCTCGAAGGCCAGTGCCCGGCGGCCCACCGCCCGCCCGATCCGGCCGAAGCCGACCAGGCCGAGCGTGGCGCCCGCCAGCTGCACGCCGACGTACTGCTTGCGGTCCCATCTCCCGGCCGCCAGCGAGTTGTGGGCGTCGGTCACCCGGCGGGCCGTGGCCAGCATCAGCGCGAAGGCGTGCTCGGCCGCGGCCAGCATGTTGGCCTCCGGAGTGTTGACCACGGCGACACCCCGCCCGGCCGCGGCCGCTAGGTCGATGTTGTCCACGCCCACTCCGGCACGGCCGATCACACGCAGTCCCGATCCGGCCGCGATCAGCTCGGCATCCACCCGGCTCCCGCTGCGCACGATCAGCGCGGCCACGTCCCGCACCGACTCGAGCAGCTCGGCCCGGCTCTGACCCTCCGCGAATACGGCGTCGACATCGGGATCGGAGCGCAGGCGGTCCGCGCCGGCCGCGCCCAGCGGTTCGGCCACCAGCACCCTGTGTCGCTCAGGCATAGATCATCCCCTCAGTCATGCCGCGTTCGACCGCCTCTCCCGCTCGAGCGCGGGACTCCCTCGCAGTCTCGCGGCGGCGAGACCGTCAGTCGTGGATGCCGAAACGGTCCAGGCCGTAGGCGTTGATGGCGTTGCCCCGAAGCACCTTGTAGCACTCCTCCGCGTCCATGCCGACGGCGGCGAACATCGAGTGGGCCACCTTGCGGGAGTGCGGGAACGTGCCGTCGGAGTGGGGGTAGTCGGTCTCGAAGAGGATCTGGTCGATGCCCACGTCATGGCGCTGCTTGAGCCCCACCAGGTCGTCGAAGATGCAGCCGAAGACGCGGCCCTGAACGATCTCGCTCGGCAGCGGGCCCTCGCCGCCCACGCCACCCCGGCCCTCGCGGAACACCGAGTCCATGCGTTCGACCTGGAACGGCATCCAGCCCACCTGGCTCTCGGCGTAGGTGATCTTGATCCGCTTGAAGCGCTGGAGCGTGCCCGAGAACACCCAGTCGACCATCGAGCCTTCGGCGTTCTGGGCGTACAGCGACATCGACGTGGCCAGCGGGGCGTCGGCCGAAGTGGACGGCATCGACGACGACGAGCCGATGTGCATCGACACGGTGGTGCCGGACTCCTCGCAGGCCTGCCAGACGGGGTCCCACTCGCCGGTGTACATCGACGGCAGGCCCAGCTTGGACGGGTTCTCGGAGAAGGCCACCGCGAAGCAGCCCTTGGCCGCGCAGCGCCTCACCTCGGCTGCGGCCATTTCGCGGTCCCACAGCGGCAGCAGCGCCAGCGGGATCAGCCGGCCTCGCCCCGCGCCCCCGCCCCAGTCGTCGATCATCCAGTCGTTGTAGATGCGCAGGCACTCGGCTGCGAGTTCCTTGTCGTTGCGCTCGAGGAATCCCTGCCCGCAGAACCGGGGGAAGATGTTGGGGAAGTTGATGGCCGCCTCGACATGGTTGAAGTCCATGTCGGCGAGGCGCGCGGTCTGCTCATGGGTGCCGGGGCGGAGGTCCTCGTAGCGGGCGGCCACGTTGCGCTGCTCCTCCCGGGGCATGCCCGCGGGGCCGTGCAGCAGCCCGGTAGGGGTGACGCTGTCCTCGAACAGCCACACGTCGCACCACTGGCCGTCGGGGTCGTTGCGCTCGAAGCCGTAATGGCCGCCGGTGAAGTGCAGCCTCACCTTCTCCTGCACCACCCGGGGGCCGCGGGCCCGCATCGACGGCGGCAGTTGCTGCTGCCACAGGTCCTTGGGCTCCATCACATGGTCGTCGACCGAGATGATAAGCGGAAGCTCCTCAACGGCGGGCGTCGCTGTCATTGACTCGGCTCCCGGCGCGACCGCCGATCGGGCGAAGGGGGCTGCGGCCTCAGGAATCGACCCTCGCGGCGCACGTCCTCAAGATATCTTCCGCGGTGTCGTCCCAGAAGACCTCAGGACTGTCTTCGAGATCGCTGGGATTGGGGTTCTCGCGCAGGGCCTTGTCCAGCGACTTGAACTGGTCCAGCGTTAGCGAGTCGCGCAGGCCGTCGAAGGAGCAGCGGCACAGCACGCGAGCCTCGGCATCGGTGAGGTTCCTGGTGTTGGCCAGCTCGCACGAGTCGATGAAGTTCTTCTCCACCGCGGAGTCGAATCCCTCCGAGACGTAGCGCCTGTCCTGCTCGGCCTCGTCCCAGGTGTCGGGATCGGCGCTGGTGCCGCAACCCGCCACCACCAGCACTACCGCTGCAGCGAGAACCCAGACAGGACGGAGACGGGGGGCCATAGCGGGTCCGAGGCTAGCGCCTGCAACTAGCTGCTCAGTTCTGAGGCCCGGGCGAACACTGCGTCGAGCATGGGCTCGGTGAGGCGGCCGGTGAAGGTGTTCTGCTGGCTGGGGTGGTAGCTGCACAACAGCGTCAGGCCCCCGGGCAGCGCCGCCTCGGCCAGGTGGCCGAAGCGGGGGCGGGGACCCGACCCCAGCTCGCGCCAGACCACCTGCTGGGCGAAGCCGCCCAGCACGACCACCACCTTCAGGGCCTGGAGAGCCGCCAGCTCACGTCGCATGAACGGCATGCACGCGTCCCGCTCGGCGGGCGCGGGCTTGTTGTCCGGCGGCGCGCACTTGACCGGCGAGGTGATCCAGGCCCCGGTGAGCACGAGCCCGTCATCCCGCCCGGTCGAGTCGGGCTGGTTGGTATAGCCGGCCCGGTACAGGGCCCGGTAGAGCCAGTCCCCGGAGCGGTCACCGGTGAACATCCGGCCGGTGCGGTTGGCGCCGTGGGCCGCGGGCGCGAGGCCGACCACGAGCAGGCGGGCGTCGGGATCGCCGAACCCGGGCACTCCCCGAGCCCAGTACTCGTCGTCACGGTAGGCGGCCCGCTTCTGGCGCCCGATCCGCTCGCGCCACTCCACCAGCCGGGGACAGGTCCGGCACGCGGCCACCTCGGCGGCGACCTCGTCGAGGACACGGCGCCGACCGGGGGACTCCACGAGTGAGCAGGCTACGTTGGCGTTCACCATGCCCACTAGCCCCGCCCAAGGCGCCGACAAGCCCGCTGCTGGCAAGCCCGCTGCTGGCAAGGCCGCTGCCGAGAAGGCCGCCCCCGCCGGCTGCCTGGTGCTGCTCGTGCGCCACGGGCAGACCCCCACGACGGGCGATGTGCTTCCGGGCCGGGCTCCCGGGCTGCATCTGGCGCCCGAGGGGGTCGAGCAGGCCCGCAGGGTGGCCGAGCGCCTGGCCGGTCTGGGCCGGGTCGCGGCCGTGTACGCCTCGCCGATGGAGCGTGCCGTCGAGACCGCCGCCCCCATCGCCCGCGCCTGCGACCTGAGAGTCCGCAAGAACCCCGGCCTGATCGAATGCGACTTCGGCCGGTGGACGGGCCGCAAGCTCAAGACCCTGAGCAAGCGCAAGGACTGGACCACCGTGCAGCGCCACCCGAGCGGGTTCCGCTTCCCGGGCGGGGAGTCGTTCGCCGAGATGCAGGCCCGCGCCCTCGACGCGGTCTCGGCCATAACGGCCCGGCACCCGGGCCAGGCAGTGGTGGCCGTGTCCCACGCCGACGTGATCAAGGCCGTGGCCGCGGCGGCGGCCGGGACCCCGCTGGACATGTTCCAGCGGATCGTGATCTCGCCCTGCTCGGTCACCGCGATCGCCTACCACCCGGCCGGTCCGGTCCTCCTCACCGTGAACAACACCGGCGACGACCTCGGCTCGCTGGCCCCGTCGTGATCGCACCGCAGGCACCCTCATGAGCGAGTCGTTCCACTTCGAGGCGGTCGAGATGCTCACCGTGGGAACGCTCGGACCCAAGGGCCAGCGGGTCTTCTACCTGCAGTGCCTCGCCGAGGGCGAGCTCGTGTCCCTCAAGTTCGAGAAGCAACAGGCCGCCGCTCTGGCCGAGTACCTGGACCGGATCCTGGGCCAGCTTCCCGAGGCCGCCGAGGGCGGGTCGCCCGCAGACCTCGACATGCGCGAGCCGGTGGTGGAGGCCTGGACCATCGGCTCGTTGGGGATCGCCTACGACGAGCACGCCGACCGGGTGATTCTCGTGGCCGAGGAGCTGGTCGAGGATGAGGACACTGCCGGCGCCTCGGCGCGCTTCACGCTCTCGCGTGCCCAGGTCAGCGCGCTGGTGAGGAGGGCCCGGGCGGTGGTGTCCTCCGGACGGCCCCCGTGCCCCTACTGCCTGCGCCCCCTGGAGCCGTCGAACGGGGACTGGTGCCCGTGCCACAACTGACAGCCGCTCTGTCCGCGCTCGCGCCGGGACGATGACCGCTGGAACCGGCACCTCCGGCGCCGGGCAGCAATCGCCTATCAGGGATCGTCCGCCGATCGCGACCGATCGGGCCCTGAGGCTGCTGAGCGAGGGCGACGTGGAGCTGAGGGGGAGGATGCCCTACAGCTCCAACGTCACGTTCCTGGTGGATGTGGCCCACGACGGGCTGGACGCCCAGGCCATATACAAGCCCGTGCGGGGCGAGCGACCGCTGTGGGACTTCCCGTCCGGTCTAGCCCAGCGCGAGGAGGGCGCCTTCCTGGTGGACGAGGCGCTGGGGTGGGGCCTGGTGCCGCCCACGATCGTGCGCGACGACCTGCCCTTCGACCACGGCTCGCTGCAACTGTTCATGCCCTCGGACTTCGAGGAGCACTACTTCACGCTGGTGTCCGAGGATCGGTTCAGGCCGGAGTTGCAACGGATCTGCGCGCTCGACATCGTCATCAACAACACCGACCGCAAGTCGGGGCACTGCCTGCTGGGAACCGACGGCACGATCTGGGCCATCGACAACGGATTGTCGTTCCACTGCCAGTTCAAGCTCCGCACCGTGATCTGGGACTTCGCCGGCGAAGGGCTGCCCGAGGACGTGAGCCGCGACCTGCGAGGCCTGCTGCAGACCGGCCTGCCCGAGCCGCTGGCCGCCGCGCTCACCCCGCAGGAGGTGGACGCAACCCTGGACCGGACCGAGAGCCTGCTGGCCGGGGGCCGGTTCCCGTCCGACGGCCACGGCCACCGATGGCCCTGGCCCCTGGTCTAGATAGCCTGCTGCCCTCCTGCGCCGGGACACCCGGCCAAACGCTTCGCAGGCCGAACGGAGAGGCTGACTTGAAGGGCTTCGACCCCCGCTACGAGGACCTGCCCGACTACATCCTCGGCATCACCTACCGGATCTGGGAGGGCCGCGAGGTGGGCGCGCTCCGTGAGCTCTACGCACCTCACATCACGGTGCGGTCGCCCGAAGGGGTCGTCAAGGGCAACGAAGCGGTGATCGCGGCCACCCTCACCACCCTCGCCCAGTTCGGTGATCGCCAACTCCTGGGAGAGGACGTGATCTGGAGCGGCGACGACGAGACCGGCTTCCTTTCGTCGCACCGCATCATGTCGCTGGCCACGCACAGCGGGGACGGAGCCTACGGACCCGCTACCGGAGCGAAGGTTCGATACCGGATCATCGCCGACTGCGCGGCTCGCGAGAATCAGATCTACGACGAGTGGCTCGTGCGGGACCAGGGTGCGATCGTGCGTCAGCTAGGCCTCGATCCGAAACAGCACGCCGCGGCGCAGATCGACTCCGAGGGAGGGCCCGAGACCTGCCAGCGCCCCTTCCGCCCGTCACCCGACGCCGCTCCCGCTTACTCCGGCGCCGGCAACGACCACGAGACGGGCCAACGGTACGCAGACCTGCTGGAGCGAGTGATGGACGGCGGCTTGGACGCAGTGGCCGAGCACTACGACAGGGCCGTACAGGTCGAGTTGCCCGGCGGTTGCACCGCCCACGGGCAGGCCGAGGCCGACCGCTTCTGGCTCGGGCTGCGCAGCTCCTTCTCCGGGGCCCGATTCGAGATCCATCACCGCATCGGGCGCGACGACCCCGGTATGCCGCCCCGAGCCGCGCTGCGCTGGTCGCTCACAGGCACCCACGACGGCTGGGGAGCATTCGGGCGACCGAGCGGAGCGCCGGTTCACGTCATGGGAATCAGCCATGCCGAGTTCGGCCCCCGAGGGCTGCGGCGCGAGTGGGTGCTGATCGACGAGACGGCCGTCTGGAAGCAGATCCTGCTGCACACCGGCTGAATCCCGGCTGAGGTCCCTTGTGGGCGCCCGCGCCAGCATTCACAGAGTCCTTGATTTGCAAGGATGAATACGTATACATAGAATCGCCCGGATGCCGCGGTCAGGTCGGAGGCGCCCAATCACATCGGTGGACGTCGCGGTCGCCGCGGGCGTGTCGCAAGCCACCGTCGCCCGGTGCTTCAACACACCCGAGGTGGTGGCGGCCAGCACTCGCAAGCGGATCGAGGCCGCTGCGGAGCAGCTCGGCTACGTGCCCAACGCCATCGCTCGGAGCCTCAAGTCACAGAGCACCAACATCGTCGGAGCGGTCGTTCCGGCTGTCGGAGAGTACTGGCAGAACGTGGTGACCTGCTTCTCGCGCTGCCTCACCGCCAGCGGACGGCAGTTGCTGCTGTTCAGCTTCCTCGACCAGGCCGACGTGGACGACACCCTGGAGGCGGTGGCGCAGTATCGCCTCGACGGTCTGATTCTGGCCTCCGCGACCATCGCCGAGGCGCAACTGGCCCGGATGAGGCAGACGGGCCTGTCGCTGGTGGCCTTCAACCATCCCGACGCGGCCGGCATCGTCCCCTCGGTGACGGTGGACAACGAGGCCGGCTCGGCCGAGTTGGCCCGCCACCTCGCCGATCTCGGATGCGCCCGGG
Organism: Acidimicrobiia bacterium; assembly: GCA_022819505.1. GTDB lineage: Bacteria > Actinomycetota > Acidimicrobiia > Acidimicrobiales > Aldehydirespiratoraceae > Aldehydirespirator. The sequence continues at coordinate 343,964 of JAJEHD010000018.1, read as the reverse complement.
TCCTCTACGTCGGTGGGGTGGCCGCAGCCTCCACGGACCGGGCCCGCTTCCGTGGCGCAGCCCGCACCCTCGCCTCGGCCGGCGCCACCTGCAACTACATGGAGGCCGGCGCCTTCACCTACGAGGCGGGCTACAGGGCTGCCGACCGGATCGGCCAGTTGGACAGGCTGCCCGACGCCGTAATGGTGGGCGGCGACGAGGTGGCCTTCGGAATGCTCGACGGTCTGCGCCAGCACGGGATCACGGCGCCCGACGACCTGCTGATGACCGGGTTCGACGGACTCCCCCAGGCGAGCTGGGCGGGCTACGACCTGACCACCCTGGTGCAGCCGGCCGAGCAGCTCGCCGAGCACGCGGCTGAACTGGCAGCCAAGGGGTTGGACGCCCCCTCCAATGTCGTGCCCCCGTCGGTGGTGGTGGCAGGAACCCTTCGCCGGGGGCGGACCACCCGTCGCGACGACGAACCTCCGGCCCCACCTCAGTCGAGGCGCGGGCGCGGCTGCGAGCCTCAGTCGAGGGCGAGTCGCTGATGAGCCCGCCAGACGACGCCATCATGGGGCCGTCCGAGTTCGCCCGCCGCGTGATCGAACCCGGCGACTTCATGGCGGACCGGTCCGCATTCGTGGACGTGCGGCTTCCCCGCTCAGCCGGAAAGGCGAGCTACTCGCTGATCGGCCCCGGCGTCTCCCAGAACCCCGGGCAGGTTGTGAACCTCACGGAAGCGCACGGCTTCCACCTGGGCGCGGCCTCCATGGACCACGGCGTGATCAACAACCAGCACATGCACTTCACCGCCGAGGTCTTCATCTGCACCCGAGGTCGCTGGCGCATGAGAATCGGTGAGCACGGCGAGCAGACCCTGGAAATCGCGCCCGGCACGGTGTTCTCGGTGCCGACCTGGGTGTTCCGAGGGTTCGAGAACATCGGCTCCGACGACGGCTGGCTCTTCGCGGTGCTGGGAGGCGACGAGACCGGGGGGATCGTGTGGGCCCCCGAGGTGCTGCGGGCCGCGGCTGAGACTGGACTGTTCCTCGGGGCCGATGGAACGGTTGTGGACGCGGCCGCCGGCGGCAGCGCCAACGGCTGCATCGAGCCGCTCGACCCTTCCCTGCTCGCGTCGCTGGACAGCTACAGCGACGACGAACTCGCCGCCCGCGCCGTGAAGTTCGAGAACCTGTCCTGGTCGCAGCGCGCGCTGCTGTCGAGCGTCGCCCGGAACGGCCGTCAAAGGGCCGTGGAGTTGGCGCCCGTGATCGGCCATGGCCTCACCGAGGACCGCCGTCACGAGCCTCCGATCACTTTCCCCCACGGGTTCAGCGTCGAGTGGATGCGGGCTGCCCCGGGGGCGAGCTTCGGCCTGCACCGGCTGGCCCGGCACCAGGCAGTGATCCTGACCGCGGGCAACTGGGAGGTTGCCGCCAACCGCGGCTCGTCCAGGCTCACGGCCCGACCTGAGGAGGGCTCGGTTGTGTCGATGCCTCCCGGCGTGTGGCGCGACTTCCTCAACGTCGGCGAGTCCGAGGCATGCGCTCTCATCGTGTGCAACTCCCAGGAGCGGCCGCGGGTCCGGTGGGACGAGGCTCTCGAGCGGTCGGCTGCCGAGCACGGCTGGAGCCACGACGCGTCCGGCTACCTGGCCCCCGTAAAGCTGGTGTCGGGAGCACCGGGAGCAGTGCCATGAGCCTCCCCATTACACGATCTGTCGCGCCCCGAGCGGCGCCGAAGGTGTCCCTATGACAATCCCAATAGGAGGGAAGACAATGAAAGCAACATCGCGCCGTTGGTGGCGAGTCCTCGCCGCCTTCTGTGCTCTGTCCCTAGTGGCCGCGGCATGCGGCGACGACGATGACGAGGCGCCGGCCCCATCGGCCGATGCCGACACGTCTGCGCCCAGTTCGGCCGACGACAGCGCCGACATGGCCGACGACGACGCCGACATGGCCGAAGAAGAGATGGCCGACGACGACGCCGACATAGCCGAAGAAGAGGCGGCCGACGACGACGCCGACATGGCCGAAGAAGAGATGGCCATGGAGCTGATCTCCGACGAGTGCCCGATCCCCAACCCGGATTCGGAAGTCGAGATCGACCTGATGGGATGGGAGTTCCCGATCGTTTCGCAGTACGCCGAGGAGATCGCCGACTGCGAGGCAGGGAACTACTCGTTCAACTACCAGTTCCTCGACTCGGTCGAGGCCCGCAATGCCATGACGCTGGACGCCTCCACGGGTGCTCCGACCTTCGAGGTCTACCAGGGCTCGAACGCGTTCATCGGCGAGCTGGCCAACCAGGGCTTCGTGCTGCCGCTCAACGACCTGGTCGACAAGTACCGCGACGAGTTCAATCTCGACCAGATCGACTCGGCCTTCTGGGATATGGCTTCGATCGACGGGAACATCTACTCGATCCCGATGATCTCCAACACCATGCACCTGTTCTACAACGAGCCCACCCTCGCAGAGCTGGGCGTGTCGGTGCCGACGACGTTCGATGAGGCCTTCGCGGCATGCGAGCAGGTCATCGCGGGCGGCTACGACATCGGCTTCCTCTACATGCTCTCCGCCGGCTGGGCCTGGCAGATCGAGTTCGACAGCGTGCTCGGCTCGTTGGGCGTCACGCCGATCGATCCCGTCACCGGACAGCCCAACTTCAGCAGCCCGGAGGGCGTCCAGGCCGCGACGCTGCTGCGGGACATGTGGCAGCGGTGCGCGCCCGACGCGGCCGGCTCATACAGCACCGACGACGTCCAGGCCGCCTTCCAGACCGGCGAGGCCATCCTCGGCCACACCTGGGCCTCCCGGGCCGGAGCGATGGACGACCCCGAGGCGTCGACGGTGGTGGGCGAGATACAGTTCGCGCCCGCACTGAGCACCGGCGGCGACACCGTCGCCGCGCCGGCCTACATCGACGGCTGGATGATCCCGGTGGGCACGCCCGAGGACATGGTCGAGAAGATCTTCCTGGTGATGCTGGCCGCCACCGACCTCGAGAGCCAGGAGGCCGCGGCCGAGTTCGGCCTGGTGACCCGCACCGGCGTGTCCCATCCCAACGGCCCGCGCGACGCGGCCGCGGCCGAGGCGAGCCTGGTGAGGGGTCGGGGCGCCGACCTGACCCACCCGGCCGCCGGCCTGGCCCGGGCCAAGCTCGGTGAGGCGCTCGTGACGATCCTCGACGGCACGCCGATCGAGGAGGCTCTGGCGGCCGCAGAGGCGGCCTACCTGTCCGAGGCGTCCGAGCAGGGACTGCTCTAAAGCGCCCGAGTGGCTGGGGTGGACGGCGGCCCGCCGGCGCCGTCCACCCCAGTCGCCTCACGGCGTAGGGTTCCGGGATACGCCCGAGGTGAGACCGCACTAGCTGACCGCAGCGGGAAGACACGACGATGAATCGACGAACGTTCTGGTGGTTCACGATCCCGAGCGTGATCGTGATGCTGGCCCTCATGGTGTTCCCGCTGATCACAACTGTCTGGCTGGGCTTCCAGAAACTGCTGCTTCGCGACCTCAACAATCCCGAGTGGGTGGGTTGGGACAACTACCGCGACGTGCTGTCGGACCCGGAGTTCTGGGCCGCGCTGCGGTTCACGCTCGTGTTCGTCGTGGTGACCGTGCCGGTGTCGATGGTGTTCGGCCTGGCCGTCGCGCTGCTGCTCGACCGGGTCGGGCGCGGGCGGGCCATCTACATGGCGGCGCTGCTGCTCCCGTTCATTGTCACCCCCGTGGTGGGGACGCTCATCTACGAGGACCTGTTCGAGCGGGGCGGCCTCATCTCCTGGCTGTGGGAGGTGTTCACCGACGACGCCTTCGCGGTAAGTGCCTCCAACGTCAAGGTGCTGATCGTGGTCCAGTACATCTGGTACGTCATGCCCTTCGCCATGATCACCTTCTTCGCCGGGCTGCAGACGCTGCCGGAGGAGCGGGTCGAGGCCGCGGCCCTCGACGGGGCCGGCTTCTGGCGGAACCTCTGGCACGTCACGCTGCCGCACCTCCGGCTGCTGGTCGTGTTCGTGGGGCTCATCTCGGTCATGGACGCCTACCGCGTCTACGACAGCGTGTTCGTGTGGACGGGGAACCGGTTCACCGAGGCGCACACGCTGGCCGTCTACAACGTCAGGATCGCCACCGCATTCGACATCGGCCGGCTGGGCAAGGGCAACGCCATTGCGGTGCTCACCGTCATCGGCATATTCGTGGTGCTCATACCGTTCCTGTGGCGCAGTTACCGCGACCAGATCGCGGAGAGGACCTAACCCGTGCAGCTCTCGCGGCCCTCCATCCGGCCCTCCCGCATCGCCCTCCACGCGGTCATGATCCTGCTGGTCGTGTGGAGCGTCACGCCGTTCATATGGACCGCTCAGACCTCGATCAAGTTCACCCGGGACGTGGCCTCGAAGACCCCCGTGCTGTGGGGCTACGAGACCACGGCCAACGCCTACCGCAACTTCTGGCTGGACTCCGACGACCTGAACATGTGGGGAGTGCTGGCCTTCATACTGGTCGTCGCGGCGGTAGCCACCGCGCTGGGCCTGATCGGGCGCCGGGCCCGCCATGGCTGGCCCTGGTTCCTGGGTGCCACCGCGGTGATCTGCGTGGCCCTGTGGCGCTTCCCCCGGATCTGGGAGGCCAACGACGAGTACGACTTCCTGGTGAACAGCGTTGTCGTCACCATCCTGACGATGTGCATCTCGCTGTCGATCGGGCTGCTGGCCGGATACGGCCTCGCCCGCTACACCGGCATCTCGGGCGCGGTGATCCTGATCGTCGCTCTGGGCTTCCGGGCGCTGCCGCGGACGGCGTTCGTGCTTCCGTACTTCTTCGGCGCCAAGGAGATCGACGACTGGCTCACCAGCACCGGCGTCGGCTCCTGGAACTTCCCGCTGATCGACTTCCCCGGAATCGACACCCTGCAGATCCTCGATACACGGCTGGCCATCGTGCTCGCCCTGGTGGCCGTGAACCAGCCGTTCACCATCTGGATGCTCCGCAGCTTCTTCATCGAGGTGCCCAAGGAGATGGAGGAGGCCGCCATGATGGACGGCGCCACCCGGCTGCAGGCATTCCGCAAGGTGATCATCCCCATCATGTGGCCGGCGATCATCGCGACGGGTCTGTTCACCATGCTGCTCGCCTACAACGAGTACCTGTTCGTCCGGGTGCTGGCCCCCACGGAATGGACGCTGCCGGTGGCGATCGTGTCGCTGACCGGCGGCGAGAGCTCACGCACCATCACCGAGGCCGCAGCCGCGTCGGTGTCGATCACCCTGCCGATCGTGATCGTGATCATCCTGTTCCAGAAGCACCTTGTCAGGGGCCTCGGCGCCGGCGCGGTAAAGGGCTGAGGCATGCCACCGCACCTGCAGGAGGCGAAGCGGGTGGTGCTGGACTATCACGACGGGCTCGATTCCGTCTGCGCCGCGAACGACGCCACGGCTGTCGACATCGCCAACGTGTTGGGGAACCACGTGTCCGGCGACTACTTCTGGCGCGGCATGCACCCCTTCTACGAACAGCGGGGCGGGCCCGATGTGGCCGAGACCTTCTGGCAGCCGCTGGTGCGGGCCATGGCCCCGCTGCAGCGCCGCTGCGACGTGTTCTTCGCCGGTGACAACGACGTCGACGAGGGGGCTACGACCTGGGTGTGCTCGATGGGCAGCCTGATCGGCCGGTTCGACGGGCCGTGGCTGGACATACCTCCGACCCGGCGGGTGGTGCAACTGCGCTACACCGAGTTCAGCCGGGTCGCCGACGGCCGGATTGCCGAGACCGCCATGTTCCTGGACCTGCTGAGCGTGATGCGCCAGGCCGGTCATTTCCCGTTGCCGCCTCCCACCGGCCAGCCCGGCTTCTACGTCGGTCCCCGCACCGGCGACGGTCTTCTCCATGGCGAGCACGACCCGGCCGAGGGCCGGGCCACCCTCTCGGTGGCCCGGCAGATGGCGGAGGACCTCAGCGAGGCCAACCGCATCGCCAGAGAGTCGGGCGAGGAGCGGCTGCCCCACGACGTCCTGGCCCGCTGCTGGCATGAGGACATGCTCTGGATCGGTCCGGACGGCATCGGCTCGACCTACACGATCGAGCGGTACCGGCAGCAGCACTCGCTCCCGTTCCGCTTCGGCCTCACCGACAAGGAGTTCCACGGCCATGTGGCCCGGCTGGCCGAAGGGCGCTACGCGGCATGGTTCGGATGGGCCAACGTGTCCCACCGGCCCCGCGGCGGCTTCCTCGGCCTGCCGGCCAGCGGTCCGACAGAGATGCGGGTAGTTGACGTGTACCGCCGGGACGGCGACAAGCTCGCCGACAACTGGGTGTTCATCGACCTGCTCCACTGGCTGTCGCTACAGGGCCTGGAGCCGTTGGAGCGCATGCGCCGCCAACTAGGAATCAAGGAATTCTGAGCAAGGAGTTCTGAATGTCCACCGTCACCCTGAAGAACCTGGTCAAGGACTACCCCAACGGCTTCCGTGCCATCACGGACCTGAGCCTGCACCTCGACGACGGCGAGTTCCTGGTGCTCGTCGGGCCCTCCGGATGCGGCAAGTCCACCGCGCTGCGGATGATCGCAGGGCTCGAGGACATCACCAGCGGCGACCTCTACGTCGGCGACCGGCGCCTCAACGACGTCGCTCCCAAGGACCGCGACATGGCCATGGTGTTCCAGAACTACGCCCTGTACCCCCAGATGACCGTGGCCGAGAACATCGCCTTCCCGCTGAAGCTGCGGCGCGTTCCCAAGGCCGAGCGCACCGCCCAGGTCCACCAGGCCGCCGAGATCCTGGAGTTGACCGAGCAGCTCGACAAGAAGCCGGCGCACCTCTCCGGCGGCCAGCGGCAGCGGGTGGCCATGGGACGGGCCATAGTGCGGCACCCCGCCCTGTTCCTGATGGACGAGCCCCTGTCGAACCTGGACGCCAAACTCCGGGTGCAGATGCGGGCCGACATCGCCGGCATCCAGCGTGAGCTGGGAGTGACCACGTTCTATGTGACTCACGACCAGGTCGAGGCCATGACGATGGGCGACCGGGTGGCCGTCATCAAGGACGGCGTCCTTCAGCAGGTCGACACGCCCGAGAGCATCTACGGAAGCCCCGACAACGTGTTCGTCGCCGCGTTCATCGGCTCGCCCTCGATGAACCTCTTCGAGGCATCGCTCACCGGCAACGACGAGCCGGACGGCGGTTACTCGCTGGTGCTCGGCGATCAGCGCCTGGCCGTTCCCGCCGAGGTCGTCGCCGAACGCCCCGCGCTGGCGTCCTATGAGGGCCGGCCCGTCGTCGTTGGCATCCGCCCCGAACATCTCGAGGACGCTTCGGTCGCGCCCGACCACCCGGACGACCAGCGCCTCGACGCGACGGTCGATGTGCGGGAGGCGCTGGGCGCGGAGACGCTGGTCCACTTCAACCTCAACGCACAGAGCGTCGACAGCGGCGATCCGGACGCCTTGGACGACTTGCGCGACACCGGACGCTGCACCGCCCGGTTCTCGGCCTCCTCCCAGGCCCGGGTGGCTGACCAGATACGCGTGAACGTTGACGGGCGGAAGCTGCACTTCTTCGACCGACAGACCCACCTGGCCATCCGGGACCGAGTGCACGGAGCGGAGCGGTGACGGGGGGAGCAGGACGCATCCTCACCACTCACGTCGGCAGCCTGCCGCGCTCGGAGGCCGTGACCGAAGGCGTATTCGGGATCGAGAACGGCGCCGACATCGACATGGAGGAGCACCACCGGACGGTGGCCTCGGCCGTGGACGAGGTCGTCGGCCGGCAGGTGGCCGCGGGCGTCGACGTGGTCAGCGACGGCGAGATGAGCAAGCTCAGCTACGCGACCTACATCAAGTACCGGATAAGCGGCTTCGCGGGCGACAGTCCGAGACGGGCTCCGGCCGACCTTGAGGCGTACCCGTCCTTCCTGCAGCGCCAAGCCGCCACCGGCGGCACGCCGACCTACACGCGGCCCCGATGCGTCGGGCCGGTGGCCCCCACCGACAGTGAGCCATGCCGGCGCGACATCGCCAACCTCACGGCCGCCCTCGAGCGCCATTCGCCCGTTGGCGGCTTCATGAACGCGGCCTCGCCCGGAGTGATCGCGCTGTTCCAGCCCGACGACCACTACGGCGACCACGAGGCCTACCTCTACGCGCTGGCCGAGGCCATGCGCCCGGAATACGAGGCCATCGTCGCCGCGGGCCTGATGCTGCAACTCGACTCCCCGGATCTGGGACTCGGCCGGCACATGATGTTCAAGGGCGAGCCCGACGAGGCCTACGAGCGGGCCGCTCGCATGGCGGTGGAGGCGCTCAACTGGTCGCTTCGCAACATCGACGGCACCCGCGTCCGCCTGCACGTGTGCTGGGGCAACTACGAGGGGCCCCACACTCACGATGCCCCGATGGCGCAGGTCCTGCCGATCGCGCTGGCGGCGAAGCCCCGGACGCTGCTGTTCGAGACGGCCAACCCCCGTCACGCTCACGAATGGACGGTGTTCGCGGAAGCAGACCTCGACGACGACCTCGTGCTGGTACCCGGAGTGATCGACACCACCACCCACTTTGTGGAGCACCCCGAGTTGATCGCGCAGCGCATCGAGCGCTTCGCCGCGATCGTGGGGCGGGAGCGGGTGATGGCCGGCACCGACTGCGGCTTCTCGACCTTCGCGGGCTACGCAGGCATCGACCCCGAGATCGCCTACGCCAAGCTGGCCGCCCTCTCCGAGGGGGCCGAACTGGCCAGCCGGCGCCTGTGGTGAGGCCGGACGGACCGTGAGCGACCCCCACAGCAGCAACAAGGCCCTGCTGGCCCCGCTGCGGGCCGCTCTGTACGACTACCACGGCGACAGGGTCAGGTCCGCCCTCGAAGCGGCGTTCACTCCCGATGCGGAGGTTCATCTGGCCCACCCCTTCGAGGATCTCGACGGCTTCGAGGGACTGCTGGGCGAGGCGCTCGAGCCCCTGCGCCGGGCCATGCCCGACCTGGAGCGGCGCGACACGATCGTGATGGCGGGGCCCGACCCTCACGGCAACTCCTGGGTTGGCTGCTGCGGGCACTACACCGGCGCCTTCCTCAGGCCGTTCTGTGACATCCCTCCCTCGGGGCAGCAGGCCGCCATGAGGTTCCACGAGTACTACCGCTTCGCCGACGGGCGGATCGTCGAGATGCAGGCCCTCTGGGACCTGCCCGAGCTGATGATGCAGTCGGGTGCGTGGCCGATGGGGCCGTCGCTAGGACGCGAGTGGCACGTCCCGGGCCCCGCCCCCAACGACGGGCTCGTGGCCGGCCCACGCGACGACGCCCGTTCGGAGGCGAGCCTGCGACACGTGGTCGGGATGCTCAGCGACATGGTGAAGCACCCGGCCGAGCCAGTCGAGGCCATGAACCTGGAGCACTGGTGGCATCCCAGGTTCAGCTGGTACGGACCGGCCGGCATCGGGACCGCTCGCGGCGTCGAGGGATTCCGCCGGTGGCACCAGATCCCGTTCCTGGCGGCCATGCCCGACCGCGGCGGGGGCTACCACGGCGAGCACAGCTTCTTCGCGGACGGCGACTACGTCGCGGTCACGGCATGGCCGGGCATGCACATGACCCTCACCGGCGACGGCTGGCTCGGCATCGCTCCGGCCGGCCAGCGGCTGGACATGCGAAGCCTCGATTTCTGGCGGGTCGAACGCTGCCGCGACGCATCCACCGGCGCGGAGACGCTGCTGATCCGTGAGAACTGGGTTCTGGTGGACCTGCTGCACGTCTGGCGCCAACTGGGCGTGGACGTGCTGGCCCGCATGAGGGAAGTGAGCGCCTCCCGGCTGCGGACCTGAAACGGCGGGGGCGTGCTGCCGGCTAGCGGCCTTCCAGGGCCTCGGTGAGCTTGGGGACCACCTTGTGGACGTCGCCGACGATGCCGAGGTCGGCCACCGCGAAGATGGGCGCCTCGGAGTCCTTGTTGATGGCGATGATGTTCTTCGATCCCTTCATGCCCACCAGGTGCTGGGTGGCGCCCGAGATGCCGCAGGCGATGTAGACGGTGGGCTTGACCACCTTGCCGGTCTGGCCGACCTGGTAGCTGTAGGGGACCCAGCCGGCGTCGACGATGGCCCGGCTGGCTCCCGGCGCGGCCCCGAGCTCCTTGGCCAGCTGCTCGATCATGGAGTACGCCTCCGCCGAGCCGAGCCCCCGCCCGCCGGAGACCACGATGGCGGCCTCGTCGAGCTTGGGGCCCTCGGACTCCTCGGTGAAGCGGTCCAGCACCACCGCGGCTCCGGCCGCGCCCAGCTCGGGCACCGGCAGGTCCACCACCGCCGCCGGTGGTCCGCCCACCGCCGAGGGCTCGAACGACTTCGGGCGCACCAACCAGATGTCGGGTCCGCCGTCGGTGAACCGCGAGGTCACGTTGAGCGTGCCCCCGAACACCGGCTCCACCCCGACCAGGCGGTCGCCGTCGAGGCGCAGGTCGACCACGTTCGACAGCACGCTGGCATCGAGCTTCACCGACAGCCGGGCGGCCACGTCGCGGCCGTCGTAGGTGGTTCCCAGCAGGAAGGCGTCGGGCGCGGCCACACTGCCGGAGGAGAGGGCCGCGGCCACCGCCGAGGCGACCGATACGCCCTGCATGCGACCGCCCAGGTCGCCGGTGGAGTACACCGCGGTGGCGCCGTGGTCGCCGAGCTCAGCGGCGCAGACCGCGCCGTCGGTGCCGCAGAACACCTCGACGGTGCCGGCCACCTCGCGGGCTTTGGCCAGCATCTCGAGGGTGATGGTGGCCACACCCTCGGGGCCGGCCTCGCAATAAACCCAGATCTTGTCCAATGCCATGGTTGCCTCCTAGATGACCTTGAGGTCGTCGAGGAAGGCGACGATGCGCTCGTGGGCGTCGCCCTCGTCCACGACAACCTCGCCCGCGGCCCTCTCGGGAGCGTCGGCGATGTCGGTGATCTCCTGGCCCGCCCCGGCCCAGCCCACCTGCTCGGCGGCGATGCCGAGGTCAGCGACCTTCAGATTGTCGACCGGCTTGTTCTTGGCCTGCATGATGCCCCTGAATGACGGGTAGCGGGGCTCGACCACCCCGGCGGTGACCGACACCACCGCAGGCAGCGGGCACTCGACCAGGTCGGCGCCGGCCTCGGTCTGGCGCCGGACGGTAGCGGTGCCGCCGTCGATGGCGATCTCCTTGGCGAACGTCACCGAAGGCAGGGCCAGCAGTTCGGCCACCTGGGCAGGGACGACGCCGGTGTAGCCGTCGCTGGACTCGGTGGCGGCCAGCACCAGATCGGGCTCGGCCCGCTCGATGGCCGCGGCCAGCACTCGGGCCGTGCCCAGGGCGTCGGAGCCGGCCAGCACCTCGTCGCTGACAAGGGTGGCCGAGTCGGCGCCCATGGCCAGCGCGGTGCGCAAGCCGCTCACCTCGTCGTTGGGCACCATCGACACCAGGTGCACGGAGCCCTCGCCGGCGGTGTCCACCAGCTGCAGGGCCATCTCCACCCCGTAGGAGTCGGACTCGTCGAGGATGAGCTTCACATCGCGCCGCAGCGTCTTGGTGCCGGGGTCCAGCGCGCCGGGGTCGGCGGGATCGGGGATCTGCTTCACGCAGACGACAACCTTCATGGGCGCCAATTGTGCCAGCGCCCGGCCAGAAACGAACCCGACTGAGCCACAAACTTCGCGGTTCCTAGCCCTGCGATGGGCCACGGCGGGCGCGGCCGGCCGGGCGAGCGGACAGACTGGGCCGGTGAGGGTCCTGCTGCTGGTGAACTCGGCTGCGTCGTCGGTGACCGGGCGGCGGCGGGTGGTGATCCAGAAGGCGCTGTCGGCCGACCACGACGTGACGCTGGCCGAGACCGCCCGGCGGGGTCACGCCACCCGGCTGGCCCGCTCCGCCGCCTCGGAGGGAGCCGACGTGGTGGTGGTGCTCGGCGGCGACGGCACCCTCAACGAGGCCGCCAACGGACTGGCCGGCACGGACACCGCCCTGGCCGCCCTGCCGGGGGGAAGCACCAACGTGTTCGCCCGGATCATCGGCCTGCCCGACGACCCGATCGACGCCGCCGGCCAACTCCTAGACGCCCTCGACCGCGGCGCTGTCGCCCGGATCGGGCTGGGAGCCGTCGACGGGCGCTACTTCCTGTTCCACTGCGGCATCGGCTTCGACGCGGCGGTGGTGGAGCAGGTCGAGAGCCGCGGACCATGGAAACGCTGGGCCGGGCATCCGTTGTTCATCTACGCGACCGCGACCACATGGCTGCACCGGGCTCACCGGCGCCGGCCGCCGATGCGAGTGGAGCGGGCCGACGGCGAGACCCTGGCCGAGAGCCTGTTCACGATCGTGCTCAACGCCAACCCCTACACCTACCTGGGGAGTCGCAGCTTCGACCTGGCGCCCGGCATCGGGCTGGACGAGCCGCTGGTGGCGGTGACCTTCCCCAGCCTGGCGCTGCACCGGATGGTCCCGGTGGGTCTCCGGGCTTTGGGCGAGGGCGACGTGCGAGACATGCCGCAGACCACATTCCACGCGGGACTGCGGGATCTGACGGTCACCGCCGACCCGCCCGTGGAGTACCAGGTCGACGGCGACCACCTCGGCGCCGCTCCCCGGCTCAGGATCCGCTGGGCACCCGAGGCTCTGCGACTAGTCCTGCCCTGAGAATCCGATCAGGCCGCGTCGATGACGGCTCGGGCGATGTCGGGCACGTCGGTGATGAGCCCGTCGACGCCCATGGCCACCAGTTCCGCCATGCGCTCGGCATGGTTGATGGTCCACGCGTTCACGGCCAGGCCGGCATCGTGGGCCCGGCGCACGAACGCCGAATCGCACATGGCGTCGAACGGGTGCACCGCGGCCATATTGTGGGCCGTGGCCCGGGCCACCGCCTGGACGGGCTGGACGATCCCGCACACCAGAGCCGTGGGGATCGTTGGATCGACGGCCCGCACCGCGTCCGCGGCGTCCACGTTGAACGACGACACCACCGCCCGCTCGGGACCCAGGTAGGCAGCGATGAGGCCGGCGACCGCGTCGGCGACGAGGTTGTCGCGGTCGTAGTCGGGATCGTCGGGCAGGTTCTTGATCTCGAGGTGCACGCCCATGCCCTCGCAGGCCTCGAGGGCCTCGGCCAGGCTGGGCACGTAGCCGGGCAGCTCGCCGGCGTGCATCGTGGCGATGCGCCGGCCGTCGGCCAGGTGGGCGTCGTGATGGACCACCGCTACGCCGTCGGAGGTGCGCCGCACGTCGAGCTCCACCCAGTCGGCGCCGAGGTCGCGGGCCAGCCGGAACGCTTCCACCGTGTTCTCGGGCGCGGCCTGGCTCGCCCCCCGATGCGCGATCACCGCTGCCACGGCGGCCAGTCTCGCAGACATCTGCGAACCGCGCGAGTCGGACGCCGGACCCGGCCTGCACCTACGATCTCACTTGCTACGACAACCACCTCCTGGCGAGGTCGCCCCATGCAGATGTCAGCCGCCTCGGGATCGGCAAGCGTTCCCCTCCTGGACGAGACGATCCCGCAGAACCTGGCCCGCACCGTCGCCGCTCATGGTGACCGTGATGCCCTGGTGTCCGTCGAGCAGGGGCTGCGCTACACCTACACCGAGTTCGCGGCCGAGGTCGACCACCTGGCGCGGGGCCTGATGGCCATCGGGGTGGCCAAGGGCGACCGGGTCGGCATCTGGAGTCCCAACTATGCCGAATGGGTGCTGGTCCAGTACGCCACCGCCCGGATCGGGGCGATCCTGGTGACGATCAACCCGGCCTACCGGTCCTCTGAGCTCGAGTACGTGCTCAACCAGTCACAGATCTCGGTGCTGGCGGCGGTGAAGTCCTTCCTGACCAGCGACTACCGGTCGATGATCGAAGACGTCTGGGACCGGGTGCCGGCCGAACGGGTGGTCTACCTCCACACCTCTGACTGGGCCGAGCTGCTGGAAGCCGCCGGCGCCGTGCCGGTCGAGCAGCTGGAGGAGCGGACCGCACGGCTCCAGCCCGACGATCCCATCAACATCCAGTACACCAGCGGCACGACCGGCTTTCCCAAGGGCGCGACGCTGAGCCATCGCAACATCCTGAACAACGGACTGTTCATCGGAGAGGCCTGCAAGTACACCGCAGCGGACCGGGTGTGCATCCCGGTGCCCTTCTACCACTGCTTCGGGATGGTGCTGGGCAACCTGGCCTGCACCACCCACGGCTCAGCCATGGTGATCCCTGCCGCGGGATTCGACCCGGCGGCCACGCTGCGGGCCGTGTCCTCAGAGCGCTGCACCAGCCTGTACGGGGTCCCGACGATGTTCATCGCGGAGCTGGGCGACCCCAACCTCGACAGCTATGACCTGTCGTCGCTGAGGACCGGGATCATGGCCGGCTCGCCGTGCCCGATCGAGGTGATGCGCCAGGTGGTGGACCAGATGAACATGAGCGAGGTGACCATCGCCTACGGCATGACCGAGACCTCCCCGGTGTCCACCCAGACCTCGGCCGACGACCCCCTGGAGAAGAGGGTGACCACCGTGGGGCGGGTCCATCCCCATGTGGAGATCCGGATCGTCGACCCCGAGACCGGCCGGACCGTCCCCCGCGGCACCAGCGGGGAGTTCCTGACCCGGGGCTACTCGGTGATGCTGGGCTACTGGAACGACCCGGAGCGCACGGCCGAGGTCATCGATGCCGACGGCTGGATGCACACCGGGGACCTGGCCGTGATGGACGGCGAGGGCTACGTGAACATCGTCGGGCGTATCAAGGACATGATCATCCGCGGCGGCGAGAACGTGTACCCCCGCGAGATCGAGGAGTTCCTGTACACCCATCCCGACGTCGTGGAGGTCCAGGTGATCGGGGTGCCCGACGAGCGCTACGGCGAGCAGGTGATGGCCTGGGTCCAGCTCCGGGACGGAGCCGACACCACCGCCGCAGACATCAAGGCCTTCTGCCGGGGCACCATCGCCCACTACAAGGTCCCCCACTACATCAAGTTCACCGACGCCTTCCCGATGACCATCACCGGCAAGATCCAGAAGTTCAAGATGCGCGAGCAGTCAATCTCCGAACTCGGCCTGGACAAGGCCGCCCAAGCACGCAGCGCCTAGGATCCAACAGCTAGCCGATCGGTGCGGTGGCGGGGCGGCGCGGGACCGAGATGTCGATCACGGTGCCGCGGGGCGGCTCGTCCGATGCGGCCTTGATGGTGATCGAGCCGCCGAGGTCGTGCACCACGAAGCTGCGCACGATGGTGAGGCCGAGCCCGGCGTCACGATCCAGCGAGAAGCGGTCGGGCACCCCCGGACCGTCGTCCTTTATCCGCATGGTCAGCGTCGTGGCGGTGCCGGCGAAGCGCACCTCGACCAGCTGGGCCGGGCCGGCCGGCGGGCCGGCGTGCTGGAAGGCGTTCTGCACCAGCTCAACCAGCACCACCGCCAGCGGCATCGCCGTCTCGCCGTCGATCTCGCCGACAGTGCCCTCCACCCGTATCCTCAGCGGACGTCCAGCCGGGGCCA
Organism: Acidimicrobiia bacterium; assembly: GCA_022819505.1. Taxonomy (GTDB): domain Bacteria; phylum Actinomycetota; class Acidimicrobiia; order Acidimicrobiales; family Aldehydirespiratoraceae; genus Aldehydirespirator. The sequence continues at coordinate 328,495 of JAJEHD010000018.1, read as the reverse complement.
GCCCCTCCTCGACCAGGCGCAGCAGCGGGCCCACGATCTCGTCGAAGTCGAGGTCCGAGGTGGTGTCGAGGGACAGGTGCTCATGCACCATGGCGATGGACGAGATGCGCCTCACCGAGCTCTCCACCGCCACTTTGGCCTCCGGGCTGGCCAGGCGGCGGGCCTGGAGTTGGAGGAGCGAGCTGACCGTCTGGAGGTTGTTCTTGACCCGGTGGTGGATCTCGCGGATGGTGGCGTCCTTCGACAGCAGCAGCTGGTCGTGGTGGCGCAGCTCCGACACGTCCCGCAGCAGCGCGACCGCTCCGCTGACGCGGTCACTGGCCACCAGCGGGTAGGCCCGCATCACCACCACGATCCCCTGACCGGCGGTGAACTCGGCCACCGTGGAGCGCCGCCGCCAGAACGAGCGCCGGACGACGGTGTCGTCGAGCCCGAGGTCGCCCAAGCGGCATCCCGGCACCGGACGCATCACGCCCAGACGGTGAAGGGCACTGCGGGCATTGGGCGAGGCGTAGCTGATACGGCCCTCGCGGTCGAGCACCATCACGCCGTCACCGACGCGGGGCTCGCGGAACTCGCCCACCCGCTCGACCCAGTCGTAGGGGAAGGCGCCGTCCGCGATCATCTGGGCGAAGCGGGCGTACAGGCCGCGGTAGATGGTCTCCAGCGGGTTCTCGTGGCGGATCGGGGCCGGAGCGGCCTCGCGGGCCAGCACCGCCACCGGCACGTCTCCGCAGCGCACCGGCACGTAGTCCACCACCCGGCGCCGGTCGCGCAGCGGCAGGCTGCCCTCCTCCACAACCGTGTCGTCGCCGATGGCGGAATGGGAGCCGGCCTCGGCTATCTCCGCCTCACCCGCCTGGCCGTCGTCGATCGCAGCACGGAGCCACGCCGACGCCGGGCCCTGCACGAGGGCGCCAACCGGGTCGACGAGATGGACCGTGGGGCCGGTGTTGGCCCGAGCGTGGGCCAACACCACGAAGTCGCCGTCGGAACTGGTGGCGGACCGACCCGGCTCCCCGTCGTCGCCAACGGCGACCGTGGCCGGATCGAACCCGCCGGTGCAGGGCGCGTACAGCAGCAGGTCGCCGAAGGACAGGTCGGCGAGCGGCGCCCACGAGGCGACGAGCCGGTGCAGATGGTCGATGGAGCGCTCGTCGAGCGCGGTTCCGGCCCGGGCCAACTCCGCGAGACCGACCACCGGTGCCGCTCCTAAGCCGCCCGGTTTCTCAGCCGAACCCGATGGGGTTGGAGCCGGGCGGACCCATCTCCACGTGGGTCAGGCGCGACGACGCCACCGCGATCTCCCGGCCCTTGTCGTCGGTCAGCCACAGCACCGCAGCCTCACCTCCGAGGGCGGCCTCCACCGACGCCTTGACGGCCTCGCGGTCGCTCCCGTCGGGGAGGGTCACCGTGATCGGCTGGGCATTGTCGGCGATTCCGATACGAAGCTCCACGCTCTTCTCCTTGGCTGCTGGGTCTTGGGGTGTGCCTTCGCGGGCTGTCGGTCCTGTTGGCTCTCAGACGATCTTCAGCTCGGGATGGGTCCTCTTGGTGGGGCCGTGGGCCTCGATCCAGTCCGCCATCGCCGCGAACACCCTCGAGGGCTCAGAACCGGGATCCACCGCCATAATGGGCCGGCCCTGGTCGCTGCCCTCGCGCAGCGGGATCGTCATCGGCACCTGGCCGATCAGCTCGACATCGAGCCGGCGGGCCAGCTCCGCGCCCCCACCCGAGCCGAACAGCGGGTAGCGCTTGCCGTCGTCACCGGTGAACCACGACATGTTCTCGATCACGCCTCGCACACCGATGTTCACCTTGGTGAACATGAACGCCGAGCGCTGGGCCACCTTCTGGGCCGCGGGGTTGGGTGTGGTGACCACATAGGCCTCTGCCCGGGGCAGGAACTGGGCCAGCGACAGGGAGATGTCGCCGGTGCCCGGCGGAAGGTCCACCAGCAGGAAGTCGGGATCGTCCCAGAAGACGTCGGTCAGGAACTGCTCGAGGGCCTTGTGCAGCATCGGCCCCCGCCAGATCACCGGCTGGTCCTCCTGGGCGAAGAAGCCCATGGAGATGCAGCGGACGCCGTGCACCTCGGGCGGCACGATCATGTCGTCGATCACCACCGGGGCCCGGTCCACGCCCAGCATCCGGGGTATGGAGAACCCCCACACATCGGCGTCCACCACTGCGGTCGAGCGTCCCCGGGCGGCCAGGGCGATGGCCAGGTTGGCGGTCACCGACGACTTCCCCACCCCGCCCTTGCCCGAGGCGATCAGCAGGGTGCGGGTGGCGTTGCCCGGTTCGGCGAAGGGGATGGCCCGGCCCTCGGCGTGTCCGTGAGCGGGCCCGCTGCCCGCGGTGGCCGCCGGGTTCCCGTGCAGCTTGGTCCGCAGCTCGGCCCGCTCGGCGTCGGTCATGACGGTGAAATCCAGCGTGACCGCGGCGACGCCGTCGAGAGCCAGCAGGGCGTCGGTCACCCTGCTCTGGATTTCGCTGCGCAGCGGGCAGCCTGCCACCGTGAGGGCGATGCTCACATCGGCATGGCCTCCGTCGAGGGCAACGCCCCGGTACATGCCGAGGTCGACGATGCTGCGATGCAGCTCGGGATCCTCCACCGGTCGGAGGGCCTCGATCACCTCCGCTTCCGTGACGGCCACAGGCGTAGGCTAACGCGGTGCCCAGAACGCCCCTCAAGGCGGCCGCGGCCGGCGAGATCGAGCGGGCCGCCCAGGACGGCTCGTAGCGGATCGATGCTGCATCTGGTCCGTCACGCCGATGCGGGCAACCGGGGGGCCTGGGTGGACGACGACTTCGAGCGCCCGCTGGACGATCAGGGACAGTTGCAGGCCGAGGCCATAGCGGTCGCCCTGGCGGAGCGGCCGGTGCGCCGGATCCTGTCGAGCCCTTACGTGCGCTGCGTGGACACTGTGGTGCCGCTGGGCCGGGTCTTGGGGCTGCCGGTCGAGGCCTCGGACGAACTGGCCGAGGGGTCCTACGTTGCCGAGGTTCTCGAACTGCTGGGTTCGTTGGCCGCGGCCGAGGGCGACTCGGTGCTCTGCAGTCACGGCGACGTGATTCCAGGAGTGCTGTGGGTGCTGGCCCAGTACGGGCTGGAGATCCCCGATCTGGGCCGGTGCAAGAAGGGCTCCATCTGGGAGCTCGAGGTGGTCGACGGCCGGATCGTCTCGGCCACCTACCGCCACCCCCGCACCTTCGGCGCAGCCTGAGAACTCACCGGCCGGTGCGACTCCAAGCGGCCGGGTCGACGGAGTCAGGCGGTGTAGTTGGGAGGCCGGGAGAAGACCTGCTCCAGCAGGGGGACGAAGTCCTCCATCGGCAGGTCGTCGTAGGCAGGGTCGAAGCAGTTCTGGTCGTAGGAGGCACAGAAGTCGACGCAGCGGTCGTAGTGGGGAGACTCCCCGTAGCGCTCGCGGGCATGGCGGTCGCCGCCCAGGTGGTGGAAGTAGTAGTAGCCCTGGAACAGCCCGTGGTGGCGCACGACCCACTCCGTCTCGGAGCTCACGTAGGGGGCGACTATGGCGGCCGCCACGCCGCTGTGGTTGTCGGGGGCCAGCACGTCGCCGATGTCGTGCAGCAGCGCGGCCACGACGAACTCGTCGGACTCCCCGTTGCGCAGTGCCCGGGTGGCGGACTGGCGGCAATGGCGCTCCCGGTCGATCTGGTATCCGAGGGTGGGGCCCTCCAGCAGCCTCATCACCGAGAGCAGGTGACCTACGAGCGTCTCGCGGCCGTGGCTCTCGAAGATCTTGCTGAGCTGGGCGTAGTCCTCGACGGTCCCGTCGGCCATCGCGGTCCAACTGACGGTGAAGGTGTCTGTCGGCGTGTCAGCCATTCCTGGCGCTCCCTTCCAATGCGAGCACGGGTTGGCCTGTCCCCATTCAAGCCGACGCGAGAGCCGCGAGCGAGACCATGACGGCTGCGAATCCTCCGCCTGTACATAAGACTTGCTTATGATTGAATGATGATCTTCTCCGGTCCCGAACCACCGCTTCACCTGCTGAGGACCTTCGAGGCGGCCGCCAGGCACTCGAACTTCACCCGGGCCGCTCACGAGCTCGCCGTCAGCCAGCCCGCGGTGAGCCAGCAGATCCGCCTGCTGGAGAGGATGCTCGGCCGGGTCTTGTTCGAGAGGAGCGGGCCCTCGGTGCGGCCCACCGAGGACGGTCGCCAGTTAGCCACCGCCGTGGCCGACGGCCTGGCTCGCATCGAGCACGGCCTGGGACAGATCCGGGCGCGAGCGCATGACAACTGCTTGGAGGTCCGAGCCAACAGCACCTTCGTCACCCGTTGGCTGCTTCCCCGGCTGCCCGCCTTCCTGGATGAGCACCCGGAGGTCGAACTCGACCTGACGACGAGCTACTGGGCCGAGCCGCCTCTCGCGACCGGCGCGCCGGTGCACATCGACTTCGGTCCGGTCGGGGAGGAGGCGGAACTCGTCGTCGGGCCCCAGAACCTGCTGGCCGTTGCCCGGCCCGAAATCGCATCGGAGATCACCTCCCCGCCGGACCTCGCCAACGCGACGCTCCTGGAAGTCGTCGGCGGGGACGGCTGGCAGCACTTCCTCTCAGGCTTCGACATGACACTGGAGCCCTGGCCCCACACCCACCGGTCGATGACCTTCCTGCACATGATCGACCTGGCCTGGATGGGCAGAGGCATAGCCCTCGTCCACGAGATGATTGTCGAGGATCTCATCGAGCGCGGCGAACTGGCGGTGGTGGCGGGAATGGTGCGCCCATCGCGCGAGCACTACTACCTGGTGACCCCGGCGGCCCGGCGGCTGAATCCGGCCGCGGCGTCCTTCTTGAGCTGGCTCCGCTCGTTTCGCCGCTGAACCCCGACCGCACGGGCCGGGCACGGCGGCTAGCGCCCGATGATCTCGGCGTCGGGATAGAACGCGGCCACCGCGAACCAGAAGGTGTCGAGATGCTCGACCGGCTCCAGCGCCGGCCCGGAGCCGCCCGAGGGTCGGCCCAGGATGTCGTAGACAGCGCCGGATCCAACGTCCACGAATCCACCTCCGGCGTCGGCTGACAGCTCCAGGGGCCGGCCGTCGACGGACCCGACGAACACACCGGTGGCCCCCACGTCCCGGCCCTCCTCGATCAGCGGGCTGTCTAGGGCGCTGGCCGTGCCCGGCTCGAACAGGGCCACCAGCTCCCGCCCCGCGAAGGTGAAGGGCACGACACGGTGCTCGGCCAGCACGTCGTAGGGAATGACAGCCCCGTCGCCGCCGTCGCGCAGCGCCAACACCCGGGTGATGGGTTCGAGCCGGTCGTCGAAGGGCCCGCTGAAGAGGAAGGGCCGGTTGCTGGAGTCGTAGAAGGCGTAGGGGTTCTCCCCGTACCGGCGGAAGTGGCCGGTGTCAAGGCTGAGCACCTGACCGCCCGGGTGCGATGCCAGGAACCTCTCGAACGACACCGTCTGCACCGGGATCAGGTCGAGCTGGATCCCGGTGAGATGGCCGATGATGGCCTCGCCGGTGTAGTGCGACCACAGGCTCTCGGTCTGGCGGTCGTACATCACCAGCGACGAGTTGAACAGCGCGCCGGAGGTGCCGAAATCCAGGATGCGCTCCCCCACCCGGCGGTCGTAGGCCACCGCCGAGTTGCACAGCGGGCAATACGACACCGTCACCGGCACGCCTCCGACGGTGCCGTTGACGAGCTCGTGCCAAGTCATGATCCGCAGCGGGTAGGCCCGGGCGTCGCCGTTGATCTCCAGCGCCAGCACCGGCTCCACCGGTGCCAGCCAGCCGACCTCGGCGGCCGGCTCGAAGGCCGGGTCCTCCAGGGCGGGAATGGCGTCGGGCGGCACGACGCCCCGGATCTCGTCGAGGTCCACCAGCGGCTCGGGATGGTCGGGGCCGAACGGATCTTGCAGCGCGCTGGGCACGTCCTCTCGGGGCGTCGACTGGATGGGCCCGGTCCGGCCCGCGGCCGGCGAGCCCTCCTCGGGAGCCTCGGAGGCGGCAGCAGTGGTGTCGGGCGTGGTCGCGGACCCGGCTTCCGCGGTGGGCTCGGGACTGGCGTCCCCGTCGACGGCTTCCCCCGAGACCGGACCGGAGCCGAAGTCGGGGGCACTGCCCTCCTGGCTGCCGGTCGGGGACGGGTCGGCCGCCAACTGGGATGCGGTGACGGTCGCATCGGGCTCGCCGGTCGACTCCGAGCATCCGATGACCGCGGCAACCAGGGCCAAGAACACGGCGGCGGCCGCGATCCGGGGAGAAACGACCTGTGTCTTGCGGGACATATTGGAGCAACCTAACGTCACGCACCCTCCGCATACGCAGAGGCGTTCCCATGAACGATCTTGCCCTCGCTCACGATCCCGCCGCCGAGGCCGCGGCCGCGGCCGGCGACGGTTACGACGTGAGGGTGTTGGAGCCCAGCCCGCCGGCGGTGGCCGATCCGCCGTTCTGGGCCGACGACCCTGCCGATCCAACGCCCTCGGGCGCCGGCCCGGTGATAGCGCCCCACTCGGGAGGGGATCTCACTTGGGACGAGTTGATCGAGGCCCGGCCGGAGCTGGCCGGTTTCGCCGCGGATCGCTGGCTGGGGGCCCGCCCGCAGGTCCCCGAGCTGCCGCCGGACTACCGGGCTGCTCTGTTCGACTTCCACCGGCTGGCCTACTCGGTCGTGGCGGAGGCCCGTTACCAGTGCAACGGCAAGTTCGGTCTGCGCTACACGCGAGGCGGCTTCGGCACGCCCTTCTTCGGCGACGACGTGCAGGTGCGGGTGGCCGGCGATCAACTGGTGGTCCAGACGGCGGCGCAGGCCCGATCCACCACCATCACGACGCTGCGGGAGGCCGGCGAGTTCGCCGGCGTGGCCCCCGGCACCGCCGCAGCCGAGCACGACAGCCCCGATCCGGGCGACATCGACCGCCCGCTCGAGACCCAGGCTGAGGTCGGTGAGTTCCTGGGGGCATGGTTCGGTCTGGCCACCGCCGCGCTGGAGGAGCTTCGCTTCTCGCCCGGGGTGGCCGATCCCGAGCGGGTGCAGCTGTGGCCCGGGCACTTCGATCCGGCCATCGCGGCCGGCGACGCCGGGGCGGGCCGGCGGGCCACCTACGGCTTCTCGCCCGGGGACCACTCCCACGACGAGCCCTACATCTACGTGGCCGCCTGGGACGATGTCGACCGCTCGGACCCGTTCTGGAACGAGGCCAGCTTCAACGGTGCCTCCCTCGCGTTCGGCGACCTGGCCCGGGCCGGCGACCATTACGGCACCGCGGTGGCCTTCCTCAGAGCCGGTTACGACCGCCTCAACGCCTGAAGCCGGCTGAACCGGCGGGTTCACTCAAATCTGTGTGGGTTGTCCTCCTATATGACGGGTTTCTCTACCGATTTGGGTCGGGCGCTCCGAGGGCGGTCCTCAAGCCCCGATCCTCGATGAGGCGCACCAGGTCCGGTGGCCGGTGTGGCAAGGCATCGAAGGCCGCCAGATCGGCTCGCCCCCCCGGGATGTCCCCATGCAGCCAGCGCGCGAAGGCCCGGTAGACCAGACCCCTGGCATTGGACCGGTCATTGCCGAGAGCGGCATCCAGGTAGTGGACGCCCAGCGCGAACAGCTCGGCGTCGCCGCTGCGGACCAGCAGCCAGCCCCGACCCGCCAGCACGTCCGGGTCGGCGGGGCGGGACTCCAGAACCCAGTCGAGCAGCTGCACCGCCTCCAGCAGGTCTCCCCGGCCGGCTAGAGCCTCCGACGCCGCCAGAGCTTCCGCAACCGACAGCGCGGTGTCGCCGAAGGCGGGGCGCTCCTCGAGAGCGGCCAGCGCCTCTACAGACTCCAACGCGGCGGCGTCGCGGGCTTCCGCAATCCGCTCCCGAACCCGGGACTGGGCCAGCAGCTGCTCCGCATAGGGGGGCGGGTCCAGCGAGTCGAAGACGGCCAGATCCTGGGCTGCGCTCGCGCCGTCGCCCTCCTCGAGGGCCACGATGGCCCTGAACAGCCGGGCGTCGGGATAGGCGGGATCCACCGCCACCGCGTCATCGAGGTACGGCGCGGCGCCGGCCAGGTCACCCTGGCGGGATGTGAGCCAGCCCCGGTAGGTGAGCGCCTCCACATTGGAGGGCTGGATCTCCAGGGCATCGTCGTAGGCGGCGATGGCGCCAGCCATGTCGCCGTCGGAGAGCCGTTGCTGGGCCTCGAAGATCTTCTCGCGGGCGGTGGACCGGATCTCGCCCGTGATGGAGCCGTCGGCGGTGCGGCTGCCCGAGGACCGGGCCACCAGCAGGCCCGCGGCACCGGCCACCACCACCACGGCGACGGTCCAGGTGGCCGCGTTGCGCCAGCGCCGCCGGCGTCCCGCCGTCGGAAGCGCGCCGGAGTCCCGGGCCGGGCCGCGACCGGGTCTCAGCATCACGACCACCACGGCCGTGATGCCGCCCCCGGCGAGCAGCGGAAGGATCCATACCAGGCTGGTTATCCCCGAGCCCGAGGGGTTGTAGTCGATGTCGGTGTCGTAGGCCGCCACCAGCTGGTCGCGGATGTAGGCGTCGCTGCGGCCCTCGTCGACCCAGACCGCGACCTGCCTTCGGATCTCGCGGGCCACCGGCACATCGCTCTCGGCAATTGACTGGCCCGAGCACACCGGGCAGGCGAAGTCCTCGGCCAGGGCCCGGACCCGGTCGGCGTTGGTGCTCGGAGGCCCTTCGGCCACCGCGCCGTACACGAAGGCCGCGACAGCCACCAGGATGGCCGCCGTCCAGCTGGCAGCGCGGCGCCTCATGGGGTCGCAGAGGCCGCCGTGAGCTGGGCGATCACATCGTCGATGCCGTCGGCCGTGACCCCGCCGAGCTGCTTCCACACCACCACACCCGAGGGCGCCACCAGGTACGACTCGGGAACCCCGGTCACGCCGTAGGCGACGGCCGCCTCGCTGGCGCCCTCCACCAGCACCGGCCAGTCCCCTCCGTTGACCTCGAAGAACCGCCGCACGTTCTCGGCAGTGTCGTCGAAGGTCACCGACACAACCCGGGCATCACCGGCCACCGCGTGGCGCTCGCTGAAGGCGACCAGCTCGGGATGCTCGATGATGCAGGGGACGCAGGTGCTCTGGAAGAAGTTGACGATCACCCACCGGCCCCGCCACTGGTCCAGGTCGAAGGACTCGCCTGCGGTGGTGACGCCCACCACCGGCGGTGCGAGCCCGCCCAGGATGGGACTGGAGGCGTTGCGCTCGACCGCGGAGTCACGGGTGGCCAGCACCACCACCAGCACGGCGACCGCCACCGCCAGCGGCACCGCGATCCAGGCCGTCCGCCACCTGCCGGCACTCGATCCGGCCGTATGCGGAGTCCCCGAAGCGGGATCCGGATCACGAAGGCCGCGCGCGCTCATGCCACCGTCTCCGCGGGGGCCGCAGGGGCCGCGGTCTGCTCGGGCCGGCGGCGTCCCGACCCGGCCGGGATCAGCGACAGGACGGTGCCGGCCGCCATCACGATGCCGCCCAGCCACAGCCACGCCACCAGCGGCTGGACGGTCACTCTCAGGATCACCCGGTCGGGACCGGCCTCGTCCGGGAACGACAGCACCGCCAGCGCCACGTCGTCGCGCAGGGTGGAGCGCACCGACGGGATCCCGATGGTCTGGGAGGCGAACGGGTAGGTGGCGATGGCCGGCCCGTAGGTCTTGGCGTCGTCGACCCTTACGAAGGCCACCCGCTCGGTGCGGTTCTCGTGGACCACCACCGCGGAGCCGAGATAGACGATCTCATGGCCGGCGAAGCTCGCCTGCTGGTTGGCCTCGAGATCGAACTCGGCCTGGCGGACATAGGACTGGCTGGCCGCGAAGGCCACCGCCACCAGGACCACGCCAAGATGCACGATCATGCCGCCGTTGGTGCGTCCCACCAGGCCCCGCCACCGGTGGCGGCGCACCGCCAGGACGATCTGGCGCAGCGCAGCCCCGCCCGCGAAGCCGCCCAGGCCGAACGCCAGCAGCGCGGCCCAGCCGCGGGCCCCGCCGAGCACGGCCACGACCAGCGCCACGGCCGCGATCCACGCCGGCACCAGCAACCGGCGGCCCAACAGCTCTGTCGGCGCACGGCGGGTTGACCCTCCCCAGGGCAGCATCGGCGCCACAGCCATCAGGAACAGCAGCGCGAAGCCGATGGGTCGGGTCATCCGATCGAAGTACGGGTTCCCCACCGAGATGGTGCGGCCGTCGAACGCCTCCACCAAAAGGGGGAACACCGTGCCGAGCAGCACGACGAACGCGAACGCGGCGAACAGGGCGTTGTTGGCCAGGAAGGCTCCCTCCCGCGACACCGGCGCCGCGATCCGGCCCGGGGTTCGCAACCGGTCGCCCCGCCACGCGATGAGGGCCAGCGACACGGCCACGATGACCGCGAAGAATCCGAGGATGGCCGGGCCGATGCCCGACTCGGTGAAGGAGTGCACCGAGGCCAGCACTCCGGAGCGGGTGAGGAACGTCCCCAGGATCGTCAGCGAGAAGGTGGCGATCACCAGCGACAGGTTCCACACCCGCAGCATCCCGCGGCGCTCCTGAACTATCACCGAGTGCAGGTACGCGGTGCCGGTGAGCCAGGGCAGGAACGAGGCGTTCTCCACTGGGTCCCAGGCCCAGTACCCGCCCCAGCCCAGCGTCTCGTAGCTCCACCAGGCGCCCAGCACGATGCCGAAGGTCAGGAAGCCCCAGGCGGCCACCGTCCAGCGACGGGTGGAGGCGAGCCAGCCCTCTCCGAGGCGCCCGGTGGCCAGCGCGGCGACCGCGAAGGCGAAGGGCACGGTGAATCCCACGTAGCCGAGGTAGAGGATCGGCGGGTGGAAGGCCATGAGGATGTGGTTCTGCAACAGCGGGTTGGGGCCGGGTCCGTCGTAGCCCGCGGGCACCTCGACCCCGATGAAGGGGTCGGCCGGGCCGACCATCAGCGCGAAGAAGAAGGCGCTTACCGCGAACATGACGAGCAGCGCCCAGGCCACCATCAAGTCGTTGCCGTGGCGCCGGAATCTCACCGCCACGGCCACCGTGTAGCCGCACAGCACCAGCGCCCAGAGCAGGATGGACCCCTCCAGCGCCGACCACAGGGTGGCCACGTTGAAGATGGCCGGAGTGGTGGACGAGCCGTTGTCGGCCACGAACTTGACACCGAAGTCGCGGGTGATCAGAGCCCGCTCCATCACCGCGACGCCGGCGACCGCGGCCGCACCCATGAGATAGGTGAGCAGGCGGGCGGCGTGCCCCCAGCGGGGGTAGCGGCCCACGAGGCCCAGCGCGGTGACGGCTATGCCCAGCAGAGCCGCGGCCAGTCCCGCGGCAACGGCCGCCGAGCCGGCCGCGACGTTGCTCATCGACGCCGCGGGGCCGGCGGCGGCGGGAGCGCCATCACGGGAGCGAGCCGCCTTCCTCGGCTTCGCTTATGCGCTCGGTGTAGTTGTCGCGCTGGCGGTAGTCGTTGTCGTGCTTGACCAGCATCCGGTCCGACGCGAAGTGCCAGCCGTCGTCGGCAATCACCGGCCCCGGGCCGGGACCTAGCCGCCAGGCCCCCTCCAGGACCACCGGAACTCCGGGCTGGAACAGCTCGGGCGGGTCGCCGCTGTGGACGACGTCCACGACCACGGCGTTGAAGCCGACACCGAAGGCCAGCACCGGACGGTCGTGGAAGAAGGTGTTCACCGGCGCGGCGATGGGGGTTCCCTGGAGGGTGAACCGCTTGCCGGCCAGCTCGTCGCGGCGCTCCACCGCCTCGTCGGCGTTGTAGAAGAACAGCGAGGCATCGCCGAGCAGGTTCGTGACGAGCAGGGACACGGCCGCGGCCACCGCCACGACGACCAAGGCCGCGACCGATCGTCTGGCTCGCGCCGACCGCGGGCCGGGCCGCGGCGTCAGCGGCGACAGGTCCGTCTGCTGGGTGGCCTCCTGTTCCTTGCCCGCCGGCGCGTCATCCATGGTCTGTCACTCTTCGTCGGCGCCGGCGCCGTCGATCCTGCCGTCCCGGGCCCGGCGCAGCAGCCGCTGGCCTCGAAGCCGGAGCGACACGGTGTAGACCGCGATCGCGGCCACCGTCACGCCCCAAGCGCTCAACACGAAGGCGGCGTGGCTCATCGGCCCGCCTCCGCCCGCCGGGCCCGGACCGCCTGATGGATGTCGCGATCGGCCAGTTGACGCTCCAGCCAGCCGATGCGGAAGCGATGCATCACCATCCACCAGATGGCCATCGCGGCCACGACGAACGCCAGGACCAGCGTGAGCAGGGTCAGATCCTCGAGCTTGCCTTCGGTGAGCGAGGACTGCTGGTGCAGGGTGCGGTTGGCCCACCAGTTCACCGAGCGGTTGACGATTCCGATGTTGACCGCGCCGGCCAACCCGACCACCGCGGCCCGGGTGGCGACCGAGCCGGCGTCCCCGCCGAGGGCCCGCACCGACAGGTACCCGACCATCACCAGAAACAGGATGAGGGTGGTCACGAGGCGCACATCGCCCCACTCCCAGTAGGTGCCCCAGGTGGGCCGTCCCCAGAGCATGCCCGTCACCAGCGTGAGGCCGCACAGCAGCACCGCAACCTCCGCTCCGGCGTGGGCGGTGATGTCCCACCACTCCGAGCGCCGCCACAGCCACATGACCGAGCCCAGCGCGGTCAGCCCGAACGCGGCGTAGGCCCCCAGCGCCGACGGCACGTGCACGAAGATGATGCGCACCGTGTCGCCCTGCACGTCATCGGCCGGCACGACCAGCAAACCCAGTGCCGCCATACCGGCGAAACCGGCCAGGGTCGCCGCTCCGAGCCAGAAGGTGAAGCGAGATCCCGTGCGAGCGGGGCCGTCCAGGTACCCGGCCGGAGGCTTGGGATTACCGGTTCCGGCGCGGCTCATGCTTCCTCCATCAGGGGACCGTACGCGACCGCCCCCAACGCGACGTTGACGACGGTGAATCCGGCCAGCAGGCCGACCCACGACCAGCCGTTGACCGCGGCCGTACCCAGCGCATCCTCGAACGCCCGCGTCGCGGCGATCAGCACCGGCGCCACCACCGGCAACAGCAGGATCGGCAGGACCGTCTGATGGGCTCGCACTCCTGCTACCACAGCACCGAGCAGGCTACCGGCGGCCGCCAGCCCGGCCGTCGCGGCCAGTGAGGCCACCACGGCCAGCGGCAGCGACTCGATCTCGGCCCCGTACAGCAGCACCACGCCGGGCAACAGCACCGCGGCCACCGCCAGCAGTTGCACGGCTACAGCCAAGGCCTTTCCACCGAAAGCGGCCGCCGGGGCCATGCCGCTCAGCAAGAGCATCCGGCCGGCGCCGTCGATCGACTCGACCGCTACCGAGCGCTGCACCGCCACCACGGTGGCGAACAGCACCGTCATCCACAGCAGACCCGGGGTAGCCAGCTCCAGCGTCGGCCGGTTGGCGTTGAGCGCGAACCCGAACAGCACGAGCACCAGCAGCGCGAACGGCAGGACCTGTCCCAGCGTGGTCCGGGCCCGCCATTCGATCCGCAGATCCTTGGCTGCGATCAGCCCGATATCGCCCGCGAGCAGGCGCAGGTCACGCCACATGAGCCCCATCGGGCGCAGCTGCAGTGCGCGCTCGCTCACACCGCATCGGCGCCCACCGTTCCTCCCGCCATGGTCACGGTGCGGGTGGCCAGATCGTCGGCGGGGCCGGTCTCGTGCGAGGCCAACACCACCGCGGCCCCTGCGGAGGCCGCCTCCGACATCAGGTCGCTCACCAGCTCGCGGCCGTCTGTGTCCAGCCCGGCGTGGGGCTCGTCCAGAAGCCACAGCTCGGGGCGGCGCACCACGATCGCGGCCAGCGCCACCCGGCGACGCTGCCCGGCCGACAGCCGCGTCGACGGAACGGCCCACAGCCTCTCGGGCACTCCCAGACGCCCGAGAGCACCCGGAACGCCGGTCGTGTCCACCCGGGAGGCCCGGGCCCAGAGGTCGAGGTTCTCGGCTGGGCTCAATTCGCTGTAGAGGGCGGTGTCGTGGCCCAGCAGCCCCACCCGGCGACGCACCGCGGCCCGATCGGCGCCGAGGTCGCACCCGAGCACCTCGCCCCGTCCCTCCGTCAGCGGCAGCAACCCGGCGCACAGGTGCAGCAGCGTGGACTTGCCCGCGCCGTTGGGTCCCCGCACCAGCACTACCTCGCCGGGGTCGACGCTGAGGTCGGCCCCGGCGAGCGCCGGGAAACGCCCCAGCAGTACGACCGCGCCCTCGAGGCGAACCGCGCTCACGACGCGTCCGGAGCGAGTGCGGCGGCCCGGGCCATTGCCCCAGCGTAAGACGCCGAGCCGATCGCCGTTTCTGCCCGGTCAGGCGACCGGGTAGAACTCTCCCGCGTTGACTACGAGCGTCTGGCCGGTGATCATCCGAGCCCGCTCCGACGCCAGGAAGATGGCAGCCTCGGCCGCATCGGAGTCGTTGGGCATCTCCCGTAGGGCCATGCCTTGCGCGATCTCGTGCTTGACCTCCTCGGCGGTGATGCCCCGGATGCCGGCCTGCCACTCGCAGTAGAACTTGACGTTGGGTCCCCACATCCAACTCGGCACGACGGTGTTCACCCTTATCCCCGAAGGCCCGAGTTCCGCGGACAGGTCGCGGGCCACCGACAGCAGCGCCGACTTGGCCGCGCCGTAGGGGCTCTGGGGGAACACCGCCACCGGCCTCATCGAGGCCTGCGACCCGATCAGCACCACCGAGCCCCCGCCGGCGGCCTTCATGTGGGGCTCGACCGCCCGCACCACGTGCACTGCGCCGAGCACGTTGACGGTGAGGTTGAGTGCCCAGTCCTCGTCGGTGGTGTTGTGGAACGCACCCTTCTGGGTGTCGAGGGCGGCCACGTTGATCACGGCGTGCAGTTCGCCGAAGCGGGCCGCGGCCGCGCCGGCCGCGCCGGTGCAGTCCTCCTGTCTGGTGACGTCGCCCGGGCAGGCGACGATCCGCTCCCCTGTTGGGTCGAGCTCGGCCGCGGCCGCGTTCAGGCGCTCAGCATTGCGGGCCATCACCGCCACATTGGCCCCGTCGCGGAGCGCGAGGCGGGCGCAACTGGCGCCGAGTCCGGGGCCGACGCCCACCACCAGCACGGTTCGTCCTTCGAGAATCATGGCCCCAGTCTGTTGCCGCGGAGGCGAGGTTGCACCGCGCGGCGCGATGTCGCGGCTAGGGCAAGGGCTGCCACCGAAGGGCGCGATCCTCCGATGCGCACGCAATGTCGAGCCCAGCCGAGGGTTCGTTGAGGAAGTCGACGACGATCCGGTCGACGCAACTGTCATAGCCCCACACCCAGATGCCGTGTCCCCGGCTCCTGCTCACGATGCTCGTGGCCTGCGGCAGATGCTGCGCGACCTCCTCGGCATACCCCGGCGGCGTGATCGGGTCGAACCAACCCGAGATCAGCAGCACGGGCAGGTCGCTCTCCACTGGTTCCACCGGCAACGGCGCCGCTTCGATCGCCCACGGCTCGCAGAAGGCAGCCAGACCCTCCCCCACGACCGCCGCCGCGAACGGGCCAGTCCCCGCGGGCGGCGCCGACGCGAGCGGCAGCCGCTCGGCGCATGTCACCGCGGCCAACGTCGCGGGAGCGCCGGTGTGGGCCTGCTGGGATGCGGTCTCGGCGGCCACCAGAGCCACCAGTTGGGCCGCGGTGACCGTTCCGTCATCGGCCGCGGCGTCATCGTCATGTTCTTCCAGTCCCGCCAGCACTCCCGGAACCAAGGTCGCCGTGAAGTCGTTGTAGAGCAACTGGAACACGACCCCGGCGACGATGTCGCCGTCGACCAGCGCATCGAAAGGCTCGAGCAGGGTGGTCTCCTCCGCGGAGAAGGGGACGCGAACCGGGTCGGCGTTGAAGCGCGGGACCAGATCGGCGACCAGCCCGGACATGGTCACGCCGTCCACGCCGGTCGCACCGGCCAGAATGGCCGAGCAAGCGGGGTCGGCCCGACACTCACCGTCGAGTTCACGAATGACTCGTTCAGCACCCTCCGCCGTGTTGACGTCCGGGTCGAGCGATGCGGGGTACACGCCGTCGAGCACCACTCCGGCCAGGCCCGCGGGAGCGGCCCGCATCACCTCGAGGGCGATCGTGGTGCCGTAGCTCACGCCGTAGAGGAACCATCGGTCGTAACCCAACGCGGCCATGACATCGCTGACATCAGCTGCATGGGCCGTAGTCGACGTGTGAACGAAGGCCGGATCCTGCTTCAACCTCTCCGAGCACCTGGCGAACGCACCCGATGCGATGGATTCGGCCCGGTCGCGGGGCCCCTCGAGGATCTGTGCCAGCGGTATCTGCCACTCCGGGCACCAGAAGTTGGCGCTGCCGAAGCCGACGCCCCGCTGATCGATCAGCACTTGCGCGTGCGGGCGGCTCGGCAATCCCAGTGCTAGGTCGCTGCTGGCTCCCCCCGGGCCTCCCTGCAACACCGCGAGCGGTGCCAGCGACTGAGCGCCGGTGCCGGGGCGGATGGCGACGCTCACGCCCATCGTGCCTGCGGCCGGATCGTCCCGATCGATCGGGACCACGACCCAGACGCACCTGGATCCCGTTCCCGCCAGGAGTTCGGGGCAGTCCTGCTCGACGACGTCGCCGGGGGCGCCGGTCACAGGTGAGGACGACTCGAAAGGCGCAACTTCAGCGAGGTCGTACGGACCCCCGTCCTCGACGGGAATCACCTGGGGGATCGAGTCGCTGGTCCCGCCCGAGCAGGCTGTAGCCAACGGCGCCAGCCCGATCATCGCGGCCGCATGGCGCAATGCCGTGTTCACGGACGCCGGGCTACCACAGCTGATCGGTGTAGGTGTCCGTCCCGACGATGGTGGGCAGGAACGGCGACGCGAACACGACGTTGCCGGTGCGGGCGTCGGCCAGCGAGGCCGCGTAGTCCCGGAACCGGTCCCAGCTCTGGGCGGGATCGCCGTCGAGGAAGAACATCTGCACCTGGCGCTCGGCCGGTCCGGCCGGGGTGCCTAGGTCCATTGGGGCCCGCTCGGTCTCGCCGCCGACCGGGTCGATGTAGCACCACGACACCATCGAGGCGATGGCGGAGCGGTCCATCAACTCGGGCAGCGCCTCGTCCCGCAGGTGGGCGTTGAGCCCGTCGAGGTCAGTGCCCTCGGCCGGGTCGAGGGCCACCACGGCCATGCCCTGGTAGGGATGGTCGAGGGCCAGTTCGATGGGCACGGGATCGTCGTCGCGGTAGTGCGACCACGGCTTGTGCATCAGCACGGTGTGGGCGTGGATCCGGTTGTCGAAGCCCCGACCGTCCTTGTACAGGTCCACCACCTGGTCGATGGCCCACGCGAAGTGCTCGCGGTGGCGGCCCTCGTGGACCCAGTAGATGGCCAGGTAGGAGCCGGCGTCGACCGGCACCGCCAGCGGCGAGTCGTCCGGGAACCTCAGGTCCTTGAGGTCGCGGGTGGCCACCCAGCGGCGCCCGGCGAACAGCCAGGGGCCGATCAGGCACCCGGCGTAGAAGTGGTCGCGCTCGTACCAGCGGTTGTAGGCCACCTCGTGGCCGCGTTCGGGGTCGACCATGGTGAACAGGCAGCTGCCGACCCGCACCGGGTAGGTGTTCATCGGTCCTCCCCCGTCTCGGGCGCCCCGGCGGCGCTGGAAGTGCTCACGAGTCGAACACCGTTCTGGTCACCCAGTCGGCCACCAGCGCCGGCCTGGGCCCGTCCTCGATCTCGACGGTGATCGTGGTCACTGTCTGGACCGATGCCGCCTTGAGCTCCACCGACTTGACCACGGCGTGGGCCCGTACCCGTTTGCCCCGGCTGACGGGGCTGATGAAGCGCACCCGGTCGAGGCCGTAGTTGATGCCCATGACCACGCCGTCGAGCCTCGGGGTGTTCACCGGGACCGACTGCATCAGGTGGGTGAGCATCGACAGCGTCAGGAAGCCGTGGGCGATGGTGCCCCCGAAGGGCGTCTCGGCCTTGGCCCGTTCCTCGTCGATGTGGATGAACTGGTGGTCCCAGGTGCAGTCGGCGAAGGCGCTGATCTGGTCCTGGGTGATCTCGAACCAGTCCCCGTGCCCCCGCTCGGATCCCTCAGTGGCCTTCAGGACTGCATAGGCCGCCTCGGCGTTGCTCATGGCGCTCCCCTCTCGTGGCCGGGCTGCGACGGCGCCAACCTACCGGCCCGTCCGGCTCGGGGTTCGCGGACAGCCTCAGCGCGGCGAACTCGAAGCGGCGGCCTGCGGCGAGCGCAGCGCCTGCTCGAGCAGCAGGCCGGCGGGATTGGGGGCCGCGCCGCGGCGACGGGCGGCCACAAGGCGGCGGCGGGCCAGGACCTCGCAGCCGGTGAGCGGATTGTCCCCCCACTCGGCCTGGGCCACGGGAAGCACCGACCACCCCAGGCCCAGCCTCACCATCTCACACAGCACCTCGGGCTGGTGAGACTCGGCCACCACCTCAAGCGGCGCCCCCCGCCGGCGCAGGGCCGCCTCGGTCATGGCACGGGTGTGGGCGTCCCGGGGGAACAGCACCCACGGTCCCCAACCGGCGCTGGGGCCCGGCTGCCTGCGCCCGTCGGGCGCATAAACGGCAAGGTCCTCGCTGAGCAGCGGCTCGGTTTGCACGCCCCTGACGGGCTCGGGGGGCTCGACGCACACCGCCAGGTCCAGAGACCCGTCCACGAGCTCGCGCAGCAGCCCGCCGGAGGGCCCGACCCGCAGATGGATGCGCAGGTCCGGATGCTCGTCCCGGAAGCGGCGCAGCGCCTCGCCGTGATGCTGCACCGCGCAGGCGTCGATCATGCCCAGCCGCAGCTGGCCGTGGTCGCCGGAGCGGATCCGCTGCGCCCAGTCGGTGAGGTCGGCGGTGAGGGCCACCACCTGGCGGGCGTGCTCCAGCACCGGCCTGGTGTCCGGCCGCAGCACCCGCCGCCGACCCTCCCGGTCGAACAGGGGAACACCGACACGGCGCTCGAGCTCGGCCAGCCCCTGCGACAGCGCCGACGGGCTCACGCCCACATGCTCGGCGGCCAATGCGAACGTGTCCGAATCGGCCACAGCCACCAGGTATTCGAGTTGTCTGATCGACAGATCAGGCAGCGAAGCGATCACATCCACATAATACTTAAGTGTTGCTTCATTATAAGTACAAATTGCTCAGCACTAGTTAATCTATGGACCATGACTGTTGATGTCCCGACCCAAGGGGGCGCCCCGAGCGGGTCTCCCAGACCGGCCGCCGCCCGCCAGATCGCTCCCGCGAAGGGCTCGCTGGGGGTTCTCACCCCGGGCATGGGCGCGGTGGCCTCCACCTTCGTTGCCGGTGTGATCGCAGCCCGGCGGGGCCTGAGCCCGCCCATCGGCTCCATCAGCCAGATGGCCCACATACGGCTCGGCACCAAGACCGAGAACCGCAACCCGCCCATCAGGGAGTTCGTGCCGCTGGCCGGGCTGGACGACCTGGTCTTCGGCGGCTGGGACCCCCTGTCGGCCAACGTGCTGGAGGCGGCCCGCGCCTGCGGGGTGCTGGAGGAGCGCGAGCTGGGGACCATCTCGGCCGAGCTCGAGGGCGTGGTCGCCATGGACGCAGTCTTCGACCGGCGCTGGGTGAGCCGCCTCGACGGTGTGCGGGTGAAACCGTCCGCGTCCAAGTGGGACCAGGCCCAGGCCCTGATGGACGACATCGAGAGCTTCCGCAGCACCCACGACTGCGACCGGCTGGTGATGGTGTGGTGCGGCTCGACCGAGGCGTTCTCGGAGCCCACGGCCGTTCACGAGTCGATCGAGTCCTTCGAGGCCGGGCTCAGGGCCGATGACGACAGCATCGCCCCCAGCCAGATCTACGCCTACGCGGCGTTGCAGAGCGATGTGCCCTTCGCCAACGGAGCACCCAACCTCACCGTGGACGTGCCGTGCATGGAGGAGCTGTCCCGCCTGCGGGGCGTCCCCGTTGCGGGCAAGGACTTCAAGACCGGCCAGACCCTGATGAAGACGCTGATCGCGCCCGGCCTCAAGGCCCGGATGCTGGGTCTGAACGGGTGGTACTCCACCAACATCCTCGGCAACCGCGACGGCGAGGTGCTCGACGCGCCCGAGAACTTCAAGACCAAGGAGGTCTCCAAGCTGGGCGTGCTGGGCACGATCCTCCAGCCCGAGCTGTACCCCGACCTGTACGACGAGATCCACCATGTGGTGCGCATCAACTACTACCCGCCCCGGGGCGACAACAAGGAGGGCTGGGACAACATCGACATCTTCGGCTGGCTCGGCTACCCGATGCAGATCAAGGTCGACTTCCTGTGCCGAGACTCGATCCTGGCCGCACCCATCGTGCTCGACCTGGCCCTGTTCATGGACCTGGCCGCCCGGGCCGGCGAGTCGGGCGTGCAGGAGTGGCTGAGCTTCTACTTCAAGGCGCCCCAGCCCTCAGGCGAGGCCGACGTGGAGCACGACCTGTTCATCCAGCAGACCAAGCTCAAGAACACGCTGCGGGAGTGGATGGGCGAGGAGCCGGTGACCCACAGCGAAGCCGGCTGACCGATCAGGTCTCAGTGGCAGGAGCGGCGGTCTCCAGGATGCCGCGGGCGATCAGGTCGTCGATGGCGGCGGGGGCGAGGCCGAGCTCGGCGATGATCTCCCGGGTGTGCTCGCCGAGGCCGGGAGCGGGCCGGATGTCGGCGCCGGCCATGCCGGTGGCGGTGAAGGCCGGGCCCTCGAACGTCATCACCCCGATGGGGGGCTGGTCCAGCTCCACCAGGTAGCCCCGGGCGGCCAGGTGCGGGTCCCGGAGCTGCTGTGAGGAGGTGAGCATGGGGCCGGCGGGCACGCCCGCGGCCAGGCAGGCCTCGGTGACAGCCTGCTTGGACATCGTCCCGGCCCACGCCGACACGGCCTCCTCCACCTCGTCCTCGCGCTCGCGGCGCGCGTCGAGCGTGGCCAGCACCGGGTCGTCGGCCCCGATGAGCCCGGCCAGTGCGGCCCATTCGGCGTCGCTGCGGCAGCAGATCGCCACCCACTGGTCCTCCCCCTCGCACCTGAAGAGACCCCAGGGTGCTCCCTGGTCGCGGCGGTTGCCCTGTGGTCTCACGGAGCCCGGCTTCAGCGACTCGCGGGCCAGCAGGTCGCCCATGACCCCCACGACCTGCTCTACCTGGCAAACCTCGGCATGACATCCCGCCTCCATCACGCCCCGTCGCCGGCCCAGCACCGCGGCGACCGCGGCCAGCGCGCCCATCCGGCCAGCCCAGTGGTCGGGGAAGATCGACTGCGAGCCGGAGGGGCGGTCGACGTCGGGGTAATCCCACAGGTGGGTCATGCCCCCGGTCACCTGGGTGTTGGGGCCGTAGCCGCGCCACGCCGACCACGGCCCGGACGAGCCCATGAGCTGGCTGGAGACCATCACAACATCGGGATTGGCCGCTGAGAAGTCCCGGTAACCCAGCCCAAGGTCGTCCATGACACCGGTCGAGCCGTTCTCGACGACCACATCGAAGCGGGCCGAGTCCCCGGCGCCGGCCGCGATCTCAAGCAGCAGCCGGCGGCCCTCGTCGGTCTTGGCGTTGATGCCGAGGCCCCGCTTGGACCGCGACGACGACGCGAACGAGGGCGACATCTCCCCGCCCAGCACGACCCGGATGAAGTCCGGGTAGGTGCGGCTCTCTATCTTGATGATGTCGGCGCCGTACTCGGCCAGCATCCGGCTGATCTCCACGCCCACCCCGCCATGGCCGAAGTCGGCGACCCGGATCCCGGCCAGCGGCAGCGTCGGCTCGGGGGCGGACGCCGGGACTTCGGGCCAGTCCGGCCGAGGCCCGTCCTCTAGCGAGGCCAGCACCTCGTCGGTGTGCTCGCCGAGGTGGGGCGGGCGCCCGGTGGGACCGACCCTCTCGCCGTCGATCTCCATCCACCCCGACGGCAGGCTCATGGTTCCCCGCGTCGACAGCGGCACCCTGTCGAAGGTCTTGCGGGCCTCGAAGTGCTCGTTGGTGATGACATCGCCGGGCTTGAGGATGGGTGTGGCCACGATGCCGCGGCGTTGGGCCTCCTCGGCAACCTCCTGCATGGTCATGGTGGAGAACAGCTCCTCGTAGAGCGGGTTGAGCACCGCGTCGGCGATCATGAACCGGCTGATGAACCCGTCGTACTCTGGGTCCTGCAGGTAGTCGGGCTCGCCCAGCCAGGCTCTGATGGCGTGCCACTGGCGGGGGCTGAGCACTACCAGGCGAACGAAGCCGTCGGCCGCGGCCAGGATCGTGTACACCGGACCGGGTCCGGCCCTGATCTCCATCGGCTCGACCCCCTCGACCATCGCCTTGGACGAGTTGGACATCGACCAGTCGGTGATCTGGGCGGCGGCCTCGTTGGCGGACAGGTCGATGAGCTGGCCTGCGCCGTGGCTGCAGCGCTGGATCAGCGCGCAGACGATCGCGAAGGCGGCCGTCAGCCCGGCCACGTCGCCGGAGATGTTGCCCGGCGGCATGAGCGGCTCGCGTTCGGGCAGGCCCGCCTTCCAGCACATGCCCGAGGTGGCGTCGACCACCGATCCGGGGACATCGCGGCCCGCGTACGGACCGGTGCGTCCGTACGCGGTGATGGATGTCACCACCAGGTGCGGGTGACGGGCCGCGATAGCATCGGCCTCCAACTCGGGGGCGCCCACGGCTGCGGCTGCGCCGGACTCGGCCGAGCCGACGAGCACATCGGCGGAGGCGAGCAAGGCTTCGAAGTTCGCCATGCTGGCCGCGTCGGCGGGGTCGACCACGACGCTGCGCTTGCCGCAGTTGCGCATGGTGAAGAACAGCGAGTGCTCGGGGGTGAGCGGGTCGAGGGGCGGGAGGCTGCGGCTGGGCGACCCCTCTGGCGGCTCCACCTTGATGACGTCGGCGCCGAGGTCGCTGAGAAGCCGGCCGCAGAGCTCGCCCCTGTCGACGGCGAGGTCGATGACCCGGATTCCGGTAAGTGGCCTAACGGGCATGTCAGCTCCTTGTGGGCTCGGTGCCGAATACGCCGACGAAGCTCACGATCTCGCCGGGATAGCCGCCCAGGTTGTGGGTGAGGCCGAGAGTGCGGCCCGTCTCGGGGATGCGGCGCTCGGCCGGCGCGTCCCCCCGCAGCTGCAGCCACACCTCGTAGAGCATTCGCAGCCCGCTGGCCCCCACCGGATGCCCGAAGGACTTGAGCCCGCCGTCGGTGTTGACGGGCAGCTCGCCGTCGAGGTCGAACACACCGCCGAGCACGTCGCGCCATGCCGTGCCCCGCGGCGAGAGTCCCAGATCCTCCATCAGCACCAGCTCGGTGGGGGTGAAGCAGTCGTGGACCTCGGCCAGCGCCAGCTGCGAGCGCGGCTCGGTGACGCCGGCCTGGGCGTAGGCCTCAGCCGCAGCCTGGGCGCACTCCGGCATGGTGGTGTAGTCGTAGCCGGGGTCGAGGGAGCCGGCACCGGTACCGGTCACCACAGACAATCCCTTGACGTACAGCGGGTTCGGGCACCAGCGATGAGCGTCCTCGGCCCGGCAGACGATGGCGGCCGCGGCGCCGTCGGCCACGCCCGCGCAGTCGAACACCGAGAGTTGACCGGCCACCGCCGGCATCTCGCAGATCCGCTCGGCCGTCATCTCCCGGCGGAACTGGGCCCGGGGGTTGCGGGCGCCGTTGTGGTGGTTCTTGGAGGCGATGCGGGCCGCGGCGTAGCGCAGCTCGCCGGGATCCACGCCGTAGCGGTCGGCGTAAGCCGGCAGCATGAGGCTGAACATGGCCGCCGCAGTGAGCGTGCGCTGGGTGCCGTCGGTGGGGATGGGGAAGGCGTTGAGGCCCTGGTAGCCGCCGTCCTTGACCTTCTCGGCGCCAAGGGCCATGGCGGTGTCGTAGGCCCCGGAAGCCACCGCGTAGCAGGCCTGGCGCAGCGCCTCCGATCCCGTTGCGCAGTAGTTCTCGACCCGGGTCACCGGTCTGCCGTGGATCTTGAGCGGTCCGGCGAGAGCCAGACCGGAGGCAGCCGACTGCGAGGTGCCGAACCAGAAGGCGTCGATGTCGTCCTGGGCGATCCCGGCCGAGCGGTAGGCGGCACGGGCTGCGTCGATGATCAGATCATCGAGCGAGAGGTCCCAGTGCTCGGCGAAGGGTGTGCAGCCCATGCCGATTATGGCCACCTGGTCACAGATCCCCCGGGAGCTCATGGCGCCGCCGGCGCCACCGGCTCGGTCCGCACTGGACGGGCCTTCCAGAAGTAGTTGTGGATCTCGTCGGCGGTGTAGAGGCGTCTGAACGTGGGGACGACCCGCATCCCGGCATGCACTTCGTCGGCTTCGACATCGGTGAGCTCCAGGGGTGCCCGGCCCCCGCCGTCGAAGTCGACGATCGCGAACACCGTGGGCGGGCTGGGCGAGTAGGCCAGCCGGTCCACCGTGAAGCTGGCGACGGTGCCGGTGACGTGGGCCATGGGAGCCGGATCGGTGTCATCGACCGCGCCGCCCCTCTCCGATACCCGGGCCGGAGGCAGGTGAACCATCCCGCTGGAGCGGTCCCGGGAGCCCGCGAACCCGTACTTCCAGTCGGTCCGACGCTGCGCCGCGGAGGACGACGGCCGGTTGGGCGACGGCCGGTTGGGCGGCTCGACGTCGACCATCCGGCGCCAGGCCAGGAAACGGCCGTAGCTCACCGGCCCGCCCGCAGCGATCTGGGCTGCCAACGGCGCCGCGGGGCGGTGATCGGCCAGCGCCTCGGTGGCTTGGAGGGCCAACACCTCGACGCCGTCGGCCAGCACCACCACTGCGATGGTCTCGCCCGGGTTGGCCTGCTCCAAGGCCGCACACAGCAGCAGCAGCGGGTGGGCTGTGGCCGTGTTGCCGACCGAATCGGTCAGGGACTCCACCAGGCTGCCGGCTTCGGCGCCGATGACCTTGAGGGCCGAGGCGACGGCCCGGCTGTTGAGACCCGTCACCGCCAGGTGGTCGACACCGGTCCCGTCGAGACCACTGTTCGCCAGCGCGGACCGCCACGCGTCCTCCGCAGCCGGGCCGAGGACATTGGCCCCGAGGCGATCCTCCCAAGTGCGTGAACGGGATCCGCCCGGCGTTCGCCAGCGCTCGGTGATCTCCAGCGTGCGGGACGCGCCGCCGAGGTGCTCGGCCAGCACCGGCCCGTCGGAGTCGTCGCCCACCAGCACCGCGGCCGCGCCGTCGCCCGCGGATGCCTCGTCGGCACCGGTGGGCAGCCCGTCGCGGCTGTCCGCCGCAACTGTCAAGATCGGGCCGCTCCCGGCGAGCGCGGCACCCAGCGCTCCGATGCCGGAGCGGATCGCGCCACCGAAGTCGAGCGCGTTCACGGCGGGATCGAGCCGCAAGGCGGCATGGATGGCCGCCGCGTTGGTCTTCTCGAGGTAGGCGGGCGCTGAAGTCGCGAACCAGAGCGCCTCGGGCTCCACAGGAGTGGTTCGCAGGGCCGCATCAGCGGCGGTCTGGCCCATGGTGGTGGTGTCCTCGTCGTAGGACGCCACTGCCCGGGTGCCCGTGCCGCCCCCCGAGCCGAAGAATGCGGCGATCTCGGACCGGTCGAGCCTCCGGTACGGCACGTAACCCGCTGCCGAGATCACGCCGCGCATCGCCGAAACCCTACCGGCGCCCGGGCCGGCACTCCCTGAACGGGCGGTCAGGCCCGGTCCTGCACTCCCCGAGCCGGCGGGTCAGGCCCGGTCCGACGAGATGATGGCGTCGGCCTCGATCTCGACCACGAGGTCGGGATGCACCAGTGCCGAGACCTCCACCAGGGTGGCCGCGGGACGGATGTCGCCGAACACCTCGCCGTGGGCCCGTCCGTAGTCCCCGGCCTTCGAGATGTCGGTGAGGAAGGCCCGCGTCCGCACCACATCGTTGAGGGACGCCCCCGCTCGGTGCAGGGCATCCTCGATGTACTGCAGCACGACCTTCGCCTGTGCGTAGCAGTCGCCAGGATGCTCGACCCCGTCCGGTCCGAGCGTGGTCGTACCAGCTACGACCACGTGCGCACCGACGCGAACCGCCCGGGAGTAGCCCACCGTCGCCTCCAGAGGCCCACGACTGGAAACGTTGACCCGGTCCGACACGACAACGGTCCCCTTCGGCTCCCATGCCGTCGATGTCGCCGAGCCGGAGTCCTCCAGCAGCTGGATGACCTGCTCCCGTGCCCGGGGCAGGCTTGCTCCCAGCTTGACGAGCACTTGGGCGGCCACCCCCTCGCCCTCGCGCAACAGGCCCAGCAGGATGTGCTCGGTGCCGATGTAGTCGTGCTTGAGCTTCAGCGCCTCGCGCAGGCTCAGCTCCAGCACCTTCTTGGCCCTGGGCGTGAACGGGATATGGCCGCCGGGCTGGCTGCCGCCCGGACCGATGATCTCCTCCACCTGGCCCCGAACCGACGCGACACTGATCTTCAGCGACTCCAGCGCCCGGGCCGCCACCCCTTCGCCCTCTCGGATCAGGCCCAGCAGGATGTGCTCGGTGCCGATGTAATTGTGGTTGAGAAGGCGAGCCTCCTCTTGAGACAGCACCACCACTCGACGGGCCCTGTCGGTGAACCGCTCGAACACCGCTCACACCTCCCGCCTTGTCACGTCCTGTCGCCAACGAGGGTAACCCAGCGAGTGACCGTCCGGGGAGGGGCAGCTAGATCCAGATGTGCATCGGGTAGCCGGTCTCGTCGACCTCACCCTCACCCAGGCAGATCGCTTCGCCCGACACAATGCGCCGAGCGGTCCAAGCGGCAGCCGCAGCATCGAGCAGATCGTCAAGGCTCGGACGGGGCGGGCCCTGCATGGGCGCTTCGACAGCGTCGCGAACGTTGGAGAAAACCGCCTCCAAGGCCGCTAGGCGTTCAGCCTCACCGGCTGGAGTCTTCTTGCCGAAGGTCATCGGTTCTCCCGCCAGTTCCGAGAAGCTGACCTCCGGGTGGACCTCGGCCAGCCGTGTCTGAGCGTCGGCGAGGTACTCGTCAGCCCTGCTTGCGTTTCGTACTTCACGGATCTTTGGCAACAGACGGAGCGCAAGAGGTGAGAGCTTGTGCCCAGACCGCCGGTTGCCGTCGTAGGCCTCCTTGTCGTCGCGAGCTTCCAACGTGCAATGTGCAGGCGCATGGAACACGGACTTCTTGCGCTGCCGCCCCAAACGCTTCTTGGCCTCGCAGTCCGCCAAGCGCCGTCCGACTCCGACCAGGCCGATCGGGATGTCGACTCCGACGACCGCCAGTCTCCGATTCCGAGCCTCTGACCACAGGTTCCCAAAGGAATGCGACACAGTGAAGTCGATTGGCGCGCCGCGTCCCGCGCCGGTGATCGCCATCACCCAACCTCCGGTCACGCCATCTACGCCAGCTACTCGCCTCATCCCAAGGGCCGAATGGACTGTACTTTTCATAGCTACATCGTTTCTTTCTTGCTGTTCCCGCTGTTCTGAGCCGCGGGAAGGCTCTCGCGGCTCCGACTGGCACGGTTCGTTCCCACAGCTCTGCGCCGCGGATCGGGACAGGAATCTCCTCCCCTCGAATGCGTCAGGCCGACAGGACCTCTACTCGGCAGCGGATGCCGGGGGCGTTGGCGAGCTTCCTGTCTGCGGTGACCAGCGGTGCATCGAGAAGTTCGGCCAGAGCCACGTAGACGGCGTCGTACATAGTCACGTTGGCTCGCAACTCCCAGCAGCGTTCCATCAGGAGGCGGTGCGAGACTCGCCTCGCAGAGAAAACTCGAAGATCCGCCCGGGCTAGTGCCGCTCGCTTCGGATCGAGGCGACCTGCGGTCTCGTGCCTACGCCACGCCGACACGACCTCCACATCGAGCAGTTCGGGCGCTACGAGGCGTTCTCCGGCAAGACGCTCCCGGGCCGTGTCGCCCGCTGGTCCGTCCTGGCCCAGGGCCAATACCACCACACTGGCATCGGTAACGATCAACGTGAATCGCGCTCGGCCCGCACTGCGGCGACAGCCTCAGCAGCGCTGAAGTTGCCCCCAGCCCGGCTACCGGCCCGCTCAAGCACCTCCTCTAGCGTCGGTGTTCTGGCTTCCTCGCACAGCATGTGCAACAGGTACTCCTGCAACGATTGACCCTGACCGACAGCTCGCTGCCGCAGCGTCTGGTGGACATCGCTCGGGACGTGTTTTATTTGGATGCTCGTCACGGCCTTACTATACCGCTGATGTGGCGGCTTGACATGCGATTTGGCGCCGCACTTGTCTTGAACAGGCCGTATCCGGCCAGCGCAGGAGACCTAGAGGCCGGCGGCTACTCCTATTGCGGCTCGGGGGTCGGCGGCTCCAGCCAGGGTGCCTTGGTCGGTGACCTCGATCAGGTGGGCGTGGCCGTAGGTGTGGGGCGACTGGTCGCGCAGTTCTGTGTTGTGGCCCCGGCCGGCCAGGGACTCGTGCCAGCCGGTGGCGGCGTCCTCGATGAGCACTCGCCGGCCCTGGCCGGGCACCCAGGTGGCGAAGCCGGCGTCGCGGTCGTCGGGGGCCAGCACCCAGCGGGGCGCCCGGATGGCTGCACCGGGCGACTGGCCGAGTCGCAGGGTGCGGGCCAGCAGTTGCAGCAGGATCTGGGGCTGGGAGTCGCCGCCCATCGTGCCCAGCACCTGGCGCAGGCTGCCGTCGGGGTTGGTGACCAGCGCCGGCGACAGGGTGTGGGGCGGGCGGCGTCCCGGCCCGTACTCGGCCGGATGTCCGGGCACCAGGTTGAAGCCGAGGCCCCGGTCGTGCAGGAAGATCCCGGTGCCGCCGGCCACCAGCAGGGCGCCGAAGCCGTTGGCGTTGGAGTTGATGAGCGACACCCCCATGCCGTCGCCGTCCACCGCGCACAAGTACGTGGTGTCGCCCATGGCGGCGGGCGCGGCGACGTTGCCGGCCCGTTCCGGATCGATGGCGTCACGCCGGGGGGCGAGCCGGGCCGGATCGACCAGGGCCTGGCCTGCGGCGCCCTCGTGCAGCACCCGCACCCGGTCGTAGGCGGCCTGCGAGGCGGCCTCGATCAGCAGGTGGGCGCACCGGTCGTCGTCGCGGTCGCCCAGATCGAGGCCGTCGGCGATCCATGCCCCGGCCAGGGTCAGATAGCCCTGCGATGTGGGCGGCACCGTCCACAGCACATGGCCGAAGGCTTCGACTCGCACCGGCTCCACCCAGCGGGCGATCGGCCGGGCCAGGTCGTCGGTGGTGTACTCCCCCGCGCCGATCGCGAGCAGTCCCTCCCCGAACTCGCCGCCGTAGAAGCCGTCACGGCCCCGCTCGACAATCGCCCGCAGCGCGCGGGCCGAGCCGGGACGCCGTACCACCGCTCCGGATCGCAGACCGGCCGGGACGTCGGTGTTGCCCTCGACGCCGGCCACCTCGCCGGCCCGCTCGGCCAGCAGGGGCGACGCCGCGAACCCCTGATCGGCGATCCGGACGGCCTCGGCCAGCACGTCGGCCAGCGGCAGCCGCCCGTAGCGGTCGTGCAGGGCCAGCCAGCCGTCCACCGCGCCGGGCACGGTCACCGAGGCCACGTCGCCGTGCAGTGGCATCTCGTCGTAGCCCTGCGCCCGCAGCCGGTCGGGATCAGCTCCCGACCCGGCGAATCCGGCCGCATCGAGCGCCGCCGGCGGGCCGTCGCCCCCCTCGTGCACCAGCGCCCACACGTCGCCGCCCGGCCCGCACATGTGAGGTGACGTCACCGCCAGCACGGCGTTGGCTCCCACGGCCGCATCGGCGGCCGACCCGCCCCGCCGCAGCAGGTCCACTCCGGCGCCCGTGGCTAGGTGATCGACGGTCGACACCATCCCCGACACCGACGTCCGGGTCACAGCCGAAGGCAGTCGTGACATGCCGCCAAGTGTTGCCCGCGCCCGAAGGTTTCGCGCTATCGCGCCATCGCAGGATTGTTATACTGTTTCAGTATGTTATATTATGTTTCCTGTTATGGACCGCCACCCCGACAAGGATATTGATGCAGCCGTCAAGGAAATGAGGCGCGCTGGCTGGCGAATCGAGCGCACCAAAGCGCGCTCGGCTCATGCATGGGGCAAGGCGTTCTGTCCGAGAGAGGGACAGGAGGCCCACTGGGAGTGCGCCATATCCATATCGGGCACCCCTCGCAGTGGTGCCAACGAGGCCCGTAGACTGAGGCAACGCATCAAGAGATGCCACAGAATCAGCGAGGCGACATGATCGACGACGCCAACCGCAGCGCGAACCCGGTGCATCATTTCGTCCTGGTCGCCGAGGGACGCGACTTGCTGGACGACGAGGTGCTCGAGGCGCTGTACGAGGCGGGCTGCACCGATGCAAGCATCGGTCACCGCACCGTCGAGTTCGACCGGGAGGCCCCCACTCGGTGGGACGCGATCCAGTCGGCGATCGGGGACGTGACCACGATCGCCGGGGTCCGGGTGATCGACGTGCGCGACAGCATGGACTCGCTGCCCGGCAGCCGGACCGAGCGCGCCCTCGCCTAGGCATCCACCGGCCGGAGGTTGCCCGGCCAGCGAGTCACTTGCGGACTGGCGCGTCAGGCGACTCCGGCCGCGTTCAGCGCCCTCTCGGTGAGCACCCTGGCCAGATGGCTGCGGTACTCGGCGTCGGCGTTGAGGTCGTCGGGAGGCTCCAGCCCGTCGGCGGCCACCGCGGCCGCCTCAGCGGCCGATGCCCCGCCGGCCACCGCGGCCTCCACACCGGAGGCCCGGATGGGGGTGGAGCCCATGTTGACCAGGCTCACACCGGCGCCGCCGCCGGCCACGGCCACCCCGACGATGGCCCAGTCCTGGGCCCGCCGGTTGAACTTCTGGTAGTTCCAGCCGCCACCGCCGGCCGGCACCCTCACCTCGGTGATCATCTCGTCGGCGGCCAGCACCGACTCGAAGTACCCGGTGAAGAAGTCCGTCGCCGCGATCTCACGGGACCCGCCCGGCCCCTGGGCCACGATCGTGCCGCCCAGGGCCAGTACCGCCGCGGGCAGGTCCGACGCCGGATCGGAGTGGGCGAGCGTCCCGCCCAGCGTCCCGCGGTGGCGCACGGCCG
Organism: Acidimicrobiia bacterium; assembly: GCA_022819505.1. Taxonomy (GTDB): domain Bacteria; phylum Actinomycetota; class Acidimicrobiia; order Acidimicrobiales; family Aldehydirespiratoraceae; genus Aldehydirespirator. The sequence goes on along the minus strand of JAJEHD010000018.1, from coordinate 297,542 downwards.
GGTCGCCCACCAGGGCGGCCACCGACGCCAGCATCGGGCAGGCCTCGGCCATCTCGGCCGAGTGCTCCAGCTCGCTGTGGCGGGTCAGAGCCCCGATCGACACCGTGCCGTTGCCGGTACGGATGTAGCGCAGGTCGTCGAGCCGGCCCACGTCCACCAGCACGCTGGGCGTGGCCAGCCGGTACCGCATCATCGGGATGAGGCTGTGGCCTCCGGCCAGCAGCTTGGCGTCGTCGCCGTGCTGGGCCAGAAGGGCAATGGCGTGGTCGGCCGATTCGGCCACCTCGTAGTCGAATGCGGCGGGAATCACGACGCACCTCCTTGGGCATCGGCGATGGCTTTCCAGACGGTCTGGGGCGACGCAGGCATGTCCACATCGGTGACGCCCAGGTCTCGCAGCGCGTCCACCACGGCGTTGATCACCGCGGGGGCGGCCGCGATGGTCCCGGCCTCGCCCACGCCCTTGACCCCCATCGGGTTGGTGGGGCTGGGCGTGGCGTGGCTGTCGAGCCGGAAGCGGGGCGCCTCAGCGGCCGACGGCACCAGGTAGTCGGCCAGGTTGGTCGACACCAGCTGGCCGTCGGAGTTGTAGACGGCGTCCTCGTACAGCGCCTGGGCGGCGCCCTGCAGGATTCCCCCGTGCACCTGGCCCTCGACGACCAGCGGGTTGATCTGCACCCCGCAGTCGTCAACCGCCACGTAGTCGACCAAGTCCACGTTCCCGGTGTCGGTGTCGACCTCCACCACGGCGATATGGGTGCCGTTGGGGAACGTGAAATTGGGCGGGTCGTAGGTGACATGGGCCTCCAGGTTGGGCTCCATCCCGTCGGGCAGGTCGTGGGCGGTGAACGCGGCGAAGGCGATCCCCGCCAGCGGCACCTCGGCCTCGGGCGTGCCCCTCACCCGGAAAGTGCCGCCGGAGAACTCCAGGTCCTCCTCGCTGGCCTCCAACTGGTGGGCGGCTATGGCCCGGGCCTTGTCGATGACCTTCTCGGTGGCCATGTAGACCGCGGTGCCGCCGACCGCCAACGACCGCGACCCGTATGTGTCCAGTCCGGTGGGGCTGACCGCCGTGTCGGAGTGCAGGACCTCTACGTCGTCGGGATCGACGCCGAGCTGGTCGGCCACGATCATCGACCAGCAGGTCTCATGGCCCTGGCCGTGGGGCGTGGACCCGGTCACCACCTGCACCTTGCAGGTGGGCGAGATCCGCACCGTGGCCGCCTCCCAGCCGCCGGCGCCGTAGTCGAGCGACGCCAGCACCCGGCTTGGGGCCAGGCCGCACATCTCGACGTAGCTGGAGAAGCCGATGCCGAGCCGCTTGGACGACCCCGCGGCTACCCGGCTGGCCTGGTCGGCCCGCCGCTCGGACAGCCCGGCCAGCGCCACCGCCTTGTCGAGCACGGCCTGGTAGTCGCCGCTGTCGAAGACGAGGCCTGCCGCCGACTCGTACGGGAAGGCGTCGGCCCCGATGAAGTTGCGGGCCCGGATCTCCTCGGGCGACACCCCCACCGACACCGCCAGCGAGTCCATGGCCCGCTCCACCGCGTAGGTGGCCTCGGGACGGCCCGCGCCCCGGTAGGCGTCGGTCGGGGTCCGGTTGGTGAACACCGACGTGCACTCGAACATGTAGTTGGGGATGTCGTAGCAGCCGTGGTACAGGAACCCGCCCAGCAGCGGCACGCCCGGCGTGACCAACTGGAGGTAGGCGCCCATGTCGGCCAGCAGCTTCACCCGCACCGCCTGGACCTTGCCGTCAGCGTCGGCGGCCAGCTCGATGTGCTGCACCTGGCCCCGGCCCTGGATGGTCGACAGCGCGCCCTCGCTGCGGCCCTCGGTCCAGCGCACGGGAGCGCCCCGCTGCATCGCCAGGGCGCTGCACAGGATCTCCTCGGCGTAGACGTTGAGCTTGCAGCCGAAGCCGCCGCCCACCGACGGAGCGACCACCCGCAGCTTGTTCTCGGGAATGCCGAGCACGACTGCGGTCATCACCTTGAGGATGTGCGGTATCTGGGTGGCGGAGTACAGCGTGAGCTCGCCGCCGGCCGGCGAGGGCACCGCCGCGCAGCCCCGGGGCTCCATCGGCGCCGGGATCAGGCGCTGTTGGAGGTAGCGCTCGCTCACCACGTGGGCGGCCTCCGCGAAGGCGGCGTCCACTGCGGCGGCGTTGTCGCCCCAGAGGCCCCACGTGTAGCACTCGTTGGACTCGAGGTCGGGATGGACCAGCGGCGCGCCGTCGGCGACCGCGTCCTCTATCTCGACCACCGCGGGCAGCGGCTCGTAGTCGACCACCACCGCGGCCGCGCCGTCGGCGGCGGCGTAACGGGAGTCGGCCAGGACCACCGCCACCGCGTCGCCGACGTACTTGGCGGTGGTCGTGGCCACCGGCAGATGGGTCGGGTTCTTCATGTCGGGTGTGACCGGCCAGGCGCACGGCAGGGCGCCCTCGCCCCACAGCGGGGCCAGGTCGGCGCCGCTGAGGACCTCGTTCACGCCGTCGATCTCAAGCGCGGCCGAGCCGTCGATGCCGACGATGTTGGCGTGGGCCTCGGTGGAGCGCACCACGCCCACCCAGATCGCGCCGGGCAGGGCCAGGTCGTCGATGAACCGGGCCTCGCCGGTGAGCAGCGCCGGGTCCTCCTTGCGGAGCCGGCGGGAGCCGACGTGGGCCGCGGGTGCGTCTTCGGTGATGGTCATGTCAGTCACCTCCCGAGCCCGCCGCGGCGAGCACGGCGTCGACGATGTTCTGGTAGCCGGTGCAGCGGCAGAGGTTGCCCTCGAGGCCGTGGCGCACCCCGCCCTCGTCGAGGCCGGGGTACTCCTCGACCAGCGAGATGGCCGCCATCACCATGCCGGGGGTGCAGTATCCGCACTGCAGGGCGTGGTGCTCATGGAAGGCCTGCTGCATCGGGTGCAGGGTCCCGTCGGCGTCGGCGACACCCTCGATGGTGGTGATGTCGGCGCCGTCGGCCTGTACCGCGAACATGGTGCAGGACTTGGCGGATTGGCCGTCCACCAGCACCGTGCACGCCCCGCAGCTGCTGGAGTCGCAGCCGATGTTCGTGCCCGTGAGCCCCAGGTCGTCGCGCAGCGCATGCACCAGCAGGGTGCGAGGCTCCACGTCGAGGCTCCGTTCGGTGCCGTTGACGGTCAGGGTCACAGCTGTCATGCGCTTCTCCCTGTGTTGACTGGTAGGGGCTGACATCCTGTCGCGGATTCGGGCCGCTGTCGAGCGAATCCCGGCGGGTTGGCGGCTGTCCGGTCAGGTGGCACTCACGGGCCCGGTGGTGGACGGGTCGGCCAGTGCGGCGCGGGCCGCTTCCAGGTCATCGGGGTTGGTGACGCCGATCCAGGGCTCGGCGGTGGACACCAGCCTGACCGACAGCGCTCGCGCGGCCATGCGCTCGGCGACGATCACCGGCAGCAGGCATTCCGAGTCGGGGTTGTCGCGGTGATCGGCCAGGAAGCGCTCGAAGCTGTCACCGATCCAGTCCAGCGCCGCTTTGGGGAATGCCCACAGGTTCATGGACACGACGGTCTCGTCACTGAGCTCCGCCGCGGGTTCGGCCGCCGCGATCGTGCCGTCGGCCCGCCGGGCTACTCCGTGGTGCTCGACGATGCCAGCGAGACGGTCGCCGGACACGTCGCAGACGCCGCGGCTGACCGCGCCCGTGGCCGACAGCGTGCGTCCTAGGCCGTAGCCGCACAGGCAGGCCTCGTCGTCGCCTAGTTCGACGGCAGCCGAAGCGAGGGTGCGCAGCGCGGCCGGGCCGTAGTAGTCGTCGGCGTTGCACACCACGAACGGGCCGGGCACCTCGCCTGCGGTCACCAGCACCGCATGCGCGGTTCCCCACGGTTTGGCCCGGGCCGGGCCGTGCTCGTCCTGGCGGACGTAGGCGAAGGTGACGCCGGCGTCCTGCAGTGAGCGGTGGCGGGAGTCGACATGGGCCCGCAAATCGGCCTCGATGGCGGAGCGCACCACCATCACGACCTTCGACGCGCCGGCGCGGACCGCAGAGTCGATGGCGTAGTCGAGGAACGTCTCGCCATTCGGCCCCACTTCGACGAGCTGCTTGTCGCCGCCGAAACGCCGGCCGATGCCCGCAGCCATCACCACGAGCGTGAACACGCCGGCTCAGCGCTCCAGCAGGTGGCGCACGTGGTGGGTCTCGTTCACGGAGCGGACCGTGCGCAGTCCGGTGCTGGACGCGGCGACCCGGGTGATCCCGCAGTAGTCAACCAGCAGCGACAGCGGGTCGTCGATGCCGAGCAGGATCTGGAGGTAGACCCCGGTGACCATGCCGTGGCAGAACACGGCCACCGTGCGAGACCGGTTGGTGCCGATGATGTGCTCGAAGCCCTGCTCGACCCGGGCGCGGAACTCTTCGTACCCGTCCGAGAAGATGGTCTCGTTGAGGTCGGCGTCGGGGTCGTAGTAGTGGGCGGTGGCGGGGTCGTCGCGGCTGAACTCCTCCGCGGGCACGTAGATCCGGGAGCGGTGGTCGGATTCTCGCAGCTCGTCGAGGATCTCGATGTCGAGGCCGAGCTTGGTAGCCAGGGGCTCGGCGGTGCGCACCGCCCGCTTCATGGACGACGACACGATGTGGTCGATGCCCTCGTCGATCAGGAAGCCCGCGGTGGCCTCGGCCTGGAGGTGGCCGACATCGGCCAGGTCAGGATCGGCGGAGCCGCCCTCGGGTGCCTCGTCACGCACCGGCCGGGCATGGCGTATCACGACCAGCTCCATGACCGCGGAGGCTACCGGGGAGCGAGTCCCAGACCGTGAGCGCCGGGCACCGCCATGGTGCCGGCCACGACGGCAGGCGCCTTGGCTACGTCGGCGGCCAGGAGCGATGCCGTGGCCAGGCCGTGGGCCCGCCCGCGGGGCGCGGCTGCGTCCACTGCGGCAGCCACGTGCAGGGCGTGGGCGACTCCTACCGCCGAGTCGAGGAAGGTCGTCACGACGGCGGAGGCTCCCGCCTCGCGGGCGCAGGCTGCGATGGCGAGGGCCACGTCGGGCCCGCCCAGGGCCTGCGGCTTGACGATCAGCGTGCCCACGCCGAGTTCCAGAGCCCGTCTCGCGTCGGCCTCGCCCCGGATCGACTCGTCGGCGGCGACCGGGACACCGCTGCGCCCGCCCACTGCTGCGATGGCCTCGATCCCGGTGACCGGCTCCTCGCAGTAGGCGACGTCGTAGTCCTGGACCCGGGCCAGCACATCCAGAGCGGTTGCCGGATCCCAGGCACCGTTGGCGTCGAGCCGCAGCTCGGCGGTGGGACCCAGGCCGGCCCGGGCCGACCGCACCCGCTCGACATCGACCCCAGGGTCGGCTGCGCCGACCTTGAGCTTGGCCGTGCTGAAGCCGGCACTGACTGCATCCCTGGCGGCCTCCTCGACCTCCGACGGCTCGGGCGCGGCCACGAGGGCGTTGACCATCACCGCGGCCGCGACATCTCCCCCGTGGTCCCGGCTCAGTCGGTCCGCGAGAGTCTGCCCGGCTCGGCGGGCTCGCAAATCGGCCCAGGCGCCGGCGACGCCGGCCCTGGCGTGCGGCGTGTCGGCCAGACCGTCGAGGAGGTCCTCGAGCGCGGCCTCGCCGCCGGCCTCGAGCCCGTCCATGGTGCGGCGCAGTGCGGCCTCGGTCTCCAGCAGGCTCGTCTGCGACCATCCCGGCAGAGGGCTGGCCTCGCCCCAGCCGACGAGTCCGTCTGCATTCAGCGCGACCAGGAAGCCGGCCCGGAAGCGGACCGGGACGCCGCCAGTGACAAGAGGGGCTCGCAGGGCCAGGCGGAAGGGATGCAGCTCAGCTTGCATGGCGGTCACCCGATGCCTGCTTTGCCGGCTGGACGGGCGGGAGAGCCTTGGCGCCGGAAGTGCTCTCAGTGCCGGCGATGTTGGCGATGAATCGGGCGATGGCAGCCGCGGTGGCGTCGGGCTGCTCAATGTGGGCGGCATGCCCGGCCCGCGGGACGCGGACGGCGGCACAGTCCGGCAGCGCGGTGGCGAGCTCTTCGGCGATGGCACAGAACTTGCCGTCCCGGGCGCCCGCCAGCACCAGTACCGGAACGTCGCAGTCCTCGAGCCGGTCGTGCAGCGGCGTCATCGAGCCGGTCCCGCCGGCCAGCAGGCTGCGGGCCAGACCGGCCGGGCTCGACGCGAGCCGCTGGACCCGGGTCGCCTGCAGGTGGGCGTCGCCCAGCGCGGCCTGCCCTGCGAACAGCGGGTCGGCCATCCAATCGTCCACGAAGGCCTCGAAGTCCTCGACGATGCGGGCGGCGCGGGATCGGTCGGCTCCGGTCCGGCGACGCCGTTCAGCGGGGTCTCTGATTCCTGGCGATGCCCCGATGAGGGCCAGCGACCGTAGCCGCTGCGGTTGCGTGCATCCCAGCATGAGCGCCACCCGGCCGCCCATCGAGTAGCCGACTAGGTGGAGAGTCTCGCAGCCGAGCGCGTCGGCGAGCCCTGCGACTTGGCCGGCCATGGCCTCGACCCGGTAGCGGTCGATGTCGTCGGGCGCCTCCGAGCGGCCGTGCCCGATCAGGTCCGGGCAGATGACGCGGGCGGTCAGCCCGGCCGCGAGCCGTTCGGCTAGGGGCTCCATGGCCTGCGCCGATCCGGTGAACCCGTGCAGCACGAGGATCGGTACTCCGGCCTCCGGACCGCGCTGGTTCACCGCGAGTTCCACCCCGCCCGCCAGGATCCTGAATGCCCGGTCCGTTCTCATCGAGAGCGCTGAACGTCCGCCAGAGCCATGCGGGCGGCCTCTTGGGCCGCGGCGGTCAGGGATCTGCGCTGAGCCACGTCGCCGTCGCGGGACACGTCGATGATGCACAGGTCCACACCCGGCGTCCTGGTCACGGCCGCCATGCGGACCGCCTCGCTCAGCTCTGCAGCGGTGGCCACCCGCCGGGCCCGGATGCCGCCGAAGCCGTCGAGCCGGCTCAGGTCAAGGCCGTGGGGAGTGCGGAACAGCTGATCGAAGTGGTCGGCCGGCACCCGATCGGCCACCGGCAGCAGGGAGAAGATCTCCCCTCCGTCGTTGTTCACGCACACGGTTGTCAGGTGCAGTCCCATTCGGGCGGCTGCAATGAGGCCGCCCAGGTCGTGGAGCAGGGCCAGGTCGCCGGTGTAGAGGGCAACCGGCCTGGACGGGTCGGCTGCGGCGATACCCAGCGCGGTAGAGGCCGAGCCGTCGATTCCGGCCGCGCCACGGTTTGCGCAGCAGACGACCGATCCGGTGTCGAACACGAAGGCGTCGAGATCTCTCACCGGCAGAGAGTTCGTGGCCATCAGCACGGCGTTGTCGGGCAGGGCGCCGACGAGCACCCGAGCGACTAGGGCCGCCAGCAGCTCACCGCGGTCGGCGGCTTCGACCGCGCCTCGGGCAGCTGTGTCGAGCTTCACCCAGGCGTCGAGCCATCCGCCCGGTGCGTCACGGCCCGCAGGCGCGGCCCGCGCCGTGATCGAACGTAGCGACTCCACCGAACCCGGCACATGGCCGGTGAGCCGGAACACGGCCCGCTCCCAGCGGTCCTCGGGATCCACGAGCACCACATGGCGGGGCCGGGTGCGCTCCAGCCACAGCCGGACCGGCTTGGTGGTCACGGTCCGGCCCACGAGCACGGCAGCATCAGGACGCAGCGCCTCGGCGAGGTCCTCGTCGGCGAGGAGATGCTCGGCGGATGCGACCACGCACGCCGGGTGTGCCTCGCGACGGTCACGGTTGGAACGGTTGGAGTGGCCCCGGACATGGGTGATGGGCTCACCGATGAGGGGCCAGCCGGCCCAGGCCGCGAAGCGCTCGGCCTCCGCGGCCCACTCCAGTTCACGGTCCAGCCCGCCGGCCGGCCACGGCCCGGCGATGACCACGCCCCGCTCGTGACCGGCGACGATCTCGGCCAGGTCGGCCAGTTCCGGGGCCGGGACTCGGTCGTCGTCCCCGCCCGTGTCCCCGGCAATGGCCGCGGCCCCAGCCGACGGCGCGGGCACGACCGACAGCGGTTCGAGAGGTTCGCGCAAGGGCCAGTTGAGATGGACTGGGCCCGGGTCGGAACCGGAGGCGAACTCAACGGCGGTCTCGGCCCACCCGATCGCGGCGCCGGGGCTGGCCTCTCCGGGCACGGGCAGGTCGACGCTCCAACGGGCGGCCGTCCCGTACAGGCCCACCTGGTCGATGGTCTGGGGCGAGCCCCAGCCGCGCAGTTCCGGCGGGCGGTCGGCGGTGCACACGATGACTGCGACGCCGGCATGGGAGGCCTCCACCACCGCAGGCAGGTAGTTGGCCGCGGCGGTGCCGGATGTGCACACGAGCACGGCCGGCCGGCCGGTGGCCCGGCCCAGGCCGAGGGCGAAGAAGCCGGCGGCACGCTCGTCCAGCTGTATCCACGTGCGGATGCGGGGCTGGGCGTGAAAGCACAGGGCCAGCGGACCCGAGCGCGAGCCAGGGCTGATCACCGCGTCGGTCACCCCCAGCGATGCCAAGCGGGCCGCGAAAGCGGCCACGACGTCGTAGACCGGATCAGTCACGATCAGCGGATCAGCACTCGTCGATGACGTCCAGGAGGGCCCTGAGCTTCATCGCCGTCTCCTCCAGTTCATCCTCGGGATCGGAGTCTGTGACGATCCCGGCACCGGCGAACAGGTGGGTGGAGTCCGGGCCGGTCAGCGCGCAGCGCAGGGCTACGCCCACCTCGCCGTTGCCGTCGAGGTCGCACCATCCCACCGGAGCCGCGTACCAGCCCCGGTCGAAGCCCTCGCGGCCGGCAATGAACTCGAGGGCCGCGCCGGTGGGGGCTCCGCCGACGGCCGCGGTCGGGTGCAGCACGCCCGCGGCCCGCAACACGTCCATGTCGCTCGCTCCGGTGCGCCGGCGCTGGACGCGGGCGGTTATCGGCGTGCGCAGATGCTGGACACGGCTGAGGCGCATGAGGCCGGGCTCGGACGGGGCCGGGTCCACCAGCCCCAGACCGGACAGCGCGTCGATGATCCCGTCCACCACGAATCGGTGCTCGGCTCGGTTCTTGGCCGATGTCAGCAACCCCGCCCCGAAGCGCTCGTCAGCCTCGGGATCGTCGCTGCAGGGTGCAGTGCCGGCGAGCGCCACCGTGTTCAGCCTGGGACCGTCGAGCGTGACCAGTTCTTCAGGGGTGGCTCCGAGGAACGTGGACTCGCCCGCGGTGACCGCGAAGATCGCGCAGGCCGGGTTGCGTAGCCGGAGCCGGTCCAGCACCGCGGCCACGTCGAGTCCGTAGTCGAGCGTGACGGTGCGGGCCAGCACGACCTTCTGGAACTCACCGCGGTGTATGCCGGCCACGGCGTCGGCGACGAGGGCCGCGTAGCCGTCATCACGGTCGCAGTCGATCATCGCCGAGGCCGGGCGGGCCGGATCTCCGGTGGCAGGCATCGGCGGTTCGACCCGGAACGACGTCAGGCGCTGGTCGAGCACGGTCTCGGCGGCCGTCTCGTCGCCGTCGGAGCCGACCCGGGTGGCGGCCAGGACCCAGGCGCCGTCCGGGTGGTCGATGATGGTCAGCTCGGGAAGCACCATCCGGCAGTCCCCGAATCCGGTCCACCTGGGGACGGCGTGGCGATACCCGCCGTTGCCGGGATCGGGTTGCTGCGATTCGGTGTCGGCGCCGGTGGGCGTGAACGAGAAACCGCCCACCAGCACAGGCGCGGGGGCCTCGGGGTCCGGGTCTCGCCGTATCCGGGCGGCGAGGACGGCCCGGGCTGCCGAGGCAGCCGAGAAACGATCGCTGCCGACCGGCCTGATCGTCTCCACCACTCCGAACGCGGCCAGTCCCATGCTGGCGTCGGGGCGCAGCCACACGCTGCGATGCTGGTCGGAGGTGGCCGCGGCGTATGCCGCCAGAGGATCGACGCGCCCCTCGATGCGCCGGGCCTTGACGACGATGGCGCCCACCGCGGGGGCCGGGTCGTCTCCGATGCGGGCCATCGCCCTCGCCCACAAGGTCTTCTCGAAGTGGCCGACCACGAGATTGGTGGCCACCGGCACGAGCCGGTTCACGCTGGCGACCAGCGCCGCCTTGTCGCGGCCCTCCCGGTCGAAGTGGCGCTTGACCAGGTCGATCGCATCCTCGATCAGGTTCTCCACATTGGTGGCGTGACGCATGGCCAGGGCGGCCAGCTCCTCGACAGCCACCCCCTCCCCGACCAGGGTGCGGGCCGCGACCAGCATCTCGACATCGTCGGAGTCGAAACGCTCGCCGTCGGAGCCGTTGTCCAGCGGCGTTATGAGACCGGCATCGATCACCAGATCCACGACGAAGGCGGGGACGCCGGCCCGTTCGGCCAGCCCGGCCCGATCGAGCACGAGACCGGCGCGGGGGGCATCGGGCGCGGGGAAGCCGTCAGGCACGCCCTCCATGCTAGGAGTCGCAGTTCGTCGCCGATCAGGCCGGAGCGCCCGGCTAGAGTCGGCCCATGCTCTTCGCGGCCGGAACCACGGCATACAACATCGTTGAACTGCTCCACGTCCTCACCGTCCTGGTGGCCCTCGCCCCGGTGTTCGTCCATCCGCTGCTGCGCAGGCAGATGCGAGCCGCGGGCGGGTCCGGGCACCAGCAGCTGGTGGTCGCCATGGCGGCCAACGCACGCCGGCTGTACAGCCCGGCGCTGATCGTGGCGGGCCTGCTGGGCATCGCCATGGTCGAGATGTCCGAGGACGCGATCTCGCTGACCGAGGGCTGGGTGATCGCCGCCATCGTGATCTGGGTGATCATGAACGGCGTGCTCCACGGCCTGATCAGGCCGGCTCTGAGGGCGCAGGGCGCCGAGGGTGCGTCGCCGGGCACCGACAAGCGCCTCGAAGCGGGCTCGGCCCTGCTGTCGATCGGGTTCACCGTGCAACTGGTCCTGATGATCTGGCAGCCCGGGGGCTGAGCCACCCCGGACGCGCTCCGAACCGGCAGCTCACCAACCGGACTGGTCGTCCTCGGGAGCGAAGTCCTCCCATCGGGGCGCAGTCTCGGGTTCTTCGGGTTCCCTGGCCTGTTGCGAGCGGTTCTCGCCGGCGGGGGGCGCCTGGGGGTCATCCTGCATCTCGCCGGCCGCCTCGGCTGATCGGATCGGACCGGCGCCGGCGGTCACCATGGCGGCTAGGACGGTCGTGACCGGAACGGCCGCGACCAGACCCATCGAGCCGCAGAGCGTCCGGACGATCTCCACCGCGATGAGCTCGGAGTTGGCCGCCATGGCCAGTGACTGGTCCGAGACGGCGAACAGCAGCAGCAGCGGCAGGCCCGCGCCTACATAGGCGAGCAGCAGGGTGTTGACGGTGGCCGCGATGTGCTCGCGTCCCACCCGGATGCCCGACGCGACGAGCTGACGAACGCTCAGGTTGGGGCTGCGGTAGCGCAGCTCCGCCACCGTGGCCACCTGGGTGACCGTCACGTCGTCGAGCGCGCCCAGTGCGCCGATGATGGCCCCTCCCAGCAGCAGAGACGCCAGATCGATGTCGCCCGCGATCAGCGGCAGGGTCAGGCCCTCCTCAGTTGCCAGTCCGGTGAAGTCGGCGAGCCCGAAGAAGATCCACGACAGCCCCAGGGTGAGGCCGAGCGACGCGAGCGTGCCGGCGAGGGCCACGGTGGTGTGAACATTGAGCCCGTGGGTCAGGTACAGGCTCACGAACGCGATCACCGCTGCGGCCACCACGGCCACCAGCACCGGGTCGTTGCCGTCGAGCACCGAGGGCGCCGCGAAGGCGATAAGCACCACGAGGGTGGCGGCCATCCCCGCTAGGGCCAGCCCGCCGCGCCAACGCCCCAGCGCCACCACCACCGCCGCGAACAGGACCGCAAGCCACAACAGTGGCGTGCGGCGGTCGCGGTCGACGAAGAAGTAGTAGTCGTTGGAGGCCTCGTACCCGAGGATCACCTTGTCCGCCGGCGAGATCCGGATTGCCGTGCGGTCGTACTCGAGGCTGAACTCCGGCAGAGCGACCTGGGCGCCGTCGTCGGGGCCCTCATCGACGCGCACGGTGATGGATCGGCACGTCTGGGGATCGTCGGGCGCGGAGTAGCTGCACGCCCGGTCGTTCACCTCCACCACGGTGGCGGCCAGGCGTTCATACGCGATGCCGATGTCGTCGGCGCGCTGGCGGGCGGCGTCGCGGCCGGCGCCGGTCGGCCACAGCAGCACGATTCCGACAGCCGCGGCCACAGCTGCGAGACCGACGAAGACGAGCAGTGCCTGCAGTGCCCGATCGCTTCGCCACGCCTCCAACATGGACCGCGGACCGGACCCCGGCCGCATGTGCGCGTGTCCCCGCATATGAGGATTATTGCCGCCTCCCCCACCGACCTCGGGGAGGGTTCACTCGAGGGCGCGGCGCGGCGCCGCGATCACGCACAGGCAGCACGGGTGACCCGGTTAGCATCGGCCGGCACGGCATCTGGAAGCGAGGCGGAGATGAGTGAATTCCCCGAGCTGGGCTTCTACGCGCTGGCGGGTCACGCCGACAGCTCGCGGGACCTGCTGCAGGAGGTGTCCGACGGCGAGGCGATGGGGCTGGGGACGGTCTTCATCTCGGAGCGCTACAACCGCAAGGAAGCCGCCGCGCAGTGCGGCGCGGCGGCGGCAGTATCCGAGACGATCACGATCACGACCGGCGTCACCAACAGCAACACCCGCCACCCGCTGGTCGCCGCCGCCTTCGCCCTCACTATGCAGAGCCTCACCGGTGGCCGCTTCGTGCTGGGCATAGGCCGGGGCATACCGATGCAGCAGGCCGCGATGGGGATCAACCAGATCACGACCGCGGAGATGGAGGACTTCGCCGGGCTACTGCGCCGGCTGTTCCGGGGCGAGACGGTGATGGGTCACGACGGGCCGGCAGGCCGCTATCCGTACCTGCGGCTGGACTCGGCGCTCGACGAGCACCTGCCCATGGGCCTCGCTGCCTTCGGCGAGAACACCCTGAAGCTCGCCGGACGCTGCTTCGACGAGGTGATCCTGCACACCTACTTCACCGACGAGACGGTGGTCCGGTGCGTGGAGACGGTCCGATCCGCGGCGGAGCAGGCGGGCCGGGATCCCTCCGATGTGCGGGTGTGGTCGTGCTTCGCGACCATCGGCGACCACCTGCCCTACGAGGACCGGATGATGAAGACGGTCGGCCGGTTGGCCACCTACCTGCAGGGCTACGGCGAGCTGATGCTGTCCGTGAACCGCTGGGATCCTGCTGTGCTCGAGCGCTTCCGGGAGCATCCGGTGGTGGCGGGGCGCCTGGGAGCGATCGACGCTTCCGCGACCACCGCAGAACTGGAGCAGTTGGCGGAGATCATCCCCGCGGAGTGGTTCGCCCCCAGCGCCACCGGTACCCCCCAGCAGTGTGCCCAGGCGGTGCGGCACCAGCTCGATCTGGGCTGCGACGGCGTGATCATGCACGGCGCCACCCCGGCCGAGTTGGCGCCGGTGGTGGCCGCCTACCGCGACCGGAGGCCCTGAGCGAACCAGCTCGCCACCCGGCCGCTCGGAGGCCGAGCGGATAGGCGAGCGAGAGTCCCCATCCGGCATCCGGGCGAGGTCGTGGGCAGCGTTGCGGTGCCCTGACCCTTCCGCGCCGCTCGGTCGACCAGCGTCCGGTCCGACCCCTGGATCTACGATTGCTGCCGGTGGCTCTCGCTGACGGTCGTGACCCGGTCCCGTGCCCGCCTGTCCGCGGCCTGACCCGCCCCGAGACCCCCGGGTGGCGATCTGCATTCCGGTTCGCGGCTGTGGCGGCCGTTCTGGTTATCGTCGCGTCTGCCTGCGGCTCAGAAGGGCCTGCCAGTGAGCCCCCCGGGCCGGCTGAGGAGGTCAGCGAGGACACCGACGATGAGGTCGGGGTAGGCGCCGACGGCGAAGCGACGTCAGGCGTTGAGGAGGTCAGTGGGGATCCCAGTGGGGAGGCGTCCCCGGAGCCGGCCGCTCCCGAACCCGATGTAGCGGAACCGGGGGCGGATGCGCCTGACGCCGGGGAGGGTGCCGCCGGAGAGGCCCAGCCTGAAGGCGTTGCGGACGCGGAGGACCAGGAGACACGAGCAGGCGAAGGGGCCGACGAAGAAGCAGGCCAAGAAACGGCGGAGGCTGTTGCGGTTCCGCTGCCGCCGGTCGCCTCGGTGCGCCTTGTCAGCCAGAACATCCTGCACGGGGTGGGGTGCCCGCCGGACAGCGATTCGTGTCTGGTCGGCGAGCGGGTGTCGCTGTTCATGGAACAGCTCGCGGAGGCCGGGTGCCCCGAGTTGGTGTCGCTTCAAGAGGCCAACGAGCGGATCGTGGGCCTGGTCTCCGGCGAGGTGGGGTCCTGCGGCTACGAGATCGTCTGGGACGACGACCCCGGTCTCGACCGGGAGGTGGTGCTGACCACTCTGGAGGTGATCGACTTCCAGCGGCGGACGCTGGCCGACCGGTTCAGGTCGGCGTACGTCGTCCGGGTCGCCTCGCCGATCGGGGTGATCGACTTTCTGACCACCCATCTGGCTGCCGGCGCCGACGACCGGGACTGCGATCCGGGACTGTGCCCGCCGCCGTGCGACCCGGCCGGCAGCCTCCGAACCTGCCAGGCCCGCCAAGTCCTTGATTTTGCCCGGGAGGTCGCGCTGGCCGGGGCCGTGACCGTGGTAGGCGGCGACCTGAACGACTCGGCAGGGAGTCCCGCGCTGGCCGTATTCGACGAGGCCGGGTATGTCGACTCCCACCTGGCCGCGGATCACGGCGAGTGCGATCCGGCTACCGGGTCGGGCTGCACGGCCGGCCGGGAGGATTCCTCGCTGGCCGACATGGCAGACCCGTCGAGCCGCCAGCGCAGCCGCATCGACTACCTGCTGTACTCGGCTCCGGGCCGGGACTGCTCCGTGGGCGAGGGCACCGGCCTCTTCAACGCCGAGCCCGCGACCGGGGACCTCGCCTTCCCGTCCGACCACACCGCGGTTGCGCTGACGCTGGTGTGCGACGCCGCTCCCGACGACGGGGTAGATGCCGCCATCGCCGCTCTGCCCGAGGCTCCGGCGGATCCGGCACCGGTGGAAGGCCACCCGATCGACGAGGTCACAGCGCAGGCCGTCACGGCCGCGTTCGAGACCTACATGGACGGATCGATCGACGACATGGAGTTGCGCATCGACCAGGCGGAGGACTTCCCCGGAATGCGCGAGGCGGCCCGGCTGATGTTCGAGGCAACCGCGGAGATCGGAGCAGCCGTGCGCGCCCGGGTCGACTCGATCGCCCGCACGTCGGCCGCCACCGCCCGGATCGTCTATTCGATCCTGCTCGACGACCAGGTCATCTTCGACGGCCGGGAGGGCGAGGCGGTCCTGATCGGCGGCCGGTGGTTCGTAGCCAAGACCACCTTCTGCGACCTGGCCGCCCTCTCCCCCGTCGCCGACGACATCACAATCTGCTGATCTACGCTTGTGCGGCACCAAGTGCGGCTCGGGCGGCGTCGGGTCCCGACATTCCGGCCAGTCTCGCCGGCCCGGCTCTGCCGCGGTCAGCGGGCGGCCCGGCTCGGGTGCTGCGGTCGCGGGACGGGTCGTGGTCGCGGTCTTGGGACGGGCCGGGCGGGGCGAACAGCGGCACCGCTTCCTGCAGGCGCGCCGGACCGTGTCGGACCCGGTCGGGAGGCTTGATGGCGCGCAGCCCGTCATCCCGCCGGGTGATCTGCCAGCCGTGGTCGTGGACCTTGTTGTGGCAGCCCCAGCACAGGGGCAGCAGGTTGTCGAGGTCGGTGCCGCCGCCGAGAGCGAACGGGTCCATGTGATGGGCCTGGATCTTGAGCCGGTCGGGCTCACCGCAGCCCGCGCAGCCCCCGTAGAGGGCGAGGAGGGCTTGGAACTGCGACTCGGTGGCCCGCCGGACGTTCCGACCCTTCCACATGGGCACGCCCTTGGAACTGAGCACGAGTCCGAACCACGACGACCCGCAAGCCAGCCGCTCCACCACCGATGCCGGGAGCGGATCGCCGTCGGCAGTGGACGCCATCAACTCCTCGGCGTCGGCATCCAGCCGCGCCACCAGCGCAATGTCAGCGAACGGCCGGCCGGCGCCAGTGGTGGCGCTCCCGGCGGTGAGGTTGTCGAGCGCGTCAGCCATGCACTGCTCGGACGTGCGCTGCCGCCCGGTGCCGGACTCCTGCTTGTCTGCGTCTCGGAGCCGGCGGGCCTCACGGTTGAGCCGGTTGGCGATGCAACGACCGGTGACGGGGTCGAACCGGCCGTGCAGGTGCATCATGCCGTCGTCTCCGTCCCACATGCGAACGCTGCGCCGGGCCCGCTGCCGGCGGTACTCGGACTCACCTCCGTCGGCTTGACGGTCAGCCGTCCAACGTCTGGCCTCCTTGGCGAACCGCTCCGGCGACAGCGACTCGGCCTTGGACAGCAGGTCGGGGTCGCGCTCGACCTCTTCGGCGCTGGTCTTCTTGAGCGTCTCGGCGAGCCGCTTCGCGTTCGCGGGCGCAACCCTGCCGGACTCCACGGCGTCGCGCACCGCAGGCGCGGCCGCTATGGCCTGCGCCGTGCTGATACGCCCGAACGCGTCCTGGCGAGACGCCCCGGTGGTCTCGGCAAGCGCATGGATGCCCCCGTCGCCATGACCGCGGCTCGCCGCCACCGCCGACGCAGCAAGCGCTTGGACGGCGTCGAGCTTGCCCCGCACCGCCCGCGTCCCGGCCAGCAAGTCGACCAGTTCCTCCGAAGACGCCTCACCGCGACGCACCCCGACCAGCAGTTCTGAGACTGCCGCGTCGACCCGTTCGACCAGTACGGCCAGTTCGATCACCATGAAGCCAGTATCGCATACCCGTGTGACAATTGTCAAGCATTTCTGATATATTTTAGTGAAATCTCTCATAGTTCCGCGAGCGGACCTGGTGGTATCTACCTGATACCATGATCCCATGGCCATGACACTCAGACTGACCGACGACGAGCAAGATGCCCTGCGGCGGCGCGCCGCGCTCGAGGGCATGTCGATGCAGGAGGCGGCCAGACGGGCGGTGCGCGAGTACGTCGCCAGAGCTGAGCACCGCGACCGGGTTGCGGCGGCCGCCGAACTCGTCATGCAGCGTCACAACGTCGCGTTGAGGCGCCTCGGCGAGTGAGAAACGGCATCGAGTACCTCGACACCGACGATCTTCTGGAGCTAGCCCGCCGGCTGCTCGGCGAGCCCCTGCCGCTTCGCGATGCAGGTCTGCTAGGCGCCGCAGCGGCCCGGCCGCGGGCCTCGGCCTTCGGCGAGGACGCGTATCCGGACGTTTGGACCAAGGCAGCTGCCCTTCTGCACTCGGTCGTCAGCAGCCATCCTCTCATCGACGGCAACAAACGGCTCGGCTGGCTTGCGGCAGCCGTCCTTCTGGAACTCAACGACGCCAGCGTGAGCACAGCCCCAGACGACGCCGTCTACGACCTAGTCATGGCGGTGGCGACGGGCGCTCGAAGCGTGGACGACATCGCATCGGCGCTCCGGCTCATGCACGAACAGACACCTCCATCGGCGCCGGCGTCCAACGAGGAAGATCAAGCCAGCTAGCGACGCCATTGACGCGGCCCACGCGAGGCCGACCCTTCAGCCGATGCTGCCTGCCGCTGCGTCGACGCGGCCCAGCGGCAAGCGCTTCCCACGCCGCCCGAGCGCTTGAGGGTGACTCGCGGCAAACCTGCTCCCACCCCTTGGCGGACGCATTGTCCTCGAACGGATGTCCCATTCGCCGCGACGCGGCGGAGGAGCGACCCGATCGCGCCTGCGCGGCATTGGCTCTAGACGACAGGTCTTGGTACGCGCTCGCCGTATGCCGACCGCGGCCGAGTGAGCCGCTTCGCGAGTTCGGGATCCATGTAGATCTCCGCGGTCACCCGCCACTCCCGCAGCGCCTGCTCGACAGGCGCGAGATCGTCGGTCTCAGCCGCCTCTGCCATCAGCTGGGACATCTCCTCAGCGAACAGCCTCCTGTCGCGCTCGGGCATGACGTCCACCCAAGCCAGCTCCCGCTCGAAATCGCCGTCTGCACCGCCGGAGCCGTCGGCCGCTGAGAGCGAATCCTCGCGACTGCTCACGGCGGGAGCATAGTCCTGTCCCGCGTGCCGGACCTGAGCGATTCCGGTCGCAGCCTTCCCAGTCATCACGTCTCCTCCGCTCCCAACATCCCGCGCTTTTATACCAGATAATACACTGTTAGGAGAGGACAATACTCAAACATCATCAACTTTCAACTGATCGAGAATGCGAGCCGCTACGGCTCGCAACTGACGCTGTCGTCGCTGCTTTCGATCACGACATGACCGACGGCCTACGATGCCCGCCGGTGCCTTCCGCTGACGCTGCCGACCCCACAGCGAAGTATCTCGAGCCAGAGCAGCGGGCTCGGATGGAGATCGACCGTCAGCTCGCGGCGTGCGGGTGGGTGGTGCAGGACTACAAGCACGCTGCAGTGGCGGCGGCGCAGGGCGTGGCGGTACGAGAAGTGCCCACCGAAGCCGGCCCGGCCGACTACGTGCTGTTCGTGGACCGTCAGGCAACTGAGACAACCTGGAACCCTTCCACCGGCTGCGACCGCACGTCATACGGCTGCGACAACTGCTACGCGCTCACCCTCGCCAAGCGCCTCAAGGCCATGGGCAACCCCCGGTACCAGAACGACGGCGACCCCAAGCACAGCGGCGCCGGCTTCGGCCTCACGCTGCACGAAGACCTGCTGGAACTCCCCTACCGGTGGCGAGCGCCTCGCGTGGTCTTCGTGAACTCCATGAGCGACCTGTTCCACGCGGACGTACCACTCGACTTCATCCAGCGCGTCTTCAAGGTCATGGCCGATACGGATCGTCACACCTACCAGATTCTCACCAAGCGCTCCAAACGCCTGGCCTCTCTGGCCGACCAACTGGACTGGCCACGCAATGTCTGGATGGGCGTCAGCGTCGAGTCGAAGCGATACGCCTTCCGCATCGACCATCTCCGCTCCGTCCCAGCAGCGATCCGCTTCATCAGCGCCGAACCGCTCCTCGGACCACTGCCGAACCTCGATCTCTCCTCTATCCACTGGCTCATCGCCGGTGGCGAGAGCGGCCACAACGCCCGTCCCATGAGCGAGAACTGGGTTCTAGACCTGCGCGACCAGTGCGCAGCCGCGGGCGTCGACTTCTTCTTCAAGCAGTGGGGCGGCCGGACCCCCAAAGCCAACGGCCGCCATCTCGATGGCGAGCTTCACGATCACATGCCAACACGCCCGGACTCCGTCGCTGCATGACAGACAAAGCAACTGAGAGAGACCGCGCCATTCAATAGGGCGCAATTGGAGCCTCTCGCCTCAATCGCTAGGTGTTCTCACCGGAGGACAGCCCTTCCGGTGACCAAGTTCTTGCTCTTGTCGTAGGGGGTGGTTACTCTTCTGTGCATCCCCCCAGGCGCTTCGGTGGCTGGGTGCAGGCCCCGGTTCCGGCCGGGGCCTTGCGTTTCCTACCAGCCACTCGGCTTATGGATCGGGCCGTCGTGGTCGTAGACCTTCAAGGGAGATCGAATGGCGGAAGCGGGTGAGCAGGGGTTTGTGGGGGTGTTGTATGAGATCGCCTCGAACTACTCGCACATCATGAATGTGGCCTTGGATGTGCCGGCGTCGGTTTCGGATGGGTTCGGGGTGCGGGGCCATGTTCCCGTCGTGGGAGCGGCCGATGGCGTGGAACTCATCGCCACGCTGGTGCCGGTTGGCGGCGGGCGTCATCGGCTGTTCCTCAACGGGGCGATCCGGGAGGCTATCGGCAAGGGGGCGGGCGACTCGGTGGAGATCCGGATCCGGCTGGACCGCAGCGGCCGCACACCGGAGACGCCCCGGGACCTAGAGGAGGCGCTGGCCGAGGGTGGAGCGACGGCCGGCTGGGAGGCGCTCGCGCCGTCACGGCGCAAGGAGTTGCTGGTGTGGCTGGCGGATGCGAAGCGTGAACTGACCCGGGCCAATCGCGTCCGCCGCATCGTGCAGAGCACCCTCGAAGAGGGCACACGCCGTCTCGGGTGACTCGGCCGCAGGCAGCACCACGCCGGTGCCCTAGTCTCCGGACGAGCGAGAGCCGGAGGTGACGAGGGTGGCGAGCGATGCTCTGGAGAGAATCCGTGCGATCTGCCTGGCTCTGCCGGACACCAAGGAGACCCTGACCTGGGGGTCGCCCTACTTCCGGGTGGGCGACAAGATCTTCGCCGGCTACGGCGAGACCGACGACCGACCCTCAATTGGCTTCAAGCTCGAGAGGCCCCACGCGGAGGCCATCGTCGCCGACCCGCGCTTCACGCCTTCGAAGTACGTCGGCCGGCACGGCTGGGTGACGATGGACCTCGCGGAGGTGGAGGACTGGGGCCACGTCGAGGACCTGATCCTGGAGAGCTTCCACCTGATCGCGCCAAAGCGCACCCTGGCGAAACTGGACCAGCGCTAGGGGGTCCGGTCGGGGCGGGCCTCGACGATAACGCCGACGTCGTCGTAGGCGCGCCACTCGCCGCTGCGGGCGTGCCAGAACCGGCGGCCGGTGAGCCTCTCCAGGGCCAGGCCGTAGCAGTGGAAGTTGGTGGCGGCGCCCTCGATGTGGATCGAGTGCACATCGTCGGCGAGCAACGCCACTCCGGTGCCCCGCTCGACCATCACCTCGTGCCGCACCTGCGGCTCGCCGCCGCCTCCGCAGGGGCCGTACAGGCGGTTCAGCTCCCGGCCCCGCATCCCCACGATCACCGCCCAGGTGTTGTGCTCGTGCGGCGGCGCGGACGTTCCGTCGCCCACGCACTGCACGTACAGCGCCAACTCGTCGTCGTCGTTCTGGGCGATCCGATAGCTGACCGAACTCCCCGCAGACTCCGGCGGCGGGAAGTCGTCGTCGCCGAACAGGTCGTGGCGCTCGGCCAGCAGCAACAGCCGCTCCCTGATGCGCTCCACGCCGGCCCGGTCGATGCCGCCATGCTTGCGGCCATGGGCGTCGATCTTGGCGATGTCGTCCATCGCGTCGGCGACCGCCGCGGCTCGCTCGGCTGCCCGGTCCTTCTCGCTCATGGCTCCCCCCGGCTCGACTGTCCAACACAGAGTATGGGACGGCGGTCCAGCGGTGCTCTCACCGGTCCTCCCGTCCTGCGCTCCGGGCTAGGTTCGACGCACACCAGCAGTCGGTCTGCCTACAGAATCGTGGCACGCATGGCAAGCAAGAGAAGCGCAGGCCTCGTACTACACCGCCGGAACGCCGCCGGTGGGGTCGAAGTGCTGCTCGTGCATCCCGGCGGACCGTTCTGGGCCAAGAAGGACGAGCACGCCTGGTCAATCCCCAAGGGCGAGTACGAGGAGAACGAGGACGCCGAGACAGTGGCCCTGCGGGAGTTCGAGGAGGAGCTGGGATCGCCACCGCCGGCCGGGCCGAGGCTCTTTTTCGGCGAGTTCGGCGAGCCGAGCCGCAAGAAGATCAGCGCATGGGCGCTGGAGGCGGACTTCGACGCGACCCACGTGGTCAGCAACACCTTCGAGCTCGAATGGCCTCCCCGATCCGGCCAGGTCCAGGAGTTCCCGGAGGTGGACAAGGCGGCCTGGTGGACGATCGACGAGGCCCGGACGAAGCTGCACAAGGCGCAGGTGCCGCTGTTGGACGCCTTGGCCGAGGCCCTCGAAGACGGCGATGCCGAGCGCGCCGCGGCCCGAGCAGTTGCGGCGCAACGAGCGCGGCTGGCGATACGGGCTGGTGAGCACACCGGGCCCACGGCTCACCTGGCCCCGAGCTGCGTGCAAGCCAACCTCGTAGTGCTGCCCAAGGCCGTGGCCCCCGACTTCGTCACCTTCGCGGAGCGCAATCCCAGGCCGTGCCCCGTCGTGGAGGTCATCGAACACGGCACCGAGGCGAAGCGCAGCGCTCCCGGCAGTGACCTGCGCACCGACGTGCCCCGGTACCGGTTGTTCGTCGACGGCGTCCACACCGAATCGGCCACCGACGCCACCGCCTGGTGGCGGGACGACCTGGTGTCGGTGCTGCTGGGATGCAGCTTCAGCTTCGAGGCCGCCCTGATGCGGGACGGTCTGCCGGTCCGCCACATCGAGCAAAGCCGCAACGTCCCCATGTACATCACCGACCGCACCTGCGAGCCCGCCGGCGACTTCGCCGGCCCGCTGGTGGTGTCGATGCGGCCCATGCCCACGGCCATGGTCGATCAGGTCCGGCGGATCACCGAGAACTACCCGCAGGCCCACGGCGGTCCGGTCCACGTCGGCGATCCCGCAGAACTGGGCATCACCGACCTACACAGCCCCGATTTCGGCGACTCCGTGGACATCGGCAACAACGAGGTGCCCATGTTCTGGGCCTGCGGCGTCACCCCGCAACTGGCCATCGCCAACGCCGGACCCGACATCGCCATCACCCACGAGCCGGGCCACATGTTCATCACCGACCTGGCGGCCGACCCGGAATCCTCGTAGACGCGGCGCATACTGCCGTCGGCGCAAGGATCGATTCGTCAAGGGAGCAGCCATGCGACAGATGACCACAACCGAGGCGCTTGAGTTCCTCAGCACCGGCACCCGCACCGGCAAGGTGGCCTGGGTGGCCTCCGACGGTCGGCCCCACGTGGCGCCGATCTGGTTCACCGTCGAGGACGGCGAGATCCTGTTCAACACTGCCGCCGGCACCGGCAAGGCCCGGGCCATGCAGCGCAACCCCAGCATCTCGCTGGTGGTCGACATCGAGGAGCCGCCCTACGCCTACGTCAAGGTCGACGGCACCGTCGAGTTCACCGAGAACCTCAACGAGGTGCGGCGGGTGGCCACCGTCGTCGGCGGCCGCTACATGGGCACCGACCAGGCCGAGGCCTTCGGAGCCCGCAACGGCGTGCCCGGCGAGTGCGTGGTCCGGCTGCGGCCCAGCAGCATCGCCGGCTTCGGAGGCATCGCCGACTGGGACTGAGCCCGGCGCTTCCAGGCACCAATCGCGGGCCACCTACACTGCGGCCATGGCCGCGACCTTCGACCTAATCACCCTCGACTCGCCCAACACCGACGACCTGGCCGACTTCTGGAGCGCGGCACTCGGGCTCGTCGAAGTCCAGCGCGAGGACGGCGATCGCTGGATCGTGCTGGCCAGCGCCGACGGCCAGCGCCGGATCGGGCTCCAGAGGGGAGCCCACATAGCTGGGAGCATCCACCTGGACCTCGCCTGCCACCCCGACGAGTTCGACGCGGAGGTTGCCAGGCTGCTCGCCCTCGGAGCGTCCGAATGCCAGCCGACCCGCACCGAGCCCTACGGCAAGATCGCCAACCTCGCCGACCCGGACGGGAACCTGTTCGACCTGTGCGCGTACGTGCGTTGAGCCGCGCCGGCAGGCGGGGCGCCGAACGAGCGACGCCCCGCCTGCGGCGATGTCAAGGCCTGAACAGGATCAGCTGAGACCGGGCGCGCCCGCGCAGAAGGAGTTGTCCACCACGGTGGTGGCCGACAGGTCGTCGGGATACTCGATGCCCCGGTTGTCGAAGGTCGGCTTGAGGATCTCGATCAGCCCGTTGACGCGGCCCTCGTCCATCGAGCAGTACGTCCCGTCGGGGCTGTTGGCCATGATGCCGTCGGCGAACATCTCCTTGGCCTTGTTGTTGATGCCCGTCGACAGCTCCCAGTAGGTGTTGTACTCGGCGTTGAGCGAGATGAGCGCGTTGGCGATGGGATCGGGATCCGCGAAGAAGTCGACCCACGCCTGGGCCAGCTTGGGCACCAGCAGCTCCAGGCACCCGGAGAGCTCCTCGAGCCGGTCGGCGCGGACGCTGTACATGGCCGGATAGTCCTCGAAGCCCAAGTCGTGGATGAGGAAGAACTCCACATCGGCCGGGGCGCCGTTGTTCCACTCGATCTCGTTCTCGTACTTGTAGATCTCGTTGGTGGCGAAGCCCTGCTGGATTATCCCGCCGTTGCTCTCGATGAACTGGTCGGGTGCGCCGGCGTACGACGGGTCGAGCTGATCCTCGGTCATGAACCCGGAGCTCACGATGAAGTCGACGTAGGTCGAGCCGTCGAAGTACAGGAACCGGGCCCCGCTCGCGGCCATGTCGGCAGGCTCGGAGATGTCGTAGCGGGCCGGGTTCCACATCACCATCTGCGGGTTGATGTCGAGCGTCTTGGCCACGCCTATGACGTGGTTGGTCCCGGCGTCCTTGGCCGCGTCGGACGTGTTGACGTATCCGAGGGTGATGTCGCTGTCCTCGTACATGACCGAGGTGACAGGGCTGAACGAGATCGCGTCGCCGCCGGCTCGAATCTCGACGGTCTCGATGCCGCCGACCTTGTACTGCTCCTGGATCGGGCCGCTGTAGCGGAACGTCTCCGGGTCGGAGGTCCCGTTCGGGCCGATCAGCTGGTAGGTGCCGATGTGCTCGATCTCGGGCCACCAGTCCGTCTGGATCACCAGGTTCGTCGGGCAGACCGTCGAGGCCGCTTCCTCGTCGTCACCGCCGCTGCAGGCCGCGGCCACGAGACCGACCGCGAGCAGCAAGGCCAGACACCTTGCGATTGGTCGACATTTCATTGGTTTCCCCCTTGGTTAGGCGATTTCTCGTGAGCCACCTAGACGGTCGCTCACGTGTAGTTCCGTGCTGACTCGTGCCAGTGCTTCAGCGTTCGAGTGGAGATCCACCCCACGATCAGGAAGATCGCGATCCCGAACAGGCACGCGACGATCGTGGCGGTGAACAGCTCCGGGATCCTGGTGTCCTTCTGGTAGTTGTCGATGAGCCGGCCCAGCCCGATCTCTCCCTGGCGGAAGAAGAAGTCGCCGACGACCGCCCCGATTACGGAACCACCTGCCGCGATCCGCAGGCCCGTCAGGAATGCGGGCATGGCGCCGGGCATCTCCAGGCGCCACAGGCGCGTCAACCAGCCGGCGTGATGGAGGGTGAACAGGTCGTGGTGGCCCTCCTTGGCCGACTGCAGCCCGAACAGCGTGTTGGTGATCACCGGGAAGATCGCGATCAGCACGCATACCACGACCCGGGCCGGGATCCCGAACCCGTACCAGTTACGGATCAGCGGCACCAGAGCGAGGATGGGGGTCACCTGGATGATGACGGCGTAGGGGAAGATCGACCGCTCGGCCCACTTCGCGGTGTTCATCACGATGGCCAGCACCACCCCGATCGCTATCGATATCCCCAGCCCGATGAGCGCCACCCGGCTCGTGACCAGCAGCGCCTCGAGGATCGGCTTGAGGCCCTTGCGGTCCTCCCAGACGAGCAGGCCGTCCTCGAAGACCGTGTGAGGCGCCGGGAGCGCGGTGCGCCGGCGGACTGCGTCCATGCGCACGTAGGAGATGAAGTACCACACGCCGATGATCAACACGAACGTGATGAGAGGTGCGAGATAGGCCCAGACGCCCATGCCCTTGGGCGACTCGTTCTCCTCGGTGTCGGCCTCGACCTCGGCGTCGCCGTCGACCGGTTCAATCCCGGTGGGCTGCTCAGTCATCCGATGCCTCCGATGCATGGGCGCCCTCAAGCGCTACCGACACCTCGCCACAGAGTTCGCCGAACCTCGCGTCGAACCTCAACTCCGCCTGGCGCGGATAGCTGAACGGGACCGCGTACTCGGACAGGATCCGGCCCGGCCGCGCTGACATGACCATCACCCGGGTGGACATGAACACGGCCTCGCTGATCGAGTGGGTGATGAACAGGCCGGCGAACCCCTCGCGCTGAAAGAGCGCCTGCGTCTCCTCGTTCAGCCGCTGGCGGGTGATCTCGTCCACTGCCGCGAAGGGCTCGTCGAACAGGAACAGCGGCGGGGCGAGCGTCAGCGTCCGGGCCAGGGACACCCGCATCTTCATGCCCCCCGACAGAGACTTCGGATAGTGGCGCTCGAATCCGGTCAGGCCGACCAGCTCGATCGCCTCGCTGGCCAGCCGCTTCCTCTCGGCCTTCGGGAACCCGTGAAGCTGCGGGAGCAGTTCGACGTTGTTCTGAACATTGCGCCAGTCCAGAAGCGTCGCGTCCTGGAAGACGTAGCCGATCCGCTCGCGGTCGGCCTCCACCCGACCCGAGGTCGGTTCCAGCAGGCCCGAAGCGATTCTCAACAGCGTGGACTTGCCGCAGCCCGAAGGGCCCACGATCGTGACGAACTCTCCCATCGAGACGCCGAAGCTGATCCCGTCGAGGGCCTCGGTGCCGTCGGGGAAGGTCATGGAGATCTTGTCGAACCTGAGGGCAGGCGCAGCGTCGCTCACAGCCAGGTCAGTCCCCCTTGCATATCGCCTCTCTCAGGCCATCGCTGTTGCTCAGCCGTCACCGGCGAGGCTAGGTCCGGATGGCTCCACGCTCCAAACCCGCGAGGCAGTCCGCTCAGTTGTAGGTGGTCGTCTTGCGGAGCATCTCCTCCAGCCACTCCCCAGCGGTGATGGGCGCGTAGCGGGGCGGATCATCGGGCGAAGCACAGGTCGGGATGCACTCGATCACCGCGTCGTAGGCGGGAGTGTGGAAGAAGGCCACCGAGATGCGCTCACCCCAGGCTCCGTCGGCCGCCACCACCCGATGCATAGTGGACCTCCAACGGTCGTTGGTCCAGGCCGCCATCAAGTCGCCGAGGTTGACCACGAACGAGCCCTCCACTGTCGGCACATCCTCCCATTCGCCCTCCGGCGACAGGATCTGCAGGCCCGGCACGCCGTCGTCGTGCAGGATCGTGAGGCTTCCCCAGTCCGAATGCGGCCCCCGGCGGTACTGACCGGGCAGCGGCGCCGCCTCCAAGGCGGGATAACAGGCCGCCGACATTCCGGTGATGTGGTCGACGATCTTGTCCTCGAACCAGTGCTCGTCGAGGCCCAACGCGAGCGCCATCAGACCCATGAGCCCCGTCGCCAGATCCTCCATCACCTGGTAGTAGCCCAGGAACGACTCCCGGAAGTCGGGTACCAGGTCGGGATCGGGCCACAGGTTGGGCGAGAAGAACACCTCCCGGCCCTCGCACAACCCGGCCCGGCGAGCCACCTCGGGATCGTCGAACCGGTTGATGACGTAGAACTCGCCAAGGTCAGGAGGAGTCTGATGCTCGCGCGCCAGCGCCAGCGCCGAACTATGCAACGGCTTGTAGCCCCGGCGGTCCCCGCTGTCGCTATGGGACTGCATCTTGTCGGCCAGAGGCAGGGCGAAGAACCGCCGGGCCGCGTCGACGACGCGGCCCACCTCCTCCGGATTCACCCCGTGACCGGTAATCACAAGGAAACCCACGTCCTCGCACGCTTGCCGGATGGCCTTCACCACGGCGTCACGCCGTGGGCCCGGCTCGAAGGCTCCCGACAGGTCCACCAGCGGCACCCGTGACACAGCAACCCCCTCAGTTGTAGGTGGTGGTCTTGCGGATCATCAGGTCGAGCCACTCGCCCGAGGTGATGGGCTCGTGGCGGGGCGGGTCGTCGGGCGAGGTGCATGTGGGGATGCACTCGATGCGAGCGTCGTAGGTGGGCTGGTGGAAGAACGCCACCGAGATGCGCTCGCCCCAGGCGCCTTCGGCCACCACCACCCGGTGCAGGGTGGAGACCCAGCGGTCGTTGGTCCAGGCCGCCATCAAGTCGCCGATGTTGATCACGAAGGAGCCGGCAACCGCGGGCACATCCTCCCACTCGCCCTCAGGCGACAAGATCTGCAGGCCGGGCACTCCATCGCTGTAAAGGACGGTGAGGCTGCCCCAGTCCGAGTGCGGGCCCCGGCGGAACTGCCCCGGCAGCGGGGCCGCGTCCAGAGCGGGATAGCGCAGTGCGGCCAGACCGGTTATGTGGTCGGCGATCTTGTCGTCGAACCAGTGCTCGTCGAGGTCCAGCGCCAGCGCCATCAGCCCCATGATCCTGGCCGCCAGGTCCTCCATCACCGCGTAGTAGGCCAGGAACGACTCCCGGAAGCCCGGCACCTGCTCCGGGGCAGGCCACACGTTGGGGGCGAAGAAATCCTCCCGCCCCTCGCGCAGCCCCGCCCTCCGGGCCGCCTCACGATCGTCGAACCGGTTCACGAGATAGAGCTCGGCGAGGTCGGGCGGGGTCTCCTCGTCGCGTGAGAGCCCCAGCGTCGAACTCTGCACGGGCTTGTAGCCCCTGCGGTTGCCGACATCGCATACAAGGTCCATCTTGTCGGTCAGGGGCAAGTTGAAGAACCGGCGGGCGGCGTCATCGATCCTCCCCACGTCCTGTTCCGACACGCCGTGGCCGGTTATGACCAGGAAGCCCACGTCCTCGCAGGCTCGCCGGATCGTGTCCACGGCCTCATCGCGACGCGGTCCCGGCTCGAACGCCCCCGACAGGTCCACCAGCGGAACCCGGGAGACCACCCCCGCCGAGACCGTCATCAGTAAAGGGTCCTCTCAATCATCGACAGGATCCACCCACCCGAGGTGGTCGGCTCGTAGCGGGGCGGGTCGTCAGCGGAGGTGCAGGTGGGGATGCACTCGATGCGAGCATCGTAGGTCGGTTGATGGAAGAACGCGATCGAGATCCGGTCGCCGAGGTCGCCGGTGGGGGTGACCACCCGGTGAAGGGTCGACACCCAGCGGTCGTTGGTCCACGCCGCCATCAGGTCCCCCAGATTCACCACGAAGGAACCGGCTACCACCGGCACGTCCTCCCAGTCCCCTTCGGGCGACTTGATCTGGAGGCCGGGGCCGCCGTCGTGGTACAGAATCGTCAGGCTGCCCCAGTCCGAGTGGGCTCCCCGGCGGAACTGTCCCGGCGCGGCCGGGGCGTCGAGGGCCGGATAGTGGTTGACGGTCAGGTTGGTGATGTGGTCGGCGATCTTGTCGTCGAACCAGTGCTGATCCAAGTCCAGCGCCAGCGCCATCAGACCCATAAGCTTGACGGCCAGACCCTCCATCACCTCGTAGTAGGCCTCGAAGGCCTCCTTGAAGCCCGGGACCCGCTCGGCGTCGGGCCAGATGTTGGGGGCGAAGAACCCCTCCCGCCCCTCGCGCAGGCCCGCCCGTTGCGCCACTTCCGGGTCGTCGAACCGGTTGACGGTGTAGAGCTCGCACAGGTCGGGCAGCGACTCGTCGTCGCGCGACAGCGCCAGGGCCGAGCCCTGGGAGGGCGTGAAGCCCCGGTACACGCCGGTGGTGCCGACATAGGCCAGCTTCTCCTCGTGGGGCAGGGAGAAGAACCGTCGCGACGCTGCGTCGATCCGCCGCACCACCCCGCCGTCGACGCCGTGGCCGGTGATCACCAGAAAGCCCACGTCCTCGCATGCCCGGCCGATGACGTCCACGGCCTCGTCGCGGCGCGGCCCCGGCTCGAACGCGCCTGACAGGTCCACCAGCGGCACCCGGGAAACCACCCCCGCTGAGACCGTCATCGTGAGCCCTCCCCTTTCGGCATCGCGGCGCCTGGCACGACTCTAGCCAGGACCGTCTTTGCGCCCGCCCGCACTGGACGGCACAGTCGACCACACCTCGGGGTCGGTCGCCAACCAGTCGGCGAACATTGCCACACAGGCCTCGTCGTGCAGCCTGGTGGTGGAGACGCCGGCCGAATCCAGCCAGTCCAGGGCCTCGTCGGACCAGCTCTGGCTGTCGCCCACCACCACCGCGCCGATGCCGAGGAACCGCACCAGGCCCGAGCAGTACCAGCAGGGCGTCATCGTGGTCACCAGCGTGGTGCCGGAGTAGTCGCTCAGCGGGCCCGCGTCCCCGATAGCGACGGTCTCGGCGTGGAGCAGGAAGTCGCCCTGCTGGACATTGCCGTTGCACCCGGCTCCGAGCACGGCGCCGTCAGCGTCGACCAGTACAGCACCGATGGGCACTCCCCCCTCGGCCAGACCCCTGCTGGCCTGCTCATAAGCCAGCGCCAGCAGTCCGCCGGGGTCGAGCTTCGGCACTGCGGGCCCCGTCAGTAGATCGTCTTCTGGAGCATCGACAGGATCCACCCGCCCGATGTGGTGGGCTCGTGGCGGGGTGGATCGTCGGGTGACGTGCATGTGGGGATGCACTCGATGTGAGCGTCGTAGGTCGGCTGATGGAAGAATGCGATCGAGACGCGGTCGCCCAGGTCGCCGGTAGGGGTTACCACCCGGTGAAGGGTCGACACCCAGCGGTCGTTCGTCCACGCCGCCATCAGGTCGCCGAGGTTGATCACGAAGGAGTCGGGAACGACAGGGACATCCTCCCACTCACCGTCGGGCGACATGACCTGCAGACCAGGCTCGCCGTCGTGGTACAGGATCGTCAGGCTTCCCCAGTCGGAGTGGGCTCCCCGCCGGAACTGTCCCGGCGGTGCGGGTTCGTCAAGGGCGGGGTAGTGGTGGACGGTCAGGTTCGTGATGTGGTCGCGGATCTTGTCATCGAACCAGTGCTCGTCCAGGTTCAGAGCGAGGGCCATGAGCCTCATGAGCTTCACGGCCAGGTCCTCCATCACCTCGTAGTACGTCTCCAAGGCCTCCCTGAACCCGGGCACGTGGCCGGGCCTGGGCCAGATGTTGGGCGCGAAGAACTGCTCGCGCCCCTCGCGCAGCCCGGCCCGCACGGCGACCTCGGGATCATCGAAACGGTTGACGGTGTACAGCTCGCACAGATCGGGCAACGACTCGTCCTCGCGCGACAGCGCCAGCGCCGACGCCTCAGACGGTGTGAAGCCTCGATAGGTCCCCGGCGGCGCGACATAGTCGAGCTTCTCGTTGTGGGGGAGGGCGAAGAACCGGCGGGCGGCGTCGTCGATCTGGTGCACCACCTCGTCGGGCACACCGTGGCCCGTGATCACCAGGAAGCCCACGTCCTCGCAAGCACGCCGGATGACATCCACCACGTGGTCTCTCCGGGGGCCCGGCTCGAAGGTGCCAGAGAGGTCCACAAGCGGAACCCGCGCCGACACCTTGAGTGCGTTTGTCATGGGACGGCTCTCCTCCCTAGGCACTCATCCCGTCAAGGCGGGAGCGGTCGTCAGAATCCAATCGACGGATCGATGAACTCGTTCGTGTACAGGTCGGTGGCCTCGAGGTCCTCGGGAACCCCGTCGACCACGTCCTTGAGCAGTTGCACGACGCGCTCCATCCGAGCCTCATCGATATTGCCCACGATGTCATCGGGCCCGTTGCCCACCAGGCCGAGCTCGAGGGCGGTCGCGGCCGAGTAGTCCATCTGGCCCGGATGCAGCACCCAGGACGACGCGATCTCCTCGACGATGTCGAGGATCAGCTGACTCGTCGGAGCATGGTTGGCATAGTGGTCCAGGACGGCCTGCTGGAAGATCGGGACCACCAACTCGAGACAGGGGCGCAGTTCTTCAAGAGCCCCTGCCCGGATCACCATCGGCTGGGCGTATATCTCGAACCCGGAGTCATGAACGAGCATGTAGTCGACCGGCTTGCCCCACTCCTCGAGCGCGTTCTCGTAGAACCAGGGCTCGCTGCTGGCGAACCCCTGCTGGGCATAGTTGCCGTTGGCGGCGACGAACCGGGCCGGCGTCCCGTCGTAGGACGGGTCGAGCTGGTCGGCGTTGAGGATGCCGGCGCCGACCATGTAGTCGACGTAGAGAGCGCCGCCGAAGTGGAAGACGGTGACGCCGGACTCCCCGATCTCCTCGAAGCTCGAGAACGAGAGCTCCTCGGGGTTCCACATGAGGATCTGCGGATTGATCTCGAAGGGCGCCGCCACCGCGATGGTGGGGACCTCGTCGAAGGCGGCGACCTGCTCGTCGGTGTTTGCCCAGCCGAGGTGGATGTTGTCGTCGAGCTGCATCGTGGTCGTCATCGGCTGGAAGCCGAGGTAGGGGCCACCGGCTCGGATCTCGAGGTTGATCCCGGTGTTGAGCAGCGGTCCCGTGTAGATGCCGGCCTCGGCATCGAGCTCTCCGGCGTCGCCTATCAGGTAGTAGGCGTAGCCGTGCTCGGGGGACGGGTACCAGTCCGTCTGCAGCACCAGCGGGTCAGGACACACGCCCGACAGGTCGACAGCCATGGGATCCGGTGCCGCCGCGGGCTCCTCATCCGGCATTTCCTCTGCGGGCGCTTCGGTGGGTTCCGGTTCGGGTGCGGGCGCCTCAGCCGGCTCAGGCTCAGCGGGGGCTGGCGCCTCCTCGGCGGGCTCGCTGGGCGCGGCCGGTTCGGCAGCAGTCTCATCGGTGTCTGAGTCGTCCCCGCAAGCAGCCGCGATCAGCGCCAGAAGCGTCAGGATTATGGCCAGTCGTCTCATTTGTCCCCCCATGGTCGTTCCCCCTAGTGTTTGATACCACGAACTTCGCCGCAGGTTTTTTCACTGTACATAAACGTCTGAGACGGCGTCAAGAGGCCGGCGTGTGGCTCAGCCTCCCCTGCTGTCCTCCCTGACCGTGACGAGGAGTGTGACCGCCTCCTCGTCGCCGACTCTTCGAGACCTGTGCGGCACCCGCCCGTCGTAGCAGACGCAGTCCCCGGCTCGCATCTCGATGATCTCGCCGTCGATGTCCTTCTCGATGACCCCCTCAATCACGACGAGGAGCTCCTCACCGGGGTGCTCGTAGTACGGGCCGAAACTCTTGGGGAGCCCGCGGAACTCCAGGGCGGTCAGGGACCGGGCGTCCCGCACCAGCGACCGGGCGATCCCGGACGCCTTGTCGATGTCGTGGTCGACGTCTCGCGGGTCGCCGCGGCGGACCAGGGAGTACGGCTTCGTCTCTTCGAGCGACAGCAGGGCTTGAGCGGTGGTGCCCAACATGCGGGCCACCCGGTGAAGCGACGTGATTCGGGGCCTCGCGAGCCCCCGCTCCAGCTGGCTGAGGAATGACGGCGACAGGTCGGTCTTCGCCGCGAGCTCCTTCAGTGAGAGTCCCGCCCTGACCCGGCGTTCACGGATCTGGCGACCGAGCGCTAGATCGAGATCCCGCAACTCGCTCATTTCTTGGAGTTCGCTCAGGCTCTCAGTGCTCGGGAGCGGCGACGCCATGGGCCAGCACCATACAAGCCCCGGGAGGGCCGCCGCGTCACCGCCCGACCGGCTCTGCTCGCCCGATCTCGCGGCGCCGGTCGCTGTCACACCGGTGCCGTATGGTGCGCACCCGTGACGATCGACTGTGTGACAACGGCCTACGGCCCGGCCGCCCACGACGCGCTGGCCCAGGCCGTGGCACGGGCCAAGGGCGGCGACCCGCTCGCCCCGGTCACCGTCATCGTGCCCAACCATTACGTGGGCCTGGCCGCCCGCCGGGCGCTGGGCCGACGCACCCACAACGGCACTCGGGGGGTTGCCGCCGTCGCCTTCCACACCGCCTATGACCTCGCCGAGCGTCTCGGAGGTGCCGAGATGGCCGCCGAGGGGCGCCGGGGAGTGACTATGACGGTCATCGCCGCCGCGGTCCGCACCGTGCTGCGGCGCGATCCCGGGCACTTCCGGGGCGTGGAGACCCATCCGGCGACCGAGCGGGCCCTCACCCGAGCCCACCGCGAGCTGTCCGAACTCGAGGGCGGGCAGCTCCGGGCGCTGGCTGCGCAATCGCCGCGGGCTGCCGATGTGGTGCGGATCCACCAGCAGGTCGCCGCCGACCTCGAAGCAGGCTTCAGCAACGAGCAGCAGCTCTCGCGGGCGGCGGCGGCGGCGGTACGGGCCGATCCCTCTGCGGTGGCGCGCCAGCTCGGCCCGATGATCGTGTTCCTGCCGCAGAGGATCACGGACAGCCAGTCCGGCCTGCTGCGAGCGGTCGGCGAGGCGACGTACACGACGATCGTCGCGGGCGCGACAGGAGCCGAGGACGCCGACGCTGTGGTGGTCGCCTCGGTTCGCAGGCTCGGCGCCGAGCTCGACACCCCGGCACAGAGAGGCGGGCAGGCCCGAGCGGGGGCCACCGTGGAGGCTCTCAGCGTGTCCGACGCCGACGACGAAGTGCGCCACGCGGTGCGGGCTGTCGTCGACGCCGCCCGGGCCGGCACCCCGCTGGGGCGATGCGCCATCGTCTACGGCGTCGAGAGCCCCTACGTACGGCTGATCAGCGACGCGCTCGACGCGGCCGGCATCCCCCGCTGCGGCGCTACCTCCCGAACGGTGGAGACGTCGCTGCTGGGGCGGTCGCTGCTCGAGATGCTGGCCTTGCGGGACCGCGGGTTCTCCCGGCGCGTCGTGATGGCTTGGTTGGCCAGCGCCCCGGTGAGCGTCAGACGGCCCGACTCGGACGTTGGCGCACCCGGCGGAGAGGCCGGCGGCGACGAACCGGCGGCTCGCCACCGATGGCAGGGAGTGCCGAGCGCCGCCTGGGAGCGGGAGGCCCGCGCGGCCCGGGTGGAGTCCGGGATCGACAGCTGGAGGCGCAGGCTCACCCGGTACGCGGAGGACTGCACCGCCGAGGCCGACCATCAAGCCGCCGACGAGGAGCAGGCATGGCGCGGCGACCGGCACCGGCGGAGCGCCGAGCGCTCCCGGGAACTGCTGAGCTTCATCGAGGAACTCCACGCCGACCTGGATCCCCGCCCGGCGCCGCGCACCTGGGCAGAGCTGGCCGGCTGGTGCCAGAAACTGATCCAGAAATACCTCGGCGGGCGGCTGCGCCGGAGCTGGCCGGAGGAGGAGCGGCAGATGGCCGAGAGGGTGGACCGGGCCGTCAGCCGTCTCGGAGACCTGGACGGCACCGACGACGAGCCCTCCGTGGCCGCCTTCGGGCGGGCGCTGCGGCTCGAGTTGGAGGGGGCCGCGCACCGGCACGGACACCTCGGTGCAGGCGTGCTGGTCGGGCCGGTCGACCTGGCCCTCGGGGTGGAGCTCGACCTGGCCGTCGTGTGCGGCATGGCCGAGGGGACCTTCCCCGCCCGCCGCAACGACGACGCCCTGCTGCCGGACCGGGAGCGGCTGGTGGCCGGCGGCGATCTGCCCGCCAGAGCCGACCGTCCCGGTGACGACCACCGGGCGCTGCTGGCGATCGTGGCCGCCGCTGGGCGGTCGCTGCTGCTGCACCCCCGCGGCGATCTCCGCCGGGCCGCGGACCGGTCGCCGAGCCGGTGGCTGACCGAGGAGGCGGGCGAGGCCCAGCAGGTGCCCTCGTTCGTGGCCGGGCTGCGTCGCACCGGGTTCCCGGCCCACACCCAGGAGTACGACACCCGGTGCGTGCTCGACTGGCACGACGCCCGCGCCCGCACCGCGAGCGGATGGAAGGAGCTTGCCCAGCTTCCAGGTGTGCGGCGCCGTCCGGAGCTGCTCCGGGGCATCGAGCTGCGCCGGGCCCGCATGTCGCCAAGGCTCACCCGCTTCGACGGCAACCTGCCGGCCGGCGACCTCCGGGGGGCCGTTCTGGAGCACCCGGCCGGCGGCGGCGAGACGACCTCCGCCTCCCGGCTGGAGATGTGGGCGGGGTGCCCCCACGCCTACTTCGTACGCCACGTCCTGAGGGTCGAGGCCATCGACGACGCCGACGACGACCACCGCATCAGCCCGCTGGAGCGGGGGAGCCTCGTGCACCGGATCCTCGAGCGTTGGCTGGACGAGGCGATCGCTGAGGGCGCAGTGCCCGTGCCCGAGGCGCGCTGGCCCGAATCGTGGCGGGCCCACCTGCTCGCCGTCGGAGAGGAGGAGTGCGCCCGGCTAGCGGCGCGGGGCCTGGTCGGGCGCAGGCTCTACTGGGACCACGACCGCCGCCAGATCCTCGCCGACCTCGTCCGCTTCCTCGACTTCGACGACGAGCAGCGCGCCCGCTACAAGTCGCAGCCCGCGGCGGTGGAGCTCGGCTTCGGAATGCCTCACAGCGCGAGCGGCCCCGTCGGCGTCGAGATCGGCAACGGGCGGTCCATGAACGTTCGGGGGTCGATCGACCGCGTCGACTCCACCCCGTGCGGCGGCCTGCTGGTGGTGGACTACAAGACGGGCTCCTCCCGCGACTACGAGAAGCTCGGCCCCGAAGACCCGACGCTGGGCGGCCACCGTCTCCAACTCGTCCTCTACGACCTCGCGGCCCGCAGTCTGCTTGGCATCGCGGACACCGCCGACGGGCACGGCGCTTACTGGTTCGTTTCGACCAAGGGACAGTTCAGCGATGTCGGCTACGCCACCAACGCCGCTCGCCGGCGGGTCCTCAAGGCCGTGAACGCCATCGTCGACGGGGTCGGCGACGGCCTGTTCCCGCTGCACCCCGACGAGCCGGTGTGGAGGCCGTGGGTCCCGTGCGGCTACTGCGACCCAGACGGCATGGGCACCCGCGACCAGTGGCGCGACTTCCAGCGCAAGCGTGACGATCCGGCCCTGGCCCGCTACCTAGACCTCGTCGATCCCGGCCGCGAGCCCTCCGAGGCCCCCCGGAGCACCGAGGGAGCGACCCGATGACCGCCTCGACGCCGCCGCTCGCCGACCAAGCAGCCCGCGACCGGATCGCCTCCGATCTCGACAGCACGCTGTTCGTGGAGGCCGGCGCGGGCTCGGGCAAGACCCGGGCGCTGGTCGAGCGGGTGGTGGCGCTGATTGGTTCCGGGGTGGCCATGGAGAACATCGCCGCCATCACCTTCACCGAGAAGGCCGGCGCCGAACTGCGGGACCGGATCCGGGACCGGCTGCACAGCCCCGACACTCGGGGCGCTCTCGGGGCGGCCGCGGCGGAGGCCGCGCTGGGGCAGCTCGACGGCGCCGCCGTGGGAACGCTGCACTCATTCGCGCAGAGGCTGCTGAGCGAGCATCCCGTGGAGGCGGGGCTGCCGCCCAGCGTCGAGGTGCTCGACGACATCGGCTCCCAGATCGAGTTCGATTTCCGCTGGCGCGAGTTTCTCGACGTGCTCCTCGATGAGCCCGCCATGGGTCCGACACTGCTGGGACTCGAAGTGCAGGGCGTGCGGCTCAAGCAGATCCGGGCGTTGGCCGTGCAGCTGAACGAGAACTGGGACCGCCTCGAGAACTGGGACTTCCACCACGAGCCCGACCTCCCGCCCGTCGATGTCGCGGACGCGCTCAAGACGCTCGACCTGCTCGTCGGCATCCGTGCCTTCTGCACCG
Source organism: Acidimicrobiia bacterium (assembly GCA_022819505.1). GTDB lineage: Bacteria > Actinomycetota > Acidimicrobiia > Acidimicrobiales > Aldehydirespiratoraceae > Aldehydirespirator. The sequence goes on along the minus strand of JAJEHD010000018.1, from coordinate 260,661 downwards.
ACCCCGACGACAAGCTCCTGGCCCGCATCGACACGATCGCCAAGCACCGCAGCCGCCTGCTGGCCGTGACCGGCGAGGCTGCCGCCACCGAGGCGGTCGCGGCCGGGCGCACCGAACGGATCGAGGCGCTGATGGCCCTGGAGCGGGAATGCAAGGGCGCCAACCTCGGCAAGGCCGGCAGCTGGGACGGCCAGGTTCAGAACGCCCGCGACGGCATCAAGCGCCTGAAGGTGGCCTGCGAACGGGCGCTCCGATCAGCCTCGGAGGCCGCCTTGAGGCACCTCGTGGCCCGGCTGGCAACCTTCACGCTGGGCGCGGCCGAGGAGCGGCGAGCCCGGGGACGGCTCGAATTCCACGATCTGCTGGTCCGGGCCCGCCAGGTGCTGCGCCACGACACCCACGGTCCGGCCGTGCGGGCGGCGTTGCGCGACCACTACCGGTGCCTGCTCATCGACGAGTTCCAGGACACCGACCCGATACAGGTCGAGCTGGCCGCGCTGCTGGGCTGTGGCGACCCCGCCCCGGCCGCCGCCCGCTGGGCCGAGATGGCCCCCGATCCGGGCCGGCTGTTCTTCGTCGGCGACCCCAAGCAGTCCATCTACCGCTTCCGCCGAGCCGACATCGCCACGTTCCTGGGCGCCCGCGACTGGACCAGCGGCCAGGACCGGGGCCGGATCGAGGGTCTGGCCACCAACTTCCGCTCCACGCGGCCGATCATCGATTGGGTCAACGCCGTGTTCGGGGAGCTGATCCAGCCGGTGGAGGGCAGCCAGCCCGAGTACGCGCCGCTGGGCGCGGTCCGCGAACCGGTCCGGAGGGGGCCGGCGGTGACGGTCCTGGGCACGCAACCGATCGACATCGAAGGCAGGGCCGACGCGGCCGAGCTGCGCCGCCGGGAGGCCGAGTCCGTGGCGGAGGCTGTGGCCGCGGCCCTGCGCGACCGATGGGATGTCGATGAGGGGTCACCGGCCGAGCCGGCGACCCGGCCCGCCCGCCTGGGCGACATCGCCATCCTCATCCCGTCCCGGATCAGCCTGGGCGACCTCGAGGACGCCCTCGACGCAGCCAGGATCCCCTACCGGGCCGAGTCCTCCTCGCTCGTGTACAGCACCCGCGAGGTCCGTGACGTGCTGTCGGCCCTCCAAGCCGTGGCCGACCCCACCGACGAACTGGCCCTGGTCGCCGCCCTGCGCTCCCCGCTCTACGGCTGCGGCGACGACGACCTGGCTCACTGGCGCCTGGCTCTCCGGGGCAGGTTCTCGCTGCTTGGCAGGCTGCCCGAGGACGCGCCGGCGGACCACCCGGTGGCCGAGGGGATCGCCCATCTGGCCGCACTCCACCGGGCCAAACGCTGGACCAGCCCGCCCGCCCTGATCGACCGGCTGGTCCGAGAGCGCGGCGCCTTCGAGACCGCCGTGGCCGGCGGGCGGCCACGCGACGTGTGGAGGCGGCTCAGGTTCGTGATCGACCAGGCCCGAGCCTGGGCCGACGCCGGCGGCACCAACCTGCGCGACTACATGGCATGGGCCCGCCTGCAAGGCGCCGACAACGCCCGGGTGACCGAGACGATCCTGCCCGAGACCGACGACGACAGCGTGCGCATCCTCACCGTGCACGCCGCCAAGGGCCTCGAGTTCCCCATCGTGGTGCTGTCGGGCATGACCACCAGGCTGAGCGCACCCGCCCGCGGGCCTTCGGTGGCCTTCGACGCATCGGGAGAGCCGGTGGTGAGGGTGCGGGGAGGGATCGAGTCCGAGAACTACGAGGCGTGGAAGCCGATCGACGAGCAGATGGACACCCATGAACGTCTCCGCCTGCTGTACGTCGCCTGCACCCGGGCCCGCGACCACTTGGTGGTGAGCCTGCACCGCAGGGATCCCGGCGAGACCGGGAAGAAGGCGAACTCGGCGGCCTGGGCTCTGGCCGATGCGGGCGCGGCCGGCACCGGAGCCGTGGACAGCTCGACCTTCCTCAGCCCGGACGACAACGATGGCCTCCCGGCCGACGGCCGGCCCGCTCCCACCGAGCCGCCTCGGGCTCCGCTTCCCGAGCGCGACGAGTGGGAACACGAGCGCCATCACTGCCTGGCGCTGGCCGCGGTGCCGCTGGCGGTGTCGCCCACGGCGCTGGCAGCCGGCGACGGCGAGGCGACAGCAGACGACCCGGGCCTGGACAAGGACCCCGACGACGCCGAACAGCCCCCATGGAGCAAAGGACGCTACGGCACCGCCATCGGTCGAGCGGTGCACGGCGTGCTCCAGGATGTCGACCTGTCCGCCGGCCAGGGCCTCGAAGCGCTGGCCGAGCGGCAGGCCGCGGCCGAGGGAGTGAGCGGCCGATCCAAGGTTGTGGCCGGCCTGGCCCGGGCCGCGCTCGACACCGCCGTGGCCCGAGAGGCAGCGGCTTCCGAGCACTGGCGGGAGCTGTTCGTGGCTGCGCCGCTCGGGGACCGGCTTGTGGAGGGTTACGTCGACCTCGTCTACCGCGGACCCGGCGGGCTGGTGGTGGTCGACTGGAAAACCGACTCCGTAGCCGGCGATGGCGGAGTGGACGCCAAGGTGGACCGCTACCGCCTCCAGGGGGCGGCCTACGCGGCCGCCCTCGAGGCCGTGACCGGCGAGCCGGTGGCCCGCATGGTGTTCGTGTTCCTGGAGCGCGGTGCCGCGGTCGAGCGTGAGCTTCCCGAGCTGCGCGCCGCGGTGGAGGACGCGAGAGCCGCCGCGGCCGGCTTCAGCGGCTGAGGCGCTCGCTCAACTCGATCACCAGACGCTTCACGGCTGCGGCCACCCCCTCGCGCTCGGCCTCACCTAGGTTTCCGATCTCGGAGTCGAAGGCGTCGAGCACCAGGTCCAGCGTCTCGCGGGCCAGCTTCAGGCCCTCCGGCGTCAACTCCAGGAGGCTGCGGCGACCGTCGTCGGGATCGGCCACCCTGCGCACCAGCCCCCGGCGGACCAGGCGCTGCATCGTCTTGGTGGCTCCGCCCGAGGTCTGCACTATCCGCTGGGCCAGATCGCCAGCTGTCATGCGGTGCGGCGGGCCCACCAGCCACAGCGCGCTGAGGGCGAAGTAGCCGGAGGTGTCGAGCTGGCGGGCGGCCACCGTGTCGGACAGCCACGTCTCGATCTGGCGCCCCGCCAGCAATGTCCACACCAGCACGTCGATGGTGGGGCGATGCTGCTTGGCCACGAACGGGGCGATCGACCCGAGCACGTCATCATCGAACGAAGACGCCTTCGTCGCCGCCGCCTCCCGCCGGTCCTCCCCCATCGCGGCCACCGGCTAGGGCCCCGCGACGAGTGGATCGGGGTCGCCGGGGCGCATCCGCCCCGTGAACAGCACTGCCACCCGCTCACCGGGTGACAGGCCCGGAGTGCCGGCTCCCTCGCTCGCGGCGTTCAGGGCCAGCAGACCACCGAGGCCCGACGCCCCGGTGGGACACACATCGATGCCAGTGTGCTCGTGGGCGAGGCGGTGGGCCCGCCGGAAGTCGTCCTCGGAGGCGACCAGCGGCCAGCCCCCGGACGCCAGCATGGCTTCGGCGACATCGATCCAGTCGTAGGTGATGTCGTCGAGGATTCCAGACGCGTACGACACCGGCTCCTGCTCCCACGCCCGCATGTAGCGCTCGGGATCGTACCGCAGCCGACCCACCGACTCCTGAAGCCGATCGTCGCTTATGGGGGCCATCTCCTGGGCGATCGTGGAGCGCAGCCGGTTGTCCATGGTGCCCTGGGGCGCTGCTTGCGCTGAGACGATCCGGTCCATGAAGTAGTCCCGGTCACGCCCGCCGGAGCGCTGCTGGGTTCGCAGCTCGAGCAACAGCGTGTCCCAGGCCCGCACCAGGGGGTGGTTGCCCTCCGGCTGCACGGCGTGGACCCTGGGCATGCGGGCGAGATCACCTCGGGCCACAGCGTCGGCCAACCCGGTCACAACCGCGGTGGCCAGCGCACCCCCTCCGACCTGAACGAAGAGGCGGTCGAGGCGAGCCGGCCGTGCGCCGTCGTGCCCGACGAGTGCGTCGACCATCTCCCAGGCCAGCGTCCGGCCGCCGTCGATGGTGGCCGGTGTCTCGGTGCCCTGGCACGAGAACGGCACCGCTCCGGCCTCGATGGCGGCCAGCATGGCGTGGTGGGCAGGGTCGCCGGCCACGCCCGGGTCGCGCTCGCAGCGCACCACCCGCCCGCCGAGCTCGGAGATGCGAGACAGGACCGCCTCGTTGGCCCAAGTGGGCACGAACACGTCGATAGGCCGGCCGACAGCCCGGGCCACCACGGCAGCAGCCAGTGCGGCGTTGCCGCAGCTCGCGATGGCATACGGGGGTGCTCCGGCCCCGGCGTCGGCGTCCTCCAGCCGGTGAGTCAGGGCGACGCCGAACAGGTGCCGGGCCTTGTGCGAGCCCGACACGTTGCCGGTCTCGTCCTTCACCCACAGCTCCGAGTCCCCGATCCCGGCCGCGGCTGCGAGTTCTGGGGCCGGACCGAATGGAGTTGGCTCGAAGCCGCGCCCCTCCACCGCACCCACAGCCTCGTCGAGGTCGCGGATGGCCCGGTAAGCCGCCTTCGCAGACACCGTCCCAGCCTCCACCAGCCGGTGCGCCTCGAGTCGTGGCGCGTAGTGCTCGAAGGTGGACCGCGTTGCTTCCATCGACACAAATCTAGAAGGCAGACGGGCGCGGCGAGACTCCAAGCCCGCTTGATAGATCTGAGAGTTTCTTGAACCAGACGAAGGTATGTGTGTGCTGCCACAAGCGCCGGAAGGCTGCGCTCCAGGCTGTATGGTTCCCTCGATGTCGATCTCGGAGCCACGACCACCCGAGGGCATCCCCGGCCCCCGTCGCCGCAGTGGGACTGATCAGACGACAGAGCGACTCGTCGAAGCGGCCGCAACGGAGTTCATGGAGCGCGGTTACGAAGCGTTCCGAGTGAGTTCCGTCGCCCGCCGGGCCGGACTCACCTCGGGCGCCGTCTACGCCCGATGGCCCACCAAGACGGATGTGGCTGTGGCCGCTCTGGACCACATCTTCGAGCGGATTCTCCCCACACGCCGACTCAAGGACTCCGGTGTCGACTCGCTTGGGCCTGTGGACATGATCTCGATGCTGGGTGCCAATCTCCTCGTGAATGACGAGACGCGAGACGTGATGGTGCATGTCTTCAGCGGCGCCCGCAACAACGAGGACATCCGGGAGTGCCTGCGGGAGTACCTCCACCAGCGGGCTCAAGAGATCCACGACATCATCGCAGAAGGCCAGGAGGCGGGCCTCATGGACCCGGAACTGAGCGCGGCCGCGCTCTCTCTGCTGGGCCAGGCAGTCGGAATCGGAGTTCACCTGCTCCTGTCGGCCGGACTGGAGGAGCGGTTGGTTCCGACCGAGGATGAGTGGAACACGGTGATGGAGAGGTTCTACGGCGCCATCACACAGCCGGTCGCAGCCACTACCTGAGGGCGCCCGCACCACCGCCAGTCGCCCGGCCCGGCTGATTGTCGGCGATCCAGGCCAGGGGCGGCCGGTTCTCAGTCGTCGTCGCGGGCGCCGGTCCGGCCGTTGAACTCGACGATCTGGGCGTCCCAGTCATCGACGAAGTGGCGCATCCCGTCCCAGAAGCCCTGGTGGCGGCGGGCCACGAAGTCCTCGAAGGCGGTGCCCTGCTGCTCCACCCAGGTGAAGTAGCCCAGGTTGAAGATCCGCCGCCGCTCTGCTTCCGAGCAGTCCAGGTGGCGCACCTCACCGCCGGCGCCGTCGATCAGCCCCCGCCCGAAGGCCGACGCCGCGGCCACATCGTCGTAGCCGCCGCGGTGATTGCGGCCGATGTAGGCCTCCCGCTCGGCGTCGTACAGCTCCGAGCCGTCGGTGGCAACGGTCACGATCACGTCGTCGCGGCCCATGTCATGGGCTTTGGCCACCGCGATGGCGGCCAGCGCGTTGCACGACGACGAGTAGCCCATGTGGGTGAGCAGACCCACCGTGCCGACGTCGATCCCGGCCCGGTCGACCAGGTGGTCCCGTCCTGCCGGCGTGTTGAACAGCACGTCGAGCGAGTCGGTGCATACGTCGCTGACCGCCACGATGTCGTCGGTGTTCATCACGTTGTGGATCAGCGGCACGTGCTTGTCGCCTATGCCCTGGATGTTGTGCTCGCCGTAGCCGTTCTCGAGCAGGGTCGGGCACTCCAGGGCCTCGGCGGCCACGATCCGGCAGCCGTGGTGGTCCTTGAGGTAGTCGCCCGCGCCCAGGGTGCCGGCCGAGCCCGACGCCGACACGTAGGCGGCCAGCCGGGAGCCGGGCCGGTCGGCGGCCACGTGCTCGTAGAGCCGCTCCAGGGCGGGCCCGGTGACGCTGTAGTGGCCCAGGTGGTTGGAGAACTCCGAGAACTGGTTGACGATCACGTTGGTCGGGTCGAGGGCCATCTCGTTGCAGGCGTCGTAGATCTCCTTGACGTTGGACTCGGTGCCGGGCGTGCGGACGATGTCGTTGGCCGGATCGAGCGTCCACTGCTCCAGCCAGTCGAAGCGGGCCTTGCTCATTCCCGCGGGCAGCACCGCCACTCCCCGGCAGTCCATGATCCGGCTGATGGCCACACCGCCGCGGGCGTAGTTGCCGGTGGAGGGCCACACCGCCCGGTGCCGGGTGGGGTCGAACTGGCCGGTCACCAGCCGCGGGGCCAGGCAGGCGTAGGCGGCCAGCACCTTGTGGGCCCGGATCATCGGGAAGCGGTTGCCCAGGGCCAGCACGATGCGGGCGTCGACGCCGGTCATCTCCGGGGGCAGCTCCACGTAGTCGGGCACGGGGTGGGGGCCGCTGCCGTCGAGGCGTCCGAACCAGTGGACCCGGAACAGGTTGGCCGCGTCGGGCTCGTTACGGTCCACCCCGGCCAGCGCGGCCAGACGGGCCGCCGGGATCGTGGACGGGTCGCGCAGCTCGGCGAAGGTGGGCAGGGCTATGCGGCGGGCCCGGAAGCGCTCGACGGTGTTGGCGTAGGCGTCGGCGTCGCCGACCTCGGCGGTCAGGCCCAGCGAGCGGTGGGCCCGTGTGACCTCGGCGTCGGAGATGGTGCTGGCGTCTGTCATGCCCCAATTATCACATCCCGACGGCCCGACCGGACCCTCGGGCGGCGGCAACCTCAGATGGCGCGGTCCTGGCCGGCCCAGTAGGGGTCGCGCAGCTTGCGCTTGTAGAGCTTGCCGTTGGGGTCGCGGGGCATCTCGTCGATGTAGTCGACGGAGCGGGGCAGCTTCTGGCGCCCGATGCGCTCCCGCAGCCACTCAAGGATGGCTTCGGTGGTCTCGTCGCCGGGCTCCCAGCCCGGGCGCGGCTCGATCACCGCCTTGATCTCCTCGCCGGTGTCGGGGTTGGGCACACCGAACACGGCCGCGTCGCCTACCGCGGGATGCTGCACCAGCTCACCCTCGATCTCGGCGGGATAGATGTTCACCCCTCCGACGATGATCATGTCGTTGGCCCGGTCGTTGAGGAACAGGTAGCCGTCGGAGTCGAGGTAGCCGACGTCGCCCACGGTGAAGAAGCCCCGCAGCCGGCTGGCCGCGGTCTTGGCGGCGTCGCCCTTGTACTCGAACACGGCCCCCGGCATCTTCATGTACACCGTGCCCGACTCCCCCGGCGGTAGGTCGTTGCCGTCGGGGTCCACCACGATCACCTCGCACCCGGGCCAGGCCCTCCCCACCGTGCCGGGCCGCTGGAGCCACTCGGCGGCCGAGACCGACGTGCCGCCGCCCTCGGTGGCCGCGTAGTACTCCCAGATGGAGTCGCCCCACCACTCGATCATGCGCCGCTTGGTCTCCACCGGGCACGGCGCGGCGGCGTGCACCATGGCCCGCAGCGACGACACGTCGTAGCGGGAGCGCACCTCTTCGGGGAGCTGCAGCAGCCGGTTGAACATGGTGGGCACCATGTGCGAGTTGGTCACCCGGTAGCGCTCGATCCGCTCCAGAGCTCCCTCGGCGGTCCAGCGGTCCATCAGCACCACGGTGTGGCCCAGATGCAGCGACATCGTCGTCCAGTTGTTGACCGCGGTGTGGTACAGCGGCGCCTGGGTGATCTGCACGTTGCCGTCGTGGGCCTTCGACCCGAACAGCATCAGCAGCATGCCCGCGGTCGAGGCGGCCTCGTCGGGCGGCCGGGGGTCCAGGGCCCGCCGCACCCCCTTGGGCCGCCCGGTGGTGCCGGAGGTGTAGAACATGAACGAGCCGGTGGCCAGATGCTCGGGGTCGGGCCGCTCCCCGCTCTGGCCGGCGATGAGCTCGTCGAAGGGCCGGAACCCCGGCACCGCTCCGCCCACGCAGAAGCGATTGGCCTCGGGGGTCACGCAGCCGTCGAGGGCCTTGACCGCCTCGTCGGCGAAGCGCTCGTGCACGATGAACGCCTTGGTCTCGGCGTCGTTGACGATGTAGTTGATCTCCGCGCCGACGAAGTGCCAGTTCACCGCGGTGACGTACAAACCGCTCTGGTAGGCGGCCAGGCACACCGCGAGCTGCTCGAAGCAGTTGGGCAGCACGGTGGTCACCTGGTCGCCCTTGCCGAGCCCGGCGGCTCGCAGGCCGCTCGAGACCCGGTTGGTGAGCGCGGCCAGCTCGGCGTAGGTCAGCTGGTCGTGATCGGGGTCGATGACGGCCGGGAAGTCGGGGTCGGCCGCCGCGATGGCCCACAACCCCACAACGTCGGTGTCAGCCATGGCGCAGGCCCCTTCCGGGGCGACCGGTCGCCGCCCTCATCGCGTCGCTGTTGATCATGGGGGGTAGTTTGGCCCACTGTGAGCGCTGAGCGACCCATCGACGAGCAGGTTCGCCTCGACTACCGCGGTCGGGTGGCGTGGATCACCATCGACCGGCCCGAGGCCGCCAACGCGTTGAACCCGCCATGCCGGGACCGGGTCCGCGACATCCTCAACGGGCTGAACACCAGCCACCGGGCCCGGTGCGCGGTGATCACCGGTGCCGGCGACCGGTTCTTCTGCACCGGCGCCGACCTGCGGCACTCCTACGGCGATCCCGAGCGGTCGGCCGACGTTCCCGACCGGATCGTGGGCGATCCTCGCCGCATGATGCTCGACGGCCAGCACTCGCTGTTCGCAGCGTTGCTCGACTGCGACGTGCCGGTGCTCGCGGCGGTCAACGGCACCGCGGCTGGGATGGGCGCCCATCTGGCTCTGGCCTGCGACCTGGTGATCGCGGGCGACGGAGCCAAGTTCGTCGAGGTGTTCGCCCGCCGGGGCCTGGTGCCCGACGCGCTGGGCGCCTGGCTGCTCCCCCGCATCATCGGGGTGCGCCGCACCATGGAGCTGTTCCTGCTCGCCGAGGACCTGCCGGCAGATCGGGCCCGCGACTACGGGCTGGTCAACAGAGTCGTGCCCCACGACAACGTGCAGGCGGCCGCGGCCGAGTGGGCCGAGCGCCTCGCCAGCGGCCCCAGCCGGTCGTTCGCGCTGACCAAGTGGCTGGTCAACCGCAGCCTGGACGCCGACCGGGCCACCATGGCCCACGACGAGGCCGTGGCAGTGGAGCTCAATACGGCCACACAGGACGCCGCCGAGGGCGTGGCTGCCTTCCAGGAGCGCCGCCCCCCAGAATGGAAGGGCTACTGAGGGCGGCCGAGAACCAGCAGATCGCGGATGTCGGATACCTCGGCCAGGTCGCTGAGGCGTTCGGCGAGGTCAGCGGTGGCGGTATCGCCAAGTACGGGGACGGCCAGCGCGTCGAACTTCGCCCTGAGCTGCTCGCCCTGTGCGGCCAGGTCGGTCGCGGGACGGCTGACGTCGTGGGCCGCCCGATGGACCCCGCTGGAGGTCACGACCTCTACCAGGGTGGCCAGGTCGCCCACCGTGTCGTCGGTCGCGATCACAACCCGCGGCAACAGCGCTTGAACCTCAGGACGGTTGATGGGGCCGTCGTCGAAGGTCGCCGCCGCCGCGGTGTCGATGCCCGCCAGCACGAGGGCCTGGGTACCCCGCAGGCTGAACTTGGCCTCCAGGCCGGTGACCGGCTCATCGATGCCGCACATGTCGAGGATCGCCGGGTTCACGGTCAGCGTCACCCGCTCGACCTCGTTGCGGTCGACTCCGTTTCCCAGCAGCGATGTCATGGCCTCGATGCCTGCATGGGTGCAGTGACAGGCCGCGTGGTACTTGAACAGCGCCTGGGTGGTCGCCCACCCGTTCCACCACTCCTCGATCCGGTCGTGGTCGAGCTCACCGCGGCCGGCCGCTCGGACTAGACCCTGGCTGCCGTCGACGGCCTCGCCGCTGGCGGTGTAGCCCCGGGACGCGAGCCGAGCCGCGAGCAGGCCCCGCTCGGCCGCCTGGCCCGCGTGCAGCGGCTTGGTCATGGTGCCGAAGTTGGCCTTCAGGCCCGACGAACTGCTGGCCGCGATGCCCATGGCCGCGCCGAATTGCTCCGCGTCGAGTCCGAGCAGCCAACCGACCGCGGCCGCCGCGCCGAGCACGCCGACGGTGGACGTGGTGTGCCACCCCCTGGCGTAGTGCTCCTCGCCGATGGCCATGCCGATGCGCGACTGGACCTCCACACCCACGACGTACGCGGTCAGGGCGGCGGCTCCCGAACGGGACTCCTGCTCAGCCGCGGCCAGCACCGCGGGCAGCACTGGAGCGGACGGGTGTCCCAGCATGACCGCCGACGAGTCGTCGAAATCGAGGGCGTGGCCGGCAGCGCCGTTGATCAGCGCGGCCCGGGCCGGGTCGGCCCGCCGGTCGGTCCCGATAACCGAGCAGGTCCCGGCGTCCGCCGCTGACTCCTCGCACAGGATCCGCGCCAGCGGCTCCCGGCTGCCGGCCAGCGCGCACCCGAACCAGTCGAGGATGCACTGGCTCGCAACGGTCGTCACCTCGGACGGGATCTGCTCGACGCGCAGGCGGCCGAACCGCTCCCAGAGCTGGTCGGTGAGCCTACTCACGGCATCGGCCGGTCGCCCATCGGCCGCGAGCCTGCCATACGGGACCCGGTCCCCGGTGGCATCCCGGACGATGCGGGTCTAGCCGAAGGCGACGGGGAGGCTGGCCAATCCCCTGAGGGTGAGCCTGTCCTTCCAGGGAGGGTTGTCGTGAAGGGGCTTCCAGGTGCTGAAGCGGTCAAGCAGCGCTTCGAGCACGACCTGGCCCTCCAGTCGGGCCAGCGCCGCGCCCAGGCAGTAGTGGATGCCCGACCCGAACGACAGCATCGGCACCTCGGAACGCCCGACGTCGAAGCGGTCCGGGTCGTCGATCGCGGCCGGGTCGCGGTTGGCCGCTCCCAGCAGGGTCAGCACCCCGTGTCCCTGCGGTATCAGGTGGCCGCCGATCTCGGTGTCGGCCCGGACGAAGCGGCCGTCGATCTGAACGGGCGGCTCGAAGCGCAGCACCTCGTCCACCGCGGAGGGCACCAGCGAGCGATCGGCCCGCAGGCGGGCCAGCTGATCGGGGTGGCGCATCAACGTGTGGACCATGTTGCCGATCAGGTTCATGGTCGTCTCGAAGCCGGCCGCGTAGATGAGCGACACCGTCACCGCCACCTCCGGCTGGGTGAGGCGGTCCTCGCCGTCGCTGGCCGCGATCAGCCCCGACAGCAGGTCGTCGGCCGGCTCGGCCCGGCGGCGGTCGATAAGGTCGTTCAAGTATTGGTTCACCTTGATCGACGCCGCCTCGGCCCGCTCCGCCTCCCCGGGCCGGCGGTTGGGCTCGAGGGTGGCGGCCAGGTCCGACACCAGCGGCCTCAGCCAGTCGCGGTCCGCGACCGGCACCCCGACCAGTTCGCTGATCACGTTGGCCGGCAGCGGGAAGGCCAGCTTGTCGATCAGGTCGCACTCCCCCGCCGCCGCGACGGGATCGAGCAGTTGCTCGGTCATGGCCCGTACCGCCGGACGCAGGTGCTCGACCCGGCGGGGCGTGAACGCCCGGCTCACCAGCGACCGGATCCGGGTGTGGTCGGGCGGGTTGAGGAACAGCAGCGACCTGGTCCCGTCGGGCCTGCGCTGGCGGGTCGAGGCCAGCAGCGACGGCGCCTCCTCGCCGGGCTCGGGGCTGCCGAGCCGCTGGTCGCGCAGCGCGGTCCGGCAGTCCTCGAAGCGGGTCAGGACCCAGAAGTCCGAGAACCCCGTCTTGTGCACCGGCGACGTCTCCCGCAACTCCCGCAGCAGCGGGTACGGGTCGGCGATCACGTCGGGATCGGTGACGATCCGGAACAGCAGCTCGTCGCTCATGGGACAGCCCCCTGCCCGGCCCCGGGGTGTTGGGCCAGAGCGGTGGCGATCCCGGCCGCCACCGCCGCGTTGGACTCTGCCAGCGCGATGTTGGCCGGCACCACCGCCCCGCCGGTGGACTCGACCAGGGCAGCCAGGACGGCCGGGGTGATGTCGCCGCCGGACACTCCCTCACGGCGGGCCGCTGCCTCGGCGTCGGCTACGGCGTCGGCTACCGCGTCCCGGTCGAGTTCGGCATCGGCCGGGATCGGGTTGGCCACCAGTATCCCGGCCGGATGCCCGAGGGCGGCGGCTCGGAACGCAGCCGCGACCTCTTGGCCGTCGCGCACGGTGCTCGACAGCTGTGGCCCGCCGTCACGCACATAGAAGGCCGGGAAGCGGTCGGTGCGCCAGCCCAGCACGGTCACACCGAGCGTCTCGAGCCGCTCGAACGTGAGCGGCACGTCGAGGAATGCCTTGACCCCGGACGAGACCACCACCACCCGGTGACGGGCCAGGGCTTCGAGGTCGGTGCTCACGTCGCCGCTGAGACCGGCGCCCCGGTGGACGCCGCCGATCCCGCCGGTGGCGAACACCTCGATACCGGCCGCGGCCGGTAGCGTCACCGTGGCCGACACGGTGGTCACCCCCACCTTGAGGCCGGCCGCCGCCGCTGGTCCGAGGTCACGGGCCCCGATCTTCACCGAGCCGCCGAACAGCCGCTCGGCCTGGGCGAAGTTCGCCCCCACCACTGCCGCACCCTCGAGCACGCCGCACAGGGCCGGCACCGCGCCTTCGGCCCGCACCGCGGCCTGAACCCGCCGGAAGCACTCGCGGTTGGCCGGCTCGGGCAGGCCCAGCTCGGAGAAGATCGTCGACTCCAGGGCCACGACCGGGTTTCCTGACGCGAGAGCGTCGGTCACCTCTGGCCCGATGTGCAGCGCGTCGGCCACCCTGTGAGAGTAGGGCCAGATCGGGCGGTCGTCCTAGGATCGGGCCCATGGCCGGCGAACTTTAAGCAGTTACCCACCGTAGAGGTGGCTAACTCATTGAAGTTCGCCAGCGTCGGCGTCGTAGGATCGGGTCCGTGACAGGCGAACCGGCCCCGTCGGAACTCGTCCAGGACTTCAACGCGGCGTTCGCGTCACTGACCGCTCCCGGTGCACCGTTCGGTTGGACCGTGCAGGAGGTCAACGGCGTGCCCGTGCGGGTCTACGACAACGCCATTGGTGACATGCGAGCCGTCTGGGCGATGTCGGCGGCCCACGGTGACAAGGACTACCTGGTGTACGGCGGCGAGCGTTACAGCTACGCCGGTGCCCACGCCCGGGTGCGGGCCCTGGCCCACCATCTCCGCACCGCCTACGGCGCCGGGCCGGGCACCCGGGTGGCGATCTCGATGCGGAACTATCCCGAGTGGGTGCTTTCCCACTGGGCCGCCATCTCGGTGGGCGCGGCCGTGGTGGGCATGAACTCCTGGTGGACGAGACCGGAGATGGAGTACGCGCTGGCGGACTCTGAGCCGGCGGTTCTGATAGTCGACGGCGAGCGCCTAGAGAGGCTGGGACCGGCCAGCCGCGAGGTGCCGCTCATCGTCACCCGCCACGACGGCGAGATCGGTGGATCAGCCTTGCGGTGGGAGTCGGTCGCGGATCCCTCAGCCGCGCCGGAAGGCCTCCCCGAGGCGGAGATCGATCCCGATGACGACGCTCTGATCTTCTACACGTCGGGAACGACCGGGTTCCCCAAGGGCGCCCAGCTAACCCACAGGGCGGTGGTGCACAACCTGATGAACATGGTCTTCATGACCGCCTGCGGCGACGCGGCCCGGGCCATCCGGGCGGCCCGGGCCGCAGACGGCGCCGAGCCGGCCTCGCCAGCCGCGGAGGTGACGGCCCTGCTGCCCGTGCCCCTGTTCCATGTGACCGGATGCAACTGCGTGATGCACACGGTAACGATCGCCGGCGGCTGTCTCGTGCTGATGTACCGCTGGGACCCGTCCACCGCGCTCGGGCTGATCGAGGCCGAGGGCGTCACCGTCCTCACGGGCGTGCCCAGCATGTCCCGGGAGCTGTTGCAGCATCCCGACTGGGAGCGCACCGACACGTCGTCGCTGCGATCGATGGGCGGCGGCGGCGCGGCCGTCCCCACCGACCTGGTCCGCCGAATCGACGACGGGCTGACGGAGGGCCGCCCCGGCGTCGGCTACGGGCTGACGGAGACGGCCGGCGTCGCCACTGCCATCAGCAACGAGTTCTACCTGGCGAGGCCGTCGTCGGTGGGGCCGCTGGCGCCGTGCATGGAGGCCCGGGTCGAGGACGAGGAGGGCTCGACGCTGGGTCCCGGCCAGCGGGGTGAACTGCTGCTGCGAGGCCCCAACGTGATGAAGGGCTACCTGAACCAGCCCGACGCCACCGCCGAGGCGATCGTCGACGGCTGGTTCCGCACCGGGGACGTGGCTGTGATCGACGACGACGGCTGGGTCCGCATCGCCGACCGCATCAAGGACGTGGTAATCCGCGGCGGCGAGAACATCCACTGCTCGGAGGTGGAGGCAACCATCTACGAGCTGGACGCAGTCGCCGAGGCGGCCGTGTTCGGCGTGCCCGACGAGCGCCTCGGCGAGGAGGTCGCGGCCGCGGTGGTGCTGGCTCCCGGAGCCGAGCTGGACGCAGCCGGACTGGCCGCGCACCTGGAGGGCCGCCTGGCCCGCTTCAAGCACCCCCGACACGTCAGGTTCCTCGACGATCCCCTCCCCCGCAACGCCAACGGCAAGTTCCTCAAGCGAGAGCTGCGCGAACGCTTCGCCCCCGACCGCTAGACGCGGGTCAGCGGTTGGCCAGGGTGGCGAGGCGTTCGACCGCTTCGGTGAGCACCTCGGGGCGCTTGCAGGCCGCGAAGCGCACGAACGGCGCTCCCAACTCCTTGTCGTCGCACAGCACCTGCACCGGGACGGCTACCACCCCGCACATCTCGGGCAGGGCCCGGCAGAACTCCAGGCCGTCGGACGCGCCGAGAGGGCGGATGTCGGCGGTGATGTAGTAGGTGCCCTGGGGCACCGCGGGCTCGAAGCCGGCCGCGGACAGGCCGGCGCACAGCAGGTCCCGCCGGGCCTGAAGGTCGGCGGCCAGCCCGGTGTAGAACCCGTCGTCGAGGCCCAGCCCGACGGCCACCGCCGGCTGGAACGGCCCTCCGCTGACGTAGGTGAGCAGCTGCTTGGCCGCCTGCACGGCCCGGACCAGCTCACCGCGGGCGCACACCCAGCCGATCTTCCAGCCGGTGAACGACAGGGTCTTGCCTCCCGAGGAGATGGTCACCGTGCGGTCGGCCATTTGTGGCCGGCCCGCCAGCGGCACGTGGACGTTCTGATCGAAGACGAGATGCTCGTAAACCTCGTCGGTGATGGCGATCACGTCGTGCTCGACGCACAGCCGGGCGATGGTGTCGAGTTCGGCGACGCTGAACACCTTGCCGGTGGGGTTGTGGGGTGAGTTGAGCACCAGGACCCTGGTGCGGGGCCCGAAGGCGGCGGCCAGCTCGTCGGGATCGAAGGTGTAGGCGGGCGGTCGCAGCTGCACCAGCCGCCGCTCGGCGCCGGCCATGGAGATGTCGGCCGGGTAGATGTCGAAGTAGGGCTCGAAGGTCACCACCTCGTCTCCCGGCCCGCACAGGGCCAGGATCGCGGCGGTGATGGCCTCGGTGGCGCCCGCGGTGATCAGCACCTCGGTGTCGGGGTCGAACTCGAGGCCCCAGAACCGCTTCTGGTGATCGGCCACCGCCCGGCGCAGAACGGGGTAGCCGATGCCGGGCGGGTACTGGTTGAAGTCGCCCCGGATGGCCTCAATGGCGGCCTCGGCCACCGCCGGCGGCCCGTTGGTGTCGGGGAAGCCCTGGCCCAGGTTGATTGCGCCGGTCCGCACCGCCAGCGCCGACATCTCCGCGAACACCGACGCCCCGCCGAACTCCTGCAGGCGATTGCACAGGAAGGGCGAGTGCTCGCCGGTCACGGCGCGACGAGCTGGAGCAGGAACTCCCAGGCGGCGTCGCTGAGCTCCCCGCTCACCCTGGCAACGACCCGGCCGTCAGCGTCGACGCCCACCGTGTAGGGGAACCCTCGCAGCCCGTAGGCGTCGCCGATCTCGTTGCTCTCGGAGTCGCGCACCGCCACCGCGGGCCATTGCTCCTCCTCGAACCAGGCCGATGGCGGGTAGTTGCCCCGGCCGGGGTCGACGGCCGTGCTGACCGCGATCACCTCCACGCCGACCGGCAGCTCGTTGGCGGCCAGCCAGCCGGTCAGGCGGGGAAGCTCCCGCTGGCAGTGCGGGCACCAGTGCGCGTAGAAGCCGATCACCTTGGCCGTGCCGTCTCCGGGCAGCACGCTGACCTCGACACCGTCGAAGGTGGTGGCCGCGAAGGCTGGAGCCACCCGCTCCATGGCGGGATCGGGCTCCTGGCCATCGAAGGGCGGCAGGGCCGCGCCCTCGATGCTGACATCGGAGACCTGGAGCACACCGGAGTCCTGTGCCCTCTGCTCGGCGTCCCTGCCCGCCAGGAAGGCCACTCCCACCGCCACCACGACCAGCGCCACCACGCCGAGGATCAGCCACTTCATCAGGGGGTTGCCGCCGTCGGTCTGGCCGCCCACGGGTCGCGAGCCGCGGCGGGATTTCTGGACCTTGGGCCGGTTGCTCATCGCCCCGACCGTAGCGAAAGCACAGCCAGTCCCGCGACTCCGATGAAGCCGCAGCCGGCCATGAACGGGATCGAGACGAACCCGAGGCTGTCCACCCATTGGTATGTGCAGGGGGCCGATGCATCGCAGGTCGAGCCCTGGTCCGGCAGCAACTGGAGTTGGTAGTGGTACACCGCAAGGCCCAGGCCGGCCACAGCCAGCGGCAGCGCGTACCAGCCGCCGCGGCGGTCGCGGCGGGACACCGCCACCGCCAGCACCGGAACCAGGGCGTACATGCAGATCCGCTGGTACCAGCACATCTCGCAGGGCGGGTATCCGGCCACCTCGGAGTAGTAGAGGCTCCCGGCCATCGCCACCGCGGCGATGGCCAGCCCCAGGGGCAGCAGCACCGGCCGAAGCTGGAGCGCCCGGGCCGGAGCCCCTTGCGACCAGGCGCCGGCGAGGCTCAGGCAGCCGATCACCAGCGATCCGAGCGCGAGGACAGCGAAGAAGTCGGACACCTGCGGGGTGCTCACACCGCCAGCCTGCCTCACGTCGCGCCGGATTGTTCATCCCCATGGGTTGCAAAGGCAATTCACATATGTTTTCATTATCCATCATGTCAGATCTCATGGCTCTGGACACGGTTAGGGCGGTCGAACTCCGGCAGCGGATGGATGCGGCCGCCCGGGACCTCGATTGGGACGCTCAGGCGCTGGTGGGGCCGCTGGCGGAGGCGTCGTCGCTGCTGGGCGGCCCGTTGCCCGACGTTCCGACCGGAGTCCGCCGGGTGGCCGGCGAACTGCGGGACAGCGCCTCGGACCTCCAGGAGCGGACCCGTATCGTGCTGGCCGGCGGATCCGAGATGAACGAGGGACTCGCCGCGCTGGAGCTCATCCGGGACAGCTTCACGATGATCGAGTCCCGCGGCGACCCGGACCGGGCCGACGGGCTGCTGTCGCGGCGCGATCTGCGGTGGGCGGTTCATTCCGCCGGCTCGGCCACCGCCGAGGCCGCGGCCTGGCTGCTCGACCACGACCATTTCTTCGACCAGGTCGAGACGGCCAAGCACAACGACGACTACCTCGACCGGGCCCACGAGGGCGAGTTCGCCTTCGACCCCGATGACCGCGACGGTCTCATGAGCCGCGACGACATCGACGACTTCCTGGACAAGACCGCAGCCTGGTCGGCGCTGCTGCCCCACCTGGCGACCATCGACGCAGTCGGTGGGGAGGCGCCGGACGGCATCATGAGCCGGCGCGACTTCGAGGCCTTCCTCAGCGACTACGACCTGTCCCCGGAGGAGGCCAGCGCCGTCCGGCAGGTGCTCGACGACCGCGCCTACCACCGCGGCGACGGCATCGGCCTTGGAGGCGCGCTCAATGTCGTGTCGTTCCTGCCCGTCATCGGCGACATCGTGGACGGCGCACGGGCGCTCTACTACGCGGTCCACTCCGACTACCAGACTGCCTCGCTGTTCGCTCTGGGCCTCGTCCCGCTGCCGGGCCTGTCATCGTCGGGTCTGCGGGGCGCCAAGAAGGTGGTCGACAGGGTGGCCAGCACATTCCGCAGCCGCGGAACGCGAGCAGCCACCCAGGAGGCTGGACAGCTGGCCATGAAGGGCACGGCGGCCAACTACGCCGCCTACGAGGGCACGAAGCAGGCAGCCGGCGCTTTCGGCAGCGACGTCGACATCGACGAGTCCGTCGGCTACGTGCTCGACGACGTGCTAGGGCCTCGCTACGAGGACCTCCTCGAAGACGATCTGGACCCGCGGCTGAGGGCTCTCCTCACCGACCGGCTCGAGCAGTCCCTCAACGACAGGCTCGACCTGGGCACACGACGATGGGTTTCGGAGACGAACACCGTGATCGCCCGCCGGATGGCCGAGCACCACGCCTACGAGGCCATCTTCCGCAACATGCGCCCCGGCTGATCCCGGCGAGCCACAGACCTCAGCGCAGGATGCGGGCCTTGCCGAAGATGGTGCCGTACAGCAGGCGGCCGTCGTCGTCGACGGTGACGCCGCCTCCGAGGGTGTTGTAGCGGGACCCGCCCACGACGTAGTGGAAGCGGCTCTCGCCGGTGGTCCAGTCGAGGGCCTCGATGGTCCAGCGCCCGTCGCGAGTGCCGCAGGTGTACACGAGGTCCGACCCCTGGGCGACGAAGGGCACCGAGTTCGGCGAGGACACCTCGGTGTTGACCCAGGCCTCGACGAGCCGGCGCTCGGCCGGGTCCCACTGGTACTTGTGCAGGCCGTAGGGCGTGTAGGCGGGCTTGTGGCCCAGGAAGAAGCTGAACAGGCGGGCCCTGGTGGCGGGCCAGCCGTCGGGCAGCGAGGCGGGCTCGTTGTTGACGGTCATGGCGCCGTAGCCCGAGACGGTGATCGACTGCTCGGTCTTGATCTGGGCGCGGGCCGGATCGCCCATGTGGGCCGGGCCGATACCCGCGATCCGCCGCGACGGGGCGCCGGGGAGCTGCTCCCAGTCGTCGGGGATCTCGTCGCGCCATAGCAGCGTGATATTGACCACGTCGTCGCCGTCGCCGATAACGACGAAGCGGTCCTCATCGGGCCCGAAGCCCATCAGCGACGGGGTGGTGCCCGAGCCGTCGCCGCCGCCGTTGCGATACCGGGCCGACCAGGCCCCGTCTGCAGGGTCGAGCGACAGCCGCTCGCCGGTCCAGACCACCTTGTGGATGGTGTCGACGGAGCTGACGTAGATGCCACCGTCGTCGCCGACGCAGGAGCTGGTCCGCACCCAGCCGTAGCCGGTATGGCCGTACTCCGCGGCCCGCCGGGCGCAGTGGTCGGCGGCGTCGGCGGCCGCCCCGGGCAGCTGGATGGCGTCGTAGTGGCTGAAGTCCCGGGTCACGCACACCACCCAGCCGTGGTCGGTGGTCATCACCAGCCGGCCGTCGAAGGTGATGTTGATCCCCACGAAGTACCCGTCGATGCCGTCGGGCCGGTACCAGCGATCCCGCTCGACGATGGGACTGGACGGATCGGCCGGGTCGGTCTCGACATAGGCCGCAGCGTGGTCCTTGCGGCCCAGGAACAGGGTGTGGTCGCAGTCGAGCAGCGAGTACACACCGTCGAGCCCGGTCATGAAGCGGAGCGCGATGTCGATGGCGTGGGCGACGGCCTCGTCGCCGTCGAGGTCGTCGAGGCCGGCCTCGAGGGTGTCCAACTCAGCCCGCCCGGTGATGGGCTCGGTGCCGGTGGGCAGGGTGGCGAGTACTTCCAGGGTGTCGTAATCGAGCTTGACGATCATCTGGCGGCCGTTGGACCAGATCACTCTGCGCCCGTCGGCGTAGCGCCCCGAGATGACGCCGCCGAAGTGCCCCGGTCCCAGATGCGCGTACTGGATGTCGCTGTCGCCCAGGACCCCGGTCGGGCCTTCCGGGCCCCGGCCCGGCGTGTTGTCCTGCTGGTCGCAGCGGCCGTGGGCCATGGCGTTGCCGCTGTCGGCCAGGAACGGGTTGCGGGGTCCGCTGCGCATGCCGCTCACCCGCCGGCCGCGGCCTCGAAGGCCTCGACCCAGGGGGCCAGATACTCCTCAGCCCGATCCACGCTCAGGGGCGTCGGCAGGTGGAGGCGAAGATCGGTCGCCCCGGCTGCGACCAGCGCTGGCACCGCGGCCATAGTGGGCGCGATCTGCGGTTCGCCGCGATCGTCGCGTTCCAGCCGCACGTTCGCCGCGACCTCGATTCCGGACGGGTCCCGGCCGGTGGCGACCATCGCCTCGCGCATCTTGGCTATGCCCGAGGCGATATCGGCTGCGTCGGGACCCCACGGGATCCAGCCCGACCCGAAGCGGGCCAGGCGGGCCATCGAGCGCCGGTTGACGGTGCCGCTGACCCACACCGGCACCGTTCCGGCGGTCGGCTTGGGCATCTGGTGTATGCCCTCGAAGCTCAGATCGGCGGTGCTGACCGTGGCCCGCTCCTGGGTCCACAAGGCGTGGCAAACCTCCAGAGTGTCGTCCAGCAGGCGCCCCCGGGCAGCGAAGTCCAGCCCCGCGGCCTCGTACTCCTCCTGCTGCCAGCCCACGCCCACACCCAGATCCAGCCGTCCACCGGTGAGCACGTCGATGGTGGCCGCCGTCTTGGCCAGCACGATCGGGCGGCGCAGCGCGGCGAGCAGGATCATCGGGCACAGCCGCACCCGCTCGGTCAGGGCACCGACCATGGCCAGCACCGTCAGCGGCTCCAGCCAGGCCCCGTCGGGACCGGTGGGCTGGCGGCCGCCGGCCAGCCCACCCAGGGTCGGGTCGGCGTAGCGGTCGAGACGCTCGCCGTAGACGACGTGGTCCGAGACCACCAGCCGGCCGATTCCGGCCCGGTCGGCGGCCACGGCCAGGTCGAACAGGCGCTGCCAGTCGCCGGGCGGGTCGGCCGCGAAGTTGACGAGGTGCATTGACAGGCGGGGCTTCATCAAGACGGGTCCTCCTGGTTGGTGCGGGCGGCCCGGCTGGGCGCCACCCGGGGCGGCTCATTCGGCATCTTCGGGTACACCGGCGGCCAGGGAGCGTCCATGAGGCCGGCGGCCATGTCCCGAGCGTGCCACTCAAGCAGCGGCTCCAGCGAGGCCGGCTCTCGGTCCATGGACGCCCAGGGATCCCCGATCCGTGAGACCCGGGAGCCGACGGTGGCGATGGTCAGGTCTTCGGGCTCCACCTCGTCGACCTCGTCCCAGCCGATCGGTGCCGACACCTGCCCACCGACGCGGGGCCGGGCCGACCAGGCCCCGAACACGGTCTTGTGAGGAGCGTTCTGGTTGAAGTCGACGAACACCCGCCGGCCCCGCTCCTCCTTCCACCAGGCGTCGGTGATCAGGTCGGGACGGCGCCGGGCCATCTCCCGGGCAAGGGCTACCGCCGCGGCCCGCACGGCGTAGGAGTCCCAGCGGGGCGCGAGCCGGGCATAGACGTGCAGACCCCGGCGCCCTGAGGTCTTGACGTGGACCGGCATCTGCAACTCATCGAATGCCGCCTTCACTTCACGGGCGGCCTCCCGCACCTGGTCGAAGACGACGCCGGGCTGGGGATCGAGATCGATGCGCAGCTCGTCGGCGAAGTCAGGGGCATCGGCGAGGTATGGCCACACATGGAATCCGAGGCATCCCATGTTGACGGCCCACAAGACATGGGCCAGGTCGGCGGCGACCATGGCATTGGACAGGGTGCCGTTGGGGGTGCTCACCACCGTGGTGGTCAGCCACTCGGGAGCTCCCTTGGGCACCCGCTTCTGGAAGAACGACTTGCCCGAGGCGCCGTCGGGGTAACGCTCCAGCAGCACCGGCCGGCCGCCCATGGCCCTCATCAGCGGCTCGGCCACCGACAGGTAGTACTCGACTAGATCGAGCTTGGTCTCACCCCGGGCACCGAAGAAGACCTTGTCCGGATTGGAGACGCGAACCTCGCGCCCTGCCACTTCGAGCATCACGGCGTCTGCAGCCACGCCAGCCGCTCAGAGGGTCGAGGGCTCGAACACGCCGTGCCGCAGCGCTACTCGCCCAGCAGGTCGATCAGGGCGTCCACCGCGAGCCGGTAGCTGGTTGCGCCGAAGCCGGTGATTACGCCCACGCAGACGGCGGCGACGGCCGAGGTGTGCCGGAAGTCCTCCCGGGCGTACACGTTCGACAGGTGGGTTTCCACCACCGGCACGTCGACGGCGGCAATCGCATCGCGCAGCGCGATCGAGTAGTGGGTCAGGGCGCCCGCGTTGAGCACGACGCCGTCAGCAGCACCGTCCCCGCCGGCCGCGGCGTCCTGGATGGCCTCGACGAGATCCCCCTCGACGTTGGACTGCACATGGCGCACGTTCGCGCCCCGCGACTCGGCGTGGGCGGCAACACCGGCCATCAACTCCTCGAGCGTGCCCTCACCGTAGATATCGGTCTCGCGGACGCCGAGCAGGTTGAGATTGGGGCCGTTGACCACCAGGATCGTTATCGCCATAGCGCAGTTATAGCCCGAGTTGCGCCATCACTGCGTCGGCCACCTCAGAGGGGCTGCGCCCGTCGGTGTCAACCGTGATGAACCGCCCGTAGCCCTCGGCCCGCTCGGCCAGCAGATCCCTCACCCGGGTCGGGGCGTCGCCGACGTCCAGCATGGGCCTTGACGAGGTGTCGCCGATCCGCTCCAAGATGGTCTCAGGCGCAGCGTTGAGGCACACGACGTGGGCCGGGGACTCCAGGCAGGCCGCGCACTCGGGATCGAGCATCATCCGCCCGCCGGTGGCGATCACCAGGCCGGTGCGACCGGCCAGCTCGCGGGCCAACCGTCGCTCCATCTCACGGAAGGCCTCCTCGCCGTCGCGCTCGAAGATGTCCTGGATCGGGCCCGCCTGCGACTCGATCACTGCGTCGGTGTCCACGAAGTCGTAACCGAGGCGCTCGGCCAGGATCCGACCCACCGTCGTCTTGCCCGTTCCCATGAACCCGGTGAGGACAAGGTTCTTCTCCGCCGCCGGCCCCATACCCCACGAGGCTAGGAGGCCGAGCGAGTCGGAGCTCGTGTTCGTCACGAACTTCAATGAGTTTGCCACCTATACGGTGGTTAACCCATTGAAGTTCGCAGCAGACCTCCTCGAATCGGAACACTAGGTACATACGGCTCGGCCGGGCAGACTCTCAGCGTGGACGACGGCTTCTTCTCGCTGCTGCGGCGACGCTTCGAGCCCGCCCTGCACCGCCCGTTCCTGCGGGTGCCGGGCGGCGCGACGATCACCTACGGGGACATGGACGAGCGGTCGGCCCGGGCCACTGGATGGCTGCGGAGCCTGGGCGTGTCGGCGGGCGACCGGGTGGTGGTGCAGCTGCCCAAGTCCGTGGACGGCGTTGCGCTGTATCTGGGCGTGCTGCGTCTCGGCGCGGTGTACGTGCCCCTAAACACCGCCTACACCCCGGCCGAGGTCGACTGGTTCGTCGCCGACGCCGAACCGGCTGCGGTGGTGCAGGATCCGGGTGTCCTGGCCGCGGGGCTCGACGGAGCTCACCCGTCGCCCGGTGCCGTCCCCCAGGGAGCCGACGACCTCGCTGCGCTGGTGTACACGTCGGGCACTACTGGACGGCCCAAGGGCGCCATGCTCACCCACGGCAACCTGGCCAGCAACGCCCTCACGCTCGAGCGGGCTTGGGCCTTCCAGCGGACCGACGTGCTGTTGCACACGCTGCCCATCTTCCACGTCCACGGGCTGATGGTGGCGCTGCACACGGCCATGCTGAGCGCCTGCGAGGTCATCTTCCTCGAACGCTTCGACGCCGGCGAGGCGCTGGCGAGCCTGCCCGACGCGACGGTGATGATGGGCGTACCCACCCACTACAGCCGGCTCATGACCCTGGAGGGCTTCGATGCGACAGCCTGCAGCCGCATCCGCCTGCTGATTTCCGGGTCGGCTCCGATGACCGCCGAGCTCCACCGGGCGGTGGCCGGCCGCACCGGCTGCCGCGTGCTGGAGCGCTACGGGATGAGCGAGGCCCTGATGATCACGTCCAACCCCTACGACGGCGCCCGGGTGGCGGGAACGGTGGGGTTCGCTCTGCCGGGAGTCGAGGTGCGGGTCTGCGACGACGACGGCGCCGAGGTGGTGGGCGCAGCGGGGATGGTGCAGGTCAGCGGCCCCAACGTCGGTCCCGGCTACTGGCGGCGGCCTGACGCCACATCGGAGTCCCGCACAACCGATGGCTGGTTCATAACCGGCGACGTGGGCCGCCTGGACGGCGACGGTCGCCTGACCCTCGAGGGACGGGCCACCGACATGATCATCTCGGGGGGGCTCAACGTGTACCCGGTGGAGATCGAGCAGATCATCGATGCTCATCCGGCTGTGGCCGAGTCCGCGGTGGTGGGTCTGGCCCATCCAGACCTGGGCGAGGCGGTCACAGCCTTCGTCGTGCCCGAACCCGGTGCCGGTGGATCTGGCGACGGGCTGACCCGGGAGCTGGCCGGCACACTCACCGACGTCGCCCGTTTCAAGCATCCCAAGCGTTTCGTGACGGTCGAAGCGCTCCCCCGCAACGCCATGGGCAAGGTCCTCAAGGCCGAGCTCCGGGCGCGCTACGCCGACCTGTTTTCGAAATAGACGCGCCCGGCCGCCTACGCCGGGGAATAATGGCTCCCATGAACCGGCTGGTGCAGCGTCGAGGGCCCATGGCGGCTCGCGGTGCAGTGCTCGCTGCGTTGCTGGTGGCGGCAGCTTGCGGCGGTGACGACGACGTCGCCCATGCTCCCGAGTCCGACCACCTCGGCGACGGGTCCCTAGGCGTCGTGGAGGTGCCCGCCGGCGAGGCCATCCAGATCCGGTCGCTCAACACCATCACCGGGGACGTGGCCTACCTGGGCATCCCCAACCAGCGCGGCGTCGAGCTGGCCGTCGCGGACTTCGGCCCGGTGAACGGCTTCGACGTCGACCTCGGCACCCGCTACGACGACCTGTGCTCATCCGACGGAGCCCAGGCCGCGGCGCAGACCATCATCGCCGACGAGGACGTGGTCGGCGTGATCGGGCCGTCGTGCTCCACCGCGGCCGTCGCCGCCGCGCCCCTGGTGACCGCCGCTGGCATGGTGCTCTTCGCGCCGTCCAACACGTCGCCCACGCTCACCTCCGACCTGGCCGGCAACCCCGGCCTGAATCACAGCACCGGCTACTACCGGACTTCCAACAACGGCCTGTTCGTCGGGGAAACCATGGCCCGCTTCGCCCATGAGGGACTCGGCCTAGCGTCCGCCGCGGCCATTCACGACGGTGATCCGTACTCCCGGTCGATCGCGCAGGCCTTCGCCGACAGCTTCGAGCGGCTGGGCGGCACGGTCACCGGGTTCGCGGCCATCAACAAGGAGGACACCGACATGGTGCCGGTGCTGACCGAGGTCGCGACCGGCAGCCCCGAGGCCCTGTTCTTTCCCATCTTCCAGCCGGCCGGGGACTTCCTGACCGATCAGGCGCCCGGAGTGCCGGGCCTGGCGGAGACCGTGCTGCTCACCGACGCGGCCCTGCTCAACGACGGGTTCATGTCGCTGCCGCAGTCGGCCGGTGTCTATATCTCGGGGCCGGACCTGCGGTTCGGGGCCACCTCCAACCAGAGCACCGGCAAGACCCCCGAGACCCTGCTGTCGACGTACGAACAGACATACGGCGAAGCGCCCTCAGCGCCGTACTGGGCCCACGCCTACGACGCCACCACCCTGCTGCTGGAGGCGATCGCGGCCGCTTCCCGAGTGGACGACGGCGCTCTGGTCATCGACCGCGCCGGGGTCAGGCAGTTCCTGAACACCGTGAACGGGTACGGCGGCATCATCGGCACCATCAGCTGCGACAGCTTCGGGGACTGCGGCTCGCAGAAAACGACCGTCATCCACCACCTCGATCCCGACGACATCGAAGCCAGCCTGTCCAACGTCGTCTTCGAGTTCGCCCCCGAGCCCGGCGCTTGATCAGGTCCAGGTCGGAGTGAGACGAGGCACAGGCGCGGTCGCCGCCGCGCTCGTGATCTCGGTGGCGCTGGCGTGGGGGGCTCCGGTGGCCGCGGGCCAGCAGGAGGTGCCGGAGGGAGGAATCGAGACACGAATCGGCGCCCGGTTCCTCGAGGACGGGCGGGTCGAGGTGGCAATGCAGGTGCGCTCCGAAGGCGCGTGGGGAGAGTCCCTGCTGCCACCCAGGCGCTTCATGCCCGCCCCCGGCAAGGGCTCCCGCTGGCTGTCGACCTCCCCCATCGCCCTCCAGGGCGCCGAGGCCCGCGTTGTGGCACGGCGACTCGCCGACGGGGTCGTCACGGTCGCGCTGAAGGCACGCCCCCTCGACGGCGGCTGGGGCGAGCGCCTGCTGCCGCGGCAGCGCTTGCTGTATGCGAGCAGCCAGCGCGGCGTCTGGCTTTGGTCGTCGCCCGTGGTACTGGACCCACCGGCGGCCCAGGTCGTCGCCTTCTACGGCCACCCCGGCGTGCCCGCGATGGGGGTTCTCGGCCACGGAACGCCCGACGAGGTGGCCGAGCAGATCGCCGTGTGGGTCGACCGCTACGACCGGCTGAACGGGCCGCGCGGCGCGATCGGTGCCTTCCACCTCATCACGGGCGTCGCCCAGGCCAACCCCACATCGGACGGAACCTGGATCTACCGGCTCTCCCATGATCGCATCGCCGCCTACGTGGAAGCGGCCCGCGAGCACGGGCTGCTCCTGTTCATCGACAACCAGATCGGCTGGAGCGACCCGCTGGCGGAGGTGAAGCTCCTCGAGGACTTCCTGAAGGAGCCCTTCGTGCACATGGCCCTGGACCCGGAGTTCGCGACCGCGCCGCTGGGGGTCCGTCCGGGACGGGCCATCGGCGGCATCACCGGCGACCAGGTGAACGAGGTGCTGGAGTACCTCTCGGCGCTCGT
Source organism: Acidimicrobiia bacterium (assembly GCA_022819505.1). Taxonomy (GTDB): domain Bacteria; phylum Actinomycetota; class Acidimicrobiia; order Acidimicrobiales; family Aldehydirespiratoraceae; genus Aldehydirespirator. The sequence continues at coordinate 233,423 of JAJEHD010000018.1, read as the reverse complement.
GGAGTCCGAGGACCTGCCCACCAAGATCCTGATGGTGCACCAGTTCGCCGGCCGGATGCTGCACCACCGCGACGTGATCGAGCCGCAGCCCGGCGTCGAGTTGTCGATCGACATGGACGGCATCGGGACCCCCGGTGCCAAGCTCCGGGGCTACCGGCTGTTCGCCATCACCGAGCCGTCGCAGCGACCGGCGTTCAAGCTGTTCTTCACCCAGGACACGCCGTTGATGACCCCGGAGGAGGTCCAGGCGATGGAGCCGGTGCCCGACGTGGTCATCTACCAGTAGCGGCGCGGCTCTCGCTCAGGTGAGCAGCAGACCGATCTGGCGGGAGGAGGCCACCAGCGCGCCGGTGGCGTCCCACAGCGAGCCCGACTCGATCATCCGGCCGTCGTGGAGGTCGTGGCTCTCCTGGCGGACCTGCAACCAGCCCGGCGCCGGGATCCGGCGGGGGTGAACGGTCAGCTCGATCGTCGGCACCCACCCGATGTAGCCGAGCAGCGGGTAGAGCGACGGCGGCAGGGCGTCCGCGAAGAACGGCAGCGCCAGCGTGGACGGATCGGTGCCGTCGCTGAAACGGATCCATCCGTCGATCAGGGCCCGGTCACTGGCGGCCGCAGGAGCGTGGTCGGGGTGCACGTGCACATCCACCCGGGACAGGATCGGCAGGTCCACCCCCTGCTCGAGGGAGTCCCGGTGGACGCAGTCCTCCGGCGGCGGGATCACGGGCGGCGCCTCGGCTATCTCGGGCCCGCCGCGGCCGCCGGCCGGCAGGTTCGAGAAGGCGGCCATCACTTCGAGTCGCTGCTTGCCCTCCTGCCACAGCGATCCTCTCAGCGTGCTCACCGTGCGGCCTGATCGGACCACCGTTGCCCGCACCTCGGCGTCGGTGTCGCCCTGGCCCGGGCGCAGGAAATGGGTGGTGACCGAGATCGGATCGACCTGCGGCACCAGCGAGCGCATGGCCCGCAGCACCGACGTGAGCGCGTAGCCGCCATTGCTGTTGCCGCCGATGTTCCAACCGGCCGACAGGTGGGTGGCCCACAGGCCGTCGCCGACGGGCTCCACCGCCGTCTCGGCGTCGAATCGGCTCATACCGGAGCGGTCCGTCGACACCGGGCGCCCGCCGGCCGAGCCCTCAGGGCAGCGCAGAACACGCTGGTAGTCTGGCGCTTCGATGAGCCTGTACAACGTGCAGAAGTTCCTGTACGAGCTCAACCGCGACGAGCGGGTCCAGCAGGCCTACCGCACCGATCCGCAGCAGGCGATCGCTCGCTACGACCTCGACGAGGAGGAACGGGGCGCCCTCCTCGAGCCCGACATCGGGCTGCTCTACCACATCGGCGTCAACGGCCAGATCCTGATGCACTTCGCGGCGTTCTGCGGGATCGAATGGTCCGACTACCTCCAGCGCATGCGCGACGGCGTCGAACGCCACGGGCCGGTGCGAGCCGGTGTGTACGCGCTGGCCGGCTACGAGGGCGTGGAGGCCCACAGCCGTCGCCTGGGCCACGTCTCGGGCGGGAATCCGGGCTGATGCCTCTGGTGTATGCGGGGGTGTGCAGCCACGCCCCCGGCATCACCGGCCGCGCCGAGCGGGCCGATCCGGAGGTGCGCGACGCGTTCTACGCCGCCTACGACGCCATGCGGATGCGGATGGAGGCGACCGAGCCCGATGCTCTGGTCGTGATCGCCGCGGAGCACTTCGCCAACTTCTTCATGAACAACATGCCCGCCTTCGCCATGGGCATGGCCGGCTACTACGAGGGACCCATCGAGGACCCCGAATGGCTTCGCATCGACAGATTCCGCGCCCCCGGCAACCCGGAGCTGTCCCAACGCCTCATCGAGGCGATCATGCGCACCTGTGACGTGGCCTACGCCGAGGAGTGGCGTCTCGACCACGGCATCGCGGTGCCGCTGCACTTCCTGACACCCCGCTTCGATGTTCCCATCATCCCGGCCAACATCAACTGCCAGGGTCCGCCGCTGACCCCGCTGTCGAGGGCGTGGGCCTTCGGCGAAGCCCTGCGCCGGGCCGCCGACGGCGTCACCGAGCGCATCGCGGTGATCGGCACCGGCGGCATCTCGCACTGGCCGGCCACCCCCGACTCGGGACGCATCAACGAAGCCTGGGACCGCGACTTCCTCGACCGCTGGTGCGCCGGCGACCGTGAGCGGCTGTGCGCCTACGGCGACACCGACACCTATCTCGACGCCGGCCAGGGCGGCTTCGAGATCCGAACGTACATTGCCGCCGCCGCGGCCGGTGCCGGGCGCGGCACGGTGCACTTCTACGCTCCCATCCCGATATTCGCGGTCGGCTGCACCGTCGCCGACATCGAGATCAGCTAGACCCCGTCCCCCACCCAACCGGAGAGATCCATGCGACTCGTGACCGTCCGGATCGACGGAGCCACCCGGGCCGGCCGGGTGGCCGGCGACGAGATAGTCCTGCTCGACGCGCCAGACGTCCGGGCTGTCCTGGCGGCCGGACCGGTCACGTCGGGCTCGGTGCCCGTCGGAGATTCGGGCGGCGTGATGCCGCTGGAGGGCGCCGACCTGGCTCCAGTAGTGCCCGCCCCCGACAAGATCGCCTGCGTCGGGCTGAACTACCGCGATCACGCTGAGGAGACCAACAACCCGCTGCCGAAGGCGCCGATCTACTTCGCCAAGTATCGCAGGGCGCTCACCGGGCCGTACGACCCGATCCGGTTACCGCCGCCGGAGGTGTCCACCAAAGCCGACTGGGAAGTCGAGCTGGCGGTCGTGATCGGCCGCGAGGTGCGCAATGCCGGACCGGACGAGGCCCTCGCGGCCATCGCCGGCTTCACCGTCCTCAACGACGTGTCGATCCGCGACTGGCAGAGGCGTACCACACAGATGCTGGCCGGCAAGACCTTCGAAGGGTCGACCCCGGTCGGACCGGCGCTGGTCACCGCCGACGAGATCGGAGACGGCCGCGGGCTCGACGTGAGCTGCACCGTCGACGGGGTCACCAAGCAGTCCTCCAACACCGATCAGCTGGTCTTCGGGCCGGCCGAGCTGGTGGCCGACCTGAGCACGATCCTGACTCTCGATCCGGGCGACATCATCGCCACCGGAACACCGAGCGGGGTGGGACATGCCCGCGAACCCCAGGAGTGGCTGTGGCCGGGTGCGGTGGTGCGCACCGCCATCGAGGGTGTGGGCGAGATGGTCAACACCTGCGTGGTGGGCTGAGCGACTGCCGGTCGGTCTGCAGGCACGGCCAGCCATGACCGCGATCGGCGCCGGGAGCACGTCGCGCCGGCCCGCAACCGTGGCCGGGCTCGCGGTCGAGGCGCTCCGGGCGGTGGGCGTGGACACGCTGTTCTGCCTCCCGGGCGTACAGAACGACGACTTCTTCGACGCACTGGTCGACGCCCGCGACATCAGGCCGGTCGTGACCCGCCACGAACAGGGAGCGGCCTACATGGCCCTGGGCGCGGCCCAGGTGACGGGCCGGCCGGCCGCGCTGTGCGTAGTGCCCGGTCCGGGAATGCTCAACGCCGCGGCCGGTCTCACCAGCGCCTACTGGGGCAACGCCCGAGTGCTGGCCCTGATCGGCTCGGTGCCGTCGGTGTGGCGCGGTCGCAGCACGGGAATACTGCACGACCTGCCCGATCCGGCGGCCGTGCTGCGCCAGCTGACCAAACACACCGGCTACATCGGCGGCGGCGTCGACGCCGCGGGCGTGTGGCAGCAAGCGGTCGACGAGCTGGTGTCGGGGACTCCCCGACCGGTGGCCGTTGAGGTCCCGGTCGACGTGTGGAGCCAGCCGGCCGACGGCGTCCTCGACGCGCCCCGCGCCGCCATGCCCCCGATCGACGGCGGGCAGATCGAGGAAGCCGCCCGGGTCCTGGGCCGGGCCCAGCGTCCCCTGATCATGGTGGGAGGGGGCGCCCAGGACGCGTCCGAGCCGGTGAGGGAGCTGGCCGAGATGCTGGAGGCGCCGGTGTTCGCCCGCTACATGGGCCTCGGGGTGCTCGACACCCGCCACCGCCTGCACGCCTACCTGACGATGGGCCGCGACCTTTGGCCCAGCTCGGATGTGGTGGTGGGCATCGGCACCCGGATGGAGTTCCCGAATGTCGAGTGGGGCGTCGGCGACGACCAGCAGATCGTGCAGATCAACGTCGACCCGGACGAGCTCGACCGCTACGGCACCGGCACCGTCGGCGTGCACGGCGACGCCGGCGAGGCGTGCCGGCTGCTGATCGACGCCCTGGGCCGGCACAACCGCCGCCGCCAGGATCGCACTGGGGAACTGGCCGAGCTGCGGACCCGGCACTTCGAGCGCATCGCCCGTCTGGAGCCCCAGCTCAGCTACCTGAGGGCCATCCGGTCGGTGATGCCCGACGACGGGATCATCGTCGAGGATGTGACCCAGATCGCCTTCGTCGCCCATATCGCCTACGAACACCGCCGACCCCGGACGTACCTGGCTACCGGCGGGGCCGGGACGCTCGGCGCGGGGGTCGCCCACGGCATCGGCGCCGCGGCCGCGACCCGGGACCGGGCCCAGCTCACCATCGTCGGCGACGGCGGCATGCTGTTCACCGCCACCGAGCTGGCCACCGCGGTGCAGCACGGCATCGATACCACCGTGCTGCTGTTCGACAACGGCGCCTACGGCAACGTCCAGCGCCTGCAGCGGCAGCGCTTCGGGCCGGACAGGACCATCGCCTCGACACTGCGCAACCCCGACTGGATCGCGTTCGGGGAGAGCTTCGGCGTGCGAACAGAGCGGGCCAGTGGCCCCGACACCTTGCCGGCGGTGCTGGAGAGGTCTCTGGCCCATCCGGGACCGTCGATGGTGGTGGTCGACATCGCCGGCGAGCCCGATCCTTGGCCGCTCCTCCGGGTCAGGCGCTAGCACTAGGATCAACCCGATGATCGGAAGAGGTCGCGCCAGGAGCGGGGCGCCCCGCACCGGCGTCGACTGGTTCCTGACCTTCATGCGGGTCGCCATCCTCACGCTGGTCGCCGTCGGGATCCTCGCCTTCATCTGGCAGGAGATAGACACCGACAATCCCTTCGCCCGCTGGGCCAACCCCGACGCCACCGGCCTCACCGGCGCCCAGTTCCGGGGGCTGATCATCTCCGGTGTGGCCCAGGGCTGCATGTACGGGCTGATCGCGCTGGGCTATTCGATGGTCTACGGCGTGCTGGGGTTCATCAACTTCGCCCACGGCGAGGTGTTCATGGTGGGCGCCATGACCGGGATGATCACCTCCAACAAGCTGGCCGACGCCGGCCTTTGGGAGAGCAACTTCATCGGCTCGCTGATCTTCATCGTGATCGTCTCGATGATCGTGTGCACGCTGGTGGCGGTGATCATGGAACGGGTCGCGTACCGACCCCTGCGGGGGTCGCCCCGGCTGATCCCGCTGATCACCTCCATCGGGGTGTCGTTCTTCATCCAGAACGCCTCGATCGTGCTGCTCGGCCCGGCGGCCAAGGCCTACCCGGACGTGCCCGACTGGGTGAAGGACAAGCACACCTTCATCCAGATCGAGGGATCCCGGATCCTGGTGGTGGTGGTGGCCGCGGTGTCGATGGGGGTGCTGTGGTACCTGGTGGAGCACACCAAGGGCGGCAAGGCGATGCGGGCGGTGGCCGAGGACGCGGAGATCGCCGCGCTCATGGGCATCAACGTCAACCGCACCATCGTGAAGGTGTTCGCGGTGGGCGGTGCCATGGCCGGTCTGGCCGGGATCCTGTGGGGGATCCTGTTCCGCAGCGTGATCCACACCACCGGTTTCCTGCCCGGCATCAAGGCGTTCAGCGCGGCGGTGGTGGGCGGCATCGGCCATCTCGGCGGGGCCATGGCCGGAGGGCTGTCGATCGGCGTGGCCGAGTCGGTGGGTCCGCTGCTGATCCTGGAGCCGCTGGGGGTCAGCGGCGTGTCGCAGCTGCGCGACGCGGTCGCCTTCGCGGTGCTGATCGGTGTTCTGTTGCTGCGTCCGGCCGGGATATTCGGCGAGCGCCTCCCCGCTGAGGACCGCACATGACCGCCACCCTGCCCCCGCAGACCGGAGCAGCCGGCGCGAGTGCCGAGCCCCCGCCGGCGGCGTCACGGCCTGCACTGGCTCAAGACTGGCGGCGCCTGGTGCGCATGGGTGCCGTGGGCGCGGTCGCGCAGGTCTTCATCGCCCTGTCGAACATGCCGGTGCGCCTCGACGAGCGAGTGATCGTCAAGCCGGTATTGAGTCTCGGCTATCTGACCCTGCTGATAGTGCCGTTCGCCGCGGGCCACCGGGTGGGGCACCAGGTCAAGCGGGAGGGCATGGCGGTTCACGCGGCCGGCGCCCACGAGATGGCCGGGGGCGCAGCCTGCGGGGCCGTCGCCGGCGGCGGGCTGTCGCTGCTGGCGGTGCTGCTGGCCAACTTCGACCTGCGCGAGCCGCTGGTCAACTGGAGCCCGATGCTGGCCGAGCTGCTCGCCTTCGGCAACGCGACCTGGTTCGCGGTGGTGATATGGCTGGTGATCGGAGCCGCTGTCGGTGCGCTGGGAGGGGCCCTGCGGCTGCTGGGGCCGCGGACCCGCAGGGCGGTGGTGACCATGGCCCTGGCAGTGGGGGGCGCAGCCGTGCTGGAGCCTTTGGTGGTGGACCTGGCCGAGGGGATGCGCCTGGAGGCGCTGACCGACTGGCTGTACGCCCGCCGGGGCGGCATCAACTGGACCAGCGCGCTGGGCCTCGCGGCCGCGTCCGGGATCCTGGCGGTCCTGGGACGGGGCCGGATCCAGCAGGCCAGGACCCATATCGCGGCGTTGGAGGGCGCCCAGCGCACCCGAACCAACGGTCTGCTGATCCTCGCCACCGCCGCGGTGCTGATCGTCCTACCCCTGTTCGCGGGCAAGCTGACCAACGAGCTTCTGGCCAATGTCGGGCTGTTCGTGCTGCTGGCGCTGGGCCTCAACGTGGTGGTCGGGCTGGCCGGGATCCTGGACCTTGGCTATGTGGCCTTCTTCGCGGTGGGCAGCTACTCGGCCGCGGTGCTCACCGCGGCGACCTCCCCGAGGATCAATCCCGAGCTGCCGTGGCTGGCGGCTCTCATCGTCGTGGTGATAATCACCGGGCTGGTGGGGCTGTTCATCGGCGCGCCGGTGATCCGGATGCGGGGCGACTACCTGGCCATCGTCACGCTCGGGTTCGGTGAGATCATCCGGCTGCTATTCCTGTCGGACTGGCTGTCGGGCTGGTTCGGCGGATCGCAGGGCATCACCAAGATCCCCGGCGCGGGGATCTTCGGGCTCACCAGCGTGGCCGGCACCGACCCGCGCCGGGTCTTCTACCTGGTGCTCGCCTTCTGCGCCTTGGCCATCTACGTCTCATGGCGCTTGGAGCGGTCACGGCTGGGGCGGGCCTGGATGGCCGTTCGCGAGGACGAGACGGTGGCTGAGGCCATGGGCATCAACACCGTGAACGTCAAGCTGCTGGCCTTCGTGGTGGGCGCGGTCCTCGGGTCGTTCAGCGGTGCGATCTTCTCGGCCAAGGTCGGGTCGGTGTTCCCCAACAGCTTCCTGATCCTGGTTTCGATCGTGATCCTGGTAGTGGTGATCTTCGGCGGAATGGGCAACATCGTCGGCGTGATCGCCGGCTCGGCGGTGCTGATCGGCGTGCTGGGCGGACCCAAACAGCCTGGCCTGCTGGCTGAGTTCTCCGAGTTCAAGCTGCTGATCTACGGGGCGCTGCTGATCTGGATGATGCTGGCCCGACCCGAGGGCCTGATCCCGAGCGTGCGCCGATCCCGCGAGCTGCACCAGCAGGAGATGGCCCAGGACGCCTGGCTCAAGGGCCAGGTCGAGGACGACAACCACGACGACGGCAGCAGCGGCCCGCAGGCCGCACCGGCAACATGAGCGCTGCCAACGGAACCCCGCCAGCGCCCTCGACGGGCTCCGCCGCCAACGGAAACGGGCGCCGGCCGCTGCTGGAGACCCGCAACCTCAGCGTCGACTTCGGCGGCCTGCACGCCCTCGACGGGCTCGACTTCGAGGTTCACGAGGGCGAGATCGTCTCGGTGATCGGCCCCAACGGCGCGGGCAAGACCACCCTGTTCAACGCCATCACCGCCACCGTCGAGGTGGCCGCGGGCGACATCGTCTTCGAGGGCGCGTCGCTGCTGGGCCTTGACCCCAACCGGGTCACGGCTCGCGGCATCGCCCGCACCTTCCAGAACGTGCGGCTGTTCGCCAACATGACGGTGCTGGAGAACGTGATGGTCTCCCAGCACTGCCGCACCCGCCAGCACGCCTTCGGAGCGCTGTTCTACACGCCGTCGTTCCGCCGCGAGGAGACCGAGATCCGCGAGCGGGCCGAGAAGGTCCTCAGCTTCTTCGGCTCCCGGCTGGTCGGGTATCGCTTCGACCAGCCGGCCTTCACCCTGTCCTACGCCAACCGGCGCCGCCTCGAGATCGCCAGGGCCATGGCCACCCAGCCCAAGCTGATCCTGCTCGACGAGCCTGTGGCGGGCATGAACCCGGTGGAGTCGGCCGAGCTCACCGGGATGATCGGGCGGCTGCGCGACGAGTGGGGCTTCGCCATCGTGGTCATCGAGCACCACATGGACGTGGTGCGGGAGGTCTCGGACCGGGTGGTGGTGCTCGACCACGGCACCAAGATCGCCGAGGGCGACTACGCCGAGGTGTCCACCGATCCCCGAGTGATCGAGGCCTATCTGGGCCACGGGGCCGAAACCTCGTGAGCGCCGACCAAGGCCGGCCGGCAGCGCGACCGCTGCTGGAGATGCGCTCGGTAAACGCCCACTACGGAGCGGTTCACGCCCTGCGGGATGTTGACCTCTCGATATACGAGGGAGAGCTGGTGTGCCTGCTGGGGGGCAACGCCAGCGGCAAGTCCACCACCCTCAAGACGCTGCTGGGGATGCTCAAGCCGACCTCGGGCGAGGTCGTGCTCGACGGTGAGGTCGTCAACGACAGGCCCACCAGCTACCGGGTTGCCCGGGGCGTGACCATGGTCCCGGAGAACCGCCGCCTGTTCAAGCGGCTCAGCGTGCGGGAGAACCTGGATCTGGGCGCCTACCTGCGCAGCGACACCGACGGCATCGCCGCCGACCTGGAGCGGATCTTCGATCTGTTCCCCCGGGTCAAGGAGCGCCTCGGCCAGAAGGCGGGCACGCTCTCGGGAGGCGAGCAGCAGATGGTGGCCATGGGCCGGGCGCTCATGGCCAAGCCACGGGTGCTGCTGATGGACGAGCCGTCGATGGGTCTGGCCCCCGCGCTGGTGCAGCAGAACTTCGAACTCATCCAGCAGATTCACGCGGCCGGGCTGACCGTGTTCATGGTGGAGCAGAACGCCAACATGGCGCTGTCCATCGCCGATCGGGGCTGGGTCCTTCAGACCGGCCGGGTGGTGCTCGACGACTCTGCCGAGAACCTCCTGGCCCACCCCGACCTGCGGGCCTCGTACCTGGGCCAGGCCGACGCCTGATCCTCGCTCGTGAGCACCTCGCGGCACGGCGCCGTAACAGGGATCCTGCATCCGGGGGCCATGGGCGCGACCGTCGCCGCCGCCTGCGCCGGCACCGTGCTGTGGGCCAGCCACGACCGTTCGGAAGCGACCCGCAAGCGGGCCGCCGATGCTGGCCTGACCGATGTGGGCAGCGTCGCCTCGATGGCCGCTGCCGCGGATGTCGTGATCTCGGTCTGCCCGCCTCACGGCGCGTTGGTGCTGGCCGACACGGTGGCCGACGCGGGGTTCGAGGGCTGCTACGTGGACGCCAACGCAGTGTCACCGGCCACGGCCCGCAAGATCGCGTCGCGCTTCGAGAGCTTCGTGGACGGCGGCCTGATCGGGCCGCCCGCGATCAGGCCGGGCACCACCCGGCTGTACCTGTCGGGTTCCGACGCGGCCCGGGTCGCGGCCCGATTCGAGGGCTCGGTGCTGGAGCCGCGTGTGCTGGACGGTGGCGGGCCGGGCACGGCGTCGGCGCTGAAGATGGCCTACGCCTCCTGGACAAAGGGCACCAGCGCCCTGCTGGCAGCCGTGGCCGCTCTGGCCGCGGCCGAGGGCGTGGCCGAGGATCTGCTGACCGAATGGGATCTGTCGCTGCCGGGGGTGGCCGAACGGCTTGCCGGCACCGCCGGCGAGGTGGCCCCCAAGGCGTGGCGTTGGACCGGCGAGATGGACGAGATCGCGGCCACGTTCGCCGAGGCCGGCCTGCCCGACGGGTTCCATCGGGCCGCCGGCGAGGTGTACCGGCGGCTGGGCGCCTTCAAGGACGCGCCGGGCACCACCGTCGAGGAGATGCTCGAAGCGCTCCTGGGCTGAGGCTGGCGGGCCGGTGACCGCGACGCTGAGACGACAGGTCGCGGCGCTGGGGACTTCTCGGAGACTGACGACGAGCTGGGTTATCGGATGACGCCGCAGCCGACGCGGCCTCCGGCACCGCCGATGGGCTGCGACTCGTGGTCGTCGGGGTTCTCGTGGATGACCACCGTCGACCCGTCGCCGTCGAGCAGTGTCGGCATGCTGCCGCCCGCCACCGTCACCAGCGTCGTGAAGAACTCGGCCCGGGCGGTGCCGTCGGCCCCGGCGTAGAGGTTCGGGAGGTCGCCGTTGTCCTGGGCGTCGGCGGTGCGGTCCGGGTTCAACAGGCCGTGAACGCCCTCGCCGGGGTTTATGTGTCCGCCTGCAGCGGTGAAGTCCGGTGTGCAGGCGCCCACAGCGTGCAGGTGGATGCCGTGCGCGCCCGGTGACAAGCCCGAAACGTCCACCGTCACGAGAACGCCGGTCGTGCCCTGCACGAGCTGCACTGTGCCGATCGGCGAGCCGTCGGGCGCGGTCACCTCGGCGGCTGCCGTAGCGCCCTCGTTGCCGTCGGCCGAGTAGACGACGGACTCGTCGCTGTCACCGCAGCCCACGGCCGCCAGGGCGATCACACAACAGACTGCCATCAACCGTGCTATGGACCCCATCGGGACTGCACCTCCACTGGTCGCGTAGTGCCCGGAGTGTAGTCATGGTGCACCGGTCGGCTGCGACGGTAGGTTGCGGCCCGTGAGCATGGGCAACATCGAATTGGGGCGCGTCGGGATCTGGACCGGGATCCTGGACTCGGTGCCGTCAGCGCAGGGAGCGGAGTTCGCGGCGGAGGCCGAGGAGCTCGGCTACGGGGCCATCTGGTACCCGGAGGCGGTCGGGCGGGACGCGTTCGTGCGGGCTGCTCTCCTGTTGGAAGGCACCTCGTCGATCAAGGTCGCCACTGGCATCGCCAACATCTACGCCCGGGATCCGATGACGACGGCCAATGCTCAGCGCACCATCGAGGAAGCCTTCCCGGGACGGTTCCTGCTGGGGCTCGGAGTCAGCCACGCGCACCTGGTGCAGGACATCCGCAGGCACCAGTACTCCCGTCCCCTCAGCTACATGCGCGAGTATCTCGTCCGGATGGGCGAGGCGGTCTTCTTTGCCCACGGCCCGACGGATCTTGGTGAGATGGTGCTGGCCGCGCTCGGCCCCAGGATGCTGGAGCTGTCCGCGGAGGCCACAGCCGGAGCGCACCCGTACTTCGTGCCGCCCGAGCACACCGCCATCGCCCGGCAGGTGATGGGCCCCGACGCGGCCCTGTACCCCGAGCAGATGGCGGTCCTGGACACCGACCCGGCCGCAGCCCGTGCCCTGGCCCGCCAGAACATGGCCATGTACCTGCGGATGCCGAACTACATCAACAACCTGAAGCGACTCGGCTTCGAGCAGTCCGACATCGACGGCGGTCCCGGCGGCGAACCCTCGGACCGCCTGGTCGACGCCATCGTGGTGTGGGGCACCCCCGAACAGGTCGCCGCCCGGGTCCAAGAGCACCTCGACGCCGGAGCCGACCATGTGGGCGTTCAGGTCCTCGCCGACAGCCCCGAGGCCACGGTGGACGGCTGGAGGATCCTGGCTCCTCACCTTCTCGGCTGACATGGCCGAGTCGCACACCGACGCAGCCGGCGCGGCCCGGCCGCTGGATTTCATCCGGGAGCAGGTACGGGCCGACAACTTGGCCGGGACCTATGGGGGCCGGGTGCAGACCCGCTTCCCGCCCGAGCCCAACGGGTTCCTGCACATCGGCCACGCCAAGGCGGTGTGCCTCAACTTCGAGGTGGCTGCCGAGCACGGCGGGGCGTGCCGGCTGCGCTTCGACGACACCAACCCGGCCGGCGAGGACGCCGCCTACGCCGAGGCCATCGCCGACGACATCGCCTGGCTGGGATATGCGCCCGACGGCGAGGCCGTCCACGCCTCGGACTACTTCGAGCGGCTCTATGAGTGGGCCGAGCACCTGGTGCGCGAGGGGCTGGCCTACGTGGACGACCAGGACGCCGAGACTGTCTCAGCCACCCGAGGCGACTTCACCACGCCAGGGGTCGAGAGCCCATGCCGGGACCGCTCGGCGGAGGAGAACCTGAGCCTGCTGCGCGACATGCGGGCCGGCCGGTTCGCCGACGGCGACAAGGTGCTGCGAGCCAGGATCGACATGGCCCATCCCAACATGTTGATGCGCGACCCGGTCATGTACCGGATCCGCCACGCCGCCCACTTCCGCACCGGAGACGCCTGGTGCATCTATCCCACCTACGACTGGGCCCACGGCCAGAGCGACGCCGTCGAGGGCGTCACCCACTCGCTGTGCTCGCTGGAGTTCGACGCCCACCGCCAGCTCTACGACTGGTACCTGGAGCATCTGCCGCTGCCCGGCGACCGGCCCCGCCAGTACGAGTTCGCCCGCCTGAACCTCACCCACACCGTCACCTCCAAGCGAAGGCTGAGCGCTCTCGTGGAGCAGGAGCTGGTGGACGGCTGGGACGATCCTCGCCTGCCCACGCTGCGGGGCCTGCGGCGCCGGGGCTACCCGCCCGAGGCCATCCGGGAGTTCTGCGCCCACATCGGCGTGGCCCGGGTGAACGGCGTTCACGAGATCGAGCTGCTGGAGTCGTTCGTGCGGACCCACCACAACCGGGCCGCGCTGCGTCGCATGGCCGTGCTGCGCCCGCTGGAGGTGGTCATCGACAACTGGTCCGCCGACCGTGTCGAGCTCCGGCGGGCGGTCAACAACCCCGAGGATCCCGGCGCCGGGGAGCGTGACGTGCCGTTCTCGGGACGGCTGTGGATCGAGCGCGACGACTTCATGCTGGACCCACCCCGCAAGTTCTACCGGCTGGCCCCCGGTCGGGAGGTCCGCCTGAGGGCCGGCTATTTCCTGCGCTGCAACAACGTGGAGACCGACTCCGACGGGGAGATCGTACGGCTGCGGTGCACCTACGACCCCGACACCGGCGGCGGCCAGGCCCCCGACGGCCGCAAGGTGCGGGCCACGATCCACTGGGTCTCGGCCGACCACGCCCTCGACGCCACCGTTGCGCTGTACGACCGCCTGTTCACCGATCCGGTGCCCGGCGCCGACGGCCGCGACCCGCTGGAGTCCTACAACCCCGCCTCCCGCGAGCTCATCGGAGGCGCCAAGGTCGAACCGGCGCTGAGTGAGACCGGGCCCGGCGAGGTGGTGCAGTTCGAGCGCCTCGGCTACTTCGCCCACGACCCGGACGCTCCCCTGCTGTTCCACCGCACCGTCGGCCTCCGAGACGAGTGGGCCAACATCCAGAAACGCCGCCAGCAGGGATCCTGACCGCGGTGAGTGCCTGGGTGCTCGAAGAGGGCGTGCTGCACCTGAACCACGGGTCGTTCGGGGCGACGCCGGCGTCGGTGCTGGAGGCCCAGCAGCGGCTGCGCAGCCGCATGGAGGCCAACCCGACGAAGTACTTCCTCGGCGGTGACTACCAGCACGAGCTCGACTCGGCCCGCCGGGCGGTGGCCGACTTCGTGCGTGCCGACGAGGCCGGGCTGGTGTTCGTCAACAACGTCACCGCGGGCGTGAATGCGGTGCTGCGCTCGTTGGAGCCAGCGCTCGCGCCCGGCGACGAGATCCTGGTCACCGACCACGAGTACAACGCCTGCCGCAACGCCGCGGAGGTGTCGGCCTCACGGACAGGTGCGGGGGTGGCCACTGTCCGGGTCCCTTTCCCGATCGAGTCGCCCCAGCAGGCCGTCGACGCGGTCCTGGCCGCGGTCACCGACCGCACCCGCGTCCTGCTGATCGACGCGGTCACCTCCGCGACCGGCCTGGTGATGCCGGTGGCGGAGATCGCGGCCGAGGTCGAGCCCGACGTGCGGGTGCTGGTCGACGCCGCCCACGCGCCGGGGATGATCGACTTCGACGTGGCCGCTCTGGGCGCCTCGTACGTGACCGCCAACTGCCACAAGTGGATGTGCTCGGCCAAGGGCGCCGGGTTCCTGTGGGTGCGGTCCGACCGGCGCGACGACGTTTACCACTCGGTGATCAGCCACGGCTACAACGGCGGCTGGCCCTCGGGAGGCGGTCGGCTCCATGCCCAGTTCGACTGGACCGGCACCGACGACCCGAGCGCCTGGCTCACCGTGCCCGCCGCACTGGCCGCGGTCGAGGCCATGCACCCCGAGGGCTGGCCCGGTGTGCGCAGATCCATACGGGAGCTGTGCCTCACCGGCCGCGGGATCCTGCTCGACGCTCTCGGGATCGACCCGCCCGCCCCCGACGGCATGATCGGCGCCATCGCCTCGATCCCGGTTCCGCCTCCCGACGATCCGGGCACCGGGATCTTCGACCCGCTGATGGCCGCGCTGGCCGACCGGCACGGCATCCAGGTCCCGGTGTTCACCTGGCCCGCGCCGCCGGATCGCCTGCTGCGCATCTCCGCGCACCTCTACAACGACGAGTCCCAGTACCGCCGCCTGGCCGAAGCCCTTGTCTCGGAGTTGAAAGGCTGAGGAGCCGGCCGCCCCTGCAGGTGTCGCCTACCAGTTGGTGGCGATGTACTGGGTCTCGCAGAACTCGTAGATGCCCTCGGAGGCGCCCTCGCGGCCCAACCCGGACTGCTTCATCCCGCCGAAGGGGGCGGCCGGGTCCGACAGGATGCCGCGGTTGAGGCCGACCATGCCGGCCTCGATGCGTTCGGACACCCGCAGGCCCTTGGCGAGGTCGGTCGTGTACACGTAGCCCATCAGGCCCATCTCGGTGTCGTTGGCCGCGGCGATCACCGCGTCGGTGTCGTCGAAGGTGGCAACCGGCGCGACCGGACCGAAGATCTCCTCACGGGTGATGGGTGACGAGGGGTCCACGCCGGCCAGCACGGTCGGCTCGTAGAAGAAGCCCGGACGGTCCAACGGACCGCCGCCCGTCACCGTGCGGGCGCCGTTTTGCAGCGCGCCCTGCACCAGGCCGTCGATGCTGGCGATCGCGCTGGCGTTGATCATCGGGCCGCACTCCACGCCCGGCTCGAGACCGTTGCCGACCTTCAGGGCGCCCATCGCCGCTCCCAGGCGCTCCACGAACTCGTCGTGGACCGGCGACTCGACGAAGAAGCGGTTGGCGGAAACGCAGGTCTCGGCCGAGTGGCGCATCTTGGCCACCATCGCGCCCTCGATCGCAGCATCGAGATCGGCGTCGGCGAACACGATGAACGGCGCGTTGCCGCCCAGTTCCATCCCGACCTTCAGCACCCGGTCGGCGCAGCGCCGCAGCAGCATCTTGCCGACCTCCGTCGATCCCGTGAACGACAGCATCCGCACGGCTCGATGGTCGACCACCGCGTCGAGCCAGTCGCCCGACGCTCGGGTGGGCACGACGTTGACCACGCCCGGGGGCACGCCGGCCTCCTCCAGCAGCCCCGCGACCCGCAGGGCGGTCAGCGGGGTGTCACGGGCCGGCTTGATGACGACTGCGTTGCCCGCGGCAAGAGCGGGGGCGACCTTGCGGGTGATCATGGCCGCGGGAAAGTTCCACGGGGTGATCATGGCCACCACGCCCACCGGCGGGTGCCGGGTGATGACCCGCTTGTCGCCCGCCGGCGCGGTGCTGACAGTGCCGTGTATGCGCACGGCCTCCTCGGCGTTCCAGCGGAAGAACTCCGCGGAGTAGGCGACCTCGGCGAGGGCGTCGGCGGTGGGCTTGCCGTGCTCCCGGGTGATCAGCTCGGCGAGCTCGCCGGAGTGCGCCACCAGGATCTCGTAGCAGGCCCTCAGGGTCTCGGAGCGGGTGCGGGGCGGGGCGGCCGCCCAGCCCGGCTGGGCCGCGGCGGCCGCGTCGCAGGCCGCCACCGCGTCGGCCGGAGTGCCCGCCGAGACCTCGGCCACGAGGTCCTCGGTGGCCGGGTCGAGCACGTCGATGCGCTCGGAGTCGACTCCGTCGCGCCAGCGTCCGTCGATCAGCATCTGAGTCTGCATTGTCATTCGACCTCCCGCGAACCGGCAGTGGTCCGCACGCTATAGGGCCAGGACGCCGCCCCGTCTCGCCGCAGCACGAACCCAGCCGCGAACTGGCAGCGAAACGCACGCTATACGAGCAAAATGCCGCCAATTCCGGCCGGGCGGTCAGCCTCCGAGTTTGGGGATGGGATGGTCGCCGTGGGCGACGGCCACGTTCTTGGTCTCCATGTAGAAGTCGAAGCTCCAGTCTCCGCCGTCGCGCCCGATGCCGCTGCGTTTGGTACCCCCGAAGGGCGTCGGCAGGTGGCGGACGTTCTGGGAGTTGACCCACACCATGCCTGCATCCACCGCGCCGGCAACGCGATGGGCCCGGCCCACATCGCTGGTCCACACGTAGGCGGCCAGCCCGTAGTCGGTGTCGTTGGCGAGAGCCACGGCGTGGTCCTCGTCGTCGAAGGCGATGGCGGTCAGCGCCGGGCCGAAGATCTCCTCCTGGGCGATTCGCATGTCGTTGGTGGCGCCCGTGAACAGCACCGGGGCCACGAAGTTGCCCCCGGGCGGCGCGCCGGCCCACGGCGTGCCCTCCACCACCGTGGCGCCCTCGGTGGAGGCCAACTGGATGTAGCTGCGCACCTTGTCGCAGTGGCGGGGGTGGATCAGCGGACCGATGACGGTGGCGGGATCGAGGGGATGGCCCACACGGATGTTCCGCAGCTTGTCCGCCAGGCGTTCGGTGAAGTCGTCGTGGATGCTGCGCTGCACCAGCAGGCGGCTGGAGCTGGTGCAGCGCTCGCCGTTGAGGCTGTAGATCATGAACACGACCGCGTCCAGGGCCCGGTCGATGTGGGCGTCGTCGAACACGATCACCGGGTTCTTACCGCCGAGCTCGAAGTGGAGCCGCTTCAGGGTGGGCGCCGCCTGGGCCTGGATGGCGGAGCCGGTGGCCGACTCGCCCACGAAGGCAACGGCCGCGATGTCGGGATGCTCGGTGAGGGCGCGGCCCGCGGCCTCGCCGGTGCCGTGCACCACGTTGAGCACCCCGGGCGGCAGGCCCGCCTCCAGCGCGATCTCAGCCAGCAGGCAGGCCGTGAGCGGACTCCACTCCGCCGGCTTGTGCACGACCGTGCACCCGGCGGCCAGCGCCGGTGCGATCTTCCAGGTGGACAGCATGAACGGCGTGTTCCACGGGGTGATCACCCCTACCGGGCCGATAGCGCGCCGGCTCGTGTAGTTGAGGTGATCAGCCGACGGCAGGGCCAGCCCGTCGGACGCGGCCGGGGCCTGGTCGGCGAAGAACCGGAAGTTCTCCGCCCCCCGCAGCGCAGCCGACGACATGAACCGGATGGCCTGGCCGGTGTCGACCGACTCCACGACCGCGATCTCATCGGCGCGGGCCTCGATGGCATCGGCGACGGCGTGCAGGAGGCGCTTGCGCTCCCCACCCGGCGTGCCCGACCACTCCGCGAAGCTGGCCCGGGCCGCGCCGGCCGCAGCCGCGATGTCGTCCGAGCCACCCGCCGCCACGTCCCCAAGGTGCATCCCGTCAATGGGCGAAGCATTGGCGAACGTCTCCCCCGACGCGCTGGCTGCAGCCTCGCCGCCGATCAGATGCAGCGCCGGAGCGGCCGAGAAGCGAGCCAGATACCGCCCGGCGGCGGCAACATTCTCCTCGAAGCTAGCTACGGCTGCCATCGGGCGTCTCCTATCGGGGCCTTCGAGGCTACGGCCGGCCGGGCTGGGCGAGGTGGGTGCGGACGTGGTTGCGGTTGATGCGCATGGCCGGGTCGATCAACTGCGCCTCGGCGCTTATGGCCACGGGATGGTCGGACTGGGACGGTGCCAGCGCCTCGTCGACGGTGTCGATCAGCCGGGTCAGGAACCGCTCGATCATCTCCGGCTCCCGGCCGGGCCCGATACGGGCCGTGATGTAGATGAACCCGTAGGCCGGGTCTCCGTCAGCGATCCGGTAGTGCTGGCGGGCCACGGCCCGGGTGCGGAGCGCGTCGAGGACCGGCAGACCGTCGTCGAGGGCTGCGGCGTGCACCGTGGCGACCAGCGCGTCGATGTCGATCACCTCGGCCACGTTGGCGGAATGTTCGATGATGATGTGAGGCATGATCAGCTCCGTCGGGCACGATTGTACGGTTCTGTCCCTCCGCCGATCCCCCACGGACATCCATGCGCCTTCTCAGCTACACCGCCGACGGAGCCGCCTCCTTCGGGGTGCTCACTCCCGACGGCGCCGGCGTCATCGACCTCGGCGGTCGCATCGAAGGTGCAGCTGACCTGGGTGAGCTGATCGCCCAGGGCCGGATCACGGAGGCGGCCCGCTGGGCGGCCTCCGACGCCGACCACGACCTCGACGACATCGTCTTCGAGCGCCTCCTCCCCCGGCCCGGCAAGATCATCTGCATCGGTGTGAACTACGGCGGGCGGGGCGCCGAGTACGCCGAACAGCGCCGCGACGCCTACCCGAGCGTGTTCGTGCGCTTCCCCGAGACGCTGGTCGGCCACGAGCAGCCCCTGCTGCGCCCGCCGGAGTCCGAGCAGTTCGACTACGAGGGCGAGATCGTGGTGGTGATCGGCACCGGCGGGCGCCGGATCCCGATGGAGCGGGCCCGCGACCACATCGCGGGAGTGAGCCTCGGCAACGAGGGCACCATCCGGGACTGGCTCCGGCACGGGCGCTTCAACGTGACCCAGGGCAAGAACTGGCACCACAGCGGGTCGGCCGGCCCCTGGCTGGTGACGCTCGACGAGATCGGCGATCTGGGCGACCTCCACCTCACCACCAGGGTCAACGGCGAGCTGCGCCAGGACGACCTGGCCGCCAACATGCACTTCGGGATCGACTACCAGATCAACTACCTGTCCACCTTCGTCGGCCTCGACGCCGGCGATGTGATCTTCACCGGCACCCCCACCGGAGCCGGCGCCCGCTTCGACCCGCCCATCTGGCTCAAGCCGGGCGACATCGTGGAGGTGACCGTCCCCGAGATCGGCACCCTGCGCAACCCCATTGAAGACGAAGTGCCCGAAAGGCCGGGGGTCTGAGCCGCCAACATTGTGCTACTATGTAGAACATGGACGAGGTTGGAATCCGCGAGCTGAAGCAGAACGCCTCCGCCGTCGTGGCGCGGGTCCGGAAGGGCGCGACTATCACCGTGACCGACCGCGGCCGGCCGGCCGCGTTGTTGAGTCCCATACCGGGATCGAGAGTCGAGGAGTTGACGGCCTCGGGGCGACTCCGGTCGGCGACGCGGTCCTTCAAGAGCCTCGAACCACCCGAGCCCCACACCAAGCCGCTCTCGGAGACGCTCAAAGAGATGCGCGGAGCAGAGCGCTACTGATGGTCTTCTATCTGGAGACGTCGGCGGCGGTCAAGCTGATCGCGCGCGAGGCTGAGACCGAGGCAATGCTGGCCTGGGCGCAGCATCACGCCGGGAACATCGTGTCCACCGACTTGACCCGCACCGAGCTGCTCAGGGCCGTGCGCCGGGACGCACCCGACCGCGCCGACGAGGCCAGCAGGCTGCTCGACCGGGCCCACGTCGTCGATCTGCCCACCGGCGTGTTCGAGAGGGCCGCCGTGCTGGACCCGGCGATACTCCGCACCCTGGACGCCCTGCACCTGGCCGCAGCCCTGGAGTTCGGAGCCGACCTCGAGGGCATGGTCACCTACGACGACCGGTTGGCCTCCGCCGCCACGGTCCACGGCATCACCGTCGTCTCACCCGGCGCGGCCTAGCCTCGCCGAACTACAGGTGACCTGGGCCTGGACGCCGAAGCGCGACGACCCGTGTGCGGCCGACGGCCGTAGCCTCGCGGCTGACCGACCGCAGGAGGCACGACGATGACCACACCTGGCAGCGGGACGAGCGCAGCCGTCCAGATCGCAACGACCGGTGGGCCCGAAGTGATGGAAGTCGTGCAACGGCCCGATCCGGCCCCGGGCGAGGGGCAGATCACGGTCGAGGTGGCCGCGGCCGGGGTGAACTTCATCGACACGTACCACCGCTCGGGCCTGTACGACATGCCGCTGCCGCTGGTTCTGGGCCAGGAGGGCTCGGGGACCGTGCTGGAGGTAGGAGCCGGAGTCGACGGCTTCGCCCCCGGTGACCGGGTGGCCTGGGCCGGCTCGGCGGGCTCCTACGCCGAACAGGTCGCGGTGAACGCCGCAGTGGCCTACAAGGTTCCCGACGGCGTCGACCTTGACACCGCCGCCGCCATCGGCGTACAGGGCCTGACCGCCCACTACCTGATCGCTGACTGCCCCCGGATCGGGCCCGGAGACCGGTGCCTGGTCCATGCCGGCGCGGGCGGCACCGGGCGGCTGATCGTGCAGATGGCCAAGCTGCGGGGCGCCGAGGTGGTGGCCACCGTCGGATCGGACGCCAAGGCCGAGCTGGCCCGGGCCGCGGGCGCCGACCATGTCGTCAACTACTCGACCACCGACCTGGTGGCCGGGGTGGAGGCCGCGGTCGGCCCCGAGGCCATCGACGTGGTCTACGACGGGGTCGGCGCCGCGGTGTACGACGCCAGCCTGCAACTGCTGCGCCTGCGAGGGTCGATGGTGACCTTCGGCAACGCCTCGGGGGCGGTGGAGCCCAAGGCGCCGCTGCACCTCATGGGGAAGTCGCTGTGGCTGACCCGGCCCAAGCTGTGGGACTTCATCGCCACCCGCGAAGCCCTCGACGCCCGGACCGCCGAGGTGTTCGGCTGGATCGCCGGGGGCGACCTAGACGTGCGGATCGCGGCCCGGCTGCCGCTGGGCGACGCGCCCGAGGCCCACCGGCTCCTGCAGAGCCGCAGTCTGGCCGGGAAGATCCTGCTAATCCCGTGAGCAGCCGGCGCGATGACGGTGGCACCACATGACCGCCGCCTCCAAGCCGGGGGCGGCCGGATTGACCGACGCCGAGATCCGCGCTGAGGCCGAGCTGCTCGACACCGCCGAGCGCACGCGCCGCCAAGTCCGCCAGACCACCAGCGCCTACCCGCACATGACCATCGACGAGGCCTACCGGGTTCAGGCCGCGTGGCTGGATATCCGGCTGGCCCGGGGCGAGCAGATCATCGGCCACAAGATCGGCCTCACCAGCCGGGCCATGCAGCAGGCCATGAGCATCGACACCCCCGACTCGGGCTTCCTCACCGACGCCATGGTGTTCCCCGCCGGTGAGCCCGTCACAGCCGCCGACTTCTGCGACCTGCGTCTGGAAGTCGAGCTGGCCTTCGTGCTGGCCGACGATCTCCACGGCGCCGGCCTCAGCGTCGACGACGTGCTCGACGCCACCGATCATGTGACCGCCGCGGTCGAGATGATCGCGTCCCGCACCCCCCGAACCGATCCCGCGACCGGCCGCACCCGCACCGTCGTGGACACCATCGCCGACAACGCGGCCGACGCGGGCATCGTGGTGGGCGGCCTCCCGGTCGGCCCCCGCGACCTGGATCTGCGCTGGGTGGGTGCCATCGCCTGTCGCAACGACATCGTCGAGGAGACCGGTCTGGCCGCGGGGGTGCTCGACCATCCCGCCAACGGCATCGTCTGGCTCGCCCGCCGTTACACCGAGCAGGGACTCTCGCTGCGGTCGGGCGACGTGATCCTGTCGGGCTCGTTCACCCGCCCGATGGAGGTGGCGCCGGGCGACGAGTTCCGATTCGACTTCGGCCCGCTCGGCACTCTCGACATCCCGATCGCCTGACCCCTGCCGATCCGGCAGCGGGCCCAGCGCCGGGTGCTAGCGCCGTTCGAACACGCTCGACAGGCCGCCGATGACCGAGCCCTCGCCCTGAGACCCGCCCGGCCGGATGTTGGCCATGACCCGGTCGGCGAGCCGGTTGAACGGCAGCGACTGGAGCCACACCCGGCCCACGCCGGTGAGGGTGGCCAGGAACAGGCCCTCACCGCCGAACACCATCGACTTGAGGTTGCCGGCCCGCTCGATCGAGTACTGGATCTGGGGCTGGAAGGCCACGATGCAGCCGGTGTCCACCCGCATGGTCTCACCCTGGAGCTGCTTCTCGATGATGGTGCCGCCGGCGTGCATGAAGGCCAGGCCGTCGCCGGAGATGGATTGCAGGATGAAACCTTCCCCGCCGAACAGGCCGGTGCCGAACTTGCGGTTGAAGACGATGTCGAGCTTGGTGCCCGACGCCGCGCACAGGAACGCGTCCTTCTGGGCGATGAGCTGCCCGCCGGCCGCGGCCAGGTTGATGGGCAGGATCTTGCCGGGATAGGGGGCGGCCATGGCCACCCGCTGCTTGCCCTGGGGCGCGCTGTTCATGAAGTGGGTCATGAACAGGCCCTCACCGGTGAGCCCACGCTTGGCTGCCGACTTGAGCTTGCCCCAGCCGCCCTGGTCGGGATCGGAGCCGTCGCCCATCTTGGCCTCGAACGTGATGCCCTGCTCCATGTACATCATGGCGCCGGCCTCGGCGACGACGATCTCTCCGGGATCCAGTTCGATCTCCACGAACTGGAGGTCGTCGCCGTAGATCTGGTAGTCGATTTCGTGGCTCCGCATGGCTGCCTCCTGGGTGTCGGGGCCCGCTGCGGCGAGGCTAACCGACGCATAGTAAGAGTCAGTCGATCCCCGACGTGCCGTATGTCACACGGAAGGAGGCCTGATGTCTCGACAGGTCTGCGAAGGACAGGTGGCGCTCGTCACTGGTGCCAGCAAGGGGGGAACCGGCACCGCGATCGCGCTGCGCCTCGCGGCCGAGGGGGCCCTGGTGGCGATCACGGCCCGAAGTGTCGACGGCCTGGAGGCGACCCAGACCCGGATCCGCGAGGCAGGCGGCCGGTGCGTGGTGCTGCCGTCGGATCTCAGCGACCCCCACGGTGCCCGCACCAAGCTGGTGGAGCGAACCGAGGCCGAGTTCGGCCCTATCGACATCTTGGTCAACAACGCGGCCGTCGGCGGCTACGGGCCCTTCGAGTCCGTGCCGGCCGAGCGGCTCGAGCGGGCTCTGCAGGTGAACCTGTGGGCGCCGTGGCTACTGGCCGCTGAAGTGATCGGCGGGATGCGCGAGCGCGGCCGGGGCGCGGTCCTGAACATCACCACGTTCTCAGCCGAACTCCCGCCCGGGCCGCCCTTCCCGACCAACAAGCCCTCCAAGGCGGGGGCGATGTACGGCGTGACCAAGGCCGCTCTGAACCGGCTGACCGTGTCGATGGCCAGCGAGTGTGAGGGACAGGACATCGCAGTCAACGCCCTGGCCCCGCAGGGAGCCATCGCCACACCCTCGCTGGTCGCGGCCGGTTGGGTGGAGGGCGTGATGTTCGAGCCGATGGAGACTATGGCCGAGGCCGCTCTGGCCCTCTGCACCGGGGACCCGAACGTGTTGAACGGGCGCATCGCCTACAGCCTGCAGCTGCTCACCGAGCTGCAGCGGCCGGTGTTCGACCTGCTCGGCGAGAACCTGGTCGAGGGCTGGCAGCCCGAGGACCTGCCCGACATCATCGCCCGCCAGGAGCAGAGCCTCGCCAGCCGCGGCTGGCCCGACGCCTACACCTTCGGCCGGGTCCACAGCCCCGGCCCTGATCGCCCGCCGGCCGGTTCAGGACCAGGACCAGCCGTGGGCGGCGGCCAGGCCGACCACTGACACCAGGACAGCCATCTCGAGGCTGCATCAGTAGTCGATGCCCTTCTTGGCCAGGATCCCCGAGTCGTAGGCGTGCTTGGTCTTGACCATCTCGGTGACGGTGTCGCCCAGCTCGATCATCCATGCCGGCGCGTCACGGCCGGTGAGCACCAGCGACACCTGCTCGGGCCGGTTGCGGAACGTGGCCTCCACCTCGGGGGCGTCGATCCAGCCCCAGTTGAGGGGATAGGTGATCTCGTCGAACACGACCAGCCGGTGATGTCCCGCCTCCACCAGCGCCTTGCCGTGGCGCCAGGCCTCGCGGGCCTCGGCCTCGTCGCGGGTCAGGTCGTCGCTGTCCCAGGTGAAGCCCTCACCGAGTGACCAGAAGTCGATTCCCAGCGGCTCGGCCATCAACTGCTCGCCGGTCACCCAGTCATCGGACTTGAGGAACTGCACCACCGCCACCGGCCATCCCCGAGCCCTGGCCCGCATGGCGGTGCCGAACGCGGCCGACGACTTTCCCTTGCCGTCGCCGGTGTTTACCACCACCAGGCTCCTGGCGATGCGCATCCCGCCGGGGCGGGGATCCTCCGTCAGCGGGGAATCGGCCGTGGTCATGGCTGGTCTCCATTCTGAGTGATCGGGGCGGGCTCAGCCTGCGAACGGCCTGCCGCGGTGGTGGGCACGATCACGGGGCCCTCGGGGTCGTCGACGATGCGGACCGTCGCTCCGAAGTGCGCAGCGATGTTCTGCACGGTTAGCACCTCCGTGGGCGGGCCGGTCTCGGCCACCCGCCCGTGAGCAAGTATGGCGATGCGGTCGCCGTAGCGGGCCGCGAGAGTGAGGTCGTGCAGGGTGGCGATCACGGTCAGGCCGCGTTCGCGGCGCAGCGCGTCCACCAGCTCGAGCACGTCCTGCTGGTGGCCGAGGTCGAGGGCGGTGGTGGGCTCGTCGAGCAGCAGCACATCGGCCTGCTGGGCCAGAGCTCGGGCCAGCACGGCCCGCTGGCGCTCGCCGCCCGACAGCGACTGCACCGCTCGCTCCCCGAAGCCGCGGAGGTCGAGACGCTCGAGGATCTCGACCGCGATCATGCGGTCGTTGGCGGTCTCGGCCGCGAACACGCCCCGATGGGGGGTGCGGCCGAGCAGCACGTAGTCGGCCACCAGCATCCCGGGCGGGACCACGGGAGTCTGCGGGACGTACGCCAGCTTGCGGGCCCGGGCCGCCCGCCGGTGGTGTTCGCCGAGCCCGTCGATGTCGATGTCGCCGTCGAAGGGCACCAGGCCGAGCAGCGCCCGCAGCAGCGTGGTCTTGCCCGCGCCGTTGGGTCCGATGACGTTGACCCACTCCCCTTGCGCCGCGGCCAGGTCGACGCCGCGCAGCACGTGGGTACCGTCGAGGGTGACGTCCAGCGCCCGCACGCTGACCGCCGCAGTCACCAGATCTCCCGGCGGCTGGTCCTGAGCACCAGCACGAAGAACGGTGCGCCGAGGAACGCGGTCACCACGCCGATGGGCAGCTCCGCCGGGGCCAGCGCGGTGCGGGCGGCCAGATCGGCCACCACCATGAACGCCCCGCCGAACAGAACCGACAGCGGCAGCACCGCCCGGTTGCTGGTGCCGAAGGCGAGCCGCACGGCGTGGGGCACGATGATCCCGACGAAGCCGATGAGCCCGCTCACCGACACGGCCGCGGCCGCGCCTAGCGAGGCGGCCAGCACCACGATCATCCGCACCCGCCGCGGCTCCAGCCCCAGCGCGGCGGCCTCCTCGTCGCCCACCGCGAGCACGTCGAGGGCCCGGCGGTAGCGCAGCACCACCGCGGCGGCCACCACGAAGTAGGGCAGCATCAGGACCGGCTCCGACCATCCCGACGTGGCGATGCGGCCCAGGATCCAGGCGAAGATCTGGCGGAAGGCGTCGCTGTTGGCCTGCAGCACGTAGGTCTGGCAGGCGGTCAGGAAGCTGGCCACCGCAATGCCGGCCAGGATCAGCGACGCGGTGGAGCGACCCCCGAGATGGCCAGCGACATACGACACCGTCACCGAGATGAGCGCTCCCGCGAAGGCGGCCAGCGGCACCGGGTCGAGCGCGCCGGCGCCGTCGCCGAGGTTGCTCGTGATGGCGACGGTGGCCCCGAGCCCGGCCCCGGCCGCGATTCCCAGCAGGTAGGGATCGGCCAGGGGGTTGCGGAACGCGCCCTGGTAGGCGGCACCGCTCATCGACAGGGTGGCCCCCACCAGCAGCCCCAGCACCACCCGGGGCAGCCGGATCTGCTCCACGATGGCTGCGTGGGCGCCGCTCAGACCGGAGTCGAGCGACACTCCCGGCAGCCCGTCGAGCAGCTGGATCACCACCCGGTGGGCCGCTATGTCGACCGGCCCGAGAGTCAGGCCGGCGGTCACCGCGACCACGACCGCGGCCAGGCCCGCGACCAACGACGCAGGCCGCAACCCCGCAGCCCGCAGGGCCGTCTCGGCCGTGTCGTCACCCCGGGTTGCGGTCACCGCCAGCCTCCCGGCCCGTCCAGCCGTCAGCTCGTCGCGCCGATGGACACGAGCACGCCGGAGATGGCCGCGATGAAGTCCACGAGACGGGGACCCCAGCGCGACACGATGTCGTCGTCGAGCTCCACGATCCGGCCGGTCTGGACCGCTGTGAGCTGGTTCCATCCGGGCCTGGCTGCGACTGTCTGCGCGTCCTGGCCGCAGCACAGGGTGTCGGCCAGGAAGATGATGTCGGGGTCGGCGTCCACCAGGTACTCGTCACTTAGCTGCGGGTAACCCCAGGCGCTGCCGTCGGCGTCGGCGGGATCAGCCACGTTGGTGAGGCCGAACAGGCCGTAGACCTGACCGATGAACGTGCTGCTGGTGACGGTGTAGAGCGTGTTGTCGAGCTCGTGGTAGAAGCTGAGTCCCGATGCGTCGGGCGCGGCCGCGACCAAGTCGTCGATCTGGGCCTGCATTTCGGTTACGAGCGCGGCGGCCTCGTCAGCCTGGCCGGTGACCGCGCCGAGCTGCTCGATCTGAACGTAGACGTCGTCGAACACGAACGGGGCGTCGTGGGCCCACACCTCGATGCCGAGGGCCTCGAGGCTGGCGCCGACATCGCCGCTGGTCTGCATCAACACCAGGTCGGGGCCGTAGGAGGCGATGGCCTCGATGTTGGGGTTCCAGCCGTCGAGGTCGGTCACCGGGGCCTCCGCCGGGTAGTACGAGAACTGGTCAACGGCGACCACCCGGTCACCCGCACCTATGGCGAAGACCATCTCCGTCGCGGTCGGCGAGATCGACACGATCCGCTGGCCCGCGTTCTGCCCGTCGTCGGGGGTGCCGCTGCACGCGGCCGCTACCAGTGTCAGGGCGAGCATCAGCATCAGCGGCCTGAAGGCTCGCCGGGTTGCGGTGGTCATCGGGGTTCTCCCTTCTGCTCGAGTTCGGGGCCGAGCAGCGGGAGTGCCACCGCACGAGCCTCCCCTTGCCTCGAGGGTCGGATCGTCGTGCCGGCAGCCAGGCGATCGGACTCATCCCGCCGGCCGGAGCCGGCGAGCATCACCGCTGCGGGACAGTGCCGGGTTCTCACCGGCTTCGCTGCCTGTCGGCGCCCCGGAGCTTAGCCGGGCCGAGCGCGGTGGGCCCTTCAGACGGTCACTGATCCGAGGGTCAGCGGCAGACAGGCTCGTAGCGCAGGCCCTGGTCGGCCAGCCGCTCCAGGGCCAGGTCCAGTCCCTGGACCGTGTTGGAACGATTGCCGCCGCCGTCGTGCAGCAGGATGACTGCTCCGGTCGGCGCCCACTGCACGATGTAGTCGGCGATCTCCGTCGCCGGGGGGCGCAGCCAGTCCATGGGGCTGCCGTCCCACGTCAGTATCGACAGTCCGTGGCCCGCGGCCCACTCCCTGGTGTGAGCGCCGATCGACCCGTACGGCGGCCGCAGGCACGGCGTGGCGAGATCCCCCAGGATCGCCTCGGTCCGGCCGACCGTCTCGTCGAACGCCGGCCGGGTCAAGGTGGCCAGATCCTCATGGTTCCAGGTGTGGTTGGCGAGGGTGTGGCCCTCCGCCGCGATCCGCTCGATGATGTCGGGGTAGGCCCGCGCCAGCCGGCCCACCACGAAGAACGTGGCTCTGGCGTCGTAGCGGGCCAGGATGTCGAGCACCTGCGGCGTGTACTCCGCGTGCGGGCCGTCGTCGAAGGTCAAGTACACGACGCCGTCGCCGGCCGGCAGCGGCGGTCTCGGCAGGCGCACGACCGGCGCGGTCGTGGTCGTCGCGGGGCTGGCCTCGACCACCGGGAGCACTTCGAGCGTGAGCTGATAGTCGACCGGACCGGCGTGGGAGGAGAACACGGTCGCCTGCCATAAGCCGCTGGCGGGCAGCTCGGTGGTCACCAGCTGTGACCGCTGCGAGACCGGGGCGACCACTAGATCGTCGAGCCTGACATCGAGCCACACCCCCGCAGGAGCGTCGAGCGTGGCGGTGAAAGGCTGGCCCCCCGATGCCCGCACCGTGAAGGTCTGCCGCTCCCGGAAGTCGATGGACCCGGACCGCACCGCGCTGACCGCTCCCGGATCGAACCGGACATCGATCACCGGAAGCCCGGGGCCGGGCAGGGGCACATCCTCGATCGGCTCGGTGCCGGTGACCGAGACAACCGGCGCCCCACCCGACACGTCGATCTCCAGCATCGTGCGTGTGGTGATGATCGTGAAGGGCTCGCCCGGACCTCGATCGAACAGCGACACCTCGATCAGCCCGTCCTGCACCCAGATGCTGTCCATGACTATGCGGTCTCCGACCACGACCGGCGACCGAGCCACCGCAGTGCCCGCCTCGTTGATGACGGGTACCATGTAGTGGAAGACTCCCGTCCCCGCCGAGCGCTCGATGATGTGGGCGGCTAGGTCCTGATCGCCGTCGCCGTCGAGGTCGCCCTGAGCCGCCCGGTTCCGCAGGGTGAAGGTGCTCGTTGACTGGCCGCCGTAGTTGACGGTGGCCTGCCCCCCCTCGAGCCGCACAGAGTTGCCGTCGATCTCGATGACGAGACGCTCGAGGTCCTCCCAATCGATGGCCTCGGGCTCTGTGAGCGCCTGGTCCGGAAGGCTCTCGCTCGGCGCGGCGGTAGTGGGCGTCGCCTCCGGCGCGGTCGATGTCGTCACCGCCGTCGAAGTCGCGGTTGTGGTGGTTGTAGTGGAGGTGGAACGGGCGGTCGTGGGAGCAGTCGTCTCCGTCGCCGGTTCGGCCGCACCGGTCAACGGCGGGTCAGGCGGGGGTGAGTTCGCACCGCTGCATCCGGCGGCCAACACGGCCAGCCCGGCAAGAACCGCGCGTCCCCTAGCCGACGGCCGCCATCTCATCGTGGCCAATATATTTTCGGGTGCGGTCGGCAAGAGTCCAGGATCTGATGCTGCCGGCTCATCGGTCCGGTTCTGAGGCAATTCGCTGCAGGATCCGCAGGGAGCCGGCTACGGCCTGCTCCCTGAAGCATCCGTCCGCCAGAGCACGGCACCAGATCTCGTACGGCGGGCGGCCGCCGTCGACGGGATTCTCGAACACGTCGTGTATGGCCAGCAACCCGCCCGGCCTTATATGAGGGGACCAGCCCTCGTAGTCGCGGTGAGCCGGTTCCGCGCCGTGGCCGCCGTCGATGAACACCAGCGCCAGCGGTGTGGCCCACAGCGACGCCAGCGTGGGCGAGTCTCCCACCACGGCCACGACGGTCTGCTCCAGCCCGGCGTCACGGATGGTGCGGCGGAAGAACGGCAGCGTGTCGATCACGCCCAGGTCGGCGTCCACCACCTCCGGGTCGTGATGCTCCCAGCCGGGCTGGTTCTCCTCGGAGCCGCGGTGGTGGTCGACGCAGAACAGGATCCTCCCGTCCCGTTGGGCCGCGGCGGCCAGGTACACCGCCGACTTCCCGCAGTAGCTGCCCACCTCGAGCAGCGGTCCGTCCACCTCGACCGAGGCCGCGGCCTCGTAGAGGGCCAGCCCCTCATCGGGCGGCATGAAGCCCCGGGCCGCCTCGGCCGCACAGCGCAGGCGGTCCTCCATCAGCTGTCGCGGGACCGCGGCCACATCACCCGATCTAGGAAGACGTACTTGGCCACCCACACCGTCCCGTAGGCGGCGAGGTTGCCGGCCACCACCAAGACCGTCTCGGAAGTGAACTCCTCCACCGCCCACACCGCGGCCGACGAGAGCAGCAGCCCGATCAGCGCCATCACCCAGAACGTGAGCACTTCGCCGGCGAGACGGTGGGGCCCGCTGCGCCGCCACACCCAGGCCCGGCTCAGCAGGTAGGCGGGCACTGTGCTGACCATCCAGGCGGCCAGGTTGGCTCCGACTGCCGGCCAGCCCAGCAGCCCGTGGCAGATGGCCAGCACGCTGACCCCGACGCTCACGTTGACGACCGACACGCCGCAGTAGCGCAAGGCCTTGAGGCCGTGCTCGGCTCTCAGCCGCTGCAGGGTGGACATCGGTGACCCGCTCACTGGATCGCAGACTATTGCGGGCAGCCGCCGGCCGGGCATCCGCAGATTGCACCGCCGCGGGGGCATCATGGACGGATGCAGACCGCGCTCGACAACGTGGTGGCCCTGCTCGACCTGGAGGCCATCGAGGTGAACATCTTCCGGGGCCGCTCGCCCGACGACGACCGGCAGAGGATCTTCGGCGGTCAGGTGGCCGGCCAGGCGCTGGTGGCCGCGGCCCGCACGGTTGAGCGGGGCGCGGTGCATTCGCTGCACGCCTACTTCCTGCGGGCCGGCGACCCCAAGGCGCCGGTGCTCTACGACGTGGACCGGATCCGGGACGGCCGGTCGTTCACCACCCGGCGGGTGGTCGCCATCCAGCACGGCAGGGCCATCTTCCAGCTCGCCGCGTCGTTCCATGTGGCCGAGGACGGCTACGAGCATCTGGAGCCGATGCCGGAGGTGCCCGACCCCGAGACGCTCGAGTCCCGCGCCGAGCGCCTCCGGGCCGCCAACCCCGACCGGCCCCATCCCGACCGCATGATGGCGCTCGACATCAGGTATGTGACCACCAGCCCGCTCGACCGCAGCGGTCCGCTGCCACCCACCCAGAGAGTGTGGATGCGGGCCAACGGAACCCTCGGTGACGACGAGGTGCTGCACACCTGCCTGCTCACCTACGCCAGCGACATGACCCTGCTCGACACCACGCTGGCCCCCCACGGAACCAGCGCGGCCCACCCGGGCGTCATGTTGGCCAGCCTCGACCACGCCATGTGGTTCCACGGTCCGTTCCGGGCCGACGAGTGGCTGCTGTACGACCAGCACACCCCGGCGGCGAGCGGTGCCAGGGGCCTGGCCACCGGCCGGGTGTTCACCCGCGACGGCCGCCTGGTGGCGTCGGTGGTGCAGGAGGGCCTGATCCGTCCGGTGGGCTAGGGGGTCGAGCGGGACGTGAGACCTATGCCCCTCAGTCGCCTGTGGCTGGGCACCGCGATGGCGGCGGTAATCACGGCCGCGGGGGCGTGCGCCGCCGACGACGAGCTGTTGGTGCCCAGGCCCACGGTGCCCTCCGTGACGGCGGCCCCCGCAACATCCCCGAGCCCGCCCACTGACGGCACCGCGACGGTGGATCCGAAGCAGCCCGACCTCGACGAGCAGGCGCCGACCGGCCCTGAGGAGTCGAGGCCGGGCGAGGCCGCGCCTGAGCCGTCCGCGGCCGCCGCGCCCAGCGCTATCTCCGAGTCGCCGGAACCCGGTCAGGAGCAGGCCGAACCCAGGGCCGACGGCAACATGTTCGCCGCCGATGTGGACGCCGAGGTGGTGCTGATGCTCGACGAGCCCATCGACATGGCGGTGGCGCCCGGCGACGACCTGGTATGGGTGGCGGAACGGGCCGGCCTCGTGCTGCGAGTCGACATGGACAACGGCAAGGTCGTGGAGACCATCCTGGACATCACCGACGAGACCGAGGCGACCGGCGAGCGGGGCCTGCTCGGCATCGCGGTCACCGACCGCTGGCTGTTCGCGAACTACACCGACCTCGAAGGAGACACCCGTGTCGACGCCTTCGAGCGGGAGGGAACCGGTCTCAGCGGCCGGCGGCGGACGATCCTCACCCAGCAACAGCCGTTCAGCAACCACAACGGCGGGGACCTGGCCATCGGCCCCGACGGATTGCTTTATGTCGGCTTCGGAGACGGCGGCTCGGGGGGAGATCCGCTCAACGCCGGCCAGGACCCCACGACCTGGCTGGGAGCCCTCCTGCGGATAGAGCCGACGCCCGACGGGGCCGAGCCGTACTCCGTGCCGGCGGACAACCCGTTCGTTGCTGGCGAAGGCCAGTCTCCGGCGGGGCAACCCGAGATCTTCCTGATCGGGGTGCGCAACCCGTGGCGGTTCTCGTTCGACCGGGTCACCGGCGACCTGTGGATCGCCGACGTGGGGCAAGACAGCTACGAGGAGGTGACGGTGCTGCTGGCCGCCAACGGCGGCGGGCTGGGAGCCAATCTGGGCTGGCGCCTGCGCGAGGGCCTGCACTACTACTCCGGCGATGAGCCACCCGGCCACGCCGACCCGGTGTGGGAGTACGGCCAGGACGACGGCTGCAGCGTCACCGGCGGGTTCGTGTACCGGGGGACGGCCATCGAGGATCTCTACGGCGCCTACGTCTTCGGCGACTACTGCACGTCGCGCCTGTGGGCGGTGCAGATCTCCACCGGAGAGGTCGAATTCCGGGACCTGGGCGTGGAGGTGCCGGGCGGCTCGCTGGCGTCGTTCGGCGAGGACGCTCAGGGCGAGCTCTACACGCTGTCGCTCAACGGCCCCGTGGCGCGGGTCGTCCCCGGCTGAGGGCGGGCCGCGGATGGGGCGCCGACCGGCGAGCGACGCCGCAGCGGCCTGCTTCGTCTACCCTCCGCTGTCGTGACTGCGCCCGGAGGCGAGATGGAGGCCGCCGAGGTCGAGGTCAGCGAGTGCCTGGCGGTTACCGACGACCTCGTGGAGGCCATGGACCGGCTGATCCCGCAGCTTTCGTCCTCGAACCCACCCCCCGGTCGGGCCGAGCTCGCCGAGATCGTGGCGTCGCCCGCCACGGTGCTGTTCGTGGCCCGGCGCCGCGGGCGTATCGTCGGCGCGCTCACCCTGGTCGCCTTCCGCATCCCCACCGGTGTGCGCACCCGAATAGAGGACGTGGTGGTGGACGTGACGATGCGGGGCCGGCGGGTGGGTGAGATGCTCAGCGAGGCCGCGCTCGACAGGGCCCGGCAGATGGGGGCCCGCAGCACCGACCTCACGTCGCGGCCCGCTCGGGAGGCCGCCAACCGCCTTTATGCGCGTATGGGCTTCCAGCAGCGGGAGTCGAACGTGTACCGCTACACGCTGTGACCGGCGTCGAGGCGGCCCCGCCCCTGTGGACGCCGTCGCCGGAGCGGGTGGCCGGGTCCAACCTCGAGCAGTTCAGGGCCTGGCTGCGCGACAGCCGCGGCGTCGACGCGGTCGACTTCGAGAGTCTGCACCGCTGGTCGGTGCGACACAGCGGCGAGTTCTGGGCCTCGGTGTGGGACTGGTGCGATGTCCGAGGCGATCGGGGCGAGCGCCTGGTCGAGATCCCCGGCGAGGCTGCGGGCGCTGACGGGGGCGACCGGCTGCGGCGCACCCGGTTCCTGCCCGACGCCCGCTTGAACGTGGCCGAGAACCTGCTCGGACCGGTGTCCGACGACATCGCGGTGATATTCCGCGGCGAGGACGGCGAGGCCACCGAGCTCACCCGGTCCGAACTGCACGACATGACCGGCCGGGTGCAGCAGCTGCTGATCGACGCCGGCGTCGGGCCCGGGGACCGGGTGGCGGCCTGGCTCCCCAACCGCCCCGAGACCTACGCCGTCATGCTGGCCGCGGCCGGTCTCGGCGCGGTATTCAGCTCCACATCGCCGGACTTCGGCACCAGCGGGGTGCTGGACCGCTTCAGCCAGATATCGCCGACCGTGCTGTTCGCCTGCGCCGACTACCCCTACGGCGGCCGCCGCCACGACTGCACCGAGCGCCTGCGCGACATTTCCGCCAACCTGGGATCGCTCAACCGCACGGTGCTGGTGGAGCCGGGCTGGCTCGACGGCTACGGCGCCGGGTTCGGTGCGGCACCCACGCCGGTCGTGTTCAGGGAGCTGCCCTTCGACCACCCCTGGTACGTGCTGTACTCCTCGGGTACCACCGGCCCGCCCAAGTGCATCGTGCACCGGGCGGGCGGCCTGCTGGTCAAGCACCTGTGCGAGCACCGGCTCCACTGCGACGTGCGGCCCGGCGACCGGGTGTTCTACTTCACCACCACCGGCTGGATGATGTGGAACTGGCTGGCCTCGACGCTCGCCTGCGGCGCCGCCGCGGTGCTGTACGACGGCTC
This sequence comes from Acidimicrobiia bacterium, assembly GCA_022819505.1. Taxonomy (GTDB): domain Bacteria; phylum Actinomycetota; class Acidimicrobiia; order Acidimicrobiales; family Aldehydirespiratoraceae; genus Aldehydirespirator. Next base: position 199,194 of record JAJEHD010000018.1, on the reverse strand, counting down.
GCCCGCCCACCCGGGCGCCGACCGGCTCTTCGACCTGGTCGACGAGACTCAGGTCACGCTGTTCGGCACGTCCGCCAAGTTCATCGACGCCTGCAGCAACGCCGGCATCCGGCCCGAGGCCACCCACGACCTGTCGTCGCTGCGAACCATCACCTCCACCGGCTCGACGCTGGTGGCCGAGGGGTTCGACTGGGTGTACGCCAACGTGAAGGCCGATGTGCACCTGGCCTCGATCTCGGGCGGCACCGACCTGTGCGGCTGCCTGGTGGCGGGCGATCCGACCGCGCCGGTGCACCGCGGCGAGATCCAGCGTCCCGGGCTGGGCATGGACATTGACGTCGTGGACTCGGAGGGCCGGTCGCTGCCCACCGGAGTCGAGGGCGAGCTGGTGTGCCGCGGCCCGTTTCCGTCCACGCCGCTGCGCTTCTGGGACGACCCCGGCGACGCCCGCTACCGGGCCGCCTACTTCGAGCGGATCGTCGGCGTCTGGCACCACGGCGACTTCGCGTCGCGGACCCCGTCGGGAGGGTTCGTTATCTCGGGCCGCTCCGATGCCACCCTCAATCCCGGCGGGGTGCGCATCGGCACCGCCGAGATCTACCGGCGCGTCGACACTCTCGATGCGGTGTCCGAGAGCATCGCGGTCGGCCAGCCGTGGGGAGCCGATACCCGCGTCGTGCTGTTCGTGCGGATGGCTCCCGGACATGAGCTGACCGACGAGCTGCGAGACACCATCCGGGCCCGTATCCGATCGGAGCTGTCCCCGAGGCATGTGCCCGCGGTGATCGCCGCGGTTCCCGACATTCCCCGCACCCGGTCGGGCAAGATGACCGAGACGGCGGTGCGGGACGTGATCTGCGGTCGGCCGGTCCGCAACACGTCGGCGATGGCCAACCCGGAGGCCCTGGAGCACTTCCGCGACCGCCCCGAACTGGCTTGACAGGGCCAGAGGCCGATACGGCCCGAGTTTCGGAACCGGCGGTATGGTGGCGCCCGTGTCGATTGAACCATCCCATGTCCGGTGGTCAGAGCCCAAACCCCGGCTCGACGGCCCCACCCTGATTGCTGCCTTCGAGGGCTGGAACGACGCCGGCGACGCGGCCACCACCGCGGCCTCGCACCTGGCCGACCGCTGGGGATGCGAGCCGGTTGCCGAGATCGATCCCGAGCCGTTCTTCGACTTCACGGCCAGCCGTCCCATGGTGCGCCTCGACGACGGCAAGGCCCGGCACATCACCTGGCCCGCCAACGAGGTGCGGGTGGCGCGCCTGGCCGACCCCGCCATCGACGCGGTGGTGCTGATCGGCACCGAGCCGCAGCTGCGGTGGCGCACCTTCTCAGAGCAGCTGGTCACCCTGGCCGCCTCGCTGGGGGTAAAGAGGGTTGTGACCCTGGGCGCACTGCTGGCCGAGGTGCCCCACAGCCGCGACGTGGAGGTGTACGGCTCCGCCGAGGACACCGAGTTGCGGGCCGAGCTCGACCTCACCCCGTCCGGCTACGAGGGCCCCACCGGGATCGTCGGGGTGCTCTCGTCCGCGTTCATGACCGCCGGCTACCCCACCGCCTCGTTCTGGTCGGCAGTGCCGTCGTACATGCCGGCCGCGCCGTCCCCCAAGGCCGCGCTCGCGCTGGTGAAGCGGGTGTGCACGGTGATGAGGGCCCCGGTTCCCATCTCCGACCTCGAGGAGCGGGCCGAGGCCTACGAGCGGGAGATCACCCGGATCGTGGCCGAGGACGACGAGACCGCCGAGTACGTCGGCCGCCTCGAGAAGGCCTGGGACGCCAGCCGGGAGCGGGCCCGCCCGAAGGCTTCCCTGCGCGACGACCCCGACCGGCTGGTGGCCGAGGTCGAGCAGTTCCTGCGCGACAGCGGCTAGCCGTTGGTCCCGGCCTCTCACCGGGACTAGGACAAAGATCTAATCATATTTTTCAGTGGATTATCTGATGTTACCTGATATGCTCTCCGAACAGGATCAGCGGCTACGAAGTGTCCGCGCTCGGCTGGCAACCGTGGTGTTGAATGGGAGCACTTGAGAAGGGGAGACAGGCATGGACACCGAGTCATTCGCCGTCGGCGGCAATCGAGACTCAGTGCGAGACATCAAGCCCCACTCGCCGGTGGCAGCGCTGCGCCGCGACCGGTACACCGACCTTGACAGCAGCTACAGCATCGACGCAGTGGCCAAGGCCGTAGGAATGTCCCCCACGTTCGTCCGTAAGGTCGTGGGGAGGCATCCACATGTGAGTAGCGATGGAGTCCTAGCGCTATTGGACCAGGATGCATTCCACGAGACCTTCGTGCCTCGCAGCCGCGTGATCGAGTTCCTCGAGGCGCGGCGCGCACGCGACACCAGCGCGAATCTCATCCCCAACCCCGCAGACCATGAACTCAGGCTCGGTCATGTCCTCGACTTGGCTCGCACGGTGCCGGAGGGGAGCGTCAACTGCGTGGTGACGTCCACGCCCTACTGGGGAATGCGGATCTACGAGGACAGCCACACCGCCATTTGGGCCGATGGCGAAACCTGCGCCTACGGCCACGAGCAGACGCCCGAAGGCTTTGTTCGCCACACAGTCGAGGTTCTCGATGCACTCTCCCATCTCCTGACCGACGACGGATCAATCTGGTGGAACGTAATGGACAGCTTCAACACGCGCACGCAGGTGAGGCGCTCCGCGGTCGAGGCGCTGCGAGCAATGCAGGGCAAGGATGATCGGCGCTGGAGCGAGCACGCTGTGCGACGTTATTCGGCTGGACACTCGTACTTGAAAGACGGCGAGCAGTGCCTGATACCGGCGATGATCGCGGAACGGGCGAGCAGGATCGGTCTGTATGTCAAGACTGTCGTTACTTGGGCGAAGATCAGTACCCTGCCAGAGCCTCAAGAGTCTCGCGTGAGTCGCAACCTCGAGTACATTCTGCACCTGACAAAGCGCCGGACGCCTAAGTTCTCGCGCCGCGCCTATCATGAGAGCGATCCAGAATTCGGTGGTCGCAACGACGAACTAGAGTCACGCAAGCTGTCGGACGTCTGGGTCTTAAATACTTCAACCGGTCGGGAAGGACACGGCGCACAGTTTCCGACAGCGCTGCCGGGTCGTTGTATTGGGCTAACGACCGAACCAGGAGATCTCGTGCTAGATCCTTTTGTAGGGTCAGGCAACTCGGGACTAGCTGCCTTGTATCACGGCTGCACCTTCTTGGGATGGGACGTTTCACAAACCTACATCTCGATTGCGAAGGAACGACTAGGGTCAGTTAGTCCAAGGCTGCCGTTTGTTTGACGATATTCGTATCCTCAGCTAGGAATCCGGTGACGACTGACTGTAGCGACGGAGCGGACACTGAGCCGAGCACAACTCCCATCGAGTCTCGTTGTTCAGTAGCGATGTTCGCTACTGGTATGATTTCTTGCGGTCCCACTATGAATGACCAGACTTCGTCGGCGAGTCCATTGAGAGCGTCAAGAGCATAACTGGAAGCCTGATGAAAGCCGTCACGTCCCACATACGACGGTTCAGGACTCCACTTACACTCTATAACCAGAGCACGCTTAGGGAAGTCAATCAGAAGAAGGTCCGGCCTTATCGTTTGGCCGGTCCCGACAATACTCGATACCGCCGACGAGTATGCCGATCGCGGCGCCGCATAACACGCTCGTGCCTTCCCGGAGTCGAACCATAAGTCCCACCAGCGTCCTTCTGACGACTTGACCTGAACTTGAGGGCCGTCACTGGGGGCTCCGATAGGAGCCTTCCATGTTATGCCACAGTGGTTGGCTCTCAGGGCCGCGACAACATATCCGAGAACCGACACATGGAAGAGACGCGATTCCATTTCGGGATCGGGCTCGAGTAACGAGAAGGCTAGAAATTCTGGATCGAGCTCAGCTCGGGAGACTAGTCGAGCAATGTTAGCGACTGTGCGCCACGGGAAACCAGAATGCCCGAGTGCGAGGAGTTCGCTGCGGCCCGGTGGCCTCCCGACGTCGTCGCCGGTAATCTCACTCGTCGCCTGACTGAGCGCGGCGACTGGCACACCGAGCCGCGTTTGAAGCTCGGGGGTCAGCGTCGCGATATCCGCGATGACATCGGAAAGCCTGCGCGACACCCACGTCAGGACAGAGAGGGGCAGAGTGTCCATCAACCGCGACCGCCTGCGGCTCACGTAGGTGGTCGGAGGCCACCCACACCGTCGAACCGTATCCACCCAACGTATGCCGCCCGCTGGCGAGTTGCAGATGTCAAACTGCGATGCGGAGATAGCGGGCAGATGCTCGAACCACTCATTGGGTGTCCGAGGAAGCGTAAGGAGGTCGTCCGCGAGAAGCCCCAGCAGGATCCGTCGGGACCGTCGTCGCACGTCCGCAGGGTGCCATTCGACTTCATCATCACTCTGGCAGGCGGCCAGAGCATCGAGCAGCGGCCCGTCGCCGGTCCAGACTCGAAACAACTCTTTGAGCCCGTCCCGCGGGACCGCCAAAGCTAGCTCAGAAGGTCTCGCTGCTGTCTGATCCATGCCCAGCTTGAATCCGTCAGCGTCGTAACATCTAGAATGCGTTGTCCTAGATCCTCAAATACTGCGTCTTCATAGGACGCGAGATATCGGCCCACATTGATCACATATGCCTCTGCCACCGCATCCTCGGTCGGACTACAATGGTCAGATCCGGCCATGTACTCTACCATGCGAATAAAGACTGCTGGTCCCAAGACCGTAAGTGGAGAATCGTAGTGCATCCGATACAGATCGGCGATGAGTTCAACCACTTCGGTCTCAATAGACGCAAACCTGGCAGACAAGAGTTCCTCCATCTGGCCGGGCGATATGGCTGGAACGGGCACGATAACAAAGCGGCGGGCCAAGGCTTGACCGAATCGGAAGACACGATGCGCATCTTGCGGATTGTATGTCCCTAGAAGGCGCCACTCGCTGCCAGCAAGCAGACGAGTTGAGTCGTCGTCGGACGGACTTTCTACTTGGCATCGCGGCGTGTCGGTCCAGTCCAACACGATTGGCGTTCCATTATGAGGAACTGTACGTCCGATCTCTACTGCTTGTCCAGACAGCCAGGTAAGGAGCGGACCCATTATCTTATCCATGTCTGCACGATTCGTCTCATCAAGGATCAACCAGCGATCTTCCCTGACCGCTGTCGGCACCAATCCGTCGGACCATTTGAGTTGGCCATCAGCGTTCGGCACAAGCCCGCCGACGAGTTCGAACGCGCCCCAACTCTCGTCCGGTGTTCTCCAGATCGGGTTGGGCATGAAATCGCCAGCAAATCCAAAACGGCTAGGGTTCACCACCATCCGCTGAATAACCCAGCGCAACAGTGTTCCCTTGCCTGTTCCGGGCGGTCCGACAAGCAGAATGCACGGGTAGTTCGCTACGGCCCTTTCCAGCATTGACTCAAGTCTCTTGTCCACTACTATTGAGAATTCAACCTGTGTCCCAACCTCAGAGCCGGTTGGTGACGACACGCTTCGCACCGGACTCGGCGGGGACAAGTGGCCTGGCAACTCCACCGCGTCCCAACTCTCTGGACCCAGCAGTTGAGCACTGATCATCCGCTGATCAGATATCTCGGCGAGATCCGCGATATCCATTCCAAGCTCTTCACACAGGCGCGACCTAGCTGTATTCCAGTCGTCCGTCGCATCGAAGTCATGGTGACTGAGCACCAAGCAGATAAGCGATTGGACGCTAGGACGAGGAGAATCAGCCAAGTGGCCGCCGAGAATCGAAGCGGCATCGGGCAAGAGACCCTGCCTGATGTCGCCTCCCCCACGGTCTCCGATGTTGAAGATCGTCGTAGCCAACTTCGGCCCACGCGTGGTGATGTTCCAGACGGTCTTGCGTCCCGAGTGAGCGACCTGTCTCCAATCCGAACGGAAGGGAGCCAGGCGTCCGAGGTCGTGATCCGGATACAGAACGAACAGCGCCAACACAGCCTCGTTCACGTCGGCTATGGACGGCTCCGGATACCGGTCGTGCGCCGTTAGCCAGCGAGCCACGAGGAAGGACTCATATAGCGAAGCGAGTTGAGTGCTGTACTGAAGCTGCCGGAAGTCCTCGAGCGCGGCAGCCATAGCATCAGCTCCCAGCTTCATGGCCAGTACCTCCAAGTCGTAATCAGCGTTGCTGCGGGAGACAGGGCTACGAAGGAGCCCCCCGTACCAAGACTCGTCATCGCCTGATGCTACTCCTCAGCCCTCAGCGCCAGGCTCGGGAGCATTACATGCCAACTCTTCATAATGCCTCGGGATCGTCCTGCCAGGGCGGGCTTCGGGGGTGATCGAACAGCACGTCCACCTCCTCGCCGCGGATGGCGCTGAACGCGTGGGCGGCCCACAGCTCGGGTCGGGCAGTCCGCTCGGGCAGTTCTCCATCGGCAAAGAAGCCCACGTCGGAGCACTCGAGGGGATGGGCCTTGAGCTCACCGCCCAGGCTGCGGCAGTGGAACACGATGGACACCAGCGGCACCCGGTGGAAGCCGAGGCGCATCCCGTCGAGGATGGCGATGGGGCGGACCACCTCGCAGTCGATGCCGGTCTCCTCATGGACCTCCTTGACGGCGACCTCCGACGGCGAGTAGCCCACGTCGGACCAGCCGGTGGGGTACAGCCACCAGCCGGAGTCGGCCCGCTGAACCAGCAGGATGCGTCCCTCGTCGTCGCCGACGATGGCTCCGACGGTGATCTTGGGTGTGACGTATCCGCCTATGCCCTTGCCGACGCCGTTGAGCCACTCCTGCACCTGCTGGCTGGTGTCGATCCCGACGATGCTGTGGGCCCGGATGTCGGCCGCCACCGCCAGCACCTCCTCGAAGCGCTCCTGCTCGTAACGGCTCTCGGTGAACCCGAGCCCGGTCTGGGCTATCCCGGCCAGGCTCTCGGCCCACCGGAGGATCTCAACCTCGCCCGCGGGCCGAGGTGATTCCCCGTCGCCCGCCGCCGGTGTTTCCACGCCAGAACCCTAATGCCAGTCGGATGCACGCACCTGCTCGGAGTCTCGAAGGCCAACGCCGAATGGGTGGCGGCCCGTTGGGGTGCGGCTTGCTCTTCTTGACGTGGTTGTGCCGCTGTGAACTGCGCAACTACATCCGGGGTTGCGGCATGGTGTCAGTAGGGCCAGCCGCCTTTATGGCCGAGCAGGCGGGTGAGGCGGCCGAGGCGAGCGGTGATCAGGCACTTGATGGCCAGGTTGCGCACGAACCACGGCAGTTGAGCGAGTTGGCGCAAGGCATTGGCCAAGCGATCGGCGCCCGACAGATCGGCTCGGCGGTACTCTGCCAGAGAGTCGACCCGGCCCAGGTAGCGCCACCGGCGGCTGATCACCGCGGTCGACAGCAGGGCCAGGGTCACGCCTACCGAGCTGAAGGCGTCGTGCACCAGCATGGTGCCACTGTCCGTCACCCGGCCGCCCCAGTCGACGATGTCGGCCCGGGCCGGGCCGTAGCGGTGGGCGCCGTCCACGAACAGCAGTTCAACATGGCCGGACACGTCTTCGAGAGCCCCGGACGAGGGCTTGCGAACGTGCCTGATCCGGTGGGCGAGCCCGGCCGCGGCCAGGTTGGAAGCGAACGCCGCATGGTCGGCGTCGCCGCGGGCCGCGTCGGGAGCGATCTCGCCGGGGCCGCGGTCGCCGCCTCCGTGCGGGTCGATGGCGACGATGTGGGCGTCGCCGGGCGCGGCCTGCGCCAACACGATGGTGGAGCGGCCCCTGAAGCTACCGATCTCCACGATGGTGGCGCCGGGGCCAACAGACCGGGCCGCGTCGTAGAGCCTCCGGCCCTGCTCCGGCTTGAGCCAGCCCTCGATGCCGTCGGCGCGCTCCCAGACCGCCTCGAAGCTGGTGGGCGACGCGGTCACCGGCTCAGAGGCCGAGCGGTGGACGGAGGTTCACAAGAACTCCTCAACAACGCTGAGCGAGGGCGTGGCCCGAGCGGCCCGTGAGCGCAGCGAACAAGAGCGAGAAACACAGCGCTGCACCGCAAGGCGGCACACCCACATGCACTGTCTCTACGTGTCAGCGGGTCCGGGCCAGGATCTCGTCGACCGGCCCCACCAGCCCGGTCACGAACGGGCCGAACTCGGCGTAGGCGGCCGAGGCCCGGTCGTAACGCATGGTGTAGACGGTCTCCTTGAGCGCGGCGATGTCCTCGCCGAAGAGGGTGACGCCCCACTCCCAGTCGTCGAGGCCGGACGACGCGGTCACGAGCTGCACGATCCGCCCCGCGAACTTGCGGCCCGACGCGCCGTGCTCGTGCATGAGCTCCTTGCGCTCGTCGAAGGGCAACTCGTACCAGTTCTGGCCGACGTTGCGCCGCTTGGTCATCGGGTAGAAGCACCAGGCCGGCTTACCCGGCGGGGGCAGCTTGGGGTTGAGGCGCATGTCGGCCATCTCCGCGGGGAGGCCCAGGGCGTACTCGGACAGCTCGGTGATCGACACGTAGCTGTCCACGAGGTCGAGTCCGGCTCGCACCAGGCCGGTCTGAAGGTCACGCAGCACCCAGGCGTCGGCGTGCAAGCCCATGAAGCAAAGCTGGGCCTTGTGGCCAAGCACCGCGACTGCCACGACCTGGCCACCTGCCGCGGTGGTATGCTCCACCGCGCTCAGCGCAGCAGCGTCGTCCGTATCAGCCGTGCGAGCGCAGAACAGGTGCACGACCACCAACCTTTGGCTCACGCCAACCGTTTCCAGCATCGCCGCAGTCTACGGATCTTCTACGACTCTCTGCAGTAGGGGGTCTTGACGAAACTCTGAAGCCTCAGCCTTCTCACCATCAAAAGCATGCAAGCCATCGTGGGACACTCGCTTCGCTGGAGAACGGGGATTAGTAAGCAATATGCGACCAGCTGGACCCAGCTGATGACTAGGAATCTGTTGCAGTCTCATTTCTGCTTCTTGTGCGATCCTCGCATACTGATCATCATTGTCGCTCATCAGACGATCCTCCTATCCTAGATGAACATTAGATTGATACTCAAGATCTACTTCCTCTAGGAGTCAGCCACACTCTGTATTGCTTGACTATCATTCCCTTCGGAAAATGGCGGATCTGCTGAAACTGCGTCACCCGTCACCGCATCACTCTTGAAACCCTCATCGTCCGATTCCATTTCACCATAAGCACTCTGCGGCAAAGCATCGAGAAGTCGAGTAACAGAAGCGATTACGGCGTCCTCACGCTCTTCCACTCCTCGTTCACTCCAGTTATGAGTCTGTGGACAGGCCGATATCTTTTCGGAACTAACTAGGGCTTCGGCTACCTTTCGTATACGTGCGGTGAAAGCCCTTGAGTACCAGCGGGGCGCTATTCCGACGAACTGGTAAAATGGCAACCGCGGTTCCAATCCGTCGCTGCTATCCATCGGAATCGGCGAGGTCTCGATAAGATCCTGATATAGTCGGTCAACCAAGCTCTTAGGATACGGTTCGATATAATAGACTTTGCCAATACCGGCACCAACGATCAGTTTGGCGCACTCATGGCATGGAAATGTCGTGCTGTACAAAGTTGCACCGATGGTAGAAACACCCGCCCGCGCTGCATTCACGATAGCTGCTTGTTCAGCATGCATACACCGAGTGAACTCAATTAGTGATGCAGCACGCGCGCCCTCCAATACTGATGGTCCTGACGTACTCGGCTCAGACACTCTTGCCAACAGATCGGGTCCACTTAGGTCAGAATACTCTTCCGCAAGCCATCCGTGATCGGCCAGACGTTCCAATAAATCCTGAACGACCGCCCTTGCGTAGACTGGATTGGGATCACGGTTATACCTAAAGTCTCTATAGTCTGGTGAGTCTCCTTCCCAGTACTGGCCACCTCCGGGCTTTGGAACCTCATTGGTACCCGACACGATCGGAGTTCCGACACGCGGAATCAGCGCCGCGCCTACTTGGCGCCCGGCAGCCGAGGAGCGTAGTGCAGCGTCCTGTGCGTATCGCATACCTTCCTCATGAAGCATCGGGGTCAGGAAGGGCTCACCGAAGATCGATCCTACAAATCGATCAATGTCCCGTCGAATATCAACTCCGGTGTCACCTGTGACAAATACATCAGCCATCGCATAGGTATCACGCACATTCTGCCCAAACTCTTGATCATTTGGGTTAGACTCATCGCGCTCCATTAGAGATTCAACTTGTGCTCGAGAGCCCGACAAGAGTGACAGATCATCTGACAGCGTTCTACGTCGCTCACGTTCACTGCCAACTACACCAACCAAGAAGAAGGCTTCACCATATACCGCGCGCAATAGCCGAACTTCGTCAGGGTGCTTTAGACTCCTTAGCAGGGATGCAGTAGGACGCCTGCCTGAGGCCTGTGACTTACGATACTTGATCTCCCGAACTGCCAACGCAGCCATTGCTGATCCGTTGTCAAAGTATCTCCTGAGTTCATCTCCCGCGTTCATCCGACCCTTGTAGTAGCTGGTATCTCCTCTGTGCGGCACGCGGTCCCACGGGGCGGAATCGATACCATCCATGAGGCCTGCAATGTGAATTCTGTTTGGAGAATAGCCATAACTCCTCAGCGATTCTTCGAACGCTTCCATGACTGGACTCCATGATGTGCCAATCGCCGAAACAAACCCAATAACGAGAGGATGGCGCCGAGGCTCCCGGTCAATCAGACTCTTAAGGGCGCGGCGCGCGTCGTCAGCCTGCATCGCGGCGGTCCTATCGCTCGCACTCATTCTTGGATCTCACCTCTTCGGGCCGATGGCACCTTACACATCCCCTGACCATACTCACTCCCTGTGACATCGCGCAGCGCCGCACCGTCTGGTCGACCGCATCGCCGGGAGCAAGGCCATCAGGCACGGCTAGGCGGAGAGCGATCATCGACATAGTTCCGGCAGCTGGCCCTATCTGGAACTCAACTGTCGACGTAGACGGTCATGGCACCGTTGCGGGCGAAGCCGGCCAGCTGCATCCCGGCCGCCTCCGCGGTGGCGGCGGCCAGCGCGGTGGGGGCGCTCACCGCCACCAGGGCCCGGAAGCCGCCGGCCCAGGCCTTGTGGACCAGCTCGAAGCTGGCCCGGCCGCTGACCACCAGGCCCAGCCCGGTGGCGGGGAGCTCGCCGTCGAGGAACAGCCGGCCGATGAGCTTGTCCACCGCGTTGTGCCGGCCCACGTCCTCACGCACGGTGGCCACCGAGCCGTCGGGCGCCACCACCCCGGCGGCGTGCACCGCGCCGGTTGCGTCGAACAGCTCCTGTCCGGGCCGGAGCGCCTCGGGCGCGGCGGCCAGCGCCTCCCACGGCACCCGGTCGCCGCCGACCGGGGCGAGCTTGGTGACCAGTTCGTCGATCTCGCTCGTGCCGCAGAAGCCGCACGACGAGGTGGTGGTGGTCAGCCGGGGCCGGGGCGGCGGCGCCTTGCCGCCGGTGGAGACCGACACCACGTTGAAGTCGGTGGCCGCCGCGGAGCCCTTGGCGCAGTACTTCACCTGGGTGACCCCGTGACCGTCGAGCAGCCCCTCGGCGTAGCAGAAGCCGACGGCCAGCTCGAAGTCGTTGCCCGGGGTGCGCATGGTGGTGGCCACCCGCACGTCGTCGAGCTCGATGGCCATCGGCTCCTCGGAGGCCAGGCGGTCCGCTCGCCGGCTGCCGGGCGCCTCGTCGCCGCTCCAGGGCCGCACCAGCCGCTGCTGGCTCCTCGACTTGGTGGCCATGGCTCCAGACTAGAGCGGCCTCATCTGGACAGTTCTGCTCGCACGTGGTGGATCAGTTCGGCTTCGCCCACGGCGGCCATCCACAGCTCCGACACCAGCGTCTCGCCGGTCAGGCTGAGCCGGCGCCTCACCGCGGTGACGGACTTGGCCGTCGGGGTGAGGCCGACCCGGTCGGACTCCAGCTCGACGACCAGGCCGTCGGGCGTGGGGGTCGCCGTGCCCACGTCTGTCTCCACGATCCCCGACGGCTGGGCCACCGTCAGCTCGACGGCCCCGCCGGGCTGTGCCCGCAGGTATCCGGCCTCGGCGTGCAGCGGCGCGCCGGTCGAGAGGTCCCGGCTGCGCTGGACCATCGACAGGAACGGCTTGCCGACGTGACCGAAGACGAGCTCCTCGGTGTAGGCGAAGTCGTCGATGGTGGGATAGCTGCCCTCACCCGAGCCGCGCCAAGTCCCCAGCAGGGGCGCGAGCGGCTCGCACAGCGGATGCAGCTCGACCATGCCTCGACGCTACCCCGCCGCCTACCCTGAAGCCCGTCCGTCCCGCCACCAGGTCCGCTGGTTCGTGTAGTGGTCGAAGCTCCGGAACCAGGTGACGTTCTCGGCGAGGGTCTCGGTGACGGTCCGGGTGCCGTCTGTGAATCCGGCGTCGAGGGTCCAGTGCCACACCCCGGGTCGGGCCAGCTCCCAGCGGCACTGCTGGTAGGACAGGCTCTCGGAAGCGGGCTCCGTGCCGTCGGCCGCGGCCGTGATGGGGCAGGCGACGCTGGTGAGGTCGCCGCCGGCGTGCAGGCGCCGGGCCTCGGCCTGCTGGTCGGCGCTGAGACGCTCCCACATGCCGAGCCACTGGGCGAAGCCGCCGTGGGTCTCGACCGCGACCCGGTGCGCCGGCACCCACGGCAGCATCTGTGTCACCGTCGCCCGGAGCCATTGGGCGGACCACACGCAGCCCGCTCCGTCGTCCACGTCGAGCGCGTCGGCGGTGGCGACGCGGGGCCAGACCGGCGAGTTGGCGACCACGATGTGGCGGTCGCCGCCGGGCACTTCCGGGTGCGGAGGCCATAGCCCGCCGGGCGGTCCCTGGGGCAGGGCCTCGAGGAAGCTGTACCAGCCGACCTTGGCGGCCAGCGCGGCCCGGTCGGCGTCGGTCGGGTCCCAGGTGCAGTCGCCCAGCAGCACCGTGACGGTTCCCTCGGAGCAGTAGTCGGCCTCGCTGCGGCCCGCGGCCTCGGCGGCGGCCCGGTCGGCGTTGAACGCGTCGAGGCGCTCGTCGCAGGCCCGGTACGAGAGGTCGAGCTGCTGGGGGCCCGGGGCGTCGGGCCACAGGGTCAGGCACAGCGTCCACTCGAGGACCGCGGCTGCGCCGGCGTTGCAGGACGCGGCCAGCGCGGGGCCGCACCCGGTGCCGGGGTTGTCGCCGGTCCAGCGCCGAAGCTCGCCGGGGTAGGCGGCCTTTCGGTTGTAGGGGTTGGTGTAAATGGTGAAATCGGTGGTGATCGAGGAGGTGCCGGCCAGCACGCAGCCGGAGACGCCGGTGAGCGCGGTGCCGGTGCCGGGGTCCACGGGATCGTCGAGGGGGAGCCGCAGGAATGACGAGAACAGCTGGGCGTCGCTGAGGCAGGTCCCGTAGTAGCCGCAGAGAGGGTTGTTGCCGTAAGTGCTGGCCGAGGTCTCGTCGAGATCCCACAGAGATGGTCCGCCCGACGGTGAGTAGACGCCGGCACCGCCGCTGAGTTCGGGGTTGTAACCCGCGATGAGGTCCAGGTGGGCTGCGTCGCCGTCGGGGTCGGCGTCCATGATCGCTTCCATCGACAGCCCTGCCGTGAACAGCGCCGCGGCGAAGCTCCGGTCGTCGTTGCGGTCGTGGTCGACGTAGTAGCGGTACTTGGGCCGCTGGCAGGTGTTGTAGAAGTCGTTCCATGAGTAGCAGTAGCGGACGCTCCTCTCGGCCGGCGAGTCGAACACGGCGGTGTGGTAGGTCGTCCCGGCGACGTTGGCGACCACATCGCGGGACGCTGGGGGCGCGTCGGTGAAGCGCACCGCGACGGTGGCGACGCCGCCTGGGGTCTCGTAGGTGAAGGTGTCGGTGCCGGCGGCCCAGTGCCGGGGCCAGTACCGCACGCCGGCGTCGGTGGCGTCGTTGAGGTCGTCGCAGCCGACCAGCCCCTGCCCGGTGGACAGCATCCTGGAGGAGGGCCGGGCCCTGTATGCCCACGACGTGCACCGCTGCGCCTCCGGCGCCGGGATGGATACCGGCCACTGGGCGGGGTCGGTGCAGTCCAGATCGGCGGGACAGGCGTCGTTGGCCAGCAGCTCGCTGCGGGCGATCTCCACGAAGCGCCTGTCATCGATGTGGCGTACCCACCGTCCCGGTCGCGGCCACGACACCCACCGGGCGCCCTCGCTGTACGCCAGATCGGCCACCTCGTCGACGTTGACCTCGATGATGTCGCTGCTCGGCGGCGGGCCCTCCCGGCGGGCAACCCGGAACGTGACGGTGTCGTGCGAAGCGGAGTTGGTGGCGCTGTCCCAGTAGTCCGACGCCACCGCGGTGATCTGCAGCCAGTCGGCGTCACCCCAGTCGGCCACGTCCACCACGAAGGGGACGCTCACCAGATGGTCGGACGTGCCGGCGCGGGCCAGGTCCCCGACGGCGACGGTCCACTCCCCGGGGTCGTCGCTCCGGGTGGTGCCGTACCAGGCACCGGCGGCGCTGTCGCAGACCCGTTCGGCGGTCTGTGCCCACCCGACCGGGTTGGCGCACGCGCTTGCCCTGAAGTACGACCCCGAGTGGTTCACGCCGGCGAAACCGGCCCGGACCGTGACCGACACCCGCAGGCAGTCGTAGTCGACACTGGGATGGACGTTGAGTTCGTCGGCGCCGTCGCAGCGGTTGTCGGGGTTCCAGTCGAATCCGGCGAAGGGCGGGTTCAGCACCGGCGTCGCCCCGGTGATGTGCAGCACCCGGTGGGTCACGGTCTGGGTGGTGCCCGCTCGCTGGTGGTCGCCGTCGTGGTCGGTGACCCACACCGGCACATAGTTCAGCCGCCGCCCCGAGCAGTGCTCGCGCCGCTCATGCGGCTCGTCGAAGGACGACCGCCACGCCAGGTTCGGGAACAGGATCTCGAAATTGGCGATACAGGAGTTCAGGACGCCCCCCGGAGGCGGTGCGGGCTCGCACCAGCCGTCGTCGGGGTTGCGGACATAGCCGCCGCCGATGGCGGAGCAGTCCTCGGGCCGGCAGCCCCCGTACTCGGAGAACCACACGAACCCCTCCCTGGAGCAGATCTGGGGCTCGACCACTACCGGGTCGATGCTGGGCTCGGGCGGGGTGGTGCGGGCCCACACCCCGCAGAACGGGGGCTCATGGATCGAGGTGGCCACCGGCACTGGATCGAACCACATCGACTCCCCGATCTGATCGACGTTGGAGCGGTGGCCATCGGCGTCGATCGGGCCGTCGGTGGTGCCCCAATCGTCCTCCAAGGGGCTCTGCCCCCAGCCCGACACTGTGCAGAACCGCAGACTCCACGTCGGGGGGTCATGGATCTGCTCCACACTGCTCGCAAGAGTCCAACCATCCGGCGCCGAATCCGAGCAGTCCCCCCACAACACCTCCGTGAACAAGAACTCGCACACTTGCTCAACCGTGTCGCCCTGGCTGTAAGACGAACTGTCACCAGGCCAGATGCAGCCTGAAGGTGTCCCGCAGCGGAAGGTGCGGGTCAGCAGCCTCGAATACTGATAGTGAACAATCGTCGAGTGCTGGGCCGAATCGAAGTCACCCTCCCAGTCATCGGAGGTCGCGTGGTCGGCCGCGGCAGGTCCGCTCGCGACAACCGAGAGCACCACGGCCAGACACAGGGCCCACCAGCCGCTCCGCCTGACGCTGCGCACCCCGGCCTCCTCAACAGGGCCCGTCGTTGCCCAGGCGCCAGTTGCCCTGCTCGACGCGGAGCCGCCCGTCGTCCTCGCGCCATGCGTAGGCGACCGCTTGCCAGCCCACGTTGCCGACCCCTGCCAGCACGAAGGACTCATGGATCGTGCATACGACGACCTGCCACCAGCCCGAGCCCAGGTCCTCGATCTCAGTGACGATTGTGGCGATGGAGCCGTCCTCCCACCGATCCAGGACCGTGCCGACGTGGATGGCGACGGGCTCGGAACGGGCGACGCGCCGGCCGCTGCCGGAAACGAATGAGTCGTCCTCGTCCGTCACCAGCGTCACCGGTTCGCCAACCGGCTCCGGCAGCGGCTCGAAGACCCGGGTGGGGTTCACGCACTGCGGCGGCGACACCGAGGTATCCCAAGCACCCTCCACCAGGTCGCAGATGTCGGGGCGACTGACCGGGCGACCGGCAACCGGCTCCGGCTCAGGGACCGACACCGGCTCAGGGACGGGCTCCGGCTCAAGGACTGGGACTTGCTCGGGCTCCGGCTCAGGCTCGAGCTCGGGGACGGGTTCGGGCTGCGGCTCGGGCTCGGGGACGTCGAAGCTGGTGCCTTCAGGCACTGTGCCCTCAGCGATCACCTCGTCGGGAGCCACAGCAGCCGGCACGGAAGGCGCCGGCACCGCCACGTCGGGCATAGCAGGTTCGGCCAACACATCCTTGTCGTTCCCGCTGGCCGCGGCCCCGGCGCCGGAGTCCTCAACCGGCGCGACCTCGAGGTCCTGGTCGCCTACAGCTCTGCCGGAGTCGGGGATCGCGGTGTCGGCTGGCTCCGACGCGGCGGTGTCCACCGGTGGCAGCAATTCAGGCTGGCTGGTGGTGGAAGCGAACGGAGCGGCATCGCTGTCCGTCGCGTCAGAGCCGTCGTCTGAGCAGCCACCGGCCACAAAGACCGAGACGGCTATCGCAAGCAGGATGCGGCGCCGGGGTGCGTTCTGGAGGAGTGGAGGTGTTTGTCTGGTGATCGGAGCGCTCCTTGAATCGCTTGGGCCGATGATCCGGTGACCTTGGGACGACCTGTCGCTGGCTGCCAGCGGGCTCGATGGCGGCCATCGACGGGTGCCGCGCTCGGGAGCCGCAATCGCTCGGGCTTGCGGAAGGCCCGCGCCGACGGCGAGACGTCGCAGGCAAGCCAACGTTGGCGTTAGCTCGGCCAGACTAGCGATGCAGCGGCGGCAGCGGCGGCCACCACGGCGACGGCAGCTACGCCGACGCGCCGGGCGGCAACACCCCCCAGGCCATCAGGACGAGAGCCGATTGGTGCAGGCCAGCCATGCAGCGGCGGCCACCGCAGCGGCGATGACAGCTACGCCGACGCGCTAGGCGGCAAATACTCCTGAGTCATCGAAATGACAGGAGATCTAGGACTCTACTTGCTTCGGCGAGCGATCCAACCCGACATCGCCCGCCCAAGTTTCTTGGTGCAAATTTGTGTGGACTAACTGCACAGAACTAACCCGAGATTCCCCCGGGGGTCTGAGCAGGCCGTGTACTAGCGGTCGGCGAGCTAGAAGTCCATGTCGGGCATGCCGCCGCCCGCGGGAGCGTCCTCGGGAGCCTCGGCGATGACCGCCTCGGTGGTGAGGAACAGCCCGGCGATCGAGCCCGCGTTCTGCAGGGCCGAGCGGGTGACCTTGGCCGCGTCGATTATCCCGGCCGCGAGCAGGTCCTCGTAGTCGCCGGTGGCCGCGTTGAGGCCGTCGGAGCCGCTCAGGTTGCGGACCCTCTCGACCACGACGCCGCCCTCGAGGCCGGCGTTCACCGCGATCTGGTTGAGAGGAGCGACCAGTGCCTTGGCCACAATGCGGGCCCCGGTCCTCTCGTCGGCGTCGCTGAGCCCGTCGGCGGCGTCGTTGACCGCGTCGACCGCCCGGAGCAGGGTCACGCCGCCGCCGGCGACGACGCCCTCCTCGATGGCCGCCTTGGTAGTGCTGACCGCGTCCTCGATGCGGTGCTTCTTCTCCTTGAGCTCCACCTCGGTGGCGGCGCCCACCTTCAGCACGGCCACGCCGCCGGAGAGCTTGGCCAGGCGCTCCTGGAGCTTCTCGCGGTCGTAGTCGGAGTCGGTGTTGTCGATCTCGCCCTTGATCTGGTTGATGCGTCCGGCCACGTCGGAGGCATCTCCGGAGCCCTCGACGATGGTGGTCTCGTCCTTGGTGACGATCACCTTGCGGGCCTGGCCGAGCATGTCGACGCCGACGCTGTCGAGCTTGAGGCCGACCTCCTCGCTGATGACCTGACCGCCGGTGAGGATGGCCATGTCCTGCAGCATCGCCTTGCGGCGGTCACCGAAGCCGGGGGCCTTGACGGCCACCGAGGTGAACGTGCCGCGGATCTTGTTGACCACCAGCGTGGCCAGAGCCTCGCCCTCGACGTCCTCGGCGATGATCAGCAGCGGCTTGCCGCCCTGCATGACCTTCTCGAGCACGGGCACGAGGTCGCGCACGTTGGAGATCTTCGAGCCGACCAGCAGGAGGTACGGGCTGTCGAGCACCGACTCCATGCGCTCGGGATCGGTCACGAAGTAGGGGGAGATGTAGCCCTTGTCGAAGCGCATGCCCTCGACGGTCTCCATCTCCAGCCCGAAGGTCTGGCCCTCCTCGACGGTGATCACGCCGTCCTTGCCGACCTTGTCGATGGCGTCGGAGATGGTGGACCCGATCTCGGGATCAGCCGCCGAGATGGCGGCCACGTTGGCGATCTGGGCCTTGTCGGAGGACACGTCGTGGCTGTTGTCCTTGATGGACTCCACAGCCGCGTCGACGGCGGCCTCGATGCCCCGCTTGAGCGACATCGGGTTGGCCCCCGCGGCCACGTTGCGCAGGCCCTCGCGCACCATCGACCACGCCAGCACGGTGGCGGTGGTGGTGCCGTCACCGGCGACGTCGTCGGTCTTCTTGGCGACCTCCTTGACCAGCTCGGCGCCGATCTTCTCGTAGGGGTCCTCCAGCTCGATCTCCTTGGCGATCGACACACCGTCGTTGGTGATGGTGGGAGCGCCCCACTTCTTGTCGAGCACGACGTTGCGGCCCTTGGGGCCCAGCGTGACCCGCACCGCGTCGGCGAGCTGGTTCATGCCCCGCTCGAGAGCCCGGCGAGCCTGCTCGTCGAACTGGATCGTCTTGGCCATTGTGAACCTCCGGAAACGGCCCTCAGGCGGGCCGACAGTGTCTTGGTTTGCCTGGGTTGGCACTCGCGTGCCACGAGTGCCAATTCAACCGGCGCCGACTCGCGATGACAACCCGTCGAGCCGGAATATGGCGGCCCTGATCCCCCTGATCCGGCCGGAGGCTTCGATCGAGCAGGGGCCGCCGGGCTAGGCGCGTCCCCCGGCCACGGCCGGGACGATGCTCACGGTGGCGCCATCGGCCACGGCGGTGCTGAGCCCGTCGAGGAAGCGCACGTCGTCGTCGCTGACGAACACATTGACGAAGCGGCGCAGCTCGCCCGCCTCGTCGAGGATCCTGTCCCTGAACCCGGGATGGGACGACTCCAGCGACTCGAGCACCTCCGCGAGGGTGGCGCCGTCAACGGCCACCTCCGACGCTCCGGCGGTGAGCGCTCTAAGCGTGGTGGGCACTCGGACGGTGACGGCCATGGCGTTCCTCGCTGGGCTTGCGACAGGACTGACGGGACCGGCCATGGTACAAGAGGCCGAGCGAATAGACGAGACGATGCGGCCCATACGGCGCGAGGCCGTGGCCCGAGCGGCCCGTGAGCGCAGCGAACAAGAGCGGGAATGACCACGCCGCGGCGCGAGGCGCTGGCACCCTCTTGCGGGCGCTCTACAGGCGCAGCGATAGGATCGGCTTGTGGGATCACCCATGGAGAAAGAGGCCGGCGGCGAGGTGGAGAAGCCGGGTGGCCTGTCCTGGCCGGCCCGCATAATCGTGGGGGGACTCGCGGTGATCGGTGCGGTCACCATGGTGCAGCGGGTCCTGGCGATCTTCTCCTGGCTGCTCACCCTGCTGATGATCATCGTCGTGTTGGCGGCCCTGGCCTACATGGCGGTCACCGGGAGGTACCGCCGCTAGAGACCGCCTCGGAGGGTGGCCTCGACGGCCTCTCTCACACAGCCGCAGGGGTCGGCATGGGCCCGCTGCGAGCCGAACCGGGCGGTCAGGTCGACCAACTCCACGTTCTCGGGCACAGGCACCGCCGGATCGCAGCTCCCCACCACCGCCAGTACCGGTGTGCCCGACCGGGCCGCCAGCTCAGCCACGCCGGCGACCACCTTGCCCTCCAGTGACGTGACGTCGTAGCGGCCCTCACCGGTGACGGCCACATCGGCGTCGGAGATGCGTTCCCGCAGACCGACCTCGTCGGCGACCACCTCGAAGCCGCCTACCAGGCTGGCGCCCCGGGCGGCCAGACCGCCGGCCAGGCCCCCGGCCGCGCCCGCCCCGGGCAGGGCGGCGACATCGACCCCGAAGTCGCGCTCGTACATCCCGGTCAGGGTCCTCAGGCGCCGCGTCAACAACTCGACCTGCGCGGGCGAGGCCCCCTTCTGCGGACCGAAGACGGCCGCCGCGTCCACGAAGGCGGTGCGGACGTCGCAGGCCACGACCATCTCCACACCCGACATGCGGGCGGGCGACGGCAAGGCTTGCACCGCCGGCAGGCCGCCGTCGGTGGTGGCCGAGCCGCCCACCGCCACCAGCACGCGGCGGGCTCCGGCTGAGACCGCCTCGGCGATCAGCTCGCCGGTGCCGGCCGTGGTGGCGTTGACGGGATCGTTGCCGGGGGCGCCGCCGGCCAGGGCCAGGCCGGAGGCGAGCGCCATCTCGATGACGGCCACGCCGCGGCTCAGCCGCCAGGGCGCGGCGACGGGCTCGCCCAGCGGCCCGGTCACCACCGACGTCCGGTTGGGGCCTCCCAGCGCGTCCAGGGTGCCCTCGCCCCCGTCGGCCATCGGCGCGGCGTCACACGACGCCGAGACGGCCGAGGCGGCTTGAGCGACCGCCGCGGCTATCTCGACGGCCGAGGCGGTTCCCCGGAACTTGTCGGGCGCGGCCAGCAATCGCACATCCGACATTCTCGCGTCACAGCGGGGCCGGCAGCACCCCGCTTCGGGCTGTGCCGATCAGCCGGCGACCGGATCGGGGTCCAGGATCACGTTGTCGGTGCCGACCACCACGAAGATGTTGAACGTCTCGAGGTCCTGAGGCGTCTCCGGGTTGCGGATCAGCGTCATGATGGTCGCCGGCGCGGGGGTCAGGAGATCCGCTGGAGCTCCGAGGGCGGAGGCGACAGCCTTGGCGTCGTCTCCGTAGCCGGGCCGGTAGTAGACGACCGACTCGCCGACCCGGTCCTGTTGGGTGTTCTTGGCCGCGGTCACGTACCCACTGGCGTTGAGAATGCCCGCCGTCCGGCCGGCCCGACCCCGGTCGCCGGTGCCGTTGGCCACGGCCACCTTCACCTCGCCGGGCGGGCGGGTGACGATCGGGGGTTGGGTCGTGGTCGTGGTCGTAGTCGTCGTAGTGGTCGACTCCACCGTCGCCGGGTCGTCCCCGTTCTCGCCGTCGTCGGGGTCGGTCTGGGTCTGACCGGTGCCGTTGCCCGTGGCGGCGGTGGTGTCGTCGGCCCCGTCGAAGCCGCGGGCGAGCAGGAACGCGCCCACTGCGATTGCGGCGGCAACAAGCAGAATCGCCCGTCCCGCCGAGCCTCCTCCCGCAGCGTGACCATGGGGGGCTGTCATGACTTGAACCTTAGCGGGTGTCGCTCGGCGCGTGTCGCACCCGGTTGGCCCAATCTGAAGTCACGCATCCGCCGATCCCGACGCGTGCGCGACGGCGAGTCGTCCGGCCCGGGTGCCGCTGCGGACCGCGCCCTCCATCGTGGCCGGCCAGCCCGTGTCCGACCATGCCCCGGCCAGGTACACGCCAGGCAGGCCGCACTCTGCGCCGGCGCGGAGGCTGTCGGTGCCCGGCGCCCCCAGGAAGGTGGCCGAGTGCTCGCGGGTGACGATCGACTCGGTGACGGTGGCGCCGGCCGCGGCCGGCAGCAAGCGGGCCAGTTCGGCCGTGAAGTGAGACACCAGGTCGGCGGCCGGGCGGCCGATGTAGGACTCGGCGGCCGACAGCGACACGGCCAGGCACTGCCGGCCGTCGTCGAGCCCGGCACCATCGGTGCGATCGAACACGAACTGCGCGTCGGTGCCGACGCCTGCGAAGAAGGCCAGGTCTGTCACCGGCCGGTCGTACACCAGATGGACGTTGACGATGGGCGAGGTGCCCAATTCGTGGAGGCGGTCCTGGAACGCCACCGTGCCGGGCGGCAGCAGCGCCCCCACCGCGTCGTGGGGCACGGCCACCACCACGGCGTCGGCCTCCAGGGTCTGCCCGTCGGTGCGGACCTCCAGGCCGCCGGACGCTCCGGACCGCACGGCCGTCACCGGGACACGGGTCGAGACCCTTCCGCCGGCGGCCTCCAGGGCCCGCCGGGCCGCGTCTGCGTGAAGGGCCGACAGCGGTACCCGGGACCAGCCGATGTCGGCCCCGGCGGCCTCAGTGAGCAGCCCGGTCACGAACACCTTGGCGGCCAGCTTGAGGGAGGCGTCGGCTGCGCCCACATTGACGGTCGGCAACACGATCAGGTTCCAGAAGGTCTCGGTGGCCGTCCGGTCCTGGCCGTGGGCCGACAGCCAGTCGCCGAAGGCGGTGTCGTCGAGGGACGGATCGTCGGGGTCGAGCTTCCTCATGGCCAGCCCGGCCCGCAGCACCGCCATCCGCTGGCGCAGGCTCAGATGGGGGTAGGTCAGCAGGGCCGGGGCGAGATGCAGCGGGGCGGGGCCACCGGTGCGCCTGATGGACCCGAGCGGCCCCCCGGGCGCCAGCACCGGCACGTCCAGCCGGCTCTGCATGAACACTCCGCCGGCCGATCCGATGCGCTCCAGGAAGGCCCGGTAGGCGGTGCAGCACCGCATGAAGACGTGCTGGCCGTTGTCGAACCACACGCCGTGGCGCTCGAAGGACCAGGTGGCGCCGCCGAGACGGGGACGCCGCTCGAGCAGCGTCACCTCGGCGCCGCGGTCGGCTGCCTCCAGCCCGGCGGACAGCCCGGCCAGCCCGCCGCCGACGACCACCACCCGCGGCCGCCCGCCCGGGGTTGTGATGCTCACGTCGCGGGTCCGGCCGCCCCGACCGCAAGGATCGGCGCCGCGGCGTGTGCGGGCAGGTCCGAGGGGTTCACGGCCGCAGCCCGCTGAGGCTGCGGGCTGCTACGAGGCCCTTCTCCCAGGCCGGCAGGCTGACGCGCCTCTCGAGCGGGGCGTCGGGCTGCGCCAGGATGCGGGCCAGCAGACGCCGGTAGATGCCGGCCATGGCCGCGGTGCAGGCCCGGCTGCGATGGTCGAGATGCTCCAGCAGCACCAGGCCGCGCTCGAACCACATGACCGCCTGGCCGGCCACGAACTGCACCAGCGCGGCGACGCTCTCCGGCGGCGCCCACTCGCCGGGCTCGATCCCGAATCGTTCCCGTTCCTGTTCGGGCAGGTAGATGCGCCCCATCCGGTGGTCCTCGGAGATGTCGCGCAGCATGTTGGTGAGCTGGAGGGCCACGCCCAGGTCGTCGGCGAGCTCCTCGGCCAGCGGCGCGGCCTCCGATCGGGGCCCCTGGCCGCTCAGGCGTCCCGGCGCCCTGGTGCCGAAGACTCCCAGCGACAGGCGCCCCACCGAGCCGGCCACCAGGCGGCAGTAGCGCACGGTGTCGTCCATGGTGGCGTAGGTCTCGCCCCGCACGTCGTGCTCGCAGCCCTCGACGATCTCGTGAAGGGCGGCCACCGGGATCGGGTAGGCCGCGGCGGCATGGGCCACCCCGGCCAGCACCGGGTCGTCGGGGTCTTCCACCCGGCCCGCCTCGAGGGCCTCGATCACCGAGTGGAGGTCGCTCAGCGCGGCGAGCTTGCGGTCCTGGGGCCAGTCGCCGTCACCGACATCGTCGATGCGGCGGGCCATGGCATAAAGTGCGGCCATGGCCCTGCGCTTGGGGGGCGGCAGCAGGCGGATGCCGTACGCGAAGTTGCGGGCCTCCGACCAGGTGATCTCCTCGCAGCGGCGGTAGGCCGCCTCGGCGTCGATCACGCCGGGCCGGCCCCGCGCCGGATCAGGCTCGGGCCGTACACGCCGGCCAGCCGGCCCAGCACCCGGGCCGGGCCGGCCTTGGGGGTCCGGCCCAGCACGTCGAAGCCAGCGGCCCGGATCGCGTCGAGGTTGGCGAGCCCTCCGGCCACGAACCCGGCCACGGCCAGGCGGGCCGATCCACGCAGCGACGCCACCAGCGGTCCGCCCCGGTCGAGCAGGGCACGGGCCCGGCTGGCCTCGTAGGCGACCAGGCCTCTGAGGTTCGCCGAGGCGACGGGGGCGCTCAGGTCGTCGACGGCGACACCGAAGTGCTCCATGTCGTCGACGGGCAGGTAGACGCGGCCCTGGGCGGCGTCCTCGGCCACGTCCTGGAGGTGCTCCAGCACCTGCAGCCCGCTGCACACGTCGTCGGAGGCGGCCACCCGCTCGGGGGTGGCCGCCTCGAAGACGGCCAGCACGAGGTGCCCGACGGGGTTGGCCGACAACTTGCAGTACCCGAGCAGCTCGTCGAAGTCCTCGTAGCGGGACTTGTGCTGGTCGAGCCGGTTGGCGGCCAGCAGTTGGTCGAAGGGCTCGCGGGCCAGCCCGAAGCGCTGCACCGTCGGTGCCAGCTGGACGAAGGCCTCGTGGCTCGGGCTTCCGGCGAAGAGGCTGTCGAGTTGGTCCTCGACCCAGTCGAGGGCTGCGTGGCGGTCTCCCGGGTACTCGTCGCCGAGGTTGTCGACAAGCCGGGCGTAGCCGTAGATGGCTCGCAGATGGTCCCGCACCGCTCGGGGCAGCAGCCCCAATGCGACCGGGAAGTTCTCGCCGACGGCGCGCGCCATGACCGCCTCAAGGGCGGCATGACGCTCGACGGCCTCTCCCCCGGCCGACTCCCCGCCGGGCTCCGCCGACGACCCCTGCGGCGATGCCCTCACCGGGCCGAAGCTACCACCTTCGGGGCTACGCGAGCGCCGTTCCTAGCCGATCCCAGCCTCCTGACGTTCATAACAGATGATGATGTAGATCAATGAAAAATCCTTAAAGAAGTTGTGATCCCGCGAAAACTGGCATTAAATGCTTCTCCATGATGTTTCAATCATCCAGCCTGTCTATCGGGTCAGGCTCTGAGCGGATGGTCTAGGAGCCGTCGATGGCCACGAATGCCGCCCCCTTGTCGGGTCAGGCCCAGAGACTGGCGGCCGCGGCGCTGATCGTCGTAGTTGTGGCGGTGTCGGTTTGGCTGTTCGGACGCCCTGAAGCCTCCGAGCCTGCGGTGCAGGTCGTGGCGACCGCCGAGGACTGGGCGGCACGCCGCGAGCCCGGCCAATTCGTGACGGTCGAGATGCCCGCGGAGGCCGCCGCGCTGTTCGTGACCCCCGCGGAGCTCGCCGGGAGAGTGCCGGCGGTGCCGGTGCCCGCGGGGACGGTGCTCTCGGAGACCCTGCTGGCCGGTCCCGGCACCGGTTCCGCGGCCGACCCGTCGGCGGCGCTGATCGCGGTGGCGGTCGACCCGTCGCTGTGGCCCGATCCGGGTCCCGCGACCGGGGCGGTCGCGGTGCTGGCAGCTGAGCCGGGAGGGTGCGCCGCCGCGGTCATGCCCATCGTGGCCGCCGGTGACGGCAGCGTGGTGGTCGAGGCCGGGCCTGAACTGGCGGCGCGCCTGGGCCCGGCGGTGTGGTGGATATGGGAGTCACCGGCCGCGGGCTGGCCGGGATGCCCGGACGGCGCCGCGTACACGGTCGTCCACCTCGGGGGGTGATGGAGTTGTTGATGGTCTCAGCCGATCATGACCTTGACCGCCACGCCACGGACTGGGTCGTCCGCACCATCATCGAGGGTGTCCGGGCCTCGGCCCCCGACGCCGTGGTGGGCGAGTCGCTGGCCGACCCGGCACTGGCCGCGGCACCGGACAGGGCGTCAGTGGCCGCGATCGACCCAGCGGAGAGCGAGACCGTGCTGCGGGCCGCGGCGGCTGCGGCCGCGGGGGTGGTATGGGTGACGGGCGGCTCGGGACGGGGTCTGCGCAGCCGACTGGGCCTGAATGCCGGGCCGGCGTCGAGGGTACCCATCGCGCTGGTCGTCATATCGAGCCACGAGGTGGACACTGCCGAGCTGCGGGTGCTGGCCGGAGTCCAGGTGGTCAGGGCGGTGCCGCCCTTGCCGACCAGGCGGTCCGAGAAGAGACTGCATCGCCTGGGCCGCTCGCTGGGTTCGCTGGCCGCGGCGCCCCAGCGAATGGACGGAGCCGACGCCACCGTGCGCCGCGAGTCCGCGGCCGCGGCGGCCGCCCACCACCTGAGCAGCCTTCTCGACGAGGGCGGGGTGGAGGAGTTCCAGATCCGGGGCGGCGAGTCGATGGTGGTCGAGTTCTCGGACGGAACCCGCGAGAGCCGCCCGTCGCCGTTCGGCTCCGACGACGAGCTAGTGGCCGCCTGCCGCTTCCTGGCGGCCTACTCGGGCGGGCGGCCCCAACGATTCGACGAACTCGACCCGCGCCTCGACACCCGCATCGGCGACCGATGGCGGCTGCACGCCGAGGCGTTCGTGTGCTCGCCGCCGACTCTGGTGCTGCGCTCCAACATGGCCGGCGGGAGGACGTTGGCCGAGTTGGGATTGTGCAGCCGCGATCTGGCCGCGGTGCTGGTGGAGGCGACCGCCGGCAAGGTCCGAGCCAATGTGGTGGTGGCCGCGGCGATGGGCGGCGGCAAGACCACGCTGTGCCAGGCGCTGCTGGCCCAGGTGCCCACCGACGAGCGCATCGACACCATCGAGGACACGCCCGAACTGCGCCTGCGCGAGTACGGCATCCATCCCAACGCCTACGAGCGCCTCACCCGCGACGCCAACAACGACGGCGTCGGCAAGCACTCGATGGCCGACCACGTGCGCGACGCCAAGCGGGCCAACAGCTCGAAGCTGGTGGTCGGCGAGGTTCGAGGCGAAGGCACCATGGCCCTGCTCGACGCCATGTCGTCGGGCCTTGACGGGTGTCTGGTCACGCTGCACTCCCCTCCCGGAGAGGGCGTGCTCGAGAAGCTCACCGCCTACGCCACCTCGGAGGGTGCCGACGAGGGTCTGGCCCGGCGCTCGATCGCCATCGCGGTGCACCTGCTGGTGTGGATGGGCCGCAACCACGCCGGTGAGCGGGTCATCGCCGACGTCACCCAGATCACCGGCTTGTCCGCCGAGGGTGCCGTCGAGACCCGAGGCCTGTGGCGGCTGATGCCCGGCGAACGCTGGGCGGTGCCGGTGTCGGTCCCGACGGGTCGCATAGCCGACGTGTATCGAGCCGCCGGAGTCTCCGTCGGCCAGGTCGCCGCAGACGGGGTCGCGGCAGGTGGGATCGCCGCAGGTGGGGTGTCGGCCGGCGGCGGGGCGGCGACTCGGGTTCCTTCCTGGCCGTCGACCCCCGGCAAGCGCCTGGTGGCTGCCGAGAGCCTTACAACCGGCAACGGCAACGGCCGTGGCCGAGCTGACTACCTCAGCGAGCGTGTCCGGTGAGCGCAGCGGCATGGATCATCACCGCCGGCGGAGCGCTGGTCATTGGGGTCGTGTTGTGGCCTGCATCCGGCACTCGCTGGTCGATGCGGGTCGGGACGGGCCTACGACGCCGCGCCAGCATCCCCACGGAGGCGGTGGGCGGTGCCGTGGCCGCCACCCTCGCGATGGCTGCGG
The DNA here is from genome assembly GCA_022819505.1 of Acidimicrobiia bacterium. GTDB lineage: Bacteria > Actinomycetota > Acidimicrobiia > Acidimicrobiales > Aldehydirespiratoraceae > Aldehydirespirator. Next base: position 171,814 of record JAJEHD010000018.1, on the reverse strand, counting down.
GACTCGCTCCCGGCCATGGTGCCGCCGCGGCGATCAGCGTGGTGGTGTGCGCCGCGGCGGTCAAGGTTCTGCTGGCTTCGAAGCGCTGGAACTCCACGGCCATCGGTGTTGCCCGCCTCGCGGGCGTGCTCGCCAACCAGGCATCGGTCGCGGTCACCGTCATCGACGCCATCGAGCGGGCTGCGCCCCTGGTCAGCGGCTCGATCGGCAGGGCCGCGACGGCGTTGGCGGCCGACTGCGAGGCGGTCGGAGTCGATGTCGCCGCCGAGCGGTTCGCGGCTCGCGTGCCCTCCTCGGCGGCCCGCTCCCTGGCCGATCTGGTCACCATCTCGGCCGAGGGCGGTGGCCGGTGGGTCGAGACCGTTGAAGTGCTGGAGCAGGAGGCCTCCCAGGCGGCTGCTACGGCCCGGATGTTCCACGCCCGGGTCGCCGCCACCATGCCCACCCTTGCGCTCGTCGTGGTGCTGGGCGCGGGGCTCGTGGCCGGCGCGGCGTGGAGCGCCGACGATGTGGGCGCGTGGCTGGCCGGACCCGGCGGCGCCATGCTGCTTCTGGGAGGATCCGCCGTGGTGGCGGTGCTCAGTGCCCGGGTACTGCTGCCCGCCCGCGCCATCGCCCGGACTGGAGGCTGGCGATGAACCGCGCCGCCGACCGCAGGACTTCGGCGATCGGCCGCGGCGCCGTCTGCTCGAGAGGGTCGCGATGAGCCGCGGCGCCGACCCCGGAGGCCCGCGATGAACTGCGGCGGGCTCCGCAGAGTCCCCGCGATGAGTCGCTGCTCGCTCGGCTCGGTAGGCCCGCGATGATCTGGCTGACCGTGGCGTGCGGCACCGCGGCCGCCGTGCGGCTCGCGCTGTCTGACGCGCCCCGGCCGACCGGCACCGTCGAGCTGGCCGCGGTCGGATGGCCCCCGGCCCGGCTGCGGGCCGCTACTGCGGCCGCGACTGTCGCCGTGTGCGGGCTGGTGCTCATCGCGGGGGCCGCCACGGCGAGCGTTCGAGCGGGCACGCTGGCCGCCGCGGCTGCCGGGCTGTGGGCGCCGGTGGCGACGGCACCGCTGCTGCGGGGCCTCGTTCTGGCCGGCTTCCGATCCCAGCGGGACGGGGCGCTGCTGGAGTGGCTGCGCCGGACCCGTCTGTACTGCGCGGCGGGCCGGCCCATAAACGACGCCGCGGTGGCCGCGGCCGAGCGAGTGAGAACGCCCGCCTTCGCCCCGGCGGCCACCACCATCAACCTGGCCCTGGCCGCGGGGCGCGACCCTCTCGCCGCCGCGGCCGGGCACTTTGCCGGGTCAACGGCCGAGACGCTCGTGGCCACCCTGGCGGCGGCCGACCGGGGCGGCGCAGGGGCCACCGATCTCATCGACCGGCTCATCTCCCAGGCCGTCAAGGCGCTCGAGGACGACCGCCGGGTCCGTATCGAGGCGCTCGGACGGGCCGTCACCGGCACGGCCACCCTTGTGGCCGTCACGGCCAGCGCGGTCGTTGTCCTCGCGCTGCTGGCCAGCACGAGTATCGGCCTGTGAGCCCCGCGCTCCGGCCCTCCCAGACAGTCATCCGAAGCTCACCAAGGAGACATCCCGATGGACTCACCCGTTGCCAAGATCATCATGCTCGCCGCCACCATCGCGGTCACCGCCGCGGTCGTGCTCTTCACCTGGCAGGTGGTCGGCGAGAACACTCCCGACCCGGCTGCGGACCCTGCCGCCGACAAGAGCCAGATCAAGCACGAGAACCTGTGCGATGCGGTCGGCGGCACGTGGACCACGACCCCCAACAAGTGCTCCTAGCCCGACCGGCCCGAGCCGAGTTGCTGAGCGTCCCGGACTCTTGCGGCTATGGACACCGCGATCGGGGCCCTGCGCACCGTCGGAGTGGTATTCGTCGTCGTGGCGCTCCTGTTCGGCGTCTATATCCACCAGATCGCCCGCATCACCGCGTCGGGTGCGGCGCTGGCGGCAGCCACGGCCGCCGCGCAGGCGCTCGACGCCGCCGACTGGGACTGCACCGACTCCGGTCCCCGATGGGAGGCGGCGGTCACCGCCGCCGCCCGGGCGGCTGCAGCCCGCACGGCGAGCAGCTCGGCTGCGACGGCCACCGACTACACGCTGGCCACCGATGCCGGGTGCACGGTGGTGGCCTCGGTGCGGGTGGGAGCGGCCGGAGCCCGGAGATGGTTGGAGGCGACCGCGGTCGCCTGCGCGCCCACGCGGGCAGCGGTCGCAGCCGGCTGGACGCTCACGCCGACGTGCTAGCGCTCACGGCAGGCCGATCGCGGCTGGGGCCGGCGCCAGCCCCAGCCGGACCACAGGTGAGGTCGCGCCCAGGGTTAGGCCGCGCCGATGGATGAGGCGGTGGCGCTGATGAGGCTGTGCCGTGGATGAAGCAGTAGCGCTAGTGATGGCCGCGCCGGTCGTGGCGCTGTCCCTCTGGGCGGTGGCCTTCGTTGGCGGGCAATCCAACAGCCAGACCCGAGCCGCGGTGGCGGCGGAGCTCGCGGCCCGGGCCGCCGTCGACTCGGGTCCCGTGGCGGCCGACACCGCGGCCCGGGTTGCCCTGGGCGCGACCCTGGCGGCGTGCAGCCTCACCGACACCGTGCTCGCCCACCATGATCCCGGAGCGTCGGCCGCGGTGACCGTCGCCTGCCGGGTGCCCGGTCCCCGGACCCACGACCGCGTGTGCGTCACCGGCTACGCCCAGGCGCGACCAGCGGCGACCGGACACGTCCAAGCCATCTGCCCGGCGCCCTAGGAGGTCGAGGTGACCGTCCCGCTGCTGGTATTGATGCTGGCCACGATGGTCACCGTGATGAGTGCGTCGCTGCGCGACCACGCGACCCACAGCGCGGCCGTGGACCTGGCGAAGCTGCGAGCCGAGCACGTCGCCGACGCCTTCTTGGCGAGCTGCCTAACCCACGAAGGGTGCGACCCGCCCCAGACCGGCGATGTCGAGGCCTGCGCGGCCGGCGACGCCGGAGTCGTGGTGAGAGCACAGGTGTCGTGGGATCCGATCATCTGGAAGCGCCTCACCCCCACCACCGGCGAGCACGTGGTGGCATACGACGACGGGCTGGGCGCCCAGGTCAAGGACCGGGCCCGCGCCGCCATCAGCGCCTGCTGACCCCCGGCGCGAGCCTCTCCGTGCCCCGCGCCTTGCGCCGACGGATGTCGATCCTGCACCGGAATCGCTGTCAAAATAGTATCATAACTATCGTCGATATTGTTCTATTATTGGTGTCGAAACTGTATATTTACATCGTGGCCACCTATCTGCCCCGGATTGTCGACACCGAACTCGACGAGCTTGCCGAGGCCCCCGCGGTGTCGGTCGAGGGCGCCCGCGCGATTGGCAAGACTGAGACGGCTCTGCGTCGGGCCAACACTGTTCACCGTCTGGATGATCCCGATCAACTGGCAGTGCTGAAGGCCGCGCCGAGGCGGGTCGTAGCGGGCAAGCCGCCGGTGCTCATTGACGAGTGGCAGCGCCTGCCCGGTTCGTGGGACTTGGTGCGCCGCGCTGTGGATGATGACCCCGCCGGCTCGCGGTTCCTGTTGACCGGGTCGGCCGCGCCGGCCGCGGCGCCCACCCATCCCGGCGCGGGACGCATCATCACCGTGCGGATGTGGCCGATGTCGCTCGCCGAGCGCGGGCTCGAGACGCCGACGGTGAGCCTCGGCCAACTGCTCGCCGGCGGTCGCGGCGACCTGGGGGGTGCCACCCGGGTGGGGGTGGAACAGTACGCCGAGGAGATCGCCGGATCGGGATTCCCGGGACTGCGCGGCCAGCCGAGCCGGGTGAGGCTCGGCCTACTCGACGGTTACATCGACCGCATCGTCGAGCACGACATACACGGGTTTGGGCGTACATTCCGTGACCGCGGCGGACTTCGCAGTTGGATGGTCGCCTACGCGGCGGCGAGTTCGACGGCCGCCTCATTCGAGAAGATCCGTGATGCGGCGTCGGCCGGCGTCGCCAACAAGCCGGGCCGAGCGACCACGATTCCATACCGGTCCGCGCTCGAGCGGCTGTGGATGATCGATGAGGTGCCGGCCTGGTCAGCGGCCAGCAGTCGCCTGCGAGGGCTGGCGTCTGCGCCGGTTCATCAGATGGCCGATCCGGCCATCGCGGCCCGGCTCCTCGGCGCGACCGCCGACGGGCTGCTCGCGGGTCGCAGCGGCTGGCGTGGCAACGGGCCGCTGCTCGGAGCGTTGTTCGAGTCCTTGGTGACGCTGTCAGTGCGGGTGTATTCGCAGGCCAGCGGGGCTCGTGTGTCTCATCTGCGCACTCACCGCGGCGACCATGAGGTCGATCTGATGGTCGAACGGGCCGACGGCGGAGTCGTTGCACTGGAGGTGAAGCTCGCCTCGTCGGTGGATGAAGTGGACCTCAGGCATCTGCGGTGGCTCAGCGAGCGGCTGGGGCCGAGGCTGGTGGACTCGGCTGTGATCACCACAGGCCGGGAGGCATACCGGCGCGCCGATGGGACCGGCGTGATCCCCGCATCGTTGCTGGGCCCGTGAGCCGCCAGGCGGGCGGATGCCCGAGCAGCCCGATCAAGCGGCAACGCATCATCCTGCCTCTAGGCCGGGCTAGCCTCGGTCGTGCTGCCCGAGTAGCTCAGTTTCGGCAGAGCAGCTGTCTTGTAAACAGCAGGTCGCAGGTTCGATTCCTGTCTCGGGCTCCCAGCAAAGGTGCCGACCGATTGTCCTATGTCGGGCGTGGAGCGATTGGGGGTTCGCGGCGGCTGGTGAGCCAGGCGCCGAACAGCACGACCGCGATCCCGGCCCACTGCAGCGGCAGGACGACCTCTGAGTTGAAGGCCATGCCGAGCACCATGGCGACGATGGGGATGAAGTAGACGGCCACGCCGCCACGGGTTGCGCCCACCCGGCCGACCAGCGCCGCCATGATCACGAAGGCGGCGCCGGTGTTGCCCACTCCCAGCACGGCCACCGCCAGCACCGGTCCGACGCTCCACCGTGAGCCGGCCAGACCGGCCAGACCGAAGGGCGCGGTGGCCACGGCGGCCACGCCCAGCGCTCGCATCATCAGCGCGGGTGCCCCGTAGCGCTGCTGGAGCGGGACCGCGAGGTTCATGGCGATCCCGTAGAAGAGGGTGGCCACCACCACGAGGAGCACCCCCCACGCCTCGGCTGAGGAGCCGTACGCGGCGGGCAGGCCGATCGTGACCGTCCCCGCGAGCCCGAGCACGATCCCGGCGGCCTGGCGCAAGCGGGGAAGCGACCGCAGCAGCACAACGGCGATCACTGTGCTGAATATCGGCACCGAGGCGTTGAGCATCCCGGTCAGGGCCGAGTCGATGTGCTGCTGCGCTATCGGGAACAGCACGAACGGCACAGCGACCCAGACGAACCCCAGCAGCACCACCCGCGGATAGTCGGCCCGGTCGACCGGCTCGCGGGCGGCCGGGACCACGGCCAGGGCCAGGAAGCCGAGCGTGACCCTGACCCAGGTGATCGTCCCCGGCTCCAACGACTCCAAGCTGATCTCGATGAGCAGGAATGAGGATCCCCAGATGAGCGCCACACCGCACAGCAGGGCCCACTCCACCCATCCGAACGACTCGAGTCTCGACCCCTGCGCGGTGGAGAACACCCGGGGACCGGAGAGGGGGGAATCCTGCGCCACGAAGCGAGGGTAAGGCACGTCGATTCCGAAGCGACAGCGTCACCGAACTAGGGTCACGACGCGAGTGGCCGGCGGGAGCGGCCGCCGGTGAGCTGTCCCGGGAGGCGCCATGGACGTGGAGACCGCACTGCGCAAGATGCCGAAGGCCGAGCTGCACCTGCACCTTGAGGGCTCGGTGGATGCGTCCACCTTCGCGGAGCTGGCCGCCCACCACGGGCTCGAACTCCCGCCCCACAATCAGGTCGCCGACCTGTACACCTACGGCAGCCTGGCCGACTTCCTCGTCATCTACTCGCTGGTGTGCCGGTCGATCCAGACCGAGGCCGACTTCAGGCGGGTGACGTACGAGTGCCTGGCCCGGTGCGCCAACAGCGGGGCCCGCTACGTGGAGCTCTTCTTCAGCCCAGAGTCGCACTTCGAGATGGGAGTCGAGTACCCGACCATGCTGGTCGGCGTGCTCGCGGGCATGGCCGACGCCCAGGCCGAGCGGGGCCTGGAGAGCAACCTGATACCGGCCATCAACCGGGAGCTGGGCCCGGCCCGGGCGGTCGAGTTCGTCGAGATGGTGGCCGCCCATCCCCACCCCCAGATCATCGGGGTCGGCCTGGACTTCAACGAGATCGGGTTCCCTTCGGCCGACTACGTGGACGCCTACCGGGCGGCCGCCGAGCACGGCCTGCACCGGACCTCGCACGCCGGGGAGGTCGGCCCGGCCGACAACGTGCGGGCCGCCATCGACCTGTTGGACTGCGAGCGGATCGACCACGGGTACCACGTCGTCGACGATCCCGAACTGGTGGCCCGCTGCGTCGAGTCGCAGATCGCCTTCACGGTGTGCCCGACCACCACCCAGTACACCACCGTCTGGCGCGACCTCAGCGCCCCGGACCATGCCATCAGGCAGATGTCCGAGGCCGGCCTCAAGCTGATGGTCAACTCCGACGACCCGGCCATGTTCGTGTCCGACCTGGGCAACGAGTACGTGCGCCTGCACCGCGAGATGGGCCTCAGCCTCGACACCCTGGGCGAGATGGCCCTCAACGGCATAGACGCAGCCTGGATCGACGACGCCACCAAGGCGACCTTGCGGGCCGACTGGTCAGCCGAGATCGAAACCCTCCTCGCCACCACCACCTAACCGGCGGCGCGACTCGCTGGGGTTCGCGGCGGCTGGTGAGCCAGGCGCCGAACAGCACCACTGCGATCCCGGCCCACTGCAGCGGCAGGACGGCCTCTGAGTTGAAGGCCGTCCCCAAGCACGGCCACCGCCCCCACCGGTCCGATGCTCCTACTGTGAGCCGGCCAGGCCAGCCTGGCCGAATGGCGCAGCGGTTCCGGTGCTTGGGGGAATACGATCACTGTCGCTGCTGCCATTGCAGTTGCTGCGGAGACGCTGCTGCCCGACCATCGACGCCTGAGCCCGCATCGACATGAGTTCCCTTGTCCAGACATGGCGGCAGGTGGTAGCCGGCAGTGCGCCGGCGCTGGTGCTGCTCGCCTCGCTGGCAGCTAGCGCCTGCGGTACCGGCACGACCGGCACGGTCGCCGACGCCATCGACACGGCCTCTGCCGACACGGCCACAACCAGCACCACTGCGGGCACGGCCACAACCAGAACGGACACTGCCGACACCGGAACGGCCGCTACCGACACCGACACGGCCGACACTGACACGACCGACACTGACACGACCAGCACTGACACAGCCGGCACGGGTACTGAGGATGGGCGGTTGCGCCAGTTGACCTTCAATGAGGACGAGGACTGGAGCCATGGGTTCTCGCCCGACGGCACCCGCATCGCCTTCACCAGCGACCGCGACGGCGACTACGAGATCTACCTGATGAACACCGACGGCACCGGCACCATCCAGCTCACCGACAACGACCACCAGGAATGGACCGCGTCCTGGTCGCCCGACGGCACCCGCATCGCCTTCACCAGCGACCGCGACGGCGACTACGAGATCTACCTGATGAACACCGACGGCACCGGCACCATTCAGCTCACCAACAACGACAGCCTCGACTGGGCCCCACAGTGGTCGCCCGACGGCACCCGCATCGCCTTCAGCAACGACCGCGACGGCGACGCCGAACTCTTCATCATGAACGCCGACGGCTCGAACCCGCAGCAGCTCACCGACAACGACCACGACGAATGGACCGCGTCCTGGTCGCCCGACGGCACCCGGATCGCCTTCGACAGCGACCGCGACGGCGACTACGAGATCTACGTGATGAACGCCGACGGCACCGGCATCGTCCAGCTGACCCACAACGATGTCCTCGACTGGGCGCCACTGTGGTCGCCGGACGGCACCCGCATCGCCTTCGACAGCGACCCCGATGCCATTGACGGCGAGTACGACGGCCCGCTCGACGTGATGGTGATGAACGCTGACGGCTCCGGGACGAGACGGCTGACCCCGCGCACCGCCTACGACTCTGGGGGCTCCTGGTCGCCTGACGGCACCCGGATCGCCTTCACCAGCGACCGCGACGGCGATCCGGAGATCTTCATCGTCGACGCCGAGGCGGCGAGCCGGCCCCCAACGCCCGCAGACGGTTCGGACGCCTCCCGCCAGGCCGGGGCCGGGGGGGCCGCCGGCGCGTCTGAAGCGAGGTCGACGGGTGATTACCTGGGTCACTGGCCCGCTGAGGGACCGGGAAGCTGCGGATCGTGGTACCGGTACCTGACCCCGGGCGACGCGGTCTGGCTCGGCGCAGAGGGCTTCGCGCCGAACTCGGTGGTGGAGTTCGTTGCAGAGGGGGCGTCGCTGCAGCCGCCGGAGGGCAAGCTGGTCGATGCGCCCAAGCCGCCGGCCACCGAAGCTGACTTCGAGGGGACCGTCCAGGTCATGTGGACCATTCCTGCCGCGCCCGGAGCGGACGAGGACAGCGCTCCACGCATATACGCCTTCCAGGCGATAGGAGTCAACGACGGCGGCGGCACCCACACCGCGAGCATGCTGTGGCCCGTGGTCGCCTACCCGGCGACCGTGCCCTGCGCGCACGACGACAAGGCCTCGACCCCCTTCGGCAATCCAGTCGAGATCGCGGTCCTCGACAACGACGTCGAGGCCACCACCAACACCGAGACCCACCTCGAGGAGTCTCTCGAGCAAGCCCGCGGGGGTGACTTCAGCGCCGACACCGCCACGGGCGTCGTGACATTCCAGCCGGACCCGGGGTTCACCGGCACCGCCTCGGCCCTCTACTGGACATACGACAGCTGGGGACTGCGCAGACGGGGCCTCGTCGAGGTCGAGGTGCGGATCGACTGCACGATCGACGGCTCAACCGCCGCTGGGGCGGTCATCGTCGGCACCGACGGCGACGATGTGATCTGCGTTCCGGACCGCCGCGACGACGACACCTACGACTTCTACAGCCCGGGGCGCAGCTTCAACTATGTGGTCGACGCGAGAGGCGGGGACGACATAGTGCTGGGTGGCGACGGGTTCGACCTGATCTACGGCGGCGAGGGCGCCGACACCATCTACGGGCGCGGCGCATCGGACGCCCTCGTCGGGGGCCCCGGCGCCGACACCATCTACGGCGGCGAGCGGGGCGACGAGATCTACAGCCTCGACTCCGAGGACACAGTCATCGATGTGGAGGGTGACGAGGTCATCGATGCCGCATGGGCGGACATCTACTGGCCGGGCCCGTTCACCAGGAACGACTGGGCCGCCGCGGCCGTGTCGGAGACGATCATCATCGACGTGCTCGCCAACGACTACGACATCAACGGCGACATCGACCCGGCCACGCTGTTCGTGCGGGCGCTGCCCTTCGGCACCGCCACCGAGGTCTGGAGTTCGGACGGCGGCTTCGTGATCTCCTACACGGCGCCGGACCACATACCCGAGGAGCCTCCCTACGAGGCCCCCTGGCTTCCCGCGCAGAGCGGCCTGGACAACTTCCAGTACGAGATATGCGACGCCCGTGGGACATGCTCGAAAGGGGAGGTCTTCATCAGGATCGGCTGATCCCGGCCAACGGACAGCCGCGGCCGCTGCCTAGCCGGTGGACACGACCCGTTGGGCCTTGCCGGCGGAGCGGGGAACCTGCCCCGGCTCGACCACGGCTATCTCCGCCGTCACGCCGATGTTGCCCTTGATGAGGCCCGCCAGCGAGCCAGCCAACTGCTCGACGGAGCCGCGGCTGGCCGGGTCCCGCTCGACCCGCACGGTGAGCGTCGCGAGGTTGGCGCTGCGGTCGATGTGGATCTGGAAGTGGGGGGTGAGGCCGTCCACCTTGAGCACCTCTGCCTCGATCTGGGACGGGAACACGTTCACGCCCCGCACGATCACCATGTCATCGGAACGGCCGGTGACGCGCTCGATGCGCCGCATGGTGCGGGCCGTGCCCGGCAGCAGCCGGGTCAGGTCGCGGGTGCGGTAGCGAACCACCGGCTGGCCCCGCTTGGTCAGCGCGGTCAGCACCAGCTCGCCGAAGCTGCCGTCGGGCAGCACCTCACCCGTGTCCGGGTCGATGATCTCGGGATAGAAGTGGTCCTCCCACAACGTGGGACCGTCCTTGGTCTCCACGCACTCCTGGGCCACGCCGGGTCCCATGACCTCCGACAGTCCGTAGATGTCCACCGCGTCCATGCCCAGACGGGACTCGATCTCCGATCGCAGCTCCTCGGTCCACGGCTCGGCTCCGAAGATCCCCACCTGCAGCGAGCACGACACCGGATCCATGCCCCGATCCTCCATCTCGTCGATGAGGTTCAGACAGTAAGACGGGGTCACCAGGATGATGCGAGGCTCGAAGTCCGCGATCAGCGTCACCTGGCGCTCGGTCTGGCCGCCCGACACCGGCACCACCGTGCATCCCAGCCGCTCCGCCCCGTAGTGGGCGCCCAGGCCGCCGGTGAACAGCCCGTACCCGTAAGCCACGTGGGCCACATCGCCGGGCCGGCCCCCGGCCGCGTAGATCGACCGGGCCATCAGCTGCGCCCACACGTCGATGTCGGCCGCGGTGTAGCCCACCACCGTCGGCTTGCCGGTGGTACCCGACGAGGCGTGGATGCGCACCGCCTCGGCGCGGGGAACCGCGAACATCCCGAACGGGTAGTTGTCGCGCAGGTCCGCCTTGGTCAGCAGCGGGAAGCGGGCCAGGTCCTCGAAACCGACCAGATCATCGGGAACGACCCCGGCAGCCGCGAACGAGCGCCGGTAGTGCTCCACATGCTCGTAGGCGTAGGCCACGATCTCGCGCAGCCGCTCCAGCTGCAGGCTGCGCAACTCGTCGACCGAGGCCCGCTCGATCGGCTCGAAACAGTCGAACTCCCCGGTAGTCGTCATGGTGTCACCCTACGCGGGCCCGTGTTGTCCCACCTACGCGCTCGGCTGCTGCGCGTGGTGGTCGGTCAGGTCCTGGAAGGCCTCGCCCACGGCTACGAGGGTGCGGTCGGCGAAGGGGCGTCCGATGATCTGGAAGCCGATGGGCATCCCGTCGCCGGCGAAGCCTCCAGGCAGCGCGATGGCGGGCAGACCGGCCGCGTTGACCGGGAACGTGAACTGCGTCGTGGCCGGGATCAGGGGCACGCCTCCCAGCTCGACCGCGCCATGGGGGAGCACCTGGTTGGGGGTGACGGGCGCGACGACCAGATCGACGCCCTGGTCTTCGAACACATCGAGGTAGGCGCGCTCGAACGACATCCGCTGGGCTTGAGCCGCGGCCAGCGCGGTGCCCGGGATCGCCGCGCCGGAATCCATGATCGCTCGGGGCTCCTCACCGATGAGCTCATTGCTCGAGGACCGCAGTTCCTCCAGGAGGGCAGCCGACTCCGCGAACACGATCGCGGCGCCCGCGTCGAAGTGCTCCGCGGTGTTCGGCACCCGCACGGTGCGCACCTCCGACACCACCGATCCGAGCACGTCGAGGGCCTCCTCCAGCACCGCCCGAACCTCCGGATCGGTCTCGAACCCATCGTAGAAGCCCTCGTCGGGCACTCCCAGCACAAGCCCTCCCGGCGCCCCGGCTGCTCCCAGCGGCGTCTTGGACGAGTACGGATCCTGCCGGGAGAAGCCGGCCAGGACGTCGAGCAGAACTCCGCAGTCGGCGGCTGTGCGGGCCATCGGGCCGACGGTGTCGTAGGTCCACGAGATGAGGTGCACCCCGTCGCGGGGAACCGAGCCGCGGGTGGTCTTGATGCCGGTGGTCCCGCAGTAGCTCGACGGGATCCTCACCGATCCCCCGGTGTCGGTTCCCAGCGCCCCGAACACCTGCCGGGCGGCCAGGCTTGCGGCGCTGCCCCCCGACGATCCGCCCGTCATCCTGGAGGGGTTCCACGGGTTGCGCGACGCCGGGCAGGACACGCCGTAGGCCAGTTCATGGGTGTTGGTCTTGCCGATGATCACCGCGCCGGCGCTGCGCAGGCGGCTCACAACGGTCGCGTCGCGGTCAGGGGTGAACCCCTCGAGCGCCGCGCAGTTGGCCTCTGTGGGAATGCCCCGGGTGAAGATCAGGTCCTTGAGCGCGACCGGCACGCCGTGGAGCGGACCGCTCGTTTCGCCCCGGTCCAGTCGGGCCGCCTCGGCGAGCGCCTCGTCGGCCTGGACGGAGGCGAACGCGCCGACCGATCCGTCGGTGCGCTCGATCCGGGCGAGGCACGCCTCCACCAGGCTTGTCGCGGTCACCTTGCCGGTCCTGACTGCCTCTGCGGCCTCGATGAGGCTCATCTGTGCGAGTTCGGTCATGGCTTGTTCCTCCTTGTGTGCTCAGATCAACAGCCGACGGGCGACTCGGGCGGCGATGCCGGGGTCCGCGGCCGGTCCGCCGTCGACGACCTCGCCCTTCTCGAGGACGATGAAGCGGTCCGCGAGCCGTCGGGCCAGCTCGAGGTGCTGTTCGATCAGGAGCACTCCCCGCCCGGCCTTCCTTGCCGATTCGATGTGGTCGCCCAGCAGGGCGACGTTGGAGGGCTGCAGGCCCTCGGTGGGCTCGTCCATCACCAGCAGCGGCGCCTCCGTGGCCAGCGCGATGGCGGCGGAGAGCATCTTCTGCTCGCCTCCCGACAGCGTGCCGGTGCGCTGGGAGCCCCGCCCGGACAGCGCGGGACCGAACGCGTCCAGCACCCGATGGTGGCTCTCGGAACCGAAGCCGCTCAGACGGAGGTTGTCGCTGACGGTGAGCGCGCCGAAGAGCGCCCGCTCCTGGAAGGTCGCCCGCAAGCCTGCCCGAACCCGCCGCGACGGCGGCAGCCGGGTGATGTCCACGCCGTCGAGGTGCAGTGAGCCGCCGGTGGCCCGCAGTACGCCCAGGACGGTCTTCACCAGCGTGGTCTTGCCCGCACCGTTGCGGCCCACCAGCGCGACGATCTCGCCGCTGGACACGGTGAGGCTCACGCCGTGGAGCACGGGCACGGTGCCGTATCCGGAGCGCAGGTCGGCGGCTTCGAGGCGCATCACTCGCCCACTCCCCCGTACACGGCCGCCACCTCGGGGGCGCTCTCGACCTCTGCGACGGTGCCGTCGGCGAGCAGCGAGCCCCGGGCCAGCACGGTCACCCGGTCCGCGACGGCCCGGATGAACGCCATGTCGTGCTCGACGATCAGCACCGGCAGCCGGTAGTCGGTGTGCACCTCCCGCAGGAGCTCGGCGGCCGCGAGGCTCTCCGAGGCCGTCATGCCGGCCGTCGGCTCGTCCAGCAGCAGCACCCGGCAGTTCCCCGCCATGGCCATGGCGATCTCCAGCCACTGCTTGTCGCCGTGGGAGAGGCCCCCGGCGCTGGAATCGAGCCGCGTGTCGAGGCCGGTGCGCTCCAGGATCCGCAGCGACGCCTGCGGCACCCGGGCCTCCCAGGAGGTGACGCTCAGACGCCAGGGAGACGGATCGGCTCCCCAGGCGGCCACCGCGATGTTCTCGGCAACCGACAGCGAGTCGATGACCTGGGGCGACTGGAACTTGCGGCTGACACCATGGCGGGCGAACTCCCAGGCCTTCAAGCCTGTGCAGTCCCGGTCGAGCATGGTGATCGAGCCGGTCTGGCAGTCCTGCTGGCCGCAGAGGATGTCCAGGAGGGTGGACTTGCCCGCGCCGTTGGGGCCGATGAGGCATCGCAGCTCCGGCTCGTCCATGGTGAGCGTGACGCCGTCGAGGACCTTGAACAATCCGTAGCTCTTGTCCACGGCCGTCGCCTCGAACACCGCTGAGCCGTCGGCAGAAGCAGGCGGGGTGGCCACCAGGCGCGGACCCCGGCTGCGCCGGGCCGGGCGTCCGGCCATCCGCAGCAGGCTCGGCACCAGTCCCTCCGGGACGAGGGTCACCGCGGCCACGAAGATCGCGCCGGTGGCGAGCGTCCAGTACTGCAGCCACACATCGGCGAGGGTCGCCGATGCGAAGTTGATGGCCAGAGAGCCGACGACGGGTCCGATGATCGTTCCTCGCCCCCCGACGAGGGTCCACAGCACGACGTTGGTTGCGAGGGCGAAGCCGAAGATCTGGGGCGACACGAAGCCGGTTCGATGCACATAGAGGGCGCCGGCCAGACCGGCCACCGCTCCCCCGACGGTGAACACCCAAACCCTCAGGGCGACAGTGTCGTAGCCGAGGGCTTCCATGCGGCGCTCGTTGTCGCGGACGCCTACGAGCACCGCCCCGATGGGCCGCCGCACGAGCAGACCCACTCCGGCGATGACCGCGACCGCCAGGACCGAGATGAACAGGTCCTGGGCGCTGTCGGACCATTCCGACCCGAATACGGTGATGCGGGGGACGTCGGTCAGGCCGTTGAATCCTCCGGTCACGTCGCGCCACTGCTCCGCGACCTGCTCCAGGGTGAGCGACAGCACCAGGGTCAGCAGCCCGATCACCACCGGCGTGGGGCGACGCCGGAACGCAGCCATCCCCACGCCGGCCGCGACGGCCGCGCCGGTCAGTGTCGCCAGCAGCAGTGCCGGCAACGTCGCCGATGGTGCGGCGGCCGCCAGACGGGCCGTGCTGTAGGCCGCTATCCCGAAAGGCAGCAGCTGGCCCAGCGAGAGGATCCCCGCGTAGCCCCAGACCAGGTCGAGGCTCACCGCCAGCACCGCCAGGCTAAGGAACAGCGACAGCTGACCGGCCCGGAAGTCGCCCAGGGTCATGCTGGCCGCCGCGACGGCCAGGACGGCAACCCCACCCGCACTCAACGGCCGCTTCACACCATCGCTCCGGCCGGGGTGGGGCGCCGGAACTGGAGCACCAGCACTGCGAGCGCCAGGGACGCGATCTGGGCCCACACCGCGTCGTAGAAGTGGATGACGCCGGTCTGGACGGCGGCCACGACGAGCGCCCCCGCGGCGACGCCCCAGAGCCGGTTGTAGCCCCCGACGATCACGACGAGGAAGGCGCCGGGGAGATAGGCCAGCCCGGCCTGGGGCTCGACCGCGCCGAGCGGCGCCACCAGGGCTCCGGCGATCCCGGCGGTGGCCGCGCCGACACCGAAGGCGCAGAGATTGGTGACCCCGGTGCGGATCCCCGCCGACTCGGCGAGGTCGCGATCGGCGACGATGGCCCGGACGACGAGACCGAAGCGGGACCGCGTGAACGCCAGCAGGGTGACCGCGACGACCGCAGCCACGATCGCGATGAGCAGGTAGCGGTACGTGGGGAACAGGACACCGAACGCCTCGGTGGCGCCCGGCACCGGGTTCGGGACGCTCCGGAAGTCCTTGCTGAACACGAGTTCCGCGATCTGCCGGAGGCACACCGACAGCCCGAACGTGGCCAGGATGGTCAGCTCCGGCTGGCGATGGATGCGCCGGATCAGGCCAACCTCGATCATCACGCCGAGGAAGAACAGCACGACCGCGGCCAGAGGCAGGCTCAGCCAGTGGTTGAGCCCGTTGTCGTGCACGACATAGGCCACGTATGCGCCGAGCATCACGAACTCGCCGTGGGCGAGGTTGATCACGCCCATGAGCCCGAAGACGATCCCGAGGCCGAGCGCGACGATGGCGAGGATCGCGAAGAGGCTGACGCCGTTGAGCAGCTCGAGTGTCAGCGCGTCCAAGGGCTCATGCTCCGGTGTGTGCTCCGCTCAGGGTTGGGGCCGGTGCGGGCGCTGGAAGGACGCTGCGCCCGCACCGGCTCTCGAGCGGCTGCCGCTGAAGGCCGGCTCTCGTCTAGGCCGGATCGCAGGTCTCGTCGGGCTCCACCGAGGGGAACGACTGCACGATCGCCTGCGAGCCGTCGGCCTGGATCTCGGCCACGTAGATCGGCTGGGCCAGGTGGCGGCTGCCGGTGATGGCAATGTCACCGGTCGGCGTTGTCAGCGACAGCCCCTCCATGGCGGCCGCCACCGCCGCAGTGTCGGTGGTCCCGGCCGCGTTGGCCGCCGCCGCGTACAGCAGCGCGGCGTCATAGATATGGGAGCTGAACGTCATGTGAGGTGGAGCGTCGGCCCCGAAACGCTCGAAGTAGCGGCTCACGAACTCGTTGTTGAGGGCGCTGTCGACCTCCTTGAAGTAGCCCAGCGTGACCCGCATGCCGGCGGTGACCGCCGGTCCCATGGCCCCGAGGACATTCTCCTCGTAGATGTTCGCGAGGCGCGGGATGGCGTCCTGGCCGATGCCGAAGTCCACCGCCTGGGTCTCGAAGGCGATGGCGTCTCCGCCGACCAGAGCGGGGAAGATCAGGTCCGCGCCGGATCCCGCGATGATCTGGGCAACCGACGAGAAGTCCTGGGTGCCGAGCGGGACGTACTCCTCGCCGACGACCTCGCCGCCCGCGGCCTCGATGTACTGGCGGGCCAGCTCGAAGCTGCGCCGGGGCCACACGTAGTCGTTGCCGAGCAGGAACCACCTCTGACCGCCGGTCTGCTCCATCATCCACGGGATGACCGGAGCGAGTTGCTGGCTGGGCACCTCGCCGGTGTTGAACATCACCGATGAGCACTCGCCGCCCTCATAGAGAGCCGCGTAGATGTAGAGCACGTCGGCGTCCTCCGCGAGCGGCTTGGCGGCCTGGCGGGTGGCGCTGGAATGGGTGCCGAGGACCACGTCCACGTTGTCGCCGTCGATGAGCTGCTCCATGGCCTGGCGGCCGACTGCCGGGTCGGTGGCGTCGTCGGCCAGGAACGTCTCCACCGGACGGCCGTTGATGCCACCCGCCGCGTTGATGTCCTCCTCGATGAACTCCGCGATGTTGGCGGTGGGCGGCCCGAAGACGCCGGCCGGACCGCTGTTGGAGAACAGGATCCCGATCCGCACCGGCTCGCCCGAGGGAGCGGCCGGCTCCTCAGTCTCGACGGGTTCCGGCTCATCGGGCGCCTCGGTGGTCTCAGGCTCGGGAGCCTCGGTCGTGGCCGGCTCGTCGGGCCCGGGCTCATCAGGTGCCTCGGTGGTCTCCGGCTCGGGCGCCTCCTCCGAGTCGCTCGGCTCGGCCGCAGCCGGCTCCGCGGGAGCATCCGAGGTCTCCGCTTCGTCGTCTCCGCAGGCCGCGGCGACCAGTGCAAGCAGCGCGACGAGCGAGGCCACAAGCCATAGGCGAGACCGCGAGCGGGAGTCCGGTAGTGTTCTCATCAGAAGCCCCTCCTATATGTGAGCAGTTATTGACATATTGTCGGATAGGAGGGGCGCGGTCAAGTCCCCCACCGCGGTGTCAGGAGCCGACGGCGCACCGGGACGAGCGAGCTGACCGCCGGTGTGGCAGCATGTGTGCGCAAGTGTTGACAGACAGACACACAGGAACGGCGATGACAACCTCCGAGAGCGATGCCATCTTCTCAGCCCTGGCCGATCCCACCCGGCGGGCCATCCTCAGCCTGATCGGTGAGCATGAGGAGCTCCCCGCAGGCGAGATCGCGGCCCATTTCGACAGCCTGGGCCGTACTGCGGTGTCGTCGCATCTGCGGATACTGCGACTCGCCGGACTGGTGGCGGAGCGGCGCGACGGCCGCTTCCGACACTACTCGGTCACCCCGACCCCAGCCGACGCGGTGGTGGCCTTCCTGACCTCCGTGTACCAGAACTCGCTCGAGCAGTTGGCCTCAGCGGTGCAGGACGCCTCCGCAGCGGGGGACACCCCTCTCGACAGGACCGAAGAGCGAAGCGCCTGATCCGGCTGTCATGGGTGAGCTGATCCTCAACAACGAGACGCAGCTGGAGGTCTGCCCCAGCGAGCTGTTCGCGCTGTTCGGCAGTGGCGACTCGTCCTTGGGCTGGCTCTTCGGGGCTGAGGTTCCGAAGCTCAGGCCGGGCTCGCTGGTCCGGCTGGCCCTTCCCCTCGGTGGCCTTGCCCGCTCACCGGGAACAGCCAGGGTCCTGTCGTTCCAGCCGGACCGCCGTATCGACCTGATGCATGAGACCCCGTGGGCGGGCCGCGTCGTGTGCCGCTTCGACCCGCTGAGTGACGGCGGCACGCGCCTGCGGGTCCGGATCATCATCGACGATGGCGAGGTAGCCCGGCTGGGCGCCGAGCTCGGGCTTCTCAGCAACTACGGCACCGGGATGCGGGAGGTGTCGCTGGGCCTGCTGACGTCGCTCTCGGGCAGCGCCGGGATCCTGGGCCGCTCGACGGTCAACTGCGCGCAGCTCGCGGTCGAGGAGATCAACGCGGACGGTGGAGTGATAGGCCGCACCGTCAGGCTCGTGGTGGCCGACGACTCCACCGACCCGGGGGTCGGCGCGATCGCCATGCGTCGGCTGTGCCGTACACCCGGCCTCGCCGCAGTTGTCGGGATGCACTCCTCGGCCACCTATGCGGTCACCGCTCCCATGGCCGTGGCGGAAGGCATCCCATACCTGTACACGCCCACCAGCGAACCGACCGCGGCCCATCCGCTACTGGTGCGCTTCGGCGAGACTCCGATGGACCAACTCCACCTGGCACTCCCCCGCATGGCCGCTCAGACCGGCGGGTCGCGCTGGTTCCTGGCCGGCAACGACTACTCGTGGCCCCGAGCGATAGGCGCTACCGCGAGAACCGTGATCGAGCGAATGGGCGGCACCGTGGCGGGCGAGGGCTATCTGCCGCTGGGATCACAGACCTTCGAGCCGGTGCTGAGAGCGATCCAGCGAAGCGGAGTGGACCATGTGGTGTCCAGCTTCGTGGGCCAGGACCACGTCTGCTTCCAGCGCGACTTCGCCTCATACGGCCTGCGAGAGAGCATTCGAACCTTCGCTCCGCTCATGGACGACGCAGTGGTGGAACATCTCGGCGAGTCGGGGACGGGCACATGGAACGTGCTCGGCTACTTCGTCGGGCTCGACACGTCCGAGAACCGCGAGTTCCTATGCCGCTACTCGGATCGTTTCGGCTCCTGCTCGCCGCCCGTCTCGGCGGCCGCGGAAGGGGTGTACGAGGCGATCCACACCTGGGCCCGCTCGTGCCGGGCCGGTGGCGGTGCAGACCCGACCGCGCTGTTGAGCGGGCTACGCAGAGCCGGCTTCAGGGGCCCGCGCCGGTGCGACCGGGGTGGCCGGCTGAAGTCCCTGCTGCTCGGCGAGGCCACCGCCTCCGGCGTCCGGGTCCTGGACGAGCTCCCCGCCGCTCACCAAGCCTCGTAGCTCGTCCAGCAGGGGCGTGCTCAGCGGGCGGCCTCGTCGAGCACCCGGTCGAGGATGCCGACGAAGCGGTGGATGTCGGTGAAGGAGTTGTAGAGCGGCACCGGGGCCACCCTGATCACGTCCGGGTGCCGCCAGTCACAGGCCACGCCGGCGCGCTCCAGCCCCTCGTGCACGGCACGGCCGTCGACGCCCGGCATACGGATCCGCAGGGAGTGCTGGCAGCCGCGCTCGGCCAGGGCCGCGGGGGTGATGGTCTCCACCCGGTCGCCGATCACCTCGGCGAGCAGCCGGTCGAGGTACTCGATCTGACGCTTCGACTTGGTCCGCAGCGGCTCCATCCCGCCCGCCCGGTCGAATACGTCGAGTGACGCCCGCAGGGCGGCCATGGTGAGGATGGGCGGGTTCGACAGCTGCCATGACTCGACGGTGGCCATCGGGTCGAAGACGGTGCCCATCTCGAAGCGGATGTCGGGGCGCTGGCCCCACCATCCCGCCAGCTTAGGGAGCGAGCGGTCACCGACGTGGCGTTCATGCACGAACGCTCCCCCCACCGCGCCCGGACCGCCGTTGAGGTACTTGTAGCTGCACCAGACGGCGAAGTCGACGTTCCAGTCGTGCAGGGCCAGACCGACATTGCCCACCGCATGGGCGAGGTCGAAGCCCACCCGGGCGCCGGCATCGTGGGCGGCCGCGGTGATCTCGGCCATCGGCAGCACCTGGCCGGTGTAGTACTGGACGCCGGGAAGCATCACCAGCGCCAGCTCCGAGCCGTGCTCGGCGATCAGGGCGAGCAGGTCGTCACGGCGCAGCGTCTCCTCTCCCGGCCTCGGTCGGGCGACCACCAGTGACCGGGCCGGGTCGTGGCCCCGCTGGCGGATCTGGCTCTCGACCGCGAAGTGGTCGCTCGGGAAGGCGTGGTCCTCGATGAGGACCTTGTGCCGGACAGGGGTGGGGCTATAGAAGCTCACCATCAGCAAGTGCAGGTTGACGGTGAGCGAGTTCATGGCGACGACCTCGCTGCGGCGCCCGCCGACGAGTCGACCCAGCGAGTCGGTCAGCAGCTCGTGATAGGGCAGCCACGCCAGCTCTCCCTCGAAGTGCGCGGTCGCGCCGAGGCGGGCCCACCGCTCCAACTCGGTGCCCACGTAGTCGGCGGCCGCCCGGGGCACGGCCCCCAGCGAGTTGCCGACGAGATAGATCTGGGGCGAGCCGTCAGGCCCGGCCGGAATGTGGAACTCGTCGCGGAACCCAGCCAGCGGGTCAGCGGCGTCCAGGGCCGCCGCAGTGTCGGCGTCGATGCTGAACACCATCGCCGGTGCTACAGCCGGACCCAGCCTTCGGGGGGCTCCTTGCCGGGATGCACCGCCCCGCATTGCGGGCAGGTGCGCAGCTGCTCGTCGGCGAAGAAGCGCTCGAACAGCGGGGGCAGGTCGCGCACGATGCTGGTCAGGGTCACCTCGGCCCGGTGCACCAGCGACCGGCACTCGAAGCAGTACCACTCGAAGCCGTCCTGAGCCCCTTCCGGGCGCTTGGGCTCCACCACCAGCCCGATCGACCCCGCCTGGGGGCGCTGCGGCGAGTGGCGCACATGGGGCGGCAGCAGGAAGATCTCGCCCTGCCGGATGGGGACGTCGTAGTGGGCGCCGCCGTCGACGACCTTGAGGACCATGTCGCCCTCGAGCTGGTAGAAGAACTCCTCGACGGGGTCGTCGTGGAAGTCGGTGCGCCGGTTGGGCCCGCCCACGACAGTGACCATGAGGTCGGCGTCCTCCCAGATCTGCCGGTTGCCGACCGGCGGTTTGAGCAGGTCGCGATGCTCGTCTATCCACCCCTGGAAGTTGAACGCTCTCAGCTGTGTCCCGCTGGCCATGTCCACACTCCTTGCCGGTCTAGACCTTGAGGCCGCACTGTTCGAAGGCCTCCCGTGTGGCTGCCCTCTCCGCATCGGTCAACTCGAGCAGCGGTGGGCGGACGCGGCCCCCGACCTGTCCCAGCAGATCCTGCCAGTACTTCTGGTGGGCGTGGGGCTTCTCGGCCGGCCGGGTCCGCTTCAGCGCGTCGCGCACGGGGCCCAGGCTCTCGCTGATGCGACGGGCCCCAGCCGCGTCGCCGGCGAACGCCGCCCGGGTGTAGTCGTGCATCCGCCGGTCGGTTGCCGTCTGGAGCAGGAAGGGCGGCGACGAGCACAGGTACAGACGCCAGTCGAGCTCGAGGATGTTGTCGAGCCACTCGTCCTCCGACGCGGTGCTCACCTGGATGCGGTCGGAGGCCAGCGCGGTGAGCTCGGCGTACATCGGGCGGGGGACGCTGTACTTGATGGCCACCACATTGTCGAGGTCGGCCAGCCGGTTGCACAGCTGCGACGACATCACATAGCCGCTGTCGGGGTGGCTCCACAGCGCCATGCCGATGTCGACCTTCTTCGAGATCGTCTCGTAGTAGCGGTACACGGTCTCGTCGTGTTGGTGGACGAAGTGCAGCGTCGGGGCGTGCACCACGATGTAGTCCGCCCCGGCGTTCTGGGCGTGGCGGGCGAGGTCGAGCACGACGTCGAGGTTCTGGTCCGAGCACGACATGATGGTCTGCGCCCCCGGTCCGACGGCCTCCACGGCCAGCTCCAGGCACCGCTTGCGCTCGGGCACGCTCATCGAGAAGAACTCGCCCTGCTTGCCGGAGATGAACAACCCGGCGATTTGCAAGTCCTCGGTCCAGTGGCGGACGTTGGCGCGGAATCCGTCCTCGTCGAGGCGCAGGTCGTCGGTGAACGGCGTCAGCACGGCCGCCCATATCCCTGTCAGGTTGGCCCGGGCGTAGGCCTTGGCGTCACCTCTGGCGTAGTCCATGTCGTTCTGGGAGATCCCCGTGGCTAGACGATCGAGACGCTGTGGGAGTCGGGGTGACCAGTCACCTCATGCACAGCTCGAATCTAAGCCCTCCGGATGGCGGCTGCGTCGGCAGGGTTGGGCTTCGATTCCGTGGTGGGTGGCTCAGAAGGACGTGCGGATGGCCCAGAGGTCGGCGAACGCTGGCCGCATGATGGTGCGCAGGTAGGCGGCCCCGTCGGAGCCGCCCGTGCCCTGCTTGGTGCCGATGGTGCGCTGCACCATCATCACATGCCGGTATCGCCACTCCATGAAGCCCTCGTCGAAGTCCGTCAGCAGCTCGCAGACCTCCATCAGCGCCGGATCGGACCGGTAGATCCCGACCAGGGTGGCCTGCACCTCGGACGAGGGCTCGTGCGGGAGCGTGACGTCGCGCTCGAGGACCGACGCCGGAATGTCGAACCCGCGGCGGTGAAGGTACCGGACGAAGGCGTCCCAGACAGTCGGCTCCCGCAGCCGGCGCTCCAGCCGGTCGCGGGCCTCGGGGTCACGTTCGACGAGGTCGAGATGGGTAACGTCGAACTGGCCGAGCAGGAGTTCGAGCTCGCGGAACTGCGACGACTGGAAGCCGCTGGCGCTCTCCAGGAACGGGCGGAAGGAGGCGAACTCGAGCGGGGTCATGGTCTCGAGCACGTCGAGCTGGGCCACGAGGGTCTTGAGGATCTTGAGCACCCGCTTCAGCTGGTGGGTGCCCCTGGACGGCGCGTCGGCGTTGAGGTGCCGGCAGAGTTCGTCGAGCTCATGGAGTACCTGCTTGAACCACAGCTCGTACACCTGGTGGATGACGATGAACAGCGTCTCGTCGTGTTCGGGCCGGCCGGTCTCCGGGTCCACCGAGCGGCACTGCTGCAACGACAGCAGCTCGGGAATCCGCAGGTACGACCCGTAGGTGAGATCGTCGCTCATCGGCGCCTCCCTATCACACCGACAGGGCGTCGGGCCTCGCCAGCGGGTCCAGCTCGGGCAGGGGATCGAGCTCGGCGACGAGCTCGGCGGCCGCGTCCATGTCGACACCGGCGAGCGACGCCCGGCCAGCCGTGAGCTCGCCCAGGATCTCAGTCTGGCGGGCGGCCCGGGCCGCGGCCTCGACGTAGGGCATCGTCGAGAACATCACCATGTTGTAGCGCGGGCTCAACCGGTCGGGATGCCGGCGCTGGAGCTCCAGAGCCAGCTTGCGCCGGATCACGTAGCGGGGGTCGACCACGCCCGCCCGCATCTCCACGTAGTTGTCAAGCGCCATGGCCGCGATGGCGTCGGCGTTCGGCTTCCGCTCCGCCTCGAAGGCGGCGAAAGCGCCCGCCACGTCATCGGGCCGGGCGCGGAGATGCCGGTCGAGGGCGCGCGCCGACTCCATGGCCAGGTTCATGCCCTGACCGTGGAAGGGCACGATGGCGTGGGCGGCGTCACCGACCAGCACCGCCCTGTCTCCTACCGACCAGCCGCGGCACCGCATGGTGGCCAGCCGGCCCGCGGGGTTCTCGAGGAACTGCTCCACCAGGTCGGGAACCATGGCGACCAGATCACCGAACTCCCGCTCGAAGAAGGCGGACACCGCTCCGGGGCCCGACAGTGCCGCGAAGCTCCCGGCTCCCTCGTTCGGCGCGAAGAGGGTGGCGGTGAAGTCGCCCGCGGGGTTGGCCAGCGCGATGAGCATGAACTCGCCCCGCGGCCAGATGTGAAGAGCATGCGGATCAAGGCGGAACCCGCCGCCGTCAGCCGGCGGGATCACCAGCTCCTTGTAACCGTGGTCGAGCCAGTCGATGCCGGCCACGCCCCCGTTGGCGGCCACGACCGCCCTGCGGAGGTTCGAGCCGGCTCCGTCGGCACCGAACACTGTGCCGAAAGGGCGGGTGCGCACGGCGTCGCCCGCCCCGGCGACGCCGAGCGTGCCCGCGTCAAGGTCGACGGAGTGCACGGAGCTCTCGAACTCGATCCTCACCCGGCCGGTGGCCTCGGCCGCATCGAGCAGGATGGCATTGAGGTCGCGCCTGGACACGGAGTGGATCACCTCATCGGCCCGGGTGCCGTAGGGCTGGAGGACCGGATCCGTCGAGCCGGTGGCGTGGACCATCCGGCCCCGCATGGGAATCGTGATCGCATCGACCCGCTCGATCACGCCGACGTCGACCAGGGGAACAATCCCGCGGGTGGCCAGGGCCAGGTTGATGGACCGCCCGGCCGGGATCGCGACCCGGCGGATGTCGGGGCGGGCCTCGTACACCGTCACGTCGCATCCCTGCCTGGCCAGGTAGAGCGCCGTCAAGGCTCCAGCCGGTCCCGCGCCGGCCACGACGACGGGGCCCCGCTCGCCCAGCGAACTCATCGGGTCGTTCTAGCCGATCCTGCAACGCATCAGTGGTTGGCCAGGTCGCGAGTGCCGCCGCGGTAGCTACCGTGAGCCGCCGCTCGACAGCACCGGCGAGGTGGAGATGGCTGGGGACAAGCACTACTACATCGACTCGTTCGACACCGTCGCGCTGAGTTCGTTCCGGGTGGTCCAGTCACCCTTCGCCCACCGGTACGTGACCGATCAGACGGTGTTCTGCATGTACTGCGACCGCCTGTACCCGGTCAAGATGAACCCTGACGAGGACCCCCTGCCCAGCTACTGGAAACTGCGCCGGGGCGTCATGCTCTACGACGTCCCGGAGAAGCCGCTGGAGGTCATCGGCCCCGACGCGGCCGCGCTGCTCGAGAGGGTCCTGGTGTGCCGAGCCGAGTCCCTCGCCGTCGGGCGGGCCCGGTACGGCATCGCCTGCACCGGCGGCGGCACAGTCCTGATGGATGGTGTCGTGATGCGCCTCGCGCCCGATCGCTTCTGGTATGTGAAGGCCAACGGCGAGTTCATGAGCTGGCTCCAGGCCAACGCCATCGGGCTGGACGTGGAGGTTCGCGATCCGGACTCGCGGGTGCTGCAGATCCAGGGACCGAAGTCGCTCGATGTGCTCGATGCCGCCATCGGCGGCGGGTTGCCGGCCGACTTCAAGTACTTCCACGCCCGGTTCTTCGAGATGTGCGGCCAGACGCTGTGGGTGTCGCGCACCGGGTGGACCGGCGAGGCCGGAATCGAGATCTACTGCAACAGCGGCCCCGAGCCGACCGATCATGACGCCCTCTGGGACGGCCTGTTCGCCGCCGGCGAGCGCTTCGGCATGGAGTTCAGCTCGTCGTCGTCGATGGGTATCCGGCGGGTCGAGTCGGGGATCCTGGACAACGGCACCGACATCGAGCCGGACTTGACGCCCTTCGGTGCCGGCGTCGGGCAGTTCGTGAACTTCGACAAGGAGGACTTCATCGGCCGGGCCGCGCTGGAGGTAGCCGACCGCAGCCAGTTGCTGTTCGGCCTGATCTGTCCCACCGCCGCGCCCGAGTCCGGCATGGATGTCCACTTCGGCAACGGCCCCGTCGGGCACATCACGATCGGGACGTGGTCGCCCACGCTGGACACAGGCGTCGGATACGTGCGTTTCGACCGGCCCCTGCCGGGTGGCGACTGGTTGGCCAAGACGGTCATGCTGCACGACCGCGACGGCACGCCGCACGCCGCCACCGTCGACACGCTGCCGTTCGTGGACAAGGAGAAGCGGCTCCCCCGCGTCCCATGGCCCGGGCCGAACGACGGCCCCTGCGTCTAGCGGGGGCCGCCCACGATCTCGGCGGCGAGGGACAGGTCGTCGAACGCTGAGTGGAGGTCGTTGACCGATACCTGGAACTCGTCGATCCCGTGCGTCGTCACGAGGGCGTTCAGCTCGGCGCGGCACTCCTGGAGCGTCCCGGAGATCACGAAGGCGTCGACCCAGTCGTCGCGCACCAGATGGGCCGCAGCCGCGGGTCCGCCGTCAGCGAGGCCCCGGCGGATGGCCGCCTCGGTTGCGGGATCGAGTTCGATACGGGCCTTGACCGTCTCGGGCGAATCGACCAGCCGGAAGGTCAGGCTGGCCCGGGCGGCCTGGCGGGCCGCTTCGGTCGTAGCCAGGATGGTCATGTAGCACAGCCTCGGATGGGATCGGCCGAACTCGTCGGCGGTGCTCCGGATGGCGGCCACATGCTCGCCGATCAGCTCCTTGTGGACGAAAGACATGATGAAGCCGTCGGCCACCTCCCCGGCCAGCCGCATCACCCGCGGGCCCCGCCCCGCCACCCAGATCGGGATGTCGGGCCGGCCGAAGTGGAGTCGGGCCCGCCTGAACCCGCCGGCCACGCCGTCGCGGTCGACGACCTCGCCGGACCACAGCGCCCGGCTCGTGGCCACCAGCTCGCGCATGGCGGTGAC
This sequence comes from Acidimicrobiia bacterium, assembly GCA_022819505.1. Taxonomy (GTDB): domain Bacteria; phylum Actinomycetota; class Acidimicrobiia; order Acidimicrobiales; family Aldehydirespiratoraceae; genus Aldehydirespirator. Next base: position 145,507 of record JAJEHD010000018.1, on the reverse strand, counting down.
CGGCGCTCGGCGCTCGATGGCCAGCGCGGTGAGCGTCAGGGCCCCGCCCGCGCCGATCCCCAGCGCGGCCCGACCGCCCGACGCCTCGTCGAGGGTGGCGACCGCGGCGGCCGTCATCCCCGGATGCCGGGTGTAGGCGTTGGTGATGCCGGTGCCCACCTCGACCGAACCGGTGGCCGCGGCCACCGCTCCGAGGGTCACCCAGCACTCACGGGCCGCGAGGCCCTCATCGGGGATCCACACCCGGCTGCAGCCGAGTTCCTCGGCCGCCACCGCGGCGCGCACGACGGCCTCGACCGGTCCTTCGGGCATCACCATGCAGGCCAGCTGAACCATGACGCCCGACACTAGAGCCATCCCGGCCAGCCGGGTGAAACCGTGGTCTGGACGCTCTGGCATGCTGTAGCGGATGGAACTTCGGGGACGGGTCGCTCTGGTGACCGGGGGCGCTCACCGCGTCGGCCGGGCCATCGCGCTGGCCCTGGCGGCCGCGGGCTCCAACGTCGCCATCGCCTACCACCGGTCCGCGGAGCAGGCGGCCAGCACGGTCGGCGAGCTGCAGGACTGCGGGGTCGACGCCGACGCCTTCGAAGCCGACTTGGCCCAGCCCGCCGAGGCGGCCAGGCTGGCTACCGAGGTCGCCGACCGTCTCGGGCCGGTCGATGCCCTGGTCAACAGCGCGTCCTGGTTCGCCCGGGACGAGTTCCCCACCGGTGACACCGAGACCTGGTACCAGACCTTCGATGTGGTGCTGCACGGACCGTTCCATCTCACCAACGCCGTGGCTGGATCGATGCTCGAGCGGGGCGGCGGAGCAGTGGTGAACGTCGTCGACCTGTCGGCCTGGCAGCCGTGGCCCGGACGGGCCGCCCACAGCGTGGCCAAGGCCGCGCTGCTGGCGCTGACCCGTCAGGTGTCGGTGGAGCTCGCGCCGACCGTGCGCTGCAATGCGGTCGCCCTCGGACCCACCATCGAACCCGCCAAGTTCGGACCCGATCAGGTTGAGAGGCTGCGGCGCCGGACGCTGCTCGGTCGCTGGGCCGGCGGCGCGGAGGCCGGTCGGGCGGTGCGGTACCTCCTCGAGGCCGAGGCGGTCACCGGCGAGTGCCTCACCGTCGACGGCGGCGAGCAGTACGGCCACGTGCGCCAACGCTTCACCGACACCACCGACCGCGAGGGGGTCGGGACGGGCCACCAGAGCGGCTGAAGCGAGCTACCCGGAGTCCCGCACCACCAGTTCGACTGGCAGCACCACTGGGTCGCGCTGCACACCGGGCTCGTCGATCAGCCCTTGAAGTGCGGCCGCGACCGCTCCTGCGAGCAGGCCGGGATCGAGGCGGATCGTGGTCAGCGACGGGGTGACGACGGCGCCCGACTCGATGTCGTTGCAGCCGATGACCGCGATGTCCTCGGGAACGCGCCGGCCCCGTGCTTGGGCCGCGGCCACGGCGCCGATGGCCACCATGTCATTGCAGGCCAGTATCCCGTCAAGATCAGGCCTCAGTTCCAGTAGCTGCTCCAGGCCCGCGGCGCCGCCCGAGACTGTCGGCTCCGCCCGCACCAGCTGCGCCCGGGCGTCGGAGGCGAACAATGCACCGCCTATGCCCTCCTCGCCCGGGCAGCGGCCATAGGGGGATGCCGCCGACCCGATCACGCCGATGCTGCGTCGCCCGGTGTCCAGCAGGTGCCGGACCGCGAGCCGGAAGCCGCTATCGAGGTCGAACATCACCCTTGTCACGTTCTGGGCATCGACGAGATCCCCCACCACGACGATGGGAACGCCGCGGCGGACGTAGTCGACCAGCTGGCGATACGAGTCCCTCACCGGGATCACAATCATGCCGTCGACGGCATGCGACCACAGCGACTGCAGGACCGCGCCCTGGCGGTCGGCGTCATCGTCGGAGCTCGCGAAGAACATGCTGCGTCCCTGCTCGCGGAACGAGTCCTGGGCGCTGGCAGCCAGCGCCAGCACCAGCGGGTCGGTCAGGTTGTTCACAACCAATCCGACAGTGCCGCTTCGCCGGGTTATCAGGCCGCGGGCCAGCAGATTGGGCCGGTAGCGCAACTCCTCTATGGCGTCGAGGATCCGCTGCCGGGTGGTCTCCGAGTAACCCCCCTCATCGTTGACGACCCTCGACACCGTGCGCGGCGCCACCCCGACCCTGCGAGCGACATCGTGCAGCGTCGCCGCCTTGCCAGAGCGGCCGGACCCGGCGGCCACACCGCCGGCAGGGTCTAGCTCGACGTCAGCCATCGACCGCCCCTCGGCCAGACCAGCGGCCTTCCATACATGGTTGTCAATAGTACGCATTCTCACTTGGGTCAAGCGACAGGCCGGCCCCGGGACGGGACGGGCAGGAGCGTCCCCCGCTCAGGCAGACTCGCGCGCCACGACTTCGACGGGTACGGCGATCGGCTCGGGGCTGACGCCCGGTTCATCGATGAGCCGGCCCAGCGCAGCGGTCACGGCCTCGACTAGCCGTTCGCGGTCGGGACGCACCGAGGTGAGCGCAGGGATCATCAGCGCGCCGAGCCCCATGTCATCGGCAGAGATCACTGCGATCTGGGTCGGGATCCGGATGCCTAGATCGGTGGCCTCGCGGATGACCCCCGCCGCCATGAGGTCATTGTGAGCCACCACGCCGTCCACGCCCGGGAATCCCTCGATTAGGTCCCGCAGGGCGGCCCCGCCGCCCTGCACGGTCGCTTCCGCCCGCACGATCGCGCCCTCAACGCCGGCAGCCTCCGCAGCCGCAAGGAAGCCACTCTCGGTGGGGCCAGCGCCCGGCGACCGGATCGGGGGGCCGATCATCCCGATCCGGCGCAGCCCCGAGGCGGCCAGATGGTTCACCGAGTCCCGGGCCACCATCTCGACGTCGAAGCCCACACAGGCCACATTGGGCATGGGAACACAGTCTCCGACCACCACCACCGGCAGGCCCCGACGGGCGAAGCGTGACACGTCGTCGGGCCGGTCCACCGCTCCAAGGACGACAACCCCCTCCGCAGGCAGCGACCAGAACGACTCCAGCACTTCACCGAGTCGCCCCGCGTCACCGTGGGAGCTCGCCAGCAGCGCGACCCTGCGGTCCTCACCGATGCCGTGCTGGAGGCCCTCGGCCAGCTGAGCGAACACCGGTGTGCTCAGGTCGCGGCCGACCAGGCCGACAACTCCAGCGCGGCCCGGAGACCTGCGTTCAACCCGCCCTGTCACCAGCCTGCTGCTCCCACGCGCCAAACCTGGCGCCAAACTTGCGAGTATTTCGTATCATCCTTGTGTTATGGATAACGTCAACGATGGCGCGATCCTACGGCCGTCTTAGGCCAGGCCGATTCCGGACCCGGATGGGTAGAGACCGGTGTGGTCAGAGGCCGGGCGTCAGGGGCCGGTGGAGCGGCCTCGCAGGATGTCATCGAACCCGCGGATCAGCGGGTGCTCGGTCTCCTGCACATCCTCGGGACTGGCCGCGAAATAGCCGGTGGCCATCCCCATGTCGGCCGCGGCATCCAAGAACTCCGGGACGCTCGACAGGTACAGGCAGTCGTAGAGGTCGACCGACATCACCCGGCGGGTTGCCTCGAACAGAGGCCGCTCGGGGAGCGCTGCGCCCACCTCGCCGCTCACCAGCCATGACGACACCGAATCCTCGAGCTGGGCCATGCGCCGGAGTCGCATCCCCCACTCCCGCGGCTGGTTGCCGACGGCCGCAACCGGCAAGCCCCGGCCGGCGACCCGGTCGAGGAAAGGGTGCAGGCCCGGCACCAGCTTGAACGACGACAGGTAGCGGGTCTCCACGTCGCGCCCGATCGGACCCAGACCCAGATCGCTCCAGAACTCCTCCGGCGTCAGCCGGCCCAGCACCAGCTTGCGGTGGCGGTCGCGCACCAGCTCTGCGTCCACATCGGCGTTCTCAGCCAGGATGACGGGCAGCAGCAGGCCCTCAAGCGGGTGAGTGGGCCGCACGATCACGCCGTGGACGTCCACGACCAGAAGGCGCAGCAGTCGCTTGCGCGGCCGGCTGGCCTCGGCCTCGCGGGCCGCGGCCCGCTGCTGGCGCCGGCGGGTGGCCCTGCGGCCCCTGCCCTTGGGGGTGCGCAGCAGGGTCACCAGCCACGCCACCGCCAAGCCCAGCACCACCACGCCGAAGCCGAGGGCCGCGGCCCGGGCGATGTTGAGCCACAGGGGCGCGAGGGTGTCCTTCAGCGCGTTGGAGGCGCTGACCGCCACCTGCGGGTCCCCGTACGAGAAGCGCCATGTGGCCGTGGAGCCTTCGATGTTCGGCTCCACTACCGCGACATCCTCCTGCGGCGTAGCACCGGAGCCGGTGGAGGCGTTGAAGACGTCGTCGGAGTCCAGCAGAGTCACCGAGAACTGCAGACCCAAGGAGTCCCGGGGCCGGCCCGCCTCGGCGATCAGGTCCTCCAGCGGCCGTCCGAAGGGCTGGCCGTCGAAGATGTCGGCCAGGGCGCCGTCGCTGAAGGCCTCGATCGGAGGCGTGGGGTCGATGACGACGGCGAACTCGTAGGCGCTCTCGGCGAAGGACCGGGTCTGCTGGAGGACGACCTCCGAGAAGATCACATCCTCCCCGGCGATCTCCGCGAGCACGGCGGGAAGCTGCGACGCGGACTCGAACTCCTTGACCGCCCGGACTTCGACACCCCCGTCGCTGCGGGAGATCGGGCCGTCCACAGCCCAGCCGGCGTCGCGTACGTCGTCCAGGCGCAGACCTCCGGCCAGCTCGGGCACGCGGGCAACCGCGTCGGCGTCGGCGGTGAGCACCACGCTCACCGCGCCCGAGCCGTCGTCGTCGACGTTCACCTCCACCGCGGTGTCCACCCGGCAGGCGGCGGCGAGCACGGTCAGCGCCGCGACCAGCAGCACCGTCCGGCAGCCGACCGCGATCCGGCCGCAGATACGTCGCTCCATCACTCCCCCGCCATTGGTGAGCATCAGCGTCCGGAACCGGGATAACACGGCTCCAGCCCGCAGCCCTCGCTCGGAGGCAACCCCGAACAGGAGCTAGAAGTGGCCCTCGCCAGCGGTCGGCTCTAGCTCGGGCTCGGGCGGCTCGAACCCCTCGATGGCCCGGAACACGATAACGAGTTGGCCCTCGTTGAGGGGGTCGGGCTCCACGTCCACGATGACGATCTCGCCGGCGCGGAACTCCTTGTGCAGCAGTCGCTCCGACAGCGGATCCTCTACCAGCCGCTGGATGGCCCTTCGCAGCGGCCGCGCCCCCAGCGTGGGGTCGTAGCCGGTGGAGGCGAGATGGTCCTTGGCCGCGTCCGTGAGCTCCAGCCCCATCCCCTGACCGGCGAGCTGGTCGGCGGTGCGCACGATCATCAGGTCGACGATGCGGCGCACCTCCTCCTGGGTCAGTTCGTGGAACACGATCACGTCGTCGATGCGGTTGAGGAACTCCGGCCGGAAGTGCTGCTTGAGCGCTTCCTGCACCTTCGACTTCATCCGCTCGTAGGTCACCCGCTCGTCGGCCTTGGTGAAGCCCAGGTTGGCCTTGCGCAGATCGGCGGTGCCCAGGTTGGAGGTCATGATCAGCACGGTGTTGCGGAAGTCCACCGAGCGGCCGTGGCTGTCGGTGAGCCGGCCCTCCTCGAGGATCTGCAACAGCGTGTTGAACACGTCCGGGTGGGCCTTCTCGATCTCGTCGAACAGCACCACCGAGAACGGCTTGCGGCGGACCCGCTCGGTGAGCTGGCCGCCCTCCTCGTAGCCCACATAGCCGGGCGGCGAGCCGATCAGGCGGCTCACGGTGTGCTTCTGCATGTACTCGGACATGTCCAGGCTGATGAGGGAGTCCTCGTCACCGAACAGGAACTCGGCCAGGGTCTTGGCCAGCTCGGTCTTGCCCACACCCGAGGGGCCCAGGAAGATGAACGAGCCGCTGGGGCGCTTCGGGTCCTTGAGGCCGGCGCGGGTGCGCCGTATGGCCTGCGAGACGGCGGAGATGGCGTCGTGCTGGGACACCACCCGCTTGTGCATCTCGTCCTCCATGCGCAGCAGCTTCTTGGTCTCCTCCTCGGTGAGCTTGTAGACCGGGATCCCGGTCCACAGCGACAGCACCTCGGCGATGGCCTCCTCGTCGACCTCGTCGAACAGGTCCACGCCGGCGGCCTTGGCCTCGCCCTCCAGCGTCTCGCGCCGGGACAGGAGCTGCTTCTCCTTGTCGCGCAGCTCGCCGGCGTCCTCGAAGCGCTGCTGCTCGACGGCGTCCTTCTTGCGGGAGATCACCTCGGCCAGTTCGGCCTCGAGTTCCTTGAACTCCGGCGGGGTTGACATGCGCTTCATCCGCAGGCGAGAGCCGGCCTCGTCGATCAGGTCGATGGCCTTGTCGGGGAGATGGCGGTCGGAGATGTACCGGTCGGCGAGATTGGCCGCGGCCACCAGCGCCTGATCGGTGATCGTGACCCTGTGGTGCGACTCGTAGCGGTCGCGCAGGCCCTTGAGGATCTCGATGGTGTGGGCCACGGTCGGCTCGTCCACGACCACCTTCTGGAAGCGCCGCTCCAGCGCGGCGTCCTTCTCGAGGTGCTTGCGGTACTCGTCGAGGGTGGTGGCCCCGATCGTCTGGAGCTCTCCCCGGGCCAGCATCGGCTTGAGGATCGAGGCGGCGTCGATAGCCCCCTCGGCCGCGCCCGCGCCGACGAGGGTGTGGATCTCGTCGATGAACAGGATGATGTCGCCGCGGCTCTGGATCTCCTTGAGGACCTTCTTGAGGCGCTCCTCGAAGTCGCCCCGGTAACGGCTGCCGGCCACCAGCGCGCCCAGGTCGAGGGTGTAGAGCTGCCGGTCGCGCAGCGTCTCCGGCACGTCGTCCGACGCGATGGACTGGGCCAGCCCCTCCACGATGGCGGTCTTGCCCACGCCCGGCTCGCCCACCAGCACCGGGTTGTTCTTGGTGCGCCGGGACAGGATCTGCATGACCCGCTCGGACTCCCGGCCCCGGCCGATCACCGGATCGAGCGCCTTCTCGCGAGCCAGCTGGGTGAGGTTGCGGCCGAACTGGTCAAGCACGTGGGAACCCGACGACGAATCGCCGCCGCTGGCACCGGTTCCGGCCTTCTCGCCCTGGGGCGAGCCCGACACCCCGCCGTACGCGGACAGCAGTTGAATCACCTGCTCGCGCACCCGGGCCAGGTCCGCGCCCAGCTTGACCAGCACCTGCGCGGCGACACCCTCGCCCTCGCGGATCAGCCCCAGCAGGATGTGCTCGGTGCCGATGTAGTTGTGGCCGAGCTGCAGCGCCTCGCGCAGGCTCAGCTCCAGGACCTTCTTGGCCCTGGGCGTGAACGGGATGTGGCCGCTGGGCGAGTTCCCGCCCTGGCCGATGATCTCCTCTACCTGGCCCCGCACCGACTCGAGACTGATTCCCAGCGACTCCAGCGCCTTGGCCGCCACGCCTTCGCCCTCGTGGATAAGGCCCAGAAGGAGATGCTCGGTGCCGATGTAGTTGTGGTTCAGGAGGCGCGCCTCTTCCTGGGCCAGGACCACGACTCGACGGGCCCTGTCGGTGAACCGCTCAAACATCGCTCACACCTCCCGGCCGCCCACGCTGCCTCATTGCGGTCAGTGTAACCCGGCGGTGTGACATGAGTGGCGTCGTGGCCGGAGCCGGCGATGTGACATGGGGCACCCCCGGACCACCGTCGCGGCGGGCATCCCATTACCCTCGCGGCGTGGCCGACACCTCACCCTTCGCCGTGCTGCCGTGCCTGGAGCACGACCTGCAGCGCGTGGAGGACGAGCTTCTTACGGCCGCGGCCGCCGCCGACGATTTCGTCACGGAACTCGCCCGCCACCTGATCGCGGTCGGCGGCAAGCTGGTGCGGCCCGGGTTCTGCCTCGCCTCATCGCTGGTGTGCGACCCAGCACCGGCGAGCTCGTCGTCGGCCGCCGTGAAGGGGGGCGCATCGGTTGAGCTGGTCCACATCGGCTCGCTGTACCACGACGACGTGATGGACGGCGCGACCACCCGCCGCTCGGTGCCCAGCGTCAACACCCAGTGGGGCAACCTGAGGGCCATCCTGGCCGGCGACTATCTGCTCGGTAAGGCCTCGGCCCTGGCTGCCTCACTGGGCGCCGAGGTGGCGAGGCTGCTGGCCGAGGCCATCACCCAGCTGTGCGAGGGCCAGATAATCGAGCTGGAGAACGCCTACGACACCGAGCGCAGCGAGCAGCGCTACGAGCGGGCCATATCGGGCAAGACGGCGGCGCTGCTGTCAATCTCGTGCCGGATCGGGGCCACGGTGGGCAAGGTGCCCAGGCCGGTCACCCGGGCCCTGGGCGAGTTCGGGTTCGCCTACGGCATGGCCTTCCAGATCGTCGACGACATCCTTGACCTGGTCGCCACCGAGTCGCAGCTGGGCAAGCCCACCGGCAACGACCTGGCCGAGGGCACCTACACGCTGCCGGTGATACGGGCTCTGGCCGATCCAGTGACCGGCGACGAGCTGCGCTCGCTGCTCGGTCAGCCGATCGGCGCGGCAGCCCGCGACCGGGCCGCCGAGCTGGTGCGGTCCACCACCGGCGTGGACGAGGCCCGCGACACTGCCCGCATCTGGGCCGGAAGGGCCCAGGCCGCGCTCACGTCCCTGCCCGACACCCCCGCGACCTCGGTGCTGCGCCTGGCCGCGGACCGCCTGACCGAGACTCCCGCCCTAGCCGGTTAGCTCGGTCTCAGGCGCTCTAGGTGCCGGGGTCGGGGCGCAGGGTCGGGAACAGGACTGCGTCGCGGATGGCCTGGGTGTCGGTGAGCAGCATCACTAGGCGGTCCACGCCGATCCCGAGGCCGCCGGTAGGGGGAAGCCCGTACTCCAGGGACCTCAGGTAGTCCTCGTCCACCACCATGGCCTCGTCGTCCCCCGCGGCCCGCAGCTCGGCCTGGGCCTCGAAGCGTGATCTCTGCTCGTCGGGATCGACCAGCTCGCTGAACGCGTTGCACAGTTCCCGGCCGGCCACGATGGCCTCGAAGCGTTCGGTATAGCCGGGCCGGCTGCGGTGCCGGCGCGACAGCGGCGACACCTCCGCCGGATAGTCGGTCACGAATACCGGTCCCCACAGGTTCGGCTCGGCCGACTTCTCGTAGATCTCCAGCAGCAGCTTGCCGGGACCCCAGCCGGGCTCTATCTCGATGCCGAGACGGTCGCAGAGGTCGGCCAGTTCGTCCGGGCCCGAGTCCAGCCTCGCCTCGACACCGGAGTGCTCGGCGATCACCTCCTCCATGGTGGCCCGCCTCCACGGAGGCGCCAGGTCCACCTCACGCCCGTCGTAGGCCACCGTGGTGGAACCGCACACCTCGTCGGCAACGCCGGCCACCAGGTGCTCGGTGAGCTCCATGATGTCGGAGTGGTCGGCGTAGGCCCAGTACAGCTCCAGCAGCGTGAACTCGGGGTTGTGGCGGGTCGAGATCCCCTCGTTGCGGAACACCCGACCGATCTCGTACACCCGCTCCATGCCCCCCACCACCAGCCGCTTGAGGTACAGCTCAGGCGCGACCCGCAGGTACAGGTCGGCGTTCAGAGCCTCATGTCGGGTGACGAAAGGCCGGGCGGCAGCGCCCCCCGGGAGGGGGTGCAGCACCGGGGTCTCCACCTCGACGAACCCCTGCTCTTCGAGGTGCCGCCTCAACGCGGCCACGATCTGTGAGCGGCGAGCGAAGGCGTCCCGGGCCTCGTCGCTCACCCACAGATCCACGTAGCGCTGCCGGTAGCGGGTGTCGGGGTCGGTGAGGCCGTGCCACTTGTCGGGGAACGGTCGCCGCGCCCGGGCCAGCAACGTCCAGTCGTCGACCCTCACCGACAGCTCGCCGCGTCGGGTGGCCATGACCACGCCCCGGACGCCGATCCAGTCCCCGATGGACAGAGCTGTGAACCGCTCGAACTCCGGGGAGGTCGCGGCAGTGGCGAACAGCTGGATGCGGCCGGTGGCGTCCTGCAACGTCCCGAAGGCCAGCCGACCCTGGTCACGCCGCAACATGAGCCGTCCGGCCACCGACACCACGGTCTCGGTCTCGACGCCGGCCTCGAGACCCTCGAACGCCTCCACTATGTCGCCGACGGCGTGGCTCCGGTCGAAACGGTAGGGGACATCCTCACGGGTGCCGGCGGCAGCGGCCTCTCCTGACGGAGCCGCCCCGGCGTCGTCGCTCATCGGTCCTGGTTGCGCTCGTAGACGATGCGCAGCCCGTGCAGAGTCAGGAACGGCTCGACATGCTCGATCGTCTCCGAGATCGGGGCTATCACGTGGGCGAGACCGCCGGTGGCGACCACGTTCGCCTCGCCGAGCTCAGCCAGGAAGCGGGCGTTCATGCCGTCGATCATGCCGGTGAAGCCGTACAGGGCCCCGGACTGGATCGACTCGACCGTGGTCTTGCCGATCACGCTGCGGGGCTCGACCAGCTCGACCGCGCCCAGGGCCGCGGCCCGTCCGAACAGCGCGTCGAGGCTGATCTCGATGCCCGGCGCGATGGCCCCGCCCAGGAAGGCGCCGTCGGCGGAGATGACGTCGAAGTTGTTGCCGGTGCCGAAGTCCACCACCACGGTGGGCCCGCCGTAGAGGTCGTAGGCCGCCACCGCGTTGGCGATCCGGTCGGCGCCCACTTCCTTGGGGTTGTCATAGTGGATCGGCATGCCGGTCTTGGTTCCCGGGCCGATCACCACAGGATGGAAGCCGAGCTGGCGGCGAACCATCTCTCGCAGGCCAGCCAGCAGGCGGGGGACCCCCGAGCAGATTGACACTCCCTCGACGTCGCTGTCGAAGTCGAGCCCGATCGTGCCCAGGAGCGACCGGATCGCCACGCCGAGCTCATCGGCGGTGCGTTCAGCGTCGGTGGAGAGTCGCCAGTGGTCGACCAGCCCGTCAGCCGCGCCCGAACCGTGGACCGCGCCGGGGTCGTACACGCCGACGACGGTCTGGGTGTTGCCGACGTCGATGGTTAGCAGCACCGCCGCAGGATACGGCGATCAGGGGGCCGCGGCTCGGCTGCTCAGCCGGCGCGGCAGCCGAGGTTGTCGATGAGCCGGGCCTTGCCGAAGCGCACCGCCACCAGCAGCCGCACGTCTCCTTGCAGCGGCTGCCGGCTCCGGGTGAGGGTGGTCGGGCTCACCGCGGCCGCGTAGTCGATCCTCGCCAGCGGCGCGTCACTGATGACGGCCGCCATCCGGGCCTCCACCACGGCTCCATCGGGCTCACCCGCCTCCACCAGGGCCGCCCCGGCCTCCAGGGCCCGGCGCAGCACACGTGCCTGGGCCCGCTCATCCGAGCTCAGGTACGCGTTGCGGCTTGACAGGGCCAGGCCGTCGGGCTCGCGCACCGTAGGACAGCCCACCACCCGCACCGGCAGCGATAGGTCCTTGGCCATGCGACTCACGATCGCCAGCTGCTGGAAGTCCTTCTCCCCGAAGTAGGCGGAGCACTCCCCCACGATCGAGAAGAGCTTGGCCACGACGGTCGCCACCCCATCGAAGTGCCCGGGCCGGGAGGCGCCGCACAGCACGTCAGCCAGGGTTCGAAGGCGGACGGTGGTGGTCACCGGTTCGGGGTACATCTCGTGCTGATCGGGCGCGAACACGATGTCGGCGCCGGCTTGCGCGCACAATGCGAGGTCGTGGTCGAGGTCGCGCGGGTAGTCGTCGAAGTCCTCTCCGGGATTGAACTGCAGCGGGTTGACGAAGATCGACACCACCACCAGGTCATTCTCTGATCGGGCCCGCTCGATCAGAGAGCGGTGGCCTGCGTGGAGGAATCCCATGGTGGGCACGAGTCCCACCCGGTGACCACCGGAGCGAGCCTTGTGCAGGCGGGCGCACAGACCGCCGATGGTGCCCTCGGTGACCGGCCGATTGACGGGCACCGTCACGGCACGGCCGGCGAGGCGGCGGGCCTCGTCGGCCAGGGCCCGGTAGGCGGGGTGTTCGGCGGGCGCGATGGCGCCGAGATGGCGCTCGATGGTGGCCTCATCGCCACGGGCCGCGGGACCGGTGAGCGCCGCGGCCAGACCCAGCTCCTCGACGTTGTCGACGGTGGCCCGAACCAGGTCGAGGAGGGCGGCCAACCCAACCCCGGCCTGCGCGCCGATCCGCTCGGCCTGGCCAAGCAGGGCTACAAGATGGTTGGAGGCGACCACCGCGGCCGCGTGGTAGGCGGCTCGATCGCCATCGGCTACCTCGAAGGACCGGCCACCGAGGTCGGCGACCACTTGGCGAACGATCCGGTCGCCCGCGACCGCGAACCAGCAGCCGGCCAGCAGGCGCCGGGCACCGACGGCGGCGTCCGGTAGCGCCACCAGCGGGTGCAGGGCCGCCGTCCGGGGGTGCGGCGCCACCGCGTCGAGGCCCAGCGCACCGGCCAGATGGGCGACCGCGGCGGTGGCTGTGGGCTCCACCGCGGCCGCCACGTCAGCCACCGCGGCGTCGGGTGTGGCGATCAGCACCAGGTCGACATCGGCGGCGGCGGCCGCCACCTCGCCGGGTGGCGCAGCCCGACCGAGGATGGGGCGCACCTGCCAGCCGACCTCGGCCAGCGCGGCCGCCATGGCTCCACCTGCCCGACCCCCGCCGATGATGCGAACGGCCTGTGTCATGCGAAGAGCGGCCCGACGTTGACCACGCCGTCGCAGGAGCGGGGGTCATAGCCGTCGGGCAGCAGGTCGGCGCCCACGTCGCCCAGGGGCACAAGCACGAAGTCCCGCTCGTACATGCGGGGATGGGGTACCACTAGATCGGGTTCATCCACCTGCTCGCCGTCGATCCACAGCAGGTCCGCGTCGAGGGTGCGGGGCCCCCAGCGCACGACTCGCACCCGGCCTGCCTCCAGTTCGGAGCGCCGGCACTGCCCGAGCAGCTCCTGAGGGCTCGCCGACGTCTCGAGCCGCATGACCATGTTCAGGTAGGGGCCCTGCTCGGGGCCGCCCACCGGCTTGGTCTCGTACACGTCGGACACCGCGTCCACGCCGTCGAAGCCGTTCACCGCGTCCTGCAGGTAGGCCAGCCTGTGGCCCAGGTTGGACCCCAGCGCTACGAAAGCCCGTCTGGCAGCGCGGGCGGCGTTAGCCGGAGAGTTCATGGCGACGATCCAGTCATTCCCGCTCTTGTTCGCTGCGCTCACGGGCCGCTCGGGCCCGTTGCCCGCTCTTGTTCGCTGCGCTCACGGGCCGCTCGGGCCCGGGGCCCGCTCTCGTCCGCTGCGCTCACGGGCCGCTCGGGCCCCGGGGCCTCGCTCGTGCATGCCGGTCGCTCGCGCCTATTCGCTCGGCCTCTGAGTGCGTCCGCGATGGCTACGAGCTCGCGGGCCGTGGGGCCCAGCTCTCGCTCGAGGAGCTGCTCAGCGATGGTGATGGCTTCGGGCCCGGTTTCAACCAGGCCCGACCACAGCAGGTAGCCCGCCACGACCCCCGACAGACGGTCCCCGATCGAGTCGTGGTGGAGGACCACGCGCTCGCCGGTGACGTGGTCGTGGATGGTGTTCAGGATCTCGGCCAGGCGTTCGGGGTCGCCGGAATCCGATAGCGGAAGGTGCACGTAGGCCAGGCCCTGCTCGTCGTAGTCGCGGAGGTTGTAAGGGATGGAGGTGAGGCTGACGATCAGGTCGATCTCGTTGCGCCGCAGCCAGATGATCTCCTCGAGTCGACGCACGCGCCGGTGCCCGGCGCCGTAGCCGCCGGGCCGCTCGCACACGCCGAGACGCTCGGTGATGATCCAGCGGAACCCGCGAGGCTCGATGCCCTCCGACCACTTGCTGCTCATGCGCCGTCCAGGTCGAAGAGATGGACCGACGGCAGCTCGCGGTAGCGCTCGGCTACGTCCAGCCCGTACCCGACCAGCCAATCGGCCGGGACGGAGAACCCGACGTAGCGGATGCCGTCGGACCGGGCATCCTCGCGCACCAGCAGGGCGCAGATCTCGAAGCTGGCCGGCCCCCGGGCCCGCAGCAGTTCCGCGAGGTAGCCGGTGGTGAGACCGGAGTCGACGATGTCCTCCACAAGCACCACATGGCGGCCGCGCACATCGGTCTCGAGATCCTTGATGATTCGGACGACACCGCTGGACTCGGTGCTGTAGCCGTACGACGACACCGCCATGAAGTCGAACTCGACGGGCAGGTCGATGGCCCGGGCCAGGTCGCTCATGAACACGAAAGCGCCTTTGAGAACACCGACCAGCAGCGGAGGCCGGCCCCGGTAGTCGGCCGTTATCTCGGCGCCGATCTCGGCGACGCGAGCACGCAACTGTTCGGTGGTGATGATGGCGCGCCCCACCGACCCCGGAGGCACCGGCAATCTTGCCGCGGGCTGGTCCGGCGGCGAAGTCACCCTGGCACCATAGCGGGCCCCAACGGAGCCTCTGCAGCCCTGGCGGCCCCGGTCTACTGAGGCCGGGCCTCAATACGGAGCCGGCCGGCACGGCGGGCCACCCGGTGGCCGCCGGTGATCTCGGTGGCGACGCTGCGGCCGGCAGCAACGTCGAGCACGCGGTGGATCGAGCCGGCTGACGGGGGCAGGCCGGCGGTCCCGGAGATCCACGTCCTCAGAGCCTCGGCCGCGACCGCTCGGGGGGCCGCGGTCAGCTGGGCCGCGTCGGTGGGGTCGAGTCCGGACGCCAGATCGGCAATAACCTCCAACGCCTGCGAGGCCAGCTCGGCGTGCCGGTTGAGCAGCGGCACGGGGTCGCGGCCGAGCGCCCGGGCCAGGGCCGGGATCACCTCGTTGCGAACGGCCACTCTGGCGAAGGAGGGGTCGTCGTTCATGGGGTCCCGAACGGTTGTGAGACCCAGATGCTCGCAGAGGGCCCGGGTCTCGAAGCGGCGCAGCGCTAGGAGGGGACGGCTGACACCGTCATGGGGGGCCGCCGCGCCGGCGAGCCCCGCGCCCCGGCCGATGTTGAACAGCACGGTCTCGGCCCGGTCGTCGGCGGTATGGCCGACCATGACCTCCGGGGGCAGGGCCTCGTAGCGAGCATCGCGGGCCCGGGCTTCAAGGTTGGGGCCCGGCTCCACGCACACCCGGCGCAGCTCGAAGCCGGCGCCCAGCCGGGCCGCGATGGCGCGGGCCGCCTCGGCTTCGGCGCCCGATGAGGGGCGCAGGCCGTGATCCACATGCCAGGCGGTGACGTCGAGCCCGGCCCGGCGCGCCAGCGCCACCAGGGCCGAGGAGTCGGGACCGCCTGAGAGTCCGCAGGCGACCGCCGTGCCGGGCACCGGGAAGTCACAGCGAGCCAGCAGCGCGTCTACGTCGAGACTCGGCTCGTGGTCGCGGGCTGGCCGGCTGCTGCTGCCAGAGCCTCCCGCCGGGCCGGTCACGCCGGTCTCGGCCTCTTCAGGCCGCGGCGCCCATGCGGGCGATCCAGTCGTCGGGGCTGCGGATCTCGGCGATGCCGGGGACGTTCTCGGGACCCTCCCACACCCGGTCGAGCAGGGCCGCGCCGCCCGCCTCCTCGACGGCTTCGATGAACTGCTCTCCCTCGGCGTACTGCTTGATCTTGGCGTCGAGGCCGATCAGCCGCTGGAAGACCTTGTTGAAGCCGCGCGCCGACTTGCGGCGGTTGCGCATGACCCGGCCGAAACGGGGCGCGGAGGGGACCAGGCCGTCGCCGGCACGGTCCATGATCACGTCCCCATGGCCCTCCAGCAGGCTCATCAACCCGCTCAGCTTCTCCAGCGTCTCGACCTGGGCCTCCGAGGCGAACAGCCCCATCACGCCGCCCGCAGCCAGCGGGTCCTCGCCCCTGCGGCGGGCCTCCAGCACTCGGCGAGCGGCTTCCGCGATCCGCTTGGGATCGGGATCCACCGAGTCGAGCACCGACTCGACCAGACCGATGAAGTGGGCGCGCATCCAGTCCACGCCGGTGAACTGGGCCCGGTGGGTGACCTCGTGGAGAGCCAGCCAGAGCCGGAACTGGCCGGCGTCGAACGCGTAGCGGTTCTCCAGCGACACGACGTTGGGGGCCACGTAGTACACGATGTCCTGTTCCTCGGGCTTCTCGTCCTCGATGACGAGAAGGTCGTACTGGCCCAGCACCCGGGTGGACATCCAACCCAGCATCACGCCTATCTCGGCACCGGCTACCCGTCGGGTGACCGGCGCCATCACGCCGTCCGGGCTCGAGCCGAGCTTGGCGGTCAGGGGACGCAGCAGTCGCTGGAACGAGGCCAGGTTGGCGTCGATCCAGCCGGCCCGGTCGGTGACCCTGCCCCGGGCCGGGCCCGCAGCAGAGCGCAGGCCCGTGCATTCGGCCACCAGTTCCTCGGCCCGTTGGGTGCACTCGAGGAAGTCCTCGGCCAGGCCGTCGCGCCAGCGCGGCGCGGTGTAGGGCTCGCGTCTCGCGGTCCGCAGAGCCACCCGGCGGGCCATGTCCCAGTCGATGGGGTCCGAAGGGTCTTCGGGCTCAGCGGAGCCGTCGTGGTCGGCGGACTCGACCAGCCTCGCGATCTCGGCGGAGTCTCCGGCGGCGGGATCGCCGGCGGCGGCGCCCATGGGGAGGGGTTCAGTCCCTCGGGTATCGCTTGTAGGTGACCTTCTGGAGATAACCGGCGATCGTGGCCACGATCGAGACGATGCCGGCCACAGCCAGCGGGACGGCGATCCAGAAGTGCCAAACGACTCCAGCGATGGTCATGGGTCCGCAGTGTAGATGGCTTGCAGGACGCGCACTCGCAGCGAGTCCGGGACCGGCTCCGCGCAGCAGCGGGCCACCACCAGCCGGACCTGGGACTCGAAGCGGAACACGTGGGCGCACGACGGGCACTCCTCGAGGTGCACCGAGATCACAGTCCGGGTCGAGACCGTCGCCTCTCCGTCGAGATAGAGGTGCAGGTCCCGGCAGATGTCGTCGCACTCGTGAGCCACGGCTCAGCTCCTGTGGTCCTGGTCTCGGCCCGGGGTGTCGCCCGGGGGCGGTTCGGTGGGGTTGCCGGCGGGGAGGTCACCGGCATCGGGGAGGAGCCGGTTGCGGACGGCAAAGTCGTACAACCGCTTGTGGAGCTGTTTTCTTCCCCGATGCAGGCGGCTCATCACCGTGCCGATGGGGATGTCGAGGATCTCGGCGATCTCGGCGTAGGCGAAGCCCTCCACGTCGGCGAGCAGAACCGGCAGCCGGTAGTAGTCCGGGAGCTCCTCAACCGCCTCGATGACCTCGTGCTCGGCGAACAGGCCGGCAAGGTCGTCCTCGACGCTGCGACCGAGCTGTGCGCCGGTGTCGCCGCCGAGGCGGCGGTATAGGTAGAGGTGCTCCACATCGCCCAGGTCGGTCTCGGCGGGTCGGCGCTGCCGGCGCCGGTAGTCGGTGATGTAGGCGTTGGTGAGGATGCGGTACATCCAGGCCTTGAGGTTGGTCCCCGCGGTGAACGTGCCGTAGGACCGGTAGGCCCGCAGGTAGGTCTCCGAGACCAGGTCCTCGGCATCGGCGCGGTTGCGGGTCAACCGGAGCGCCGCCGAGTAGAGCGACGGCATCAGCGGCACGGCGTCGTCCGCGAAGGTTGCCTGGTCGGCCATCTAGAAGCCGCCTCTTGGGATGCCGGGGTGAGGGAGCCCGAAAGGGGATTTGAACCCCTGACCTACGCTTTACGAGAGCGTCGCTCTACCGACTGAGCTATTCGGGCCTGTGCACCCGGCGGGTAGGCCCGCGAAGCGCCCGCTCAGGCTACCGCGTGGGTGGTAGATCCAGGAAGAGGTCTTGGAGGGCCAGGGCCTCGTTCGGGGAGCGGATCAGGCTCTCGGCGGTGGCTCGGAGCCGGTCGATGGCCCTCATGGCTCTCCGGTCCGCAGCCGGATCGTGGGGCTCCGACGCCACCTGCTCGCGGTAGCGGGCCGTGAGCGTGGCCAGGCCGAATCGGATCTCGTCGGTGCGGAACTGGCGGTGCTCGCGCTTGTGCCGGGCCTCGATGTCGCGGCGGCCCGAGCCCCGGGTGCCGAACCGGGCCTCGCGCTCGTCGAGGGCGACAATCTCGGCCCGGTGGCGCACCGTCAGGGCCTCGCCGGCGTCGTCGATCAGCGCTCGCAACTCGGACACAACCTCCGCCACCGCGGCCCCGGTGCCGTTCAAGCGCTCCGGGGCCGACCACCATGCCTGTTGCCGGGCCGCCACCCGCTCGTCGGCCGCCAGGACCCGGGCACGGTGAAGGTTGCCCGCGGCCGCGGCCGCCACCAGAGGGGCCTGATCAGCCCCGGCCAAGCCCTCGGACACCAGCGCCGCCGCGACGTCGTCGTCGGGGACGGGACCGAAGTCCACCCGGGTGCAGCGCGAGGCGATAGTCACATGCTCGGGGAGCACCTGCTCGGCCAGCAGCACCCACACCACCGGCATGGCGGGCTCCTCCACCGGCTTGAGCAGAGCCGCGGCCGCGGCCGGAGTGGCCGTGTGGAACCGGTCGACGACCAGCACCTTGCGGTTGCCCTCAACCGGTGTGCGGCTCGCCTCGACGATCAGCTGCGACACCTCCTCCTGGAGGCGCAGGCTGTTGCCCGCCGGGCTGAGCACGAAGATGTCCGGATGCTCCTCGCGGGCGGCCAGCCGGCGATGCCGCTCGGCCCGTTCCGGTTCGGCGCCCGCCCGCCCGTCGGCTGTCACGATCAACTCGCCCGCGAACGCGGCCGCGGCGGTCCTCTTGCCCGAGCCCCGGGGACCCACCAGCAGGTAGGCGTGCACCGGCGACGCCACCGCCGGCGCTAACGAGGCCACCGCCCGCGGCTGGCCCACGACCAGCGACCACGGTTCGGTCCGGACCGCCTCCGCGGCGGCTTCGGCCAGGCTCATCAAGCGAGGCGCTCGCGCACCACGGTCAGGATCCGGGCTGCGACGTCGTCGGTGGTTCCGGCTGCGTCCACCACCGCCCAGCGCTCCGGGTCGGCCTCCGCCAGGGCGAGGTAGCCGTTTCGAACCCGGTCCAGGAACTCCCGGCCCTGTCCCTCGAAGCGATCCACCGATGACCCCAACCGTTGCCAGGCCTGCTCGGGCGGGAGGTCCATCAGCACGTTCAGGTCCGGCTCGAGCCCCCCGGTGGCGAAGCGCATCATCGTCGTCAACTCGCCGAGGTCGAGCCCCCGCCCGTAGCCCTGGTACGCGAGCGTCGAAGCGGTGAAGCGGTCGGTCACCACGTCGCGGCCGGACGCCAGCGCCGGGCCGACGATCTCGGCGACGTGCTGAGCCTTGTCGGCGATGATCAACAGCGCCTCGGTGCGGTCGTCCACCGAGTCGTTGGCCGGGTCGAGCAGAAGCCGCCTGATGACCTCGCCCACACCGGTAGCGCCGAACTGGAACGTGAACTCAGCGCCCAGGGAATGGGCAAGCGTCCGGGCCTGGGTGGACTTCCCCGAAGCGTCCACACCCTCGACCGCGATCAGCCGGCCGCTCACTGTTCTGATGCCGCCGAGGGCCCCGCGGCCGGCTCCTCCACCTCTGGGGCGTCGGATCCGTCCGCCCGTCCGTCAGCCGGAGCGGCACCGGCTCGGAGGCTCCAGCTGGCCAGACCGCCGGCGACCACGATGATCAGGCCGGCCAGCCACATGGTCAGCCGCACGCCGGGGAGCTCGACCCGGGCGCCCAGCACGGTGATGAACCCGTCCCACCACCGTTCGGACAGGTTGTCGAGCAGGTCGGCCAGCACCCCGCCTACAGCCAGAGCGATCAGCACGCACAGCCGCACCAGCACCAGCAGAGCCGAGAACACCCGACCCCGGATCTCGTTGGACACGTTCTCGTGCAACAGCGTGAACCCGAGCACGTAGGAAGGCCCGGCCAGCATGCCGAGCATGACCACCAGCGGGATCATCAGCGACAGCCGGTCCACCGACGCGGCCGCCAGCAGCACGACCCCCGCGCCGATCAGCGCGGACGTGAACCCGCGGGTCCGGTTGATGCGATTCTGGAGGGCGGACGCAGATCCCACACCGATGGCCATGCCCACTCCGAGAGAGAACAGCACGGCATGGAAATCGGCCTCCCGTCCCACGATCACCTCGTCCACGAATCGGGCACCGAGGAGGAACACCATCCCGGCACCCATGACCGCGGTGGCCAACCCCACGTTCACCGACCTCACGATGGGGTTCTTGCCCACCAGTCGCCAGCCCTCACGAAGCTCCCTGATGGCCCCGCCGAGGTCGAGGCTTCCCCTTTCCGTCGCCCGGCGCTCGTCGCGGGTACGGGCGGGAATGGCGATCCGCCAGATGATCAGAGCGGTGACAAGGAACGACAGGGCGTCCACGTAGAAGGCGAGGCCCTCCTCGTTGAGCCGGAACGTCGTCACCCAACCCTCATCGGACATTGCCTCGGCTGCCTTGGCCAGCAGGGCTGCCACCCCGGCGGCCACCGGGAACATGCCGTAGGCGGCGGCCACGTTCAGCGAGTTGGCCGAAGTGAGCTTGTCCCGGGGCACGAGATTGGGGACCGTGGCCTCCTTGGCGGGCTGCCACATCATCGTGAGCAACTCGAGCAGGGTGCTGGCGATGATCAGCCCAACCAGGGTGTCGACGAAGGGTAGCGAGACCAGCACCGCCGCCCGGCCCAGATCGCAGGTGACCATTACCCGCTTGCGGTCGAGCCGATCGACGATCACTCCCACCGCGGTGGCCAGGAAGAACCCCGGCGCCACCCGGGTGGCCAGAACCAGAGCTATGGCCGTGCTCTTGGAGCCCTCCGGAGCGATCTGGTCGGCCAGGGCGATGGTGGCGAACAGGCCGAGCCAATCGCCGGTGGCCGACACCACCTGGGCGATCCAGAGCCTGAAGAAGTCCCACGTGCCGAAGATCCGCTCCAGGCGGCCGGATGGGCGGGCCGCCTCGAACGCCTCGTCGAGCCGGAGGCCGGCCGAGGAGCGGAGGGCTTCTTCGTCCACGGCACCGAGGCTAGGCATCGCGCCCGCACACCGTCCCGAGGGGCGGTGCTGGTCAGCCTCGCTTGCGGGCCGGCTTCCGGCGAGCGGGGCGCTTCTTGGCCGGCCCCTTCGCCCGCTTCTCGGCCAGCAGATCACAGGCCCGTTCGAGGGTGAGCCCCTCCACTGTGTCGCCAGACCGGAGCGATGCATTGACCTCTCCGTCGGTCACGTAGTGGCCGTAGCGGCCGTCCTTGACCATGACGGCCCGTCCCGTGACCGGATCGTCCCCCAACTCCCTCAAGGGTGCGGCTGGCGCCGCGGACCGGCCCCGGCTCTTCGGCTGGGCCAGCAAGGCCAGACACTCCTCCAGGGTGACCGTGAACAGCTGGTCCTCGCCGGCCAGGCTGCGGCTCTCGGAACCCTTGCGCACGTAGGGCCCGTAACGGCCGTTCTGCACGGTTATCTCCACCCCGTCGGCAGGATCGGCCCCGACCGTGCGGGGCAGCGACAGCAGCTTCAGTGCCTGATCGAGTGTGACCGTCTCCAGCTCCATCGTCTTGAAGAGTGATGCGAACTTGGGCTTGTCGGGGACCTCGTCGGCCAGCCCGAGCTGCACGTAGGGTCCGTAGCGGCCCGACTTGGCCACGACGGACAGGCCGGTGTCGGGATCGGTGCCCAGAGCCCGCTCGTCGCTGGGTGCGGCCAGCAGCTCCAGCACCCGTTCGACGGTGAGCTCGTCGGGGGCGGTGCCGTCGGGCACCGAGGCCGAGTCTTCGCCCCTGTGCACGCTGGCACCGTCGCGCCATACCCGGACCTCGACCTCGACCCCGTCGTCGTCGACACCCAGCCGGATCGAGTTCACCCAGCGGGCGTCGATGTCGCCCAGGCGGCTGGACACCTTCTCCTTCAGGCCCGGGTCGTCGGAACCGCCGAAATAGAACCGCTGGAGCCATGGCACCTGCTCCTCGGCACCGGCCGCGATGCGGTCCAGGTCGTCCTCCATCTCGGCGGTGAAGGCGTAGTCGACCAGCTTGGGGAAGTGGCGCTCCAGCAGGTTCACAACCGAGAACGCGGTGAACGACGGCACCAGCGCCGAGCCCTTCTTCCAGACGTAGCCCCGGTCGGTGATCGTGCCCATGATCGACGAGTAGGTCGAGGGCCGGCCCACGCCGAGCTGCTCGAGGCGCCGCACCAGCGACGCCTCCGTATAGCGGGCCGGCGGCTGGGTCTCGTGCCCGGAGGCCTCCATCCCGCGGCTGTTGACCGCGTCACCCTCGTCGAGTGGGGGCAGGCGCCGCTCGTCGGCGGCCTCGCTGGCCTCGCCGGCGTCGGTGCCCTCGGTATAGACCTCTCGGAAGCCCATATGGGTGATCACCGTTCCGCTGGCCGCGAACTCGGCGTCGGTTCCCGCTGAAGTGCGGGTACCGACCCGCAGCTGCACGGTTTCGCCGGTGCAGTCGGTCATCTGGCTGGCCAGCGTCCGCTTCCAAACCAGGTCGTACAGCCGGGCCTCGGGCTGGGGCACCTGCTGGGCCACTGTCCTGGGGTCGGTGAAAGCCTCCCCGGCGGGCCGGACGGCCTCGTGGGCCTCCTGGGCGTTCTTCACCTTGCTGGCGTAGGTCCTCGGCTTGGCCGGGAGCAGATCCTGCCCGTAGCGAGAAGCCACTTCGGAGCGGGCCGCGGCCACCGCGGCCGACGACAGCGACGTGCTGTCGGTCCGCATGTAGGTGATGTAGCCCTTCTCGTACAGCGACTGGGCCGTTCTCATGGCCGCCGCCGATGACATGCCCAGCTTGCGGGCCGCCTCCTGCTGCAGCGTCGATGTAATGAAGGGTGGTGCCGGCCGGCGACGGTACGGCTTGGAGGTCCGGGATCTCACCGCGAAGTCCGAGTCCTGCAGGTCGGCGACCAGGGTCGCGGCTCCGGCCTCGTCGAGCACGGTCAGATCGCCGCGGGTTGCGCGGCCGTCCGGACCGAAGTCTCGGGCGGTCGCGACACGTGAGCCGTCGAGTGAGGCCAGCGCGGCCGTGAACTCCGGCCCTTGGGTCTGTCGGGGAGCGAACGTGGCCGTCAGCCCCCAGAAAGAGGCGCGGACGAAGCTCATCCGCTCGCGCTCGCGCTCGACCACGATACGCACCGCCACGCTCTGCACCCGGCCAGCCGACAGCTGGGGCATCACCTTCTTCCACAGGACGGGCGACACCTCGTAGCCGTAGAGCCGGTCGAGCATCCGGCGGGCCTCCTGGGCGTCCACCAGGCGACGGTCGAGCTCGCGGGGCGAGTCGACCGCGGCGGAGATGGCCGGCCGGGTGATCTCATGGAACACCATCCGCTTCACCGGGACGCGCGGGTTGAGCACCTGCAGCAGGTGCCAGGCGATGGCCTCGCCCTCACGGTCCTCGTCGGTGGCCAGGTACAGCTCATCGGCATCGGCCAGCAGGCTCTTCAGCTTGCGGACCTGCTGGCGCTTGTCGCTGTTGACCACGTACAGCGGCTTGAAGCCGTTGTCGACGTCGATCCCGAGACGGGCCCACGATTCGGACTTGTAGGCCTTGGGCACCTCGGCCGCCCGGCTGGGGAGGTCGCGGATATGGCCGATGGAGGACTCCACGACGTACCCGGCGCCGAGATAGCCGGAAATCGTCTTCGCCTTGGCGGGCGACTCAACGATGACTAGAGCGTTGGCCATGGGGTTCGAACCGATCCGACGGGCGGGCGCCCGTCACCAGATGGGACTTGGACAGGATAAGCAGGGGTTGGCAAGGGTTGGGGAACCCGGTCGAGGACTGGCGGGACCCGGCCCGACCGGCGCACCGCCGAACCGGCACGACGCTAATGCGCCGGCGCGGCCGAGTCAGCCGGGTCGAGAACTGCGGAGGATAGCGGCGCCGACGAGGGCCGCGATGGCCGATGCGGCCAGGATGCCGATCGTCGCCTGAGAGATCATGGGCTCGGGTGCGAACGCCAGGTTGGTGATGAACAGCGACACGGTGAAGCCGATGCCGGCCAGGGCGCCTACGCCCACCACCGCCCGCCAGGTGGCCCCCTCGGGCAGGGGGCAGATGCCGAGCCGCACGGCCAGCCACGTGAACGACGACACTCCCACAATCTTGCCCACCACGAGGCCGACCACGATCCCGATCGTGATAGGCGAGGCCAGGGCTTGATCCAGGGACTCGCCGGACACCTCGACGCCGGCGTTGGCCAGCGCGAACACCGGGATGATCAGGAAGCTCGTCCAGGGGTGCAGCAAGTCCGCGAGCCGATCGGCCACCGCCACTCTCTCCCGCGCCTCGAAGGACAGCCGCCGCGCGCCTTCCACGCTGAGGACACGCTCCGAGAACACCCCGAATTGATCGGTCACCGTCATTCTCTCGTGCGCCTCGATAGTCAGGCTCGGCGCGTCCTCCGCTCGAGTGAAGGGCTCCAGGAGCGTTCCGAAGGGCCCCGTCCTGCTCAGCAGCGGGCGTGCCGGCGCGAACAGGCCCATGATCACGCCGGCGATGGTGGCGTGTACGCCGGACCTGAAGAGCGCGAACCAGAACACGATCCCCACCGCGAGGTAGACGGGCGTGTACCAGACGCGTCCCAGCCTCATCAGCACCAGCAGCGCCACGATGCCCGCCGCGGCCGCCAGCCAGGCCAGCGACAGGTCGTCGGTGTAGAAGATCGCGATGATGACGATGGCCCCGATGTCGTCCACGATCGCCAGCGTGAGCAGGAAGACCTTGAGCGAGCTGGGGACGCTGCGCCCCAGCAGCGCGACCACGCCGACCGCGAAGGCGATGTCGGTCGCCATCGGAATCCCCCAGCCGGCCGAGCCTGCCCCGCCCGCGTTGAACGCCGCGTACAGCCCGGCCGGGACCGCCATCCCACCGATGGCGGCGATCGCCGGCAGCGCGGCGGCCGCGGGCTTTCGCAAGTGGCCCGCCACAAGCTCGTGCTTGATCTCGAGGCCGACCACGAAGAAGAACAACACCATCAACGCATCGTTGATCCATGCCTCGAGAGGCTTGTCGAGCACTAGCAGGCCGCCCAACTCGACCCGGGTGTGACTCTCCAGCAGGTCGTGGTACGAGTCCCGCCAGGGCGAGTTGGCCCAGACCAGGGCCAGCACCGCAGCGGCCAGCATCACGATCCCGCCGCCGGCCTGCAGGTGGAAGAAACGCTGCATCGGCCGGCCGATCCCCCGGGCCAGCCAGCGGTCGCTGCCGATCCACGTGCGCGGCGACGGCTCGGGCGCGTCGGGAGGTCTTGGGGGATCTAACGCCATCGGATTGTCCGTACAGCACCGCCGGGTGAGCCGATACGCACTGCACTTAGACCTCGCTATTGTGAGCCGTTCGAGCAAGCGGGGTCGGTGGTGCAATCGCTCGGCCACTGGTGGGTGCCAGCCGTGAGAAGTTACACCTTAGAAGTTACGCGGGTAGGCGCAGGCCGGTGATATTCGGCCTGCTCATACTTCACGTCGCGGTGTGCGTACTGCTGGCCGCCACCAGCCGCCGGCTGGGCCGTAGCGGCCTGCTGGTGGGTGCGGTTCCTCCGGCGGTGACCGCGGTCTGGGCCGCCACGAGACTTGGGGACCACCAGCCCGTGTCGGCCGACGTGGCCTGGGTGCCCGGTCTCGATCTTGCCATGACCTTCAGGGTCGACGCCTTCGTGGACATCATGACCCTGATCGTGTCGGGGATCGGCTTCGGCGTGTTCGTCTACGCCTACGGGTACTTCGCGCCAGGCGCCGACGGGATCGGCCGGTTCGCGGCGACGCTGCTGGCCTTCTCCACGGCGATGCTGGGCCTGGTCTGGGCCGACTCGGTCTGGTCGCTGTTCGTCTTCTGGGAGTTGACGTCGGTCACGTCGTTCCTGCTCATCGGGCACAAGAACACGGACAAGCAAGCACAGGTGGCGGCCCGTCAAGCGCTGATGATCACCGCCGGCGGCGGGCTGGTCCTGCTGGCCGGCCTGCTGCTCGTGACCCGTTCGGCCGGCACGACGCTGATCAGCGAGATGCTGCCGGTCGACGGGGCCACCGCCACCCTCGGCGCCGTGCTCGTGATGGTCGGCGCGGCCACCAAGTCGGCCCAGGTCCCCTTCCACCCCTGGCTTCCCTCAGCGATGATCGCTCCCACCCCGGTCAGCGCCTACCTCCACTCGGCCACCATGGTTAAGGCGGGCGTGGTCCTGGTGGCGGTGATGGGACCCGCGCTGGGAGGGCTGCCCGCCTGGAAAGCCTGCGGTCTCGCCTTCGGGGTCGCCTCCATCTTCTGGGGCGCGATCGGGGCTCTGCGCCACCGGGACGCCAAGCTCGTGCTGGCGTGGGGCACCGTGTCACAGCTGGGCATGCTCATCACGCTGTTCAGCGTCGGCACGGCCAAGGCCGTGCTGGCGGCGGTGACCCTCCTAGTGGCTCACGCCCTGTTCAAGGGCGCGCTGTTCCTGGTCGTCGGGGAGATCGACGTGCGGGCCGGGACCCGCAACATCGATGAGCTGGGTGGTCTGGCCCGCTCCATGCCGATCGCCTGCACCGTCGCCGTGCTGGCCGGGCTGTCGATGGCCGGCGCCCCGCCGCTGCTGGGATTCGTCGCCAAGGAGGCGGCCATCAAGGCCGCGCTGGCGCTGGAAGGGCCGGAAGCGTGGATCGTCGGCTTCGGGGTCATCGCCGGCTCGGTGCTGACCGTCGCCTACACAGCGCGGTTCCTGGTCACCGTGTTCGGCGCCGGCCCCGAGACGGCACTCGCCCCTCGCCGGCATGCGCTGAGCGTCCCGGCTGCGGTTCTCGGACTAGCGGGGCTGGTGGGCTACGCGGCCCTCGGCCCGCTCAACGGTGTCCTGGGGTCCGCCGCCCGGCTTGCCGGCGCCGCGGAAGTCAGCGACCTGCACCGTTGGCCGGGCCTGACGCTGGACTTGGGGATCTCCGCGATCGTCCTGGCGCTCGGCGCGAGCCTGGGCCTGGTCCTGAGCCGCCGGCTGGGTCACGTCCCAGCGGAGTACGGCGCTCGCTGGGCCGACGCCTCCATCGAGGCCACGATGACCTTCGGGCGAGCGACAAGCGCACGCCTCCAGCACGGATCGCTGCCGGTGTACTTGGTGACGATGGCGGGCACGGCTGCCCTCGCCGCCCTGCCGTTCCTGGGCTATGTGAGCTTCGACCACGTCGTGGCGTGGGACACGCCGCTGCAGGCGGTGCTCGCCGTCACCGTAATCGGTGCCGCTCTGGCCCTCTCCTTCGTCGGCACCCGTCTCGCGGCCGGACTCGCACTCGGAGCGGCCGGCATCGCAGTGGCGGCCGTCTTCGTGGTGCACGGCGCCGCCGATCTGGCCCTCACCCAGCTTCTGGTCGAGGCGGCCATCGTGGTCGGGTTCGTGCTCGCCTTCGGCCACCTCTCCCGCAGCTTCCCGAGGGTCGGGCTGCGGTGGCGAGCGGTGCGGATGACGGTGGCCGGACTCGGGGGAGCCGCGGTGGTGGTCGGGCTCGCGGCTGCGTCCCGCAGCCCGGTGGCGGAACCGCCGCTGTCCGAGATGGCGACCGCCTCGGTCGATGAGGGCGGTGGCAGCAACATCGTCAACGTGATCCTCACCGATATACGGGCCCTCGACACGCTGGGCGAGGTCCTGGTGCTGGCCACGGTCGCTCTCGGCGTGCTGGCCCTCGCCCGGGCCTCCGACCGTCCCGAGGGATCCGCGTCATGATCGACGGGCACGCTCCCATCATCCGTCTCGGGATCCGGGCGGCCAGCCCGTTCGCGACCGTCCTCGGCTGCTACCTGCTGTTCGCGGGCCACAACAACCCCGGAGGCGGGTTCGCGGCCGGGCTGGTGTTCGGAGCCGTGCTCGCCCTGCGGACCATCGCCGGGTTCCTGCGACCCACCTACGGCATCACTCTGGTAGCCGCCGGCGTGTTCATCGTGGCCGGCGTCGCCCTGCTGCCGCTGCTCTGGGGCGACCTGCTGTTCGACCAGCAGGTGCTGTCGTTCGAGCTTCCGCTGCTGGGCAAGATAAAGACCGGCTCAGCCCTGCTATTCGACGTCGGCGTCGCGGCCATCGTCGTCGGAACGGTCATGGCGGTGCTCGACGGGCTGGGAGCGGCCGAGTTCGCAACCGACCCGCCGCCCGCGCCAGACCACGGGGAGCAGGAATGAACGGAGCGCTCCTGCTGGCCGTCGGCGGGCTCACTGCGGTCGGCCTGTACCTCGTGACCGGGCGATCGCTGAGCCGGATCGTCCTCGGCTACTCCCTGCTGGGCCACGCGACCGTGGTGGCGCTGATCGCGGCCGGCGGGCCGGCCGGGCGTCCCCCCATCGCCGGTCAGGCGGAACCCGAGGCCATGGCCAACCCCCTGCCGCAGGCCCTGACCCTCACCGCGATCGTGATCTCGTTCGGCTTGACGCTGTTCCTCCTGGCCCTGGCCCGCCGCCAGCGGACCATCACCGGCGACGACCTGGTCGAGGACGACCTCGAGGACCGCCGGATCGCGGCCTCCGACAGCATGCCGGGCGAGCCGGAGGACCAGGCCGCGACATGACCGAGTTGATCTCGATCGCGATCGTCGCCCCGCTAGTGGCCGCGGCCTGCAGCCTCGCCCTGCGCTCCCGTCCCTTCCTGCGGGACCTGGCCGTCCTCGCGGGGCTGGGCTCGGCCGCGCTCGCCTCACACATCATGCTGGTGGCCGTCGCCCGTGACGGCACCCACACCGTGGCGGTTGGGGGCTGGGCACCTGAACTCGGCATCGTTCTGGTGGCCGACCTGTTCGCCGCCCTGATCCTCCCGGTGGCGCTGACAATCATCTTCGTGGTGGAGATTTTCGCCATCGGCCAGCGCCGGACGGTGTGGGCCGCCAACCCGGAGTTGAGCGGGCCGCTGCTGTGCGTGCTCACCGCCGGGGTGTCGCTGGCCTTCCTCACCGGAGACCTGTTCACCCTGTTCGTCGCCTTCGAGTTGATCCTGGTCTCCAGCTACGTGCTGCTGACCCACCAGGGCAACCGGGACCAGGTGCGGTCCGGCATGACCTACGTGGTGATGAACCTGCTGGCCTCGACGCTGTTCCTGCTGGGCGTGGCGTTCGTCTACAGCGCCACCAGCACGGTCAACATGGCGCTGCTGGCCGAGCGGATACCGCAGCTGGACACCGGCGTCCGGCTCGGCATCGGAGCCTGGTTCCTGGTGGTCTTCGGGACCAAGGCCGCGGTGTTCCCCCTGTTCAGCTGGCTGCCCGACTCCTACCCCACCGCACCGACCACCATCACCGCGGTGTTCGCCGGCCTGCTGACCAAGGTGGGGATCTACTCGATGATCCGGTTCCACAACCTCACCGCCATGGACGATCTGGGGCCGCTCATGCTGATGGTGGCCGCCACAACCATGGTCGTCGGCGTCCTCGGTGCTCTGGCCCAGTCCGACGTCAAGCGCATCCTGTCGTTCCATGTCATCAGCCAGATCGGCTACATGCTCATGGGTCTCAGCCTCTTCACCGTCGCCGGTGTCGCCGGGTCGATCCTGTTCCTCATTCACCACATGCCGGTCAAGGCAGTCCTCTTCCTCGTCGGTGGCCTCATCGAGAACCACGAGGGCTCGAGCTCGCTGGATCGTTCAGGCGGCCTCGCCCGTCGCCAGCCGCTGGTCGCCGTCATGTTCGCCGTCCCGGCCCTGAGCCTGGCCGGCATCCCGCCCTTCTCCGGCTTCGTCGCCAAACTGGCGGTCATCTCAGCCGCCATCGACCGCGGCGGAACCATCGTGGTGGTGGTGGCCGCGCTGGTGGCCGGAGGCCTGACGCTGCTGTCGATGAGCAAGATCTGGAACGAGGTCTTCTGGGGTAGACCGACCGAGGGACCCCGACCGAGCCCCGCCCCGGCCCGGGGCCAGCGAACCATGCACCTGGCCACGGCCGTAGCTGTCGCCGGCACCCTGATGGTGGCGCTGTTCGCGGGAACACTGCTCGATCTCTCCACCGAAGCAGCCGAGAGCCTCCGTGACCCCGCCACATACATAGAGGCGGTCCGGCCGTGAGGCAATACACAGGCACCCCGCGCCGGGTCGTGACCACCGCCGGTCTCACCCTGGTCTGGTGCGGCCTCTGGGGATCGGTGTCGGTCGCCAATGTGGCGTCCGGCCTCGCCCTCTCCATCGTCGTTCTAGCCGTCGACCGGGGGTCGACCAGCCGCCACGTGATCCGGTTCCGGCCCTTGCTGCGGTTCGCCTGGCTGGTGTTTCTCGATCTGGCCCGCTCGACGATCGACGTGGCGGTGGAGATCGCTACCCCCAACGACGGCACCGAGGAGGCCATCGTCGCGGTCGACCTGCCGGTCACCGGCAGCGAGCACATGCTTCTCCTGTCAGCGTCGATCACCCTCAGTCCCGGGACGGCGGTCGTCGATGTCGACCGCCGGACCGGCCGTTACTACATCCACCTCCTGCACGGCAGCAAGAGCGAGTCGACCGTGGCCCACGCCCGCAAGCTCGCCGACTTGGCCTGCAAGGCGCTGCCGACCTCGAGTCCGATGGGCAGCCCATGATGGCGGCGGTCGCCATCGCCGGTTTCGCGGTGGCCGGTCTCTGCGGCCTCTACCGGCTGCTGCGCGGCCCGAGCCTCGCGGACCGGGTGATCGCGGTGGAGGTCGCCCTCGTGTCGCTGGTCGGCGCAATCGCCGTGGATGCCGCCGACCGGGGAAGCCAGACGTTCCTCGTGCTCCTCATCGTGATCGCCTTGGTGGGGCTGGCCGGCACCTTCGCGGCCAGCCGGTTCCTTGAGCGCGACACCGACCTGGCCAACACTGGGAGCAAGCCATGAGAGCCGTGGCCGAGGCATTGATGGTTGCCGGCGCGGTCATCGCAGTGCTGGCCGGGATCGGACTGCTCCGCTTCTCCACGCCGTTCGCGCGGATCCAGGCCGCCGGCAAGGCCAGCCCGGTGGCCCTGCTGCTGACCTCGGTCGGGGCAGCTCCGCTGCTCGGCTGGGCCGGCGCCGGCTACCTGGTCATCGCTGCAGCAGCGATGATTGTCACGCTTCCCGTCGTAGCCCATCTGCTGCTGCGGGCGGTGCACCGGTCAGACGACACCGGCCACCTCGCCATTGACGACCTGGCCGCCGACGAGCAGGGGGCCGCCGGGACCGGCGACATCGACTAATCGCGGCCTTCAGAGCGTCCGCTCGAAACGGAGATGCACGTCGGTGCCATGCGGGCCCGAGTCGATGCTCGACTCGTCAGCCAGGGCCCTCATGATGGAGATGCCCATTCCCGACTCCCGGCCCAGGCGGACCGGCGTGTCCGAAGGCGTCGCCTGCAGGCGCGCGTCGGCGTCGAAGCCCGGGCCCTCGTCGCTGACCACAACCGACACCTGCCCGCCGGAACGCTGGCAGCTGACCCGCACCGGGCGGGTGCAGCCCGAGCGGATGTGGGCCTGGATCGCGTTGGTCGTCGCCTCCGACACCGCCACCCGGAGGTCGTCCACGCGCGGCGGCTCCAAGCTCGGATCAAGCTCGGCCGCGGCAGCCACCACCACCCGTACTAGCGACACGTAGTCGGGTCGGGGAGGGATCTCGATCTCGATGGTGCGGTTGACCACGCCGCTCATGGCGTCACCGGAGCCGAGGGCATCGGCTGGGACCCGACTGCGCTGTCGATCGAATCGTGGAACGCGATGATCCTGTCCAGGTCGCAGATCTCAAAGACCCGGCGAATCCGCCGCGACCGGCATACCAGCGCCAACTCGCCGCCCCTCTGGCGCAGCCGCTTCAGCGCGCCGACGATCGCACCCATGCCGAAAGAGTCGACGAAGTCCAGTTCCGAGAGGTCGATGATCAGCCCGCGGCAGCCGTCGACCACCTCCTTGACGACGGCCTGACGCAGATCGGGGGCACCGACCACATCGAGCTCGCCGCCGACGCTGAGAACGGTCCACGGAGGCCGTTCGGAGCGCCGGATCGTCACGGACACAAGAGAAAACGGTACCGCGTGAGGGGGTCGACCCGGCGTCAGCGCGCCCCTTGCTCGGCCTCCAGGCGCATGGTGGCCCGGGCTTCGAACACGGCCTCACCCACCAACGGTCCCACCACCGGAACGTCGGTGGCCTCCACGTACGTCAGCTCCACGGTGGCCCGGCCGCCACTTCGACGGACCAGCACCTGCAGCCGCCGCGGGTCCAGGTCGGCCGAGGCGAGGGCGGCCGAGCGAACTTCGCCGTCGGCGCCTCCCACCGCGGCGGAGCGCACCGCCTCCCGGGCCGCATGGGTGACCAGCACCCGGGTTCGAACGAGCAGGCCCACCTGAACGACCGTCAGGAGCATCAGCGCGAGGAACGGGACCATCAGCGCGAACTCAACCGTCGACTGCCCGGCCTGGTCCTGCGAACGCCGGGCAACGGGCGGGCGCCGCCGCCCGCGCATCAATTGACCATGTTGGCGACCGTGTCGACCACCTTGTCCAGCAGCGTCGCGATCTTGCCGGAGCCGGTCGCCCAGGCCAGAAGCAACAGCGCCACCGCGGCGGCACCGACGATGACCAGCGCGTACTCGGCCGTGGTCTGGCCCCGGTCGCCGGCTCGACGGCCTCCGCGGGCGCGACGGTTGGAGAGACGGTGCCCGGCGAGAAGGCACCGAGCGTGCAGTGCGGCCAGAGTGCGCAGGATCATGTTCGCTCCTCTAGGGGAATCGAAGGTCGGAGACGGTCCCGATGAGCAGCGGGACGATGGTCAACAGGCAGAAGGCGGGCAGGATGCAAAACACCAGCGGGAACAGCATCAGCACCGGCACCCGGCGCGCCGCTTCCTCGGCCCGTACCCGCCGGCGGCGGTGAGCCTCGTCCGCGGCCCGAGCCAGAGCCGGCTGCAGCGGTGCGCCGTCGACCTCGGCCGCGGTGACGGCGTACACCACAGGCGAGACGCTGGGCCCCAGGCTCTCGCGCAGCCTCCGAACGGACTCGACGAACGGCTCGCCGGCCGATGTGCGCCTGGCGACGGCCGCCAACTCCGAGCGGAACGGCTCCACAACCCGTGGAGAGATCTCTGCCAGGGCCGACACTGTGGGCCTCCCGGCCCCGACGACCAGGCCGAGCAGGTCGATGACCTCGGGGAGGTGGCGCTCGATGCGCAGCACACGGTCGCGGCGGCGACCCCGCTGCCTGACGGCGACCGCGGCGACGGTGGCCAGCAGAGCGAGCAGGCCACCTGCCGCGCCCAGCGCGATCACCGCAACCACGCAGAGTGGGACCGCGACGCCCACCAGCATCTCATCGGGGGGTTCGAGCGCTCCTCCGGAGAGTCGACGGCCCAGCGCCGCGAAGGCGCGGCCCCAGTCCCGGTCGGGGCGGCCCCGGCCCTGAAGCCGGCGTCTGGCCGGACCGCTCGACCCCAGGGCCGCGTCGAGGACCCACAGAACCAGTACACCCGCCGCCAGCGCGGCCGCGAGGCTCACGCCCATCTGACCACCCCCCGGCTGAGCCGGCCCATCCACCAGACGCCCAGGCCCTCGAGCGCCAGCCCGACCATCAGCGACAGCAGCCCGATGGGCGTAGCCACCAGCGTGCCCAGAGCACCGGGATCGGCTACCGCGATCACGGCCGCGAAGCCGGCCGGTGCTGCGGCCACGACCATTCCGGAGACCCGAGTCTGTGACGTGAGCGCCCGGATCTCGTCGCCCAGGGCGCTCCGTTGGCGCAGCGATGCCGCGGCCCGGTCGAGACTGGCGGCCATAGCCGCACCCGACCGGTGCCCCAGCACAAGCAGAGCCGCAGCCGTCTGACGCTCGGTCCGGTCGTCCACCCAGCCGTCGAGGGCCTCGGTGAGATCCAAGCCCCCGCGCACCCTGCCGACCACCTCTGCCCAGCCGGTCTCGGGCATCTCAGTCGCCACCGTGTCCAGCGCGGTCAACACCGAGGCACCGGAGCGCAGCGCCCGCGCCATCAACTCGAGCGCCTGGGGCAGCGAGTCATCGCGCCGGTGCCGCTGCCTCCACTGCCCCCTGAACGCTACTAGCCCGGATCCGACCCGACCCGGCCCCAGTCGCCCATTCGCTCGGCCTCTGGTCCCGAGCCGGCGCGGTGCGGGCGCCAGCGCCACGAACACCAGGACGGCGGCCAGTGCCACGGTCACGGTCCCGCCACCAGACGGGCAGGCCGCGAGACGCCTTGGCGGACCTCGCGGCCATCGGCCAGCAAGCGGACACTGTCGTGCCCGTCGACCTCGGCCACGGTCGCCACCCGCCGGGCCCCGCCACCGATCCTGCCGACGTGAACGACGGCGTCGATGGCGGATTCCACATGGTCCCTGACCGCGGTGACGCCCAGGCGCTCGTCGGCGGCCGCGGCCAGGGCGGCCAGCCGGCGCAGCGCGTCGACGGGCCCGTTGGCGTGCAGTGTCGACAGGCAGCCGCCGTGGCCGGTGTTGAGGGCGTGGAGCAGATCGAGCGCCTCTGGACCCCGCACCTCCCCCACCACCATCCGGTCCGGTCGCATCCGGAGCGCGTTGCGGACAAGGTCGCGGATGGTCACCTCCCCGCCGCCCTCGCGGGACTCGGGCCGGGCCTCCAGACGCACCACATGGGGATGCTCAAGCCGCAGCTCTGCGGCGTCCTCGATGGTGATCACCCGATGCTGGGGACTGATCCGGCCGGCCAGGGCGTTGAGCAGCGTGGTCTTGCCGGCTCCGGTGCCTCCACTCACGACGATGTTGGCGCCCCGGTCCACCAGCTCCTCGAGCAGCGCCGCCACCGGCGGTGCGGCAAACAACTCCAGGGCCACATCGGGTACCACAAAGCGGCGGATGGTCACATAGGGGCCGTCGACGGCCACCGGGGGAACGGCCACATGGACACGGGAGCCGTCGGGCAGCCGCCCGTCCACGCACGGCGTGAGCTGATCGACCCGGCGGCCGAGCGGGGACACGATCCGCTCCACCACCAGGCCGACCGCGGCGCTGTCCAGTGACACCGCGCTCCGGCTGAGGTTGCCATCCCGCTCGACCCACACCGGTCCCGCTCCGTTGATCATCACCTCGCTGACCGACGGGTCGGCGAGCAGCGGCTCCAGGGGACCGAGGCCGTGCACCCGGGCGGCGACACGCTCCACCACATCGTCGACGACGTCGGTCGGGGTGAGGGGCGCCAGCGCACGCACGATCGCGGCGATGTCGGCGGGCGGCATCGGCAGACGCTCCATCGTGTCGACCACCCTGCGGTGCACGACCTCGACGAGGGCCTCGCACTCGTCGCCGGAGTGCGTGCCGGCGACCATGGGGGCCCTGGCGACGCCCGCGGCCGCGGCACTCATGCCGGAAGCTCGAATCGCCGCAGGGGCGGCGGGAGCATGCTGACGATCGTGCCCGCGTCCACCGATCGGGCCACGCGGGGATCCCACGCAACCCGCTCGATGTGGGACGCCCCGACAGCGGCGCACACGTCGCGGGCGCGCAGCGCCCGGCCCGGCTCCTCCACGAGGACCACCCGCTCGTAGGGGCCGGCCACCTGCTGGGCCCGGGTCAGGGCCAGGTAGCAGGACCGCAGCACGCACACCGGCCGGTGCGGGCCGCCGATCGCGGAACGCAAGCGAGCGCGATCCAGTCCGGCGTCCACCACGACCGGCCCGGTGCGGGCCAGCACTTCAAGGGCGAGCAGCAGCCGTGGGCGCTGGTCCTCGCCCGCCGAGGCCTCGCCGGCAGTCGGCGGCTGGGTTCCCCTCCGCAGCAGGCGCAGGCCGGGAGCCACATCCTCGAGAAGTCTGCCGATGGCGTCGGCGGCCACACCGTCCCCCGCGGCAACCCAGTCGCCGATGCCGGGCTCGGCCGGCATCGCGCCGGCGGCCATTCCCAGCAGCGCCGGCTGATCCCCGCACAAGTCCACCAGGGTGGCGTCGCGGTCCTCCGACGCCAGGCGGATGGCGGTGGCCGCGGCCACGACCGAAGTCCCGACCCCGCCCTTGACGGACCAGTACCAGATGATCATTGCTCTCCCCCGCGCGCCGCGGCCTTCGGAGGCGGGACTCTGTTCGCCCGGGTTGAGGCGGGCCGCCCGGCACCCAGCAAACCGGGGCGGCAACAGCCATCTTAACGATGTTCCAGCGGTTTCAAACTATGTCACAGAGTTTTATGCAAGTCCCAGGATCTCGGCACCGGAGCGCAGCAGCGTCTCGGCCGACTCGTCGTCGAGGAGCGGCACGACGAACGACTCGATCCCGTGCTCGGCCGCCAGCCGATGCAGCTCCTGGCTGCACTCGTCGGGGGTGCCGGCAATCACGAAGGGCAGGGCCCACTCGTCCCGCACATGCTCGGCCGCGGCTTCGAGACCGTCGGCGAGCGCAGCCCCGATCCTGGCCACGTCGGCGTCTGCGAGCCCGATCGCCTCCTGCACGTCCGCGGGCGAGTCGACCAGCCGGTAGGTCAGGTGGGGCTTGACGGCGGCCATGGCGTCGTCGTCGGTCACCAGCATCGTCGAGTAGGAGATGCGAGGCTCGTTGCCGGCGGCCCGGCCGGCGCCCCGAATCCGCTCCACCGCCGGTCCGATGTGCGGCTTGTAGACGAAGTCGACCAGCACCCCGTCGCAGGCCGCGCCGCCCAGCTCCAGCATCCGCGGTCCCCGTCCGGCCAGCCAGACCTCGGTGCTTGCTCGGGCGTGAAGCAGCGACGCCTCGCTCAGCCGGACATGGACACCGTCGACGCTGACGGCGTCGCCCGCGAACAGGCGCCGGCAGGCATCGATGGTCTCACGCACCGCCGCCAGCGGCCGGTTGCGCTCGATGCTGAGAGGGTTGAGCGTGAGGCTTCCCCCGGCGCCGATGCCCAGGAAGGCCCGCCCGCGCGACACTTCGTCGAGCGAGGCGACCGCGCCGGCGGTGACGCCCGCGTGGCGGGTGTAGGGGTTGGTGATGCCCGGCCCGACCTCCAGCGACGTCGTGGCCAGCGCGATGGCGGTCATGGCCACGTAGACGTCGGCGGCTGCGAGCCCCTCGTCGTACACCCAGCACCGCTGGTAGCCGAGAGTCTCGGCGTACCGGGCGATCTCCACGGCCCGCTCGATGGGTCCATGGGGCAGGACGTTGAATTCAGGCCGGATCACGGAGGCCACCCTATGCCGCCACGTCACGCCCGTCCGGAGCGGTGAACAAGAACGGCCTCGAGCACTCCGCCGCCCACAGCTAGCGCCTTGTCGGATATCTGGAAACAGGCCGAGGGGTCGCGGCGCGGGTCGACGTCGCCGACCTTGAGCCCGGCCCGAACCGACATCCCGCCGCGGATGGCACCCCGCACCACACCGTCGAAGGGTGCGCTCAGGATCACGCCGCCAACCTCGCCGAGCGGCTGGCCCTCGGTGACGAGATCACCGATGTCCACATGCCAGACGACCTCCCCGGAGGCAGGGGCCCGCAGGACCCGGTCGGCCGCCTGCCCCCCGAGCTCGGCCGGCGTGCCCGTGTCGGGCAGGGCTGAGCCCGACCAGATCACCCGGCCCAGCCGGTGGCCCCGCATGGTCTCGACCACCGCGTGGCAGTCGCTGCCCGCGATGAAGCCCGGACCGAGTCCTATCACCACATCGGCGTCACCGATGGACGTGTCGATGTTGCGCTTGGCCAGCCGGGCGTCCACCACTACATCGGGCCGGAGCGGGCCCAGCCCGGCCAGCTCCGGGGACACCATCACCGCGACATCGCCCCGAGCGGTCACCTTGGCCGCCTCGTCGGCACTGCCCGCCAGCACGCCCCGCATGCCCTGCACGCTGACCTCGCCGTCGGTCACCGCTGACGACAGCGCCACCGTCCGGCGGATCGTCAGGGGCTCGGGCAGCTCCAGCACCACCACCGGCCAGCCGGCCCGGGTGAGCCTCCAGGCCACGCCGGTCGCCAGGTCGCCCCCGCCCCGCAGCACGCACAGCGGCCCAGTGGCCGAGCGGGGCTCTCGCTCAGGTCCGGCGATGGGCGATCACCTCGGCCATGATGCTCAGCGCGATCTCCTCGGGGGTCTCGGCGCCCACCTCGATGCCGATGGGAGCGTGGACCCGGTCGAGCGCGGCGGGATCGGTGCCCTCGGCCTCCAGGCGGGCCCGGGTTGTGGCCCAGCGGCGCTCGCTGCCCATCACCCCCACGTAACCGGCGCCGGTGGCCAGCAGCGCCGGCAGGGCCGCCGAGTCCACGTCCACGTTGCGGGTCACCAGCACCACCGACACGTCGGCGTCGAGAGTCCGCCCTGCCAGCAGGTCGTCGACCGAGCCGACGACCAGCTCATCGGCGGCTCCGCTGCCCGGCTCGCCGTCGACGGCATCGGGATCCTCCCCGTCGCCTGCAGCGTCGTCCATCCCGGCCCGATCGTCGGAGGCCACTACACGGAACCCCAGCCAGTGGGCCAGTTGGGCCACCGCCCGCCCGACGTGTCCGTATCCCATGACTATGACGGTGGGCTTGGGCATGTGCGGCTCCACGAATATCTGGACGTCGCCCCCGCAGACGCCGGGATCGCCCCGGACGGGGTCGACTAGACGGTACGAAAGCAGACGGCAGCGGCCGTCGGCAAGCGCGGCTACCCCCTCGGCCACCACCCGGGCCTCCATCTCACCCCCGCCGACGGTGCCTGAGATGCTGCCGTCGCGGAACACCAGCATCTTGGCCCCGGCCCTCCGGGGTACCGAGCGCGATGTGTCCACCACGGTGGCGGAGGCCACGGCCACGTCGCCATCGACAGCGCGGGCGAGCTGCCGGAGCAGGCTCACGACCGCGGCCTGCCAGGCGTGGAGACCGGGCTCATGACCACAGTCTCGCGGCCTGTTCGAGGGTGCGGGCCCGCAGCCGGTCCATGTCGGCGCCGACGACCACGCCTCCGTCGACGATCCAGTCGCCGCCCACCATCACCCGGCTCACATGGGAGGCGTTGCGCCACAGCACCAGCTGGTCGAGCAGGTTGTGGGCCTCCACCGGGGTAGGCAGGCCCTTGGGGCCGCCGATGTCGACCAGCTGCAGGTCGGCATGCCAGCCCGGCTCCAGGCGGCCCACCCGATCCAGACCGAGCGTGCGAGCCGAGCCCTCGGTGGCCATGTGCAGCACGGTCGCCGCGCTGATCGCGCCGGGGTCGAGGGTGGCGGCCCGGTGCAGCAGGAAGGCGCCCCGCATCACCGCGAACATGTCGTTGAGGTAGCCGTCGGAGCCGAGCCCGACGGTGACGTTGCGCTGCAGCATCTCGAGCACGGGCGCGATGCCCCCGCCCACCTCGCAGTTGGACAGCGGCATGTGCGACACCCTCACGCCGGTGGCCGCGATTATCTCGATCTCGCGGGGCGACATCTGCACGCACTGGCTGGCCTGGAAGCGAGGCGAGGCCACCCCGATGCGCTCGTAGAACTCGAGGGTGCGCATCCCGTGATGCTCGGTGCACCATCGCCCCTCATGCACTCCCTCGTTGACGTGGGCGTGGCAGAACACGTCCAGTTCGGCCGCGGTCTCGAAGGCCCGGCGTATGAAGGGCTCGCTGCACGTGAACGTGGTGTGGATGCACATCGCGCCCGACACCCGGTTGCCGGCGCCCGACGGGCCGCTGGCCCGGCACGCCTCGATGAAGCGCGCGTTCTCGTCCAGTCCGGCCTGCCCGTTGGCCGCGCCCATCCGCTCGGTGGCCTCGAACGACAGCACTCCCCGCAGCCCGCTGGCGGCGACCGCCTCCCGCTCGGCAAAAAGGGCGTCGGGCAGCGCGTTGGGGGCCTCCAGGATGTCGAAGAAGCTCGTGGTGCCCCCGGTCGCCAGCTCGGCGGTGACCCAGGCGGCCGCGGCCGAGATCATCTCCTGGTCGAGGGCGTTCTCCACCAGGGGCCACCAGTAGTCGTCCAGGAATCCCCAGAAGTCGGCCACCGGCTGCGCCGGCGCAGGCACC
Organism: Acidimicrobiia bacterium; assembly: GCA_022819505.1. GTDB lineage: Bacteria > Actinomycetota > Acidimicrobiia > Acidimicrobiales > Aldehydirespiratoraceae > Aldehydirespirator. The sequence goes on along the minus strand of JAJEHD010000018.1, from coordinate 105,846 downwards.
CCGTGGGCCAGCACGCCGTACAGGTGCACGTGCGCGTTGACGAATCCGGGCAGCAGCACGCAACCGCTCCCGTCGCAGAGGTCGTCGTCGGGGTAGCGGGCCCGCAGCTCGCCGGCCGGGCCGCAGTCGTCGATCATCCCGCCGGCCACCCTCACGCCCCATTGGCGCTGCGGCTCGTCCAGCGCGGCGGGCACGGCCCAGTCGGCCGAGACGACCAGCCCCGGCCCGGCAGGAGCCCCTTTCAGCTGTGGGCTTGCAGGGCCGCCCATACCCGCTCCGGCGTGAAGGGCAGTTCGTTGATGGCCGCTCCGGTGGCGTCGAGGATGGCGTTGCGGATCGCCGGAGCCACGCCGTCCTTGGGGATCTCGGCCACCGCCTTGGCCCCGAACGGGCCGCTGTCCTCCATGGTCTGGACCAGGTATACGACCGTGTCGGGCATCTCGTCGGCCCGGTAGATCTTGTAGGGGCCGAACGACGGGTTGACCATGCGTCCCTCGTCGTCGAGCACGATCTCCTCGCAGTGGGCGTAGCCGAGGGCCTGGATCATTCCCCCCTCGACCTGGCCGCTGGCAGTGACCGGGTTGATGGCCACCCCGCAGTCCACCGCCATCACCAGCTTGGTGACCGTCACTTGGCCGGTGTCGACATCCACCTCCACCTCAGCGAACTGGGCCGCGAACGGCGGCGGGCAGTCGGGCGAGACATGCGAGGCGGTGCCCATGATCTGCTCCTGCTCCTGCCAGTGGAGCGAGTCGAGGGCGATCTCCTCCAGCGTTACCGAGCGCCCGTCGGCCGCGTAGGCGCGGCGGTCGCGCAGCTCGATGGTGCAGGGTTCGTCCACCTCCAGCAGCATGGCGGCCCGCGCCTTGAGCCGCTCCCGGACCGCCTCCGCGGCCCGCAGTGCGGCCGTGCCCGAGATGTAGGTGGTGGACGAGGCGTAGGCGCCGGTGTCGAACGGGGTCATGTCAGTGTCGCTGGAGTACACCTTGATGTCGTCGAGGGGCACGCCGAGGACCTCGGCTGCGATCTGGCCGATCACGGTGTCGGCGCCGGTGCCGAGGTCGGTGGCCCCGATGAGCATGTTGAACGACCCGTCGTCGTTGAGCTTGATGGAGCAGCCCCCCATGTCCAGGAACGGGATGGCCGTGCCATGCATGCAGAAGGCGAAGCCGATCCCCCGCCGGATGTTGGGCCGGTCGGCGGGGGCTTTCCAGGCGCCGTCGTCGCGGCGGCTCCAGTCGATCTCCCGCATCCCCTGGGCGACGCACTCCTCGATGCCCGACGACATGACCTTCGGGTACTCGTCGAGCTCCTCCTCGGCCACGGCCCGCTCACCCAGATGGGGGGCGATGTCCATCTCATCGCCGACCTTGACCCAGTTGCGCCGCTTGAACTCGATGGGGTCGAGGTCGAGGGTGCGGGCGATGTCCTCCATGTGGGCCTCGAGGGCGAACTCGGCCTGGGGGGCGCCGTAGCCCCGGTAGGCGCCCGGCACCGGGATGTTGGTGTACACGACATGGCAGTCGAAGCGCTTGGAGGAGGCGTTGTAGGAAGTGAGCCCGCGCAGCCCCGACACGATCTGAACGGTGAAGCCGTGGGTGCCGTAGGGGCCGGTGTTGCCGATGATGGCCATCTCCTGGGCCAGCAGGCTGCCGTCGTCGTCGACCGCGGTCCGGAACGTGATGGTCTGGGGATGGCGGGTCCGGCTGGCGTAGAACTCCTCAGCCCTGTCCAGCTCGAGACGCACCGGGCGGCGGGTAGCGATGGCCAGGTGAGCGACGATGTCCTCGATCAGCATCTCCTGCTTGGCCCCGAAGCCGCCGCCGATGCGGGGCTTGATCACCCTGATGTCCTTGATGTCCATGTCGATGAGGGGGGCCAGCATCCGGCGGGTGTGGAACGGCACCTGGGTGGCGGTGCGGACCACCATGCGCTCGTCGGAGTCGAGCCACGCCATCGAGATGTGGGGCTCGATGGGGCACTGCTGGACCTGGTGGACCCTGAAGGTCTGCTCGAAGACGTGGGCTCCGGTCGCCAGGTTGCCGTCGACGTCGCCGCGCTGGGCCGTGATGTGGTGCACCAGGTTGCGCTCGGGATCGCAGATGTGGGTGGTGTCGTCCTCGTCGTGGACCTTGGGGGCGTCGGGGTCCATGGCGAAGCGCTCGTCGTACACCGCGGGCAGGACCTCGTAGGTGACCTCTATGAGGCGCACCGCCTCCTCGGCGGCCTCGATGGTCTCGGCGGCCACCGCGGCCACCCGGTCGCCCACATGGCGGACGCGGTCGTCGAAGCTCACCTGGTCGTAGGGGTGGGGGTTGGGCCAGCTCTGCCCGCCGGAGGCGTACTTGACCCGGGGAGTGTTGCCGTGGTGAAGCACCGCGTGGACCCCGTCCACCGCCCGGGCCGCCGAGTCGTCGATGCTCAGGATGCGGGCGTGGGCGTGAGGACTGCGCAGCACCTTGGCGTACAGCATCCCCCGGGGCTCTATGTCGTCGGTGAAGGCCGGGTTGCCCTTCGCCAGCCGCACGGCGTCCACCTTGACTTCGGGCTTGCCAACCACGGCCATGTCGGGAACCTCCCGCGACGGCACCAGACGGGGCACCGCGTGGGGCGCTTCGGGCGCCGGGCTGCCGGTAGGAGGCTCAGCAGGCGGGCGAGAGCCGTCGGTGAGTGATTCGATGACCAGCGGGGCGAACGGCTCGGTCTCGGTGCCCCGCAGCACGGCCGCAGCCCGCTTGACGGCCTCCACCGGCTTTACATAGGCGGTCTCGCGGTCGAGGATCCCCGAGAGCATGTCCCGGATGTCCTCCTCGGACGGGTTGGGGTTCTCCTCGAGGAGGGCGAGCGTGCCGAGGATCATCGCGCCCGCGGAATAGCCGGACTGGAAGGCTCCGACGGCCACGAAGGCGGTCTGCACGGGATGCAGCTCCGGCGAGACGTTGAGCGACTCGACGGTCGTGACCCGGTGCCCGTCGGCCGAGGCGGCCAGGATCACGTCGGCGGAGGCCAGCCGTCCGTCGTAGAGCACCGCGGCCGCGCCGGTCTCGCCGCTGTCGGAGCCGAAGTGGACCGAGAACATGCCGAGACGGCGCAGCGCCTCCCGCAGAGTGTGATGGGGCTCCACGGCCAGCGTGACGTCAGCACCGTTGAGCTCGAAGGTGACATCGATGGTCATGGGTACAGCTCCTGCATGACCCGGGCCGTGAGCGTGCCCGCCAGGTGCAGGCGGTACTCGCGGCTGCCTCTGAAATCCCCCGCCGGGTCCAGGCCCGCGGTCGGGTCGTGAACGTCCACCAGCACGGGATGGTCGGCCACCCCGGTGAGCGCCATGGCCACGAAGCCGTCGGTGCGGCGCCCGTAGGCCGCGACGATGGGCACATCGGCGGGGGTGCGGCCCGTCCGGGACACCGCGGTGGTCGCCGAAGGGTCGACGGTGGCTGCGGTGACCAGCGAGCCCGGCGCCAGCCCGGCGGCCAGCAGCTCGCCGAGACCGCGCTCGGAGGATCCGGCGTCGCCGGGGCCGGCCAGCTCCACCCGAGCCTCGTGGGCCAGCAGGGCGGCCAGCAGCAGGCTCTCGGCCGAGGCCTTGGCCACGAGGCCACCGACCGTGGCCAGCGTCCGCAGGGTGGACGGCTGCTCGGCTCGGGCCAGCTCCCTCAACGACTCGGGCAGCAGTTCGCAGCGACGGACCGCGTCGAGGGTGGCGGTGGCGCCGAGGCGCACCCGCCCGCCGCCGGCCTCGGCCACCCGGTCCAGCCCGAGCGCCTGCAGGTCGACGGCCTCCATGTCGGAGGGCTCACGGTCGGCGTTGAGTGTCGTCCCGCCGGCGAGGGCCACCCGCTGAGGCGTGCTCAGCAGGTCGAGCGCCTCGTCCAGGGACGCAGGTCGGTGGTAAGCGGCAATAAGCGGCACGGCAAGAAACGCTAGCAATCCCCCGACTCGAATCTCGCAGCGGAGCCCGGCCCCGCTCAGCCTCTCAGGTCCGGGTGACGCGGGAGGCTATGCCGGCCCGGTCGAAGAGGCGGCGAGCGGCGGCGTTGGCCTCGGCCATGATCCGGCTCTCGTCGGCCACGATCAGTTCACCGGCCCGCAGCAGGATCCGGCCGTCCACCACGACGTCTCGCAGATCCCGGGGGGAGGCGTTGTAGACGAGGGCGCTGGGAACCCGGTGAACCGGCGCCACCAGCGGCGACCCCAGGTCGACCACCAGCAGGTCGGCCCGCTGCCCGGGGGCCACCATGCCGAAGGCGCCGGGCAGCCCGAAGGCAGCCGCGCCGTTGCGGCAGGCCAGATGCAGCACATCGGCCGGTTGCAGCAGCAGCGGGTCGAGGTGATGCACCTTCTGGAGCAGCACCGTCGCCTTGAGCACCTCGAACATGTCCTGACGGTTGTTGCTGCCCGGCCCGTCGCTGGCCAGCGCCACCGTGATGCCGCGGGCCCGCATCTCGGGCACGCGGGCCACGCCCGAGGCCAGGTACATGTTCGAGACCGGGCAGTGGACCACCACCGAGCCGGTCGCCGCGATCAGGTCGAGTTCGTCGTCGTCGAGCCAGACACTGTGGGCGAGCTGCATGTCGGGACCCAGCACCCCCAGCGAGTCGAGCCAGGTCACATGGCGCGTACCCCGTTCTTCAAGGCTCATATCAACCTCGACCGCGGTCTCCGCGCAGTGGATATGGGTGCCACGGCCCCAGCTGCGAGCCGCGGCCACGGTGGTGCGCATGGCCTCGTCGGAGCACCCCCACGGGATCAGCGGCGCCAACTCCACCCGGATGCGATCATCGTCGTGGCCGTCCCAGCGGCGCCGGGCCGCGCCGGCCCGGGCGACAGCCTGCTCGGCGGTCTGCTCCATCCTCGGGTGGTAGTTGCGGTCGGCCCAGCCGTGGGCCAGCAGGAACCGGACTCCCAGCTCGCCGGCCGCCCGGCACACCGCGTCGTTGATGCCCTCGTCGGTGTGGACGTACTGGTGGTCGATGACCGAGGTGGCGCCACCCCGGAGGTTCTCGACCAGCCCAGCCATGGCCGCGGCTCCGGCGATCTCGGCATCGAGATGAACGGCGGCCGGCCAGATGCAGTCCCTCAGCCAGTCGAGCAGGGCCTTGTCGTCGGCCAGGCCCCGGAACAACGTCTGGAACAGGTGGGTGTGGGCATTGGTCATCCCCGGCATGACCGCGCAGCCGGCGGCGTCGATCGCCTCCGTCGCCTGTCGCAGACGGCTCGACGGCGGCTCCCCCGCCCCCACCTCGGCCACCCGGTTGCCACGAACGTACACCCAGCCAGGATCGTGGATCGTTCCGGCGTCGTCCACGGTGACCACCGCGCCACCGTGGATCAGCAGATCGGTCACATCAGGGGGACCAGTGGGCGAAGGCGTCGATCACCGGCTCCATGTTGTCCATCAGCGGGTAGAGCACGGGGCAGGTGACGCCGGCGTCGATGAACTCGGCCACCTTGTCGCGGCATTCCGAGGCCGAGCCGACAGCCATGATGCCCCGCACCAGGTCGTCTCCGATGAGGGGAGCCGCCTTGTAGTAGTCGGCCTCGGTGGCCGGCCAGCCGACCACCTCCTTGACACGGTCGATCAGCTCGGGGTCGGCTCCGGAGGCGGCCATGATGTGGGGCTCGGTGCCCAGGTAGTACGCCACGAGCGACTTGCCGGTCAGCAGGGCCAGATCAGGATCGTCCTCGGACAGCGAGCAGATCAGCAGCTCCGGCCGGTCGATGTCGTCGATGGTGCGCCCCGACTTCGCGGCCCCGACGGAGACACGGGCGACCGCGTCGCGGATGTAGTCGACCGGCACGACGTAGTTGAGCATGGACCCGTCGGCGATCTCGCCGGTCAGCTCCAGCATCTTCGGGCCGGTGGCACCGATGTAGATGGGGATGTCGCGGGGCGAGGTGTCACCGTAGGCCACGTCGAGGCTGACCCGGTCGAGGTGAACGAACTCGCCCTCGTAGGTGACCTCCTCCATGGTGAACAGGGCCCTGATCGCCTCGACGTTCTCGCGCATGGCGGTGAGCGGCTTGCGCCGGCCGGCCCCGACCCGTCCGGCGATCGGCTCCCACCAGGCGCCGAGCCCCAGCATCACCCGGCTGCCGCCGTCGGGCGCGGGTCCGGCGAGCTCGTGCATGGTGCTCCAGGTGGCCGCGATCACCGCGGGGTTGCGGGTGTAGATGGGCAGCACCCCGCTGGCGATTCGAAGCCGGTCAGTCGAGGCCAGCAGGGCGCTCATCAGCACCACGCAGTCGCGGGCCAGACGGGTGTCGCCCTGCCAGATCTCGCTGAAGCCCCGCTCCTCGGCGTACTGGGCCATCTCGATCTCGTAGCCGATGGGGTGCTTGTCCTGGAAATACAGAGCCATGCGCTGTGCCATGCGCGAAAGTGTGTCACGGCTCCGGCAAGCCGCCATACGCGGGCCGCCCCGATCTCGTCTCGACCCGCCGACGGCCGCGGGAGGGGCGGCTACCATCGCCGCGATGACTTCACAAGTGATCAGCCCAGCCGGAATCGCGCCGCCGGCAGCCCGCTATGCCCACGCCGTCGCCACCGACGGCGCCCAGCATTGGCTGCACACCTCGGGGGTGGTGCCCACCCGGGCCGACGGGTCGGTCCCCGACGATGTGGGCGAGCAGGCCCGCACGGTCTGGCAGAACGTCGCGGCCATACTGTCGGAGGCCGGCATGGCCTCCAGCGACATCGTCTCGATGACCACCTACGTCGTTCCGAACCAGGACCTCGGCGCGGTGATGGCCGCACGCGACCAGTACCTGGGCGGCCATCTGGCCGCCTCAACGCTGGTGGTGGTGCCCGAACTGGCCCAGAGCGCCTGGAAGGTAGAGATCGCGGTGGTGGCGGCCCGCTGACAGCGTCGCCCGCGGCTGGACCGGCAATCCCGATCAGGCGCCGACCCCGGCCAGCTCCGAGGCCGTCCGTTCCACGAAGGCCGTTATCTCCTCTGGGCTGTGCTGGTCCAACCCGTACAGAGCCATCCAGCGCAGCCTGGTCCCGGGAGCACAGAGGCGGGCGATCGTGCGTCGCAGCAACTGGCGCCCCGGCTCACCCTGAAGCCAGTTCGTCCACTTGGGCGAGCCGTGCGTGGTGACGGCTATGAGGTGCCTCACCGTGCGCAGCGGCGATGTTGCCCGATCGGCGGAGCCGTCGAGCCAGGCCGCAAGCTCGCTCTGCACCCACGACAGCATCGGCGCGGGCAGACCGCCCCACCAGGTCGGGTAGACGAGCACCAGGCCCTCGGCGCCCAAGAGGCTGACGCCGTCGATCCGTTCTCCCTGCGTCAGCCGCACGACCTCGACGGTGTGGCCGGCTCGCTCCAACGTCTCCACCACCCGGTCGCGGAGAGCCACGTTGAGACACTCCGGCTGCGGGTGAGCGTGCAGCACCACAAAGCGCACAGCCCGAGCGTACCCCACCCGTCACGGGCCTAGATTCGGACGATGACCGTCAACGCAGCGACCTGGGCAGAGTTCGAGCAGGCCGACGGGGCACTGGCTCAGAGAGTCATGGCGAGGCTGGGAAGCCACCGCCACGCGATCATGGCGACGCTGATGGCGGACGGCTCGCCTCGATTGTCCGGCATGGAGGCGCCCATCAGGTCGGGACACCTGTGGCTGGGCATGGCACCGGGATCGCGCAAGGCCGCCGATCTCAGGCGCGATCCCCGCTTCTCGCTCCATAGCGCACCCGACCACGAGCAACTGCCCGACGGCGACGCCCGCATCGACGGCATGGCTCAGCCTGCGGACACAGCCCAACAGGCTGAGTTCGTGGCGGGACACCGCTACCCGATCGACGATCTGTCGACCATGGCGCTCTACGTGGCCACGATCACACGGGTCGTCCTGGTGCGAGTGTCGGGGGACAGCCTGCTCATCGAGTCATGGACACCGGCCACCGGGCGCGACACGCACCGGATCCAATGACACCCGCAGACCGGTCGCGGCCTTGCCACTAGACCGATCTAGAGTTCCTGGCATGGATCTGCGGGACTGGATCATCGGAGACCTGCGGTCGCTGCGGGCCAAGCTCGACGGCGGCGTCCTCGGCCTGATCCCCCCCGAGCGGCGCACCGAACGGGCCGACGGCGGGGGGATCGCGCCGGTCTACGTGCTGTGGCACCTGGCTCGTCACCACGACGTGGCCGTCAACGGCGTGGTGCGGGGCTCCGGCGCGGTGGTCGAGGGCTGGACCGACCGCCTCGGCATCGACGAGGACCTCTGGCGGGGCCTGGCCGAGGGTGAGGATGCCGACCTGGTCGATGTGCTGGACCCGGAGGCCGTCGGCGATTACACGCTGGAGGTCATGGAGTCCACCGCGGCCTGGCTGGAGGACGGAGGCCTGCCGCCGATGGACCGGCAGCCCGACACGTCTGCCGCCCTGGAGGCCATAGGCACCCCGGCGGACCGCTTCGATTGGCTCTATTCCATGTGGGCGGGCAAGCCCACTGCGTGGTTCCTGCAGTGGAGCGCGGTCGGTCACGGCTTCAACCACTTGGGCGAACTGGTCTCGATTCGCAACCGCCTGGGCCTGAGCCCCTTCTAAGCTTGAGCCCCTTTCCAAGAGGCGACACGGTCGGGCCCTGACGGGCCGGAGCCCCGAGACGGAGCCGGGGTCGCAGCCACGGGCTACGGTCTCGAACGTGCCCTCGCGCCGACGCCTCGCCACACGGGCGGCCATTTGCGCACTGCTCGTCCTGGCGTCGTGCGCCAGCCCCCCGGAACGCACGTCGGTCCCGGCCCCGGCCGACGCCGACTTGGAGTCCGCTCTGGCCCCGGGCGGCGGAACGACCAGTGCCGCGGCTCCGGGGCCGGCCACCGAAGCGGCCCGACCCAGCATCGATCCCGTCGGCGGGCGCGGCCTGATCGCGGCCTCGGGTCCGACGGGCCTGCGGTTCCTGAGGTCCGACGGCAGCGAGGTGTTCGCCGTCGCTGCGGACCAGGTCGTCACCCAGCCCACATGGTCCCGGGACGGGAGCCGGCTCGCGGCCACACTCCTGGATCCGGACCGCGGCGAGGCGTGGGTGATCGTCGTCGACGTCACCACCTGGGACGTGACCACCGCGCCGGCGAGCCGTCCCTACTTCTTCTACACCTGGAGTTACGACGGCTCCCGCCTGGCCGCACTGGGGCCGAGCCCGACGGGCGGCACAGCCGCGGACATACTGGACGGCACCGGCGCTCCCGCTGCGGACGTGTCGCTCATCAGCCAGAGCCTGTTCGTCGCCTGGGAACCCGGCGGGAACAGGCTGCTGCTGCACGCCGGGCACGGACTGCTGCTCATCGACGACGTCAACTCACCCGACAGCCACCACGACTTCGGCCCGGTCGGCTTCGATTTCCAGGCACCGGCGTGGGTGCCCGGAACCGGGGACTTCCTCTACGTCGACTCCTACGCGCAGGCCCCTATCGGCACCGAGCCCGAAGCGCTCGTGGACAGGAGTGCCACTACCACCCCGCAACTGTTGCGCCGCAGCGCGGACTCAGGCGAGATCACCGAACTCGGGCCTGCCGGCGCGTTCACGCTGATGGCAGTCCACCCCACCGGTGACCGCGCCGCCATCTCGGTGGCCGAGCTCGAGCCGGGCGCGGCCGGCGGGAGCCTCGAGGCGGCCGTGCTGGAAGCCGGACAAACGGCTCAGGCCGAGCCTTCGGTCGGGGCCGGTTCGGTGCAGATCGTCGACCTCGCCACAGCCGAGCGCCGCACCGTCCTCGACAGGATCGGACTGTGGCTCGAGTGGAGCCCGGACGGCGAGCGTCTGCTGATTGGGACCAGCGCGAGCGACGATCGCGAGAGCGTCGGTCTGGCCTGGTACATCTGGGACGGGAACGAGCTATCCGAACTGGCGCGATTCGCTCCCACGGCGACTTTCTTCAGGGACTACGTGCAGTTCGCGGATCAGTACACCGAGGCACCTCGCCTGTGGTCGCCGGACAGCACCGCGATCGCCTTCGGCGCTCAGACCGCCGACTATGCGGTATCAGCGGTGGCGCAAGTGGAAGGAAGCGGCGGGGTCACCGCGCTGGGTCTCGCCGATGTCTCCTTCTGGAGTCCTGTCGCCGTCGACCCCCCGCCCGTGCAACCCGGTTAGCCGCCCGCCGACCCCGCCACCGGGCGCGGCATCGGTTACTTTGGAGCCCGTGACCGAGCCCAGCCGCCGCCTCGAGGATCTCAGCGGACCCGAGATCGCCGAACGGATAACCGAGTCGTCGGTGATCGTGCAGCCGATCGGGGCGGTGGAGCAGCACGGCCCACACCTGCCGCTATCGGTGGACCATGTGATCGCCCACGAGACGGCGGCCGCCCTCGTCGCCGAGCACGGCGACGACTCTGACCTGTGGCTGCTGCCCACGCTGTCGGTGTCGAAGTCGAACGAGCACGCCTGGTCGCCCGGCACCCTGTGGCTGTCGGCGGAGACGTTGCTGGCGGTCCTGCGCGACATCGGCCGCTGCGTGGCCGAGACCAGGGCCGAGCGCCTGGTGTTCCTCAACGGCCACGGCGGCAACTCGGCCCTGCTGAACGTGGCCTGCCGCGAGATCCGGCTGGCGACCGGGCTCATGACCTTTCTCGTGCACCCGTTCGTTCCGCCCGACCACGGCGGCAAGTCGCCCGAGACCACCGAACTCGGAATGGGTATCCACGGCGGGCACCGGGAGACCTCGGTGTTCATGCACCTGCGTCCCCATCTGGTGCATCTCGAGCGGGCCAGGAGGGCTGTGCCGGAGCGCCTGGCGGACAACCGCTACGTGCGCTTCGGAGGGCTGGCCTCCTTCGGCTGGCTGTCGAACGACTTCGGGCCCGACGGCCACATCGGCGACCCGACGGGAGCCAACGCCGACGAGGGCAAACTGCTGTTCGAGACCGCGGTGGCCCTGCTCGGCGAGCAGATGGCCGAGATCGCGGCCTGGGACTTCGGGCGAGGCTGAACCCCGCGAGCGCGGAAGGGACCGGGGCTCACCCCGGTCCCTCCTTGAGCCGGGGACGAGCCCCGGCTCAGCTATTCGCTCGGCCTATTGGCTACGACGGGACCCAGGCGCTCCAGGTGGCCTCGTTGGCGGCGATCCAGTCCGCCGCGGCCTCCTCGACGCTCTTGCCCTCTCCATCGATGGCGGCCAGCATCGACACCTGGTCGGCGGTGGTGTAGTTGAAGTTGTGCAGGAAGGCCCACGCGTTGGGAGCCCCCTCCTCGAGCCCGGACCAGACGATCTTGAAGAGATCCTCCGACGGGTAGTACTTGTTGCCGTCGGGATCCGGCGGCAGCTCCAACTCGACGAGATCGAATGTGTTGAAGGCCGAGTGGGGTGTCCAGAAGTACGACAGCACGGGCTCCTCGCGGGCGAAGGCGGCGTCGAACGCGGCCAGCAGCGCCTCCTCGGAGCCTGCGTACACGATCTCGAGGTTCAGCCCGAAGTCGTCGATAATGTCCTGCTCGAAGGTCACCCAGCTGGGGTCGCCGTGCAGGATCTGCCCGGCCTCGCCCGTCTCTGCGGTGGCGAACAGGGCAGCCAGCGCCGGATCGGTGAATCCCTCCGCGTTGGCCAGCGCGGGGTTCTGATCGATCATGTAGGTGGGCAGGTACCAGCCGATCTGGCCGATGGGACCGAGCAGGCCGGCGTCCACGACGTTGCCGTCGGGGTTGTCGATGAAGTCGGTGCGGTTCTGACCGTGGCCCGAGGGCCAGACCTCAAGCGACGCGTGCAGCTCGCCGGTGTTGATCGCCGACCACTGGGCGTTCTCGTCGAGGTCGGTGACCTCGACCGTGTAGCCCAGCTCGTTCTCGAGAAGCTGCTTGGCCACCTCGATGTTGGCGGCGGAGCCGCTCCACGGATTGGCGACGAGCTTGATGGTGGTGATCTCCTCCGCACCGTCGTCGCCACCGCTACAGGCTCCCGCCAGCAGGCCGAGCACGGCCACTCCGGCGGCAAGCTTCCATAGAGACTTCCTCATCCGGTGTCCCCTCCCAGTTGTCTTGTCCCGGGCCGCGCCCTGCCGCGCGACCAACTCCGAGGCCCAATGTCTAACACATGGGTGGTGCCATAAGTCAATAGTCCGGTGTCTGGAGTCCACATGACTTACTTCGTTCGCCGTCGGCGCGGACGGCCACCGCCTAACATGCGCTGGTGGTCGCTGCCGCGGGTGATGAGGCCGAACGGGCCGGCATCGAGGTGGCCGCGCCGCTCGTGTGCACGGAGATCACCAAGGTCTTCGGCGAGGACCTGGCCGCGGCCATGGCCCTCCTCGACGAGGGTGCCAGCCGCCAAGTCGTGCAGGAGCGCACCGGCTGCTTGATCGCGGTCAGGGACGCGACATTCTCGGTCGAGCGCGGCGAGATCTTCGTTGTCATGGGCCTGTCCGGCTCCGGCAAGTCGACCCTGATTCGCTGCCTGTCCCGCCTGATCGAGCCGACTAGCGGGACCGTCGAGATCGACGGCACGCCCATCGGAGACCTCGACGACGAGGGGCTGAGAGAACTCAGGCGGAGCCGCTTGTCGATGGTGTTCCAGCACTTCGGGCTGTTCCCGCACCGGAAGGTGATCGACAACGTCGCCTTCGGCCTCGAGATCCAGGGGGCGACCAAGGCGGACCGCTACGAACGGGCCCTGCAAGTCCTCGAGGTGGTCGGTCTCAAGGACTGGACCGACCATTTCCCCCAACAGCTCTCAGGCGGGATGCAGCAGCGGGTGGGACTGGCCCGGGCGCTGTGCGTGGAGCCCGAGATCCTGTTCTTCGACGAGCCGTTCTCGGCGCTGGATCCGCTGATCCGCCGCGACATGCAGGACGAACTGCTGTCGCTGCAGGCCAGCATGCGCCGCACGCTGGTGTTCATCACCCACGACTTCCATGAGGCCCTCAAGCTCGGGGACCGCATCGCCATCATGAAGGACGGCGAGTTCGTGCAGGTGGGCACGCCCGAGCAGATCGTGTCGGCACCCGCCGACGAGTACGTGCGCGAGTTCACCGAGGACGCACCGAAGACGAAGGTGGTGACCGTGGGCTCGGTCATGCGGCCCCTCGACGGCGAGACGCCCGCGGGAGAACCGGTGAGCGTCGGCGCGGTCCTCGACGACGTGCTGCCCCGGCTGCTGGCCAGCCCCGAGGAGTTGTGCGTCGCCGACGATCAGGGCCAGGTCGTGGGCACCGTCGACCGGGACCAGGTAGCCGCATTGCTGGATGAGGGCTCCAGAGCCGGAGCCGCGGCCGGCGACCGTACCGCCGAGCCGCGGTGACCACGGCCGCGCCGTCCGCGGCGCCGTCGGAGGCTTCGAGCACCATCGAAGCTCGGCTGACCCAGGACCGGCAGAGGCGGATCCGCTCGGGCGGGGGCCTCGCCATCGGGGTCGCCGTGCTGGTGGCGGTCCAGATCGCCCTGAGCTCGCTCGGGGGATTCCCTGAGTCGCTGGTGATCCCGCTGGCGGACTGGATCGACGATGCTCGCCGCTGGGTGATCAACAACCAGACGAGCCATTGGAGCTTCTCGTTCTTCTTCAACCCGGTCAGCGACATGATCGACTGGGGCTTGCGGGCCGTCGAGTGGTTCCTGCTGTGGCTGCCGTGGTACGTGGTGGTGGGCGCGACGGCCATGATCGCCACCTCCGTGCTGGGGCTGCGGGCGGGCCTGCTCACCGGGGTGGGCGTCCTCTACTTCGGCGCCATAGGCCTGTGGACCGAGAGCCTCCAGACAGTTGCGTTGATGGCGGTAGCCGTCGCCATCTCGGTCGCTATCGGTGTGCCGGTGGGAATCGCCGCGGCCCGTTACGACCGGCTCCAGCAGGCGCTGCGGCCGGCGCTCGACGCCATGCAGACCCTGCCGGCTTTCGTGTACCTGATCCCGGTGGTCCTGCTGTTCGGCGTGGCCAGGGTGCCGGCCATCATCGCCACCGTCGTGTACGCCCTCCCGCCGGTGATCAGGCTCACCAATCTGGGCATACGGACCGTGCCTGCCGCCACTGTGGAGGCCGCCGAGATGTTCGGGGCCACACCCCGCCAGACCCTGCGCAAGGTGCAGTTCCCGCTGGCGTTGCCCAGTGTGCTGACCGGCATCAACCAGACCATCATGATGGCGCTGAGCATTGTCGTGATCGCGGCCCTCATCGGCGCGGGCGGGCTGGGCCAGGTGGTACTGGTGTCGTTGCGGGGACTGTTCGTCGGACGGGCGCTGGAGGCCGGTCTGGCCATCGTCGTGCTGGCCGTCATCATGGACCGGGTGACCCATGGAGCTGCGGGCATCGGGACCCGTCGCCGGCTGCGCCTCATGCCCGACACCCTGGCCCACGTCAAGCCGATCCGGTGGGTGGAGGGCGTGCTGTCCTCCATTGACGGTGGCTTGTCGCGGGCGGGCAGCATGATGGCTGTTCGGATGAGCCGGAAGCTCGGGGTGGAGGCACTGGGCCGCCATCCTCGCAAGGTGCTCGGCGGCGCCCTGCTCCTGGCCGGCACGCTGGTGGGAGCGGTGAGCGGCCGAGTCGAGTTTCCCGGCGCGATCTCCTTCTCGTTCGCGGACCGGATCGACTGGCTGGTCGACTGGGTCCGGGACAACCTCTACGAGATCGGCGGGACCTGGTTCGGGACCGGCTGGTTCAGCGACTCGATCACCATCTACGCCGTGACGCCGCTACGGGAACTGTTCAGCTCGGATCTGGCCTGGCCGGTGGTGGTTCTGGCCGTGGCGCTGGCTTCGTGGCGGCTGGGCGGGCCGGCCCTGGCCGCGTTCTGCACGGCCTGCGCGGCCGGTCTCGGGTTCCTCGGGATGTGGACGCTCTCCATGGACACTTTCGCCCAGGTCATCGTGGCCGTGGCCATGGCGATCCTGTGCGGCATCCCGCTGGGGGTCCTGGCCGCCCGCAGCGACCGGTTCGAGCGGATGCTCAAGCCGGTGCTCGATTTCCTGCAGACGATCCCCAGCTTCGTGCTGCTCGTGCCGGTGATCATCATGTTCAACGTTGGGCGGATCCCTGGGATCATCGCGTCGGTCCTGTACGCATTGCCAGCCGCGACCCGGCTGACCAACCTGGGCATACGCCAGGTGGCGGGCGAGGCCACCGAGGCGTCCCGAGCCTTCGGCGCCACCCGCGGCCAGACCCTGCGCAAGGTGCAACTGCCGCTGGCTGCACCGAGCATCATCGCCGGCATCAACCAGACGGTGATGCTTGTGCTGGCCATGGTGGTGATCGCGGGGCTGGTGGGCGGCGGCGGCCTCGGCCTTGAGACGGTGAAGGGGCTCAGGCGGACCGACTCGGTGGGGTCGGGTTTCGTGGCCGGAATGGCCATCGTGCTGCTGGCCATGCTGCTGGACCGCATGCTGCAGGCCTGGACCCGCCGGTTCACCCCCGTCGAAGGCGGCAACTAGGACCTCGTCATTCTTGATGTAGTTATGCCGTCCTGGTGCGGTCAACTACATCAAGAACGCACGGTAGAGCCACAGACCAAGGGTTAGCAGCCCTTCCAGCGCGGTGTGCGGCCCTCGGTGAAGGCCCGCGGGCCCTCGGCGGCGTCCTCGGAGGCGAGCATGGCCTCGTAGGCGACCAGTTTCCCGGAGCGCAGCACCTCGAAGGCCTCGGCCAACCGAAGGTGGCGGGTGTAGTCACGTATCTGGCCGATGGCCGCCACCGACAGGGGGGCCGCCTCTACCACTCTGGCTGCGAGTGCCCGGGCTTCGCTCATCAGGTCGGAGGCGTCGACGACCGAGTTGACGAGCCCCCAGCGCAGCGCCTCGGCCGCATCGAGGCGCCGGCCTCCGTACAGAATCTCGTTGGCCACCACGGGCGGCACCATCCTGGGCAGTCGCACCGAGCCGCTGTCGGGAACGAGCCCCAGCGAGGCCTCCGGCAGCCAGAAGCGGGCGTGCTCGGCGGCCACCACGAGATCGGCGGCGAGGACGATCTCGAAGCCGCCGCCGATCGCCATGCCGTTGACCGCGGCGATGACCGGCTTGAGCAGGCCGGGCAGCTCACCGAAGCCGCCGAAGCCGCCCTCGCCGTAGTCAGCCTCGAAGTCCTCGCCCTCGGCCGCGGCGTTCAGGTCCCAGCCGGCCGAGAAGAAGCGGTCGCCGGCGCCGGTGAGTACGGCCACCCGGAGGTCGGCGTCGTCGCGGAAGGCCGCGAACACGCGGCTCAACTCGCGGCTGGTGGCCGCGTCGATGGCGTTGGCCTTCGGGCGGTCGATGGTGACCTCGAGCAGGGGGCCGTCCACGGCGGCCGTTACCGCGCTGGCCGGGCCGGGCTCAGCCATGGGCCGGTGGCTCTACCACAAGCATCAGCGCGTCGGCGGCGACGGCTGTCTCGCGCGTGACGATCAAGGGGTTGATCTCGACTTCGATGATGCTGCGATCGTCGCGCACCAACGCACCGAGCGCATCGATGGCCTCGACCACTGCTTTGACCGCCGCGGCCGGACTGCCCCGGTATCCGGCCAGCATCGGCCAGATCCGCAGGCTGCGCAGGGCCCCGCGTACCTCATCAGCAGACGCTGGCAGAAGCAGGCTGGCAGTGTCGTCGAGCACCTCCACCAGAGTCCCGCCGGTTCCGAGAGTGAGCAGCATCCCCACCGGCGGCGCCGACCGCACGCTCACCAGCAGCTCGGCGACGGCGCCGGTGACGCAGGACTCCACCATCACGGTCCTGCCGTCACCCGCGAGGCGCCGGGCGGCAGCGGCGACCTCGTCGGGATCTTCGACGCCCACCACTACCCCGCCCGTCTCGGTCTTGTGGGCCAAGCCGATCGCTTTCACGACCACCGGATATCCGAGCCGGTCGGCTGTGGCCGCGGCCTCTTCGGCGGGTACCGGCAGCCCGGCCGGCACAGCAATGCCAACCGCCCCCAGCCGCCCCTTGGCCTCGTGCTCAGGCACCACCCTCGAACCGAAGTCTGAGCCGCGAGCCGGGGCCGGCCATGAGGCGTCCTGCACAGGAGGCTGCCGCCCCCAGGCGACGGCTGCCTCGAGCGCCGACAGGGCGGTGTCGATGTCGCCGCAGGCAGCCAGGCCCAGCTCGGCGGCCCGGGCGCGGGCCTCCCCGGGAAGGTTCTCAGCCAGCGAGGCGGCCACCACGCCGGGAGTGCTGCTGGCGGCGCAGGCTTCGCCGAACGCCTTGAGGGTGGGCCACCAGCGCGACCGGTCGAGCCCTTCGGCCGGGAAGTCGATCACTAGCAGTGCAGCATCGAACGGGGCCGGTGCGGACTGCGGGCCGTCCGCTCCGAGAGCGGCCCGGAAACAGCGGGCCAGACGGGCCTCGTCTCCCCAGATGAGGGTGTGGTAGTCGAGGGGGTTGGTGACCGCCACCCTGCCGTCGAGGGCAGACGCCACCCGGCCAGCATGGTCGGCGGCGAACGGCGGGAAGCTGAACCCCAGGCCGCGGCTGCGGTCAGCGACCAGCGCCGCCTCGCCGCCGGAGCAGCTGAGCGACACCAGCCGGCTGCCTGCCAGTGGCCCGAGGGAGCACAAGACGGCCAAGGTGTCGAGCAGTTCGGGCAGCGAGTGCACCCGCCGGATGCCCAGCCGGTCGAACAATGCGCCGTAGGCAGCGTCCTCGCCAACCAGCGAGGCGGTGTGGGTGACGGCAATGGCGCCGGCCACCTCCGATGCACCCAGCTTGAGCCCCACCACCGGCAGGCCTCTGTGGCGGGCTGCGGCGGCGGCCGAGGCGAATCGCCCGACGTCGTCCAACGCCTCGATGCACAGACCGATCCCGGTGACGGCTTCCTCGGCGACCATGGTCTCGAAGGCCTCCGAGATGCCCACGTCGGCCTGGTTTCCCAGCGTCACCACCCAGGCGATATCGAGGCCGCGCCTCTGCATGGTGAGACTCACCGCGATGTTGCCGCTCTGGCTTAGCAGGGCTACGCCGCGGTCACAGCGGGTCAGGCCGTGCACGTCGGGCCACAGGGCCGCGCCGGTCGGCGCCGACAGGGCCCCATAGCAGTTGGGTCCCAACAGCGGCATTCCCGCCGCGGCGGTCACCAACTCGTCCTGAAGGGCCGCGCCGGCCTCGCCGGTCTCGGCGAAACCCGACGCGTGGCAGACCGCCGCACCGACACCGGCGGCGGCCAACCGGCCCACGACCTCGACGGACGCGTGGCGGTCCACGCCCACGAAAGCGGCGTCTACGCCGGCGGGGAGCTGCGTCGCCGAGGCGAAGGTCGGTAGGCCCCGCAGCTCCCGGCCGGGGTTCACCGCCCACATGTCCCCCGAGAAGCCGAAGGACCGGCAGGCGTCGATGGCCAGCTCCGCGGCCGTTCCCCCGACGAAGGCCAGCGACCGGGGCCTGAGCAGCCGATCGAGCCGACTGGTCACAGCACGTCAGCAGCCCAGAGGACGCAGCATGTCCCGGGACACGATGTGGCGCTGGATCTCGCTGGTGCCGTCCCATATCCGGTCGACGCGGGCGTCCCGCCATATCCGCTCCAGCGGCAGTTCGTCCATCAGCCCCATCCCGCCGAGGATCTGGATGGCCTCGTCCGACACGAACTGCAGCATCTCGGTGGCCGACAGCTTGGCCATGGCCGCGTCGGCGTCGGTCATCTCACCCCGCGCCGAGAGCCAGGCGGCCCGGTAGGTCATCAGCTCGGCCTCCAGCAGCCGGGTGCGCATGTCGGCCAGCTTGAACGAGACCCCCTGGAAGCGTCCGATCCGCTGCCCGAACTGCTCCCGGGTGGCGGCCCAGTCGAGAGCCACCGACAGGGCCCGGTCGGCCCGTCCCAGGCACACCGCGGCCACTTGGAGGCGGGTGCTGCCAAGCCACTCGTTGGCCACCTCGAAGCCCCGGTGCTCGGTGCCGAGCAGCTTGGACGCGGGTACCCGGGCATCATCGAAGTTGAGGATGAAGTTGTGGTAGCCGCGGTTCGATACGCAGTTGTAGCCCGGCACCCGCTCCACTCCCGGCGTGTCGAAGTCCACCAGCAGCGACGAGATCTGCTTGCGGGGGCCCCTGCCGCTGTCGACGGTGCCGGTGGCCGCGAACAGGATCACGTAGTCGGCCAGGTCGGCGTGGCTGATGAAGTGCTTGGTGCCGTTCACTACGTAGTGGTCCCCCTGGCGCTCGGCCCGGCAGGCCATGCCCCGCAGGTCGGAGCCGGCGTCGGGCTCGCTCATGGCCAGGCACTCCACCCGCTCCCCCCGCACCGTGGGCAGCAGGTACTCCTCCACCTGGTCGCCGGTGCAGGCCCGCAGGATGTTGGACGGCCGGGCCACGATGTAGTGCAGGGCGTATGCGGTCCAGCCGAAGGCCCGCTCGGCCATGGCCAGGGTCAGGTCGTCGAGCCCGCCCCCGCCGAGCTCGACGGGCATGTTGGCTGAGTAGAGCCCGGCGTCGATGGCCTTGTCGCGGATCTCCTCCACCAGCTCAGGGGGCACCTGGCCGGTGCGCTCCACCTCGCCCTCGTGGGGGACCAGCTCGCGCTCTACGAACGTTCGGACGGTGTCGACCACCATCTGCTGGGAGTCGTCGATCGAGAAGTTCAAAACCTGCCCTCCTTCTGTACTCAGTCCCTGGCGCCGATCGCCATCCGGCGACCCGCCTCCGGCGGCACCGGCATGGAGGCGTGAGCGGCGCCGATGGCGGCCACCGCGGCCGCCGGACCGTCGAGAAGTGGGGCGCCGCGCCCCACGCCGGTGTCCACGTGGACCAGCATCTGCTCGCCGGTGCAGACCACCTCGCCTCCTCCGGCGTCGCCCCGGTGCATGGTGTGGAAGATGTGCAGCCGCTTGGCGTCGCTGCCCAGCACCTGGGTGGTGATTTGCAACCGCTCGCCCTCCGAGGCCTCCCGCCGGTGGTTCAGGTGGGTCTCGACCGTGTAGTACGAGTGACCGCCGGCCCGGTAGGCCTCATCGATCCCGACGTAGCGGAAGAGGGCGTCGGACGCCCAGCCGAAGGCGGCCAGGAAGGCCCACTCGGTCATGTGGCCGTTGTAGTCCACCCAGTCGGGCTCCACGGTCGCGGTGTACAGCTCCAGGGGAGCCGCGACCGGGGCGCCCGGCCTCCACGGCTCGGCTGCGGCTCCGGCGGCCAGTATCCGGGCCTCCCGCTCGGCGATGAGGCGGCCCGCGCCGATGCCGCTGGCCCGCAGCGCACGCATCACCGCCAGCAAGGAGTCGTCGCGCTGGCGCTCCAGCTCGGCGATCGACCGGCCCGCGGCCTGGTCCTCGCAGCCTGCGGCCATGGCTTCGACGAGATCCTCGGTCAGCTCGGGGGCCTCGAGCCGGGTCCACGGCAGCTTCAGCGCCGGTCCGAATTGTCTCAGCATGTGGCGGATGCCGGCGTGGCCGCCGGCCAGGTGGAAGGTGAGGTTGGTGCCCATGGCCGCCCAGCGCAGCCCCGGCCCGTAGACGATGGCGTCGTCCAGCTCGGCGGTGGTGGCCGCCCCGTCGTTCACCAGGTGCAGGTTCTCGCGCCACAGAGCCTCCTGGAGCCGGTCCGACAGGTAGCCCTCCACCTCGTTGCGCACCACCAGCGGGTGCATCACCAAGTCGTCGTAGTGAGCCACGGCCGCGGCGACGGTCTCGTCGCTGGTGGCCTCTCCGGGCACCACCTCGACCAGCGGCAGCAGGTACACCGGGTTGAACGGATGGCCGATGAGGAGCCGCTCGGGATGGCTCAGTCCCTCGGCCAATCGGCTCGGCAACAGTCCCGACGAGCTGCTGGCGATCACGGCGGAGGGGTCGGCAGCCGCGTCCAGACTGCGCAGCAGCGGCCGCTTCGCCGATTCGTCCTCCGGTGCGCTCTCCTGAACCCAGTCGGCCGACTCGGCCACCTCCTCGGGGCCGCGGGCCCAGCGCAGCCGGTCCGGGTCGGCGCCGGGGAAGAGGCCCAGACGGATGGCCGACGGCCAGGCCCGCTCGACGGCGGCCCTGAGCCGGTCCTCGGCGCCGTCGGCGGGATCCCAAGCGACCACGTCGTAGCCCCGGGCCAGAACGCGCACCGCCCACCCGGCGCCGATCACTCCCGTGCCGACCAGCCCAACCTTCCTCGCCGTCAACTTCCGCCCTTCCGGATCTCGATACCAGCCGTGCGCCCGCCGCGGGCCGCGGACTCTGTGCTCCGCGAAGTATCGCGCCTTTGCCGCGCCTCACGCGGATTCGGAACGCGCTACGAATACTGCCGAAGCGGGTGCCCAGAGGCTGACCTAGTATCGGCGCATGGGCCCGCCGCTGGTGTACAACCCCTACTCGTTCACGGTGCACGACAATCCGTTTGACACTTACCAACGGCTGCGCGACGAGGCGCCCGCATACTGGAACCCGGACCTGGAGTTCTGGGCACTGAGCCGCTTCGACGACGTGCAGCAGGCCTTCCGGGACTACGAGACCTACTCCTCCGCCGGTGGCGTCGCCCTGGAGGCCAGACGGCCCATCGACCGCGCCCACCCTGAATACCACGAGCTGATCGAGATCGACCCTCCCGAGCACACCGCCCTTCGGGGCCTCGTGTCACGGGTGTTCACCCCCCGGCGGGTGGCCGGGATGGAGGACGAGGTGCGCCGGATCGTCAATCACTACATCGACAACATCATCGAGTCGGGCCACGCGGACCTGGTGGTCGACTTGGCCGGGTGCTTCCCGATGGATGTGATCTCGGCCGTGCTCGGAATCCCCGCCTCTGACCGGGACATGGTGCGAGAGTGCGCCGACCGGGGGCTGATCCGCGAGGACGGCTCCATGGAGATCCCGAAGGATGCAGTCGAGGCGATCTTCGAGGTGCTCGCCTACTTCACCGAGGACCTGGCCCGGCGACGCGCCGGAGAGGTGCCCAGCCGGGGGCTCATCTCGGACCTGCTTGAGCTGGAGGTCGACGGCCGGGCCCTGACGGAGAGGGAACTGCTCGGGTTCTGCCTCCTGTTCTCGTTCGCCGGTTTCGAGACGACAGCCAAGATGGTGGCCAACGCGGTGGAACTGCTGTCGCTCCATCCCGACCAGCGGGCCGCGCTCATCGCCGACCCGTCGCTCATTGCCGACGCGGTCGAGGAGGTGATCCGCTTCAACACCTCCACCCAGTACATGCATCGCACTCTCACCCGCGACGTCGAAATGCACGGCCACCGGATGCGGGAGGGAGACTCGGTGCTGCTGCTGATCGGCGCGGCCAACCAGGACGAGCGGGAGTTCGGGCCCACTGCCCGTCAGTTCAACATCTTCCGCCGTGCCGACCGGCACCTCGGCTTCGGGTACGGCGTCCACTTCTGCCTCGGAGCCGCGCTGGCCCGCCTCGAGGGCCGGGTCGCGCTGGAGGAGGTCCACCTGCGCATGGGCGACTACATCGTCGACCACGACAACAAGGTCCGCTTCCACAGCGGCAACGTGAGCGGCTGGAAGAACCTGCCCATCAGCTTCACCCCCGGTCTGCGTCTGCAGAGCGTCGCCGTTTGACCGGCTACGGCTACATCGGGCTGGGCATGATGGGCTCGGCCATGGCCGAGAACCTGATCCGCTGTGGGGGCGGACCGGTCACGGTCCACGACATCGATCCCGCCGCGGTGGACGCGGCCGTCTCGCTGGGTGCTGAGGCGGGCGCCAGCGCCGCGGAGGTGGCCCGGGCCAGCGACGTGGTGAGCATCTGCGTGCCGGCCGCGGCCCACATCGAGGCGGTGCTGTCGGGACCTGGCGGCATAGCCGAGGGAGCCCATGAGGCGCTCACCGTGCTCATCCACTCAACGGTGCACCCCGACACAGTCCTGGCGGCGCGGGGTGCAGCCGCCGAGTGGGGGGTGGATGTGTTCGACGCCTGCGTGGCCGGCGGGGCCGACAACGCCAGAGTGGGCAGCCTCACCGTGCTGGCCGGGGGGTTGGCGGACATGCCCGCGTCGGCCCGGGAGGTGCTCGACGTCTACGCGGGCACACTCATCGACGCCGGTCCGGTGGGTGCGGGTGCGGTGCTCAAGATCGCCATCAACGTGATGACTTACGCCCAGTTCGCGGCGGCCGCCACCGCCCACGACATGGTGGCCAGCACCGGCGGCGAAACGGCCGCGCTGCTGGAGTCCTGGCGGTTCATGGGCCAGTTGGGAGCACTGACCGCGCAGTACTGCGCCCTGCTGGACATCCCCGCCGAGCACATCCATGGCGAGCTGCGGACCATGCTGGAGACCCAGGCGGGCATCGCCACCAAGGACCTGTCGCTGGCGCTGGAGCTGGGCCCCACCCGGCCCGGCGCGGCGGATGTCGTCGAGGCCCTGCGGGCGGCCATGCCCGCCGTGTACAACGTCCACGAGGACGACGAGGAGTCCCAATGAGCACTGACCACTCCCCCGACACCCCCGCGGACGACACCTACGAGCGGGGCGTCGCCATGGTGGCCGAGGTGTACCAGGGCGAGGTTCCGGCCCTGCCCGAGGGGACGATGGCCTTCAACGACGTGATGATGCGGAGCCTGTTCGCCGAGGTGTGGGACCGCGACGTGCTGTCGATCCGGGACCGGCGCCTGCTCATAATGGGAGTGATCGCGGCCCGGGGCTCCACCGACGTGTGGAAGCTCCAAGCCCAGTCAGCCCTCAAGCGAGGCGAGTTGACCCCCGACCAGTTGCGCGAGACCCTCATAATGCTGGCCCCCTACGCCGGCTACCCGGTCGTGGCCCCCCTGATCGGCCCCTGCGAGACCGCCATCAACGAATGGACCGAAGCCCAGGACTGACGGCGCAGTCGCGGTCAGGTGCCGGCACCGCCGTCGCCCTCCTGGATGAGGTCATGGAGCCTCAGCCCGAAGGTCGCCACCTGTGCTCTGGTGACCGAGCCGGTCGGGTCGTATGTAGTCGGAGTGGTGCCCGCGGTGACACCGAGCGCGTGCAGGCAAGCGATGTCGTCGGCGTGAACGCTTGAGGGGTCGACATCCTCGAAGGCCAGCTCGGCGTCGGGGCAGTCGCGGCCCGAGCGTCGCCACATGCGAACGAGCAAGGATGCCGTCTGGGCCCGGGTGACCGGCCTGTCCGGCGAGTAGGTCGAGGGCGTGGTGCCCGCGGTTACGCCGACAGCCTGAAGGCAGGCGGCGTCGCTGCGAAGCTGGCCCGGCGCAATGTCCCGGAAGCGCGTGCCGCCCGCGGGGCAGTCTCCGCCCAGCACATGCCAGAGGCGCACCAGCGGCGCCGCCACCTCCGCCCTGGTAGCAGAGCGGTCCGGCTCGTAGCCGCCGCCCGGTGCGGCGGTGACGATCCCCCGGCGCGCCGCTGCGAGCACCGCCGGGCCGAGAATATCGGTGTCTGCGACATCATCGAACGACACCGCCTGGCCCTCCGGCAGCGGAACCAGCTGCTGCGGCGGCGGGTCAGGCCCGTGGATCAGGCAGCCCACCTCACCGCCGGTTCCCCTGCCGTCGCTAGTGACTGCGTGAACAACGAACACGTAGATGCCTGGCTGCAAGTCCTCAAAAGTGACGCTGGTGGCCGCAATCGAGCGCGTCGTCTCCAGGTCGCCCACCACCCGGATCTCATAGCTCGCAGCACCGGCGACCGGGCCCCATGTCACCGTTATCGACGACGAACTAGCCGTGCACGACAGGTTGGCCGGCGCCGCCAGCTCAGGATCCGACACCGGCTCCGGCTCCGGTTCGGCCGGCGGGACCGTCGTGGTGGTGGGCGGCGGCGGAATCGTCGTAGTTGTGGTCGTGGTGGGCGGCGGGGCATCGGGCGCGTGGACCAGGCAGCCGACCTCGCTGCCAGGTCCGCTGCCGTCGCTGCCGACCGCATAGACCGCGAACACGTAGGCTCCCGGTTGCAAGCCACTGAAGGTGATGCTGGTACCGGTGGTCGAGCGCGTCGTCTCCATCTGGCCCCACACCACGACGTCATAGCTCTCGGCACCGGCGACCGCGCCCCACGCCACCGCGATCGACGACGAGTTGGTCGTGCACGACAAGTTGCCGGGCGCTCCCAGAGCCGGTTCAGGATCGGGATCCGGAGCCGGGTCAGTTGGCGGAACCGTGGTGGTGGTGGTCGTCGTCGTCGTGGTGGGTGCCACAAGCGCGCAGCCGATCTCACGGCCGGGTCCGCGGCCGTCGCTGCCGACCGCGTGAACGACGAACAGGTAGAGCCCCGGCTGCAAGTCGCTGAAGGTGATGCTGGTACCAGTGGTTGAGCGCGTTATCTCCGCGTCGACCCACACCAGGATCTGGTAGCTCTCTGCGCCGGTGACGGCGTTCCACGCCACCGTGATCGACGACGAACCGGCCGTGCACGACACGTTGCCGGGCGCATCCAGGGCCGGCGAGGGATCGGGATCAGGTTCCGGAGCCGGATCAGTCGGCGGAACCGTCGTCGTAGTAGTGGTGGTTGTGGGCGTCGTCGTGGTGGGCGTCGTCGTGGGCGTCGTCGTCGTGGTCGTCGTCGTCGTGGTCGTCGTCGTCGTGGTCGTCGTCGTGGTCGTCGTCGTGGTCGTCGTCGTGGTCGTCGTGGTCGTCGTGGTCGTCGTGGTCGTGGTGGTCGTGGTCGACTGGATCGTGCAGCTGACTCCGTTGCCGGTGCCGGGCTCGCCGTCGCGGATGGGGGTGACGACCACCAGGTAGAGGCCCGGCGTCAGGTCGTTGAAGGTGGCGCTGGTCGCGGTTGTGGAACGCTGGATCTGCTGCTCGCCGGCGACCAGGATGTCGTAGCTGTCGGCCCCGGCAGCCGCGTCCCACCTCACCGTGATCGACGACGAGCCGGCCGTACACGACAGGTTGGTGGGCTCACTCTGGTCGGGCTCCTGCGCCTGGGCGTGAACTGTCAGAACCAGGCCGGTCATCAGTAGCGCCACTAGGGCATAGACGACCGTTACGCGCAGTCGCGTCATCGTTGGCCTAGGTCTCACCGGGACGCATGGTAATGGCTCGCAGACTACGCGAGATGATGGCGCTAACGCCCACACTGAAGTTCAGAGTGTCCGTGAGCATCATGCCGGCGGCGGACGATGCCGGCCCAACTGTGTGTTTGTCGCCTTGACGTGGAGAGCTACATGTGGATTACAACATAACTTTGACTTGCATCACTATTGCTCTATGTCCAGCCGGCGCGCCGCGCGGCCGGCGTGAGCATCACTTGGGACCGCTCAACTGCCGATAGACCAAGACAGGACTCTGAAGCCGCCCATGCCGGCCGGGTCCAGCAGGGTCTCGGCCTCCGCCGTTCGGCTACGGGCCCTCATGGCCTCCAGATCACCGACCGCAGCACGGGCGTCCCAGGTGGCTCGGCCCTCGGCCACCAGCTCCTCGATGCCGTGGGTCCGCAGGAACTCGGCCTGCGAGCACACGTCCGCCCGATGGTCAGCCTGCACCTGGTCCAGGGCCACATCGGCAGAGATGTCGCACGACCCCGGCTCGGCGAGCCACGACGAGCCGCCCTGATGGTGCCGGTGAGTGCGCAGCCAGCCCAGCCCGGCGCCGGGATCATCCGATGGGCCGGCCCGCTCGGCCAGGGTCCGGGTGTCGGCGCCGTAGTCGAGAGCCACGATCCAGCCCGCGCCGAGCACCCGGTGCGCGTCGGCCACCCAGTCGCGAGCCGCTCGTTGAACCGGTACTCGTGCCCCGACCGCCACCGCTGGCAAACCTGCCACGAGCTCGGCCGGTGCCGGCACCCCGACCAGCGAGAACCCGCGTCGGCCGGAGGCTTCACCGACGGCGACGCGCAGCTCCTCCCAGCCGCCGGGAGTGCGGCGGACGATGTCGAAGGGGAGGTTGTCGAGCAGCTCGTTGGCCACGATCACCCCCGCGGGCGCGGGCTGCGGCAGCACGTCGGACAGCCGGGCCGCGCTCTTGACCGCCGGATGGTCGGGGCGCAGGGCCCGCTGCGCCGGCGACCGCTCGAGCGCGATCCACTCGAGCACGCCTTCCGACAGGCACCGGGGCTCGGCGGCCACGACGGACCGGGCCAGGGTGCCCGGCCCCGCGCCCCAGTCGATCACCGTGAACGGCTCGGGCTCGCCCAATCGCGCCCACCAACCGTCCAGCGCCCGGGCCAGGACCGCCCCGAACAGGGGGCCGACCTCGGGCGCGGTCAGGAAGTGGCCGGAGCGGCCGCCGGCACGCCCGCCCCGCATGTAGAAGCCGCCGTCGGGATCGTAAAGGCAGGCCTCGACATACTCCGACACCGGGATCGGCCCCCGCGCCGCGATCCTGCTGGCGAGCCGCTGCCCGACCGTGACCAGCAGCATGGTGGTCAGCCTCGTCCGACGAACGGCATCCCGCTGGCCATGACGGTCATCGACAGCACGTTGGCGCCGGGGGGCAGGCTGGCCATGTAGGCGACGGCCCGGCCGACGTCGGCCGCGTCGATGGTGGGCTCGGGCCGGAGCGAGCCGTCGGCCTGGAGGACGCCCTCGGGCATCCGCTCGGTCATGTCGGTGCGGGCGTTGCCGATGTCGATCTGGCCGCAGGTGATGCCGAAGGGTCGCCCGTCGAGGGCCAGCGACTTGGTGAGGCCGGTGATGGCGTGCTTGGTGGCGGTGTAGGGCGCCGAGTTCAGCCGGGGCACGTGGGCCGAGATGGACCCGTTGTTGATGATCCGGCCGCCCGCGGGCTGCTGTGTCTTCATCATGGCCACCGCGTGGCGGGCGCACAGGAACGATCCGGTGAGGTTCACGTCGACGACCCGATGCCAGTCCTCCAGGCTGATCTCCTCGAAGGGGACGGGGGCGGAGGCCGCGCCGGCGTTGTTGAACAGCAAGTCGAGGCGCCCGAAGTCGGCCCGGATGCGCTCGAAGAGCCCGTCGACCGAATCAGGATCGGCCACATCGGCGGTCACCGCCACTCCCTCGCCTCCGGCCTGCACGACAAGCTCGACCGTCGCGGCCAGCGGCTCCCGACGCCGGCCCGCAGCCACAACCGTCCAACCGTCGCCGGCCAGCGCCAGCGCCGCAGCCCGGCCCACCCCCGAGCCGCCACCAGTCACCAGCGCCACCCGCTCAGTCATGATCGGGGCGGGGTCGGCATGACGATGCGGGTCAGCCGGTTAGGGCGATTACCAGGCTCACGTCGGTGAAGTGGCCTACCCATTGGGGGAGGATGCCAAAGGCGAGGGTGGCCGCGCCGGTGAGGACCAGGGCGGCTGAGACCGAGGTGGGCGGCTTGATGGGGGTGGTCGTGTCGAAGTCGGCGGACTCGGGCGGGGCCTCCACCCACATGTGGCTCGCGATCCTCGCGTAGTAGTAGAGGGCGATCACCGAGTTGACGGCCACTATCACGCCCAGGGCCACCCCCCAGGCCGTGCCCGGCGAGAGGAGGGCCAGGACTATCTCGAACTTGGCGAACCAGCCGCCCAGCGGGGGGATGCCGGCCAGGGCCATCAGGAAGATCGTCATAGCGACGGCCAGGCCCGGCGAGTAGCGGAACAGGCCCTTGTAGGTGTCGATCTCGGCCGAGGCGGTGCGGCGGGCCACCGCGATAATCACCGCGAACGCGCCCAGGTTCATGGCCGCGTAGATGGCC
This sequence comes from Acidimicrobiia bacterium, assembly GCA_022819505.1. Classification (GTDB taxonomy): domain Bacteria; phylum Actinomycetota; class Acidimicrobiia; order Acidimicrobiales; family Aldehydirespiratoraceae; genus Aldehydirespirator. Next base: position 77,460 of record JAJEHD010000018.1, on the reverse strand, counting down.
AGGTAGGTCACCACCGACGACAGCGCGTCGTCCGCGGTCGCCAGCGACTCCCCCGCCACCGCCAGCGGAGCCAGCATGTAGCCCGCCTGGGCCACGCCCGAGTACGCCAGCAGCCGCACCAGGTTGGTCTGGCGCAGCGCCATCAGGTTGCCGCCGAACATCGACGCCGCGGCCAGTGCCCACATCAGCGGCTGGTACACGTCGGCCCGGCCCCAGAAGCCCACGAACACGAGCGACAGCAACGCCACGAACCCGGCCGCCTTCGAGGCCACCGACAGGAACGCGGTCACCGGAGTGGGCGCGCCCTCGTAGGTGTCGGGCGCCCAGGTGTGGAACGGGAACGCCGACACCTTGAAACCGAAGCCGACCACCACGAAGATCACGCCGAGGGTCACCACCGCCAGCGGCGCCCCACCTCCCGAGACCGCCGCATCGATGTCGGTGAGCATGGTCGAGCCGGTCGCGCCGTACAGCAGCGACATCCCGTAGAGCAGCACCGCCGAGGCGAACACTCCCATCAGGTAGTACTTCAGGCCGGCCTCGTTGCTTCGCAGGTCCCGCTTGCGCCAGGTGGCCATCAGATACGCCGGGATCGACAGCAGCTCCAGCGCCACGAAGATGGTCACCAGGTCGCGGGCCGAGGCCATCACCACCATGCCCAGCACCGCCGAGAGCAGCATCTGGTAGTACTCGTTCTCCCAATAGTCGCCCTCGGCGATGTAGTTGGTAGACAGCAGCACCACCACGTACCCGGCCAGCAGGAAGACGGCCTTCATCACCAGGGCGTAGTCGTCGACCACATAGGCGCCCCAGAACGTGGAGCGGTCGGCGCCGTCCCAGGCCAGGGTCACCACCGGCACCATCGACGCCAGTAGCCCGAACGACGCCAGCGCGGACACCACCGCCCGGCCCCGTTCCAGCCAGACGATGTCCACCAGCGTCAGCAGCGCCCCGAAGCCGAGCAGCGTCAGCTCGGGCGCGACCGCGTGCCAGTCGATCGCCGGCCGCTCGAAGGCGACGATCAGCGTCGAGGCCGAGCCGAGCATCAGCGGGTCAGCCTCCCGACGCCAGCAGGCCGACCACGGCCGGGTCGGTGACGTCGAAGATCAGGCCGGGCGCCACTCCGAACAGGATGATCCCCACCAGCAGCGGCGCCCACGCGATCCACTCGAGGCGGGTCACGTCGACGATGTCGTCGCTGTCGGCGAACTCATCTCTGGGCGCCCCCATGGCGGTGCGCTGGAGCAGCCACAGCAGGTAGCCCGCGGCCAGCACCGTGCCCACCGCGGCCACCACCATGTAGGTACGGAACGTCTCCACCGGCAGGCCCTCAGCCGGCGAGTAGGCCGACAGGATGGCCGGGAACTCTCCCCAGAAGCCGGCCAGGCCCGGAAGCCCCAGCGACGCCATCGAGCAGAAACCCAGGATCCAGCCCATCCGGGGTGCCTGCACCAGCATCCCGCCCAGCCGGCGGATCTCGAGGGTGTGGTAGCGCTCCTTCACCGATCCGGCCAGGAAGAACAGCATCCCGGTGATGATCCCGTGGGCGACCATGCCGAATATGGCCGCGTTGATCCCGAAGTCGGTGAGGGTGGCGATGCCGAGCATCACGAAGCCCATGTGGGCCACCGACGAGAACGCGATCAGGCGCTTCATGTCGGTCTGGGCCAGGCATCCCAGTGCGCCGTAGATGATGCCGATCACCGCCAGCAGGCCGATCCAGGGCGCCCACGCCTCGGCGCCTTCGGGAAGCATGGGCACCGCGATGCGCACGAAACCGTAGGTGCCGAGCTTCAAGAGCACGGCGGCCAGGATCACCGACCCCACCGTGGGCGCCTCGGTGTGGGCGTCCGGCAGCCACGTGTGGAACGGGAACATCGGCACCTTCACCCCGAAGCCGATGAACATGCCGGCGAAGATCCAGACCTGGGTGGCGCCCAGGATGCCGGCGCCGGCCACGTCGGTAAGCGCCCGCATGTCGAAGGTCCGCAGCGACTCGCCGGTGGCCGGGTCGGTGGACAGGAAGAACAGCGCTAGGAACGACAGCAGCATCAGCGCCGAGCCGAACAGCGTGAACAGGAAGAACTTGATCGAGGCGTAGCGCCGGTTCTCGCCGCCCCACACCGCGATCATGAAGAACATGGGCAGCAGCACGACCTCGAAGAACACGAAGAACAGGATCAGGTCCTGGGCCACGAAGGTTCCCACCATGCCCGTCTCGAGGATGAGTATCAGGATGAAGAACGCCTTGGGGTTGCCCGGCTCGGGTATGTGGTCCCACGAGTAGACCACGCACAGCGGCACCACCACCAGCGTCAGCGCCATGAGCGGCAGCGAGATCCCGTCCAGCCCGAGGATGTAGCGGCTGTTGATGACCTCGATCCAGCGGGCATCCACCACGTACTGGAGGGCCCCGGCGTTGCCGTAGTCGAAGTCGAGCATCAGCAGCCCGCCGATCACCATCGCCACCAGCGACGACAGCAGGGCCAACTGCTTGAGCATCTTCTCCTCGGCGGCGGGGACCGCCATCATCACCAGCGCCCCGATCAGCGGGACGAACGTGACGAGGGTGAGGCCCCAATCATTGAGAAAGTCGGTCATGGTTAGGTCCTAGAGGCTCCTGGTTTCGGCGGGATTAGAGGCACGGCAGGCTCCTGCGTTCTGTGGGGTTTGAACGGTCATAGCGACAACACGACGATGAACACGCTGGCGAGGAAGGTGCCGGCGCCAAACAGGACGACGGCGAACAGGGTGAGCTTGGCCTTGCCCGTCCGCATGATCCGCAGTGCCTCGTCGCACGACGATGGAGGCGCCAGTGCCATCAGCACGGCCACGACGATGGCGATTATCGCGACGACGGTCATAGCGACAGCACGAGGATGAACACGCCGGCCAGCACGGTGGCGGCCGCGAAGAGGATGGCGGCGTACTGCTGGACCTTGCCGGTCTGCATCTGGCGCAGGCCCTCGCCGGAGGCGTCGGAGGCCCGGCCCGAGCCGTCGACGATGACGCGGTCGATGAGGGTCTGGTCGATGTGGTCGTAGACGGCGCGGCCCGCGGCCACCGACTGGCGGCCGGCCTCGTTGACCACGCCGTCGATGATCCGCTGGTTGGACCAGTAGGTGGCCTTGGCCAGCGGCCCCTTCACCGCCTTGACGATGACATCGGTGTAGAGGTGGTCGAAGTAGTACTTGTTGACCAGCGTCGTGTGCACTGCCTTGGGCAGCCCGCCTCGCGACACCGGTCCGTCGGGGATCTCCGTCAGCGGCTCCGCCGCTGCCTCGGACCGGCTCTGCACGCCCTTGAAGTAGTAGCGCCAGGCCAGCCCCGCGCCGGTCAGCGCGACCAGCGTCGAGACGATGGCCAGCGACCAGCTCGGCTTGGCGTGGCCGATGGCCGGGAAGTAGGCCGCCACCGGCTCGACGTAGTGACCGAAGCGCTCCTGCCAGGCTGCGGGCCACAGCTGGAAGCCCTTGGGCATGTTGAACAGTCCGGCCACCACCGCGAAGAAGGCCAGCACGTAGAGCGGCCCCAGGATACGGGGTCCGGACTCGTGGGGATGGCCGTGGCCCCGGTAGGTGCCGAAGAACGTGAGGTAGACGACCCTGGTCATGTAGGCCGCGGTGACGGCCGCGCCGACCATCCCCATGACCAGCATGAGGGTGTAGTTCCCGTTGGCGTCGGTGCCGCCGAACAGGCCCCAGCCGCCGGTGCCGGCCAGGATCTCGTCCTTGGACCAGAATCCGGCCAGCGGCGGCAGGCCCATCAGCGCGATCGTGGCCACCAGGAAGGTCCGGTAGGTGTGGGGCATCACCTTGCGGAGCCCGCCCATGTCGGTCTTCATGTCAAAGCTGTGCACTGCGTGGCTGACCGAGCCCGACCCCAGGAACAGGCAGGCCTTGAAGAAGGCGTGGGTGAACAGGTGGAACATGGCCGCGGTCCAGGCCCCCACCCCGAGAGCCATCACCATGTAGCCCAGCTGGCTGACGGTGGAGTAGGCCAGCACCTTCTTGATGTCGTTCTGGGTGAAGGCCAGCATCCCGCCGAACAGCAGGGTCACCGCGCCCACCAGGGCCAGCACGTTGATGCTGGACCCGCCGATCGACATGCCCTCCCAGAACACCGGGTACAGGCGGGCCACCATGTAGATGCCCGCCACCACCATGGTGGCGGCGTGGATGAGTGCGGACACCGGCGTGGGCCCGGCCATGGCGTCGGGCAGCCAGGTGTGCAGGATGAACTGGCCGGACTTGGACATGACCGCGGCCAGCAGGCACAGCGAGGCCGCCACCAGCGCGGTGTGGCTCACCTCGCCGGCGTTGATGCGCTCGCTGAGGGTCAGCGTGTCGAAGGTGCCGCCCGCGGCGAAGAACAGGATCGACACGCCCACCAGAAGGCCGATGTCGCCCACCCGGTTGGTGAAGAAGGCCTTGAGTGCGGCGTCGGAGTTCTCCTTGTGCTCCCACCAGTGGCCGATCAGCACGAACGAGCAGACGCCGACCAGCTCCCAGCCGACGATCATCTGCAGCAGGTTGTCGCTGAGGACGAAGAACAGCATCGCCGCGGTGAACAGGCTCAGGAAGGCGAAGAAGTGGGTGTAGCGGGCGTCACCGGCCACGTAGTCGGTGCTGTAGACGTGCACCAGCAGCGACACCGCGGTCACCACGAACAGCATCATCACCGACAGCCCGTCCAGCAGGATCCCGGCGTCGTACTCGACACCGCCGGAGCGCAGCCAGCCCACCGATCGGTGCACGGCCTGCACACCCTCATGGGCGTCGTCGCGGTGACCGATCCAGGTGATGACCGCCCCGACGGCCAGCACGAAGGAACCGGCGACCGCCGCGATCCCCAACTCGGAGCCCTGGCGGCGCATGCGCTTGCCGAACAGCAGGATGCCGGCAAACGACAGCGCCGGCAGCAGCGGGATCAGCCAGGCGTAGTCGAGGAAGAAACCGGCGCTCTCCACGGAACTGGCGCCGTAAGCCACAGGCTCGTCGGCCGCTAGTGCGGCGATCGTCGTAGCGGTCAGGCCCACGGCGAAGCTCCTCAGCCCTTCAGGAGATCGGCCTCAGTGAGGTCGATGCTTCGACGGTTGCGGTATATCAGCAGCACGATGGCCAGTCCGATGCCGACCTCGGCCGCGGCCACCGCGATCACGAACAGGGCGAACACCTCGCCGGCCACGTTGTCGCGGAAGGCGCCGAAGGCGACCAGGTTGATGTTGACGGAGTTGAGGATGATCTCGACCGACATCAGGACCATGATCCCGTTGCGCCGGGCCAGCACGCCGTAGACGCCGATGCAGAACAGCACCGCGGCGAGCAGCAGGAACTGGTTGAGGATCACGGCGCTCCGCCCCTATTCCTTGCGGGCCACGACGATGGCCCCGATCAGGGCGGCCAGCAGCAGCACGGAAACTGCCTCGAAGGCCACTATGTACTGGCTGAAGATGGCGTCGGACACCGCTCCGAAGCGCTGGGGCTCGTCGATCACCACCCGGGTGTCGGAGTAGCTGTCGATCAGCGCGATGCCCATGACCACGGCCAGCAGCACGGCCACCAGGCTGGCCATGAGCCGCTTCTCGGTGGCGACCGAATCGTCGTCGCCCATCGACGCCTTGGTGAGCATGATGCCGAACATGAACAGCACGATGATGGCGCCGATGTACACCAGCACCTGGGTGACGGCCACGAACTCCGAGCCCAGAAGGATGAACTGGGCGGCCGCGCCGGCCAGGACCAGCACCAGCCACAGCGCGGCGTGCACCACGTTGCGGGTGGTGACGCAGCGGATGGCGGAGACGATCATCACCAGCGCGATCACGCCGAAGAAGACGTTCTGCGCGACGAAGAGGTCGCCGCCCGACGCCGACGCGGCCAGCACGCCCGACGGCGTCATGTCGGGGGCACCTTCATCTTCTTGGCCACCGACCCCGCCTCGTAGTCCTCGAAGTCGGGCACGGTCTCCATCCACTCCGACAGCCGCTCCTTGTCGTGGAGCAGATCAGCGATGCGGGGCTCGGAGAACTCGTACTCAGGGGTCCAGAACAGCGCCTCGAACGGGCACACGTCCACGCAGATGCCGCAGAACATGCACAGCGCGTAGTCGATGTCGAAGCGGTCGAGGATGTTGACCTGGCGGGGCTTGCCCCCGGCCCGGCGGGGCGGGGCCTTCTCCTTGTGGCCCTCGATGTAGATGCACCAGTCGGGACACTCGCGGGCGCACAGCATGCAGGCCGTGCAGTTGCCCTCGTGGAGGGCGATCACGCCCCGGGCCCGGGTGGGGGGGGCCTCCTTGACGTGGGGGTACTGCACCGTTGCCGCACCCTTGGTCGGCGCGGGCACCAGCGTGCGCATCCCCCGCTTGGGGAACACCGTGCGCACAACGGTCGAGCCGGTCACCACCAGCCCCTTGATCAGACCGGGCACCAGAGCCATCACACCACCACCTTGAGCACGCCGGTCACCACGATGTTGGCCAGCGCCAGCGGCACCAGGAACTTCCAGGCGAGCCGCTGCAGCTGGTCCTCGCGGAAGCGGGGGAACGTGAACCGGATCCAGAAGACCAGGAACGTGAGGACGACCACCTTGCCCATCAGCACCAGCGGGCCGAGCACGTTGAACAGGTTGTCGGCCGGATCGAGGCCGGGCACGTACCAGCCGCCCAGGAACAGCACCGCGGCGATGGCCGAGAACACCCCGGCGGTGGCGAACTCGCCGATGAAGAACAGCAGGAACCGCAGGCCGGAGTACTCGGTCATGTAGCCGGTGACCAGCTCCGACTCGGCCACCGGCATGTCGAAGGGGGTCTGGGTGAGCTCGGCCTGCATGGCGATCATGAAGATGACGAAGCCGGCGAACTGGGTGAGGATGAAGGGGTTGCCGATCAACCCCCAGCCGAAGATCTCGCCGTTGGCCTGGGCCAGCACGATCTCCTGGAGGTTCATGGTCTCGGCCTGGATGACCACGCCGACCACGGCCAGCAGCAGCGGCAGCTCGTAAGCGATGAGCTGGCCGGTGGCCCGCAGCCCGCCGAGCAGCGAGTACTTCGACGCCGAGCCCCAGCCGGCCATCAGGATGCCGATCACCGACACCGAGCTGACCGCCATGGCCAGGTATATCCCGAGGTCGGTGGTGATGAACCAGGCGTCCGGTCCGCCCGGCAGCACCACCAGCAGCAGGAACGTGGAGGTGAGCACCACGAACGGGGCCGCCTTGAACACGAAGCGGTCGGCCCTGCGGGGGACGATGTCCTCCTTCTGGAGGAACTTGCCGATCTCGGCCAGGAGCTGCAACGAGCCGTAGGGGCCGGCCTCCATAGGGCCGAGCCGGCTCTGCATGAAGCTCACCATCTTGAACAGGTGGGCGTAGACAAGAGTGCCGGCCACCAGCAGCACGGCCACCAGTCCGGCCGCCAGCCGGATCGAGGTGACCTGCCAGTACGAGAGCTCCGCCAGCAGCGAGATCATCGATCGACTTCCGCGCCGGTCCCGAGTTCACAGCCACCAGAGATCATCGGTCGATGTCCCCGAGGATGAAGTAGAGGCTTCCCAGGATGGTGATGATGTCGGGGACGTAGACCCCCTTGAGCAGCCACGGCGTGATCGAGACATTGGAGAACGACGCCGAGCGGATCTTCACCCGGAACGGGTTCAGGTCCCCCTTGGACACCACGTAGTAGCCCATCACTCCGAGCGGGTTCTCGGTCTCGACGTAGGCCTCACCCGCGGGCACCTTGATGATGACCGGCACCTTGGCCATGATCGGCCCGGGCGGGATCCCGTCCAGGAGCTGGTCGACGATCTTGGTCGCCTCCCGGGTCTCCTGGAGCCTCACCCAGAACCGGGCGAACGAGTCGCCGTCGGGGTGGGTCCACACCTTCCAGTCGACCTGGTCGTGGACCAGCCCGCATGGGCTGTCGCGGCGCACATCCCAGTCCACGCCCGAGGCGCGGATGTTGGCGCCGGACAGGCCGTAGGACAGCCCGACGTCGGGGGGGATGACGCCGATCCCCCGGGTGCGGGCCTGGAAGATCTCGTTGCCCTCGACGAGCTCCTCGATCTCGTCGCAGAAGTTGCGGATCTTGCGCATAGCCCGGCGGGTCTCAGCGATCCAGCCGGCCGGCAGGTCGTCCTTGAGGCCGCCGATGCGGTCGAAGTTGGGGTGGAAGCGCCCGCCGGTGGCGGCCTCGATCTGGTTGAGGACGTGCTCGCGGTCGCGGAAGGCGAAGAAGACCGGGGTGATGGCGCCCACCTGCACGGCCATGTCGCCGAGGAACAGCGTGATGTTGGCGATCCGGCTCAGCTCGAACAGGATGGTGCGGATCCACTGCGCCCGGGGCGGGGCCTCCACCTCCATGAGCCGTTCGGCCGCCAGGATGAACGGCACTTCGTTGGCGAAGCTGCCCAGCCAGTCGATGCGGTTGATGAGGGTGGTCACCTGCGGGTAGGTGCGCACCTCGGCCAGCTTCTCGTAGCCGCGGTGCATGTAGCCCATGACCGGGTCGGCCGCCACGACCTGCTCGCCGTCGAGCTTGGCCACGATGCGCAGCGTGCCGTGGGTGGCCGGATGCTGGGGACCGATGTTGAGGGTCATGCCCTCCGTCTCGATCTCCAGGTTGACCCGGGCGTCGGCGGCCTGGGCGGCGATGTAGCTGAGCTGCTGGCGCTCGGTGACAGTCACTCTGCGCCGTCCTCCGCGCCGGTGGTCTCGTCGGGCTCGGTGGGCATCAACTCCACGTCGACGAGGCCGGGCCACGGCTTCACCCGCCGGGCCAGCAGAGGGTAGTCCTTGCGCAGCGGGTGACCCTCGAACTCGCCGGGAAGGTAGATATGGCGCAGTCCGGGGTGACCGTCGAAGGTGATCCCGAACATCTCCCACGCCTCGCGCTCGTGCCAGTCGGCCCCGGGGTAGACCGGCACCCAACTCTGCACCCGCAGATCCCCGTCGGGCAGGTCGGCCTTGGCGATCACCGAGCGGCCGGTGGCTACGTCGCTGACCCGGGCCAGCAACTGGAAGCGGGTGTCGCCGCCGGAGACGCCGGTCTCGGTGGGCAGGGTCTCCTTCGGTTCCGGCGGGTCGAGAACGTTGTCGACCGCGCTGTCCATGTCGCGGCCGAACGGCGAGGGCATCCAGTCGATGGCCGACAGGAAGCTGAAGAACGTGAAGCCCTCGGTGTCCCGCAGCCAGCCCGCCAAGTCCGCCCATGACTCGCGGTCGACCCGCAGCCACAGCTCGCCGGCCGAGATGTGCGACCCGACCAGCGCTTCGCCCAGCGCGCTGCCGGCCCGCCCCAGAAGGGCTTCGGCCTCGGCGTGGGCAGCCGCTTCTGCGGCGTCGGCGGTGGATGGGGCGGTGTCAGTCGATGACAATCGGCTCACCCCTCCAGCGCTCCCCCATGTCCTCGTTCTGGATGCGCTCCTGCAGCATGACGATCCCCTCGAGCAGGGCTTCGGGCCGGGGCGGGCAGCCGGGTACGTACACGTCCACCGGCACGATCTGGTCGACCCCCTTGGTGACCGAGTAGCTGTCCCAGTAGGGCCCGCCGCAGTTGGCGCACGACCCCATCGAGATCACGTATTTGGGGTCGGGCATCTGCTCGTAGAGGCGGCGCACCGACGGCGCCATCTTGTCGGTCACCGTGCCGGAGATCACCACCAGGTCGGCTTGGCGGGGGCTGGCGGGCAGCGGGATCACACCGAGGCGCATCACGTCGTAGCGGGGCGAGCCGAACGCCGCGCCCATCTCGATGGCGCAGCAGGCCAGGCCCCACTGGTAGACCCACAGCGAGTACTTGCGGCTCATGTTGAGCAGGGTGGACAGGGGCTTGGGCACCCTGCCCGACTCGACTAGACCCATCTGAGCATCCTCTTGCGCCAGGCATAGAGCAGGCCGAGGAGCAGGATGAAGATGAAGATGGCCATCTCGACCAGGCCGAACATCGCGTAGGCCTCCAGCCGGGCGGCCCACGGGAAGATGAAGACGGCCTCCACATCGAACAGCACGAACAGCAGCGCGAAGACGTAGTAGCGGATGTTGGCCTGGGACCACATGTCGCCGACGGGGTCCACGCCGGACTCGTAGTTCTCCACCTTGGCCGGGGTCGGGCGGGACGGTCGCAGGATGCGTCCCACCCCCAGCAGCGCCGCCACAATGCCCACGCCTAGAGCGCCGAAGATACCGACGGTCAGATAGGTGCGCAGGAACTCCGACACGGGCCGGAAGCTTACCGGCGCGGCAGCCCGCGACGCGTCAGTGAAAGCCCCGGAACATACCCGCTCCGCCTCTCAGCCGAGAAGCACTACCCGGCGGGCCATCCAGGCCGCGCAGGCCGACAGCAGCACCGCCGGTCCCGAGCGCCACGCCACGACGGCCAGCCGCATGGCGGCTGCGTCTCCGGCGGAGGGCACCGACAGCACATTGATGATCGCGACCACGCCGAGCACGGCCACGGCCAGCGATATCCAGTAGACGGACTGCCGGAGCCGGGGAACCATGTCCACAGCCGGAGTGGTGCACACAACCATAGCCGCGCCCAGCAGCAGGACACCGGTCAGCGCGTTGACGTTGGTGAGGGCGCTGTGAAGGTCATCCCACCACGGGTAGCGCCGATCGATTCCCAGGTAGCGGATTACGGGCGCAACCACGTGCAGCAGCGCGGCGGCCAGCAGCACTACAACAAGAATCTCCCGCGCCTCGTCCCAGGCAACCGCCACGGGGCGGCGCTCACGCTCATCCGCCACGGCGCGACGGTACCCGCTGAAGGAGCGGGCGGGCGCGCCGAGTAGCCGGAAAGGCTCGGCGGAACCTAGCTGCCCAGAGGGCTGCTAGGCGAGGATCAGCCTCCGACGCCGGCCAGCGCGTCGGGCCGCGAACCGTGGACCGGGATGATCTTGTCGAAGCCGCTGATCTCGAAAATCTCCCGGATCGACTCGGACAACGAGCAGACGGCCATCTTTGCGTTCTGCTTCTGGAGCGTCTTGGCCACCAGTAGGACAACCCTGAGACCGGCGCTGCTTATGTAGGAGATGCCCTCGAAGTCCAGCACCATCCCCGTGTCGTCGGGGCTGATGGCGGCTTCGAGCGCCTCGTGGAATTCGAGGGCATTGGCACCATCGACACGGCCCTCAGCCACTGCGATCAACGCTCCACCCTGCCTCTCAGTGCTGATATTCAATGAACCGCGTCTCCTCGGGAAATTACGAACGGGCCGTTGGCTGACCGTAGCCGCCAACAGTGCGCCATGCTAGCCCGGCGAGGCCGTGCGCGCCTACCGACCACTCCAATTCGGTCCTGCGCTACGAACTCGTCGACCGCTCCGATTGCCCGACTCGGGCCCGGCAATGTTCCGCAAACTATGGTGACCGCTGCTTCGGTGGCCAGGATGGGGGTGCGCTTCGAAATGCTGCTTGACGTGTTCCTCCCCATCGGGCTTCTGATCGTGGTGGCCAAGCTCCTAGAGGGCGCGCTCAGCCGCTTCGGCCTCAGCTCGATCATCGCGTTCACGCTGACCGGCGTGCTGCTCGGTCCGGCTAGCGGGATCGTCGAGCCGAGCCACGACCTCAACCTGTTCCTGGAGATCGGCATATTCGTGCTGTTCTTCCTGGTGGGGCTCGACGAGATAGACGTTCCGGGCTTCGTGGCCACCATGCGGGGCCGCTACTTCGCGGCCGCCATCATCTCGGTGCTCATATCGCTGGTGGCCGCGCTCGCCGTCACCTCGGACATATTCGGAATCGACCTGGGCCTGGGTCTGGCCTTCGATGAGGCCCTAGCCCTCGCCGGCATCCTGTCGCTGTCGAGCCTCGGTCTCGCGGCCAAGGTGCTGTCGGACTCCGGAACGCTGCGGCAGCCCATCGGCCTGAAGATCTTCACCATCGTGATCATCGCCGAGATCGCCTCCCTGCTCGTGGTGGGGTTCACGATCGGGGAGCACGGCCACGACCTCAACGTGGTCGCAGTGGTCACGCTGCTAGGGAAGATCGTCGCCTTCGTGGTGGTGGCGTGGCTGCTGTCGGCCAAGGTGCTGCCGGTCGTTATCGTCTTCCTGCAGCGGGTCCTGAACGTGCCGGAGCTGTCCTTCGGCCTGCTGCTCGGCGGGCTGTTCCTGGTGGTGGTGGGAGCTGAGAGCATGGGCCTGCACGGCACGATCGGAGCGCTGCTGTTCGGTGCCGCACTCTCGGGGCTGTCCCAGGGCGTGCGCGACGACATCATGCCCGGCATGCGGAGCGCCTCCGAGGGCTTCTTCGTGCCGCTGTTCTTCGCCTCGGCCGGCCTCCACTTCGATCTGTCATTCATGGACCTGACCCCGACGACCGCGGCGGCTCTGGTGCTGGTGCCGCTGGTGGGCAAGTTCGCCGGGGCCTTCATCGGCACCTACATCACCCGGATCGACGCCCCGTTCGCGCTGGCCACCGGGCTGATGTCCAAGGGCGTGGCCGAGATCGCCTTCCTGCTCGTCCTGTTCGAGAGCGGCGTTATCACCAAGGACATCTTCTCCCTGCTGGTGCTGACCATGTTCGGGTACATCCTGTTCATGCCGGCCATCCTGAACTTCGCCGTCAAGCGGGCGACGGTGTCGGAGCATCCCTCGCTCCCCGACACCGTCGCACCGTCGTTCGCCCGCTATGCGCTGGAAGGCGTCAAGGTTCGCACCGTGATGGACTCGACCCGCGACTATCCGGGATCCGAGACCTCGGTGGCCGAGTTCATCGACAATTGGGCGTTGCCCAACCAGCACGACTATCTGGTGGTGGACGGCGGCGAGGTGTCGGGGATCGTCTCCACGTCCGGACTCCACTCGGTTCGCCGGGGTGCCCACGCGACCGCCACGCTGGGGGCGGTGATGCGGACCAGCACGCTCAACGCTCGCCCCGACGATCCGATCCACGATGCGCTGGAGCGGATGACGGCCACCTCGCAGGGGGTGATCCCGGTAGCCGACCCGGAGTCGGGACGGCTCCTGGGCTCGGTCACGAGTGCGGACGTGATCCACCTGGCGATGCTGATGGACGAGATACAGGAGGAGCTCCAGCGAATGGAGACCGACGAGCCCTGAACGGCAGCTTGGCGGGGACCTGCCGGTTGGGCCCGGCTAGCGCTCGGTGGAGTGGACCAGCGGGAAGCGCTCGTCGTCGGCCGGGTACTGCCCGGGCACCGCGGTGGTGTCGTCGGAGGTGACGGTGGGATCGCATCCGGAGTGGGGGAACCAGGTGGCGTCGTCACCCAGCCAGCGGGTCGACAGCGCCACCCGGCGGCCGGCGCCGCGGTTCGGGGGTGCACCGTGGATGATCCAGGCCGAGAAGAAGATGGCGTCCCCCGGCTCCACGTCGAACCCGACGATGTCGTAGGGGCAGCCGGCCTGGTCTCGGGCCGCTTCGATGTCGGGCATCGGATCGCCGTCGAAGTCCTCCGTCCAGCCGCCCTGACCGTCGAAGGACTCCGGGGCGTAGTAGGCGTTCCAGCGATGCGATCCCCGCACGAACTCCAGGGAGCTCTCGGCGACCGAGCTGTGCGACGCGCTCACCCAGGCCGAGACGATCTGCTTGCCCAGGAAGGGCCAGTACGGAATGTCCTGATGCCAGGGGGTGGGCGCGGCCGTGTAGGGCTCCTTGACCAGCAGGTGGTCGAAGTAGAAGCGCATCGTTGACGAGCCGGTGAGGGCCGCGGCCATCGAGGCGATCGGCGACCGGAACACGAAGTCCCTGACGGCCGGCTCGTGCTGCCAGCGGTACCGGGTGGTGAAGAGCCGGTCGGTGGCCGCACCCGGGTTGGTGTCGGTCACCCACGGCCCGCCGTCGACCAGCTGGGTCTGGGCGTCCTCGAGGATCCGGTCGATCCACTCGTCGCCCACTGCGCCGGGGACCTTCACTACGCCGTCGGCCTCGAAGGCAGCCCGCATCTCCGGTGTGATCACGGCTGGAACTGTCTCCGATGGTGCGGCCATATCAACGCGCCATCGTCACAGTCCGGCCGCGCTGCTGGACAGGGACTCCAGCAGGCCGGGGACGATGCCGGCGGCAAGGGTGAACAGCACGGATGCCACGATCACGGAAGCTGCTCCCAGACCCATCGCGGGCGAGGCGTCGTCGGCGTCGGCGTCGTCGGTGCCCGCATCGCCGAAGTACATGGCCACCACCACCCGCAGGTAGGCGAAGGCGGCGACCACCGCGCTGACCATGGCCACTATGGCCAGCCAGTACGAGCGGGCCTCCACCGCCGCGGAGATGACCGAGAACTTGGCCACAAAGCCCGACGTGAACGGCACGCCGGCCTGGGCCAGCAACAGGATCGTCAGCCCTAGGGCCAGGGCCGGCCTGCGGCTGCCGAGCCCGGCCAGCACGGCCAGGCCGGTGCGGTCGTCCGCCCGACCCGACAGGACGGCCACCACGGTGAGGCTCCCGACCGCGATCACCGCGTAGGCGGCCAGGTAGAACAGCACTGCGGCCACGCCGGTATCGGAGGCCGCCTGCACGCCGACGAGGATGAACCCGGCGTGCGAGATCGACGAGTAGGCCAGGATGCGCTTTGCGTCGCTCTGGACCGCGGCCAGAACCGACCCGACCGCCAGCGTCGCGCAGGCGAGGGCGAACACGACCGGCTGCCAGTCGTCGGCCCGCACCCCCAGCGCATCCACGAACACCCGGATCAGCGCCGCGAACCCGGCCGCCTTCACCGCCGAGGCCATCAGGGCGGTCACCGGAGTGGGCGCGCCCACGTACACGTCGGGCGCCCAGGCGTGGAACGGCACCGCGGCCACCTTGAACCCCAAGCCGACCAGGAGCATCGCCACACCGGCCAGCAGCATCCCGTCGCGCAGCACCAGGAAGGTGTCCAGATAGCCGGCGATCCCGTCGAGGCTGGTCGTGCCGGTCGCTCCGTAGACGAGGGCGATCCCGTACAGCAGGAACGCGGTGGAGAAGGCGCCCAGCACGAAGTACTTGAGGCCGGCTTCCAGCGATTCGAGCCTCCGCAGGTTGAGGGCGGCCATCACGTAGGCCGCGATGGACATCGTCTCCAGCCCCAGGAACAGCACGATCAGGTCGGCGGCCCCCGCCATCACGACCGCCCCGGCCGCGGCCAGCAGGGTCAGTACGCAGAGCTCGGCGGAGTCGATGCCCACTCGCTCGCAGTACCGGGGCAGCGTGGGGGCGGCCAGCGCCACCGAGCCGAAGACGACCGCGGCGGTGAACAGGGCCACGCCGTCCATCACGAGCTGATCCCCGAACGCGGTGACCTCACCGTCCCGCTGCCACAGGACCACGACCGCGACGAACCCCGCCGCCACCACCGCGAAGGTCCAGAGCGCGTCGAGCCCGGCCGGCAGCAGCCGGCTCGGCACCAGCGAGCGGACCATCAGCAGCACCAGCGCTCCCGCGGCCGGCAGGAGCACCGGCAGCAGCCCCGCCCAGTCGACGGCCGGCGTGACCACGGGCTCGAGCTGGGCCAGCACGGTTCCCATCAGCCGCCGTCCCCGTCGTGGCCGGCTCCGCCGTCTTCGCGGCCGCTCCGGCCCTCAGTGCCGTGGTCAGTGCCTTGGTCGTTGTAGCCGGCGGACCTGCCCAGGTCGTCGAGGCTCACCGGGGGATGCACATCGGCCGCGGGCTCCGCGAAGCCGGCGACATTGTCCTCGACGTGGGCGATTATCGCGTCCACGGCGGGCTCGACCCGGTCGATCACCGGCTTGGGATACACGCCCATGAACACGATGGCGGCTAGGAACGGCACCATCACCAGGCCCTCGCGCCAGCGCATGTCGGGCATCTCGGCGTTGGCCCCCGAAGCCGGTCCGTGGAACACCCTCTGGTAGGCCCACAGCAGGTAGACCGCGGCCAGGATCACACCCGCGGCGGCAACGACCGCCCACCAGCGGTGGGCGTTGAAAGCGCCCAGCAGCACCAGCAGCTCACCGACGAAGCCGTTGAGCCCGGGCAGCCCCACCGACGACAGCATCACCACCGTGAATACCGCGGCCATCACCGGCGCCGGCTTCTGGAGACCGCCCAGGTCGGAGATCTCGCGGGTGTGGCGGCGCTCGTAGATCATGCCCACCAGCAGGAACAGCGCGCCAGTGGACACGCCGTGATTGACCATCTGCAGCACGCCGCCGGTGAGACCCTCCGTGTTGAGCGCGAAGGTGCCGATCACGATGAAGCCCAGGTGAGCCACTGACGAGTAGGCCACCAGGCGCTTGAGGTCGCGCTGCATGGCCGCCGCGATGGCGCCGTAGATGATCCCGATCACGCCGAGAGTCACCATCAGCGGCGCGAAGTACACCGAAGCCTCCGGGAACAGGTACAGGCCGAAGCGCACCAAGCCGTAGGTGCCGAGCTTCAGCATCACCGCGGCCAGGATCACCGAGCCCGCGGTGGGCGCGTTGGTGTGGGCGTCGGGCAGCCACGTATGCACCGGGAACAGCGGCACCTTCACCGCGAAGGCCAGCGCGAAGGCACAGAACAGCCAGCGGGCGGTGTTGGTGGCCAGCACCTGGTTCTCGGCGATACCGACGAGGTCGAAGCTCACGCCGCCACCGGACGCCGAGGCGTGCAGGAAGGCCAGCGCCACGATCGCCACCAGCATGATGGCCGAGCCGAACATGGTGAACAGGAAGAACTTCGTGGCCGCGTAGGCCCGGCGACCGTGGCCCCAGCCGCCGATGAGGAAGTACATGGGCACCAGCACGATCTCGAAGAAGACGAAGAACATGATCAGGTCGAGGGCCACGAAAGTGCCCAGGCAACCGGTCTCCAGGATCAGCAGCCAGGCGTAGTAGGGCTTGGGCGAATGCTCCGGGTCCACGCCGACGATGGCCAGCGGGAACATCAGCGCGGTCATCACCACCAGGAACAGCGACAGCCCGTCCACCCCGACATGCCACGAGACGCCCAGCCCCTCGATCCAGGTGTACTGATCCGAGAACTGGAACAGACCCTTGGCGCCGGCGTCGAACTCGGTGAGCAGCCACACGGCCAGAGCGGCCGGCAGGACCGATGCCAGCAGCGCCACCGGCTTGAGCAGATCGGAACGGGCGCGCGGCATCGCCAGCAGCACCAGCGCACCGGCGGCGGGAACCAGCACCAGCACGGTGAGCACGGCCGGGAAGGAGGCTGAGGCGGCCGCGGTCATCTACAGGCTCGCCCGCGACAGGAACCACACCAGCAGCGCCACCGCCCCGACCGCGGTGAGCAGCGCGTAGAAGCGCACGAAGCCCGACTGCACCCGCCGCAGCGCGGTGCCACCGGCCCGCACCGAGCGGCCGACACCGTCGACGGCGCCGTCGACGACCTTCGAGTCGAAGGCGGCCACCAGGTCGAAGGCCCGCCGGCCGGGTCCTCCCACGAAGCGGGTGACCGCTTCGTCCACATAGAACGCCCGAGCAGCAGCCGGCCGCTCCACCATGCTGGCCGGCAGCCGGCCGCGCAGGTACACCGCCACCGCTCCGGCGATCCCGGCCGCGGCCCCAACCACCGCGACCAGCGCCAGCAGCCACAGCACCCCGCCGCCGATCTCGAGGTGGGCCTCGTTGCCGAACAGCGACGGCTTCAGCCATGTGCCCAGGAAGTGAAGGTCCTTGGTGAAGGGGAGGTTCATCGCTCCGGCCACCACTGCCGCCCCCGCCAGAGCCACCAGCGGTGCGATCATGAGCGACGAGGGCTCGTGGGGATGCCGCTCGTCGCCGAAGCGGGCCTCTCCGTAGAACGTCATGAACACCAGGCGGCTCATGTAGAAGGCGGTCAGCACCGCAGTGACCAGGCCGACCAGCCACAGCGCCGGGTTGGCGTCGAAGGCGTAGGCGAGGATCTCGTCCTTGGACCAGAAGCCCGCGAAGGGCGGAACCCCGGCGATAGCCAGCCATCCGACGATGAACGTGATCGAGGTGATCGGCATGGCGGCCCGCAGCGCGCCGTAGCGGCGCATGTCCTGGTCACCGTCGAGAGCGTGGATCACCGATCCCGAGCCCAGGAACAGCAGCGCCTTGAAGAAGGCGTGGGTGACCATGTGGAAGATGGCAGCCACATACGCGCCCGTCCCAACGGCCAGCATCATGTAGCCGAGCTGGCTGATGGTGGAGTAGGCCAGCACCTTCTTGATGTCGTTCTGGGCCATGGCGGCACCCGCCGCGAACAGGGCGGTGGCCACGCCGACCCAGGCGATCATGTCGGGAGCCCAGGAGTCGGCCGCGGCGATCAGCGGGTTGACCCGGACCATCAGGTAGACGCCCGCAGTGACCATGGTGGCCGCGTGGATCAGCGCAGAGACCGGGGTGGGGCCGGCCATGGCGTCGGGCAGCCAGATGTACAGGGGCAGCTGCGCCGACTTGCCGGCCGCGCCCACGAACATCAGGAACACGATGGCCGTGGCCGTGCTCGACGGCAGCGACCCGGCATGGCCGAACAGGTCCAGGTACCGCACCGAGCCCAGCGCGCCGAAGGCCCAGAACATGGCCAGCATGAAGCCCCAGTCGCCGACCCGGTTGGTGATGAACGCCTTCTTGCCGGCTGCCGCGTTGGCCTCCTCGGTGAACCAGAACGAGATGAGCAGGTAGGAGCAGACGCCCACCCCCTCCCAGCCCAGGAACGTGAGGGCCAGGTTGTCGCCCAGCACCAGCACCAGCATCGAGAAGGCGAACAGGTTGAGATAGATGAAGAACTTCGAGAAGTCGCGGTCGCCGTGCATATAGCCGATGGCGTAGAGGTGGATGAGCGCTCCCACGCCGGTGACGAACAGGGCCATGGTCACCGACAGCGGGTCGACGAGGAGGCCCGCGTCCACGGAAAAGTCGCCGGCCGGGACCCACTCGAAGAGCGTGTACACGAGGCGGCGATCGGCCGGGTCCCGGGACATGAGGCCGGCGAACACCGCCACCGACGACACGAACGAGCCGGCCATGGCCGCGGTGGCCAGCCAGCCGGCGCGGGGCTCGCCCAGGCGGCGTCCCGCGACGAGCAGGACTACGAAACCGGCCAGCGGGAACGCGCAGATAAGCCAAGCCGCGGCGCCCATCTCAGCCCTTCAGCATCGACACGTCGTCGGCGGTCGCGCCTGAGCGCCGCCGGTTGATGGCCACCACCAGGGCGAGACCGATTACCACTTCGGTGGCCGCCACCACCAGCACGAAGAACACCGCGACCTGGCCGCCCACGTCGTTGAGGCCCGCTCCCAGGGCCACGAAGGTCACGTTGACCGCGTTGAGCATCAACTCGACGCACATGAACATCACCAGCGGGTTGCGGCGCACCAGCAGGCCGACGGCCCCGATGATGAACAGCGCGGCCGCCAGGGCCAGGTACCAGCCGGTGGTCAGTCCGCTCAGGTCCATCACTGGCTCGACCCCGTCACCCGCCACCGGACCCGGCCGGTGCGGCGCCGTCGGACCGGGCGGCCCGGCGGGTCAGCACCACCGCGCCGACCACCGCGATGGTCAGGAGGGCCGCGGTGATCTCCACCGCGAAGGCGAACTCGCCGAACAGCACCCGGCCCATCCGCTCGATGTCGGTGGCCTCGCCGTCGAGGGCCCGCTCGCCGCCGCTCTGCCGGATCCCGCTGAGCACGTCGGCGGTGGTGAGGATCACCGTGCCCAGCACCGCAGCCAGGGCCGCGCCGATGACAGCCGCCAGCGGTCGCTGCCCGAAGATCGGCTCGACCCGCAGCTCCTCGGCCTTGTCGACGCCCAGCAGCATGATCACGAACAGGAACAGGATCACGATGGCCCCGGCGTAGACCACCACCTGCACCGCGGCGAGGAAGTGGGCGTCGTTGAGAATGAACAGGAGGGCCACACCGACCAGGGTCTGGACGAGGAACAGCGCGGCATGGACCGGGTTGCGGCTGGCCACCACCCCGATGGCGCCCGCGAGCATCAGGACCGCGGCGACCGCGAACACCGCCTCAGCCATCAGCCGGCTCACCTTCTGCTGGGACGTCCCCGCCGGCCGGGGACACGCCCTCGGTGTCGGCCGGCTCCGGTGATCGCACGCCGTAGCCGAGCTCGCCAGACCAGGCCACCTCCCCGACGTACCGGCTGTCGCCCGAAGGCGATGTTGCCCGCATCCATCCCGAGGTGAGGGCGTCGTCACCGTCCCTCCAGTCCTCCCACGGCATCTGCCGGGGGCGGCCGTCGTCGTCCACCAGCAGCTCGTCCTTGGTGTAGACGGCGTCGTCGCGGCTGGTGAACGAGAACTCGAACAGCTTCGACTCGGTGATGGCCTGGGTGGGGCACGCCTCCACGCACAGGTCGCAGTGGATGCACCGCAGGTAGTTGATCTCGTACACGTACCCGTAACGCTCGCCCGGCGCGACCGGGTCGTCGGGATCGTTGTCGGCACCGCGGACGTAGATGCACTTGGCCGGGCAGACCCCGGCGCACAGTTCGCAGCCGATGCACTTCTCCATGCCGTCGGCGTAACGGTTGAGCACATGGCGCCCGTGCAGGCGCTCGGGCTTGTCCCGCTTGACGTCCTTCGGCGAGTCGTCGAAGCCGCCCCGGTAGTCGGTGGTGACCCGGGGCAGGAAGAGCTGGCGGAGCGTCACCGCGAAGCCGTGCAGGTATCCCATGTCAGGCCTCCTTCCCTACCGGCTCGTCCGCTCGGGCGGCGGTCTCGCCACTGCCCCCGCCGGAATGGTCCCCGCTGCGTCGCCCCCGTCGCACCGCCTGGGCCAGCAGCAAGCCGGCCAGCCCGAACGTCACCAGAGTCACCAGGGTCACCGCCATCGTGTTCCAGCCGCGGTCGCGGCCCACTTCAAGGGCTACGAGGAACAGGAACCAGCCCAGAGCCACCGGGATGAGCAGCTTCCAGCCGAGGTTCATCAGCTGGTCGTAGCGGAACCGGGGCAGCGTGGCCCGCATCCACACGAAGCAGAACAGCAGCACGAACAGCTTGATGAAGAACCACACCACGCCCCAGGCCCAGGCAATGCCGAAGCCCCCGATCTCGCTGACCAGGGCGGGGCCGGAGGGACCGCCCAGGAACAACGTGACGATGACGGCCGACATCGTGATCGTATTCATGAACTCGGCCAGGAAGAACAGCGCGAAGCGGATCGACGAGTACTCGGTGTGGAAGCCGCCCACGAGCTCCTGCTCGGCCTCGACCAGGTCGAAGGGCGGGCGGTTGAGCTCCGCGGTCCCCGCGATGGCGAACACTATGAACGGCACCAGGCCGGTGACGATGATGTTCCAGCGCGGGATTATGCCGAAGTAGCCCTCGGCTGCTTGCGCCACCACCATGTCGTGGGTGGACAGGCCTCCGGTGACCAGCACGATGGACGCCACGGCCAGGCCCAGGGCAGCCTCGTAACTCACCATCTGCGCCGAGGCCCGCACCGACCCCAGCAGCGGATACTTCGATCCCGACGCCCAGCCGGCCAGCATCACCCCGTAGACGGCCACCGAGCTCATGGCCAGGAACAGCAGGATGCCCACCGGCGGGTCGGCCACCTGGAGGTAGGTGATGCGACCCCACCACTCGACCTCGCCGGCGCGGCTGTTGAAGTCACCGCCGAGCGGGACGATGGCGAAGGCCAGGAACGCGGGTATGAGTGACAGGTAGGGCGCCAGCTTGAACACGAACCGGTCGGAGCGGTCCGGAACCAGGTCCTCCTTGAAGAAGAGCTTGATGCCGTCGGCCATTGTCTGGAGAACGCCGAAGGGGCCGGCGATGGTGGGTCCGAAGCGCTGGTGCATCCCTCCCAGGAGCTTGCGCTCGAACCAGATCATCAGCATCACAGCCACCAGCAGGAAGGCGAAGGCGACCACCACCTTGGCCAGGGTCAGCAGGACCTCCACCTGCCCGATGTCGCCGGCCAGCATGGGATCGGCAGCCAGCACTAACTGGCCGGTCATCGGACGCCACCCGCCCGCCACGAGCGCATCATCGGGCCTCCACGCTGACCACGGTGACGTCGGTGGCCGCGGCGATCAGCGCGTTGGCGGGCGCGCCCGGTGCCAGCCAGTCCACCCTCAGCGAGCCGGCCGGTACGCCGGCATCGGTGGCCAGGGTCGCCTCGATATGGCCGAAGTCCGAGACGACCCGCACGGCCGTGCCTACGTCGATGTCGATGCGGTCTGTGTCCGCCGGGTTGATGCGGGCGGTGGCGGCCGGCGCGAGGCCCCGGCTCGATCCGCAATGGCGCAGCATCACGCCGTCGTCGTACATGGTGCGGGTCGCGACCAGCAGGAAGCCGTCTTCGGGTAGCTCCTCAAGTGGGTCCTCCCGGCCGGCGGGTCCTGTCGCAGGCTCCGTCCGGTCAACGGGGCTTCGCCCCATTGTCGGCCGCCCGGACCTGCGCCACCCCCCGGCCTCGCCGGTCGCGCCGGAGGGCGATGCCAGCAGCACGCCCTCCATTGGGTTCTGGGTCAGGGCATCCTCTGTGATCGGGGCATGTGCTCGGGATATCTGGGCTAGTTCGGCTCTGATGGCTTGGGGGGAGTCGAGGCCGCGGGTCGAGCCCGGCTCCAGCCGCTCGCACAGGTCCGCCGCGATCATCCAGTCGGCGCGCGCCGTTCCCGGCGGCGTCACCTTGCGGCTCATGATGCTGACCCGGCCCTCGACGTTGGTGAACGTGCCGTCGCACTCGGTGGGGCCCGCGGCGGCCAGAACGGCACGGGCCGCGAGCGAAGCCGAATCGTTGACGAACAGATCGACGGCCACGACGCAAGCGGCACCTCGAAGGCCCCGGTAGGCCAGGTCGCGGTCGACGAAGTCGTTGAGCGGATCCGCGCCCAGCAGCACGAGCACGTCGATGTCCCCGCGGGCGGCTGCCCTGAGGACGCTGGTCGCGTCCAGTCCCAACGAGTCAGGTAGCCGGGGCCAGGACTCGACCAGCGGCGCGCCTTCGCCGGCATCTTCAAGCTGCGTCCGGCCCGGAACCAGTCCCGGAGCCAGCCCGGCTTCGAGCGCTCCCATCAGGTTGCCTCTGCGCAGTGCGGGCAGGAAGCGGGCCGACGGGAGCCTCGACAGCTCCCGGGCCGCGGCGTCAGCGATGTCGGCCGGCTCGGCCAGCGACATGCGGCCCAGCACCACGACCACCCCGTCGCCGGCCTCCCGCAGGCTCCGGGCCGCCGCTTCGATCTCCGAGGGGCCCCCGGGCGGAACGGGTCCGGTGGCCGCATCCACCAGTTCGGCCACCAGCCGGGCGGTCGTACCGGGGCTGGGACGCAGGGAGTGCGCGGCCAGATGCGACAGGCCGGTGGCGTGCGGAGTGACCTCGACCAGCTTCACGCCGTCGTTGACGATGGCGTGGCGCAGCCGCAGGTACAGCGTCGGCAGCTCCTCCTTCGGATCGGGGCCGACCAGCAGAACCGTGGCCCCGGGACGGCAGGCATCATCGATCGTGGCCCGCGGCAGGCCGAGAACCAGGTGAGGGTCCAGACCGTCGCCGAGTTGGGCGTCGACGTTGTCGGTGCCGACCACGCCCTTGGCGAGCTTGGCCCACATGTACTGCGCCTCGTTGGCCAGCCTGGCCCCGCCCAGTACTGCGACGCGCTCGGGCGAGGTGGCCCTCAGAGCGTCGGCCACCGCCTCAAGGGCCTCGCCCCATCCGGCCTGGCGGAACTCGCGGCTGTCGCCGTCCACCGCGTCCCTGATCATCGGGGCGGACAGCCGCTCGGCGCTGTTGAGGGCCTCGAAGCCGAATCGCTCCTTGTCCGACAGCCAGCCCCAGTTGACGGCATCGGCGTCGGCTCCCAGCACCCGCAGAACCCGGTTGCGGGACGCCTGAACCGCCACCCGCGACCCCAAGCTGTCCACCCAGGCGGTGGACAGCGTCTCGGTCAGGTCCCAGGGACGGGCCTTGAAGCGGTAGGGCGCCGCGGTGAGCGCGCCGACCGGGCATATCTGCACAGTGTTGCCCGAGAAGTATGACGCGAAGGGCTCGTCGGTGAATGTGTTGACCTCCGTGTGGTTGCCGCGGCCCATGAAGTGGATCAGGGCATCACCGGCCACCTCGTCGGCGAACCGGGTGCAGCGGTCGCACAGGATGCAGCGCTCCCGGTCGAGGAAGACGGTCTCGCTGATGGCGATGGGCTTCGGGAAGTGGCGCTTCTCCTCCACGAAGCGGGTCTCGCCCGGGCCGTAGGCCATGGTCTGGTCCTGCAGCGGGCACTCGCCGCCCTTGTCGCAGACGGGGCAGTCGAGCGGGTGGTTGATGAGCAGGAACTCCAGCACGCCGTCCTGGGCCTTCTTGGCCGCATCGGAGTCGGTGGACACCTTCATGCCCTCGCTTACCGGCACCATGCACGAGGGCTGCAGCCCGAAGCCGCGCCCGGTGTCCACCTCCACCAGGCACATACGGCACATGCCCACCGGGCTCATGCGGGGGTGGTAGCAGAACCTCGGTATGTAGGTGCCGCTGCGCTCGCAGGCCGCGATCAGCATCTCCCCCGGACGGGCCTCCACTGCAACGCCGTCGACGGTGATCTCCACGGTCGCCCGGGGCTCCACCGCGGTCACGACACAGCCCCCGAATTCCTGCGCGGTCCCGGCGAGCGCGCGCCGATCCTGTGCGACCGGTGAGGTCGGGGGGTGGCGGCGAGTCGGGACGACCGACGAATAGGGCGAAGCCCGTGTCGGTCGGCCCGAGCTCGACGACAGGACCCCCCGACCGGTGGGCGCGCGCCGGTCACTGCGAGGCTCCCACGGGCACTACCTCGATCGGGATCGGGTCGCGGCGGGTGATCTTGGCCTCGTACTCGTGGCGGAAGCGGCGGATGGTCGACACCACGGGCGCCACTGCCGACGGCCCGAGCGGGCAGATCGTGGTCTGGCGGGGCGGGAACGGCACGGCCTCCGAACCGTCGTGGGCGGCGACCGGATACGGGCCGGGGCTGATGTTGTCGCCGATGTCGAGCAGCAGGTCGATGTCGGACGGGCGCCCCTCCCCGTCGAGGATGCGCCGCAGGATCTGCTCCAGCCAAGTCGTTCCCTCCCGGCACGGGGTGCACTTGCCGCACGACTCGCGGGCAAAGAACTTCACGACCCTCCAGGCCGCCCTCACCGCATCGGTGGTGTCGTCCATGATCACGATGGCGCCCGATCCCAGCATCGATCCGGCCGCACCGACCGGGCGAGCCTCCAGCGGCAGGTCCAGGTGGTCCTCGAAGAACCAGGGAGCCGAGCCACCGCCGGGAATGAACATCTTCAGTTCGTGGCCCTCGCGGATGCCGCGGCAGAAGTTGTCGCCGTAGATCAGCTCCCGGAAGGTGGTCACCCCGTGCTCGACCTCGTACACCCCGGGGCGGCGGAGATGGCCCGACACCGCGAACATCCGCGTCCCCGGCGACGACTCCGAGCCGTGTCCCTTGTAGGCATCGGAGCCGTTGACCATGAGCCACGGCAGGTTGGAGAGCGTCTCGACGTTGTTGACGATGGTCGGCTGCCCGTACAGGCCCACTGCGGCCGGAAAGTAGGGCGGCTTGAGGCGGGGCATGCCCCTGCGGCCCTCGAGGCTCTCGATCAGCGCGGTCTCCTCGCCCACGATGTAGGCGCCCGCGCCCCACGCCATCACTATGTCCACCGAGAAGTCGCTGCCGCAGATCCCGCGTCCCACGTAACCAGCCGCGTAGGCGTCGTTGAGAGCGGCCGCTATGCGCTCCTGGGCCAGGGCCATCTCGCCCCTCACGTAGAGGAAGCACTGCTGCAGCCCCAGCGCGTAGCAGGCGATGAGGCACCCCTCGATGAGCTGGTGGGGGTCGCGCTCCATGAGCAGGCGGTCCTTGTAGGTGCCCGGCTCGCTCTCGTCGCCGTTGACCACCAGGTAGTACGGGCGCTTGCCCGGGGGCAGGAAGCCCCACTTGACACCGGCCGGGAACCCGGCGCCTCCCCTGCCCAGCAGGGTCGCGGCCCGCACCTCGTCGTGCACCGCGGCCGGTGTCATCTCCAGCGCGGCCCTCAGCCCCTCGTAGCCGCCGGTGGCAACCGAGCGCTCCAGGGTGAAGGAGTCCTCGTGGACGAACCGGCCCGTGACGAGCTTCGGTCCGTCGTTGAGCACGTAGCCCGGCGCGTGCTGGAGGTAGCCGGCACCGGCGGACCGGTCCGGCAGGGGCGCGGGATAGCCGCCGGTCGCTGATGGCGTGCCCATCAGCCGTCTGCTCCGTTGCGGGCTAGCCAGACCGGGGCCTCGCGGGCCTGCTCGGGCGGGAACACCCCGGCCAGGCGCTCGGCCGGTATCGACTGCCGCACCTGGGCCAGAACACCGTGGCCGGCGATGCCGGTCCGGCCGGCCCGCAGGTCCTCGATCAGCTGGTCGAAGTCGGCTGGGGTCACCCGGCCGCGATAGCGGTAGTTCACCTGCAGGCACGGGGCCTCGGTGCAGGCTGCGATGCACTCCGCCTCCTCGACGGTGAACATGCCGTCGTCGGTGGTGCCGCCCACCTCCACGTCCAGCGACTCGCAGGCGTGCTCCAGCAGCTCCTCGCCGCCCCACAGCAGGCACGAGATGTTGGTGCAGACGTTCACAAGGTAGGTGCCTACCGGCTCGAAGCGGAACATCTCGTAGAAGCCAGCTGTTCCCTTCACCTCGGCCGGGGTGGCCCCCACCAGCTCTCCGACACGGCGCATGGCCTCGTCGGTGAGGTAACCGTCCTGAGCCTGGGCGAGGTGCAGGAGCGGGATGAGAGCCGATCGGGGCCGGGGGAACCAGCCGATGATCTCAGCAGCCAGCGCCTCGTTGGCAGGACTGAGCGTCACCGGCCCGCCTCCGGCATGGATAGGCGGCGGACGCCGGTGCTCGACTTGCGAGTGAGTAGGGCGAAGCCCGTGCGAGCAAGCGAGCGCCGGTGGCGGTCGCCGGGACGAACGGACCTCACCGGTCGACCTCGCCCATGATCGGGTCGACCGAGGAGATGATGGCCACGCCGTCGGCGATCAGGCCGTTCTGCATCAGGTGCGGAAGGGTCTGGAGGTTGACGAAGCTCGGGGCCCGCACATGCACCCGGTACGGAACCGAAGTGCCGTCGCTCACCAGGTAGACGCCCAGCTCGCCGCGGGGTGACTCGACCGCGGCGTAGGCCTCGCCCGGCGGCACCTTGAACCCCTCGGTGAAGATCTTGAAGTGGTGTATCAGCGCCTCCATCGAGGCGTCGATGCGCGACCGCGGCGGCGGGGTCACCTTCTTGTCCTGGACGCGGTAGTCGCCCGAGGGCATGGCCTCGATGATCTGAGCGACGATGCGCAGCGACTCCCGGATCTCGTTGAGCCGTATGGCGTAGCGGTCGTAGCAGTCGCCGTGGGTGCCCACGATGACGTCGAATTCGACCTGGTCATAGAACAGGTAGGGCTCGTCCCGCCGCAGGTCCCAGGTCATTCCCGCGCCCCGCAGGATCGGCCCGGTGGCCCCCAGCGCGACAGCCTCGGCCGCGCTGATCACGCCGACTCCCTGGAGCCGCTCACGCCAGATGGGCTGGCCGGTCAGCAGGGTGTCGTACTCCTCGAGGCGGGGCTCGATCAACTCGATCAGCCGGGCCACGTCGGTGCGCCAGTCCGCGGGCAGGTCCGCGGCCACACCGCCGGGCCGGATGTAGTTGTGGTTCATCCGCAGGCCGGTGACCTTCTCGAAGAAGCGCAGCACCTCCTCGCGCTCGCGCCACCCGTAGATCATCATCGACACCGCCCCGAGGTCCATGCCGTTGGTAGCCATGAACAGCAGGTGGGAGCTGACCCGGTTGAGCTCGCACATGAGCATCCGGATCCACGTCGCCCGCTCCGGCACGTCTATTCCCAGGAGCCGCTCCGTGGCCAGGCAGAACGCCAGCTCGTTGAACAGCGGCGAGGCATAGTCCATGCGGGTCACGTTGGTGCCGCCCTGCAGGAAAGTGAGCTGCTCGCCGGTCTTCTCCATGCCGGTGTGGAGGTAGCCGATCACCGGCTTGGAGCGCAGCACCGTCTCGCCGGAGAGTTCCAGCATCAACCGCAGCACACCGTGGGTGGAGGGATGCGACGGGCCCATGTTGAGCAGCACCAACTCGTCGTCGTCGGCGTCGTCGGGGTCTCCCCCGATGGCGGCCGCCTCGGCCTCCGACATGCGCAGCACCGCCGACGGCTCGCGCCGGCGGACCCGCTCGGCGGCCCGGTCGGACTCGGCCGATGCCGCGCCGGCGCCGGTGTCTGCGGAGTCGGAGGGGGCGGTGTCGGTGATGCTCATCGCGGTCGCGGTGCTACCTGACGTTGGAGGCCGCTTTGAACTGGACGGGAATCTGGCCCACGTCGTAGTCCTTGCGCAGCGGATGGCCCGGCCAGTCCTCCGGCATCAGGATGCGAGAGAGGTCGGGATGACCCTCAAAGGTGATGCCGAACATGTCGTAGACCTCGCGCTCAAGGTTCTCCGACCCTGGCCAGAGGTCGAAGAGGGTGGGCAGGGTCGGATCATCGGCGGGCACCTGCACCCGCATGCGCAGCCGCTCCCGCCGCTCGTGGGACATCAGGCTGGCCACCACCTCGAAGCGCTCGGGCGCCACCTGATCGGGCAGGCCCCGGTCCGCGCCGTAGGTCAGGTAGTCCACCGCGGTGAGGTCGATGAGCTGGTCGAATCCGTCGGCGCGGGCGGCCGCGGCCACGTCACACCACTCGCTCCGGGAGGGGTGGACGACAGCCTGGCCCCGGGACGGCTGCTCGGCCCCGGCGATGGCTCCGTAACGCTCAGCCATCGCGGCGGACCACGGAAGTGGCCGTCTGGCCGTCGAGTTGCTCAACCACGAGGCCGGCTCCGCCGCTGCCGGCCGCGGACCGCCGGGCCAGCAGCTCACCGGAGGTGATCTGATGGTGGAGCGTGAAGATGGCGTGCATCAGGGTCTCGGGACCCGGCGGGCATCCCGGCGCGTACACGTCGACAGGCACGACCTGGTCGACGCCCTGGACGATCGCGTAGTTGTTGAACATGCCTCCGCTGGACGCGCACACCCCCATGGAGATCACCCACTTGGGCTCCATCATCTGGTCGTAGATCTGGCGCAGCACCGGGGCCATCTTCTGGGACACCCGGCCGGCCACGATCATCAGGTCCGCCTGGCGGGGCGAGGCCCGGAACACCTCCATGCCGTAGCGGGCGAGGTCGTAGTGGGCTGCCCCGGTGGCCATCATCTCGATGGCGCAGCAGGCCAGGCCGAAGGTCGCCGGCCAGCAGCTGCGGGCCCGGGACCACTTGACCAGGCTCTCGAGCCTGGCCGTCATGAAGTTGTGCTGGATGCCCTCCAGGCCGCGCTCCCGCAACTCCTCGAGCTGGTTCCCAACCCCCATCACGTCACCTCCTGCGGTTCGGCGAGGCGCCCCTCGAGACCCACCCGGCGCACGGTGCTGCGAGCGGTCCGGGTCTCCGACACCATGGGGTCGGCGGCCGCGGCTGAGGCTTCAGCGTCGCCGGTGGGACGCCGATGCTGCGACGCCGGCCCCCATTCGAGTGCTCCCGCTCCGATCAGGTACACGAACGACTCGAACACCGCGAACGTGAACACCAGCAGCGCCACCAGCCCGAACAGCCCGAGCCCGCCGTGGGCCACGGCATAGGGGTAGAACAGCACGATCTCCACGTCGAAGACGATGAAGATCATCGCCACCAGGAAGAACCGCACCGGGAAGCGCTCCGGGGTCTCCCGGGCGGGAACGATCCCGCACTCGTAGGGATCCAGCTTGGGAACAGTCGGCCGGCGTGGCGCGAGCAGCCCCGATGCCACGAAGCTCCCGGCCGCGAACAGCGCGGCCAGACCGAACAGCGCCAGCAGCGGGAGGTACTGGCCGAGCACGGCTCAGAGGCCCCGCGGATTGACGGGCGAACCAGGTCCAAACGGGCGGGGCCGTGGCCCGAGCGGCCCGTGAGCGAAGCGAACAAGAGCGGGAATGACCCCGCCGCACTGCGACACGCTCTCGAGCGATCCGAGCACGGCTCAGGTGCCGGCTGGCGTGCCGGCCTCTCGCTGGCGCCAGGCCAACTTGTCGCGCTCGTGCAGGAACAGGCACAGCGCCACGAAGATGCACAGCGAGCCGAGCGTCACCAGCGCGGGCTTGAGGCGAAGGTTGCCCAGGTCTCGGATCATGATCACGGATATCACCGGCTTGGACTCATCGGCGATGGGCCTGGGCGGCGGCTGGCCGGGAACGAGCGGCTGATCGATCACCTCCTGGACCTGCACCACCCCGTAGCGGGTGGGATGGGTGATGGTCAGCGCGGTGCGAATCTGGGTCCAGATCCGGTCCCACCGGTTCGGGTCGTCGGGCAGGCCCCGCTTGCCGCCGATGGTGTAGGCGTCGAGCAGCTTGAAGTCGTCCTGGGAGACGAACGTGAGGTCGGGACTCTCCAGCAGCATCGCCACCGCGGAAGCCTGGGCATCGCCTGCCTCGGCGGTGGACAGCAGCTTCCATCCGCCGAGTTCGATCCGGCCGGCCGCCTCAGCGTCCGCGATAAGGCCCGGCGACACCGCGGCCAACTCCGACAGCGTGGTGGCGCGATTGCGGGCCAACTCGTCGGCGACGAGCTCATCGATCTCGGAGGCGCTGAGCCCTTCGGTCTGGTCCGGCGTGAGCGTGTCCCGGCTTACCACGCCGAACTCGGCCTGCGCGACAGGGTCGTCGGAGTCCACGGCGAGTTCGAACGCAGTCGGGAGCTCGGGAAGGTCGGGCAGAACTCTGGCCTCTTCCAATGCTGCCGCGTCGAGGTCGCCCACGTTGATCTCCTGCAAGTGCCAGGTGGGAGCGTCGCCGGCCCATCCGATGCCGTAGATCCACCAGACGGCGGCCATGATCACCATCCAGCCGAAGAACCCGGCGGTCGCAATGAGGGTGCCCAGCCGGGTTCCGGTGTTCAGGGCGAGCAGCAACCACACCGAGCCCATGAGCACGATCACGCCCGCGAATACCGCCATGAAGCCGCGGATCTCGGGATCCCAGGCGAGCCCGGCGATCACATCAAGCGCTTCCATGCCACAAGTTCCTCTCGAACGCGACCATCACAGCAAGCGCTCCCACGTCACAGGTTCCTCTCGAACGCGACCACGGCGTCGATCTGGTCCTGGGTGAGCGTGCCCGGGTAGACCACACCCAAGCCGTCGTCGGTGCGCGGACCGAAGCCCGGCATCTGGCCGTTGCCGCCCGAGCCGCCCCGGCCGTAGGTCTGGCCGATGCTCTGGCCGGCCGAGATGAAGTCGGAGTGCAGGGCCGCGGTCTCGAACTGGTCCAGCGTGCTGCCGCCCGTCAGGTTGGGACCGAAGAAGCCGCCGCCGCTGTTGTACGCCGCAACGATCGGACCGGCGTGGCCGTCGATGCTGTCGTCACCGTCGGTGGTGGCGTCGAAGGACCAGCCGTAGGTGTGGCAGCGGGCGCAGCTGTAGGTGCCTCCCGCCGCCCGGTTGTTGAAGATGATCTCGCCGTAGCTCTGGTAGAGCTCGCTTCCGGGTGCCTGGCCCGACGCCAGCAGCTCGAGGCCGGCGCGGCGGATGGCCTCGGCATTGCCCTCCAGAGACTGGTCGGCGGCCAGAGCCATGGCCCGGGCCTCCTCCACCGAGGCGTCCACCGCCCCCAGCCACTCATCCACCGCGCCGTCGTCGGCGGCCACGCCCAGATGCTCGGCTATGCCCTCACGGATGCCGCCGTCCACGAT
Source organism: Acidimicrobiia bacterium (assembly GCA_022819505.1). Taxonomy (GTDB): domain Bacteria; phylum Actinomycetota; class Acidimicrobiia; order Acidimicrobiales; family Aldehydirespiratoraceae; genus Aldehydirespirator. The sequence goes on along the minus strand of JAJEHD010000018.1, from coordinate 45,877 downwards.
CTCGCGAAGGTCCGACTCGGGGATCTGGATGCGCCGCAGGTAGTAGATCAGGTAGTCGATCTGCTGCGGGGTGAGGGGCCCGCCGCCGGGGGTGCCCCACGCCGGCATCACGTTGTTGCGGCCGTAGTTGAGCACGTGGCGCACCTCGTCCTCGCTGAAGCGCGACAGCACCGTGTTCAGCGCCGGTGCGGTCCATGCCACCGTGGCAACGAAATTGCCCTCCGCGTCCGTGAGCGTGTACGGCGCGGAGCCACCAGTGCCCTCGGCGCCGTGGCACCGCTGGCAGTCGGAGCCCTCGACGTAGAGCTCACCGCCCCGGTCTGCGAAGATCCGGTCGGTGTCCTTGATGAGGCCGTCGTGGCGTCCAGGCTCGCCCAGCCAGTACAGCGGCAGACCCACCCCGATTATGGCCAGCATGGCCAGCCCGGCCAGCAGGGACTTGTCGAGCTTGGTGCCCTCCAGTTCCTCGTCCTCGAGGTAGGGCTTGCGGTTCGGAGCCAGCTCAATCTCGCTGCCGACCTCGTCGCGGGCCGAGCGGGAGTTGAGGATCAGGTAGGCGACGTACCCGATGAAGACGATCCCGAGTATGACGAACCCGATGGTTCTCTGGGTGGAGGCAGCTAGGACCATGCGCGTTGCGGCTTCCTACGGACGGTGCGAGCCACTAGTGGCTCGCCTGGCCAAGGCAGCTCGGCCCCTCGGCTTCCTGACCGGTCGTGTTAGTGCCGATCGGCGGGCCCTGGATGATCGTGCCGGTGTCGACAACGAGTGAGCCGTCGGCGGTGATCTCCGTGGCGAAACGGTCCATGCCCCGGGGAGCCGGCCCGCCGCGCTTCTCTCCCACCTGGTTGTACTTCGAGCCGTGACACGGGCACTCGAACCACTGCGACGTCACGCACTCGGGTACCCGGCAGCCGAGATGGGGACACTTCTGGTAGAGCGCGACGATGCCTCCGTCCAGACCCAGTTCGTGGCCGGCAGTCATGCCGGCCAGCTCGGCCGGCGTGTAGGTGGCTGCAGCCTTCTCCACTGCGCCGTTCGGGTACTCGGTGAGCCACATCCTGCCCTCGGGCTTGTACAGGAAGCCGGAGCTGTCGCGGATCTCGGTGAGCAGGTCGCTGACCAGGCCCACCTTGATCTTGGAGCCGAAGCCGCTGGCGCCCTGAGGCCAGAGGAAGGCGATGCAGGCCACGCCGAATCCCGACAGGCTCAAGCTCATGAGCATGACGATCGTCCGGTTGAAGAACTGGCGGCGGCTCACACCGATCGTCTCAGGATCGGGCGGCACGTAGGGAGCGGGTGGACCGCCGGTGTCGACCGGCGCCAGGGCGCCGGCGCGGGCCGCGGCCGCGGCCCTCTCGACCTCCCGGCCCGTGGGCGGTGCTTCGGCCCGCAGGACTGCCGAGGACCGGTCCCGGCTGCGGGTCTCCCGCGAGAGCATGCCGATGGCCGCATCCGACTGGCGCCTGCGGACCGCGGCCAGGACCGCGACGATGGCCAGGACCGCGAGGACCGCCAGAGCGACATAGATCATCGGATGCCTCCTAGCAGGGAGCGAGCGAACGGCGCGAAGGCGGGGGCAGCGAGCACGATCACAGCTCGAAGAACAGGCCTGCCTGCCAGGGGAACACGAAGTTGAAGCCCGGTCCCCTGAAGAACGAGCCGATGATCACCAGTACTGCCCAGAACATCAGGTGGACGGTCATCAGGCTGATCGCGAACTTGCGGTCCTCCGGCTTCTTGGAGGGGTTCCGGTCGATGTAGGGCGCGAGCATCAGAGCCAGCAGCCCGATGCCGGGAATGGTCACCCCGGCCACCATCGGATGGAACATCGTCAGCAGTTCCTGCAGTCCGAGGAAGTACCAGGGTGCCTTGGACGGGTTGGGCGTCTGGTTGTAGTTGGCCAGCTCGAGCAAGGGAGCGTTCACGAAGATCGAGAAGATCAGGGTGAACGCGGTGATGAACAGTGACGCCACGAACTCCACCACCAGCAGGTGGGGCCAGACGTGCACCTTGTCCTGGGGCTTGGACTTCACGTCCTGGATCGAGCCCGACTTGACCACCGTCAGCAGGCGCTGGGTGTGCCCACCGGGGCCGGTCGCCGGCGTCGAGTCCGGGGCCGCGGGCGGGGCGGCCACTGCGACTCCCCCGCCACCGGCCACCGCTCCCGCTTCGGCCGCGCCTGGGCCGTCCGCCTGGGCCCGGGCCGCCTTCGACCGCTCCAGCAGGTGGGGCGGGATCTTGCTGGCCGCCTGCTGCTGGGCTTCGGTGGGCGCGTCGCTGCCGGCGGTCGGGCCGGCCTGGGCGGCCTTGGCCGCCTCCGCCTTCGCCCGGGCCTCCTCGGCCCGCTTGCGCAGATGCTCGGGAATCTCCACCATCGTCGCTACCTCTGCCTCTGCCTCTTACAGCGGTCCCGAGATGCCGCCGTCCTTGCGGACCCGCCAGAAGTGGATCGCCAGGAAGATGACGAGCACGAACGGCAGCATCAGAACGTGGAGCACGTACCAGCGCAGCAGCGTGTCGGTTCCGATCTCCACCCCGCCGAGCAGCACGAAACGCACCTGTTCGCCGAAAACCGGCGTGTACCCCATCATGTTGGTGCCGACGGTCACCGCCCACAGGGCCAGCTGGTCCCACGGCAGCAGGTAGCCGGTGAACGAGAGCAGCAGCGTCAGCTTCAGGAGGATCACACCGATCACCCAGTTGAACTCGCGGGGCGGCTTGTAGGCGCCGTGATAGAAGACCCGGGCCATGTGCAGGAACACGGTGATCACCATGAGGTGGGCCCCCCACCGGTGAATGTTGCGGACCAGCAGGCCGAAGGTCACCGAGGTCTGCAGGGTGTAGATGTCGTCCCAGGCCTGGGCCGCGGTGGGACGGTAGAAGAACATCAGGAAGATCCCGGTCACCGTCTCGAGGATGAACAGGAAGAAGCTCAGGCCGCCCAGGCACAGGGTGTAGCTCACCTTCACGGCGTGGCGCTTCACCTTCACCGGGTGCAGGTGGTAGAGCACGCTGTTCATGATCACGTAGGACCGGTTGCGGGGGCTGTCGGTGTAGCCCTTGCGGAAGATCGACCCGGGCCGGAAAATCGAGGTCCAGGCCTGCGAGCCCTGGACCTGGTCGGCAAGGGTGCTCATCTGGTCGGCTAGGCGCTCCGGAAGCGGCTTCCTGCGCTCTTCTGTGTCGATGGCCATCGGGGTGGGGGATCTCCTATGGGATCGAGTCGTCTGTCCGCTTCGGCCTCTAGGCGAGGCGCATCCCGTAGCCGTAGCCGTGGGAGTTGGTTCGCTGGTGGGGATCCCCTCCCGGGGGAGGATCGCCCATCTTGCCGAGAATGATTACACCGGTGGGGCAGCGATCCACACACAGCGCGCAGCGGGTGCACACGTCGTCGTCGATGGTGAAGATGACCTTGTCGGCAGGATCGATGCCGGGCAGCTCGGTACCGACGGCCTCGTTCACCGCGTCGGGCGTGACCATGAAGATGCACTTCCAGGGGCAGATGTCCACGCAGCCCTCGCACATGATGCACTCCGACTGGTCTATGTGGATGAACTGCTTGGGCTTGACGGCCGCCGAGAGCCAGGCCGCGTCCACCTCCTGCAGGACGTAGTCGTCCCGGAACTCCGGCATCGGGGGGTTGGCGTCGGTGGTGGTCACGCCTCAGAGCCCTCCCGCACCAGCGGGCGCCCGAAGCTCGAGACCTCGACGGCCTCGGCGGCCTCGGCCTTCTTGCCCCGGTTCTGCCACACCAGGAACATCCAGACGTGGAGGCCCACGCCCACGACGTATATCCCGCTGGCGATGATGTCCCGGATCACCACGTAGGTGATGGTGAACGGGAAGCTGCCGCCCTGCGCCTGAGCCCGCAGGATGCCCCCGGGTCCCACGAAGAGCTTGTCGGTGCGCCAGTTGAGCTCGTTGTCGGCCCAGGTGAGGAACTGGTGGGGCACCACCCCGTAGACCCAGAACATCGCGAAGAACACGATCATCGACCCGAACATGGCCTCGCCCCAGGTGACCGGGGCCCCGACCGGCCTGCGCTGCATGTAGGCGAGGATGGCGCCGATCAGCACGACCGTTACCAGGATGGACAGGGCGAAGGCGACCACCGGTACTCCTCGGCGACGACTATTGACAGCTGGCAGTGTAGTCCCGGCAGGGCGGACCCTCCCCGGACCGGCGTAGGTCTATCACCGCTGCACCGACGATCCGAACACCGGCACCGCCTCGATGCCCCGCCGATACGGACACCGGCGGAGAAGGGACGACCCCACAACTTCCCCGAATGGTCGCCCCATCTCCACCGGATAGCATTCGAAATAGCTGATACTCAACCTCATATCAAATCCTGGGGTGTTTGATCTGTCGCGTTGACCCGCTCAGCGGTGGAACTTGGAGGCGTAGCCGATCCGCATCGCGGGACGGAAGATCAGCTCGGTGGCGGCGTACATCGACCCGAGGATCCCATCCAGCGCGCCCGGAGTCACCTGCATCACCGGCATCGAGCCGGACAGGAAGACGGCGTCCTCGGGGCCGATCTCGAGCTTCAGCCCGGTCAGCCGCCGGTTCCGGCGCAGCAGGTGCTCGTAGAACTGAGCGTGGTTCTCCTCGGGGGCAGGCACCAGGTACGTCTCGTAGTGAAGGGTGCGCTGGCCGAGGGTGAACCAGATCGTCCACACCTCCTTCTCGTCGCCGGTGACCCTCACATACCAGCGCCGGGCGCCCTCTGGGCCGCGCTCCACTGCCGCGATGGCCTCCTTCGAGCCAGCTGCTGCCTCCAGCCATGAGTCGATGAGCCGCTCGGTGGCGTCGAGCTCGAGGTCCGAGACCGGCGCGGCTCCGGTGAGGGGATCGGCGCCGCCCGGCTCGAGGGAGTCTCGGCCGCCCACCGCGCTCAGGCCGTGCAGTCCAGCGGGATCCGGGCCGACAGGTCCTCGAAGATCCTGCGGAGGCGGCCCGCGGTGGCAGTCCACGAATACCGGCCGGCCATCTCGGCGCCGTGGTGGGCCATCGATGATGCCAGCGCCGGATCATCGAGGATCGACCGTACCGCTGCGGTGTACAGGGCGGGATCGCGTTCGGCGATCCGGAAGCCGTTGCGGCCGTCGTCGACCAGCGTGCGGAGCCCGCCGACGTCCGCTGCGACCACCGGGACGCCGCAGGCCGAGGCCTCGAGCGCGACAAGGCCGAAGGACTCCGACCGGCTGGGCACCAGGCACACGTCAGCAGCCCGGTAGTAGGTGGACAGCAGATGGTGGGGTTGCGGGGCGACCATGCCGACGCGCCCGTGGAGGCCGTGGCGGTGCACCGCGTCGTGGAGGCGCCCCAGCTCGCGCTCGCCGTCAGGGCCCGATGCGCCGCCCACCACCAGCAGGCGGGCGTCGCGATGGCTGGTGCCCAGCCCGGCGAGGGTCTCCACTGCCACGCTGAGACCCTTCAGAGGCTGGATGCGGCCCACGAACAGCAGCACCGGCTCGTCTCCCAGCCCCAGAGCGGCCCTGGCCCCGCGCCGGGACCCCGCTGAGAAGAAGGCCGGATCCACGCCCGGTGCGACCACGTCGATGCGCTGAGGGTCGGCGCCGTAGAGCTTGGCCAGTTGCTGAACCTCGGCCACGGAGTTGGCGGTGATCACGTCGGAGCACGCGATCACCTCGGCCTCCGCCTCGATCCGGCGCTGAGGCTCGGGGTCGCCGGTAGTGGCCTTCACCCGGGCCAGGGTGTGGAACGTGGACACCAGGGGAAGGTCGAGCTCGTGCTTGAGCCGGTGTCCGGCCACGCCCGACAGCCAGTAGTTGGCGTGAAGCACGTCGGCCGGGTACTCCTGCAACCGCGCGGCCACCCCCTCCGCGAACTCATCGACCGACCCGGCCAGCGACTCCTTGGGCAGCGCGGGCGGGCCCGCATCGATATGGACGACCCGGAATCCGGGCTCCACGTCCACAACGGCGGGCCCGTCGCTGTGGCGCCTCACGAAGACGGTGGCGTCGATCCCGGCCTGGGCCATCGATGACACCAGCTCGCGCACGTAGACGTTCATCCCGCCCGCGTCGCCCCGGCCCGGCAGCACCAGCGGCGAGGTGTGGAGCGACAGGACAGCGACGCGGCTCACGGACGGTCGAGGATAATCCGCGCTCGCCCTGGCTGTTCAGCCGCCGGAGACGGGAGGCAGCACCGCGATCTCGTCGTCGTCTCCCACCGGCATGTTGGGAGCAGTCGGCTCGCCGTTGCACCACACCTGACATGTCTCGAGCAGTCCGGCGAAGTCATGTCCGTAGCGGTCGCATGCCTCCTCGAGCACCTCACGCACAGTGGCGCCGGGAACGGTGTCACGGCCCTTCCCGGCAGCCTCGCGCGCCGATGCGAACAGCCGTAGATGAGCCACGGCGACATGGTAGCGGTGGCTCCGCACCCGGCGCGGCTGCAGAGGCCCAGCGGCCAGGCGGGCATCCGCGGCCGGGGTGCTCTGCCCGGTTACGGTCACCTGCGATCATGGTCAATCTTCTTGTCGTTCGCCACGCGGAGTCGGTGTGGAATCTCGAAGGCCGCTGGCAGGGTCAGGCCGACCCCCCGCTCTCGGAACCCGGCGCCGTCCAGGCCCGGCTCGCAGCCAGCAACCTCGACGGCGTCGGCTGCATCGTGTCCAGCGATCTGCGCCGGGCCACTTCGACGGCCGAGATCATCGCCGAGACCCTGGGCGCTGAGCCCGTGATCATCGATGCGGGGTGGCGCGAGCGCGACATCGGACGGTGGCAAGGACTGACCACCGACCAGATCGAGGGCCAGTATCCCGGCGCGCTGGCTGCGGGCGATTACCCGCCGGGCTGGGAGAGCAACGAGTCGCTGCTCGACAGGGTGTTGGCGGCAATCCACCGGACCGCGGCCAGGGTGGTATCGGGCGATGTGTTGGTTGTGTCACACGCTGGTGTTATCTATACACTTGAACGGCATTTCGGGTGCGACTTCAACCGCATCGGGAACCTCGGGGGCCGCCGCCTGCTCGTTCAGTCGGGCGAGGTGCGCTTGCGGGAGCGAATCGCGCTCACCAGCGACGGTGAGTGCCTCAGACCCGCGGCAACCAAGGAGCGACGATGAGCACGGGCGGCAGGCCGGCTGCCGACTTCGACGGTGGGGATCACCAGAACCTTCCCCCTGTTCGAGTGATCCGCAGCCCGAGGCGAAAGGAATCGGTGTCGGCACGGATGTCCGACGGCGTACTGGTGGTGCGCATCCCCGACTTCTTCACGGAGGACGAGGAGCACGCCATGGTCAGCAAGGTCCTGGACCGGTTCGAGGAGAAGTGGCGCTGCGGCCATGTGCCGCTGGAGCCCAGGGCCCGGGAGTTGGCGGCCCGATTCGGCCTCCCCGAGCCCCGCTCGATCCGGTGGTCCTCCCGCCAGCGCCTGCGCTGGGGGTCCTGTTCGGCCACCAGCGGCGACATCCGCATCTCCAGCCGGCTGGCCGGCGCGCCGCCCTGGGTGCTCGACCATGTCATTATCCACGAGCTCGCCCATCTGGTGGTGGCCGACCACTCACCCGAGTTCCACGCGCTCGTGAACCGCAACCCCAACGCGGAGAGGGCTGAGGGCTACCTGCTGGCCCTCAGCGACATCGGCTCCAGGCCACAGTCTTCAGCACAGGCCCTCGCCAGCTGACGGCCCACCCGGAGGGGCTAGCAGGCGGGAGCCGGTTCCTGCTCGTCGCCGTTCAGCCGCTCCTCGTCAGGCGCTCGCACCCCGGGTGAGTCGAGTACAGCGGCCAGTGCTTCGGCCGCATCGAGATCCCCGGCGTCAAGCGCGGCCAGAGCCTCGTCGACGTTGTCCAGATCCTGCTCGATGCCATGGAGCGACGCCTCATCCTGCGAAGCGGTGTCCCCAGGGGGAAGCGGCTCGCCGGCGTCGGTCACGGGCCAAGAGTAACGCCCGCGCTTTCGCGGCGCGATCTGCGAGACTTGGCGCCATGCCCCAGAATGTGCTCGGTGGTGAGCTTCAGCCCTGTTCCTTCGATCCGCTCACCGGCTGGTTCAGAGACGGCTGCTGCAACACCGACTCGGGCGACTACGGCGTCCACACGGTTTGCGCGGTCATGACCGCCGAGTTCCTCGCGTTCTCCAAGGCGGCCGGCAACGACCTCTCGACACCGCAGCCCGCCATCGGCTTCGACGGGCTGGCCCCCGGGGACCACTGGTGCCTGTGCGCGCCCCGCTGGACCGAGGCCCTGGAAGCCGGCGCAGCCCCCGAGGTGGTGTTGGAGGCGACCCACGCCCGCACCCTGGAGTGGGCCGATCTCAGCGACCTGAAGGCCCACCGCTTCACCGGCGACCCAGCCTGAGGCCGTGCGTCAGCCGGCCCCCTTTAGCTGCCTGCGGGGGTCTCCTCGATGGTCACCGAGTGGACGGTCACGTCCCGCGAGGGAGCACCGCCGAGTGATCCACCCGGTTCGTGAAGGCCGATGATCGACCGGGCCACCTCCAGCCCCGCCTCGTCGGTCTGGCCGAAAACCACGTAGACGCCCTGCGAGTCCAGAAGCGCGGCGTTGGGGCCGGTGGTGAGGAAGAACTGCGCGCCGGCCGCGTCGCGCCCCGCCGACCGGGCCATGACGAGCTGGCCGGGCTGGTAGCGGTAGGGCCCGGTGAGCCGGCCGGTGTCCGGATCCTCGTCGAAGGCAGGCTCGTCCGGGATGGTGTACCCCGGCCCGGGGTCGGAGGCGCTGTTGGTGTGGGGCGAACCGCCCTGGATGATGTCGATTGACGGGTCGGTACGGAACAGCCGCGTGCCGTCGTAGTACCCCCAGCGGGCCAGTGTGACGAAGTTGTTGACCGTCAGTGGGGTGTCCGCGGCGGTCAACTCGAAGCGCATCTCGCCCTCGCTGGTGTCGAAGACGGCCACGTAGCCGACCTCGGGGTCGATGCACATCCGCTGGGGGCCGTCGAAGTCGATGGTTCGCGGGCTTGATCCGTCGTCCGCCGGGCATCCTCCGTCCGGCTGGGCGCTCTCGGGGTCAGAGACCGGGGCGACCTCGGCGGGGTCGGTAGCACTGTCGGCGGCCACCGGAGCAGGGGTGGTGGCCGGCTCGGAGCTGTCGCGCTGCAGGTAGCCGATGACCGCGACTGCCGCCCCCACCACCACCACGGCGAGGCCGATCCTCTTGATTCGCCGGTTGGTGGTGTACTTCTTGGCCGCGGCTTCGTCAGCGGCGATGCGCTGCATGCGGTTCTGGCGTTGGCGCTCCCGCTTCGGTGTGCTCATCGGCTAAATGACCGACACCAGCCCCACCAGCAGCGAGGCCACCATCATCACCGCCACCACGACCGCCACCAACGCGACCAGCCGGCGCTTGCGGTCCCGCCGGGATCCGCGCCTCGGCACTCGGGCCGGTGGCCGGGCCTCGGCCTGCAGCCGGCGCTTGCGAACCTCGTTCTGGGAGGGCACGACCCAACCCTACATCGGCACCCTGCCAGCGCCGCCCGGGCCCTCTCACATGACTGCGCCTGCCGGCTCGGCGAGACTCCGGGTCCGGCATTCAAGGACCCGGTCACCTACCTTGGTGCGATGGCGACTCGATGTCGGAGCGAGCCTTGGGGGCCGTTTCGACGCCTCGGCACAGCGGGATGGGTTCTCGCTGCGGTCGCGGCCGCGTCAGCCTGCGCGGGCACCGCCGATGGGCCGTTGGTGAGCGACGAGGCGCCTGACGAGGCCACCGCGGCCACGACATCGGCGTTGGCGCCGGAGGCGCCGACCACGTCCGCGGGGCCACCCCCCTCCGAGGGGACGGTCGAGATCGGCGACACCAGCTACCAGTTCACGGTCACCTGCCAGGAACTCGGGGCCGGCGAGGTGGTGGTCGTAGGGTCGGGGGAGGATCCCGACGCGGACGGTGCTGTCGAGTTGTACTTGCAGGCGTTTCTGGGCGACCCCTACATCGGTCTGCGCTTCGCCGACGGGACGCTCTTCGAGCCGTCGCTGGAACTGGAGAGCCCGCTGGACCTGTACGTCCAGGATGACGTCATCCGCGCCTCCGCCATCCGCTTCGTGCGGGACCTGGATCTTGAGACGGGCACGGCCACCGACGTCGGATTCGGCGAGCTCGAGATCCACTGCTACGAGTATTCGAGAGAGGCGTTCGAGTGAGCTCGCGGCAGGCGTCGGCCGCGTCCTAGCCGCTCTCGCAGCCGGTGTCGAGCATCACCAGGGGCAGGCGTCCCGACTTGTAGGCCCGCACTGCTCCCTCCGAGACGTTGAAGACCACCCGGAAGTTCCGGTCGCCCGGGTCGCTGGGAACGAAGACAAGGTCGACGGTCCCGTCGACCCGCACCTGCCTCTCGATCGAGTCGCCGAAGAGGTCGGTGACCATGGTCTCGGGCGATCCCACGCCCACGCCGGACCGGGTGGTGATGGGCCCGCTGTTGATGTCGACCCGCTCGATCGTGCCCTGGTGCACGAGGAAGACGATGCCCTCGGGAGCGTCATGGGGCACTACGTGGTAGCAGGATCCCGTCGGTCCGGCCGGCACGAGCACGGTTCCGGCCGCCTCCTGGGCCTGGGCGACCGTCATGCCGAAGGTCACCGTGTCGAGACCCACGGTCGATACGGTCGACCCGTTGCTCAGCGTCGGCGGGCCGTATTGATCCGGGTTGTCGGGCGGGACGGTCGTGATCGTGGTGGTAGTGGCCGCGACCGTGGTGGTGGGCCCGGTCGTCGTGGAGGTTGTGGCCAATGTCGTGGTGGTCTCGCCGGCGGTTGCGGCGCTCGGCTCGGTGGCGTCGCCGGTGCCGCTCTCACTGCTGGCATCGCCGGTCGCGGCCGGCTCGCTGGGTTCAGTGGCGGTGGCCGGTTCTTCGGTGTTGTCGGTGGAGCCCTCCGTCGTGCCGTCGTCAGCGGAGTCGCGTCCGAGCCACCAGATGAGCCCGCCGACGACCAGGATGACCAGGGCCACCGCGATCAGGATCGCCGACCATCTGGGGCTGCGCCGCTCGGCGGCTCCGGGCCAGAACGGGCCTTGATCCCGGGGCACTTCCTGGGGCTCGGGGTTCCACTCCACGGTCATGGAGGCTACCAACAACCCCTATCGGTCAGTTACACACGGCTGCGTGGCTCACCCTGAACCGACCACCTCAAAGGCCATGGCCAAGGTCCGTGTTCCGGTCGACTCGGTGGGCCGCCCGGGGCTCGAACCCGGCACCTTGAGATTAAAAGTCTCCTGCTCTACCCGATGAGCTAGCGGCCCGCTTCCATTGTGGCAGCGGCCCTGACCAACGGTGCGCCAGGTCCCCGCTCTTGTTCGATGCGCTCACGGGCCGCCAAATCCACGGAACAGCGCCCACGGCCTCGCTGGTGCTGGCCGGTCGCGCACGCCTTTGCTCGGCCTCAGGGCCGAGCCGGCAGGGTCACTGGAGCACCGCCTTGACGGGCTTCGACCGTGCCGCCCAGCACGGTCCAGTCGTCGGGCCGCGACGAGGACGCCAACTCCGGAGGCGGGGCTGTCGACTCCACGGCCGCGCCCGACTCCAGCGCCATGAACAGGGCCGACTCACCGACCATGCCGCGGAGGCGGCGGCGCCGGTCCCTGGGCCAGTTCTCCCAACCGCCAGCCACCACGATCCCGCCGTACAGCCCCAGGCCGACGGTGAGCGCACCGCCGCGGTCGTCCACCATCGAGGCGCAGACTGCGGCCGCGGTCGCTCCGGACCAGACCACATCGGCGCCGCGGCGGTGGGCTTCCACGATGGCGTCCAGCAGAGGAGTGGCCTTGGCTGCGCCCACGAAGTGAGCGGGGGACCCGTCCAGCACGAGAACGCCGTCGCAGTCGGCGATCGGCGCGAAGACTGCCGGGTCCAGCGAGTCGGACCGGCGCACGGCCTTCACCACGGCGTGCTCCACCGAGAGTTCACCGGCCCAGGCGCCGATCCGGGATTCCACCGCGTCGGGACGCCGGTACGCGGCGGCCAGCGTCACCACCGCGACCAGGCCGCAGCCGTCCAGTGCCCGGCCTGCCGCGGTACTTGCGTCCAGCTCGCGGCCGCCGGCCAGAACCACCCGAGTCATGTCCGGACGGGTGTCTCGCGCCGGGCGCGGATCTCCACGTATCGCTGCCACCGCGCCGGCGCCGACGCCAGCTCGCGGCGGTGGAGGTCGGCGACGGTGAAGCCGCCGGCGCGCAGGGCCGACACCACGTCGCGCCCGGCTTGGTCCGGGCCCGGCCGTCGTCGGCGGCGCGCTCCGTTGCCCGACCACGACGGCTCGATCATGAGGATCCACCCGTCGTCGGCCAGTAGCAGCTCCAGAGCGGCCACGAAGTTGTCGAGGTCGGCCACCTCGGGGGTCCGCATGAACGACAGGATCGTGTCGTAGCGGGTGCGGCGCGAGCACTCTGCGCGCACGGCCTCCTCCACGCCGCCAGCAGGGAGTTCGAACACCCGGCCCGCCGCGGAGGCCGCCAGCGCCCGCCAGCGCCCGCTGAGGGCGTCGAGCAACGCCGGCGGCACCGGACCGCCGTTCTGGCCCTGTCCGGCGGCGATCACCATCTCTTCAACCTACTCTTTCGGGGGTGCCCGCCGACGCGGGGCGCTCGCCCCTCCTTGGACTCCGAGTCGGCGAGCGCGAGGTGCGCCACGACCAGTCGGATGGGCTGCCGACGTGCCGATGGACGTTCCCGCACCCCTCGGCCGGCGACGAGGCCGGGCTGGTGGCCGTAGGCGCAGACCTGGAGCCGCCCACCCTGATCGCGGCCTACAGCCGGGGGCTGTTCCCGATGCCTCTGAGGCCCGGCGGGCGTATCGGCTGGTGGTCGCCGCCCGAGCGGGGTGTCCTGGAGCCGGAGCGGCTGATCGTCAGTCGATCGCTGCGACAGGCCTGCCGTCGTTACGAGATCAGGGTCGATACCGCTTTCGCCGAGGTCGTGGAGGGTTGCGCGGACCCGTCCCGGCCCCATGGCTGGATCGACGAGCAGATGCGGACCGCCTACGTGCGCCTGCACCGGGAGGGCTTCGCTCACAGCGTCGAGGCGTGGAGCGGCGGTGAGCTGGCCGGCGGGCTGTACGGGGTGGCCCTCGGCGGGCTGTTCGCTGGAGAGTCGATGTTCTACCGGTCTAGGGACGCCTCGAAGGCGGCGCTGGTGGCCCTCGCCGCCGGCCTTCGGGACGGGCAGCCGAGACTGATCGACGTCCAGTGGGCGACGCCGCACCTGCGCTCGCTGGGCGTGAGCGCGATCCCCCGCCAGGACTACCTGCAACGTCTAGGAGAGCTGCTCGCCTCCCCGCCCCCTGCGCTGTTCGTCGGCCCCTAGGCCCAGCCGCCGTAGCGGTTCCTGCGCTGCCAGGGCCGGCCCGCGTAGCGCCAGCGGGGCGACGGTGGCGGCATGGACGCAGCGCCCGGATGCGGCCAGAGCTCGGATTGCAGGGACTCGATGGCCGCGGCGATCGCAGCCCGCTCGGCGTCGGTCGGCTCCGGGGTGACAGACACGATCTCCATGCCGCCCGGCGCGGTTGCGGGGGGCGGGGCGCCGGCCACGGTCACAGCGGAACGTTTCCGTGCTTGCGCTCGGGGATCTCCTCGCGCTTCGACTCCAGCATCTGCAGTCCGGCCACGATCTTGCGGCGAGTCTGCGACGGCTCGATCACTTCGTCCACGAAGCCCCGTTCGGCCGCGACGTAGGGATTGGCCAGACGCTGCGTGTAGTCGTCCACCAGCTCGTCGCGGCGGGCGGCGGGATCGGCGGCGTCGGCCAGCTCGCGCCGGTAGATGATCTCCACCGCGCCCTGGGGCCCCATGACCGCTATCTCCGCGGAGGGCCAGGCGAACGAGAGGTCCGAGCCGACGCCCTTGGAGTCCATCACCACGTAGGCGCCCCCGTAGGCCTTGCGGGTGATTATCGAGATGCGGGGCACCGCCGCCTCGCAGTAGGCGTACAGCAGCTTGGCGCCGTGGCGGATGATGCCGCCGTGCTCCTGGTCGACCCCGGGCAGGAAGCCGGGCACGTCCACGAAGGTCACCAGCGGGATGTTGAAGGCGTCGCATGTGCGCACGAAGCGGGCTGCCTTCTCGGCCGACTCGATGTCGAGCACCCCGGCCAGCACCATCGGCTGGTTGCCGACCACGCCGACGGAGCGGCCGTCGACCCGGGCGAAGCCGCACACGATGCTGCGGGCCCAGGAGGCGTGGTACTCGAGGAAGTCGCCGTCGTCGACCACTTCGGTGATCACGTCCTTCATGTCGTAGGGGACGTTGGGGCTGTCGGGCAGCAGCGTGTCGAGCGCCAGGCACTCCCGGTCGGGATCGTCGGCCGACTTGTACGTCGGCGGCTGCTCGAGGTTGTTGGACGGCAGGAACGACAGCAGCGTCTTGACCTCGTCGAGCACGTCGTGCTCGTCGGCACCGACGAAGGTGGCCACCCCCGACTTGGTGCTGTGGCTGGTGGCCCCGCCGAGGTCCTCGAGGGTCACTGCCTCGCCGGTGACCGTCCTCACCACGTCGGGACCGGTGATGAACATGTGGGACTTCTCGCGGACCATGAAGATGAAGTCGGTCATGGCCGGGCTGTAGACCGCGCCGCCGGCGCACGGCCCGAGGATCACGCTGATCTGCGGGATGACGCCGGAGGCCTGCACGTTGCGGTAGAAGATCCCGCCGTATCCGTCGAGGGACACCACGCCCTCCTGGATGCGGGCCCCGGCGCCGTCGTTGAGCCCGATCATGGGAGCGCCGACCGATGTCGCCAGGTCCATCACCTTGTGGAGCTTCTCGGCGAACACCTCGCCCAGCGCGCCGCCCATCACGGTGAAGTCCTGGGCGAACACGAACACCTTGCGGCCGTCGATGGTGCCCCAGCCGGTGATCACGCCGTCGGTGTAGGGGCGGTCGTCGAGCCCGGCGTCGTGGGCGCGGTGCCGGGCCAGCATGTCGAGCTCGTGGAACGATCCGGCGTCGAGCAGGTAGTCGAGCCGTTCCCGGGCCAGCAGCTTGCCCTTGTCGTGCTGGCGCTTCACCGCCCGCTCGGGACCGGCCGCCAGCGCCTCGGACTTTCGGGTCCGCAGGTCCTCGAGCTTGTCGTTCATGGGCGTATCAGCCACGACCCCGAAGGCTACCGGCGGCTCGGCACGGGCCGGGAGCCTCACCTAGCCTGTGACGTCGTGGTTGCCGGCGCTCCCTACCTGGAACCCGGCAGGATCGGTTCGCTGACGCTCAAGAACCGGCTGGTCAGAGCGTCGACCTCCGAGACGATGGCCGCGCCCGACGGTGCCGGAACGCCGGCGCTGGCCAACCTGTACGGCACGCTGGCCGCCGGTGGGGCAGGGTTGCTCCTCACGGGGCACATCTACGTGGAGCCCCGCGGCCAGGCCAGCGCCGACCAGCCCGGCCTGTACGACGACGGCCTCGTCGAATCGATGGTGCAGGTCACCGACGCGGTGCACGCCCACGGCGGTCGGATCCTCGCCGAGATAGGACATGCCGGGAGCCAGACGATGCTGCCCGAGGTCGGACCGATCGCCCCGTCGCCGACAGCCAACGAGATGTACGGGCTGCAGCCGCGCGAGGCGACGCCGGACGACATCACCGATGTGATCGCCGCCTTCGGGCAGGCGGCGAGGCGAGCGAAGCAGGCCGGGTTCGACGGCGTCCACATCCATGGGGGCAACGGCTACCTGATCTCGGAGTTCTCCTCGCCGATCACCAACGTGCGCACCGACGCATGGGGTGGCGACGCCGAACGCCGCGGCCGGTTCGTGCTGGCGGTGTACGACGCGGTGCGGGGCGCGGTGGGCGACGACTTCTGCGTGACCGCCCGCATCGGCATCGGCGACTCGATCCCGGGGGGCCTCGAGCCCGCCGAGAGCGTTGAGCGGGTGCGGGCCCTGGCCGAGCGGGGGCTGGACGCGGTGGAGGTGTCCTACGGGATCATGAGGAGCTATCTCGAGAACATCCGTACCTACGTCGCGGTCGGCGCGGCCCAAGCGGCCCGCAACGGGCTGGTGCAGCGACTGGTGAAGCCTGAGGGACCCGAGGCCTACTACCGGCACTTCGCCCGGGCCGTGAAGGAGGTGGTGGACATCCCGGTGATCCTCGTCGGGGGGATCCGCACCACTCAGACGATGGCGGACGTGATCCGCTCTGGGGACGCCGACTTCCTGGCCATGTCCCGGCCGTTCATACGCGAGCCCGATCTCCCCAACAAGCTCGCGGCGGGACGGACCGGCACCGTCGAGTGCGTGTCCTGCAACATGTGCCTCGTCCACGACGGCTTCGATCCGCTGCGCTGCTGGCGCACTAGTCCCGCCGCGGTGGCCGCCCACGTCTACACCCACCACATCCGCAGCCGGCTACCTGGGAGGTGGGGGCGGGGGTCGTAGCCTCTCGGCATGTCGCAGGACTCGAACGACTTCGCCGGAGCGCCGTCGGCTCGCACCAGGGTGCGGCGGGGGGTGCCCCGGGCCCGGTACGACCGCGACGATGTGCTCGGCATCCTCGACGCCGGGCTGATCGCGCATGTGGGGGTGACCACCGGCGACGGGCCGTTGGTGCTGCCCATGGCCTACGGGCGCGACGACGACTGGCTCTACCTTCACGGCGCCGCGGCCAACCATCTGCTGAACACCGGCGACGGCCACGAGGTCTGCGTGACCGTCACCTGTCTCGACGGGCTGGTGATGGCCCGCACGCCGTTCCACAACTCGATGAACTACCGGTCGGTGGTGGTGCGGGGCCGGGCCACGAGGATCCTCGACGAGGCCCGCCGGCTCTACGCCCTCAAGCTGATCACCGACCATGTGGTGGCCCACTGGGATCTCGTCCGGCCCCCGTCGCAGTCGGATCTGCGCAAGACGATGGTGCTGGAGCTCCCGCTGGCCGAGGCGTCGGCCAAGGTCCGCGCCGGCGACCCGGTGGACGAGCCCGACGACATAGCCGGGCCGTGGTGGGCCGGCGTCGTGCCCATCACCACCCGCTTCGAGACGCCGGTCCCGTCGGGCGACCTGGCCGGTGACAGCCCGCCCCCGGCGCCGATCACCGCCCTCGCCGGCCGCACCCCCGACGAGCGCCCCTCCTCCTGACCCGGCCTGCGCTGATCAGGCTCCCGACCGGGACCGGGACGGTGGTGCGTCGCCGGGCCGCAGAATGTACAATTCGTACATGAATGAGGTGGCGGTGAGCGAGGCGCGAAACCGACTGGCCGAGGTGATCGAGGAGGCTCGCCGATCAGGTGAGCCGGTCTCGGTGACCCGGCGCGGCCGGCGGATCGCGGTGATTCTGGACTCTGAGGCCTTCGACCGGCTCGTCGACATCGCTGACGACGTCGAGGATCGCCGCGCGCTCCAGGCAGCCCGAGCTGACGACGACTATGTGCCCTGGGATGAGGTCAAGGCTGCTCTGGGACTCGTGTGAGCCGGTACCGCGTCGAGATAGCACGCGGCGCGGTCAAGTCGCTCGCCGGCTTGCCGCGCAAGGAGCAGCACCGGATTCGAGCGGCCATAGACCTGTTGGCCGAGGAGCCGCGGCCCCCGAACTGCGTCGCTCTCGCCGGTGAGGAGTCCGTCTACCGTGTGCGCGTCGGCGACTACCGGATTCTCTACGAGGTCGTCGACGCCCGCCTCATAGTCCACGTAATCCGCATCGGCCATCGGCGCGACGTCTACCGGCGAAGGTAGGCCGGCCGGTCTCCGGTGTCCTTGGCCGAATCTGGTCGCGCCCGACCGCAGGGCCAGGCTGAGTTCTTCAGCTAGCCGTCGTAGTCGTCGTCGTAGTCGTCATCGTCGTAGTCGTCATCGTCGTAGGTGGCGTAGTCGTCGTCCCCGACGAGCAGGTCCTCGTCGACGATGGCCTCGGGCGGCGGGGCGTCCACGCTGATGTCGGCGTCGAAGTCGTAGAACTCGACGGTGATCGGGCTGGAGGGCATCCCGAGATCGGCGAACATTGACGCCAGGTCGAAGACCAGGCGCCGGATCAGGCTCTCGTCGTCGATCCACACCTCCACCTCGAAATCGGCGTCCAGGAATCCGAAGATCTGCTCCAGCCCCTCGGCGAACGGGTCCGACGCGGTGTCGTCGAAGGCACCGTCGCCTGTATCGGCGTCGTCCTCGTCGGACCCCATGCCCAGAGCGTCTCCGGCCAGATCCATCAGAGACACCACGAAGCTCACGCGGGTGGCCTCGGTGCCCCGCACGTCCTCCCGGCCGACGATCTCCGCCTCGCGGGCGGCCTCCAGGAACGTGCCGGTATCGCCCAGCGGGTCGCAGTCCTCGAAGGCCTGGTCCATCGCCTGGGGGAAGATGCACATCACTCCCGCCGATCCCATCACCTGCGCCATCGGATCGCCATCCGGCGCCGGCTCGGTCACGTACCACGCCTCGTCGACGCCCAGTTCGGCCAGCGTCGCAGCGTCGACCGGGGGCCGCAGGTAGACCGTGCCCCCGACGTAGCGCATCTCGGCGTTGGCGCCGCCGGGAAACTCTGGGTCCATCCCGGGCGGGATCTCGACCGTCGCCGCGAGGTCGCCCTCGGCGTCGGACTCGAAACTCGTGGAGAGCCCGAACCCCGGTGCGAACTCGATGTTCGCCTCGCCGCGTACCGATCGCCCCTCGAGCGTCGTCGTGGCCGACGCCAACAGCGCCGCGGCATCAGCGGGGACCGCGTCCGCACCGCTGTCGGCGGGAGCGGCATCGTCAGGGGCGTCCGGCTCAGCGGTGGTGCTGGTGGTGGTGGCCTCGGCTGCTTCGGACGGACCGTCGGAGGCCACTTGGGTGGTGGCCGGCGCCTCAGCCTCGGGCGGCTGCTCGGCAGTCGTTCCGGCGTCGTCGCCACAGGCCGCGGCCAGCAGCGCCACAGCCAGCACCAGCGTGCCGGCCAGTCGAATTCGCAACATCGTTGCCTCCTGGAGTGGGCGCCCGGTGCCGGGATATGTACGGCGCGCCGCACTCGTCTCATCCGAACAATACAGACGCCCCATCACCGGAATGGGTACCAAGATTTCGTCCAGTGTTAACCGGATGTGTCCCTGCGGAGGCGATGGCCCCGCCCGCCACGCTCCACAATGGCGCGGACCCGTCCGCAGAGAGGCCCTAATGACCGCCGAAGACCGCACCGAGCCGGAGTCCCGCACGCCGAGCGTCACGCTCACCACCGAGCAGCTCCTGCTCATCCGGCAGGCGTCGGTGAGGCTCCAGAAGAGGTTCGAGGGCACCTTCAACGCCGAGACCATCGAGCGCTACATCACCGACTCGCAGACCCAGATCGAGTCCCGGGCCCGGTTCGCCAACTGGCTGCCGATCCTGATCGAGCGCTTCACCCACGACCGGCTGCTCGCTCTGGCCCGCCTGGAGGTCGGCACGCTGGACCGGCCCGGCGTGCTCTTCTTATGCGTGCACAACGCGGGCCGCTCCCAGATGGCGGCCGGCTACCTGCGCCACCTGTCCACCGGTCGCATCGACATCTTCACCGGCGGCTCCGACCCGGGTTACGACACCAACAAGGTGGTCGTGGCGGCCATGGCCGAGGAGGACATCGACATCTCCACCGAGTACCCGAAGCCCTGGACCGACGAGATCGCCCGGGCCGCCGACGTGATCGTCACCATGGGCTGCGGCGACGCCTGCCCCATCTACCCGGGAAAGCGCTACGAGGACTGGGTGCTGGACGACCCCTCGGGTCAGCCGATCGAGGTCGTGAGGGGCATCCGGGACGAGATCAGGGGCCGGGTCGAGGAGCTGCTGGCCAGCCTGGAGCTAGCCCCGGCCTGAGAGCGAGCCTGCCCGGACCGTCACTCGGCCGGCTCGCCGGCCGGGCTCGGCTGGGGCGGCGCGTTGAGGTGGACGGTGACAATCTCGAGTTCGTGGTACTGCTGGTGGAGCACGGACGTCGCGTAGTGCTGTAGCAGCCGCAGCGAGACGTCGCGCTCGACCGGCCTGTCCGCGGTCGGTTCGTCGAGCACGGCCAGCCGGTCCTCGATGTTCTCTCCCCGGGCCGCGGCCACGAACTCGAGCACGGCCCGCCCGTCCTGCTTGCTGGCGGTGACCCGCAGGGCGCGCCCCTCAACGTCGCCGCCGGCGGTGTCGGCGTCCAGCAGCGTCAACAGGGTCTCCTCGGCGACCGCGTCGAGCCTGGCCGACATCGAAGCCCCCCACCGGTGGCGCCCGGCGAAGTCGTCAAGGAACTGCCGGATGCGCGGCAACTCCGACAGGGCCAGATCGGTGCGCAGCCGGTGGCGGCGGGCCTGGGTCGTCTCCGTGAACAGCGTCAGCGCGATTGCCGTGAGGCCCCCCGCGGTCATTCCGTTCTCCAGGAAACCGCCCGCGAATCCCTCGAGGTACTCCCCGAAGATCAGGTTGTTCTGGAAGCCGACGCCGACCCAGAACGAGACCCCGGCGATGAGGCCCTTGCGGTAGTCCGCGGCCTCTTCGGCGACGATCCTCATTCCCACCACGAACAGCATCGCGATCAGCACCGTGATGTAAGCCGCGACCACCGCGTCCGGTATCGCGAGCACTAGCGCCAGGAACTTTGGCAGGAGCGCCATCACGATGAAGAACACACCGATGGCAACGCCGACGCGGCGGGCGGCGACCCCGGTCAGCTCGGTGATCGAGACGCTGGTGGAGTAGGTCGTGTTGGGCACGGTGCCCGCCAGTCCCGACAGCAGGTTTCCGGTCCCGTCGGCGGCCACCGCTCCCTGCACCACGCGGTAGTCCACCGCTTTCGGCTGCCGCCACGACACCCGCTGGATGGCCACCGAGTCACCGATGGTCTCGACCGCCCCGATGATGGTGACCAGCACGAAGGCGGGCAGGAAGCTCCAGAAGGCCGAGCCGAACGAGAGGTCGAAGCCGGGCCAGCCGCCGTCGGGCAGGCCGACCCACGGGGCCTCGGCCACCTTGTCGAAGTCGTACAGCCCGAAGGCGGCGGCCACCACGGAGCCGGCCACGACGCCGATGACCGGCGCCCACAGCCGCAGGCCGCCGGAGGATTTCAGCGCGATTCCGATGATCACCAGCACCGTGACGAGCGAGCTCGTCGGCGCGCTCCAGTCGGAGCTGCCCTCCGGCGAGGCCGTCACCATGTTGAAGACCAGGGGCATGACCGTCACTGCGATCAGCATCAGCACGGTGCCGGCCACGACGGGGGTCACCAGCCGTCGGAACAACGACAGCCTCGCCGCGAGCAGGAACTGGAACAGCGACGACGCCACGACCAGCGTGGCCAGCAGGCCGGGCCCGCCCTCCACCAGCGCGGCCACGCACACCGCGATGAACGCTCCCGAGGTCCCCATCAACAGCACGTACCCGGCACCGATGCGTCCGAGCCGGACCGCCTGCAGGATCGTGCTGACCCCGCTGACCACCGCCGCCGCGAACACCGCCCATGTCAGGTACGACTCGCTCCCGTCAGCGGCCCGCACGACGATCGCCGGCGTGAGCACGATGCCGGCGATGGCGAGGATCGCGAACTGCAGGCCCATTCCCGCAGTAAGCGCGACGGGCGGCTTGTCGTCGGGCTCGAACCGGATGCGGCGCGGCTGTGCGGGTGTGCTCTGTCCCATGGCGGCGATGTACTCGAGGTCCCAGACGTCGGTCCAAGCCCGGAGCCGGTCCCCTGTGGGGGCAGTTCCGGGCACCGGCGATGGTAGCCGTCGCTCCGGCGCGGTGATTGCATGGGGAGATGGCCAGAGATGAGATGTACGGCAAGGTGGTGTCGGGGCGGGCCTGGGCCGAGTTCTGCGACGCCCTCAAGGCCGCCGGCGACCTCGTGCAGGAGCGGGCGACCTGCGACCTCGACCGGATCGAGGGCTACCGGTACCTGAGCCGGCTGGCCCGGGGCGGTCTCTACAGCTCGATCGAGACCGGCGATGTCCGCTTCCCGCTGCTCACCACCATGCCCGACCAGGTCAAGATCGGCTCGGACAACCCCGACTCGCTCTACATGTCCGGCAACATCGACGGCCGGCTGAACTACCGCGTCCACGGCCATCGAGGGACGGTGCACTACCTGTCGTTCACCGCCTTCACCGGCAACTACGGCGCGGGCCAGGACCGCCTGGGCCAGGCCGGCTTCCTCCACGGCAGCGACCTGATCGTCGACGACGACGGCCGCTTCGAGATCCTCGTCGGGCCGGAGCGCCGGGGTGACAACTGGCTGCAGACCAGTCCCGAGCCGAGCCTCATCGCCGTCCGGCAGTTCTTCCTCGACCGTGACAACGAGACTCCCGTATCGGTGCGGATCGAGTGCCTGGACACCGACGACCTGCCCCCGCCGCTGTCGGCCGAGAGCTTCGGGCGGGCCCTGGAGTCGGCGGGCGCGTTCGTGGCGGGATGCTCGGCCGTCTTCAGCGGCTGGGTCGACGATCTCGGAGCGAACGCCCGCAATGCCCTCACGACCGAGGCGGGACCGATGCAGGGAGCCTGGGGCGATCCCAACCAGATCTTCCGCCACGGCGCCTACGACCTCTCAGACGGCGAGGCCCTGCTGATCGAGTTCACCCCGCCGGAGTGCTTCTACTGGAACTTCCAGGTGGACAACCGCTGGATGGAGAGCCTCGACTACCGCCGGCTCCCGGTCACCGTCAACAAGCGCACGGCCCGCTACGAGCCCGACGGCTCGGTGCGCATCGTGGTGGCCGCTGACGATCCCGGCTTCGGCAACTGGATGTCAACCGACGGGCACCGCTTCGGGGCGATCGGCCTGCGCTGGAACCAGGCCGTCACCGACGTGGAGCCCGAGGTCCGGGTGATCCCCGTCTAGTCGAGAAACTTGAAGGCGGCCCGCATCTCGGCCACGAACAGCTCGGGCTGCTCGAAGGCCGCGAAGTGGCCGCCCACCTCCGGCTCGTTCCAGTAGCGGATGTCGGTGTAGCGCCTCTCGGCCCAGCGGCGGCTGGCCCGGAAGATCTCGTTGGGGAAGATGCTGCACGCCGACGGCACCGAGCACTCCCCGCCCGTGAAGCTGCCGAAGCTCTCCCAGTAGAGGCGGCCCGACGACGCCCCGGTCGCGGTGAACCAGTACAGCGACACGTTGTCGAGCAGTTGGTCCCGGCTGTAGTAGTCCTCGGGGTGGGCGCTGCGGTCCGTCCACGACCAGAACTTCTCGAGGATCCACCCGGCCAGGCCCGCGGGTGAGTCCACCAGGCTGTAGCCGATGGTCTGGGGCCGGCTCGACTGCTGCTTGGAGTAGCCCGAGTCCCATTTGTCGTAGTAACCCATCGACTCCAGCGCGGCCTGCTCCTTGGCGGTCAGGTCCGCCATCGACTCCTTGGACGGCCCGGCCACCGGCATGTTGGTGTGGATGGCCCGGCAGCGTCCGAGGTCCTGCATGCCGATCTGGGTGGTCACCGCCGATCCCCAGTCGCCGCCCTGCGCCACGTAGCTGTCGTAGCCCAGGCGGCCCATCAGCTCGTCCCACATCGTGGCGATGCGCTCGATCCCGGTGCCCGGAGCCGACGGCTTGGCGCTGAAGCCGTAACCGGGCAGCGACGGCAGCACGAGATGGAAGGCGTCCCCCGCTCCCCCGCCGTGCGAGGTCGGATCGACGAGCGGGTCGATGATCTCGGTGAACTCCAGCACCGAGCCGGGCCAGCCGTGAGTCACGATCATCGGCAGGGCGCCGTCGTGGTCCGAGCGGATGTGCTGGAAATGGATGTCGAGGCCGTCGATCGCGGTGATGAAGTTGGGCCGGGCGTTGATGGCGGCCTCGCAGCGGCGCCAGTCGTAGTCGCCGGCCCAGTACTCGCACACCTCCTGGAGGTACGCGAGGGGGATCCCCTGTGACCAGTCGTCGACGACCTCGGGCTCGGGCCAGCGGGTGCGGGCCAGCCGATCCCGCAGGTCGTCGATCTCGGCGTCGTCAACCGCGACGGTGAAGGGACGGATTTCTTCGCTCATGCCTGCAGGGTAGGCAGCCGTCGCCTCCGCCGGGACCGCGTCCGCAGCCCGGAACGTAGGCTCGGCGCCGTGGACCTGCCCGTGATGCCGCCGGTGAGGCCGATGCTGGCCAAGGCAGTCAACGGCATTCCCGACGGCGACCTCGCCTTCGAGCCCAAGTGGGACGGCTTCCGCTGCATCGTGTTCCGCGACGGCGACGAGGTGGTGCTGGGCAGCCGCAACGAACGGCCCCTGACGCGTTACTTCCCTGAGCTCATCGAGCCGCTCAAGGCGGCGCTCCCGGGCCGGGCGGTGGTCGACGGCGAGATCATCGTGAGCATCGACGACCGGCTCGGCTTCGACGCCCTGCAGCAGCGGATCCACCCCGCGGAGAGCCGGATCTCCCGCCTGGCCGCCGAGACACCGGCGGAGTTCGTGGCCTTCGACGTGCTGGCGCTGGCGGATGCCGACCTGATGGACGAGCCGTTCCGCTACCGGCGGGCCCTGCTGGAGACGATGGCGGGCGCGTTCGCTGCGCCGATCCACCTAGCGCCGTCCACCCTCGACCGGGAGCGGGCCCGCCGCTGGTACGAGCGTTTCGAGGGGGCCGGGCTCGACGGGCTGATCGCCAAACCCCGCGACGGGGTCTACCTGCCCAACAAGCGCTCGCAGTTCAAGGTCAAGCACACCCGCACGGTGGATGTTGCCGTGGCCGGCTACCGGATGCACACCGACGGTCAGGGGGTGGGTTCGCTGGTGGTCGGCCTGCACGACAGCGACGGCCGCCTGCACCACTGCGGGGTGACGACCAGCTTCACGGCCCAGCGCCGCCGGGAGCTGATCGACGAGCTGGCTCCCCACGTGCTGGCCGACCCGAGCGAGCATCCGTGGTCGGAGTGGATGGACCCGGCCGCCCATGCGGAGGGCACGGTGATGCCGGGCACCCCCAACCGGTGGTCGGGCCAGCGCCAGCAGCAGCCATGGGTGCCTCTGCGCCTGGCGCTGGTGGCCGAGGTCAAGTACGAGGCCATGCTCAACGGCCGTTTCCGGGGCACCACCCGCATGGTGCGCTGGCGGCCCGACCGCACCCCCGAGTCCTGCAACTTCGACCAGATCGAGACCGCGCCGCCCATGGGCATCAGCGAGGTCCTGTCCGCCTGACAGCCCGGAACGCTCCCGGCCCCCGCAGCCGCCACCACCCAGGCCGGGGGGTGGGCGACGGTCCGGGCGGCCGACAATGGGGCGAAGCCCCGTCGGCCGGACGGAGCCCGGCGACAGGACCCGCCGGCCGGAACGGCGCGGCTACAACGCGGCCAATTCACGAGCCCGGGCAGCCAGGCGCTCGGCGCCCAGCTCGGCGCAGCGGGCTTCGAGACCGGGCTGCGGGCCGCGCCACGACATCTCGTCGACGGTGGCCGACACCGGGGCGCCCAACTCCACGGTGGCGATACGGCGGTACAGCAACGCGTCCTCGAAACCGTCCCGCAGGGCCGCCGCCAGCTTGGCAGCGCCCCGGACCGGCACGTCCCACTGCGAGCAGTCGAAGGGGATGGCGGTGATGTGGCCGTACCGGGCCAGGAGGGTGGCCGCCGACTTGGCTCCCCAGCCCGGCAGCCCCGGGAATCCGTCAGCGGAGTCGCCCACCAGGCCCAGGTAGTCGGGGATCGACATCGGCGGCACCCCGAACTTGTCGATCACCCCGGCTTGGTCGTACAGGACGCCGCGGCGGCGGTCGTACTGCACCACCCGGCCGTCGGCGGTCACGCACTGAGCCAGGTCCTTGTCCGGCGTGCAGATCACCACCTGCTCGACCCGGGGGTCGCCGGCGGCCACGGCCGCGGCCGATGCCAGCCCGTCGTCGGCCTCGTGTTCGATCTGGGGCCACACCGCGAAGCCGGCCAGTTCGAGCAACTCCTCCACTTCGGGGAACTGCGCCTTCAGGTCGGGGTCCACGCCGCTGCCGTCCTTGTAGCCGTCCAGCATCTCGTTGCGGAACGACTCGATCACGTGGTCGGTGGCAATTCCGATGTGGGTGGCGCCGTCGGCCAGCAGGTCGAGCATGGAGTTGAGCACGCCCCGCTGGGCGCCCCGGCGCGGGTCGCGGTTCGATTTGGCGTAGTGGAAGCGGAACAGCTCGTAGGTGCCGTCGACGAGGTGCACACGCACGGCGCTCGCCCCTTTACTCCTCGACCAGCTCGATGAGGGTGCCGAAGGATCCCTTGGGGTGGATGAACGCGATGGTGGTGTTGCGGCTGCCCGGCCGCGGCGCCTCGTCGATGGGCGTCGCCCCGGCCTGCACCATCCGTTCCAGCGCGGACGCGCAGTCCTCAACCCGGTAGCCGATGTGATGCAGCCCCTCGCCCCGCTTCTCAAGGAACTTGGCCACCGGCGAGTCGTCCCGGGTGGGCGTGATGAGCTGCACGTAGCTGTCGGCCACCGCCAGCAGGGCCTCCTCCACCCCGTCTGACTCCGCCCTCTCGCGGTGCTCGACCTCAGCGCCGAGAGCGTCCCGGTACCAGGCGATCGCAGTGTCCAGATCCCGGACGGCTATAGCCACATGGTCGATCTCGGTGAGCATCGCGGCAATCTACCGAGTGGTCACTGCCCGGTGCTCATGAGGGGCGTCACGCCTCTTCAAGTGACCGCCGGCCCTCGAAGGCCCGGCCGAGGGTGAGCTCGTCGGCGTACTCGAGGTCTCCGCCGACCGGGAGTCCACTGGCGATGCGGGTCACCCGCACCCCCGCGGACTTCAGGTACCGGTGGATCAGCATCGCGGTCGCCTCGCCCTCCAGGTTGGGGTTGGTGGCCACGATGACCTCCTCGATGTCCTCCTCGGCCACCCGGGCCAGCAATTCCTTGATGCGGAGCTGGTCGACGCCCACGCCGTCGATCGGGCTGAACGCACCCTGAAGCACGTGGTACCGGCCACCGAACTCGCCGGTGCGCTCCACGGCCACCACGTCCTGGGCGTCCTCGACCACACAGACGGACCGCGACTCGCGCTTGGGGTCCCGGCACACCCCGCACTCGCCGCCCTGCTCGGACAGGTTGAAGCAGCGGGGACAGTACGACACCTTCTCCTTGGCGTCGGAGATGGCCCGGGCCAGGCGGTTGGCGTCCTCGGCCGGCACCTTCAGCAGGTGGAACGCCACCCGCTGGGCCGACTTGGGGCCGATGCCGGGGAGCCGTCCCAGTTGATCGATCAGCTCCTGAACCGCTCTGGAGTAGCTCACGCGGATGCTCGCACTACGTCTCGCCCTCGACCTCGTCGTCGGGGTCGGGAAGCACCGCGAACTCGGTGCCGGGGAAGGTCGACCTGATCTTCTGCTCGATGTCGTGGGCGTGGCTGGGGGCCTCGTCGAGGTCGTGGAGTTCCGCCGGGTCGAAGTTGTCGACGTCTGCGTCGAAGTCGGGAGATCCGAGCGCGTTGTCCGGCTCGTTCGGCGGTGGCTCCGCATCAGGCTCGGACCGGTCCGGAGGCTGCGTCACCGGCGAATCCACCTCGGGCGCATCCGCCTGCGGAGCGGCGCCGGCCGCTGCTGGTGCCATGCCGGCCGACGTCTCCTGCACCGGCACCATTCCGGCCGGTGCCGGTTCCGGCGCAGGTGCTTCAGCCGCAGGCGCCGTCGTGGACCGTGCCGGTTCTGCGCCGGCCTTGGGCGCATGTTCGAGGAGGTCTTGCCACAGCGCCTGCAGCTGGGCCGGATCACGTCGGCGCTCCCGGTCGGGCTCCAGCTCTTTGGCCCTCGCCACCACGAACGGCGGCTCGAGGGCCAGGTGCCGGCGAGCCAGCTCCACCACCTCCGTCGGGCTGCGCGGGCGCATCGACGCCAGATCGGGGACGGGCACCGGCGGCGGGCCGGCTGCCGCTGGCCCGCTGGCAGCGACCGGTGCGGGCGCGGGCCGCGAAGGCACCTCGGGGGCCGATGCCCGCTGCTCCGACAGAGCCCGGCGGGCCGCCGCGGCACGACCTCCCCCGGATGAAGACGCGGGGGCGGCCGCCGGCCGGGCCTGGACCTCGGGGGCCGATGCCCGCTGCTCCGAGAGCGCCTGGCGGGCGGGCGCGGCCACGGCTGGTGCCGCAGCACCGGCCGGTTGTGCGGGTGGGGGCGGCGGCTCCGGGCGAGCCGGTGCCGGGGGCGGGGCCACCGGCGCGGCGCCGGGTGAGCCGTCCAGGCGGGCCTCCAGTTGCCTTACCCGCTGGGCCAGAACTTCCAGGGACCGGTCCTCGTCGGGCTGGCAGAGCCGGACCAGGGCGACCTCGATGTCGACTCTGGGATCGGGCGCCTGTCGCATGTCGATCAGTGCCCTGCCCAGAGTCTCCAACGCCCGGGTCATGGCTGCGGGCGCCATGCGGCCGGCGAGGTCCGCCGCCCTGGTCTGCTCGTGCTCGGAGAGGCGGGTGGGCGGATCCCCCATCGCGGTCAGGAAGGCGTCTCGCAGCCCGGCCAGCGCCATCTCGCCGATGGTGCGGGGATCCCGGCCCCTGCCGATGGCGTCGCCCACGGCTGAGAGCGCGGCGGCCCGGTCGCCCCCGGCCACCGCCTCGAGAATGGCGTCGGTCGATGCGTCCAGGTCGGCCGTCCCACCGCCGGCCACCACCCGCTCGAGGGCGGTGAGCGTGTCGCGCACCGAGCCGCCGCCGGCGGCCACCGCATGGTCGATGGCTTCGCTGCCGGCGTCCAGTCCAGCATCGGCGACGACGTAGCGGAGGTGGTCCGACATGATGTCGGAGGCGATCAGCCCGAGCTCGAACACCTGGCACCGGCTCCGGATGGTCTGCACCACCTTGTGAGGCTCGGTGGTGGCCAGCACCCAGGTCACGTGGGCGGGAGGCTCCTCCAAGGTCTTGAGCAGCGCGTTCTCGGCTCCGGCGGTGAGCATGTGGACCTCGTCGAGCAGGTACACCTTGGCCCGGCCCGGCGAGGCCAGGTTGACCCGCTCGAGAAGGGCCCGCATGTCGTCGACCTTGTTGTTGGAGGCGGCGTCGAGCTCCTGGAGGTCGAATGACCGGCCGTCGGCGATCGAGACGCACGACTCGCAGACGCAGCAGGGCTCGCCGTCGTCGCCGAGGTCGGTGCAGTTCAGCGCCTTGGCCAGCACGCGGGCCGTGGAGGTCTTGCCGCTGCCCCGGGGCCCGTGCAACAGATAGGCGTGGCCGACGGTGTTCTCGCGCACCGCGGTCTGCAGGGCCCGCACGACGTGGTCCTGGCCCTTTATCTCACTGAACTTCTGGGGCCGGTAGCGGCGGTAGAGGGACTGGTAGGCCACCGGCACCGACTCTAGACGTGGACTCTGACAACCCGCCGGTTCGCGACCGACCCGGGGAAGCGCCCGGCCTTCCGGCGCGCCGACGCCCGTTCCCGGGAGTGACGGCCAGGCGGTCTGCGGCACCCGGGCGGTACTGCTGAGAGCTGCTGCCTTCCGGCCCTGACCCGGTTCACAGGCGTCCGTTGCACAGGACCCGGCCGTCACACCCCGAAACGGGCGCTGGGGTGCACACGATACCCTCGCGGGTCCGGACCCGCAGCGCCGGTCTGGACCCGCCGGGTCTCAGACCGATTGCACGGGGTCGGGGAGGGTTGCCAGAGCGGCCGAATGGGCACGCTTGGAAAGCGTGTGAGGCGAGAGCCTCCATGGGTTCAAATCCCATACCCTCCGCGCTTGCGTCTAGCGCAGCACCCCGTCCACCCGGAGTCGCTCACGAGACAATCGTCTGGCGCCGCTTCGGCAAGGGCAGGCATCCCGCAGGACTCAACTTCGGTGACACGTTCTCCTATGCCCTCGCCCGCCGGTTGGGCGTGCTCACCGCCTGAACCTGCGGAGTCCGAGCACCCGCGAGCACGGACAGCTCGCACGGCTACGGTGCCGGCATGGACGGGGCACCGCTGGAGACCCGCGACGACACGGGTAACGGCGAGGATCCCGGCGACGGCGGGGTCAGCGAACAGTCGCGCCGGTTGCCAGCCGCAGCCGGGCTGGTCGGTGTGCTCGTCGCGCTCGTTGCGGGGCTGTGGCTGCTGAGCCTCACCGGCGATGACGGCGCCAGCACCGGCAGCCAGGGCTCGGACCCGCAGGATGGGGAGCCCTCTGAGATTCCCACGACCAGCAGCCCTCTTCGAGAGCCCGATGACATGGTGGAGGTTGCCCCTGCGGCCCAGGAGCCTGCCGGCGCGCCACCGGCCGAGCCGTTCAGCGGCCTAGAGGGCCGGCTCGTCTATCTGAGCGGCAGCCAGGTAGCCCGCGTGGACCTGTCCACTGGGGCGTTGGAACTCCTGCCCATCAACGCCACGGAGTCGCCGCTGCAGATTGCCGATCTCGAGTTTCTCAGCGACGGCAAGCGCACGGTTGGCATCCGGCCCACGGACGAACCCCCGACCGTGGTGCTGGTGGCATCACGGGCAGTGGTGGTCCCCGCCGCGCACCCCATGGTGGACTACTGGGTAGTGACCCGGCCCGAAGGCCCGAACGGCCTGATGTACATGGCCGGCTGGCAGTCCTACAGCTCCCTCGCCGGCCACCTGATGTGGGTGGCGGAGGCCCCTCCCGGAACGGAACTGGTGACCGGCGGCGAGTCCGGCGTGCTGGTGGTCCCGCCCGTCGGCAGCACCTTCCGGCCGACGGTCTCCGGTTTCGAGATCACGAGCGACCACCGAGCGCTGGCCAACCGGGGCAATCTGCTGGTGGAACAACGCTGCGACGAGAAGCTCGCCTGCACCGTCGTGTTTCTCGACGGCGACACCGGCGAGGCACGGGATCTGCCCCGCGACTTCGTCGACGAACTGCACGAGATCTCGATCTCGCCCGACGGCCGGTGGCTGCTCAACGACACCAGCCCTGCGTGGCTCTTCGATCTCGACACTGAGGAGCTGCGCCTCCTGGACGTGGGCGGCTACGGCCGCCCACAATGGTCCGAGGACTCGGCCTCGGTGGCGTGGCTGACCACCGACCGGACACCCACGCTGGTCGTCATGGAGACCGAGCCGCCAGAAGGCGAGGACGGATCGCACCTCGTCGAGTTGGCCGGTCTGGGTGCGGACCCCTCACCCGGAACGACGTTCCTGCTCGACTCGACCCTCAGCTTGCGATGAGCTCGGCCGCCCCGAACACGACGCCGAAGCGCACGCACCAGATGGCTACCGTGGAGTAGCGGTCCAGGTCGAGCCCGGCCGGGATCTCGTAGTTCTGCGAGCCGACGTTGCCCTTCAGGTCGCCCAGGTCGACGAAGTCGTCGTCGAAGTCGCCGGCGGCCGCGTCGGGGGGCGCCGCCGACAGGTAGACGTTCAGGTCGGGGCCGTTGTCGGTGCGGAAGTCCTCGAACCGCAAGAACCGCTGGCCGCTGCCGTCGCCCAGGACCTGGGCGCTGCCCTCAGTGGGATGTGAACGGTCGATGAACGACCCGACCGCCTCCACGATGATCTGGGGCTGCGTCGCAGGCGCGGTCTCGGCGGGCTGGGTCTCCTCGGCGGGCTGCGTCTCCTCCGCAGGTTGGGTCTCCTCGGCGGGCTGAGTCTCTTCGGCTGGCTCAGCCTGATCAGGCGCCTCGACGCCGGGCTCGGGGACCTGGGACGGGGCCGGTCCAGGCATGTCGGGCATGGGCTCGTCGACCTCGTCGTTCATCGGCATTTCCAACTCGGTCATGGCCTTGTTCATGGCCTCGGCCATCTCCGCCGTGGTCTCGTCGCCGGCCATGCCCGAAGGCGCCGGGCCCGCCGTGAAGAACGGGAGGGCCTCGTCCACCTCGTCGTCTTGGAAGTACGTCTGGAAGGCGAAGAAGCCGAACACCAGCCAGGCTCCCACCGCGGCCAGAACGACTCCGACCGGAAGCGTCCAGCGCCAATGACGTCTGATCCAGGATCCCATCACGCCAGTATCGCCGCGCCAGGCCATGCATTTCAGAAGTTCTTGTCGGGGACAGCCGCGCCGGAGCCTGTCGATCCCGCTCATCCGGGTAGGTTCGTGCCGATGAGCGCGATGGCTGTGTGGGTGGACGGACGGATGGCCGATCCCGATCAGCCGCATCTGCGCGCCGACGACCACGGAGTGATCGTGGGCGACGGCGTCTTCGAGACGCTCATGGTGGTGCGGGGCGACGACGGGGTGGCCGCTTTCGCGGTGCAGCGCCACCTCGACCGTCTGCGCCGCTCGGCCCGGATCCTGCGATTCGAGTGCCCGTACAGCCATGACGAGCTGCGGACCGCCATCGCCCAATGCCTCGACGCCGCGCCCGAGGCCGGGATCGTGCGGATAACCGCGACCAGCGGCGGCGGGCCGCTGGGCTCGGGACGCAGCGGCGCGGCGCCCTCGACCATTGTGATCGCCGGCAACCGGCCGCCCGACTACCCGCCCGGCACCGCGGTGGCGGTGGTCCCCTTCGTCCGCAACGAGCGTGGCGGCATGGCCGGGGTTAAGACGACCTCCTACGCCGAGAACGTTCTGGCCCTCGACATGGCCCGCGAGCGGGGCGCCTCGGAGGCGATCTTCGCCGACACCCGGGGCCGGGTGAGCGAGGGCACCGGCTCGAACATCTTCTGGTCCGACGGCGAGCGGCTGCACACCCCGCCGCTCGACACCGGCTGCCTGGCCGGCGTCACCAGGGCGCTGCTGCTCGAGCACCTCGACATCTCCGAGACGCACCTGCCGGTGAAGGACCTTCCCGGCGTGCCCGAGGCCTTCCTGGCGTCCTCGACCCGCACCGTGCAGTCGATCGCCCGCATCGACGACACCGAGCTGCCGGTCGTGAACGGTCCGCTGACCGCAGAGGCCTGGCAGACGATGGCCGATCTGATCGCCACCGACATCGACCCGTGACCGGGTTGCGGCCGAACTGGCAGGTATCGTGACCGACGAGGAGCTGGTGGTCCTGGCCCTTCAGGAGGCACTGAACGCTCCGGCCCACGGCGATGTGCCTGTGGGCGCGGTCGTCTGGCACGGGGGCGACGTGATCGCCCGGCGCCACAACGAGCGAGAGCGCACCGGCGACCCGACCGCCCACGCCGAGATCCTGGCGGTGCGCGACGCCGCGGCCCGCTTGGGCGGCTGGCGCCTGGACGGGGCCACGGTGGCCGTGACCCTGGAGCCGTGCGCCATGTGCGCCGGCGCCCTGCAGCAGGCCAGGGTGGCCCGGGTCGTGTTCGGCGCCGACGACCCCAAGGCCGGCGCGCTCGGCTCGCTCTACAACCTGGGCGCCGACCCCCGGCTCAACCACGAGTTCGAAGTGGTGCCCCAGGTGCTGGCCAGCGACTGCGCCACGCTGCTCCAGGAGTTCTTCTCGGGCTTACGGGACTCCTAGGCGGGCACCGCAGGAGGGCCGGAGGACCGCCGGTAGCCTCTGCGGCGGAGAGTTGCCAGAGCGGACGAATGGGGCGGCCTCGAAAGCCGTTGTGGCCTCCGGGTCACCATGGGTTCGAATCCCATACTCTCCGCTGAGACATAGGTCAAAATGCCCCTTCACCTGGGCTTTTGCTGATCCGTTGCCATCGTGCTTACCAGGCTTGTGCAGCCGCCGCAATGTGGTGGCCAGTGATCACATCGGCACCGGCATCGGCAGCCTCAACCAGAGCGAGATGCGCGACTTGCAGCAAGGCGCGAAGCGATTCGCGCCTCCCGTACTCGCTGAAGAGCGTCTCGACGGCCGACTCGGTAAGCACCTCGGCAAGCGACAGCACACCCTCGCCGCCAGCAGGTCCCGCCGTGTGCACCTGCACGCGCCTCTCCAGGACACGAGCGAGTTGCTCGACCGATGGCACCTGTGGAATCTCCACCCGCGTGTCGAGGAAGGTCAAGATCCCGGACGCATCATTGCCTTCGTTCAGATAGCGGGAATGGGTCGCCACGACGACTGACGCATCCAGTTCTGCGAGCCACCGTATGCCTTCGCTGAAGAACCCCCGCACGACCTCCCGACGACCAGAATCGATCCACCGGTCCGTGTCATCGAACACGACGACGGGCTGTAGCGCCTCCATCCGGATGGCGCGAAGGCACTGTTCAATCACCTCCACCTTCTCGGGAAGGAAGATGAACCCCTGGTTAGCGGTCTGCCTGCCGATCTCCCGAGAAAGGTCGCCGGACGCCCAGGTGAATCCGCCGGTCACGCCCCGCCTGCGGCTGCTTGTACTGGTCACCTGGCGTTGCTCACCGATTGCAGCATCAAGTCCCTCTGCCGCGGCTGTCACGTCGGCAGACTCAAGCCGCAGCTGAGCGATCACCGCGTCGGCCACCGATCTTGCCCGCCCCGCGCCGTCTTCAAGCGCGTGAACGGGGACCAGAATCGGCGCCACGCCAGCTGCGGTCGGTCCGAGAACGTAAGACACCAAGCTCGACTTGCCGCAACCACTGGTACCAATCAGCGCCACCCGATCACCTCTGCGGGCGCCGTCATCGAGGCGGCTCTCGACATGGCAACTCGCCACCATGGACTCGAAGGGCACGTGAAGCACGCCCAGGTCGTCGCGGGGCGGTGTCGCGTTGAAGGCGCGGGCCTGCACCAGGGTGCTGAGCGCTTCACGGCTCACCTGTCGGGCGCTCCGCGGCTGGGTTCGGGCTCCGCTTCAACAGCCCTCGGGTGCCCTCCGGGCACAGCGAAGAGCTTGCGACGACCGTCCCGCTGAGCGGTCACCAAGCCGTCGGCTTGGAGTTCGGCGAGCAGCTGCACGACGCGGCTGCGGGTGACTCCTACCTCTTCGAGCAGTTCCGCATCGCCGGCATGGGTGGGGCCGTGGTGGATCAAGGCGTCAAGCAGCCTGTTGGCGGTGGGCTTCAGGCCAGCACGGGCGGACTGCAGGTCTTCGATCTGGCGGGTTGCCTCCAGCAGGTCATCGGAGAGATACAGCTCGCGTAGGACAGCCAGGGCACGTCGAGGAGTGCATGGTGCGAGCGAGTCGAGGATCGAATCAGCAGTCTGCCTGAGCAGGCTGCCCTCCTCAGGCGTGCCGCTCGCCGCCCGCAGGCGCAGTAGCTCACGCAGGCCCTCTTGATCGAACGGCAGCAGTTCGACGACAGCGTCGAAGAAGGTGTCGGCAGGAGGATCGAGCGACGCCGCAGTACCTGCAACCACCCACTGGATCGGAAGCTCCCACAGCCCGTCTCGCAGGCGCCCGAACAACTCATGGCAGACCTTCCGGTCGACATCGTCCACCAGCACGACATGGAGCGGCTCGGCACCGACCAGGCCCACAGCCTTCTTCAAGTGGCGCAACGGATCGGCGACAATCTTGGTCTCCGTAGTCGACATGGCCGCGAACGCGTCTGCGAATGAAGATCGTCGAGTGCGTTTCAAGGGAGCGCCGGTCACTGCCAGCTCGACTTGGTCAAGGCGGTCCGTCAGCGTCTCGAAGCCGTACAGCCGGATGTAGTGGGCCTCGGGGTAGGCCCGCTCGATCTGCCTGAGAAACGACGTGCGACCGCTGCCCGGAGGACCGAACACGTAGGAGTTGAGACCCAAGTCCAAGGCCCGCCGCACCCGCTGCAGCTCTGAACTACGATTGGCGAAGAGTTGGTGATCCGCCTCTGAGGCGGTCAACGGTCTCTGGCCCAGCAGGAGCATGAACACATCTTACAGTTAGAAGTGTAAACCTGCAACTATCCCCGAACTCAGGCCTCGTCGAGTGATCGGCGACCCCTCGGTCCGCTACCTGCTGGGCCCCGGCGGAACCAACGCACCGGCGGACCCGCCCCCAGAGTGCCGCGACGCGCTGATTGTGATCAGCTCGACCAGGTGTTAATGAGGTCGATGGCGGCGAACCAGTGCCGGTTCCGGCCGACGCCGGGAGAGTCTGCTTCCACTGGCGCCAGCACGCCGCGAACGGTCAGCGCTCTCAGGGCGGTTCTGGCCGTGGGCCTGCTGACGCCTAGCAGGTCGGCTGCATCCGGGGCGCACAGGACGGGATGTCCGGCCAGTAGAGGAACCAGCGCTCGTGCTGCGCTGTCTGCGCGCAGTCCGTCGAGTCTACGGGTCCACGCCTCGGTGATGTGCCGGGTCTGGGCCGCGAGGCTGCCAGTGGCGGCGGCCGCCTTCTCGACCATTTCGGCGAACCAGCGAATCCACGGCCCGGCGTGTCCCTGTTCGAACTGCACCAGCCCGGAGAGGTACCCGCCCGGATCGCGGGCGATGGCGGCGCTGACCGGCACCGTCGTGCGACGTGTCAGATCCGCTCGTCTCAGCGCCCTGGTCACGAGTATCCGGCCCAGCCGGCCGTTGCCATCGGCGTAGGGGTGGATCGCTTCGAACTGGGCATGGAGGATTGCCGTGTGCGATACCGGGTCCAGGCCTGCCCCGCTGTCCGCGAACCTCAACAGGTCGTCCATCAACTCGGGTATCTCGCCGGGCGGGGGCGGCACGTACGCGGCGTCCAGAGGGGAACTGCCGCCAACCCATCCGACGCGGGGACGGAACGATCCGATGAATTCCGCGCTCAGACCGCTGTTGCGCATCAGGCGGGTGTGCCAACGATGCAGCGTCGACACGCTGAGAGGCTGTTCCGCCTCCTCCAGTGCCATACGAATCACTTCGAGGTTGTCGGCCACCCAACCGGCGGCACCGCCGGCGCCGGTGCGTTCCGCGACCAGCACCGACACCAGCGGTTCTCGCAAGCCCTCGATCCCGGACGAAGCGATGCCTTCGTGGCGCAGCAGGAGCCTGGCCAACGCCTCCCATGTGTCTGGGAGTTTGGCATCCGTTGCCAGCAACGCAGCTGCTGCCCGCTCGGTTGCGCGGGCCTCGGGCTCGGTCAGGGAGAAGTCACGTTCGCTGAGCTCGGCCGGTCTCCAGGTATCGACCTGGCGCCCGTTCCACTCGGCGGTCACGGCAGTGCCAGCACCACCCCCATCCAGCCAGCTCATATGTAAAGGTTAGCGCTGTATCCTTCCCAAAATAGGGTATTTAGAAATGTTACCCGTATATTCGTTCTAAATAGTGTGCGATTAGTATGGAACCCAGCTAGGTCCGCACGTGGGGATCCTTGATGCAGGGGTGAGACGCTGGGCGCGGTGGCCTGCGGGGGCGCCGTCGATGGACCCTGTAGACGGCGGGCCGCCGACGGCTGACGGCCGCCGTCCCCTGCGCGAAGTCCGCGATCCGCGGCCGCGGCCTCCGATTCGGTCGATCTGTCGTCGGCATACTCTCCGCTAACCGACCTCTGCGTTCTCTGACGCCCGCGTCGACCATGTGGTCGAGCCGTTCTCTCCCGCAGAGTTCGCCCGAGGATCAAGGCGGCCGCGCGGAGGCGGGTGACCCCGCCCAACCGCCGGAGCCCTACGTTCCGGGCGACCCCTAGTCTCCCGTTCCTCGTTGAACTGTACGAACTGTGCGCCCTTAGGCCGCGGCGATCGCTGCGGCAATCCACTCATCGACCTTGGCCCGATTGTCGGCGATCCATTTGGCGGCCAGGCGGGCGATCTCGGTCTGGCTGTTCTTGCCGCCGTGGATCTCGACGGTGGCGAGCGACACGTCGATCACCGTCAGCTTCGCCACCCTCAGCAGTTCAGCCGCAGCCGGATTCGCCTTCAGCCAAGCCGTGTTGGCCGTCACCTGGATATCCGCCGGCACCCAACCGAGCTGGCAGAAGTCGGCGGTAGCCCGCGCCGGGCACTGCTCGGCCGGGATGTCGAGCTCGACGGGATCGGTCGTGCCGGCCCAGTACCTCTGATCGAACTGCTCGCCGCCCTCGAGGCCCAGCGGGTTCGAGTCGTCGAGTACGTTCTCCATCGCCAGCCAGTACACGTTGTCACCCGGGCGAAGATGGGCGATGTAGGCCGATGGCGTCCAGGTGTAGATCACAGCCGGCTCTCCAGCATTGGCCTTGGTCGCCGCCTCCGCGAACATGGCGTCATAGCCAGCGACCTTCTGCTCAAGGTGCCGCCATCCGTTGAATGCGATCATGCTCTCCATCATGTCGTCACAGGTCCAGTTCTCCTGGCAGCCGTAGAACTCGGCCACGCCGTCGCCGTCGGAGTCGAACAGAGCCCGGATATCGGGATCGTCGTTGAGCTGATCGAGGTGCGTGATGCCGTACTCATCGGCCACCGACTTGGTGATCAACAGACCCTGCAGACCGCCGCCGCGGAACACCCGGCCGACCTTCTCGATGTGGTCACCAACGGTTGAGCCGTCCGGCAGCTCCAGCGCCCACCACGCGTCGTGGCCCGGATACCAGCTGTTCGCCCAGAAATCGACGTCGCCCTGCGCCATTGCCAGGTACGCCAACTGCGGGCCAAGCTCCGTCTCGGACGGCTCGGACACGTCATAGCCGAGCTCCTCAAGCATCAGCTTGTAGACCTGAGCCTGAAAGTATCCACTCGTCCAGTCGGCCCGAGCCATCGTGACCGAGACGCCCTCGCCGGGTAGCGCCGATGTGGTGCCCGTACCGGTGCCGTCGCGGCCAACGCCGTCGTTGATGGCTTTGAGCAGCACCATCATGTCGCCGCGAGTGAAGTCCTCTGACTCTTCGGCTTGGAGGATTTCGTCGTAGTAACGCTCCATGAACACCACCGCGTGGCGTTTGCTGAGAGGCTGATGCGGCTTGAAGGTGCCGTCGGTGTAGCCGGTCGTTATCCCGACCTCAGCAGCCCATTCGACAGCCTCATAGGCGTAGTGATCGGGCGGCACGTCCGGAAACCGCTGGCTCTGAGCGACGGCAGTGGCTGTAAGCGCTCCGATGACCCCTGCAGCTAGCAGGATGGCTGTCAGGCGCCTCTTCCCTGTGGACGACTTGTTCATCTGGTTCCCCCACTGTGCTGGGCCTCGCCCACCTGTTGATGATAGTGCCTACCACATTTCGCTAGCCGCCGGGACATGAGAGGGGGTCCCTGCCGCGCTCGGCTGCCGCTCGCTCCTCCAGGCAACCGATCGA
The DNA here is from genome assembly GCA_022819505.1 of Acidimicrobiia bacterium. Lineage (GTDB taxonomy): Bacteria > Actinomycetota > Acidimicrobiia > Acidimicrobiales > Aldehydirespiratoraceae > Aldehydirespirator. The sequence goes on along the minus strand of JAJEHD010000018.1, from coordinate 7,186 downwards.
GACATACGGAACCGTGGTGTCAGATAACGCAGCCCGAAGGCCCGCAAAACGAGGAGTTCGGCTCACCGTGCGATGATTCCTGACTAATCCGGTCGGAATAGTCAGCATGGGTGGCTAGCCTGTGAACAGTCCGCCAATATCGGAGGTAGCCACATGGGCCTACGCATCAACGACACCGCTCCTGACTTCAATGCCGACACCACCGAGGGAGAGATCAACTTCCATGAGTGGATCGGCGACGGATGGGCGCTGCTGTTCTCCCACCCGAAGGACTTCACCCCGGTCTGCACCACCGAGCTGGGCGCGGTGGCCGGCCTGAAGTCGGAGTTCGCCGCCCGCAACTGCAAGATCATCGGCATCAGCGTCGACGGTGTGAGCGACCACCACGGCTGGTCCGCCGACATCGAGACCGCCACCGGCAACGCCCTCAACTACCCGCTGATCGGCGACCCCGGGCTCAACGTGGTGAAGCTCTACGACATGCTCCCGGCCGACGCCGGCGACACGTCTGAGGGCCGCACCGCGGCCGACAACGCCACCGCCCGCTCGGTGTTCATCATCGGCCCCGACAAGAAGATCAAGGCGTCCCTCACCTACCCGATGACCACCGGCCGCAACTTCGCCGAGATCCTGCGCCTGCTCGACTCGGTCCAGCTCACCGCCCACGAGCAGGTGGCCACCCCGGCCAACTGGAACCAGGGCGAGGACGTGATCATCGTCCCGGCCGTCTCCAACGAGGCCGCGGCCGAGAAGTACCCGGACGGCTGGGAGGCACCGCTCCCCTACCTGCGGATCGTCCCTCAGCCCGGCGCCTGACCGGCCACCCGGAACGAGCTTCTGTCAAGAATCCACCGCACAGGTGGATGATCGCAGGTAGATCCGTAGGCGGGGCGCCGGCACCCGCACTCTCCTACGCTGCCGGACGATGACGCCTACCGTCGCTGAGATCGCGGCCGCGCCCCTGCGCCATCCCGAGGTGCTCGGGCGGCCGCAGGCCAGCCCGGCCTCCTGGGACCCGTGGGGTCTCATGCACCCGCTGTCGTACGACCAGGCCTTCGCCGGCCAGGCCGAGCGCTTCTCGCCGCCCTGGGGCGAAGTCGTGTGTGTGGCCACCGCGTCGGACGGCACCTACGGCGTGGGCATGACCAGCCAGGCCGGCCCGGTGGTGCCGATCATCAACGACTTCTTCGGCCCGATGCTTACCGGCGAGCCGGCCCTGGCCACCGAGAAGCTCTGGAACATGATGATGCGCTCCGCCAACAGCGCCTTCGGCGCGTCCGGGATCGCCTCGTTCGCAGTAAGCGCGGTGGACCTCGCCCTTTGGGACCTAAAGGGCAGGATCCTGGGCGTGCCCGTGTACGAGCTCATCGGCGGCCCGGCCCGGGACCGCACCCGCTGCTACGCCACCAGCAACGACCTGGACGACCCGCGCGACCGGGGCTTCGAGGCCTTCAAGCTGGCCTGCACCGTCGGCCCGGCCGCGGCCACCGCCGGCATCGAGCAGACCGAGCGGCAGGTGGCCGAGGCCCGCTCGGAGTTGGGGACCGACGCCGACATCATGCTCGACTGCTGGGCGGTGCACGACGCGTCCTACACAGTGCGGCTCGGCGATGCCCTCGCCCCCTACCGCCTGACCTGGATCGAGGACTACGCCCAGCCCGACGACTGGGGTGGCTACGCAGAGGTCCGCCGCCGCCTGCCCTCGCAGATGCTGGCCACCGGGGAGCGCTGGTACACCGACCGCACCTTCGCCCACGCGGCCGAGCAGCGGCTCGTCGACGTGATGCAGCCCGACGTCCAATGGGTGGGCGGCGCCACCGCCGTGCTCAAGATCGCGGCCATCGCGGCCGCGGCTGGCATCGAGCTGGCCGTGCACGGCGGCTGCAACGACTCCTACGGCCAGCACCTCTGCCACGGACTGCCCGGCAACCGCTGGGCGGAGATGTTCTTGGGCTGCGGGCCCGGCGAGTCGCTGATGGGCGCCTGGCGCTCCACCCCCGGCATGGCCCTGCCCACCGACGGCTGGCTGGTGCCCAGCGACGCCCCTGGATTCGGCATAGACCTGACCCGCGACCAGCTCGAAGCCGCCGTCGCCTGAGCGCAGAATCTCGGGAGACTTCTGTGTCTCCCAGCCACCACAACCAACCCGAGAATCCCGAACCGGGCCACAGCCGGAGGACCGAGCGGGTTCAGCCGATGATCGCCACCCCGGCGGCGGCCATCTCCTCCAGAGCGGTCGCTGAGGAGTCGGGGGCGACCCCGGCGCAGTGGGCCACCAGCACCGACGTGTCGAACCCGGCCGCAGCCGCGTCGAGGGCGGTGGCCCGCACGCAGTAGTCGGTGGCGATGCCTACGACGTCCACGGCCTCCACGCCCCGCTCGGCGAGCCAGTCCCGCAGGCCCACACCCTCGCTGGATCCGGCGACTCCCTCGAAGCTGCTGTAGCCGTTGCTGTACTGGCCCTTGAGGAACACCTCGTCCAGAGCCACCTGCAGGCTGGGCGAGAACGCGGCGCCCTGGGTGCCGGCCGCGCAGTGGACCGGCCACGAGGTCACGAAGTCGGGGTTGGTACCGGGCGCAGCGAAGTGCTGGCCGGGATCGATGTGCCAGTCCTTGGACGCGACGACATAGCTGTAGCCGCCCTCGGCCCGATCGAGGCCCACCAGGCCAGTGATGGAGGCAGCCACCGCATGCCCTCCCTCCACAGCCAGCGAACCGCCCTCGCAGAAGTCGTTCTGCACGTCGACGATGATCAGAGCTCTGGACATGTCGGCTCCTCCCTTCCCAGCCAGCCGCGCCAGCCCCGACGGCGCGGGCTGCCCTTGCTCTCCGTTGGCAGATTCTGTCGCAGCGGGCGACTCCATTCCCACCCATTCGGTGGGGATGGCCGGCGACCGGCGGGGATGGGGAACCCGGTCCTCGGGCCGCAGGCCGCGCCGGCGCGCCGCGCAGCGGCGGCGAGCCTCCACCGGGTCGTCCTGCCAGGCCCGTTCGCCGCCCGATACCAGCACCACCTGGGGATCGTGAGTGTCCGCCCCGGCCGCGGCCGCGCCCACCGGCGACAGCACCTCCGCGATCCAGAAGCCCGACCGATCCACGGTGCGATGCACCACCTTGCGCCCGCCCACAGTGATCTTGCCCGGCGAGAGTTTCCCAACGGCTCGCAGGGGCGCGCCCGCTCCGGCGGAGTCGCCGATAGCGACCAGCTTGTAGACCACCGACGCGGTGGGATGGCCCGAGCCGGTGACCATGCTGGTGCCCACCAGGTAGGCGTCGATGGGCGCGGCGGCCTCCTCCAGTTCGGCGATCTTGAACTCATCCAAGTCCCCGGAGGCCACGATGCGGCAGCCCTCCGCGCCGAGGGCGTCGAGCAGGGCCCGGGCCCGGATGCTGGCCGCGAGCAGGTTGCCGCTGTCGATGCGTACCGCGCCGATGTCCGGGCCCACCACCTCCACCGCCCGGCGGATGCCTTCCAGCACGTCGAAGGTGTCGACCAGATACGTGGAGCCCGTGCCTAGGGCGTCGCGCTGAGCCGCGAACGCACTCCTCTCGTCAGGGTGGGCCAGCACGAAAGCGTGGGCGGTTGTGCCACCCGTGGGGATGCCGTAGCGCCGGCCCGCCTCCAGGTTGGAGGTGGTGTCGAACCCGCCGATATGGGCGGCCCGGGCCGCGGCCACCGCGGCGTCGGGGTCGGCGCGACGGCTGCCGCCCTCGATGAGCAGGCGGTCGTTGGCGACGTCGCGCACCCGGGCCGCGGCCGACGCCACCGCGCAGTCGTAGTTGAGGATCGACAGCACGACCGTTTCGAGCACCACGCACTCCGCGAAGCCGCCCTCCACCGTCAGTACCGGCGAGTACGGGAAGAAGAGCTCCCCGTCGGGATAGCCGGTCACGTCGCCGCCGAAGCGGTACGAGCGCAGCCAGTCGGCCACCTCGGCGTCCGCCACCACACCCGCACTCATGAGGTGCTCGACCGTCGCCTCGTCGAAACGGAAGCGCTCGATCGCGTCGATGACCCGGTTCACGCCGGCGACGACGCCGTAGGCCCGGCCCGCCGGCAGCCGCCGGGCGAACGCCTCGAACACCGCACGGCGCTCGGCGATCCCGGACTGGAGGGCCGAGGCCACCATGGTGATCTCGTAGTGGTCCGTCTTCAGGGCCACGGAGGCACCGCGATCCACGACTCAAACGCTACAGGCCATCACGGTCCGTGACCGCCCGCAGGCGCTAGTCCTGGCACGGTCCGTAGGCTCCGCTGTGATGATGACCGCGTGGGGAGTCATGCACTCCATGGCGGCCGACCGCTCCGGCTTGAAGGGCAAGACGATCACGGCCGGCACCCGCCGCCGGGTGTGGGGGTTCGCCCGCCCGTACCGGGCCTCGATCGCTGCGTTCATCGTCACCACTGTCGCCGCCACGTTCCTGGGACTGCTGCCGCCGCTGGTGATCCGGGAGATCTTCGACTCGGCCATCGCCACCGGCGACGGCGGCTATCTGAACGTGCTGTTCGCCGTGCTGCTCGCCGCGGCGGCGGGCGAGGCGCTGCTGTCGCTGGCAGGGCGCCGGCTCAGCTCCGGCATCGGTGAGGGCCTGATCTTCGATCTGCGGCTGCGGCTGTTCGACCAGGTGCAGCGCATGCCGCTGGCGTTCTTCACCCGTACCCAGACCGGCACCCTGGTGAGCCGGCTTAACAACGACGTCATCGGGGCCCAGCGGGCCTTCACCGGCACGCTGGGCACGGTGGTGGCCAACATCATCACCCTGGTCGCGACGCTCATCACCATGTTCCTTCTGGAGTGGCGTCTCACGCTGCTGGCGGTCGTGATCCTGCCGGTGTTCGTGCTGCCCGCCCGGCGGGTGGGCCGGGGCCTTCAGGCCATCACCCGCGAGGGCATGAACCTCAACGCCTCGATGAACAACACCATGACCGAGCGGTTCAACGTGGCCGGCGCGCTGCTGGTGAAGCTGTTCGGCCGCCACGACGACGAGGCCGCCGACTTCTCCGACCGGGCCGGGCGGGTGCGCGACATCGGCGTCCGCAGCGCCATGTACTCGCAGATCTTCCTCATCGCCCTGACCCTGGTCGGCGCGGTGGGAACCGCCATCGTCTACTGGCTGGGCGGCCATCTCGCCATCGACGGCGCATTGACCGCGGGCACGCTGGTTGCGCTGGGCCTGTACACGGTGCGCATCTACGTGCCCCTGACCAGCCTGTCCAACGCCCGGGTGGACGTGATGTCGGCGTTCGTGAGCTTCGAGCGGGTGTTCGAGGTGCTCGACACGCCCAATCCGATCACCGACGCTCCCGACGCCGACGAGTTGCACCGACCCGAGGGGCGGGTCGAGTTCCGGGACGTGCACTTCGCCTACCCGTCGGCCGACGGGACGCCCGAGTCGCTGGGGGTGGCCACCGCCGGGCCCGAGGCCACTGGGCCGGCGGACCTCGTCGAGGTTCTGTCGGGTATCGACCTGGTCATGCCTCCGGGCTCGATGGTGGCGGTGGTCGGGCCGTCGGGCTCGGGCAAGACCACGCTGGTGTCGCTGGTGCCCCGGCTCTACGACGTGACCGGCGGTGCGGTACTGGTCGACGGCATCGACGTCCGCAGGCTCTCGCAGGCTTCGCTGCGAGCCGCCATCGGGACCGTCACCCAGGATCCGCACCTGTTCCACGACACGGTGGCCTCGAACCTGCGCTATGCCCGGCCCGACGCCGCGGACAGCCAGCTGGTGGAGGCATGCCGCGCCGCCCGCATCCATGACGTGATCGCGGCCCTCCCCGACGGCTACGACACGTTGGTCGGTGAGCGGGGCTACCGGCTGTCGGGCGGCGAGAAGCAGCGGCTGGCCATCGCCCGGATGCTGCTCAAGGACCCGGCCATCGTCATCCTCGACGAAGCCACCTCGCATCTCGACACCGAGAACGAGGCCTTGGTGCAGGAAGCTCTCACCGATGCGTTGCGGGGGCGCACATCGCTGGTGGTGGCACACCGCCTATCGACCATCGTCGACGCCGATGTGATCGTCGTGCTCGACGAGGGCAGGATCGTGGAAACGGGCACCCACGAGGAGCTGCGCCTGGCCGGCGGCCTGTACGCCGAGCTGTACGAGGGCCTGCTACGGGCCGAGGTCGCCGCCGAGCAGACCGTGCCGTGAACCCGCAGATCAGCGCCGACCAGACCCTGACGGTGGGCGAACTCGCCCAGGTTCTTCGCTGGACCTTGGACGAAGCCTTCGGTAGCGGGGTCTGGGTGTCCGGGGAGATCGACAGCATCACGAGGCCTCGCAGCGGGCACGTCTACTTCGACCTGGTCGAGCGCTCCGAGCACGCCAAACCCGGCTCACCCCCGGTGGCCTCGGTGAGCGTCGTGCTGTTCCGCGACGACAAGGAACGGGTCAACACGATCATCAAGCAGCACGGCGATGCCATACGCATGGTCGACGGGGTGAGCGTGCGCATCCAGGGGATGCTCGACTTCTACGCGCCGCGGGGACAGCTCCAGTTGCGCATGGTCTCCATCGACCCAGCCCACACCTTGGGGGCGCTCGCGGCGGACCGCGAGGCGCTGCTGAAGGCTCTGGCAGCCGAACAGATCCTGCGCCGCAACGCCGGCGTCGCCCTGGCACCGGTGCCGCTGCGGGTCGGCCTGGTCACCTCAGCCGGCAGCGCCGCCCATGCCGACATGTTGAAGGTGTTCACTACCAGCGGCTTCGCCTTCCAGGTCGTCGAGATCGACACGCGGGTGCAGGGCACCGACGCGCCCGCCGAGATCGCGGCCGCCATCGGCGCGGTGGCCGGCGCCGGTGTGGATGTGGTGGTGCTGGCAAGAGGCGGCGGCAGCCGAACCGACCTGGTCGCTTTCGACCACGAACTGGTGGCTAGGGCTATCGCGATGTGCGAGCGCCCCGTGTTCACCGGCATAGGCCACGAGACCGACCGCAGCGTGGCCGACGAGACCGCTCACACCGCCTGCTCGACCCCGACAGCCGCGGCCCGGGCCGTGGTCCAGCGGGTGGAGGGCTGGCTGGAGCAACTCGACTCCACCGCTCGCAGGATCGAGGTGTGCAGCCGCCGTGCCCTGGCCGCGGCCGAGAGCCGCACCAGCAGCGCCGCCGACGATGTGGCCCAGCAGGCGCGGGCCGCGGCGCGGCGCGCCGACCGCAGCCTCGACGACGCCGCCCGGCGGCT
>JAJEHD010000019.1 GCA_022819505.1 Acidimicrobiia bacterium | reverse complement strand
AGTGGGGCAAGCCGGTGGCGTTCCAGTTGCTGCATGACGCCGGTTTCCAGATCTACTCCCAGACCATCGGGGTGCGCCCCGGGGATCTGGAGGATCTGAGGCCGTGTCTGGAGAAGCTGGTGCCGATCATCCAGCAGGCCGCGGTTGACTTCAACAACAGCCCGGATCGCGCCAATGCGATCATCGTGGACGCGGTGCTCAAGTATGAGGACTTCTGGGTGTATCCGCCTGATCTGGCTGAGTTCTCGCATTCGGCCAAGCGCGAGTTCGGGCTGGTCGGTGACGGTGGTGATGGCATCGTGGGCAACATGGTTCCTGAGCGCATCGCCAAGGTGCTCGATGACATGCGGGCTGCGGGCATGGACATCGATCCGAGCCTGACTGCAGACCAGTTGTTCACCAACGAGTTCATCGACGAGAGCATCGGCCACGGCTTCTAGCCGCAGGCCACATCGCGTGATGTAACGCTGATTGAGGGGGCCGGCACCCAGCGTGCCGGCCCCCTCAACGCGCCCGGAGATTCAGACGTAGGGCTCGGTGGGGCTGTCGATGCGCGATATGAGGAACTCGCCGGCGGTGACGGGCTCGTAACGCTCGGGGCGCTCGGCGGTCACGCAGCTCTCGATGGTGGACACCACCGTCGACGGGTCCGGGTTCACGAAGAACGGGATGGAGAAGCGGTCGGCGCCCGACGACCCCACCACCCGGTGCGGGGTGGACCGGTAGCGGTCGTTGGTCCAGCGGGCCAGCATGTCGCCGAGCTGCACGATCACACTGCCCGGAGCGGCCGCGACCGGCGTCCACGCTCCGTCGTGGAGCACTTCGAGGCCCGGCAGGCCGTCGACGGCCAGCAGCGTGATGGCCCCGTAGTCGGTGTGGGGCGTGCTGTAGACCGGCGCGGAGCCGTCGGCGAGGCGGTCGCACTCCGGGTAGTGCAGGAAGCGCAGCCGGCACTGGGGCTCCGACATGCGGGCCGCGAAGAAGCCGGGCACGCCCAGGGTGGCCGCCAGCGCCTCCAGCACGCCGTGGGCGGTGGCCAGCGCCGCAGCCTGGTAGGCCCGCACTGCGGCCACGAAACCGTCGCACCCGAGCGCCTCGACGGCCCCCAGGTCGACCTCGCCGGCCAGACCCATGTCGAGGTACTCGGCGGCCAGGCTCGACCGGCCCATGTAGGCCGTGCTCGACGGGTCACGAGCCTCGATCCGGTCCGGGACATATCCGTACCGGTCGATCCTCGGCACCCGGTCCTTGACGCCGGGCGGGAGCGCGAAGAAGGCCCGCGACGCGGCGAAGGCCGCTTCGAGCTCGCCGTCGATGCCGTGGCCGGCCAGCACGAACAGGCCCTCGTCGGAGCAGGCGGACTCGATCTCGGCCGCAACGTGGGAGTCACTCAGGGCCCCGTCGCCCCCAATGGCCGAGATGTCCACGGTGGGGGGCTCGAGCGCGCCGGGCGGCACGACGGCGGATGTTCCAGGGTCCGGTGGGGTGTGGGACAATCCGGTCATGACTGAGACTCAAGCTAGGGCGGCGGCCGGCACCGGGCCAACAAGCTCCGAGCCTGCCGGCCGGATCGACGACGGCCGCGCCTACGGGCGTCCGGCCGGCCAATGGAATCCCAATCTGGTCGAGACCGCCGCAGGCACCCCCGCGGGGGAGCTGCTCAGGCGCTACTGGCATCCGGTCGCGCTCAGCGCCGAGGCGACCAGCCTGCCCCGCAACGTGCGGATCCTGGGCGAGGACCTGGTCCTGTTCCGCGACGGCCGCGGCCGGCCCGGCCTCGTCGAGCCCCGCTGCTGCCACCGGGGCACCACCCTCTACTTCGGGCGGGTCGAGGACGACGGGATCCGCTGCCCGTACCACGGGTGGCTGTTCGCGGTGGACGGCACCTGCCTGGACCAGCCCTGCGAGCCCGACCGGGGCCGCAACCGGGCCTCCTACCGTCAGCCCTGGTATCCGGTGCGGGAGTACAACGGCCTGATCTTCGCCTACATGGGCCCGGCCGACCGCCAGCCGACGTTCCCCCGCTACGACATCTTCGAGGGCCTGCGCGACGACGAGGAGATCGTGATCATCGACCACTTCGCCTTCGGCGGCCCCGCCGAGGCCCCCTGCAACTGGTTCCAGACCCACGAGAACGCCATGGACCCGTACCACGTGTTCATCCTGCACAACGCCATCAGCGGCCACCAGTTCGACCCCAAGCTGGAGATCTGGCCCCGCGTCGACTGGCAGCGCCACGGCTGGGGGGTCACCGCCAGCCAGGACAGGGACCTGCCCGACGGGACCGTCCTGCACCGGGTGACCGAGATCCGGGTGCCGACCATCAGGGCCATACCCACCCCGACGCTGACGGTGCTGGGCAAGACCAACAACATGTCGTGGGCCGTGCCCATCGACGACACCCGCACCAAGGTGCTGGCCATGGTGCGCAAGCCCAAGGACCGGATCGCCCAAGGGTTGCCCGTCTACGCGGACGGCAAGAACTGGTTCGAGCTCGACGAGGAGGGCCACCAGCGCTACCCGGGCGACTACGAGACCCAGGTCGGCCAGGGCCCGATCACGCTGCACTCCACCGAACAGCTGGCCTCCAGCGACCGGGGCGTCTCGATGGTGCGGCGCCAGTTCCTCGAGCAGGTCCAGGTGGTGGCCGACGGAGGTGACCCGGTGGGCGTCAGCTTCGATCCCGACGAGGCGCCGGTGTCGCTGCGGGCCGGAAACTACGTCGTGGCGCCGGGCGCGCAGACCCTCGCGACCGAATACACCTTCGTGGACCAGTAGCGGCCCAGCGGCCTAGGGCCGGTGAACCCGGGTCTGCTGGTCGGCTGAGGCCACCAGCCGTCCCCGGCGGTAGACCCGGCGCGACATCGGGGCGTCGGCCACCGCGCCCCGCAGCGACGGAGCGTCGATGGCCACCATGTCGGCGGGATCGCCGGGCTCGAAATTGACCGGGGCCAGGCCCATCACCCGCCGGGAGACGTTGGCGACCATGTCGAACGCGTCGTCGGGTAGCCGGTGGCCGGCCATGACCATCAGCGCGGCCGTCTCGAGCGGGTCGCTGCGTCCCACCAGGTTGAACGGATCCTGCACGTTGTCGGCCCCCGCGGCCACCACCGCGCCCGCATCCAGCAGCGGGTTGATGGCGGTGAGTCCCCTAGGGGTGGCCACCGGGTCGTCGCGGCCCTGCAGGAACAGGTTGGTCTGGGGCAGGGTGATCACCGAGATGCCCGCCGCCGCGACCTCCGCGGCCACCGCCGCCTGCACATCGGGCGGCTGCATGCCGAGGCTAACGCAGTGGCTGGCGGCCACCAGCCCGTCGAAGCCCTTGTCGCTCACCTGGCGGGCCAGTTCCCGCAGAGTCAGCACGGAGGGGTCGAGCGTCTCGTCGGTGTGCAGGTCGATGTCGATTCCGGCAGAGGTCGCCAGGGCCAGCACGTCGGAGATGTGGGCCCGAGGGTCGTCCTGCAGGTTCGGGCAGCCCCCCACCAGATCGACCCCGGCCTCCACCGCCTCCTCCAGCGCACGGATGTTGTCGGCGCTGTCGGGGCCGGTCATCGGCCAGCCGGTCAGGGCCACCATCTGGAAGTCGATCAGGCCCTCCATGGCCCGGGCCGCCTCCTGCACGGCCAGAACGCTCACGATGCCGATGTCGGCGGTGACGTTGATGTGGGTGCGGACCGCGGTCACCCCGTGCACGAGCAGCATCTCGAAGGCCTGGGTGGCCCGCTCGACGGTCCGCTCATAGGACAGCCGGCCCTTCTCCGCGGCTGCGAACCAGGCCTCGATGGCCCCCATGAGGTCGCCCTTGGGGTTGGGAACCTCGTCGGCGGTCAGCGCCTTGTCGAGGTGGGCGTGGGGCTCGGCCATGGCCGGCAGCAGCAGCCAGCCGTCCAGGTCGTCGACCTCCGCGCCGTCGGTGATCGCGGTCGAGCCTGCCGCGGTGACCTCGGCGATGGTTCCGCTTGAGTCGTCAAGGCGGAGGTCGACGCTGCGGCCGTCGACCAGTCGAGCATTGCGCAGCACTCTCACGAACCAGTCTCCCTGCGTCTCGGCTGCAAGTCGCCCGGCTTGTATATATCGCGAGCTGCTGTGATGAGAAGTTCGTCAGAAGATTGCGCCGGCCCGGCGGAACTCCTCGATCTCGCCGGTGTCGAATCCCAGCTCGACCAGGATCTCGTCAGCGTGCTCGTTGAGCCCGGGGACCGACGGCCGGAACTCGGTCCGGGTGGCCGAGAACCTGGGTGCCAGCCGGGCTTGGCGGATCAGGCCCGCGCTCGGATGCTCCCATTCCACCAGGGTCCCGTTGTGGCGGATCTGGGGATCGTGGTGCAGGTCTTCCACCGCGGTCACCTCCCCGCACGGCACCGAGTTCTCGTGCATGCGGGGCACCAGGTCGACCACCTTCCACCTGCCGAACTCCTCCTCAAGCAGGGCCCCGAGCTCCTCGGAGCGGCCGCTGCGGCCTTGGTGGGTGCCCCACTGCGGGTGCTCGGTCCACTCGGGGCGCCCCAGGGCCCGGTAGAGGCCGTGGAACTGCTTGTCGCTGACGACGAAGTAGACAATGTGGCCGTCGGCGCACGGCGTGAGCCGGTACAGGGTGGACAGGTGGGTGCCGTCGCGGGCGTCCTCGTCCAGCAGCGTGTCGGCCATGCCGCCGTCGGGCCACAGGAACTGCACGGCGGTGTCGAGCATCGCCAGGTCGATGTGCTGGCCTCCGCCGCCCTGGGCTCGTGCGAACAGGGCTGAGACGATGGCTAGAGCCGCCATCCAGCCGGACGCCTTGTCGATGACCCCGTTGCGGACCAGGTCCGGGATGGGGACCTCCGGGTTGACCTGAAGAGCCACATAGCCCGAGACAGCCTGGATGATCGGATCGTAGGCGGCCCGGCCGGCGTAGGGGCCGCTCGGCCCGTAGCCGGACATCGAGCAGTAGATGATCTCAGGATTGACGGCGGCTGCGTGCTCGTACCCCACCCCGAGGCTGTCGGCCACTCCGGGCCGCATGTTCTGGACGGCGACGTCGCAGCCGGTCAGCAACTGCACCCCCAACTCGCGGCCAGCACCGGTGGACAGGTCGATCTGGATCGACCGCTTGCCCCGGTTGTTGTTGGCGACCGTGCTGTTGATGCCTCCCTTGGCGTAGCGGGCTAGGCGTGACAGGTCTCCGATGCCGGGCGGCTCCACCTTGATCACGTCCGCGCCGAGGTCGGCCAGCAGCATGGTTGCGGTCGGCCCGGCCAGCACCTGGGTCAGGTCGATCACCCGGATGCCCGCCAGTGGTCCCTGCGCCATCGTTCGCTCCTCGTAGGTGGTGTCTTGCGACGTGCTCGACTAGAAGAAGTCCTTCGGGCGATCGATCTTCTCTACGCCTGCCGCCTGCGCCTTCTCGATGGCCTGCCGGAACCGCTGCGGATCGCTTCCTCGGGCTTTGAATCTGCCAGAGTCAAGTTCGTCGTCCATCTCGTCGAGGGTCATCTCGCCGGCTAGCACCTTGTTGAGAAGGCTCTTCGCTGTGGAGTCGGCACCAGAAAAGAACACGCCTTCCGTGGGAAGACCGGTTAGTGGGCAGGTATTCGACACTGTTTCTCGTCCTTCTTGAACCGCCGGGCGAAGCTGAGATTAGCTTCGTCGCCGTGCGCTGAGCCGCGGTCGCTGCACTAGCGTGCGGCAGGACGTTCCCGTTCGAGTCCCCGGAGGTGCGCCGTGTTGACCAGAGCAGCGGTACTGCGAGAGACCAACGCCGACTGGACCGTCGAGGAGATCGAACTCGACGGCCCCGGGCCCCGCGAGGTGCTGGTGAAGACCACCGCGGCCGGGATGTGCCACTCCGACGAGCACGCCCGCAACGGCTCCATGCCGGTGCCGCTGCCCATCGTGGGAGGCCACGAGGGCGCCGGAGTGGTCGTGGAGGTGGGCGAGGGAGTGGCCGAGCTGGCCGTAGGCGACCACATCTCGGCCTCGTTCGTGCCGTCGTGCGGGCGGTGCCGGTGGTGCGCCGACGGCCAGCAGCACCTGTGCGACCTCGGCATGCACCTGCTGGCCCCCGGGATGATGCCGCCCGCGGGAGGCTTCCGGCATCACGACGCCGGCGGCAACGACCTCACCCCGATGCTGAAGCTGGGCACCTTCAGCGAGTACATGGTGGTGAGCGTCGACTCCGCGGTGAAGGTCGACCCCGACGTGCCCGCGGCCATCGCCGCGCTGGTGAGCTGCGGGGTCACCACCGGCTTCGGGTCGGTGGCCAACCGGGCTGACGTCCGGCCCGGCGACACGGTGGTGGTGGTGGGCTGCGGAGGGCTCGGAAGCGCGGCCCTGCAGGCGGCCAAGATCGCCGGGGCGTCCAACATCGTGGCCGTCGACCCGGCCGAGTCCAAGCGGGAGGCCGCCGGCAAGTTCGGCGCCACCCACACCGCCGAGTCCATGGAGGCGGCCACCGAGACGGTCGGGCTCATCACCGGCGGCGTGATGGCCGACAGCGTGGTGCTCACCCCCGGCGTGATGAGTGGCGAGATGCTGGCCCCGGCCCAGTTCCTGGTCCGCAAGGGCGGCACGGTGGTGGTGGCGGCGGTCGCCCCGCTGGAGCAGATGGACGTGAAGTTCAACCTGTTCGAGTTCGCCATGCTGAACAAGCAGCTCAGGGGCTCGATGTTCGGTTCGGCCAGCCCGCGCTCGGAGATCCCGCACCTGCTGTCGCTCTACACCCAGGGACAACTCGACCTCGACAGCTTCGTGAGCGCCACCTACTCGCTGGACGATGTGAACGAGGGCTACCGGGACCTGCGCGAGGGCCGCAACATCAGAGGTGTCATCGTCTTTGACTGAAGAGGCTGACGCCGCTGGCGGTACCGGCCTCGACGGCGCCCTCGGCGGCCTGGTCGAGACCGTCACCGCCGCGGTGGTGGGCCGCCGGCGCGAGGTCGAGCTGGTGGTGGCCGCGGTCGGCGCGGGACGCCACCTGCTGCTGGAGGGCCCGCCCGGCACCGGCAAGACGACCCTGCTGCGGGCCCTGGCTGCGGCGCTGGACGTCCCGCTGGTCACCGTCGAGGGCAACGCCGAGCTGACACCGGCCCGGCTCGCGGGCCAGTTCGACCCGGCCCGGGTGCTGTCGGAGGGCTACACCGGCGACGCCTTCGTGCCCGGCCCGCTCCTGGAAGCCATGCAGGACGGGGCGCTGCTGTACCTGGAGGAGCTCAACCGGGTGCCCGAGGAGACCGTCAACCTCCTCATCGGCGTCATGTCCGAGGGCGAGATCCACCTCCCCCGGGTGGGCCGGATCGCCGCCGTCGACCGGTTCCGCCTGGTGGCGGCCATGAACCCGTACGACACGGTGGGAACGTCGCGGCTGTCCAGCGCGGTCTATGACCGCATCTGCCGGGTCGCGATGGGCTACCAGGACCAGCGCGACGAGCGCGAGATCGTCGAGTCCCGGGCCCAGGGTCTGCCCAGCGCCGGCGAGGCGACCGCCCGCACCGTGGTCCGGGCGGTGGCCGTGACCCGCGCCACCCGCACCCACCGGGACGTGCGGATGGGATCGTCGGTGCGGGGGGCCATGGACCTGTGTGATCTTGCCGCCCGCCTCAGCGGGCTGCGGGACCGGCCGCTCGACGATCCCGGAGTGGGGCTCGACGCCGCCCTGATGGCTCTCACCGGCCGGATCCGGCTCCACGAGGGCGGCGACCGCACCCCCGAGGCCATCGTCCGTGAGCTGTGGGAAGAGGTGCTCGCCGCCGAGCAGAAGAGCACCGACCCGGCTGCCGACTCTCTGGTGCCGGCCGCGGGAAAAGCCTCGGCCCCAGGCGGGGCGACCAGCCGAGAGGGCTAGTCCTCGAGGGCTTCAGGGCCCGGGAGGCGCTGGACGCCGAGCGGGTGCGCACCACGCCCCGAGGCCACTACGAGGGCCAGCCCGGCTTCCGGCTGCTGAGCCCCGAGACCGGGACCCTGGATGCGACCGAGGTGGCCGCGCAGGCCTCGGCCGACCCCGACCAGACCCTGGCGCTGCTGGCCGACATGGCCGCCGCCGCCGACCGCAGGATGGCCGCGCTGGCCGCCCGGCTGGCGGGACGCCTCGCGCTCGACCTGGCCCGGGCCGGAACGGCCTCGGCGGGCGGCGTCGGCCGTCTGGAGACCGCACGGGCCGACCGCTGCCCGGGCGACATCGACATCGACCGCAGCCTCGACGGTCTGCTCGAGGCCCGGGCCGCAAGCCGCCCGGTGGGCCTCGACGAGCTGTGGGTGCAGCGCTGGCAGCGTCCCGCCACCGCCATCAGCCTGATCGTGGACCGGTCTGGATCGATGGGCGGGCCGAGGCTGGCCGCGGCCGCGGTGGCTGCCGCGGCCTGCGCACTGCGAGCGCCCCAGCAGTGGTCGGCGCTGGCCTTCGGTGACCGGGTGGTGGCCATCAAGTCAGCCGACCGCGATCGTCCGGCGCTGGCGGTGGTGGACGACGTGCTGCGGCTGCGGGGCTACGGCACCACCGACCTCGCCGCCGCCCTGGACGCGGCCCGGGCCCAGCTGGCCCGCTGCACCGCCCGCCGGCGGGTGGCGGTGCTTCTGTCGGACTGCCGGGCCACCGCGGGTGGCGATCCGGTGACCGCCGCCCGCCGCCTCGACGAACTGTGCGTGATCGCGCCCGCCGGCGACTCCACCGACGCCGAGGCCTTCGCCGAGACCGCAGGTGCCCGCTTCGCATCCATCGCAGGACCCCACTCCATCCCGGCCGCGGTCACGGCCGTCCTGGCTGACTAGGGGGCTACGCGGATCGTCACGGCCAGTCCAACGCGCGTCATGTGGGCTCCCAGTTCGCCTGTTCGGCTGTCAGACGCTGGTTGCGGTGCCGGGGTGCGCGGCACGGGCTGGCGCTGGCATCATGGCGGCATGAAGGTTCCCCTTACCGTCCGTGACCACCTCGACCGGGCCCTGGTCGTCTACCCCGACCGGGTCGCCTTCGTCGACGAGCCCGACCAGCCCGCCCCCTCGATGGGCGAGGTGACCTTCTCGCGCCTGGGCGAGCTGTCCGACGCCACCGGAGCAGGCCTCGACGCCCTGGGCGTGCCCATGGGGGCCCGTGTGGCCATGGTGTCGCACAACGCCGGGCGGCTGCTCACCTGCTTCTGGGGGGTCAGCGGCAACGGGCGCATATTCGTGCCCGTCAACTTCCGCCTCAGCGTCGACGAGGTGTCGTACATAGTCGACCATTGCGGGGCCGACGTGCTGCTCGTCGATCCTGAGCTGGCCGAGACGCTGGCTCCCATCGAGTGCCGACACAAGTTCCTGCTCGGCGACGAGTCCGACGAGGCCCTGTTCCGATTCGGCGCGACCCCGCAGCCGTGGGAGCCTGACGAGGACGAGACCGCGGTCATCAACTACACGTCGGGCACCACCGCCAGGCCCAAGGGGGTGCAGCAGACCCACCGCAGCCTCTGGCTCAACGCGGCCATGTTCGGCTGGCAGACCTCGGTCAGCGACCGCGACGTGTACCTGCACACGCTGCCGATGTTCCACTGCAACGGCTGGGGCATGCCCTACGCGCAGGTCGGCATGGGCACCAGGCAAGTGGTGCTGCGCAAGGTGGACGGCGCCGAGATCCTGCGCCGGGTGGACGCCCACGGCGTCACGATCATGTGCGGGGCGCCTGCGGTGGTGGCCGCCATCCTCGACGCTGCCGCGCAGTGGGACGGTCCGATCCCCGGTGCGGGCCGCACCCGCATCGTGGTGGCCGGCGCGCCCCCACCCACCCGCACCATCGAGCGGGTGGAGACCGAGCTGGGCTGGGAGTTCATCCAGATCTACGGGCTCACCGAGACCGCTCCGCTGCTCACCATGAACCGCAGCCGGGCCGAGTGGGACCATCTGTCGCCGTCGGAGCGGGCCCGCATGCTGTCGCGGCAGGGCGCGCCAGCGCTGGGGGTGCGCATGAAGGTGGATTCCTCGGGCGAGTTCCTGGCCCGCTGCAACCATGTGCTGGAGGGGTACTGGGAGCAGCCCGAGGCGACCGCCGAGGCCATCGTCGACGGCTGGTTCCACACCGGCGACGGCGGGTACGTCGCCGACGACGGCTACTACATGATCACCGACCGCAAGAAGGACGTGATCATCTCCGGCGGCGAGAACGTCTCGTCGATCGAGGTGGAGGACGCCCTGTTCTCGCATCCGGCCGTGGCCGAGGTGGCCGTGATCGGGGTGCCCCACGAGAAGTGGGGCGAGACGGTCAAGGCTCTGGTGGTGCTGGCCCCCGGATCCTCTGCCACACCCGAGGAGCTGATCGACCACTGCCGGGAGCGCATCGCCCACTACAAGTGCCCGACCTCGGTGGAGATGCGCGACGAACTGGCTCGCACCGCCACCGGCAAGCTCCAGAAGTTCAAGCTGCGGGCCCCCTACTGGGAGGGCATGACCAAAGCCGTCAACTAGCAGCCGCGGCCTCTCTAGCATCGAGCCATGACCACCATCGACACAGCGGCCGTCGGCGCGCTCTTGGAGCGGGCCCGGCGGGAAGTGGACTCCGGCCTGCTGCCGGCCGCGCAGCTGGCTCTGGCCGTCGAGGGCGAGATCGCGGTGTCGGAGGCGCTGGGCGACTGCACGACCGACACCCGCTTCCACACCTACTCGGCGGTGAAGCCGACGGTGGCTCTCACCGCCATGGAGCTGGCCGCCGATGGACTCTTCGACCTCGGCGCACCGGTGGGCCGGGTGCTCCCAACCTTCGGAGGCAACGGCAAGGAAGCCATCACCGTGTCGCAGGTGATGCTCCACGTCGGCGGCTTCCCCTACGCGCCCCTGGGACGCACCGAGACCACCGACCGCACCGCCCGGCTGGCGGCCTACGCCTCCTGGCGCACCGACTGGGAGCCCGGTACCCGCTTCGAGTACCACGCCCTCTCGGCGCACTGGGTGCTGGCCGACATCGTCACGGAGGTGACCGGCCGCCCCTACGCCGACGTGATCGCCGAGCGGGTCATGGAGCCCGCGGGCTGCTCCCGGTGGCTCGGCATCGCCGTCGACGACCAGGCCGACGTGGCCGACGTCGTGGGCGTGGGCTCGAAGCCGACCGCGGCCGAGCTGGCCGCCCTCGGCCTCGACGAGCTGCCCGACGGGGTCGGCGAGGAGGTTCTGACGGTGTTCAACCGGCCCTGGCTGCGAGCCGCTGGGGTGCCCGGAGGCGGGGGAATCGCCCGGGCCGCCGACATGGCCCTCTGGTACCAGGCCGTGCTCCACAACCCGGCAGGCTTCCTGCACCCCGAGGTACGCGCCGACGCCATGGTCGTCCGCCAGGACCATCCCGACTGGACGGGAACCCCCGCCAACCGCTCCCATGCCTTCATGCTGGCCGGCGACGACGGCAAGGCCGCCATGCGCAGCCACGCCCCCGGCGCTTCACCCGAGGCTTTCGGTCACAGCGGCGCCGGCGGGCAGGCCGCCTGGGCCGACCCGGCCAGCGGGATCTCGTTCGCCTACCTCACCAACGGCCTCGACCGCAACGACCTCGCCTCAGCCCGCCGCCGAGTCGGCCTGTCAGCCAGGGCCTTGGCCTGTGCAGAACGATAAAAATGGTTGAAAAGGATTCAATATCTGAATAGCGCGGGTGGGGTGGCCCCGTGAACTTTGGTCAACCGGACTCGGCCACCACGGGGCCACCCCACTCCGAACCACCAGGATAGCACTGGCACATCACCGCGCAACATGAAGATTAATAGAATCCTTCCAAGCGGCGTGACCCCCTGGCCGCACGGATAGAAGCGATATGGTCAGTCCACCACGGCCAGTGGCGCCAGCGCGTCGATGTCGGTGACCACATCGATCACGGTGGGCCGGCCCGACTCCAAGGCCTGGGCCAGAGCCGGTGCGAAGTCCCGGGGCCTGGTGACACGCAGGCCGAGCGCTCCGATCTGGGTGGCCAGCGCGGCGAAGTCGACCATCGTGAACTTCCACAGATCTGAGGCGCCCCTCTCCGTCTGAACGCCGCCGTAGGCGCGGTCGAAGCCCCTCTTGGACTGGTTCCCCGAGGCGTTGTTGTTCACCACCGTCACCGCGGCGATCCCCCACCGGACCGCGGTCTCGATCTCGGCCACGTGGTACCAGAATCCTGAGTCTCCGGTGAAGCAGACCACCGGGCGGTCGGGCTGGGCGCACTTGGCTCCCAGCGCAGCCGGGAAGGCCCACCCGAGGTGGCCGGCCGAGCGCAGGTAGTCCTGGCCGTCGGCCACGTCGAACATTCCCCCCATCCACATCCCCGCATGGCCGGTGTCGACCACCACGATGGCGTCGGACGGGGCGTGCTCGGTCAGCTCGGCACAGACCCGTTCGGGGCGCACCGGTACTGCGTCGGAGAGCAACTCCACACCGTGCTCGGCCCGCCACTGCCCGACGGCGGCACGGGCCGCGCCGGTCCAGGTGGGCCGCTGCACCGGCTCGCCGGCGCGGGCCAGCATCAGTTCCAGGACTGCGGCCGCGTCGCCGCAGATGCCGACCGCAGCGGCGTAGTTGCGCCCTATGGCCTCGGGGTCGACGTCGATCTGGATGGTGGCCCGGCCCGGCGGCGGCACCTGCCAGAAGTGGGTCGACATGCTGCCGGTCTCGCTGCCGACGTAGCAGACGAGGTCGGCCTGCGAGACGACGCGGTTGGCCGAGGCCCGCGAGTAGGTGCCGACCACCCCCACCGCCAGCCGGTGCCCCCCGGGGATCGAGTCCTTGCCGTTGAGGCTGGTGGCCACCGGAATGTCGAGCCGTTCGGCCAGCTCGACCAGCAGGCGGCCCGCGCCCGACCATCGGGCGCCCCCGCCGGCCACCAGCACCGGGCGCTCGGCAGTGCGCAGCATCTCGACGGCGCGGCCCACATCGGCCGCGTCCGACGGCACCGGCCGGTGCGGCGGCACCGACGCATGGTGCGGTTCGGCGTGGGCCGCGGCTTCGATGGCACCGGAGTCGAGCTGGCCCTCACTGCCCGCGAACTGGAGGTGCACCGGCCCGGGCGAGCCGGAGGTCGCCACCCGGAAGGCTTGGCGCACCATGTCCGGGATGCGTTCGGGGTCGTCGATGGTGGCGTTCCACTTGGTGACCGTCTCGAAGGCGGGCACATCGTCGACCTCCTGGTAGACCTTGCGGAACTTCGTCGCCGCGTCGCGCCCGCCGGTCAGGGCGATCACTGGCGAATGGGCGAGCCAGGCGTCGCGCAGGCCGGCGCACAGGTTGAGGGCGCCCACCACCTGGGCCATGCACACGCCGGGCCGCCGCGACGCCCGGGCGTAGCCGTCGGCCATGTAGGCGGCCGGCTTCTCACCGTGGGGGCGGATCCGCTTGATGCCGGTGAGCCTCTCGATCTCCACCATCGTGCGCCGCAGCACCGCCGGCACCTGGAACACGTGGGTGACGCCGTACTCCGAGAGCATCACAGCGAGCGTCTCAGCTCCGGTGCGAGGTGACATCTCTTCCATCGTCCCCCTTCGTAGCGGACGGCGCCGCCGCCCGGCTAGCCGGTCCGACTCAAATCATGCAGAATATATGATCTGCCCCGGCGCGGCGGCCACGCCAGAGGCAACCGACGCAACCGAGAGGTGTGAATGACCCTGACTCCCGGCCAGGTTGAGGCCTACCGCAACGACGGCTACGTCGTGGTTCGCAGCGCGCTGCCGAAGCGGAGCGTCTTTCAACTGCGGGAGGCCGCCGACAGCTTCGCGGAGCAGGCCTTGAGGCTCAGCGGCGACACCGACGCGATCGAGCTCGACGACGCGGCCGCTCTCGCCGGTAGTCCGGCCCGGATCCGCCGGATCAAGAGCCCGCACCTCCACCACGACGCCTTCGCGGCCATGCTGGCGCACCCGCCGCTGCTGGACATGGTGGAGGCGCTCATCGGCCCGGACATCCGCTGGCACCACACCAAGCTCAACGCCAAGCAGCCGTGCGGATCAGGTCATGTGGAGTGGCACACCGACTGGGGCTACTACCCCCACACCAACGACGACCTGCTGGAGATCAGCATCGCCCTCGACCGCTCCACCGAGGACAGCGGCTGCCTCAGGGTGGTTCCCGGCTCGCACCTCGGTCCGGCGCTCAGCCACACCGAGAACGGCCGGTTCGTGGGCGCGGTGGCGCCGGGCAGCTTCGACCCGCAGGCCGCGGTGAGCCTGGAGCTCGAACCCGGAGACATCTCCATCCATCACGTCCGCCTGCTTCACGGCTCGGGCCCGAACCGCAGCCAGTCCCAGCGCAGGCTGCTCCTTCAGGGTTACGCCGCGGTTGACGCCTGGCCGCTTATGGCCCAGCACCAGCCGGCGGACTGGCCCGTATGGGACGGTCGGATCCTGCGGGGCCGGCCCTCGGTGGAGGCCCGGCTGGCGCCGTGCCCCGTGAAGGTGCCCCTGCCGGTGGCGCCCGCGCTGGGCCTGTTCGAGACCCAGCGCCTGCTGAGCCGCTCGCACTTCGCCGAAGCCTTGCGCTGAGGAAGCGAAGCGCCTTGGAGGACCTGACGATCGCCCGGGTGGACGCGGCGGCGCTCAGGCTGCCGCTGGCCAGACCCATCGCCAGCGCGCTGGGCCGGTACTCGCACGTCGACTGCACCGTCGTGGACGTCCACACCCGCAACGGTGGAAGCGGCCAGGGCTTCACGGCCTGCCTCGGAGGCTCGGCCGGCGCCGCCGTCGCCCTCTATATCCGGGACGAGCTCGCGCCCGCGGTCGTCGGCGGGAGCGTCCTGGCCCCGGAGGCGCTCTGGCACAGAGCCTGGGGGCCCAACAAGGCCCGCCAGCGTGCCGGCATCGGGGCGTGGGGGCTCTCGGCGCTCGACACGGCCGTCTGGGACGCCCTGGCCCGCCACGCCGGGCTGCCGCTTTGCACGATGCTCGGCGGCTACCGCGACCGGGTGCCCGTCTACGGCAGCGGCGGCTGGCACACCCTCACCGACGACGAGCTGGTGAAGGAGTGCCAGCAGTTCGCGGCCCGGGGAATCAAGGCCTACAAGTACAAGATCGGCACCCCCCGTGATGAGGCCCGCACGGCGCGGCTGCGCAACGCCATGGGCGACGGCTTCGTGCTGCTCGCTGACGCCAACCAGTGCTACAGCGTGCGCGAGGCGGTGGCTGCCGGCGAGATGCTGGCCGACTACGGCGTGGGCTGGCTTGAGGAGCCGGTCGTGGCCGACTCCGTCGACGACCTCGTCGAAGTCGCGGAGCGCAGTCCCACGCCCACCGCGGCCGGCGAGAACGCCTACTTCCGCTGGGGCTTCCGCGAGATCGTGGAGAGGCGCGCCGCGGCGTTCCTGCAGCCCGACATCGGCCGCTGCGGTGGAGTCACCGAGTTCCGCAAGGTCGGCGCGCTCGCTGACGCTGCCGGCCTTGCGTTGAGCAGCCACCTGTGGCACGAGCTGTCGATCAGCCTGGTGGGGGCGTTCTCGTCGGGTTGGGCCTGCGAGTACGCCGAGTTGATCCCCGACGGCGTGTTGACCCGTTCCTTCGACGTGGTCGACGGCGCCATCGAGATCCCCGACGCGCCGGGACACGGCGTGGAGTTCACGCCCGAGGCGCGCCGGAAGTTCTCAGTCGAGCACTAGAGGCAGGGCTCGCCGGGTGGGACGCGCCGGGTGGGACGCGCCGCCCGGCGGTCAGGGCTGGCCGAACGCGGAGACCTTGTCGACCCGGCACTCGAACAGCACCCGGCGCTCGTCGATGGACGGGTCGCGCAGGCCGTAGGGCGGCTCCGCGCCGGTGTACTTCGTCCAGATCCCGTCGAGCTGCTCGGTGACCCAGGCGCCCTCGGTGGGGTCGTCCTCGGAGATCTCCCGCTCCACGGTGATCTTCATCGACACCCAGTGGTACGGGTTCTGCGGGTTGATGAGGATCAGCGAGATCTCCGGGCTCCTGCGGATCCACGCTGTCTTCTTGCGATGCGCGGCCACGTTGACCAGCACCTTGTCCCCGGCGTAGTCGAACCACATCGGGGTCAGGCTGGGCCGACCGTCCGCGCCGATCACCGACACCACCGCGGTGACCTGCTCGTCGAGCAGCCGCTTGTAGATGGGGTCGAGATCGTCGAGGCTGTCGATCTCGCTTCGCCCCCCGATCCCGAACTGTCCGGCCTGCAGGCCCGCCGACACGTCCAGGAACTGGTACAGCCTGATCGTCATGGTCAACTCCTTGCTGTCGGATGAGTGTCGAACCCTAGAGGCGGAGCGGGTAGGCGAGCGACTCCGGTCGCCTACCAGTGGACCATCGGCAGTCCCGCCACCGGGCTGCTGAAGTACGGAATCCTGGTGCCCCGCAGGCTGCCCACATAGACCGTGCGCAGATCGGGACCCCCGAAGGTGACGCTGGCGGTCCACGGGGCGATGGTCCCGCCCGCGGCCAGCATCAACTCAGGGGTCGCCTCGTCGCGGTGGAATGCGTCCAGGAAAGCCCGTCCGGGAGCGGAGCCCCGATCGTCGTCGAGGAGGATACGGAGGTCCCCGTCTGGGGTTATGGCGAAGATGCAGTCGTTGAACACATGGGTGCCCCACAGGTTGCCGAAGGCGTCGAAGGCGATGCCGTCGATCAGCGCGCCGGTGTCGGACGGGCCGAACACCTCGTAGCCGGTGAGGGAGCCGTCGGGCAGCACCCGCATCCGGCTCACCCGCTTGCCGCAGGTCTCGGCGATGTACATCCACTCCTCGTTGGCGTCGAGGCGGATCTCGTTCGTGAACGCCAGCCCGTCGGCCACCACGCGGATGCCACGCTCGTCTACCAGCACGATCCGGCCGTCGGCGACGTTGGGGCTGATCGCCTCCATCCAGTTGGTGATCATCGTGGAGACCGTCATGTAGATCCGGTCCCTGGAGTCGCGGATCACGAAGTTGACCTTGCCGATTGGCTCGCCGTCGACCGAGTCGTGCATCACCGTCGACTCGCCAGTCCGGGTCATGCGCTCAAGGCGGTCGGTGCCGAAGTTCGAGATCAGGATGTCGCCGTCGGACGCGAACGCCAGCCCGTTGGGCAGGGTGCCGGAGGTGAAACGCTCGGCGTCGTCGGCCGCGTCGGTGAACCGGGTGTCGGCTTCCTGGAGGATCAGCTCCTGCTCGCCGGTGGCGGTGTCGATGCGCACGACGCCGCCCCGGGCGTCGGCGGACCACAGGGTGCCGTCGCGCTCGGCCAGGATGCACTCGGGCCGTTGCAGGCCCTCACCGACGTAGGCGATCTCGGCCGGGTTTACCTCGAAGCCGTCGATCGGGTTCCTTGCCATGGTCAGGATGGGTTCTTCGCGGTGCCGGTGGCGGAGGCCGCGCCGAAGTCGGGGACGTCGAGGCGGGGGAGAACCTCTTCCATGAACAGGGTCAGCTCCTCGGCCACCTCGTCCTTCGGTATCTGCGCGTAGTGCCAGATCAGGGTGATGTACTCCGCCGGCACCTGCGCTACCAGCTGCTGCCAGGCCTCTATGGACTGCTCGACGGTGCCGCCGATGAAGATGTCGGACTCCTTCATGGCCGCGATGTGGTCGGTGCCAGGCTCGTTGGGGAACTGCGGGAAGAACGGCCCGTAGAAGTTCTGGTAGATGTCGAGGTCGTAGTCGTGGAGCCGGCGGTCGTACTCGGCCGCGGTTCCGGTGATGTGGGGCCAGCGCACCACGTTCTGGCGCTCCCCGTGGCGGCGTTCGATCCCCGCCGCCGCCGCGGCCTCCACATAGAGCTGGGAGTGTTCGGCGATGGCCTTGATGGGCATGAAGTAGGTGGGGATGAAGCCCCGCTCGGCGCAGTAGACGATGGTCTCGGGGCTCTTGCTGGTGGCCACGAACACCGGAGGGTGGGGCAGCGTGTAGGGCTTGGGCACCACCGACACCCGCCTCACGGCCCCGGCCGCGTCCACCTCCCCGGACGTGCCGGCCCGCGACGCGATGCGGCGGGCCGGATAGTCCAGCACCCCGGTCTCGTAGGGGAAGGGCACCTCGTAGCTGTTGCCCTTGAACTCGAGCGACTCCTCGGTCCAGCACTTGAGGAGCATCTCGGTGCGCTCCTCGAACAGGTCGCGGTTGAGCCAGTCCTCGTCGCTCTTGTCGCCGAGCGCGGCCACCGCGCCGCCGTGCTGGCCCAGGATGTTGGTCCAGCGCGACTGGTACCCCCGGGCCAGGCCCACGAAGAACCTGCCCCGGGTGAGATGGTCGAGGATGGCGGTCTCCTCGGCCACCCGGATGGGGTCCTGGGTGGCCATCACGTAGCCGAGCGAGCCGATGTAGGCGTTCTTGACCATCGAGGCCCAGTAGCCGTTGAGCACTCCGGGATTCGGGCCGACCTCGTAGCCCTCCGAGTGCAGGTGGTGCTCGATGGTGCTTATCCCCCATACGCCGAGGTCGTCGGCGAGGCGCACGAGGTCGGTCCAGTCGTGCAGGACCTGGTGGTAGAGGTCGCGGTCGCGGCCCAGGGGGGCGGCGGCGATGCGTCCCTCCATGCCGTCGGCCGGGAGCATCGGGTAGATCTGGATGATCACCTTGGGCCGGGCCACCGTTCAGCCTCCTGCGCAGCCGGAAGAATCATGCATCATACGTGATCGTGGTCCCGGCTCGGGAGCGGGGATTGCCCCTCCCGCGGCCTCGCTCACCGGGTCTACTTGATGGCTTGCGGGTTGAGCGGCGAGCCCACCGCGCCCGGGATCACCAGCCCCGGGGCCACCAGCTGGAACTCGTAGACACCGTCGGCCTCGCAGTCGGCGGCCAGCTCGTCGAGATACCAGATCTCGCCCACCAGCAGGCCCATGCTCACCACCATCACCAGGTGCAGCGGCTGGAAGCTGTCGTCGATCTCGTTGGGCCGCACCTCGGCGCCCCAGGTGTCGGTGGCCAGCGCGGCGATCTCGCGCTCCGCCAGCCAGGGTGCGGCCAGCAGCGACAGTCCGGGCGAGTCTCCGGCCGAGTAGCCGTCCCAGCCGGGCAGTTCCCGCCGGCGGGCCATGTCGCCGGTGCGGACCAAGACCATGTCGCCCGTGCCCACCTCCACGCCGTGGGCTTCGCAGGCCGCGTCCAGCAGGTCGGCGCCGATGGCGAATCCGGGCTCGAGATGGTCGACGCCGAGGACCTTGGGGATGTCCAGCAGCACGCCCCGGCTCACCACCGTCTTGACGTTCTCGATGCCGTTGCGGGCCGCGCCGCGGCTGTCGACGAGGCCGGCGTCGTAGCCGTTGTACATCTTGCCGTTGTGGAAGATGTGGGCCAGGGCGTCCCACTGGGTGCCGCCCTGCAGGAACAGGAACAGGGTGTCGTCGGCAACGCCCCACCCGAGGGGCCAGCCCTGGGTGCCGGCGATGTGGTCGGTGCCGGTGGCTACCATCTGGTGTACCGCGTTGACCCGGCCGAAGGCGCCGGTCTGGGGGCCGTTGCCGTCGAGGGGGAGCTCCAGTGAGAACACCTTGCCCTGCTTCACCAGCCGGGCCGACTCGGCGACCTTGGCGGGCGTGATGAAGTTGAGAGTGCCGAGCTCGTCGTCGTCCCCCCAGCGCCCCCAGTTGCGGTAGCGCGCGCAGTAGTCGTCGAGCAGGTCGGTGTTGATGTCCACGTCAGGTCTCCGATCGCTGGTGAACGGTCGTCTCCTCACCGTTGGAGGTGACGGGTCAGGAAGGCGTCGACCGCGGCCGCAAGTGCCTCCGGTTGCTGCAAGGGCGGGCAGTGACCGCAGTCGTCGAGGACCACCAGTTCGGCTCCGGCTATAGACGCGGCCAGTTCGGTGGACATCTCCGGAGGGGTGGTGGCGTCCGCGGACCCGCCGATGACGAGGGTGGGGTTGGTGATGCTGCCGAGGCCCGGGCGAAGGTCCATGGCGTGCAGGGCCCGGCAGCAGGACGCGAATGAGGCCGGGTCTATCTCCAGCAGCACGCGGCGCCTGTCGTCGATCGCCTCGGGGTGGGCGTCCAGGTAGTCCTCGGGGAAGATGCGCCGCACCGCGGTGTCTACCACTGCAGCCATGCCCGCCTCCGACACCAGGCGGCTCATGGTCTTGAAGGCTCCCCGGCGGTCCTCGGAGAAGACCGCGCCGCCGTTGGCGACAATCAGAGGTCCGAAGTCCGAGCCGTGAGCGATGGCCATGGCAACCGCGACGAAGGCGCCCAACCCGTTGCCGAGCACGGCTGCATCCCGCCGCACTCCGGTTCCCGACATCGACTCGGACACCATTCCGGCCAAATGGAAGAGGTCGGGGGAGCCTTCTCCTGTGAGAGGCGGCGAGGGGCCGAAGCCCGGCAGCCACACGCGGTGCACGCAGTAGCGACCGGAGAGTTCCGCGGCGACGGAGTCGTAGGCGCGGGCGTCGGTCAGCAGTGAGTGGATCAGCACCAGCGGCGGGCCCGTGCCCGACGAATCGATGTGCACTGCGGGCAAGCCGTCCTCCCGGGTCGCTCAGATCGCAAGGTTGGCCCCAGATCGTGCAAAATGCAATATCGGCGCGAGATTCAATGTGGACGCAGAATGCAATACCGGCCGGCTGACAGTCCTGGCTCAGTTCCCGGGGCCGAATAGGCCGAATCGCCAGTCGGGGTCGCCCGGCACCATCGTGCTGGTGGTCTGGGCTGCCTCGCCCATGGCTCGGGACTTGGCCGCGACGCGCCGGGCCAGGGCCAGCTGCTGTACCTCCCAGCCCGCCAGCGCCTCGTCCAGGTCGTCCGCATCGGCCAGGAAGTCTCGCAGCGCCCATCCGTCGGCGCAGGCCTTGGCCGTTCCCGCGGCGACATGGGGCCGCAGCGCGGCGGCGGCATCGCCGATGAGGATGGCGCGGCCAAGGCGGAACCGGTCCGCCGTCATGTCGAATATCGCCTGTATGAAGGGCTGGTCGCAGGCCCGCACCAACTCGGCCAGCTGCGGTGCCAGCTGTGCGGAGGCGTCGGAGTGCAGCTCCTGCACGAAGCGTTGCTGCACCAGCCCGGGCGGCATCGTGGCCGGCCGGTGCACACCGTGCCGGTCCGTCATCAACTCGTCGTAGCCGGTGCCGCGGGCGTTGCGGTACCAGACGAAGTTCAGGGCCCTGTGGCCCGCCTCGACCGAGTCGCCCGGTCCCGGGATGGCGTACACCAGCACATGGGAGTGGTCCAGCACCTGGTAGACCATGGCGTCGGCGAAGAGCGCCGCGCTGGCTGGCGACAGGTCACGCTCGAGCGCCGTGCCCCGCCAGGCCAGGTAACCGGCGTAGGTGGTAGCGGTACCGGGCGCCACCGTCTCCCGCACCGTCGAGCCGATCCCGTCGGCGCCCACCACCAGATCGAAGGAGTCGGTGCCGCCCCCGGCGAAGTGCACCGTCGCGGAGCCGATTGCCGGCGACACGCCGGTCGCGCCGCAACCGAGGTGATACCGCTCCGGGGGCAGGCGCTCCAGCAACGCCCGGTACAGGGTGTTCCACGACGTGAAGCGGTTGTGGGTGGCGGCCGCGTCGATGATGGCGCCGGAGCGGTCGATGTAGCTCCAGTAGGTGAGGGTCAGGGCCACCTGGCGGGTGTTGTCCCGGCCGGCGCGCAAACCGGTGCCCGACTCGGTGAAGTACCGCTCGGTCATGGGCAGCACCACGATGCCGGCGCCCCGACCCTGCAGGGCCTCGGTCGAACGTTCGAACACTTGGACGTCGCAGCCCATCTCGTGCAGCAGCACCGCCGCGGTCAGGCCCCCGATCGAGCCGCCCACGACCCCGACTCGCAGCCCGTTCACCGCCCTGTCCGGTTCCTCACGTGAGCAGAAACTAGTGGCACTGCCCCGTTGGACACCGCTTCGGCAGCCACCCCGGCCGGGACCGAGCAGAAGATATATGTTATAGGATCAAGCGATGACAGAGCGGTATCGGGGGCTGCTGATCGGCGGCGAGGAGGTGGCCGCAGCCGGCGGTGCGACCCTCGATGTCGTCAATCCGTCCAACGGTCAGACCATCGGCACCACCGCGTCGGCGGGGCCCGCCGACGTGGACCGGGCGGTGGCCGCGGCCAGAGAGGCCTTCGAGTGCGGCCAGTGGCGGCACATGCCGATCGCGGCGCGGGCCGCGGTGTTGCACCGTCTCGCCGACGCCATAGATCGCAACCTCGACGACTTGTTCCGCTTGGAGACCCTCAACAACGGCCGGCCGATCGCCGAGACCCGGGCCCAGGTGTCGAGACTCTCGGGCTGGTACCGCTACAACGCCTCGCTGCTGGTGGCCGACCGCACCTCGGTCGCGCCCATGCCGGGTCCCTACCACGCCTACACGAGCCGCTTCCCGATCGGCACCGTCGGCATCCTCAGCTCGTTCAACCATCCGCTGATGATCACGTCCAAGAGCCTCGCGCCTGCGCTGGCCACCGGGAACTCGGTGGTGGTCAAGCCGTCGGAGCTCACCCCGTTCACGCCGATGCGCCTGGCCGACCTGGCCTCCGAGGCCGGGGTGCCACCGGGCGTCCTCAACGTGGTCAACGGGATCGGCTCCGTCGTGGGCGCCCGGCTGGCCGAGCATCCCGATGTGGGCAAGGTGGTGTTCACCGGAGGCACCGCCGCGGGCCGGTCGGTGTCGGCTGCGGCCGCCGGTCGCTTCGCCAAGGTCACCGTCGAGCTGGGCGGCAAGACGCCGGTGCTGGTGTTCGCCGACCAGCCGGTGGCCGTGTCCGCCCCCGGAGTGGCCTTCGGCGGGTTCATCGCCGCGGGTCAGACCTGCATCTGCGGCAGCCGGGTGCTGGTGGAGGCCTCCATCCACGACGCCTTCGTCGACCAGCTGGCCGCCATCGCCCGCTCGATCCGGATCGGGGATCCGGCCGAGGACGCCACCCAGCTCGGCCCGGTCATCAGCGAGAAGGCCAGGCAGCGGGTGCTCGACTGCGTCGCCGGTGCCGTCAGCGACGGTGCGAAGATCGTGTGCGGCGGGGGAGTGCCGGCCGATCCCGCTCTGAGCAGCGGCTTCTACGTGGAGCCGACCGTGCTCACCGGGGTGACCAACGACATGGCCTGCGCCCGGGACGAGATCTTCGGGCCGGTGGTGGTGGTGATCCCGTTCCGGGACGAGGCCGAGGCGCTGGCTCTGGCCAACGACTCGGTGTACGGGCTCGGATCGTCGGTGTGGACCTCCGACGTGGCCCGGGCCCACCGGGTGGCCGACGGTCTGGAGCACGGGATCGTCTGGGTCAACGACCACCACCGCCTCGACCCGTCGTTGCCGTGGGGAGGGGTGCGCGACAGTGGAACCGGCCGGGAGGGGGGCTGGGAGTCGTTCCACGAGTTCACCCACGTCCGTTCGGTTACGGTGCGTACCGCCGCCGACCCGGTCGACTGGTACCGGGGCGACAACACCCGGCTCAACTGACCGCGATGACCAACGTTGCCTGGGACTTCTCGGGACGGGTTGTGGCCGTCACCGGCTCGGCCTCGGGGATGGGCGCCACCGCGGTGCAGGCCTTCACGTCCGCGGGCGCCGAGGTGTACGGGCTCGACATCGACGAGGAGCGGGGCTCAGAGGTCGCGGCCGGCGCCGGGGCCCGCTTCCTGCACTGCGACGTCGCCGACGCCGCGGCGGTGGAGGCCACCTTCGACCGGATCGAGCAGGACGCAGGTCGTCTCGACGTCCTCATCAACAACGCGGGCGGGTTCTGGCATCAGCACACCACCGAGACTCTGCCCACCAGCGAGTGGGACGCAGTCGTCGACCTGAACCTCAAGGGCGTGTTCCTGTGCACCCGGCGGGCCATGCCCCTGCTACGCCGCTCACCGGCGGGTCGCATCATCACGCTGTCGTCGCTGGCGGGCCAGACCGCGGTCTACCGGTCCTCCCCCGCCTACGCCGCTGCGAAGGCCGGGGTGCTGGCGCTCAGCCGGGTCTTCGCCTACGAGCTGGCTCCCGACGGTGTCACGTCCAACGCGATCGCGCCGAGCGCGGTGATGACCGACCGGATCCGCGGGGTCCGGGGCCCCGACGAGCGGGCCCGCACCGAGGCCTCCATCCCGCTCGGCCGCTACGGCACGACCGGCGAGATCGTCAACTGGATGATGTTCCTGGCCTCCGACGAGGCCGCCTACATGACCGGCCAGACGGTCACCGTGAACGGTGGCCGCTTCATGGCCTGACCCGCCCTCCTAGGGCCCTACCGGCCGGCTCCGTCCAGGCCGCCCATGGCGAGGTACTTGGTCTCCAGGAACTCCTCGAGGCCCTCGCGGCCGCCCTCGCGGCCGATGCCGGACTCCTTGACCCCGCCGAAGGGGGCCAACTCGGTCATCAGCAGGCCGGAGTTGACAGCCACCATGCCGTACTCGAGGGCCTCGCCCACCTGCCAGGCCCGGGCCAGGTCTTTGGTGAAGAAGTAGGCGGCCAGGCCGTAGGGGGTGTCGTTGGCCGCGGCCACGGCCTCATCGTCGGTGTCGAACCGGAGGATCGACGCCACCGGGCCGAACACCTCCTCGGCCGCGATGTCCATGTCGCCGGTGACGCCGGTCAGGACCGTGGTCTCGTAGAAGGTGCCGCCGAGCGCATGGACCGCGGCCCCTAGGCGTGCGGTGGCGCCGCCGGCCACCGCCGCGTCCACCAGACGCTGCACCTTGTCCAGCGCCTCGCTGTTGATCAGCGGGCCGATGTCGGTGCCGGGGTCGGTGCCCGGCCCGACGTTCAATGCGGCCGCGGCGGCGCAGAAGCGGTCCACGAACTCGTCGTAGACGCCGGCCTGTACCAGGATCCGGTTGGCGCAGACGCAGGTCTGCCCGCCGTTGCGGAACTTCGAGACGATGGCCTGGGCCACGGCCGCGTCCACATCGGCATCGTCGAACACGATCAGCGGGGCGTTGCCGCCGAGCTCGAGGGCGACCTTCTTGACGGTGCCGGCGGCCTGGCCCATCAGCAGCTTGCCCACCTCGGTGCTGCCCGTGAACGAGATCTTCTTCACTGCGGGGTGGGCGGTCAGCTCGGCGCCGACCGGAGCGGGATCCGAGGCGGCCACCACGTTGAAGACCCCGTCAGGCAGGCCGGCCCGCCCGGCAAGCTCGGCCAGGGCCAGAGCCGACAGTGGAGTGTCCTCGGCCGGCTTGGCCACCACTGTGCAACCCGCGGCCAGCGCGGGAGCGGCCTTGCGGGCGATGGTGGCGAACGGGAAGTTCCATGGCGTGATGGCGGCCACCACCCCGACCGGCTGCTTGATCACCACCAGGCGCATGGCCGGGTCGTGGGTCGGGATGGTCTCGCCGTAGGCCCGCTTGGCCTCCTCGGCGAACCACTCCACGTAGGCGGCCCCGGCCAGGATCTCGCCCCTTCCCTCGACCAGCGGCTTGCCCATCTCGGCGGTGACGATTGCGCCGAGGTCTGCGGCGTTCTGCACCATCAGCTCGTACCAGCGTCGCAGCAGGACGGAACGCTGCTTGGCGGTGAGCGCCCTCCAGGCGGGCAGGGCCGCGGCGGCCGCGGCGACGGCTCGACCGGTCTCGGCCCCGCCCATGTCGGCTACCGCGGCGATCATTTCGCCGGTGGCCGGGTTGACCACGTCGAACCGCCGGCCGGATTCCGACGCCGTCCAACTCCCGTCGATGTAGCCGTCGGTCCGGAGCAGGGCGGGATCGGCCAGTCCCAACCGGCGCGGGGCGCTCATGACGCGTCCATGTAGCGCTCTACCGTGGTTATGAGCGCGCCCAGGTCCTCGCAGCCGCGGCCCGCGGCCGCGGTCTCCTCCAGGACGGCCCGGGCGACGCCCGCGATGCGGGCGGCGCCGAGGGCCTTGTCGGCCAGCCGCAGGTCCTTGCGCATCAGGTCGACGGTGAACATGGGGGCGAAGTCCCGGGCCGCCATCGGCTCGGCCTTGTAGTCGAGCTGGCGCGGTGCGGCGCCGGCGCGGAGCAACTCGATGCCCTGCGAGACGTCGAGACCGGTGTGCTCCATGGCCACTACCGCCTCGGCAATGGCACCCAGATAGGAGGTGAGCAGCCGGTTGCTGATGAGCTTGAGCAGCAGGCCCGACCCGTTGTCGCCCACACGCTCGACACGGCCCGAGAACGCCTCCAGCACGCCTCGTGCCGCGCTGAGCGCCTCCGGCGGTCCGCCGACCATCGTCGTGAGCGTTCCGGCCTCGGCGTGGATGGACGTGCCGCTCACCGGCGCATCCAGGAAGCCGATCGAGCGCCGCCGGGCCTCGTCGGCCACCCGGCGGCTCGCCTCCACCGACACCGTCGACAGGTCGGCAGCCACCGCGGGCGCCTCGAGCACGTCGAGGAGCCCACCCCGGTCGCAGTACAGCGCCTCCACGTGGCCACTGCCGGGCAGCGACGAGCACACTACCTCGCAACCCGCCAGCCCGTCGATGCTCTCGACCGTGGTCAGGCCGGTCGCCGCGGCCCGGTGTGAGGCTTCGGGTGAGACGTCGAACCCGACCACCGCGTGCCCGGCCGCGGCGACACGGCAGGCCATGGGCAGGCCCATCCGGCCCAGGCCCGCGAACCCGACTCTCATGGGCGCGGCCGTCACACCTGATCGACGTCCACGCCGAGACCGGGACCTGAGGGCACCGGGTATTCGCCGTTGACGGCGACCAGTGGCGCCGAGGCCACGTCGGAGCTCGCCCCCTGGTTGCCGGGGCTGCATCCGAAGCCCAGCTTCCGCAGTGCCGCCGCGCAGTGGAGGTTGGCCGCGGCGGCGACGCTCGACTCGGCGACCTTGCCGGCGAGGTTCACCTCCAGCCCCAGCGACTCGCACAACGTGGCGCCCCTCATCACGCCGGTGATGCCGCCCAGCTTGATCAGCTTGAGGCTCACCCCGGCCACGCCGGTGCGCCCGAAGCTGAGGATGTCGTTGTGGGAGTGGATGCTCTCGTCGACGCAGATCGGGACAGGCGAGGCCCGGGCCACCCTCACCATGGCGGCGTGGTCGCCCTGGGCGATGGGCTGCTCGATGAAGCCGACGTCGAGGCCGTCGAGTGCTCGCAGGAACCGGACCGCCTCGGGCTCGGACCAGCCCTGGTTGGCGTCGCCGCTGAGCACGCAGTCCGCGGGCAGGGCCTCGCGGACTCGACGCATCGTCTCGAGCTCAGCGTCGACAGGCCCGAGGCCGAGCTTCAACTTGAACCATCGGAACCCGGACTCGTGCTTGGACCGGGCCGCGGCAACGTCCGCGTCGGGGTCGCCGCTGCCGAAGATGGTGAGGGCGGGGACAGATCCCCGGACCCTGCCTCCGAGCAACTCCACCACAGGAACCCCGAAGTGCTTGCCGGCAAGGTCGTGGAGGGCCATGTCGATGGCGCCGATGGCGGTGTCGTTCGCCTGGATCATCTGACGCATGGCCCACCACAAGGCGGTGCGGCGGAGGGGGTCTTCTCCCACCAGGCGAGGGCCGAGGAAGTCGATGGCCGACGCGATGGCCCCCTGGGTGTCGCCGGTCAGGTTGACGGCCTCCACGCCCTCACCCCATCCGACGAGGCCGTTATCGGCGGTGACCTTTGCCAGCACGTTGTGGGAGCGCTCCACGGTGATCTGGGACATCACCATCGGCTTCGCAAGCCGCACGGTGATCGGCACCGCCTCCACGCTGACTATTCGCATTGGTCCTCCCTCCCGGCCCGAGTCAGCAGGCCTGCGGCAGGCGCATTGTGCGTTTGGCGCCGACTACAGCGCGCAATCATGCAACATATATGATCAGCATGTCGAAACGGAGGTGCGCATGAGGCGAGACCGTCTCCCAGATGGCCGCCCCGACCCGGCCCGCTTGATCAAGGGCTGGACGCCGGGTGTCGGGCCGCGATGACTGAGACGCGCCGGTTCAAGCACGATGCCCTAAGGGCGTTCGCGTCCGGGATCCTCCAGGCGACCGGAGTCATGGAGGACCACGCCCGAATAACGGCGGAGCGCCTACTGGAAGCCGACCTGAGGGGTCGCACCGGCCACGGCCTAATCCGCATCCCGCTCTACGTGAGGCGCATCGAGGCCGGCAGCGTCAACCTGAGGCCCGAGGTGTCGGTGGTGTCCGAGGGGCCTACGTCTGCCCTCGTCGACGGTGACAACGGCCTGGGCCAGATGGTGATGACCACCGCGGCCGAGATCGCCATCGCCAAAGCCACCGAGATGGGCATGGCCTGGGTGGGCACCGTCAACTCCAATCACGCCGGCGCCGCCGGGATCTACCCAGCCATGGCCGCACGCCAGGGCCTGATCTCGATCTACATGGCGGTGGGCAACGCCAACTCGATGCCGCCGTGGGGAGGCAACGAGAAGCTGCTGAGCACCAACCCGATCGCCATCGCTGTGCCCGCCGGCGACGGCCCGCCCTTCCAGCTCGACATCGCCACCACGGTTGCATCCCACGGAACCATCAAGGTCGCCGCCCAGGCCGGTCAGGAGATGCCGGTCGGCTGGGTGATCGACGCCGACGGCGAGCCCATCACCGACCCCGGCCGGGCTCACGACGGGTTCCTGATGCCCATCGGCGGCTACAAGGGCTCGGGGCTCAACATTGCCATCGGCTTGCTGGCCGGCGTGGTCAACGGAGCCGCCTTCGGCCGCTCCGTCGTCGATCAGAACGCGGACCTGGGCTCGCCCACCAACACCGGGCAGGCCATGCTCGCTATGCGGCCCGACCTGTTCCGGCCCGACGACTCGGGCACGGCCGTCGCCGAGCACCTGGCCGAACTCCGCGGCTCGGGCTCGAACCGTCCCGGGCCGCTGAGGCTCCCCGGCGACGAGGCCGCCCGGCTCGAGGCTGAGAACCTGGCCCTCGGGATCGCGGTGCCGTCGCGGCTGCTGGAGGAACTCCAAGCGCTCGCCCGCAGGCTGGGCGTCGACGAACTGGCCGACTGATTTCGGAGAGGACGAACGGGAGAGGTGGCTCATCCATGAAGCTGGTGACATTCGACGACGGGGCCGGGCCGCGGGTCGGGGTGCTGGCCGCCGACGGGGCCGTGGTGGACGTGTCGGGAGCAGCGGGTGAGACCATGCTCGATGTGGTGGAGGCCGGTGAGGCCGGCCTCGACTCGATCCGGGCTGCACTCGGATCGAGCCCGGTGCTGCCGGAGCGCTCGTTGCGCCTGCTGGCGCCGATCATGCCCCGCAACAACGTGATGGCGGTGGGCCGCAACTACCACGACCACGCCAAGGAGTTCTCGGCCAGCGGCTTCGACGCGTCGGAGAAGAAGATGATCCCCGACCATCCGATCATCTTCACCAAGGCCGTGTCGTCGATAGTGGGGCCGGGCGACGCCATCGACACGTCCATGGACCCCACCGGCACCAGCGACTACGAGGGCGAGCTGGGGGTGGTGATCGGCACTGGCGGGCACCGTATCGCCGCCACCGGCGCCATGGCCCACGTCTTCGGCTACACCGTCGTCAACGACGTGACCGCACGGACTCTCCAGGCCCAGCACGTGCAGTTCTTCATCGGCAAGAGCGCGGCCACCTTCTGCCCCATGGGACCGTGCATCGTCACCGCCGACGAGATCGGCGACATCGGCGCCGCCCGCCTGCGCACCACGGTCAACGGCGAATCCCGCCAGGACGCTCCCATCAGTGACCTGATCTTCGACATACCCACCCTCATCGAGGCCATCTCGGCCGCGGTGCGTCTGCAGCCCGGGGACGTGATCGCCACCGGCACGCCGTCGGGGGTGGGCATCGGCTTCGACCCCCCGGTGTACCTCCGGCCCGGCGACACGGTCGAGGTGTCGATCGACGGCATCGGCACCCTCACGAACCCCGTCGTGTGAGACAGGCCCCGTGATCGTCGAGGTGGTCTCGGTGGGGACCGAGCTGCTGCTCGGCCAGATCGTGAACTCCAACGCGGCCACCATCGCCCAGCGACTGGCCGCGGCTGGGCTCGACGCCCATCACCAGACGACCGTGGGGGACAACTTGCCGCGCCTGACCGCCGCCATCGCCGACGCCGCAGCCCGGGCCGACGCGGTGGTGCTGACCGGCGGCATGGGCCCCACCCCCGACGATCTGACCCGCGACGCTCTGTGCGCCTTCGCGGGCGTCGGCATCGTGCGCGACGCGGCCCAGGAGCGGCGCATCCGCGACCGGGTGCACCAGGCGAGGGGCACGGTCACCGAGAGTGCCCTGCGCATGGCCGACTATCCCGAGGGCGCCGACCCGCTTCCCAACTCGGTGGGGGTGGCATTGGGCGCGGCCATGGAGCATGGCGGCGTCCACCTCTTCGCGCTGCCCGGGGTCCCCTCGGAGATGGTGGCCATGCTCGACGCAGAGGTGATGCCAAGGCTCCGCGCCCTGGTGGGCGAGCCGGCGGTGCTGCGAAGCCGCCTGCTGCAGACCGTGGGTCTGGGTGAGTCGCAGGTGGCCGAGATGCTCGGCGATCTGAACGACTCCACCAACCCGTCGCTGGCCTACATGCTCACCGACAACCAGACCAGAGTCCGGGTATCGGCCAAGGCCGCCACCGATGCGGCCGCCGACGCCCTGATCGACGAGATGGAGGCGGCCGTGGTCGCCCGGCTAGGGCCGCACGCGGTACCCGGCCCGGCCGACGACCAGGGGCCGTAGCATCGCGGGGCCCGCTCCCCTTATCAGTCTCCGATGCCGAACAGGCGGGCTGCGTTGGCTCCCAGGATCCGCGTGCGGGACTGCTCGGTGAGCCGGGCCTCGGCCAGGAAGGCCATGGGGTCGGTGGGACCCATGTCGAAGGGGTAGTCGGTCCCGAGCAGGACCTGGGTGTCGCCGAAAGTCTCCACCAGGTACTCGACCATTCCCGGCTCGAACACCGTGGTGTCGAAGTGCAGCTTGCGCAGGTACTCACTGGGCTTGCGGTCGATGTGGCGGCGCAGTTCGGGGCGCACGCCGTAGGCGTGGTCGGTGCGGGCGAAGTAGTAGGGCAGGTAGCCGCCGCCATGGACCACCACCATCTTGAGTTCGGGGTGGCGGTGCCACACTCCGCCCAGGATCATGCGGGACACCGCCAGCGTGGACGCCAGCGGCATGCACACCACGTTGACCAGGTAGTAGTCGTCCATCCGCTGGCCGTGGGTGAACCCCTGGGGATGCATGATCACGGTCATGCCCAGCTCGACGGCCCTCTCCCACACCGGGTCGTAGCGGCGGTCGTCCAGGTCGCCGCCGTTGACGTCGGCGTTGATCTCGAAGCCACCCATGCCGAAGTCCCGGCGGGCCTCGACCATCACCTCGACGGCCAGCTCGGGATGGTCCATGGGAAGGTTGGCCACTGCCGCGAACCTCTCCGGATACTGGGCCACCACCTCGGCGAGGCGCTCATGCTGGAGGCGGCAGGCCTTGACCGCATGCTCGGCGTCCAGCCAGTAGAAGTACTCACCGGGCGTGACCGACAGGATCTGCATGTCGATGCCCTGCTTGTCCATGTCCTCGATGCGGGCCTCGGCCTGCTCGAACCTGGCGACCATGTCGGGCTGGCTGCGCAGCTCGCGGTTGTAGCGGAGGCTCTCGGGCGGTGAGAAGAACGAGCGCGGGTCCATCTCGGGCGAGAAGTGCGGCTTGGCCAGTGCCGAGGCCGCTGGTACGGACAGGTGGGAGTGCACGTCGATGCACAGGCACGGCGGCTTGGGCGCGGCCGACTGCTCCCATCTGGGCCCCAGCTCGGGCCACCACTCGGCCGGTGCTTCGGATTCGGCTGCGGTCATGGCGACTCCTTGATGGTCATGGCAGCCCGCGGCTGCGGGCCGGTGTCGGTCGGGCGCCGGGAACTCACTCGACGGTGATGACCCCGGCGGCCACCAGCTCCGAGATCGCGGCCGCGTCGAGGCCCAGCTCGCCCGCCAGCACCTCGCGGCTGTGCTGGCCGAGCGTGGGGGGTGGCCGGCGTATGACCGCGGGCGTGCCGAACATCCTGAAGGGCACACCGGTGAGGGCCACCTCGCCGGCGGTGGGGTGCTCGACAGTGGTCACCATGCCCCGCGCCGCCGTCTGCGGCGAGGCCAGCGCCTCGGCGACCGAGTTGATCGGCACGCAGGGAATGCCTCTGGCCTCGAGGTCGGCGCTCCACTCGGCCCGGGTGCGGGTGACCATGCGGTCGCGGATCAGGCCGTCGAGAAGGTCGCGGTTGGAGACCCGGTCGGCGTTGTGGGCGAAGCGAGGGTCCGAGGACCACCCGTCGCAGCCCAGGACTTGGGCGAACCGGGTGAACTGGGTGTCGTTGCCCACCGTCACCACCAGCTCGCCGTCGGCGGTGGGGTAGGTCCGGTAGGGCACGATGTTGGGATGGCCGTTGCCGTAGCGGACTGCCTCGGCCCCGCTCACCAGGTGGTTGGCGGCGACGTTGGCCAGCATCTGGAGTCCGGTGTCGTGCAGCGACAGCTCGATCCGCTGTCCCTTGCCGGTGCGCCCGCGGGCCGCCAACCCACCCAGCACCGACATGGCGGCCAGCATTCCGGTGCAGACGTCCACGATGGCCACCCCCAGCTTCATCGACTCGCCGTCGGGCTCGCCCGTGATGGCCATCAGACCGGTCTCGGCCTGCAGGATGAAGTCGTAGCCCGGCATGGCCGCCTTGGGACCGGTGGATCCGTAGCCGGAGATGGTGGCCCGCACCGCGGCCGGCGCCTCCGCGGCGTACCACTCGTCGGTGAAGCCCCACCGGTCGAGGGTGCCGATCTTGAAGTTGTCCAGCACAACGTCCGCGCCCCGGATGAGCCCGGCCAGGATCTCCAGGCCCCGAGGTTGACCCAGGTCCAGCGTGAGGCTCCGCTTGTTGCGGTTGACCCCCAGGAAGTAGGCGGCCTCGGTTCCCGCGAACGGCGGGCCCCAGGCCCGGGTGTCGTCGCCGGAGCCGGGCCGCTCGACCTTGATGACGTCGGCTCCCATGTCGCCGAGCCACATGGCGCACAGCGGGCCGGCCAGCACCCGGGTGAGGTCCACCACCCGGACACCGTCCAGCGCACCCTCGACCACCGTGCTCAACCCTCCTGCCTACCCTGGGAGCGGTCGGCTCGTGCGGGCACCGATCTCAGCGGGGCCGGGCCCGGCGGGAGGAATCGCTCTGGTTGCGGCCCTCGTCGAAGTCGTCCATGTACTTGTCGAGCGCGGCCCGGTTGCGCTCCCGGAACTGGTGGAAGTCGGCGGGGCGCTTCTCCAGGAAGGCGTTCATGCCCTCTAGCGACTCCTCGGTGCCCCAGATGTTTGCCAGCAGCTCCATCCCGTGCTGCCACGACGGGTAGAGCGCGTCGCTGTCGAAGTTGAGCGACACCTTCGTGGACCGGATGGTCTGGGAGCTGTAGCCCTTGATCTGGGCCACCACCTCCTCGACCCGGCCCAGCAGCTCGCCCGCAGGCACGGCCTCGTTGGCGAGACCGATGTGGGCCGCCTCCGCGCCCGAGTACCGCTTGCACAGGAAGATCATCTCCT
Organism: Acidimicrobiia bacterium; assembly: GCA_022819505.1. Classification (GTDB taxonomy): domain Bacteria; phylum Actinomycetota; class Acidimicrobiia; order Acidimicrobiales; family Aldehydirespiratoraceae; genus Aldehydirespirator. The sequence goes on along the minus strand of JAJEHD010000019.1, from coordinate 585,579 downwards.
TGGCCCGCCGCTCGCCGATGAGCTTGCCGATGTACTGGGTCGCCCCGACGGTGGGGCAGGCCCCGACCCGGGCGCCAGTCTGGCCGAAGATCGAGTCCTCGGCTGCGATCACTAGGTCGCACCACAGCATCAGTTCGTGCCCGCCGCCCACGCAGGCGCCCTCAACCATGGCGATCACCGGGATGGGAAGGTTGCGGCAGGTCATGGCCACCTTCTGCATCCGGTCGTTCCACATGTACGAGTTGGCCTTGTTGAGCTTCATCATGGCGTGGAAGTCGCCGCCGGCCGAGAAGTGGCCGCCGACCCCGTACACCACCGCGGCGACGATGGTGGGGTCCTCCCGGGTGGAGTTGAGCGCGTCGGCTATCTCATCGAGGGTCTGCTCACGGAAGGCGTTGCGGACCTCGGGGCGGTTGATGCCGATCCAGGCCGCGTCGTTGCGGACTTCGAAGACGATCTCTTGGTACGGCATGGTGTTGAGAACCTCCAGGCGCTCCGAGCTAGGACGGGACATATATTATATATGATCCCTGTGAGCCTGACCGCCCGTCTGAGCCGACCCTTCGGCACCGCCACCAGACCCCGCGAACTGCTGGCCATCGCGGTCGCAGTGGGCGCCATGGGCACTCTCGGCTTCTCGGTCACCGCACCCATCCTGCCCGACCTGGCCGACGCCTTCGGCGTGTCCCAGGGCTCGATCGGGCTGGTGCAGGGATCGATCTCCCTGGCCGGTGTCATCTTCTCGGCCCTCATCGGCTACCTGGCCGACAGGATCGGTCGTCGCCGGGTGATACTGGCCGCGCTGGCCCTGTTCTCGGTGTTCGGGGTGGCCGGGTTCTTCGCCCGCTCCTTCTGGGCCCTGGTGATGGTCCGTTTCCTCCAGGGGGTGGGCACGTCCGGGATCCTGGGCGTCGGCATCGTGCTGATCGGCGACGCGTTCGAGGGCGACGCCCGCACCCGGGCCATGGGAGTGAACATGACCGGACTGCAGATGACATCGCTGCTCGGACCGGTGGTCGCCGGACTGCTGGCCGTCGGTGGCATCTTCCGGCCGTTCCTCATCTTCCTGATCGGGATTCCCCTGGCCGCGTGGGCGAGCCGGATGCCCGCCGACCGGCCGGAGGGAAGCGTCGAGAGGCCGCTGCGCCATCTGACGGCTGCGGTGACGGCCATGCGCGACCAGCGCACCCTTGCCGACTATGCCGGGGTTCTGGCCGCCACGTTCGTGGCCACCTACCTGCTGCACGGCCTCGGGCTTACCGTCGTGCCGTTGCTGCTCGACGACGTGTTCGGCATCGACGTGGCCGCGCGAGGCGTGTTCATCGCCTCGTTCCAGCTCGGAATCGTGCTGGCCGCGATCCGCATCGGCATGCTCATCGACTGGATCGGAAGGGTCAACCTGATCACAACCGCCTTCACGTTGATGGCAGCCGGCTCGGCCGTCACCGCGCTGGCCCCCTCGGCCGTGGCGGTGGTGGCCGGGCTGGCCGTGTCCGGCTTCGGGTTCGGGGCCTTCGTGCCCCAGGCCCAGGCCTACGCGGCCACCGTGGGCGGCCAGCACTACCGGGGGCTGACCGTTCTGCTCTGGGTGACGATCATCCGCTTCAGCCAGCTGGTCGGACCGCCCGCCGGGTCGATGCTCTACGACACCGCCGGCCCCACCGTGCCGTTCTGGGCCGCCGCCGCCATCACCGGCGCGCTGGCTCTGCTCTGGATACCGGTGCGACGGGCCGTCTCGAATCCCGCAGGCGCAGCCGGCTAGAAGCCGTAGAACTGCTCGGGAGTGTCGACGAGGATGCGTCTCAGCAGGTCGGGATCGCTGACCCACGACCCGAGGGTGTCGACCAGGTCGCCCTCGTCGGGCACCAGTCCGGCGTCGTACTTGTTGGGATGGGGCCAGTCGGTGCCCCACATGATCCGCTCAGGGTTGGCCTCGATGGCGGCCTCCGCCAGCGGGGCGACATCGTCGTAGCCGGGCCTACCGGCTGCGCTGACCCGGTCGGCGCCGGAGATCTTCAGCCACGTGTTCCCGCCGCGCAGCAGCGCCAGCAGGGCCTGGAAGCCCTCGGCCTCCACTCCGTCGGCTGCGGGCTGGTAGGCGAAATGGCCGATGCAGGCGGGAACCGGCAGCGAGGCGACCAGCGGCGCGAGCTCGACCATGTCACGCCCCGGGAACAGGAACTCCACGTGCCAGCCCATTCCAGCGATGCGCCTGCACAGTTCGGGCAGATCGTTCCAGTCGATGGGCATGCCGCCCACGTTGTCGGTGTTGAGGCGCACACCGCGTGCGCCCCGGGCGTGCATGGCAGCCAGGTCCTGGTCGCTCACGTCGCCTCCGACCGCCACCACACTGCGGGCCCGTCCTGGCGTTGCCTCGTTGAGCGCATCGGAACCATCGAGGATGGCGCCGTTGTCAGTGCCGTAGATGGAGGGCTGGGTGAACACGACCCGCTCGATGCCGATGGCCTTGTGCATGGCAACCATGTGCTCCAACCTCGAGTCGGGCGGGTCGTAGCCTCGCTGGGGCGACAGCCGGTAACGGCTGTCGAACACGTGCACATGGGTGTCGACGCTGCCGGCTGGAAGCATGGTGTCGGGCCGGCGGGGCGCACGGGTCGGCGCCAGGCATTGGGGGAGCGATGTCGTCAAAAGGGTCCCGTCACGGGGTTGTTCGGTGTGGTCGGCCACTTGGTTAGCGGCACGAAAGCAGCATCATATATGATGCATCATCTGCCCTACCAACTGGGAGCGGCGGGAAGCGAATGCGGCCATCCGGGCCGGCCGGGAGAACTGAATGAGAGCGCAGCGAAGCGACGGGCCGGTCATCGACATCCACTGCCACCGCGAGTGCGGGCCCGCCACCGAGATGATGAAGGTAGAGGAGGAGCGGGTCGGGCGGGTGCGGCTGCAGTACGGCAGCGCGATCACCCGAGACGTCAACCGGCGCCAACTCGAGTACCTCCGGCCCAAGATGGACTCCCTGGAGGTTCGGCTGGCCGACATGGACCGGATGGGCGTGGACATCCAAGCGGTCGCGGTGGCGGTGTACCAGTACTACTACTGGGCCGAGCCTGAGGTGGGCGCCCGGGTGTGCCGGATCATCAACGAGGAACTGGCCGAGGCCACCTCAAGGTACCCGGGCCGCTTCTCCCCGCTGGGGACCGTGCCCCTGCAGGACACCGGAGCGGCCGTGGCCGAGCTGCGCCACTGCGTGAACGAGCTGGGAATGCGGGGCCTGGAGATCGGCAGCCACGTCGAGGGAAGCGAGATCGCGGACCCCCGCCTCGAGGACTTCTGGGCCGAGGTCGAGCAGCTCGGCGCAGTGGTGGTGGTCCACACCGATGGGCACACCCACAAGGACCGGCTTCAGGGCCACAACTTCGTCAACATCATCGGACATGCCTTCGAGGCGACCCTGGCCACCGCCCACCTCATCTTCAACGGGGTGATGGAACGCCGGCCACAGCTGAAGATCGTGGTGGTGCACGGCGGCGGCTACCTGCCCGCCTACGCCGGCCGCATCGACCACGCCTGGCGGGCCCGGGCCGACGTGAGCGAGGGCGTGCCCAACCTGCCCTCGAGCTACCTGAAACGCTTCTTCTTCGACACCATGGTGTTCGAGCCCGACCAGGTCAAGTTCCTGGTCGACAAGTACGGCGCCGACCATGTGCTGCTGGGCACCGACTACCCCTACGACATGGGGGACGACGACCCGCTCGAGCTGATCGGCTCAGTGCCGGGACTCGACCAGGACCAGATCGACTTGATCGCAGGCGGCAACGCGGCCCGCCTGCTGGGATACTCCTGAACGGGGGGAAGGACATGACTGACGGGATCGGGCTGGCCGTCATCGGCTGCGGCACCATCGGGCGCATCCGGGCCGTGCTGGCCCGCGAGTACTCGGGAGTCGATTGGCTGGGCCTGTGCGACGTCCACGAACCCACCGCGAAGCAGCTCGCGGTCGATACCCAGGCCGACTTCGTGACCACCGACGCGGCCGAGTTGCTGGCCCGGGGCGAGGTAACCGCAGTGATCGTGGCCACCGACGAGCGTGAGCACGTCGACCCCATTATGCAGTCGGTGGCCTACGGGTTTCCGATGTTCATCGAGAAGCCCCTCGCGACCGACCCGGTGGAGTCCGCCGCAGTGCTCGAAGCCATCGAGAGCCGCGGCATCGACGCCGTCATCGGCTATACGCAGCGCTTCAGGCGCCGGTTCCTGACCGTGAAGCAGCGCATCCGCGACGGCCAGCTGGGCGAGGTCACCAGCGTCGTCACCCGGGCACTCATGAACCGCATGGTGGTGGAGGCCACCCTCTCGAAGGCCGACGACCGCACCAACCTCACCCCCATGGTGGTGTCGGGCACTCACAGCCTCGACATGAGCATGTGGCTCATGGAGGGCAAGGAGCCGGTGGAGGTGTACGCCCGCTCGGTGGACAAGGTGCTGGGCGCCTGGGACACCTTCGACGCAACCTTCGGCCTGTTCACCATGGACGACGGGACCCTGTTCTCGATGAACATCAGCTGGGCGCTCCCGGTGGTGTGGCCCGGCGCGGTGTACGGGCTCGAGATCGGCATCGTGGGAACCAAGGGGGTGATCGACATCGAGGACACCCATCGCGACGTGATCGTGGCCTCGGAGGTCCCCCAGCCGGCCGGCTACCGCAGCCGGGGCTTCGAGGCCCCCGCCGACCGCCACGTGGACTTCATCGGCAGCTACCCGCCGGGCGACCTGTCCGACGGGCTGCTGTGGGGACCGATGCGGGAGGAGACCGCCACTTGGTTCAATCGGCTCGCAGGGGGCGTGGCCACCCCCCACGCCACCGCGGCCGAGGGCCACCGCAACCTGCTGCTGACGATGGCGATGGACTACTCGGCCCGCTTGGGCCGCCCGGTGAGCCTGCCCGCGGACCCCGAGGAGCTCAGGCGGGGTCTGACCCGAAACGAAAGGAACCAGTGATGGTGAAGCAACTCAACGTCGGAGTCATCGGCACCGGATGGTGCGGGGGCATCAGGGCGGTGGCCTGCTCCCGGCACGCGCTGGTCGGCCGCCTCCACATCGCGGAGACCAACCCGGCCCGACGCACCGAGATGGAAGAACTAGTCGACCCGGCAACCAGCACCGACGACTGGGAGTCGCTGCTGGAGATCGACGGCCTCGACGCGGTGATGATCTCGGCCACACCGGAGACGACCCACTACCCGATGGCCCGGGCCGCGCTGGAGGCCGGCCTGCACGTGCTGCTGGAGAAGCCGATCGCGCTGGCGCTGGAGGAGGCCGACGAGCTGATCGACCTCGCCGACAGCAACGGGCTGAAGTTCACCATCGGCTATTCGCAGCGGTTCAACCCCAAGCAGTCCTTCGCCCGCCGCAGCGTACGCGACGGCAGCATCGGCGACCTGCGCCATGTGCTGATCACCCGCCACGTCGGTCGCCGGCTCGGAGCCAAGATCGGCAACCGCATCAAGCTGTCGCCGGCTGCGATGGAGGCCACTCACGACATCGACTTCGCCTTCTGGTGCCTCAAGCCCCGGCGTCCGGTGCGGGTGTACTCCCAGATGGCCTGGGGAGTGCGCCGGGAGACAGTTGGGCTGCCCGACTCGCAGGTGATGATCGTCACCATGGACGACGGCGCGGTGGTGACCGTCAACGCAGGCATGGCCCTACCCGCGGGCGGCTACCCCAACGCGGCCACCACCTGGATCGAGCTGGTCGGGACCGACGGGACCGTCATGATCGACGACACCCACAAGGAGATCGTCCACAACACCTCCGACGACGGCGTGCTCTTCCCGCTGTCGACCATGCCCGGCGAGTACGTCGAGGCCACCTACGCCGGCCCGATGGAACGGGAGACCACCCACTTCCTGGAGGCGGTCGCCCACGACACCGAGGTGATGGTCGACGCCCGCGACGCCCGGCTGGTGATGGAGGTCTACATGGCGGCCGACCTGTCCGCCGACCTCAACGAGGTGGTGGAGCTCCCCCTCACCGCGGACCAGCAAGGGCTGGCCCTGGCCGCATCCATCAAGCAGTAACGGCCTCTCGCGACGCTACGGCCCCGCGGCTACCGGTCGGTCCGGTAGCGGCTGAGGGCCTCCTCGTCGATTTTGACGCCCAGCCCCGGCTCATCGGAGGGGTACAGGTGGCCGGCAACGGGAAGGAACCGCGCGGTGACCACGTCGTCGGTGATGTAGTGGGGCGAGATGCCCGACCCGAAGCGCAGGTTGGGCACGGCGAGGGCCAGGTGGGCGGCGTGGGCCGCGCCGATGCTGGTCTGTCCGGCCATGCCGGCGAAGTGCACTCCGATCCCTTCCTCGTCGGCCACCGAGAAGACCTCGCGCGCTCCGAGCGGCCCGGCCGTTTTCATGAGCTTGGCCACCACCGCGCCGACCGCGCCCACGGCCAGGGCGGTGCGCAGCCCGTCGGCGTCGAACACGCCCTCGTCGGCGGCCACCGCCACCGGGCTGGCCGCGTTCAGGCGGGCCATTCCCAGCAGGTCCCAGCGGGGCAGTGGCTGCTCCACGAAGCCGGGGCTGGCCCCGGCCACGGCCTGCAGGTATCGCATGGCTTGATCGTGGTCCCATCCCTGGTTGGCGTCGGGCAGTAGTTCGACACCGGGGCCGACCGCGTCCCGCACCGCCAGGGTGGCCGCAATGTCGTGGTCCACGTCGGCTGAGCCCACCTTGATCTTCACCAGCGGGAACCCCTCCGAGGCCGCCTCAGCCGCCTCGGCCGCCAGTGAGGCGGGCGTGCCCCCGCTCACATGCCAGATGGTGGGCACCGAGGGCCGGCGGCGGCCGCCGTAGAACTCGTAGAGGGGAACGCCCGCGGCCTGGGCCACGACGTCGTGCAGGGCCATCTCCACCGCGGCCCGGGCGGCGTTGTTGCCGACGGTGATCCGGGCCATCAGGGTCCGCAGCGCGATGAGATCGCGGGGATCGCGGCCTGCCAGCGCCCCGGCCAGCACGCCACCGATGAGGTCACTGGCCGAGGCCAGGCTCTCGCCAGTGAAGTACCGGGCCACCACGCTCTCGCCGATGCCGACGATGCCGTCGCCGGTGGTCACCCGGGCGATGATGCAGGTCCGGACGTCGACGGTGGCCACCGCCATCTTCAGGGGTCGTTTGAGCGGCAGCTCGACCGGTATCGCCTCGAGACGTTCGATCCGCAAGCTCCGCTACCTCCCAGCCCGCATCTATCGTGCAAAATATAGGATTGACGGCAGGTGCGGGCGGTCTAGGGACGGCTCGACGGTGAGCGAAGGGTCAACCCACGTGAGCGACGCCACTTGCACACCCCGAGAACCGGCCGGCGTCCCGCGGCGGTCGCCGGTGGCCGACGCCAGCGCCTGGCGGAGCGCGGACCTCACCGACGATCCCCGCTGGATCCGTCAACTCGGTCCCGCCGAGCTGGCCGAGATCGAGGCTGCGCTGGCCCGGGCCGTGGACCGCAAGCTGCGACTCCCCTTCGGCCGGGAGGACTTTGAGGTCCCGACGGTGGCCGCACTCCTGGACGAGGCTGCGGCCGAGCTCGACCACGGATGCGGCGTGCAGCTGATCCGCGGACTGCCCCGAGCGGACCTGACCGACGCCGAGTGCGAGCTCGTCTACTGGGGACTCGGCGTGCAACTCGGCCGCCCCGTGTCACAGAACGCCCGCGGCGATCTGATCGGCCATGTCCGCGACGAGGGCAAGTCGATCGAGGATCCCTCAGTGCGGTCCTACCAGACCTGCGGCAAGCTGGACTTCCACGCCGACAAGCTGCCGGTGGACGTGCTGGGACTGCTGTGCCTGCGCACCGCCCGCGCCGGCGGAACCAGCCGGGTCGTGAGCGCCACCGCGATACACGACGTCGTTCTCGACGAGCGCCCCGACCTGCTTGAAGTGCTGTATGAGCCCTTCACGCTGGACTGGCGCGACGAGGAGCCGCCCGGCGCGGCGCCCTGGTACCGGCTGCCCATGTTCAGCGAGTGCGACGGCAAGGTGACCTCGCGCTTCACCACGCTGGCCTACTTTCACAGCGCCGCCCGCCACGGAGACGAGTTCGCGGTCACATCCGAGCAGGACGAGGCCCTGCAGTTCGCGCAGGAGGTGGCCAACCGGCCCGAGATGCAGCTCGCCATGGACTTCGAGGAGGGCGACGTGCAGCTGCTCAACAACCACGTCACCCTGCACGCCCGCGACGCCTTCGAGGACCATCCCGAGCCGGAGCGCAAGCGCCACCTGCTGCGTCTGTGGATCTCGTACCCGCCCGAGCGCCGCCGGCCCATCTCGCCGCTGCTACAGGAACGTCTCAAGCTCGTGGACGCCGGCGGTATCCCGGTTCGTGGAGGGGTCTAGAGGTCCGAGAGGGGGTCGAGCACACCGATCGCGCCGTCCGCAGCCAGTGCGGCGACCTCGTCGCCGCTGAGGCCGAGGCGCTCGGACAGGACCGAGGCGGTGTGCTCGCCGAGAAGCGGCGCATGGCGGTCAGGCAGGTCCCAATCGCTCAGCTTCAGCGGGCTCGGCTGGTAGCGAACCTCGCCGACGGTGGGATGAGCGTACGAGCGCACCATGCCGCGGGCCTGAACGTGCTCGTCGGCGAACACCGCGGCCATGTCGTTCACCGGGGCGCCGGGGATGTCGCAACGGTCGAGCATGTCGCTCAGCTCGGCGGTGGTCATCGTCGCGAACACCGCCGCAAGCTCGCCCACCACGAATCCCCGGTTCGCCACCCTGGCCGCATTGTCGCGGCTGCGAGGATCGTCGATCAGGTCGTGGCGCCCGACGGCCTCGCACAGGTTGCGCCAGAACTTCTCGTCGCGGGCCACCACCACGACGTGGCCGTCGCGGGTGGCGAAGGCCTGCCAGGGGACCATGTGGGCGTGCGCGGTGCCCTGCCGGGTGGCCACCCGCCCGGAGTTCAGGTGGTCCAAGCCGTCGTAGGCCAGCAGCGACACCAGCGAATCGAGCATCGACACGTCCCCATGGCGACCCCCGCCGTGCAGTTCGCGCCCCAGCAGCGCGCCCAGGATCGAGATGCAGGCGTAGATGCCGCCGGCCAGGTCGGCCAGAGGCGTCCCCACCCGCGAAGGCGGGCCGCCGGCCTCGCCCGTGTAGTCCATGTGGCCGCTGTAGGCCTGCACCACCAGGTCGTAGGCCGCCTTGTCGCGCAGCGGACCGGTTTCGCCGAACCCGGTGACGGACACGGTGATGATCTGCGGGTTGCGGGACTTCAGCGCCTCGTGGTCGATCCCGAGGCGTGCCATCACGCCCGGGCGGAAGTTGTCGATCACGGCGTCCGCGGTTTCGACCAGCCGGTAGAAGGTCTCACGGCCCCGCTCGTTCTTCAGGTCGAGCACGACGCTCTTCTTGCCGCGGTTCATGAACAGGTGGATGGCGCTCTCGCCCCGCAGCGGTGCGATCTGCGGGTTGCGGGCCGTGTCGCCGCGGTGGGGCTCGATCTTGATGACCTCGGCGCCCATGTCGGCGAGGATCGTGCCGCCGAAGGTGCCCGCGATCACCTGCCCGAGCTCCAGGACGGTGACGCCCTCCAGCATGGCTCCCATTGTTGTGCCCTAGAGGCCCCAGGTGATGGGCACGACCTCGCCGGTGGTGGCCGCCTCGTCCACGGCCCGCGACACCATCAACACGTTGAGACCCTCCTCCCCAGTGGCGAGGATCGGATCGGTGCGCCCCTGGCCCACGCTGTTGATGAACGCATGGGTCTCCTCCTGCATGGCCCCGAAGTGCTCGCCGAGGGCCCAGTCCCCGGGCATGTAAGAGCCCAGCAGGGCGACGTTCATCTTCACGTCGGGGGTGTAGGGCGCAGGCACCGGCACCCGGCTGGCCATGAGCACGTCGCGGTGGTCGTCCTTGACGCTGATGGTGCCGTCGCGGCCGAACAGCTCGAAGTCCATGGACGCCACGTAGGCGGGCCAGAACTCGGGCAGCTCCCAACTGACGCCCAGGTTGGCGACCGCCCCGTCGTCGAAGGTGAGCACGCTCCAGGTGGCGTCAGGGGCGGCGTAGTCGTCGTGGATCCTGCCCCGTGCGGCGGCCGCGTAGGCCGAGACGGGACGCGGGCCGTCGAGATACCAGAACAGCAGGTCGAACAGGTAGGTCATCGTGTTGATCGACGGGGTGGTCGTACCGGCGCGCGAGATGACCGAGCGGGCCACGGCCTCGGTCAGGTAGATGGTCGCCTTGGCGCTGGTGACCTGGCCCACATGGCCCCGCAGCACATGCTCCTTGATGGCCAGGTAGCGGCGGCGGAAGCGCTGGGTGAAGCCGGTGTACAACGCCACGCTGTACTCGTCGGAGGCCGCCAGCAGCTTCTCGGCCTCGTCGGGCAGGATCGTCAGCGGCTTCTCCACCAGCACCGGCTTGCGGGCCAGGATCGAGCCCATGGCCGGTGTGAAGTGGGCGTCCTCGGTGGAGGCCACGATCACCGCGTCCACCTCTGGCCTGGCGATCAGCTCGGCCGCGTCGGTCGACCAGGCGTCGGCACCGCAGGCGTCGGCCAGGGCCTCGGCCTTCTCGCCGATCACGTCGCACACGGCCAGGAAGTCCACGCAGGGGTGGCGATGGGCTATCTGAGCCCGCAGGGTGCCGATGGATCCGGCGCCGATGACGGCCAGCCCGACCCCGTCTGCGATGTAGCGGCTGCGTGTCATGAATCTCCCTTTCGCGCCGCGGCCCGGGCCGCCAGTTCGGCCCGGGCCAGAACGGTGCGGGCCACCCGGGCCACCGCGTAGTCCACCATCCTGCCGTCCACCGCAATCGAGGCCCGCCCGTCGGCCAGGGCCCCCTCGAACTCGTCGATGATGCGGCGGCTGTGGGCGACCTGCTGCTCCGACGGGGTGAACACGTCGTTGATGACCGGGATCTGCGCGGGGTGGATCCCGACCTTGCCCCCGTATCCGAGGCGGCGAGCCAGCTCGCACTCGGTGCGCAGGGCGTCGAGATTCCGGAAGTCCATGAACACTGCGTCCATGGGATGCTCCAGGCCGGCGGCTCGGGCGTCGAGCAGCACCTTGGAGCGGGCGTGCATGAGGCCGGTGCCCTCCGGGGTCCACTCCACACCGAGATCAGCCACCAGGTCGCCCTGCTCGCCGCTGCCGAACAGCACGGTGGCCACCCGGTCGCTGCTGCGGACCATGTCGTAGGTGGCCCGCACGCCCACGGCACTCTCGATCATCGGCGCCACGACAATCGATCCGACACCGGACCCGGACGACATCTCCAGCGCACGGAGGGCGCCGTCGAGCTCATGCAGCACCGTCGGGCTCTCGGCTTTGGGGATCACCAGGCCCGCGACGCCGGCACGGCCGGCCGCGACCACATCGTCCCAGAACATCTCGGTGCTGGGGGCGTTGGTTCTCACATAGAGAGGGATCCCGGTGTCGGGCAGTTCTGCCAGCCCGGCGCGCGCCTTCGGCTTCTCGGAGGGTGCCACCGCGTCCTCGAGGTCGACGATCACGGCGTCCGTGCCTGATCTCACCGCCTTGGGGATGAGGTCGTGGCGATCGCCGGGGATGAAGAGCATCGACCTCAGAGCGTGCACGGGAGCGTCCATGTCGAGAGGTTATATGCTGGCAGCGATCTTATATGATCGACTATGTCAGAAACGGGTCCGTTAGCCGGTCCGGGTGGCGAGCCCGACTCTCGCTACTTGATTGCCATCGGGTTGAGCGGCGAGCCGACCGCCCGGGTGAAGGGCAGCGGAGGGCCGCAGAAGAAGAACTCGTAGGTGCCGTCGGCCGCGCAGTCCCGGGCGAGCGGGTCGAGGTCGAAGATCTCGCCCACCCACAGACCCATGTGCACGATGACGACGATGTGCATCGGCTGGTAGACGTCGGGGGTCTCGTTGGGCCGAACCTCGAAGCCCCAGGTGTCGGTGGCCACCGCCGCGATGCGGTTGTCGGCAAGCCAGTCGGCGCTGGCCAGCCCCAACCCGGCCGCATCGCCGCCCGCGTAGTCGGCCCAGGCGCCGCGGGCCCGGACCTGGGTGATGGCGCCGGTGCGCACGAACACGTGGTCGCCCTGCCCGACGGTGACCCCGCCGAAGGCGGCCGCCTCGTCGAGGTCGTCGCCGCTGATGGCGTAGCCGGGCTCGAGCCACTCCAGCCCCTTGGCCGCGGCCACATCGAGGAGCACCCCCCGGCCGGCCATGGCGCCGGCCCCCTGGCTGACCGAGTTCTTCAGCGCGCCCTTGCTGGTCACCCAGTCGGCGGAGTAGCCGTTGTAGATGCGCTTCTCGAACACGATGTGGCCCAGCGAGTCCCATTGGGTGCCGCACTGCAGCGGCATGATGATGATGTCGTCGGTGCCGGCGAAGTGCCGGTCGACACCCCCGTAGAAGTCCCGCACCGCGGTGCCTGCCACCGCGTCGGCGCCGTCCCGGATCATCAGGTGGATGGGATTGAACCGGCCCGAGCCGGTCTGGGGCCCCGCGTCGTCGTAGGGGAGCGCCATCGAGATCGTCTTGCCTGCCTTGATCAGCGCCGCGGCCCTGGCCACATGCTCGGGCTCGGTGAAGTTGAGGGTCCCTCGCTGATCGCCGTCTCCCCAGCGGCCCCAGTTGGAGAGCCGCTCGGAGATGCTGCGCACTGTGTCGATGTTGGGGGTTGCCATTCCGAAAGGGTCCTTTCTCGGGGCCCGCGGGCGGGGGCGTGCCGGCCCGGCACCCTACGGACGGCGGCCGCGCCGGCCAAACCGGACCAGCCGGTGAGCCCTCCGACCCGCCGGTGCCGCCGACCCGGCCTGCTGGAGGCCGCGCAAATCGACGCGAGCGCCTTGCGCCGCGGCGTCGTCATTCCCGCTCTTGTTCGCTGCGCTCACGGGCCGCTCGGGCCACGGCCTCGCCCGTATGGGCGGGGGTTGCTCGCCCATTCGCTCGGCCTCAGACTGGAGTCCAGGCCATGCAGGTAGACCTCACGCCCGAGCAGGAGATGTTCCGGGACGCGGTGCGCGACTTCTGCGAGCGCGAGATCTCCCGGGACTACGTGAGGGAGTGCGACCGCGAGCGGCGGGCACCGCAGGACCTCTACGGGAAGCTGGGAGAACTGGGCTGGCTGGGCATCAACATCCCCGTCGACTACGGCGGAGCCGGTGGCGGAGCGGTGGAGGTGGCCATCCTGCTGGAGGAGATCGGCCGGGCGTTCCTCGACCTGGCCCTCTGGGTGTTCAGGGCGGTCACCTGGGGCGGGCTGGCCGTCGGGCGTGACGGCTCCGAGGAGCTCAAGCGGGAGGTGCTGCCCCGGATTGCCGACGGCACCCGGTCGGTTTGCTACTCGCTGACCGAGCCCGAGGCAGGCTCCGATGCGGCCTCCATCTCGTTGACGGCGGTGCCCGACGGCGACCACTTCGTGCTGAACGGTCAGAAGGTGTTCACGTCGGGATTCAAGGTGAGCGACTACGACCTGGTGGCCGCTCGCACCTCGTCGGAGGGACCCAAGCACCACGGCATCAACAACTTCCTGGTCGACACCTCCTCGCCGGGCATCTCCTGGACGCCGATGGAGACCCTCGGCCACTGGCCGCTGGGGACGGCCCATGTGTTCTTCGACGACGTGCGCGTCCCGCGGGGCCGCATGCTGGGCACCCTCTACGACGGCTGGCGGGACAACGCGGTGTACCTGCGATACGAGCGGCTGTGCCTGTCGGCGGCCCGCACCGGGGCCTCCAAGGCGGCCCTCGCAGACGCTCTCGCCTACGCCCAGCAGCGCCAGCAGTTCGGCCGGCCCATATCACGGTTCCAGGCAGTGAGCCACCGCCTGGCCGAGATGCAGATGCTCACCGAGATATCGGAGATGCTGGTCTACCGCTACGCCGACCGCCTCGACCGCGGCATGGCCACCACCAGGGACGCCGCCATCTTGAAGCTGTACGTATGCGAGGCCTACAAGAAGGTGGCCGATGAGGGGCTCCAGGTGCTCGGCGGCTACGGCTACACCATGGAGCACGACCTCCAGCGCCACTACCGCGAGTCGCGGCTGGGGGTGATCGGCGCCGGCACTTCCGACATCCAGCGCAACATCATCGCCAAGACCATGGGGATCTGAATGGAGCACACGCTCATCAGCGAACAGGCCAGGCGATGGGCGGCCGAGCCCTTCGAGCGGGCCACCTTCGAGGTGGGCCGCAACGACATCCTGCGCTTCGCGCGCGCCATCGGGGCCACCGACCCCGTCCACACCGACGCCGGAGCCGCCCGGGCCGCCGGCTACCGGGACCTGCTGGCGCCGCCCTACTTCCCGTACGTGATACGCATGCACGCTGCTCATCTCGCCGACCGCGACCGGCTCGAGGTCGACGGCTCGGCCACCGAGGACGTGCCGCCGCTGGACGTCAAGCGGGCCATGGCCGGTGAGACCGAGATCGAGATGGGCGTGCCGGTCGTCGCGGGCGACACGATCACCCTGCACAAGGAGATCGTCGACATCTACGAGAAGGTCGGGCGCTCCGGTCCGATGGCCTTCGTCAAGACCCAGTTCACGTTCTGGAACCAGCACTCGGAGCTGGTCATGCGGGAGCGCTTCACGAGGATCTACCGGTGAGCGCCGTCGAGGGCGGGACCGCACCGCGGGATCCGGCCATCCCGGCTGCCGGCGACGACATCCCGCTCCTGACGTGCCGGCCCGACGAGATCGACCTGTTCATGTTCAGCGCCGCGGCCTGGCTCCTGCACCGGGTCCACTACGACGCCCCTTTCACCACCGGCACCGACGGCCACCCCGGCCTGCTGGTTCACGGACCGCTTCAGGGCGCCTGGATGATGCTGGCGGTGCAGGCCTGGCTCGGCGTCGGGGCGTGGCCGCGGTCGATCAGCTACCGCCACTTCGCCCCGGCCTACGCCGGTGACAGCCTGGAGTGCGGCGGGACGGTCACCGCCGTAGACGTGGAGGCGGGGTCCTTCGACGCCGATCTCTGGGTTCGCAAGCTCGACGGCACCGTCACGACCCGTGGCTCAGCGTCGTTCGGCCTCCCGCCTCGGGGCTAGGGCGGATGTGACTGGCCCGCTCCAGCCAGCGACCACCCACGTACATCAGCAGCGACGAGCACATCGCGCTGGCGGCCACGCAGAGCCACGCGGCTGAGTAGCCCAGCGCCTCCACGACCGCGCCGAACAGCAGCGGCCCCACGATCCCGCCCGCGTAGAGCCCGGTCCCGGCGATGCCGGTCGCCAGGCCCGGAGCCGACGGGGTGCGGCTCACGATGGCGTAGTTGAACAGTGCTGGCCAGCCCCAGCCGCTCCCGAAGGCCAGGACGGTCACGGCCAGCAGCGGCACCGGCGTCGACACCCGTCCTATGAGCACGAAGCAGGCGGCGCCCACTGCCATGAGTCCAGCCAGCAGCGGGACGTGGAGGCGGGGCGACCGGTCGCCCATCGCGCCCCACAGGACCCGGCAGCCGATGCCGGTCACGCTGCTGACGGCGAGGATGGTTCCCGCCGGCCCGGGCCCCACTCCGGCCGCGACGGCCGACTCCACGTAGAACGCGGCCACCGACGCCCCGCCCACCACCGCGGTGGCTGCGGCCGCGGCCAGCACCACCAGCGGTCCCACCGGCACGCCTTGGGTGGGACGGGCCGCGCTGCCGCGGCTGCGACGCGGGCCCCCGCGGCCCCACAGGATCAGGGGGACGGTGGCGACCGCCGCTAGCAGGAACGCCCACCGCCAGCCCACGGTCAGGCCCAGCAGGGGAACCGAGGCCCCGGCCAGCAGGGTGCTGATCGGCCCCGACGACTGCTTCACCCCGAAGGCCGCACCCTGCAGCCGAACCGGGATCCGCTGGGTCATCACAAGGTTGGAGGCCGGCAGGGCGGCGCCGTTGGCGATGCCGGCCGCCACCATCAACCCGAGCAGCGCGCCGTAGTTGCGGGCGAGCAGCGCGATCGCAAGCATCGATGCTCCGCCCAGCACGGCCGAGGCGGCCACCGCCCGGCGGCCGCCGACGGCCTCGCAGAAGCGGCCCCCGGGAACTGACGAGAGCGCCGAGGCCAGGTAGTAGGCCGACGCTGCCAGTCCGAGCCGGGTCTCGCTGAATGCGAGCTCATCGCGGATGAACACGGCCAGTGCACCCAGCAGGAACACCGGCAGGGCCCCCAGCGCGATCGATGTGGTCGACACGGCGAGGCCGGCGATCGCCGATCGCCGGTCGCCGGCCCCGTTCATGGACTGGACGCCCCGGTGCGGCTCACCCGAGGCTGGCGCGCTCGAGGGCGTCCCATACCGACGCCGCAACCGAACGGAAGCCCGGCTCTGTGGGGGTGTCCCGGGTTCGTGGTCGGGCCAGGGGGACCTCCACCGTCTCCAGCGCCCATGCCGGCGGCCCGGCGAGCACCGTGACCCGGTCCGACAGCAGTACTGCCTCCTCCACGTCGTGAGTGACGAACACGTAGGTGCGCGGGTCGAACTGCCAGGCCGTCTCGAACTCGGCCCAGAGCTTGCGCCGGGTTATGGCGTCGAGGTGCACGAACGGCTCGTCGAGCAGCAGCACATCGGCGTCGTGGGCGAAGGCTCTCGACATGCCGGCACGGGTCTGCTGCCCGGCCGAGAGCGACGAGGGCATCCGGTTGAGCATTCCCTTGAGTCCGACGCGGTCCGCGCTGAAGGATCGGATCTTGCGGTAGAGCTGGCGGCGCTTGGCGCTGAACTCCACGCCGATGCCGATGTTGCGACCCACCGACCACCACGGGATCAGGGTGGGGTCCTGGAACACCATGGCCGTGCGGTTCGGGCGCAGCTGGCGACCGCGGAAGCGAACCGAGCCGGCCTGCGGCTCGACGATGCCGGCGAGCACCCGCAGCAGGGTGCTCTTGCCGCAGCCCGTCGGGCCGACGATGGCATGCACCGACCGTGATTCGATGACGAGGTCGAGGTCCTTGATGGCCTCCGCCTCGCCGGCCGTGCCGTCGCGGTACCGGTACGAGACGGCGTTCAGTTCGACCTGCACTGCTGGTCTCCCCGGAGTCTCCGACGGTACGGCCAGAGACTCGACTTGACTCCGATGGTGCGCAAGATATTATCTAATGTATAGTGCATGATCGGTTGGGCCTCGGGACTACCGTCTGGCTCGAGCCGGCGAAGCGGCTGCCACCCTCCGGGAGGTGGCCGGATCCGATTCTCTGCGAAGGGGAGGACAAAATGTCAAGACGGAACCGACTGGTAAAGGTGGTCACGGCGATCGCCGCTCTCGGCCTGCTGGCTACGGCCTGCGGCGACGACGAGCCGGCCGTGGTCGACACCAGTGCGATCGAGGCCGAGGCCGCCGCGGCCCAGTCACAGGCGGATGCGGCCCAGTCCGAGGCCGCCGCCGCCCAGGCCGCCGCCGATGATGCAGCCGCCCAGGCTGCTGCGGCGCTCGCTGCGCTCGAGCAGGCCCGGGCCGACGCTGAAGCCGCCGGCGAGGCCGATGCGGCTGCTGCCGCCGCGGCCCAGGCCGAGCTCGATGCCGCCCTCGCGGCTGCTGAGGCCGCTCAGGCTGCTGCCGAGGCCGCTCAGGCCGACGCAATGACGGCTCAGGACGAGGCTGAGGCCGCTCAGGCCGAGGCGATGGCCGCCCAGGAAGCGGCGATGATGGAGCCCGAGGCGGCCTCGATCATCCGGTTCGCGTTCGCTCCGGACCCCGTCTGGGACTGGCTGACCGACACCGGTCTGCTGGCCCAGTGGGAGGAGGAGAACAACATCCGCATCCACACCAGCTCCACCTGGGACGAGTTCACCTACTTCGCAGGGGGCCACGGCGACATCGTGTCGATGGGCACCCAGGAGATCCCGGTGCTCGAGAACGAGACGTCCATCAAGACGGTCACCTTCGGCAAGTACAACTTCCAGCGCTCGCCGATGATGCGACGCGCCGGCGATCCGTACGAGACTCTGGCCGACATCCCGCTCGGCTCGAACATCTGCGTGAGCAGCCCCGTGTCGAACACCGGCTTCTGGACGGTGCTGGCCGACCAGCTCCACGGCATCGACTACCGCGTCGGTGGCGGCGACTACAACCTGATCGTCAACGATCACTTCGTGAACCCGACCAACCTGCTGCGCGGCGACTGCGAGGCTGCGGTGGTTATTCCCGAGGCGGCGGTGCCGCACCTGCGCGCCGGCGAGATCGAGATCATGTACGGCGGCCGGATGCCGTTCCAGCTCTACAACGAGTTCTCGGGCCTCAATGACGGCAAGAACCATGTGATGTCCAACCTGTTCACCGCCACCGAGGAGTGGTACGACTCTCACCCGCGTGAGGTCGCCGCATTCCTGGAGCTGTGGCAGATCGGCATCGCGGAGTGGGAGGAGAACACCGCCGACATCGTGCGGGCGTATCCGCAGCACTTCGCGGTCGAGGACGAGGCCGACGTTGAGTTCACCGTCCAGTTCATGCAGGGCGCCAACGACTGGTTCGTCGAGAGCGTCTACCTCGACCAGGAGTGGATCGACAATGAGGTCGCGATCTACGACTTCATGACCGAGCTGCATCCCGACAACCCGAACGGACTCCCGGCGGGCTATCCGGCTCCTCGCTACGAGGTGGTCGGCCCCTAGTTGTTGCGGCGAGAGTGGCTGGCTGACCGGCGTCCCCTCCAACGGTCAGCCCGCCACTCGATCCTTGCCGTGGCCGGCGGCCCCTGCGTTGTGTTGCAGGGGCCGCCGGCCCACCGCAGGGATAGACATGTGAGTAAGGGGAGCTTGCGTACGGCCACCGATGCCCCGGCCGTTCGCAGCAGTCTTTCTAAGGTGAACCACTGTGACGACCACAGAAACTGACAGCGCCACCACCGAGACACCGCCGGCTGCTCGTGTCACCGAGGAGGAGCTCGCTCGCAAGGCGCGCCGCTCCGAGTTGACCTCGCGCTGGTTCTGGCGGATCCTCAGCTACGTCGCGGTGCTGGCCATCTGGGAGTTCGCCCTCCTCGACATCTTCAGCTTCCTTCGGGGCAGTCCCCTGGATCCCAAGCTGCTCCCCGGACCCTCCGAGGTAGTGGCCACCTTCTTCGAGATCTGGGGAGAAGGCACGATGCCGGCGGCGTTCCAGGCCACGCTGACCCGCATCGCGGTCGGCTTCGGCCTGTCGTTCCTGATCGGAGCGATGATCGGGATCCTGATGCAGTCCAAGTGGTTCGAGGGCTTCTTCAAGGACGCAGTGCTGATCAGCCTGTCCGCTCCGGGGCTGATCTGGGTGTTGATCACCGCGATCATCTTCGGCAACCGGCCCCTCGGTCCGACCATCGCCATCATCCTGACCACCTTTGCCCTGGTCACCGTCAACGTCTCCGAGGGCATCAGGGCGCTGCCCAAGGACCTGATCGACATGGCCAAGTCGTTCCAGGTGAACGTGTTCAAGCGCAACCGCCAGATCGTGATCCCGCATCTGGCGCCCTACCTGTTCACCGGTCTGCGCTTCGGGTTCTCGATCGCCTGGAAGGTGACCGTGCTCACCGAGGTGTTCTCGTCGTCGGCAGGGATCGGCTTCGAGATGCGGATCAGCGCCGTGCTGTTCGACATGAGTGAGTTCCTGACCTGGATCCTGGCCTTCTTCTTCTTCGCCCTGTTCCTCGAGAAGGTCGTGCTGGAAGCCATCGAGAGGCGCTACTTCCGTTGGCGCCAGGCCGTCACCGCGACCTGAGGGGAGGCTTCACGACCATGACCGTCACCGAGACCCGTCCGGGCACCGCCGGCTCGCAGCCGGCGCCCAACCCCGGGCAGCGCCTGTTCGCGATCCCAACGAAGATCGCCAAGTCCCCGCTCTCGGCGCGGGTGCTGTTCCCCATCGTGCTGTTCGCGGTGTGGGAGCTCTCACTGATAGCGGTGGAGGAGATCTGGCCCTTCGCGGTCGACGTGCTGCCCACGCCCAGCGAGGTCGGCGGGTTCATGTGGGACGAGTTCATCACCGACACTCTTGCCCGCAAGAACCTCTACGAGACCTTCTTCATTTCTCTGCGCCGGCTGCTGTCAGGCTTTGCCATAGCCATGGTCCTGGGCACCGCCCTGGGGCTTGCCATGGGGCTCTCGCGGGCCACCAACGCCTTCTGCCACGACTGGACCATGGCCATTCTGGCCATGCCCGCGCTGGCCTGGGCGCTGTTCAACAGCATCATCTTCGGCTTCGACGACCGGGGCCCGATCCTGACGGTGATCCTGGCGGGCATTCCCTTCGTGATCGTCAATGTGCGGGAAGGGGTGCGCAACACGCCGCGCGAGCTCTTCGACATGGCCCGCTCGTTCCAAGTTCCCCAGTCGAAGGTGATCCGCCATGTGCTGGTGCCGTCGCTGATGCCGTTCATGTTCGCGGCGGCCCGGTACTGCTTCTCCATCGGCTGGAAGGGCCTGGTCATCGCCGAGGTGTTCGGCGGCCAGGACGGCGCCGGCTGGACCATCAAGTTCTGGTACGACGCCCACCGGGCCCACGGTGTGGTCGGCTACGCCGCCTTCTTCGTGATCTTCGCCATCCTCTTCGAGCGGCTCGTCTTCGAGCCCATCAGCCGCCGGGCCTTCCGCTGGCGGCCGCAGCTCCAGACCGAGGTAGTCGAGGAGGCCTTCGGCGAGCACCACGAGCACTACGGCGAGGAAGAGACCGCCAGGCACGGATAGGCCCACTGAGGGCAGGAACTGTCGGAGACAACGAGTGAACGGACGATCAAGTGGCTGAGATCAGAATCAAGAACCTCCACAAGGAGTTCGGCGTAGGCGACGACAAGGTGGTCGCGCTCGAGGATGTGAACCTCGACATCAGCGGGCACAGCTTCGTGTCCATCGTCGGGCCCTCGGGCTGCGGCAAGTCGACGCTGCTCAACATCCTCACCGGGATCGAGACCCCCACCAATGGAACGGTCGAGATCACCAGCGACGGCCACGTGGCCGCGCCCGGCTACGTGTTCCAGGCTGCCCGGCTGCTGCCCTGGCGCACCGTGACCGACAACCTCCTGTTCGTCCAGGAGGATCGCTCCGAAGGCACCAAGGAGCGCTGCCAGCGCTACCTCGAGATGGTCCAGTTGGGCGACAAGGGAGACAAGTTCCCGGGCGAGCTGTCCGGCGGCATGCAGCAGCGGGTGGGCATCGCCCGGGCATTCTCGATCGAGCCCGACGTGCTGTTCATGGACGAGCCCTTCAGCCACCTCGATGCCATCACCGCCCGGGCGCTGCGGCGGGAGCTGCACCACATGTGGGACGAGACCAAGAAGATGGTGGTGTTCGTCACCCACGATGTCGGCGAGGCGGTCGAGCTGTCGAACCGGATCCTGGTGTTCGCCAAGGGCGGGCGCCTCGAGGACGACATCCAGATCGACCTGCCGTTCCCTCGCGATCCCGCCGACGACGAGGTGGCGGTAGCGAAGGCCCATGTGCTGCGCAAGTTCGAAGAGCTCGACCTTCTCGCCAGCTAGAGGCCACCTCCTTGCCAGCTAGCGGCCTCTTGGGCTCAGGCCACCGACATCAGCACCTTCAGCGAGTCGGAGCTCTTGACTCGCTCGAAGGCCGCCGGCGCCTCCGCGAGACCGAAACGGTCGGTGACGATGGCCTCGAGGTCGAGCACACCCGATGCGGCCAGTTCGATCCCGCGGGCGTAGTCGTCGACAGTGGCGGCCCGAGGGTTCCGCAGGATGAGCTCCTTGAAGTAGAGCTGGTAGTAGGGCAGGCCCCGGCCTCCGCCGGTGAGGGTGCCGAACACGATCACCTCGCCGCCGGTGGCGGCCAGCTCGATGGCCTGGGCCAGGGTCGCTTCGGTCCCGACGGCCTCGACCACAAGGTCAGCTCCCCGGCCCCCGGTCATCTCCCGGACCAGCGAGTCGGCGTCGCCGGGTGCGGCCACCGCGGCCGCGCCCAGCCGGCGGGCGAGGTCCCGCTTCCACTCGGAGCGGGTCACGCCCACCACGGTGGCTCCGGCCGCCCGCAGCAGTTGGGTGAACAGCAGGCCGCTGACGCCGAGGCCCAGCACGACCGCGATATCGCCGACATACACCGGCGCGCCGCGCTGGGCGTGCACGCAGGTCCCCAGCACCTGCAGCAGTCCCGCCGCGGCACCGCTGACCGAGTCGGGGACCTCCAGCAGCCGGTGGCTCGGCGCAGCCGCGTACTCGGCGAACACGCCGTCGGCGTCACGGCCCAACAGGCCGCCCTCGAGACAGATGTTGCCGCGGCCCTTGCGGCACATGGCGCAGGTTCCGCAGACGATGGCCGGGTCGATGAGCACCCGGCGGCCCGAAGGCGGGCCCGTGTCGGCGGCCACCTCCACGACACCGACCATCTCATGGCCCATGATCCGCGGGTAGGAGACACCGATCGCCCCGCCGAGGATCTTCACGTCGGTCCCGCAGATCCCGACGGTGTCGATCTTGACCACGGCGTGGGTGGGGTCGAGCGCGGTGGGATCGGCCGCGTCGGTGTGGGCCAGGCGCCCGGGCGCAGTCACCTGCACGCACTTCATGCCGGTCTCCCCGTCGGCTTCATCGCCGCTGATACTATCGACCAACCTCCTGCGCAATTGAATAAGGAGCGGACGTGACCGACGCAGGCATCAGCGTCTCGCACAAGAACACCCGCGCCCGGGTGACTGCCCACGAGTTCGTGCGCGAGACCCTCAGGGAAGGCATCCTTGATGGGAGCATTCCCGGTGGGACGAGGCTGGTGCAGGCCGATCTCGCCGAACAGCTCAGTGTCAGCACCACCCCTGTTCGCGAGGCCCTGCGAGACCTCGCCGCGGAGGGCATCGTCGAGCTCGACGCCCATCGGGGCGGCACCGTGCACCGCATCAGCAAGGAGGAACTCCAGGAGATCTACGAGTTGCGCCTGGTGCTCGAAGTGGTGGCGGTGGAGAAGGCCGCGGAGCGGATAACCGCCGAGCAGCTCGCTCGGGTCGGCGCCGTGCTGGAGCAGATGCAGGCGGCGCACCCCACAGCCGACTGGGTGATGCTCAACCGCGACTTCCACATGACCATCTACGAGGCGGCCGGGTCACCCCGACTGCTGGCAATCCTCCGCACCCTGCTGGACACCTCGGTGATGTACGTCAGCATGGCGCTGAAGACCAGGCCCCGGGCCCGTGAGCAGGCCACCCGCGACCATCAGCGCATATTCGAGGCTCTCTCTCGCCACGATGCAGAGGTCGCCGCTGCGGCGGTCAGGGAGCATCTGGAGATCCCGCGGTCGGTCCTCGAGGTCGACCTGCGCTCCTGAGGAAGGGAGGCAACCGGATGGCACCCAATGGCTCTGCCGCGCCCGCGAGCGGCGCTTCGGGCGGGGCGGAGCGGGCCCGCACCATCGACATTCACTGCCACCTGGCGGTAGCGGAGTGCGAGCCGCTGCTGGCTGCCCACCGCCGGCCGGCCTACGAGCCCTACGTCTATTTCATGAACCAGAGCTCCCGGGACCACAACGCCACGATGATCCCGTCGATCTCGGCACAGCTGCACGACCCGGAGGCCCGGATCGAACCGATGGACGCCATGGGCGTCGATGTCCAGGGCCTGGCCACATTCGTGTCCCAGTACGGCTACTGGCTGCCGACGGCGGTCGCCGCCGAGTCGGCAAGGGTGCAGAACGACACCCTGGCCCAGGCGGTTGCGGACTTCGGCGGCCGGTTCGCGGCCGTAGGCGCCACCGTTCCGCTGCAGGACGTGGACGCGGCCATCGCGGAGATGGACCGGGCTGTCGACGAGCTCGGCTTCAAGGGACTGCAGATCGGCGGCACCGTCGACGGCCACAACCTCGACGAGCCTCGCTTCCGGCCCTTCTGGCAGGCGGCCGCGGCCAAGGGCGTGCCGGTCATCCTGCATCCCAACGGCTATGAGGAGAGCCACCGCCTCGACGAGTACTTCTTCGTCAACTGCATCGGCAATCCGCTGGAGACAACGGTCGCGGTGCACCGGATGGTCTTCTCGGGGCTGTTCGAGGAGCTGCCCGATCTGAAGCTGGTGCTGTTGCACGGCGGCGGGTACGTGCCGTTCTACGCGGCCCGCGCCGACCACACCTGGGAGGTCCGTCCCGAAACCCGCACCCGCATCCCGGACCGGCCGCCCAGCCACTACTTCAAGCGCCTCTACTACGACACCATGGTGTTCCAGCCCCAGTACGTGCGGCACCTGATCGAGGTGGTGGGCTCGGACCGGGTCATGATGGGGACCGACTTCCCGTTTGACATGGGCGAGGCAGACCCGGTCGGGCTGATCGACCGCGTCGAGGGCCTGACCGAGCCCGAGCGGGCCGCAATCAAGGGCTCCAACGCAGCTCGCCTGTTCAACCTGTAGACGTCAGCCCGCCGTCTGATTGCGAGAGCCCGCGTTGATGGGAGACCTGACATAATATATGATCTGCGGCGCAGCTACGCTGAGGAGGCGAGATGAGTTCGTCGACGACCCCGTGGATCACCGACAGGTGGTTCTCCAGCCCATGGAACTACCTGCCCGAGGCCACCGGAGAGATGCACCTCCCGGAGACCCTCAAGGTGCACGACGTCACCTTGCGCGACGGTGAGCAGCAGGCCGGCGTGGAGTTCACCGCCGACGAGAAGCTGCGCATCGCCGAGCTGCTCAACAACGCGGGGATCCATCGCATAGAGGCCGGCCTGCCCGCGGTGTCACCCGCTGACGAGGAGGCTGTCCGCCGGATCGCGGCGGCCGGGTTCGACTCCGAGGTCTATGCGTTCTCCCGTTGCATGGTCGACGATGTGAAGCTGGCAATCGACTGCGGCGCCACCGGCGTCGTCATGGAGGTGCCGTCCAGCCATCACCTGATCCAGAAGGGCTACCGCTGGCCGGTGGAGCGGGCGCTCGAGGCCTCCATCGAGGCCACCAACTTCGCTCGCGACCACGGCTTGAAGGTGACGTTCTTCCCCATCGACGCCACCCGGGCCGACATCGGCGAGTACCTCGACATGATGGAGAGGGTCGCCACCGACGGCTACGTCGACGCCGTGGCCCTCGTCGACACCTTCGGAGTGCTGTCGCCCCACGCGGTCGCCTACTTCGTGCGACAGACCCGCGACCGCCTCGGCGTGCCCATGGAGACCCACTTCCACATGGACTTCGGCATGGGCGTCGCCAACACGATCCTGGCCGTGACCGAGGGCGTCGAGGTCATCCAGACCACCGTGACCGGGCTCGGCGAGCGCTCGGGCAACACGCCCACCGAAGAGACAATCCTGGCCCTGCTCACCATGTACGGGCTCGACACCGGCATCAAGACGGAGCACTTCACCGACATCTCCCGGGAGGTGCTGGCCATGGCCGGGGTCGCGCAGCCCGGCAACCGCCCCGTGGTCGGGGAACGGCTGTTCAACGTCGAGTCCGGCATCATCGCGACCTGGGTCCGCAACGTCGGCGACGAGGTGACCGAGGCCTTCCCGTTCCGTCCCGAACTGGTCGGCCAGGCCGCCCCCGAGATCGTGCTGGGCAAGGGCTCGGGCGTCGACTCCATCCGGGTGTGGCTCGAGGGCAACGACATGTCCGCCAGCGAGGACGAGATCCTGGAGATTCTCGGGATCGTCAAGGCCAAGTCGCTACAGAAGAAGGGGCTGCTCACCAACGACGAGTTCGTCGAGTGCGCCCGCAAGGTCATCAGCTAGGAGGCGTCGCTTCGAGCGGCGCAGCCCGGCCCGACAAAGCCGCCCCCTGACCGGGAGCAGCAAGGAGCAACAGTGAAGGAAGCATTCGGAGTTCTCGGGACCGATTGGCGGGAAGGGATCAACTGGCAGGAGGTGCGCGAGTGGCGCCTGCGCCGGGCCCGGGAGGCCATGCAGCGCCACGGCCTCGGCGCGATGCTGCTCATGTACGACGAGAACATCCGGTACGTCACGTCCACCATGACGCCGGGCTGGAACCAGCTCAAGCCCGGTCTGCGCTACGCGGTGCTGATAGAGGGCAAGGAGCCGATCCTGTACGAGCAGGGCGACATCGGCTACCACATCCGCGAGCACTCGCCGTGGATCCCCAAGGAGAACGTCCGCTACTCCTATGCCTGGATCAAGGGCGCGGCCGGGCCGGCATCAACCGCGCAGGTCCAGAAGTTCACCTCCGCCCTCATGAACGACCTCGAGGATGCCGGGGTATCGGACCAGCCCCTCGGCGTGGACTTCATGGACCTCAACATGATCCGGGCCTTCGAGGAGCGCAGTATCAACTGGGTGGACGGCATGACCCCGATGATGGAGGCCCGCTCCATCAAGAGCCCCAACGAGCAGAAGGCCATGCGCATCGTCGGGTCGATCTGCGACGTGACCCACTACGAGTTCTCGCAGTTCCTGAAGCCCGGACTCACCGAGAACGAGGTCACCGCCTTCGGGATGGAGTACCTGTACAGCATCCCGGGCATGGAGAACGTCGAGGACGTCATCGTCTCGTCCGGCCCCAACGCCTGGCCCAACTGGCGCAACCACGGCGACCGCATCATCCGGCCCGGCGACCTGGTCATCATCGATCTGGCCGCGCTCACCTGGAACGGCTTCAAGTCGTGCGTGTACCGCACCTACTGCGTGGGCGGTACGCCCACGGACGAGCAGAAGCAGTACTACGACCTGGCCAACAAGTGGCTGCAGGACTCCATCGAGGCCACCCGGCCCGGCGTCACCACCGCCGACATCGCCGCGGTGTGGCCCTCGGCCAAGGAGATCTGGGGCTACGAGGAGGAGGACGAGGCTGCGGCCAACCTCTGGGGCCACGGTCTCGGTCTGGCCCAGTACGACCAGCCGGTGATCTCGCGCATCTGGTCGCTGGACCACCCCCAGGAGATTCAGCCGGGAATGGTGTTCGCGCTCGAGACCCAGCACGGCAAGCTCCACGAGTTCGGCGTGCGCCTCGAGGAGATGCTGATCGTGAACGAGACTGGCGTTGAGCTGATCTCCACCTTCCCCCTCGACGAGATCACCTGCGCCGGGTGACCGGCGCCGTCCGGCTCACCGGCGCCGGGTGAGCGCACCCGTGCCGTCGCAGAAGAGCAACTCCCGAGGCGCTCCTCTGGTCCTGCGGATCGACGACCCCGCGGCGTGTGACGTTGCCGCCGCGGGTGCCAAGGGCGCCGGGCTGGCCCAGGCCAAGGCTGCGGGCCTGCCCGTGCCCGACGGCTTCGTCGTGTCGCCGGCAGCCTCCGCGCCCGCGCTCGAATTGGCGGAGGCCCAGATGGCCGGCCGCGGTTCGGGCGGCGCCCGGATGGCCATCATCGGGTGTGACCTCGGCCGCGAGCTGTTCGACGCCCTGGCCGAGGCCGCACGGGAACTTCCAGAGCCGCTCATCGTGCGCTCGTCGAGCGTTCTGGAGGGCGCGGGGGAGTGGTCCGGTGCCTTCACCTCGGTGCCCGAGGTGCGCCGCGACGAGGTAGGCAAGGCGGCCAGGAGCGTCTGGGCCTCGTGCTACTCGCTGGAAGCGCTGGAGCGTTACGAGGCCGCCAGCATCGAGCCCGTCGATGCTCCGATGGGCTTGGTGGTCCAGCCCGAGATAGCCCCGGATTTCGGCGGGGCGGCCCTGACGTTCCCCGACGGGTCGGTGAGGATCGACGCGGTCAAGGGATCACCGCGCGACCTGATGGCCGGATGGTCCTCAGGCAGCCGGGCCGAGGTGTCCGGAGGCGAGGTCTCCGGCCACGACGCGTTGGAGCTGATGGGCGCCGGGGCGCTGCGGTCGGTGGCCGATCTGGCGCTGGACGCCCGCCGGCAGCTCGGCTGCAACCTGATCGAGTGGGTGATGCTCGACGGCGAGCCGCTGCTCCTGCAGGTGCAGCGGTCCCGGGCCGGCTCCGCTGAGGAGAGCTTCCAGGTGCCCGCCGCGCTCGGCCATCGCTTCGCCCTCGACTTCGTGAGACTGGCCCGCGACTACCCGGGCTCGTGGGGCGAGGAACTGGTGCTGAGCTGGCTGCCGGGGATGGGTCGCCGCCTCGAGCCGGTCGCACCTAGGGCAGAGGTCACCGTCGACGAACTGGCCGACATGGCCCGAGCCCTCGCCCGCCGCCTCGTGGCCCAAGCGTGGGGTGTGGCTCCGGAGGCCGCCGAAGAGGCGCAGGCGCGAGCCATGCTCGTGCTGCGGCGCATGCGCAGCGACCGGCCCAACGAGTCGATAGAGGCCCTCCGGTCGCTGGCACCCGCCGACGAGGATCTTGGCGCCCGGCTGTTGGGCATGGCCCTTCGCCTGATCGATCACACCCGCCCCGTGGGCCGGCAGGGGCTTGACCGGTGGGAACCGGTCCTCGCCGGGGTGGCCGCGCTGCAGGGCGAGATCCATGCAGGCCGTGGAAGCTCTTCGGGAGTGGGGGCCGGACGCCTCGTCTGGGTGGAGCACTCCAAGCAGACCGAGCACGTGCGCCCCCGCGACATCATCGTCACCCAGTACCCGCTGGCCAACTTCTCGCCGCTCCTCTTCGACGCTGCGGGAATCGTCTCGCTGGGCGGCGCACCCACGGCCCACCTGTTCGAGGTGGCCCGTTCCCTGACCGTGCCGGCCGTGGTCGACTGCCCGATCGGCGACATCGTGCGGAGCGGCTCCCGCCTCGGCATGCTCGACGGCGACGCCGGCCGGGTCGCCATCCTCCCAAACGATGGCTGACACCGGGTCTGCGCCCGTCGTCGGGGTCGTGGGCCTCGGGGTGATGGGCGGGGCGATGGCCAGGCACATCCGGGCCGCGGGCCACGACGTCGTCGGCTTCGACATCGACCCGGACCGCGCCGCCGGATGCGGCGTCCGCCCGGTCTCCTCGCCGTCCGAGTTGGCCGCCGAGGCGGACGTGGTCGTGTTCTCCCTGCCGTCCGTCGAGTCGCTTCGTGAAGCCAGCCGGGCGGTGGCTTCGGCCCGAAAGGCGGGGCTCGTGGTGGTGGAGACCGGCACCTTCGGGATCGAGGCCAAGCAGGAGGCGAGGACGGAACTGGAGGCCGCCGGCGCGGCAGTGCTCGACGCACCCCTCAGCGGCACGGGCCTGCAGGCTGCTGACGCCACCCTGATCGTCTACGCCAGCGGTGATCCGGACGCGTTCGCGGTGGCTGAGCCGGTCCTGGGCCACATCGGCCGGCGGACCTTCTACCTCGGCGAGTTCGGCAACGGCTCGCGGATGAAGTTCGTGGCCAACCTGCTGGTGTCGGTGCACACGCTCGCCGCGGCCGAGGCTCACCGGCTCGGCGCGGCCAGCGGCCTGGATCCCGAGGTGGTCCAGGAGGTGATCGGCGCGGGTGTCGGATCGTCGAAGATCTTCGACATCAGGGGGCCGATGATGGTCTCCGGCACATACGAGCCGCCTTCAGCCCGGCTGGCCATCATCCGGAAGGACTCCGAGATCATCGCGGCGCACGCTCGGGCTGTGGATGCGCTCACCCCGCTGCTGGATGCCGCCCTGCCGCAATACCGGGCGGCCACCGAGAGGGGTTTGGGCGACCTCGACGCCGCAGCGCTCTACCGGCACCTCGCCGAGCCCTTGCCGTGAGCACGACCGGCTCGCTGGGGGGCTACGCCAAGGGCCCCTTCGCGGTGGACTGGGAGGATCGCTACGACATGGCCCGGCTGCGGCGCGACCGGATCGCTGCCGCCCAGCGGGAGTTGGCCGCGGCCGGCGCGGACGGGCTGATGGTGTGGAAGGACGAGAACGTCCGGTACCTCACCTCGTTGCGGGCACAGTTGATCGCAGGCAAGACCATGGCGCTCAACGGCGCGCTACTGCAACCCGGCGCCGATCCAGTGCTGCTCTGCTCAGGCGGAGAGATCGACAAGGCCCGGGCCGGAATGGACTGGATCGCGGAGGCCCACGCCATCCCCATCATGGAGCAGGCGGAGCTTGTCGACGGCTTCGTGCGAAGCATCCTGCGCCCCATCCTGGCGGCGCGGGGCCTCGATGGTGGGAGGCTGGGTGTGGACGCGGCCAGCGTCTCGTTCATCGAGGCGCTGAGGACTCACCTTCCCGAGGTCGAGGTGATAGACGGCGACACCATCATGCAGCGGGCCCGGCTCATCAAGACCGATGTGGAGATCGCCATCATCGAGGAGGCCTGCGCCATCGGCGACGCCGTCACCCAGCGAGCCCTCGACGAGACGCGAGCCGGGCGCCGCGAGCTGGAGGTGGCCGGCGACGCCATGCAGACGCTGTTCCATTTGGGCGGTGAGATGGCCCACGTGATCACCCCCTTCGTCGCCTCGGGCGAGCACATGTCGCCCCCGCACCGGCTGGCCACCGACAAGCTGATGCGCAATCACGACCTGTGCTTCATCGACATCGGCGCCATGTGGAACGGCTACTTCGCCGATATCGGCCGCACCACGGTCATCGGACGGCCCAGCCGCCAGCAGCGGGAGATCTACACCGCGGTCTACGAGGGGCTCAGAGCCGGCATCGACAAGATGCGTCCGGGCCTGACGAACGCCGATGCGGCTGAGGCGGTCGTCTCCAAGATCGCCGAGTTCGGGCTGGCCGACCACCTGTTCAGCCTCTTCATCGGCCACGGAATCGGGGTGGGCGCCAATGAGCCGCCCTATATCGGCGAGAGCATGCCCGGAGCCACCGTGTGCGAGTTCGAGCCCAACATGGTGTTCGCGGTCGAGCCGCTGGTGTGGGTGCCCGACGTCGGTGGCGGGGGCGGCGTGCGGATCGAGGACATGGTGCTGGTCACCGAGGGCGAGCCCCGGGTGCTGTCGAGGGTCGAGTACGAGGAGAGGCTGCTGCTGTGAAAGACCGCGGCCAGGAATGAGCAAAGAGGTGAGCAATGAGCGATAGGAAGGTTCGGCTGGGCCTGGTCGGGCTCGGCTGGTGGGGAGGCGAGCTGGCGGCCGCGGCCCGACGATCGGGTGTGGCCGAGGTCGTGGCGTGCCACGCCCGCACTGAGTCCGCCCGAGAGGACTTCGCCCGGCGGGCCGGCTGCCGGGCGGTGGGCTCATGGAACGAGTTGCTGGCAGCCGACGACGTGGAAGGGCTGATGCTGGCCACGCCCCACAGCGTCCATGCCGATCAAGTCTGCGAGGCCGCCGCGGCCGGCAAGCATGTGCTGGTCGAGAAGCCGTTCACCCTCACTGTTGAAGAGGGGCGACGAGCCGTGGCCGCGGCTGAGGGCGCCGGCACGGTGCTGATGGTGGGCTACCAGAGGCGCCGCCAGGCCGCCAACCGCCGCATCCGGCAGATGCTCGACGACGGCGAGCTGGGCACTGTGCTGCTGGCCTCGTCGGTGTTCAACGTGTCCCACGGGTACCCGGACACCTGGAGGGCCAGCGAGAGCGAGACGCCGCTGGGCGGGATGACCGGGCTCGGCGTCCACATGATCGACACCTACCACTACCTGCTGGGTCCGATCGGGACGGTCAGCGCGTTCAGCCGCAGCGTCCTGCCCGACCAGCCCCTGGATCACGCCACCGGCCTCATGTTCGAGTTCGAGTCGGGGGCGGTCGGGACCCTCCTAACCACTCACTTCGTGCCGGGCTCGGTCGAGGTCACCGTGCATGGCACTTCGGCGGTCGCGACCAGCCGCCGCGACGGCGCCAGCCTGTTGGTGCAGGCCAGGGGCGACGTCGTCCCCACTGAGGTGGACCTGGCCCCCAACGACCCGCTGGCCGATCAGGTTGCCGCCTTCGCGGCCGCCATCGGCGGCGGCGCTCCCGTCGAGACCGACGGCCGGGTCGGGTTGGCGGTGACCGAGGTGCTGCAAGCCGCGGTGGCCAGCGCCGAGAGGGGCCGGCCGGTTCAGGTAGCCGAGTTCGCGGCCTGACCAGCCTGCCGGCGGTTGGGATAGACCGGGCGGTGTGGCATCATGGCTGACCGGCGCCCCGGCGCCGGCACGCTCCCTTAGCTCAGCCGGCAGAGCGTCTCCATGGTAAGGAGAAGGTCGTCAGTTCGATTCTGACAGGGAGCTCGGCGCAGGCGCCAGCCTGCGTGTCCCGGCGACGTAGCTCAGTTGGCAAGAGCGCTCGACTCATAATCGAGAGGTCGACAGTTCAAGTCTGTCCGTCGCTACCCGCCAGCGCGGCGCGGCATGGATGGCCGCGTCCGGGCCTGATAGACAACAGTTGTGACCGCGTCGCCCCAGCGCCGTCTGCGAGCCGTCGAGTCGCGGCGTAACGTCCGCGCCGATCGCGAGTCTCAATCTTCACCGGACATGGTCTCGCTCGTCGAGCGGGCCAAGTCCGGCGATCGGGAGGCGTTCGACCGGCTCGTGCGGATCACCCACTCCGATTCGTACGCGCTGGCTCTTCGTCTTACGGGCAGCAGGGAGGATGCTCGCGACGTGGTTCAAGAGGCGTATCTGAGGGCCTACCGGAGCATCGGCCGATTCCGGGGCGACGCGCTCTTCAGCACCTGGCTGTACCGCATCGTGGCCAACTGCGCGGCCACCCACATCGGCCGGCGCCGGCTCCATCGCCATGATCACCTCGGAGCCCATGACGACGTGATCGACACCCGGCCCGACTACGACCCGACACTGCTGGGTGACGTGGCCGCGCTGCGGGTGAACCTGGACGCCGCCATCCGCGACCTCCCGCCCCGCCTGCGGTCGGTGGTCGTGCTGCGGGACATGTACGACCTGCCCCATGAGGCCATCGCCAAGGAGCTCGGCATCTCGGTGACCGCCGCGAAGGTGCGGCTGCACCGGGCTCGCCGGCGTCTGCGCGAACAGGTGCTCCCCCTTCCCGGAGAGGACCACGATCATGGCCAGTGAATGCACCGACTGCATCTCGGTGAGCGACGCCCTCGCCGCGGCCGCCGGCTCCGACCGTGCCCTTGGACCCTCGGAGCTGGACCACCTGTCCACATGCCTGCGGTGCCGGGCCGAGCAGTCCCGCTACCGGCGGCTGATGGAGGCCATGAAGTCGCTGCGGGAAGCTCCCACCAGCGAGGACTCCCGCCTGGAGTCGCAGATCCTGGAGAACCTCGATCTTCACGGGCGCCTGCTGGACCGGATGGCCCGGTCAGGGGTCGTGGCCGCGGTCGGGGGCATCGCGGCCGGGGCTGCCGCCACCGCGGGCTTCATCGCGGCCCGCCATCGCCGCGCCACCAGACTGGCGTCCTAGCGCGCCATGCCGGTCTTCCGGAGGTTGGGGCCGTAGCCGTTCGGGGGGTCGCGCTGGTAGCCTTTCCCGCTGCTGAGGGGCGTGGCTCAATTGGCAGAGCACCGGTCTCCAAAACCGGCGGTTGGGGGTTCGAGTCCCTCCGCCCCTGCGAATCGCCGATGGCCACCGCCTGCGGCGACACAACCCATCCGAGGTGAACCCAACCATGGCGATGAACCGTCAGCAAAAGCGCATGCTGCAGAAGCAGGGCGAGGTCGATGCCGAAGGCACGCCGGTCCGCACCCGCAGCCGCCCCGCGTCGACGCCGACCGAGCGGACCTCGCCCATGCAGTTCCTGCGCGAGGTGAGAGGCGAGCTCCGCAAGGTGGCCTGGCCCAGCCGGGCCGAGACGGTCAACTACTCCATCGTCGTGCTGGTCACGGTCGTGGTCCTCACAGCCATGATCTACGGGCTCGACTGGGTCTTCTCCACATTCATACTCGAACTGTTCGATACGTGAGGTCCCAGAACCCATGACTGACACGCCCGTCACAGACGCACCCGCCACCGACACGGCTGCAATGGACGACCCCGCCCCCGGCGACGGGACCGTCCTCACCGAGGACGACCTGTTCGACGCCGAGGCAGACGCCGGCGCCGAGGCTCCCGCCCCGGTCAGCCCCTACGACAAGCCGGGCAAGTGGTTCGTCGTTCACACCCAGTCCGGCTATGAGAAGAAGGTCAAGCAGAACCTCGAGGCCCGCACCGCGTCCATGAACATGGAGGGCCGCATCCATGAGGTGGTCATCCCGCTGCGGGACGTGCCCGAGTTCAAGAACGGCAAGAAGGTGATCTCCTCCAAGCGGCTGTTCCCCGGGTACGTGTTCGTGCGCTGCGAGCTGGACGACGAGGTCTGGCCGGTCATACGCGACACCCCCAACGTGACCGGCTTCGTGAACCAGGGCGGGTCGCCCTCGCCGTTGCGCCGCCGCGACGTCGAAGCCTTCCTCGGGGTGGAGGCCGACCGGTCCCGGGAGGCGTCCAAGCGGGCCAAGCCGATGTTCGAGTACGGCATGGGGGAGACCGTCCGCGTCAAGGACGGCCCCTTCGCCGACTTCTCCGGCGAGATAATCGAGATCAACGAGGACCAGCTCAAGGTGAAGGTGCTGGTCAACATCTTCGGCCGCGAGACGCCGGTGGAACTCGAGTTCGCGCAGGTCGCCCGGCTGTAGGCCGGCCTGCGGGTTGTAGCCGGCCACCGATCCCGCCACACTGCGAAGTTCGCATCACCTTCTCCCGCCCTCCACCCCGTCCCTAACTACCTGAGAGAGTCCGATGGCACGAAAGCCGGTCGCCGCCCTAGTGAAGATCCAGATCCCCGCCGGCCAGGCCACCCCCGCGCCGCCCGTCGGCACCGCGCTCGGCCCCCACGGCGTGGCCATCATGGACTTCTGCAAGGACTACAACGCCCGCACCGAGGACAAGCGGGGGCAGATCATCCCGGCCGAGATAACGATCTACGAGGACCGGTCGTTCACCTTCATCACCAAGACCCCTCCGACGTCGTACCTGATCCGCACGGCCGCGGGTCTTGAGAAGGCGGCCGAGGAGCCGGGACGCGAGTCGGTTGGCACCATCACCGACGCGCAGTTGACCGAGATCGCCCAGGTGAAGATGCCTGACCTCAACGCCAACGACCTCGAGGCGGCCAAGGCGCAGGTCGAGGGCACGGCCCGATCCATGGGCATCACCGTCGCCTGAGAACCCACCGGAGCACGGAGAGCGACCATGGCCAAGGGCAAGAAGCACGAGGACGCGGCGAAGTCCTTCGACCGGCTGCGCCTCCACAGCGACAGCGAGGCGGTGAGCCTGGTCAAGAGCTTGGCCAAGCGGCGCTTCGACGAGAGCGTCGACGTGGTCGTGCGGCTCGGAGTCGATCCCCGCAAGGCCGACCAGATGATGCGGGGGACGATCTCGCTGCCGTCCGGAACCGGCAAGGAGGTGCGGGTCGCGGTGTTCGCGCAGGGCGAGACCGCCACCAAGGCACGCGAGGCCGGGGCCGACCTGGTTGGGGCGGACGATCTGGCCGAGCAGGTCCAGGGGGGCATGACCGACTTCGATGTGGCCATCGCCACGCCCGACATGATGCCGGTGGTCGGCAAGCTGGGCCGCATTCTCGGTCCCCGCGGGCTGATGCCCAACCCCAAGACCGGCACCGTCACCAACGACGTGGAGCGCACCATCGAAGAGTTCAAGGGGGGCAAGGTCGAGTATCGCACCGACCGCTTCGCCAACGTGCACGTCCCCATCGGCAGGGCGTCCTTCGCGGAGGCCGATCTGGTCAAGAACCTCAGGGCGGTCCTGTCCGAGCTCCACCGGGCCAAGCCGGCAGCGTCCAAGGGCAAGTACGTGAAGAAGGTGGTGCTCAGCTCCTCGATGGGTCCCGGCGTGCGCGTCGACCCAGCCGAGGTCGGAGCAGACGAGTAGGCCCGGTAGGCTCGCCGATCACCGCGCTCACCTGAGACATCCGGTGCGCTCCGCGGGGAGCACCAATGGGCCGGCCGGCCCGCCGGACGAGGAAGGCACCCATGACAGTCCCTAGGCCCGAGAAGGCGGCCGTCGTCGCCGAAGTGCGTGACCGGCTGGAGGCCAGCGATGCGGCCCTGCTGACTGAGTACCGCGGCCTGAACGTCCCCCAGATGGCCGAATTGCGCCGGTCCTTGCGCGCCGCGGGCGGTGAGTACACCATCTACAAGAACACCATGGTGCGGCTGGCGGTGGCCGATCTGGACATCGATGTCGCCCACCTGCTGACCGGCCCGACCGCCATCGCGTTCGTCGGCGAGGGCGACGATGGCGGCGACGCGGCCGCGGTGGCCAAGGCCCTCAGAGACTTCTCCCGGGCCAACCGGGCCCTGGTGCTCAAGGGAGGGGTGCTGGGCACCAAGGTCCTTGGCCCCGAGGATCTGGTCGCCCTGGCCGACCTTCCCTCCCGTGACGTGCTCCTCGCACAGCTCGCAGGCGGTTTCCAGGCGCCGCTGGTCAAGCTCGCCGGCTTGCTGGAGGCACTGCCCCGCAACTTCGCGTACGGGCTCAAGGCCCTCATCGACACCCGCAGTGCCGGAACCGGCGACGACCAACAACCATCCGAAACACAGGAGGCCTGAACAATGGCAACCAAAGAAGAGATCCTCGATTCGATCTCGCAGATGACCGTGCTCGAGCTGAGCGAACTGCTCAAGGAGTTCGAGGAGCGCTTCGACGTGACCGCGGCTGCTCCGGCTGCGGTCGCGGTGGCGGCCCCCGCCGCCGGAGACGGGGCCGCTGAGGACGAGGAGGCCAAGGACTCCTTCAACGTCGTGCTGGCCGCGGTCGGCGACAAGAAGATCCAGGTCATCAAGGAGGTGCGCAGCCTCACCTCGCTCGGTCTCAAGGAAGCCAAGGAGCTAGTCGACAACGCGCCCAAGCCTGTGCTCGAAGGCCTCCCCAAGGACGACGCCGAGAAGGCCAAGGCCGCGCTGGAGGGCGTCGGCGCCGAGGTCGAGCTCGTCTGACGCCGCGCCGGTCGGCCGCGTCGCCTCAGCGCGCCGCCCCACGCCCTCAACCCATGCAGCGACGGCTGGACCTCGACGGCCCAAGCAACTTTCGCGACCTGGGCGGCCTGCCCGTCGCCGGCGGCGGCTCGATCCGCACCGGCCTGGTGTTCCGGGCCGACAGGCTGTGCACGCTCACCGACGCGGACCTGCGCCGCCTGGAGGCGGCCAGCATTCGCCACGTCTTCGACCTGCGCTCCGAGGCCGAGGCATCGGAGTTCCCAGACCGGCTCCCCGCGGGGGCGTCCTATGTACGCCTGCCGATGACCAGCGATGAGACCTTCCGGACCCGCACCATCTACGACCGCATAGTCGAGGGCGAGATCAAATCCTACGGCGAGCCGGAGATGGTGGCCGGCTACGTGCGCATCATGAAGAACTTCGGCCCGTCGTTCGTGAGGATCGCCCGCCAGGTCGGGATGGGCGATCCGGTCGTGATCCACTGCACCGCCGGCAAGGACCGCACCGGGGTGGCTTCGATGCTCCTGCTGGACCTAGCCGGTGTGGCCGCCGAGCATGTGGCGGCCGACTACGCGCTGTCGTCGGAGCGCCGCCCCAGCCTCGATCGCGATCACACCGAAGCCAGGTCGCTGCAGCCGATGCTCCAGGACCTGGGACTCGATCCGGCTGAGTTCGCCCCCCTCTGGGAGGCCCGGCCCGCCGTCATTCTCGCCACCCTGCAGGAGTTGCACGACCAGTGGGGCGGCGCGGCCGGATACCTGTCGGCGGCGGGCGCCAGCGACGGCGACATCGACACCCTCCGGGCCCAACTGCGATCCTGAGCGGCCAGGCGGCGCCCGATTGCGGCGCGGCGGCGCGACAGCCGCTAATCTCGCGACGACCGCGCCACCGTGGGTGGTTGTGTTGACGCGCGCCGCGGGCTAGCATCCCCTCTACCGTGGTCGTCTGTGCGCGCTGGGAGGGCGGCTCCCGTGGCTAATTCCTCAATGCTGACGCGCGCACGCGCGACCACGTGACCCCAGATCAGCCGGCCCTCGGGAGTATCACGTGACCGCACGCGCCGCTTCACGCGAACGCTATTCGTTCGGAAACCTCAAGGAGATCCTCCCGCTTCCCGACCTCATTGCCATCCAGCGGAAGAGCTTCTCCTGGCTGATGACCGAGGGCCTGGCTCGAACCTTCAGGGACATCTCGCCCATCGCGGACTACAGCGGGACGCTCGAGCTGGAGCTTGAGTTCGACCCCGACGACGAGGAGCTTCATCCACCCCCGAAGTTCACGGTGGATGACTGCAAGGAGAAGGACATGACCTACTCCGCGCCGATCTTCGTCCGGGCCCGATTCCTCAACGCCGGGACCGGCGAGATCAAGGAGCAGATCGTCTTCATGGGGGACTTTCCCATGATGACCGACAAGGGCACCTTCATCATCAACGGCACCGAGCGGGTGGTCGTCTCCCAGCTGGTCCGCTCACCCGGCGTGATCTTCCAGCCCGGGGAGCGCTACCGGCTGCGGAACCTGGCCAAGTACCAGCTCGTGACGGGCACGATCCATCCCTACCGGGGGGAGTGGATCGAGTTCGACGTGGAGCAGAAGCCCCGCAAGGAGATAACTGCGGGGGTGAGGGTGGCCCGCAAGCGTCGCCTGCCCCTGTTCACCTTGCTCAGGGCCCTCGGCTACGACGAGGAGACCCACCCCGGGTTCCTGGAGCGCTTCGTCGAGCACTTCGACTTCCTGGCCGAGCAGTGGGACAAGCAGGGCCATCTGGCCCCCACCCGCGACGAGTCGCTCATCGAGATCTACAAGCGGGTGCGCCCCGGCGACCCGGCCACCGCCGAGACGGCCCGCTCGTACTTCGAGAACTCGTTCTTCAGCGGCCGCCGCTACGACCTGTCCCGGGTGGGCCGGCACAAGCTCAACCGCAAGCTCGGCCCCGAGTTCGACTTCCTGGAGGAGACCTTCGGGCTCGAGTTCGAGCGCCCCGACCCCGAGCAGTCGCTGCTGTCGCCGTGCGAGATGCTGGCCGCGGCCACCTACCTGCTGAACCTGGCCAAGGGCGAGCCCGGCTACCGCCTCGACGACCAGGACCACTTCGCCAACCGCCGCATCCGCAGCGTCGGCGAGCTGATCCAGAACCAGGTGCGCATCGGCCTGTCCCGCATGGAGCGGCAGGTGCGCGAGCGCATGACCACCCAGGACGTGGAGGCGATCACCCCGCAGACGCTGATCAACATCCGGCCGGTCGTCGCGTCCATCAAGGAGTTCTTCGGCACCTCCCAGCTGTCGCAGTTCATGGACCAGGTCAACTCGCTGTCGGGCCTGACCCACCGGCGCCGGCTCTCTGCTCTGGGCCCCGGCGGCCTGAGCCGTGAGCGGGCCGGCTTCGAGGTGCGCGACGTGCACTTCTCCCACTACGGGCGCATGTGCCCGATCGAGACGCCCGAGGGCCCCAACATCGGGCTCATCGGGGGTCTGGCCTCCTTCGCCCGCGTCAACGAGTTCGGCTTCATCGAGTCGCCCTACCGGGTGGTGAAGGACGGGCGGGTGACCGACGAGATCGTCTACCTCGCGGCCGACGAGGAGGAGGAGTACGTCGTCGCGCAGGCCAACGCGCCGATCGACGCCGAGGGCAAGTTCATCAACCCGCGGGTGCTCGTACGGCGATCCCCCCAGGCGGCCTCGCTGCAGGACCTCCGGCTCCAGCTGGAGCAGGAGGTCTTCTTCGGCGCCACCACCGAGATCTCCTTCGTGCCCCCCGACGAGGTGCAGATGATGGACATCTCGCCCAAGCAGATCGTCTCGGTGGCCACCGCCCTCATCCCGTTCCTCGAGCACGACGACGCCAACCGGGCCCTGATGGGCGCCAACATGCAGCGCCAGGCGGTGCCGCTGGTGCGCACCGAGGCCCCCTACATCGGAACCGGCGTGGAGGGCCGGGC
This sequence comes from Acidimicrobiia bacterium, assembly GCA_022819505.1. Lineage (GTDB taxonomy): Bacteria > Actinomycetota > Acidimicrobiia > Acidimicrobiales > Aldehydirespiratoraceae > Aldehydirespirator. Next base: position 546,167 of record JAJEHD010000019.1, on the reverse strand, counting down.
CGCCCGGGACGCAGCCGACATGGTCATCGCCTCCGAGGACGGGACCGTCGTCCTGGTGGACGGCGACCGCATCGTGGTGGACTACGCCGAGGCGGGCCGGACCGAGATCAAGCTGCGCAAGTTCGAGCGATCCAACCAGGACACATGCATCAGCCAGAAGCCGCTCGTGCGGGCCGGCGACACCGTCAGTGGCGGCGACGTGCTGGCCGACGGTCCGTCGACCGACCACGGCGAGCTGGCCCTGGGCAAGAACCTGCTGGTGGCCTTCATGTCCTGGGAGGGCTACAACTTCGAGGACGCCATCATCCTGTCGGAGCGCCTGGTCCGCGACGACGTTCTCACCTCGATACACATCCACGAGCACGAGATAGACGCTCGCGACACCAAGCTGGGCTCCGAGGAGATCACCCGGGACATCCCGAACCTCTCCGACGACATCCTGGCCGACCTCGACCACCGCGGCATCATCCGGGTGGGCGCCGAGGTCGGGCCGGGCGATGTGCTGGTGGGCAAGGTCACGCCCAAGGGCGAGACCGAGCTGACGCCCGAGGAGCGGCTGCTGCGGGCCATCTTCGGCGAGAAGGCCCGGGAAGTGCGCGACACGTCCCTGAAGGTCCCCCACGGCGAGTCCGGCAAGGTGATCGACGTGAAGGTCTTCGACCGCGACGATCCCAACGCAGGCGAGCTGCCGCCCGGAGTGAACCAGCTGGTGCGGGTGTACGTGGCCCAGAACCGCAAGATCAGCGTGGGTGACAAGCTGGCCGGCCGCCACGGCAACAAGGGCGTGATCTCACGGATCCTGCCCGTCGAGGACATGCCCTTCACCGCCGACGGCACGCCGGTCGACATCATCCTGAACCCGCTGGGCGTGCCGTCGCGCATGAACGTCGGCCAGGTGCTCGAGGCCCACCTCGGGTACTGCGCCCGGTACGGCTGGAAGATCAACGGGGAGCAGGTGGGCGACGAGCCGGTCCGGGGGACCGAGACCAAGACCCGTCCCGTCACCCCGCCCTCGACCCACGTCGCCACGCCGGTGTTCGACGGTGCCACCTGGGACGAGCGCGACCTCGCTCAGGGCAAGCCGACCATTGTCGACATCCTCACCAACCTCAACCCGGAGACCTCCGACGGCCACCGGCTGATCGAGGTCGACGGCAAGCAGGCCCTCTACAACGGGCGCACCGGCGAGCCCTACGACAACCCGATCACCACCGGCTACGTCTACATGCTGAAGCTGGCCCACCTCGTCGACGACAAGATCCACGCCCGCTCCACCGGCCCCTACTCGATGATCACCCAGCAGCCCCTCGGCGGCAAGGCCCAGTTCGGCGGCCAGCGCTTCGGCGAGATGGAGGTCTGGGCGCTGGAGGCCTACGGGGCGGCGTTCTGCCTGCAGGAGCTGCTCACCGTGAAGTCGGACGACGTGCTCGGCCGGGCCAAGGCCTACGAGGCCATCGTCAAGGGCGAGAACGTACCCGACCCCGGCATCCCCGAGAGCTTCAAGGTGCTCATCAAGGAGATGCAGTCGCTGTGCATCAACGTCGAGGTCCTCTCGGCCGCGGGCGAGCACATCGAGATGCGGGAGCTCGACGAGGAGAGCCTCCGCACGGTGGAGGCCCTCGGCATCGACCTGCAGCGCCCCGAGCGCGGCAGCGACGAGGACGATCTGGCCCGCACCGCCGGCCACCGCTGACAGCCGGCCTCGGGCCAGCTTCCGGACGACAAGAACGCAACGGACGCACGAACGAAAGACGGACTCAGAATCATGCTCGACGTCAACGATTTCAGCGACCTGAAGATCGGCCTGGCCAGTGCCGACTCGATCCGCACCTGGTCGAACGGCGAGGTCAAGAAGCCCGAGACGATCAACTACCGCACGCTCAAGCCCGAGAAGGACGGCCTGTTCTGCGAGAAGATCTTCGGGCCGACCCGCGACTGGGAGTGCGCCTGCGGCAAGTACAAGCGGGTGCGCTTCAAGGGCATCATCTGCGAGCGGTGCAACGTCGAGGTGACCCGCTCCAAGGTGCGCCGCGAGCGGATGGGCCACATCGAGCTGGCAGCCCCCGCAGTGCACATCTGGTACCTGCGCGGCACCAGGTCGTGGCTGGCCTACCTGCTGATGGGCACCCAGCCCAAGGAGGAGCTCAAGGCCAAGCAGCTCGAGAAGGTGATCTACTTCGGGGCCAACCTCGTGGTGAGCGTGGACGCCGATCGTCGCCACGTCGACATGCCCGAGCTGGAGGTCGAGGTACGCCGGGAACTCGACGGCATCGACGCCGACCGGAACCTGGAGCTGTCGCAGCGCCAGGAGCGGCTGGAGACGGACCTGGCCGAGGCCGAGGCGAGCGAGGCCAAGGAATCGGAGCTGCGGGCGCTGCAGCGGCAGGCCGACAAGGACCTCGAGGAGATCGGGGAGCGCTTCGCCGAGGAGCTCGAACGGGTCGAGCGGGCCTGGGAGGTGTTCTCGGACCTGTTCAGCCGCCAGATCATCGAGGACGAGGACCTGTGGCGCGAGCTCGTCGACCGCTGGGGCGACTACTTCGAGGGCGGCCAGGGCGCCGACGCCATCGCCCGGCTCATCGCGGCCCTCGACTTCGACGCCGAGGAGGAGACGCTCAGAAGCCAGATCAACCCCCCCGAGGGCCAGCGCCCCCTGTCGGCCCAGCGCAAGCAGAAGGCCATCAAGCGGCTGCGGATCCTGGCCGCGTTCAACCGGCGCGACAACTACGGCAGGCGCATCAACGACCCCCGGGCCATGATCCTCGACGTCGTCCCGGTCATCCCGCCGGAGCTGCGGCCCATGGTGCAGCTCGACGGCGGCCGCTTCGCCACCTCCGACCTCAACGACCTCTACCGCCGCGTGATCAACCGCAACAACCGCCTCAAGCGCCTGCTTGACCTGGCCGCCCCCGACATCATCGTCAACAACGAGAAGCGGATGCTCCAGGAGGCGGTCGACGCCCTGTTCGACAACGGGCGCCGCGGCCGCCCCGTCACCGGGCCCGGCAACCGGCCGCTCAAGTCGCTGTCGGACATGCTCAAGGGCAAGCAGGGCCGGTTCCGCCAGAACCTGCTCGGCAAGCGGGTCGACTACTCGGGACGCTCGGTCATCGTGGCCGGCCCCACGCTGCGGTTCCACCAGTGCGGCCTTCCCAAGATCATGGCCCTGGAGCTGTTCAAGCCCTTCGTCATGAAGCGGCTGGTGGACGTGGAGCTTGCCCCCAACATCAAGTCGGCCAAGCGCATGGTCGAGCGGCGCCGGCCCCAGGTGTGGGACGTGCTCGAGGACGTCATCCGCGAGCACCCGGTGCTGCTGAACCGGGCCCCCACGCTGCACCGGCTGGGCATCCAGGCCTTCGAGCCCGTGCTGGTGGAGGGCAAGGCCATCCAGATCCATCCGCTGGTGTGCGCGGCCTTCAACGCCGACTTCGACGGCGACCAGATGGCGGTGCACCTGCCGCTGTCGGCCGAGGCCCAGGCCGAGGCCCGGGTGCTGATGCTGTCGGCCAACAACGTGCTGAGCCCGGCCCACGGCCGGCCGCTGGTGACGCCGACACAGGACATGATCATCGGCGCCCACTACCTCACCGAGATGCTCGAGGGCGCCGGCGAGGCCGGCCGGTCGTTCCGCTCGATCGATGAGGTCCGGTTCGCCTACGAGAACGGCGACATCACGCTGCACGAGCCGATCGAGTATCGGGGCAGCCCGGACCTGATGGTCACGCCGGCCAACGGCGAGGCGGCCCGCTACGAGCCAACAACCGCCGGCCGGGTGTTCTTCAACGACGCCCTCCCCGACGCCTTCGGCTATGTGAACGACACCGTCGGCCAGCGCGACATGGGCGAACTCGTGGACCGGCTGGCCCGCGGCTTCCCCATCGCGGAGGTGGCCAAGAGCCTCGACGCGGTCAAGGACATCTGCTTCGCGTTCGCGTCGCGGTCGGGTCTCACGATCTCCATCGACGACGTGAGGACGCCCAAGCAGAAGACCGAGATACTCGACCGCTACGAGAAGCAGGCCGACAAGATCGAGCGCCAGTTCCGGCGGGGGATCATCACCGACGGCGAGCGCCGCCAGCTCGAGGTCGAGGTCTGGTCCGAGGCCACCGAGGAAGTCACGGGCCGGATGAAGGACGAGCTCGAGTCCGACGCCTTCAACCCGGTCAACATGATGGTCGGCTCGGGGGCCCGCGGGAACATGATGCAGATCCGCCAGATCGCGGGCATGCGCGGCCTGGTCGCCAACCCCCGCGGCGACATGATCCCCCGGCCCATCAAGAGCAACTTCCGAGAGGGTCTCAGGGTGCTGGAGTACTTCATCGCCACACCCGGCGCCCGCAAGGGGCTGGTCGACACCGCGCTGCGTACCGCGGACTCCGGCTACCTGACCCGGCGGCTCGTGGACGTGGCCCAGGAGGTCATCATCAACGCCGAGGACCCGTTCGAGTCCGGCGGCTACGTGAAGGGCATCTGGCTCGAAGACATCGGTCCGGACACGCCCGCCAAGCGCACCTACCTGGACACCAGGCTGTTCGGGCGGGTGCTCGCCGACGACGTGACCCTCAGCGACGGCTCGGTGATCCTCGCCGGGACGATGGTGGGCGACGCCGAGCAGGAGGCCCTGCGCGACGACCCACAGGTCACCCGGGTGCGGGTGCTCTCGCCGCTCAGCGACGACTCGGCCTCGGGCATCACCGCAGCCTCCTACGGCATGTCGCTGGCCACCGGCAAGCTCATCGAGCAGGGCGAGGCCGTCGGGGTGATCGCAGCCCAGTCCATCGGCGAGCCCGGAACCCAGCTCACGATGCGTACCTTCCACACCGGAGGCGTCGCCGGGGCCCAGGACATCGCGGGCGGTCTGCCCAGGGTCGTCGAGCTGTTCGAGGCCCGCACACCCAAAGGCAAGGCCACGCTGGCCCGCCAGGCCGGGGTGGTCCGCATCCGCGACGACGGCAGCGGTGAGCGCACCGTGGTGATCGTGGAGAACGACGGCACCGAGCACGACTGCAGGATCGGCAGCGAGTACCGCCTCGAGGTCCGCGACGGTGACGAGGTCGAGCCGGGCGACGCCCTCGTGGAAGGGCCCCGAGATCCCAAGGAGCTGCTGGAGATACGGGGCATCGACGCCACGCAGCGCTACCTGGTGGCGGAGGTGCAGAAGGTGTACCGGGACCAGGGCGTCTCGATCCACGACAAGCACATCGAGCTGATCGTCCGCCAGATGACCAAGAGGGTCGCCATCGGCGAGCCGGGCGACACGAGCTTCCTGCCCGACGAGCGGGTCGACAAGGCCAGCTTCGAGCGCACCAACCGGGAGATCGTGCGGGCCGGCGGCAGGCCGGCGTCGGGACGGCGCGAGGTGATGGGGATCACCAAGGCCTCGCTGGCCACCGAGTCGTGGCTGTCGGCCGCGTCCTTCCAGGAGACCACCCGGGTGCTCACCGAGGCCGCCATCGAGTCCAAGCGCGACACCCTGGTCGGCCTCAAGGAGAACATCATCATCGGCAAGCTCATCCCGGCCGGGACGGGCATGTCCCGGTACCGCCAGGGCTACGCCACCCACGCGCCCGACCACACGCCGATGGACTACTACACGTCCGAGGACGCCGATGTGGACCTCGCCGACATCCTCGCGCAGCGAAGCAGCGAGATGGAGGGAGCCGAGGTTCTCGACTATCCGGTGGGCGACGCCACCGGCGCGGTGACCGAGGCGGGATGATGATCCTGGCTCTGCGGACGAACGTCGGGTCGCGGCGTCGAACCGTCCTCGCGCGCCCCTAGACTTCCCCGTCCGGCTCAACGCCGGCTACCGCCAAGGAACAACCCCCGCATGCCTACCATCCAGCAGCTGGTCCGCAAGGGCCGCCAGTCGAAGCGCCGCAAGGAGTCGACGCCCGCCCTGCAGGGCGCGCCCCAGCGGCGGGGCGTGTGCACCAGGGTCTACACGGCCACCCCCAAGAAGCCGAACTCCGCGCTGCGCAAGGTGGCCCGCGTCCGCCTCACCACCGGTGTGGAGATCACCGCCTACATACCGGGTGAGGGGCACAACCTCCAGGAGCACTCGATTGTGCTGGTGCGGGGCGGCCGGGTGCGGGACCTGCCCGGCGTGCGCTACAAGGTGGTGCGGGGCACCCTCGACACCGCCGGTGTGCGCGAGCGCAAGAAGGCCCGCAGCCGCTACGGCGTCAAGAAGGAGTCCTGAGATGCCGCGCAAGGGGCCCGCGGCGCGCCGCGAGCTGCAGCCCGATCCGATCTACCGCTCCCTTCTGGTGACGCAGGTGATCAACAAGGTCCTCCAGCGGGGCAAGCGCACCCTCGCGGAGCGGATCGTGTACGACGCGATGTCCATCGTCGAGGACAAGACGGGCGCGGAGCCCGTCTCCACCCTCAAGCGGGCCGTAGACAACGTCCGCCCCCAGCTGGAGGTGCGGAGCCGGCGGGTGGGTGGGGCCACCTACCAGGTGCCGGTCGAGGTCAGGCCCCGGCGGGCCACCACCCTCGCGGTCCGCTGGATCGTCTCGTACGCCCGCGACCGGCGGGAGCACACCATGGCCGAGCGTCTGGCCAACGAGCTTCTGGACGCCGGCAACGGGGTGGGCGCGTCGGTGAAGCGGCGCGAGGACCTGCAGAAGATGGCCGAGTCGAACAAGGCCTTCGCGCACTACCGCTGGTAGACGCGCCCGTCCATTCCGAGCGATGGCTGACGAGCGATACCCCCTGTCCAAGACCCGGAACATCGGGATCATGGCCCACATCGACGCGGGCAAGACCACGACGACCGAGCGGATCCTCTACTACACGGGGCGCAACTACAAGATCGGCGAGGTCCACGACGGCGCGGCCACCATGGACTGGAAGGCCCAGGAGCAGGAGCGGTGCATCACCATCACCTCTGCCGCCACTCACTGCATCTGGCGGGATCACCGCATCAACATCATCGACACGCCCGGCCACGTCGACTTCACCGTCGAGGTGGAGCGGTCGCTGCGGGTGCTCGACGGCGCGGTGGCCGTGTTCGACGGGGTGGCCGGGGTGGAGCCCCAGACCGAGACGGTGTGGCGCCAGGCCGACCGCTACGGCGTGCCCCGGCTGTGCTTCGTCAACAAGATGGACCGCACCGGCGCCGACTTCCACTTCGTGCTCGACTCCATCCGGGAGCGGCTGACTGAGAAGGTGGCGGTGGTGCAGCTGCCGATCGGCAGCGAGTCGGACTACCGCGGCATCGTCGATCTGGTGCGGATGAAGGCCCGCATCTGGTCCGGCACCGACCTCGGGGTCACGTGGACCGAGACCGACATCGGCGACGACCTGATCGAGGAGGCCGAGCTCTACCGCCACGACCTGCTCGAGACGCTGTCGGACTACGACGAGAGCCTGCTGGAGAAGTTCCTGGAGGACGAGGAGATCAGCCCCGGCGAGATCGCGGCCGCCATCCGGGCCGGCACCATCGGCGGCGGCCTGGTTCCTGTGCTGAACGGCTCGGCCTTCAAGAACAAGGGGGTGCAGGCCCTGCTCGACGCGGTGGTCGACTACCTGCCCTCGCCCAGCGACGTGCCCGCGGTGACCGGCACCGATCCCCGCTCCGGCGCCGAGTTGACCCGGGCCGCCGACGACTCCGAGCCTCTGGCCGCCCTGGCCTTCAAGATCGCCACCGACCCCCACGTCGGCAAGCTCACTTACTTCCGCGTCTACAGCGGATCGCTCGACAAGGGCGCGCAGGTGCTCAACACCCGCACCGGCCGTAAGGAGCGGATCGGCCGCATCCTGGAGATGCACGCCAACGACCGGGTCGACCTCGAGTCGGCGGCCGCCGGCGACATCGCGGCCGCCATCGGCCTGAAGGACTGCCGTACCGGCGACACGCTGTGCGACCCCTCCCACCCCGTCGCGCTCGAGGACCTGGACTTCCCCGACCCGGTTATCGACGTGGCCGTGGAGCCGAAGTCCAAGGCCGACCAGGACAAGATGTCCAAGGCCCTGACAGCGCTCTCGGAGGAGGATCCCACCTTCCGGGTGCGCACCGACGACGAGACCGCCCAGACCATCATCGCCGGCATGGGCGAGCTCCACCTCGAAGTGCTGGTGGACCGCATGCTGCGGGAGTTCAACGTCCAGGCCAACGTGGGCAAGCCCCAGGTCGCCTACCGCGAGACGCTGTCGTCGGCGGTCAACGACCACACCTTCGTGCACAAGAAGCAGACCGGCGGCTCGGGCCAGTTCGCGGTGGTCACCGCCACCGTCGAGCCCAACCCGGGCGGCCAGTACCTGTTCGAGAGCACGATCCGGGCCGGCGCCATCCCCCGCGAGTTCATCAAGCCCGTCGACGACGGCATCCGCGAGGCGATGAGCAACGGCGTGCTGGCCGGGTTCCCGACGGTGGACGTCAAGGTCACGCTCACCGACGGCCGCACCCACGACGTGGACTCCTCGGAGATGGCGTTCAAGATCGCCGGAGGCGGCTGGTTCCGGGAGGTGGCCTCCAAGGCCAGGCCCGTGCTGCTCGAGCCGGTCATGTCGGTGGAGATCGTCACTCCCGACGACTACCTCGGCGATGTCGTCGGCGACCTCAATTCCCGCCGCGGTCAGGTGCGCGGCACCGAGAGGCGCGGCAGCAACCAGGTGATCAGCGCGCAGGTTCCGCTTGCGGAGATGTTCGGATACAGTACCGACCTTCGGTCACGCACGCAGGGGCGAGCGACGTACACGATGCAGTTCGACTCGTACCAGCCCACCCCCGCGGGCGTCCAATCCGAGATCGTCGCTCGCGTACGCGGCGAGTGATCCGAAGTTCTCAACCAACTGAACACAAGAGGAAGCACCCATGGCCAAGGAGCAGTTCGAGCGGACCAAGCCCCATGTCAATGTGGGCACTATGGGCCATATCGATCACGGCAAGACCACACTGACGGCCGCCATCACCAAGGTGCTGGCCGACCGCGTCGAGGGAACCCAGTTCACCGAGTTCGACAAGATCGACAACGCCCCCGAGGAGCGGGAGCGGGGAATCACCATCAACGTGGCCCACGTCGAGTACGAGACCGACAACCGGCACTACGCGCATGTCGACATGCCCGGCCACGCCGACTACATCAAGAACATGATCACCGGTGCCGCCCAGGTGGACGGCGCCATCCTGGTGGTCTCGGCCGCCGACGGCCCGATGCCCCAGACCCGCGAGCATGTGCTGCTGGCCCGCCAGGTGGGCGTGCCCCGCATCGTGGTCGCCCTCAACAAGGTGGACATGGTCGACGACGAGGAGATCCTCGAGCTGGTAGAGCTCGAGGTGCGCGAGCTGCTCGACGAGTACGAGTTCCCCGGCGACGACACCCCGGTCATCGGTGTGTCGGCCCTCAAGGCCCTCGACGGCGACGAGGAGTCCGCCCAGCAGGTCATCGAGCTGATGGAGGCCGTCGACAGCTACGTGCCGACACCCGAGCGCGATGTCGACAAGCCGTTCCTGATGCCCATCGAGGACGTGTTCTCGATCACCGGGCGGGGCACGGTGGTCACCGGCCGGGTCGAGCAGGGCGTGGTCGAGACGGGCAACAAGGTCGAGATCGTCGGCCTGCGCGAGACCCAGGAGACCACCTGCACCGGCGTGGAGATGTTCCGCAAGATCCTCGACCGGGGCGAGGCCGGTGACAACATCGGCGCCCTGCTGCGAGGCATCGACAAGAAGGAAGTCCAGCGGGGCCAGGTGCTGGCCGCGCCCAAGAGCATCACTCCCCACACCGAGTTCGAAGCCCAGGTGTACGTCCTGAGCAAGGAGGAGGGCGGCCGCCACAAGCCGTTCTTCTCGAACTACCGGCCCCAGTTCTACTTCCGTACCACCGACGTGACCGGCACGATCACCCTGCCCGAGGGGATCGAGATGTGCATGCCCGGCGACAACACGGTGATGCACGTGGATCTGATCAGCCCGATCGCCATGGACGAGGGCCTGCGCTTCGCCATCCGCGAGGGCGGCCGCACCGTCGGTGCCGGCTCGGTCATCAAGATCATCAAGTAGCGGCGGGGGTTTGGCGGTGGCGGCGAAGCACAGGGTCCGGATCAGGCTCAAGGCCTACGACCACGAGATCCTGGACCAGTCGACGAAGAAGATCGTCGAGACGGTCAAGCGGACCCAGGCCACCTTCAGCGGTCCGGTGCCGCTGCCGACCGAGAAGCACCGCTACACCGTGGTGCGGTCCCCCTTCAAGGACAAGGACTCCCGCGAGCACTTCGAGATGCACATCCACAAGAGGCTGCTCGACATCCTCGAGCCGTCGAAGAAGACGGTGGACACCCTCCAGCGCCTCGAAGTCCCCGCCGGCGTCGACATAGAGCTGAAGGTCCAGCAGGCCTGAACCCCCTGGACTCCGGTGCCTTACCGGAGTCCGGACCGATCAGCGATGGACGGCCCGGTCCGCGTCGGCGCGCAGTTCGGCCAGCCTGGCGGTCGGGTCGGATGCGGTGATGAGCGCCTCGCCGATGAGGGCGGCGTCGTATCCGGCCCGGGCGATCTCCGCCATTGTGGTCCCGCCCTCGACCCCGATCCCCGACGCGGCCACCGAGACGATCCCGTCTCCGAGTTCGGCGAACCTCGGCCCCATCTCGACCGCCTTGGAGAAGTCGACGGTGAAGCTGGTCGCCTTGGGCTGGCTGCGCTGGTTCACCGCGATCATGTAGGCCCCGGCCTCGACTGCCAACTCCAGTTCGGCCTCGTTGCGGATCTCGGTCAGGACGTCGAGCCCCAACTCGAGGGCCAGTTCGTGCATGGGCCGCAGCAGCGAGGGATCCACATCGTCGACGATCACCAGCATGGCGTCGGCGCCCATGGCGCTCGACTCCCGTACGTGCTCGAGGGTCGTGAGGAAGTCCTTGCGGAGCACGGGAATGCCGGCCGCGGCCCGAGCGCGCTGGAGGTCCTGGGGCGACCCGCCGAAGCGTGGGCCGTCGGTCAGCACCGACAGGCACGCGGCACCGCCGTCGCGGTACCGGCAGGCCACTTCGGCCGCGTCGGCACCGGCGTTCAATGTGCCCGCCGACGGGGAGCGCCGCTTGACCTCGGCGATCACCGACAGGCCCTCGGCCAGCAGGGCCCGCTTGAACTCGAAGCCGGCGCGGCCGGCCGACGGGCTCGAGCCCGCGGCTGCGCCCGCCTCCATGGTCTCGGTGCTGTCACCGGACACGGTCACCACGCCGACGATGCTACCGGCGGGCCCTTCGTCGCCGCCGGGTGCCCGCTACTCCTCCTCGCCCCCGGCAGCCGCCGCCTCGGCGTCCGCCAGTGGGGGGTCGGGGGCCGGTGACGCCGCAGCGTCTTCGGGTTGCTCGCTGCGCTCGTCCAGCCAGGTGGAGATGAAGGCTTGGGCGGTGGCGGCCACCGGCAGGGCCAGGAACGCCCCCACGATCCCCAGCAGCGCGGTGCCCGCGATGACGGAGCCGAAGGCGAGAGCAACGTGGATCTCCATGGTGTGGGCCGTGACCCGGGGCGAGAAGAAGTAGTTCTCCACCTGCTGGTAGGCGACGATCACGATCAGCACGAACAGCCCGGTTCGAGGCGAGTGCAGCAGCGCGACCAGCACCGGCAGCACGCCCGCGATGTATGCGCCGATGGCCGGGATGAACTGCGATATGACTCCGACCCACACGGCGAGGGCGACTGGGGAGGGCACGTCGAGCAGGGCGAACGCTATCCAGTGCACGAGCGCCGAGATGAAGGCCAGGATCGTGCGGGAGTACATGTACTTGCCGGTCTTCTCCATGGCCAGATCCCAGATCGTGGTCACGACCGCGGCCCTGCGCTCGCTCAGGCGGGCCGACACCATCTCGCGCAGCTTGGGCCCCTCGGCCACCAGGTAGAAGGTGAACAGGGCGACCGTGAACAACTGGAACAGCAGGCTCACCACCGTGGTCCCCACATTGACCACATCGTCGGCGAAGCGGCTGGCCAGGTCCTGCAGCCCGCCCCCGGCGAGGAACTCCTCCTTCAGCGTGTCGAACTCCAGCTCGATGCCGAAGGTGTCGTCGAGCCAGCCCCCGATGTCGTCGATGTAGGCGGGTGCCTTGTCGATCAGGTAGTTGGTCTCGGTGGCGAGCGCGCTCCCCACCACCGCCGAGAAGCCGGCGGCAAGCGCGGTGACGCCCAGGAACGTGACGGCGGTTCCGATGCCCCGGCGGATGTTCCGCTCCGCCATCCAGTTCACGGCCGGCTCCAGCGCGAAAGCCACGAACAGCGACACCAACAGCACCACCAGCAGGGTTCTCAGGGCTCGCACCACCCCGACGGCGTAGAAAGTGGCCAGGCCGCCGAGCCAGAACCAGACGATGGCCCGCTTCACCCAGGCCGGCATAGCCCTGCCGTCGTCCATCGCCGCGACCCTAGCTACCGGCGCTTGCGGGCAGGGGGACCGCCGGTGGTGTTGTGGGTTGGGGGCTACCAGGGGTGCGGTTACACTCCGCGGTTCGCCCCGGGCCGTCCGGGGCGAGAACGAATCGACGTCCGCACAGGCCCTCGTTGGATTCCCAGCGGTCCTACCGCGGGGGAACCGTGCGGCACAACCGAATCGCCGCTCCGCCGGGCCCGCCCGAGCGGAGCGTTCGCGTGAGCGGCGCTCGCGCCGAGATGTCAGGACTAGGCATGGCCACCAAGGCGATTGTCGGCACCAAGGTCGGGATGACCCAGGTGTGGGACGAGAACAACCAGGTCGTCGGAGTCACCGTCCTGCGCGTCTCGCCTTGCCGGGTGGTGCAGGTCAAGACCAACGAGCACGACGGCTACAGCGCGATACAGGTGACCTTCGGCATGATCGACCCGGCCCGGCTGACCCAGCCGGAGGCCGGACACTTCCAGCGGGCCGGAGTCGACCCCGGCCGGTCGGTGCTGGAACTGCGGCTCGACGATGTGAGCGACTACGCCGTGGGCCAGCAGATCGGCGTCGACGTGCTCGCCTCCGGCGAGAAGGTCGACGTGACCGCGGTCTCCAAGGGCAAGGGATTCACCGGCGTGATGAAGCGCCACGGGTTCAAGGGCCAGCCCGCCGGCCACGGCGCCCACAAAGTGCATCGCAAGCCGGGCGCGGTGGGCCAGTGCGCCACCCCCTCGAGGGTGTTCAAGGGCAAGAAGATGCCGGGCCGGGCCGGAGCCAACCGGGTCACCACCCTCAACCTCGAAGTGGTCAAGGCCGACGCCGACGCTGAGGTGCTGCTGGTGAAGGGCTCCGTTCCCGGGCCCAAGGGCGGCACCGTCGTGGTGCGCGACGCGGTGAAGGACGGTTGAGCGCATGGAGCCGGTGAGAGTGGTTTCGTCGGTGGGCCGCAAGGTCGGCGAGGTCGTCCTCGACGACTCGATCTTCGGCGTGGAGCCCAACATCGGCCTCATGCATCAGGTGGTCAACGCCCAGCTGGCGGCCCGCAGGGCCGGCACCCACAGCACCAAGGGCCGGGCCGAGGTGGCCGGCGGCGGCTCCAAGCCGTGGCGCCAGAAGGGCACCGGCCGGGCCCGCCACGGCTCGATCAGGTCCCCCCAGTGGCGGGGCGGCGGCGCGGCCCACGGCCCCAAGCCCCGCGACTACCGCCAGCGCACCCCCAAGAAGATGAAGCGCCTGGCCCTGGCCGGCGCGCTGTCGGACCGGGCCCGCTCCGGCCAGATCATCGTGGTGGACCGCTGGCGCTTCGAGGACGGGCCCCGCACCTCCGACGCCGCAGCCGCGCTCGACGCCATTGGAGCGACCGGCAAGGTCCTGGTGGTGCTGGGCGACGACGATGCCGACGCCCAGAGGAGCTTCCGCAACCTTCCGCCGGTCCACTGCCTGCACGTGGGCGAGCTGAACACCTACGACGTGCTGAACAGCGACGTGGTGGTGTTCACCTCAGACACCCTGCCCACCTCCGGCGCTCGCGGTCAGGACGAAGGTGACGGCGATGCGTGATCACCGCGACGTGATCCTGCGCCCGGTCGTGTCGGAGAAGAGCTACGCGCTGCTCGCCGACAACGTCTACACCTTCATCGTCGCCCCCGAAGCCACCAAGCCTGAGATCCGGGCCGCGGTGGAGACGATCTTCGACGTCTCGGTGGTGAAGGTCAACACGCTGCGCCGCAAGGGGAAGCGGCGGCACAACCGCCGCAACAACACCTGGGGCCGCCGGCCCGACACCAAGCGCGCCCTGGTCACGCTGGCCGCGGGCGACACGATCGATCTCTTCGAGGCCTGACCATGGCGATCCGCAAGCGCAAGCCGTCCAGCCCGGGCCGTCGATTCCAGACCGCCTCGGACTTCTCAGAGGTCACCCGCTCGACCCCCGAGCGCAGCCTGCTCGTCAAGCAGTCGAGCACCGGCGGTCGCAACAACCTGGGCCGCAAGACCTCCCGCCACCGCGGCGGCGGTCACAAGCAGCGCTACCGCAAGATCGACTTCGTCCGCACCAAGGACAACGTGCCGGCCACGGTGGCCGCCATCGAGTACGACCCGAACCGCACTTGCCGCATAGCGCTGCTCCACTACCACGACGGCGAGAAGCGCTACATCCTGGCCCCCAAGGGCCTGGAGGTCGGCGACCGGGTCATGTCGGGCCAGGGCTCGGAGATCCGGCCCGGCAATGCGCTGGCCCTGCGCTACATCCCGGTCGGGACCGTGGTCCACAACGTCGAGCTGAAGGCGGGCGCGGGCGGCCGCATGGGCCGCAGCGCCGGGGCCAGCGTGCAGCTGGTCGCCAAGGAGGGGCGCTTCGCCACGCTGCGGCTGCCCAGTACGGAGATGCGGCGGGTGCCCATCGACTGCCGGGCCACCGTCGGCGAGGTCGGCAACTCCGAGCACGAGCTCACCAAGATCGGGAAGGCGGGCCGCAACCGCTGGAAGGGTGTGCGGCCCCAGACCCGGGGCGTCGCCATGAACCCGGTCGACCATCCCCTCGGCGGGGGTGAGGGCAAGTCCTCGGGCGGACGCCACCCCGTCTCGCCCTGGGGCAAGCCGGAGGGTCGGACCCGGCCCCGCCGCAAGGACTCAGACAAGATGATCGTTCGCCGCCGCCGCAGGCGCGGCACCCGGAGGTAGCGCCAATGCCCCGAAGCCTCAAGAAGGGTCCCTTCGTGGACGACCACCTCCTTCGCAAGATCGACGAACTCAACGAGCGCAACGAGAAGCGGGTGGTGAAGACGTGGTCGCGCCGGTCCACCATCATCCCCGACATGGTCGGCCACACCCTCGCGGTGCACGACGGCCGCAAGCACGTGCCGGTCTACATAACCGAGTCGATGGTGGGCCACAAGCTCGGCGAGTTCGCGCCCACCAGGACGTTCCGGTTCCACGCCGGCCAGGAGCGGGGGGCTCGCCGCTGATGGTGGGCACCAAGACGAACGAGCGGCCCGGCACCCGGGCCCGGGCCTCCTACGTGCGGAGCTCGGCCTACAAGGCCCGCGAGGTCCTCGACCTGATCCGGGGCAAGAGCTGCGCCGACGCCCACGACATCCTGGCCTTCTCCGAGCGAGACGTCGCCCAGCCGATCGCCAAGGTGCTGGACTCGGCGCTGGCCAACGCCGAGCACAACGACGGCCTCGACGCCGACGAGCTGTACGTCTCGGCGTGCTACGCCGACGAGGGCCCCACCCTCAAGCGCTGGCGGCCGCGGGCCCGGGGAAGGGCCACCCGCATCCGCAAGCGCACCTGCCACATAACTGTGATCGTCAGCCGCTACGACCCTGAGACGCTCGAGCGGATGCAGGCTCAGCACTCGCGGCGCGGCGCGGTCGCGGCCGAGGCCCGCCGGCGCCGGGTGGCCCGGTCCCGCGCGGCTGCGACGCAGGAGGTCGAAGCGGCCGGGTCCGACGCCGAGGTGGACGTGGAGGCTCAGGCCTCCGCGGTGGTGCAGGCCACCGAGGCCGCCCTGGCCGAAGATCCGGCCACCGAGATCGACGAGGCCGAGGCCCCGGATGCCGAGGCGTCCGTTGAGGCCGCAGACGGCATGGAAGCGTCCGGGGGCGCGGAGCCCGCCGGCGACGGCACCGAAGCCGACGACGAAGAGCCCGGCAAGTCAACAGGGGGCGACTGATGGGTCAGAAGGTAAACCCGTACGGGTTCCGCCTCGGTGTCACCACCGAGTGGAAGAGCCGGTGGTTCGCCGACCGCAAGGAGTACGCGGACAACGTCATCGAGGACTGGAAGATCCGGGACTTCCTCATGACCGAACTGCCCCACGCGGCCATCAGCCGCGTGGAGGTGGAGCGCACCCGGGACCGGCTGCGGGTGGACGTGCACACGGCCCGGCCCGGCATCGTGATCGGCCGGCGCGGCGCGGAGGCCGACCGGCTGAGGGCGGGCCTCACCGACATCAGCGGCAACCCGCGGGTGCAGCTCAACATCCAGGAGATCAAGCAGCCCGAACTCGACGCGGCTCTCATCGCCCAGGGCGTCGCCGACCAGCTAACCGGCCGGGTGGCGTTCCGCCGGGCCATGAAGCGGGCCGTGCAGAACGCCCAGCGGGCCGGTGCGCTCGGCATCCGGGTGCAGTGCTCGGGCCGTCTCGGCGGCTCGGAGATGGCCCGCACCGAGTGGTACCGCGAGGGCCGGGTGCCGCTGCACACCCTGCGAGCCGATGTGGACTACGGCTTCCGGGAGGCCCGCACCACCTACGGCCGCATCGGCGTGAAGGTCTGGCTCTACAAGGGCGACATCCTCCCCTACAAGACGCTCTCGGAGGACAAGGCCTCCAAGGAGGCCGCCATGGCCGCCGGCGAGACCTCGGGTCCCGGCGCCCGCCCCCGCAAGATCGTGTCGTCGTCGGCGGCCCGCCGCCGCGAGTTCACCGACGAGATGGTCAACGAGGAGCCCGCCCCGCTGATCGGCGAGGCCGACCCCGAGTTCGAGAAGCTGCTCGACGAGGAGGCCGCCATCGAGGCCTCCACCCGCGAGCACCACGAGACGCCCCACTTCCGCCCGGGCGACGACTGAGGGGGGAGCGACGACGATGTTGATGCCGCGCAAGGTCCGCCACCGCAAGCACCACCGGGGCCGCACCAAGGGCACCGCGAAGGGGCGCACCGACGTCGCCCACGGCGACTTCGGCATCCAGGCGCTCGAGCCCGGATGGCTGACGTCGCGCCAGATCGAGGCCGCCCGTGTGGCCATGACCCGCCACATCAAGCGGGGCGGCAAGGTGTGGATCAACGTCTTCCCCGACAAGCCGGTGACCCAGAAGCCCGCCGAGACCCGGATGGGCTCGGGCAAGGGCAACCCGGAGCACTGGGTGGCGGTGGTCCGCCCCGGCCGCATCCTGTTCGAGCTCTCCTACCACGACACCGAGATCGCCCGTGGCGCCATCGATCGGGCCATCCAGAAGCTGCCCATGAAGGCCCGCTTCGTCACCCGTGAGGAGGACTTCTGATGGCGCGGTCCAAGGCGCTCACCGATCTCGGCGACACCGACCTGATCGAACGTCTGTCGGAGGCCAAGGAGGAGCTGTTCAACCTGCGCTTCCAGTTCGCCACCGGCCAGCTCGACAACCCGGCGCGTCTCAAGCAGGTGCGCCGCGACATCGCCCGCATGCTCACCGAGCTGCGGGCCCGCGAGATCGCCGCCGCCGAGGCTCAGTACGTCGCAGCCCAGGAGAGATGACCATGGCCCCCCACGCCCAGCCCCGCCCCAACCGTCGCAAGGTCCGCGAGGGCGTCGTGGTCTCCGACCGCATGGACAAGACGGCGATCGTCGAGGCCACCGAGAGGGTCCGGCACCCCCGCTACGCCAAGACCGTGCAGCGGACCACCCGCCTCGCTGTCCACGACGCCCAGAACGAGCTCGGCGTCGGCGACCGCGTCCGTATCGCCGAGACCCGCCCCCTCTCCAAGACGAAGCGCTGGCGCCTCGTCGAGATCGTGGAGCGTGCCAAGTGATCCAGCAGGAATCCCGGCTGCGGGTCGCCGACAACTCCGGCGCCAAGGAGGTGCTGTGCATCAAGGTGCTCGGCGGCTCCAAGCGGCGCTACGCGTCGGTCGGGGACGTGTTCGTGGCCACCGTCAAGGACGCCATCCCCGGCGCGCAGGTCCGTAAGGGCGACCTGGTGCGCTGCGTCGTGGTGCGAACCCGCAAGGAGAAGCGCCGCGGCGACGGCAGCTACATCCGCTTCGACGAGAACGCCGCGGTGCTGATCAACGAGCAGGACCAGCCCCGGGGCACCCGCATCTTCGGGCCCGTCGGCCGCGAGCTCCGGGACAAGCAGTTCATGCGCATCGTGTCGCTGGCGCCGGAGGTGCTCTAGATGGCCGGTCGCTCCAAGCGTCCCCGCTCACGCTCGATGAAGATCATCAAGGGCGACCGGGTCGTGGTGCTGTCGGGCAAGGACGCCGGGCTGGAAGGCACCGTCGAACGGGTCATCCCCGCGACCGGCAAGGTGATCGTGGAAGGCGTCAACGTCGCCAAGCGCCACCAGGCCCCCACCCGCAACGTGCAGCAGGGCGGCATCATCGACAAGGCCATGCCCATCGATGCATCCAACGTGGCGGTGGTGAGCCCAACGGACGGCAAGCCCACCCGGGTGGGCTACCGGTTCACGCCCGATGGAGCCAAGGTGCGCGTCTGCCGGCGCACGGGAGCAGACCTATGACCACGGCCACCGACTACCGGCCCCGGCTACGAGCCTCGTTCGAGGACGAGGTCAAGCCGTCCCTGATCGACCAGCTGGGGCTCTCGAACGTGATGATGGTGCCCAGGCTCGACAAGATCGTGCTCAACATGGGCGTCGGCGACGCCACCACCCAGGCAAAGCTGCTGGAGGGCGCGCTGGCCGACCTGGCGGTGATCGCGGGCCAGAAGCCGGTCATCACCCGGGCCAAGAGGTCCCTGGCCAGCTTCAAGCTGCGCACCGGTATGGCCATCGGCTGCAAGGTCACCCTGCGGGGCGACCGGATGTACGAGTTCTTCGACCGGCTCATCTCGCTGGCCATCCCCCGCATCCGCGACTTCCGCGGGCTGTCGCTGAAGTCCTTCGACGGCAGCGGCAACTACACGTTCGGAATCACCGAGCAGCTCATTTTCCCGGAGATCGACTACGACAAGGTCGACGCCACCCGGGGGATGGACATCACGATCGTCACCACAGCCAAGACCGACACCGAGGGCCGGGCGCTTCTGGAGGCGTTCGGCTTCCCGTTCCGGCGAGAGGGGCAATGACCGATGGCTAAGAAGGCCCTCGTCCAGAAGCAGCAGCGCACCCCCAAGTTCAAGGTGCGGGCCTACACGCGGTGCCGCAAGTGCGGCCGACCCCGATCCGTGTACCGCAAGTTCAGCCTGTGCCGCATCTGCCTTCGCGACCTGGCCCACGCCGGGGAGTTGCCCGGCGTGAAGAAGGCGAGTTGGTGAGGTGATTCTCCGATGACGATGACAGACCCGATCGCAGACATGCTGACCCGCATCCGCAACGCCAACGTGGCCATGCACGACGAGGTGTCGATGCCCTCGTCGAAGCGAAAGCTCGCACTGGCCGAGGTGCTGCGCCGGGAGGGCTACATCGCGGCCTACGCCGAGAGCGACAACGCGCCCCGGCCCGGCAAGACCCTGACGATCGAGATGAAGTACTCGCCCGAGCGTGACCGGGTCATCCGCGGGCTGAAGCGCATCTCCAAGCCCGGGCTGCGCATCTACCGGAAGCGGGACGAGATCCCGCGGGTCCAGGGCGGGCTCGGGGTGGCCGTGGTTTCGACCAACCGGGGCCTGATGAGCGACCGCGAGGCGAGGAAGAACCGCATGGGCGGCGAGATCCTCTGCTACGTGTGGTGAGGGACGGGTCATGAGTCGCGTGGGAAGCGCCCCCATCACCGTCCCCAGCGGGGTGGATGTGGCCGTCGAGGGCCGCACTGTCGTGGTGACGGGCGCCAAGGGAACGCTCAGCCGGGAACTGCCCGGCGAGATCACCGTGCGCCCGGCTGACGGCTCGCTGCTTGTGGAGCGCCCCGACGACACCGCCCGGAGCAAGTCACTTCACGGGCTCACCCGTTCGCTGGTGCAGAACATGGTGACCGGCGTCAGCGAGGGCTTCACCAAGGAACTGCGAATCCAGGGAGTCGGCTACCGGGTCGCCGAGTCCACGGCGGCGTCGCTGGAGCTGGCCCTCGGCTTCAGCCACACCGTGAAGATCACCGCCCCTGAGGGCGTGGAGTTCGAGGTGCCGCAGCGCACCCAGATCCTCGTCAAGGGCATCGACAAGCAGCTCGTAGGCCAGGTGGCCGCCGACATCAGGAAGTGGCGCCCGCCCGAGCCCTACAAGGGCAAGGGCATCCGGTACATCGACGAGCGAGTCAAGCGCAAGGCCGGGAAGGCGGCGAAGTAGCCATGGTTGATCAGGCCAAGACGCGCCGGCGGGGCCGGATCCGCCGGCACCGGCGCGTCCGCAAGAAGGTGCGCGGCACGGCCGAGCGGCCCCGGCTGTCGGTGTTCCGGTCGAGCAGGCACATCTCGGCTCAGCTCATCGACGACGAGGCCGGCACGACGCTGGCATCGGCGTCCACGCTCGAAGCCGAGCTGCGCTCGGATCCGGGGGGCAACGTGGCTGCGGCCCGATCGGTGGGGACGCTGATAGGGCAGCGGGCCCTCGACGCCGGCATCAGGGCCGTAGTGTTCGACCGGGGCGGCTACCGC
Organism: Acidimicrobiia bacterium; assembly: GCA_022819505.1. GTDB lineage: Bacteria > Actinomycetota > Acidimicrobiia > Acidimicrobiales > Aldehydirespiratoraceae > Aldehydirespirator. The sequence continues at coordinate 525,561 of JAJEHD010000019.1, read as the reverse complement.
TACCACGGCAGGGTGGCCGAGCTCGCCAACGCGGCGCGCTCTGCCGGATTGGAGTTCTGATGGCTGAGGAGCGCACGATGGGCCCGCCGCTGCGCGAGTCGCGGGTCATCAACATCAACCGGGTGGCCAAGGTCGTCAAGGGCGGCCGCCGCTTCTCATTCACCGCTCTGGTGGTGATCGGCGACGGGGCCGGCCGGGTGGGGCTCGGCTACGGCAAGGCCAAGGAGGTGCCGCTGGCCATCCAGAAGGGCACCGAGGAGGCCAGGCGCAACGTGTTCGAGGTGGCGATGGCGGGCACGACAATCATGCACCCGGTCATCGGCACGACCGGAGCCGGCCGCGTGCTGCTCAAGCCCGCGGCCCCCGGTACGGGCGTGATCGCGGGCGGCGCGGCCAGGGCGATCCTCGAGGAGGCGGGCATCGGCGACGTGCTGTGCAAGTCGCTCGGCTCGCCCAACCACATCAACGTCGCCCGGGCCACCATCAGCGGCCTGCAGGCGCTGCGGCGTCCCGACGAGGTCGCTCGCATGCGGGGCCTGGACCCCGAGGAGTTCCTGCCGAAGGGTCTGTGGGACGCCTACCAGGCCACCCGCATCGACCGGGCGGCCGCCGCTCAGCGGGACTACGAGGCGGAGGAGGAGTGATGGCCCTGCTGGTGACCCAGACCCGCTCCGCGATCGGCACCAAGCCCAAGCAGCGCGGTACGCTGAGGGCCCTCGGCCTGGGACGGATCGGCAGGAGCAACACCCTGCCCGACCGCCCCGAGATCCGCGGCATGATCGATAGGGTTCCCCACCTGGTCTCCGTCGAGGAGGTGGACGGGTGACGAAGCTGCACGACTTGAGAGCCGACCCCGGGTCGCGCAAGCGCCCCAAGCGGGTAGCTCGCGGCATCGGCGGGCGCGGCGGCAAGACCGCAGGCCGCGGCATGAAGGGCCAGAAGGCCCGCAGCAAGGTGCCGGTGGGCTTCGAGGGCGGGCAGATGCCGCTGCTGCGCCGCGTCCCCAAGTGGCGAGGCTTCACCAACCCCTTCCGCGTGGAGTACCAGCCGATAAACCTCGACACCATCGAGGAGTCCGGACTGGACGAGATCTCGCCCGAGATACTCCGCGAGCGGGGTCTCGTGGGCAAGAAGGCACTGGTGAAGGTGCTGGGCCGGGGCGAGCTCCGTCGACCGGTTCGGGTGCAGGCCCACGCAGTGTCCGCGAGCGCTGCGGCAGCCATCGCGGCGGCCGGGGGCAGCGTCGAGATCATGCCGCTGCCGTGGGGCGACCGCCGGCCACCGCACGGCAGCTACAACCAGCACACCAACCGCTGATCCGGAGATGGCTGTGAGGACCCGGGACGCTTACCGGACTGGGGGAGGGAGCCGGCTGTGCTGAACCGGGTTCTCAACATGTTCCGCATCCCGGATCTGCGCAACAAGATCCTCTTCACCCTGTTCATCCTGGGCGTTTACCGGCTCGGGGCCTTCATCCCGGCGCCCTACGTCGACACCGACGCGGTCCAGTTGATGCGGGACCAGGCCAACACGTCGGGCGGGATCCTCGGGTTCGTCCAGCTCTTCTCGGGCGGGGCTCTCACCCAGTTCGCCATCTTCGCGCTGGGCATCATGCCCTACATCACGGCCTCGATCATCATGCAGATCCTGGGCGTGGTGATCCCCCGCATCGAGCAGTGGCAGCAGCAGGGAGCGGTGGGCCAGCGCAAGATCACGCAATGGACCCGCTACCTCACCGTCGGCATCGCCCTGCTGCAGTCGACCAGCTTCGCGTTCCTGTTCCACAGCGGCGCGCTGGTCGGCGGGATCGACCTGCTGCCCGACTTCACCGTCTGGGTGGTGTTCGTGGTGGTTCTCACCCTGACCACCGGCACGGCCTTGCTCATGTGGATGGGGGAGCTCATCACCCAGCGAGGCATCGGCAACGGCATGTCACTGCTGATCTTCTCGAGTGTCGTGTCGGCGCTGCCGGCCCAGCTCACCGCGGTCCGGGCCAACAACGGGAACAGCGCGCTGGTGGGCTTCGTGGCCGTGGCGCTGATCCTGCTCGTGTGCATCGTCTTCGTGGAGCAGGGCCAGCGACGCATACCGGTGCAGTTCGCCAAGCGGGTCGTGGGCCGGCGGATGTACGGCGGCCAGAGCACCTACATCCCGCTCAAGGTCAACCAGTCGGGCGTGATCCCGATCATCTTCGCCAGCTCGGTGCTGTACCTGCCCACGCTGATCGGAGCGGCCATGCCCGACGGCGGCATCGGCGGCAGCATCAAAGACTTCGTCAACGACCATCTCACCCTGCCGACGAGCCCGGTGTACATGTTCTTCTACGGGCTGATGATCATCGGGTTCGCGTACTTCTACACCGCCATCACCTTCGATCCGGTCAAGCAGGCGGACACGATCCGCAAGCAGGGCGGGTTCATCCCCGGCATCCGTCCCGGCGTCCAGACCGAGCGCTACCTGGCCAAGATCCTGTCGCGCATCACCCTGCCCGGGTCGCTGTTCATCGCCGCGGTCGCGCTGGTTCCCTCGATCCTGGTGGCGGTCACCATCGGCACCGACGTGAATCCCGGATCGGGCGCGGGGGCGTTCAACTTCGCCTTCGGCGGCATCTCGCTGCTGATCGCGGTCGGTGTGGCCCTAGAGACCATGAAGCAGATCGACAGCCAGCTGATGATGAGGAACTACGAGGGCTTCCTCAAGTGACCGGTTGGCAGCAGATCGACAGCCAGCTGATGATGAGCCAACCACGCAGAGGCTTCCTCAAGTAGTCGTTGATGGCTCCCCTTCGGATGGTGATCCTGGGTCGTCAGGGCTCGGGCAAGGGAACGCAGTCGGAGCGCCTCATCGGAGCCTACGGCTGCATTCATCTCTCCACCGGCGACGTCCTGAGGGCCGCGGTGGCCGCGGGCACCGAGCTCGGCCGCCAGGCCAAGGCGGTCATGGATTCCGGCGGGCTGGTGGGCGACGACATCATGAACGGCATCGTGCGCGACCGCCTGACCCATGCCGACATTGCGGCCGGCGGGGTTCTGCTCGACGGGTATCCCCGGACCAGCGATCAGGCCGACGCTCTGGAGGCCATCCTGGACGAGTCGGGCCACCGGCTCGATGTGGCCGTGAACATCGACGTACCCATCGACGTGGTGACTGCCCGGATGCTGGACCGGGGGCGCTCGGACGACACGCTGGAGGCGATCCAGCGCCGGCTCGAGCTGTACGAGGAGCAGACTGCGCCCCTGCTCGACTGGTTCGATGCACGCGGGCTGCTGGCGACCATCGACGGTGTGGGGACCCCAGGCGAGGTGTTCGACCGGGTGGTAGCCGCCGTCGAGCGCCAACGCAGATAGCCGGCCCCTGGCAGGGTTGGATGGGCGCTTTGTCGCAGGTAGCGTTGCCTTTCGGCCTCGGGCCGGTGCCGACGCGCGCCGACCGGGGCTCACTCCACAGGAGGCCAGACACTGCCGAAACCCAAAGAGGACGCGATCGTATTGGAGGGAACCGTCACGGAGTCCCTTCCCAACGCGATGTTCCGCGTGGAGCTCGAGAATGGCCACTACGTGCTGGCCCACATCTCGGGCAAGATGCGGATGCACTACATCCGGATACTTCCCGGAGACCGCGTCCAGGTCGAGGTCACGCCCTACGACCTCCAGCGGGGGCGAATCACCTATCGCTACAAGTGAGCATCGAACATCCATGAAGGTCCGACCGAGCGTCAAGAAAATCTGCGACCGCTGCAAGGTCATCCGCCGGCGCGGGCGCGTCATGGTGATCTGCGACAACGCCCGTCACAAGCAGAGGCAGGGCTGAGACGGTGCTCACCTCACCAGGGAAGCAGGACTAGATGGCGCGTATCTCCGGCGTCGACATCCCCCGCGAGAAGCGGGTCGAGATCTCGTTGACCTACATCTACGGCATCGGACGCAGCACTGCCCAGCAGATCTGCCAGGCGGCCGAGATCAACCCCGGCACCCGGGTGCGGAACCTCACCGACGACGAGGTGGCGCGGCTGCGCGGCTTCATCGACGCCAACGTCAGGGTGGAGGGCGACCTGCGGCGGGAGGTGTCCCAGGACATCAAGCGCAAGATGGAGATCGGCTGCTACCAGGGACTGCGGCACCGCCGCGGGCTTCCCGTGCGGGGTCAGCGGACCCACACCAACGCCCGCACCCGCAAGGGCCCCAAGCGCACGGTGGCCGGCAAGAAGAAGGTCAAGAAGTAGGCGGCTGGCAGCAATGGCGAAACCATCCTCTGACCGGAGGCGCACCCGGAAGCGTGAGCGCAAGAACGTCACTCACGGCGTGGCCCACATCAAGAGCTCGTTCAACAACACGATCATCACCATCACCGATCTTCAGGGCAACGTCGTGTCGTGGGCGTCGGCCGGCAACGTGGGCTTCAAGGGCTCCCGCAAGTCGACGCCGTTCGCGGCGCAGATGGCGGCCGAGCAGGCGGCCCGCAAGGCCATGGAGCACGGCCTGCGCAAGGTCGACGTTCAGGTCAAGGGACCCGGCTCGGGTCGCGAGACCGCTATTCGCTCGCTGCAGAACGTCGGCATCGACGTGACCGGCATCACCGATGTGACGCCCGTGCCCCACAACGGCTGCCGCCAGCCCAAGCGCAGAAGGGTCTGACATGTCGCGCTACACGGGACCCAAGGCGCGGGTGTCGCGCCGGCTCAACACCAACATCTGGGGCACCAAGGGCGAGGCGATCGCCCTCGACCGGCGACCGTACCCTCCCGGTGAGCGGGGCCGCTCCCGGCGGCGCAACACCGCCTCAGAGTTCCTGGTGCAGATGCAGGAGAAGCAGAAGGCCCGCTTCACTTACGGGCTCACCGAGCGCCAGTTCCGCAACCTCTTCGCGGAGGCCAGCCGTCGCCAGGGTGTGACCGGCGAGAACATGCTGCGCTTCCTGGAGTTGCGGCTCGACAACTTCGTCTATCGCATGGGCTGGGGCGCCACCCGCCCCCAGGCCCGCCAGATGGTCAACCATGGCCATGTCAACGTGAACGGCTCCCGGGTAACGATCCCCAGCTACCGGCTGCGCAAGGGCGACGTCATCGAGCTGCGGGCCAAGATCCGCGACTCGTCCACGATCCAGTGGAACGTGGACGTGCTCGATCGCAACCCGCCCGCCTGGATCGACCGCGGCGCCGATGCCTTCACGGCCACGGTGCGCGACCTGCCCATCCGCGAGCAGATCGACGTGCCGATCCGGGAGCAGCTCATCGTCGAGCTGTACTCGAAGTAGTTGGATCCCATACCCACGGGGCAGCACTCGGCGCCGGCCGGGTCCTGCCCGACGCAGCAGAGTCGAGGAGTCCCATGCTTGTAATGCAGCGCCCCACGGTCGAGCTTCGCGAGGCGACCGAGGGCAACCGACAGCAATTCGAGATCGGCCCGCTCGAGCCCGGCTTCGGGCACACGATCGGCAACTCGCTGCGGCGCACGCTGCTCTCGTCGATCCCGGGAGCGGCCGTGACCCAGGTCCGCTTCGACAGCGCCCTCCACGAGTTCGCGACCATCGCAGGCGTGGCCGAGGACGTCACCGACATCATCCTGAACCTCAAGGACCTGGTGCTGGTCGTCCTCTGCGAGGAGCCCGTGACGCTCCGGCTCGATGTCCGGGGCCCGGCCGACGTCACTGCGGCCGACATCCAGCGCCATCCCGACGTCGAGATCCTCAACCCGGAGGCGCCGCTCGCCACCCTGAACCGGGCCGGCCGCCTGGCGGTCGACATCACCGTCGCCCGGGGCCGGGGCTACGTGTCCGCCGAGGAGAACAAGGAGTTGACAGCAGCCATCGGCGTGATACCGGTCGACTCGATCTACTCGCCGGTGCGGAGGGTCGCCTTCAACGTCGAAGCCACCCGCGTCGAGCAGTCGACCGACTACGACCTGCTGGTGCTGGACGTCGAGACCGACGGATCGATCTCGCCGGCCGAGGCGGTGGCCTCAGCCGGCGCCACCCTGCGCAGCCTCATCGAGCTGGTCGAGGACCTCAGCGAAGACCCTCGCGGCCTCGAGCTCGGCGAGGTGGCGACCGCACCCCAGGGCGAGGCCGAGGCCGAGCTCATGGTGGACGATCTGGAGCTGACCGAGCGTCCCCGTAACTGTCTCAAGCGGGCGCAGATCAACACGCTGAGCGAGCTGCTGGACAAGACCCCCGACGATCTGCTGGCCATCACCAACTTCGGCGAGAAGAGCCTCGACGAGGTCATCGCCAAGCTCGACGAGCGGGGCTTGTCGCTGCGGGGCGGGGCCTGACGTGCCGGCCCGCCCCCGCAAGGGACGCCGCTTCGGGGGCAGCAGCCGCCACCAGAGGCTGATGATGGCCAACCTGGTCGCGTCTCTGATCGCGGCCGAGGGCATCACCACCACCGAGGCGAAGGCCAAGGCGATGCGTCCCATCGCGGAGAAGATGATCACCAAGGCCCGTCGCGGCGGGGTTCACAACCACCGTCAGGTCGTCAGGTTCCTGGGCGACCGGGAGATGGCCTCGAAGCTCTTCGACGACATCGGCCCCCGCTACGTGGACCGTCCCGGCGGCTACACCCGGATCGTCAAGCTCGGGCCCCGCCACGGCGACAACGCCCCGATGGCCCGCATCGAACTGGTCTGATTGACCTCCGATTCTGAACCGGTGGGCGTCGTCCGCATGCGGATGACGGTTGCCTATGACGGCTCGGAGTTCCACGGATTCGCCCGCAACGATCCAGTGCCCACGGTGGCCGGGACCCTCGGCGACGCCTTGGCCAGCGTGCTGGGCCATCGGGTCGAGATCGTCTGCGCGGGCCGGACCGACCGCGGCGTGCACGCCCGGGCCCAGGTGATCTCCTTCGACGCCGACCTGGAGAGGGCCGACCCCGTCCGGCTGGTGCGAGCCATCAACCGCATGTGCGCGCCGCGCATCTCGGTGTCGAGAGCCAGCATCGCGTCCCCTGACTTCGACGCCCGCCGGTCGTGCACCGGCCGCGTCTACCGCTACCGGGTGCTGAACTCGCCGGTGCCGAACCCGCTGGCAGCCGGCCTGTGCTGGCATGTCGAGCGGCCGCTGGATCTGCGGGCCATGCGCACCGCCGCCGACCGGCTGCTGGGCACCCACGACTTCAGCTCGTTCTGCCGCCGCAACCCGTCGAAGGAGCGCCAGTCGATGGTCCGCACCGTGCGGCGGGCCGTGTGGTGGCTCGAGGGCGATGTCGCCGTGTTCGAGATCGAGGCCAGCGCGTTCTGCCACCAGATGGTGCGCTCACTGGTGGCACTGCTGGTGTCGGTCGGGCTGGGCCGGCACAAGCCCTCCGACGTCGGCGCCATCATCGCGGCCCGCGACCGCAGCGCCACACCCAGCCCGGCCCCTCCCCACGGCCTGGTCCTCTGGTCCGCCCTCTACGACCGCTGATGCCGGCGTGATGCTGGCGGCGGGCGGGTGTCGTTTGGCGGGGCCGGCCGTAGCCTGAGAGGCCGTCCGCCGAGCGACGAGACCAACGGAGCGAACGTGGCGACCTACAGCCCCAAAGCCTCAGAGATCGAGCGCAGCTGGCACCTCGTCGACGCCGAGGGCATGGTGCTCGGGCGGCTGGCATCCGAGGTGGCCGGGCTGCTGCGCGGCAAGCACAAGCCCACCTTCGCCCCTCACATCGACACTGGCGACCACGTGATCATCGTCAACGCCGAGAAGGTCGTGCTCACCGCCAACAAGGCCGACACCAAGCTGGTGTACCGCCACTCCGGCTACCCGGGCGGCCTGCGCACCGAGACCTACGGCTCCAAGATGGCCCGCCGTCCCGATGAGGCGGTGCGCGACACGGTCCGGGGCATGCTGCCCAAGACCCGTCTCGGCCGGGCGCAGATCCGCAAGTTGAAGGTCTATGCAGGCCCCACCCATCCCCACGCGGCCCAGCGGCCCCAGCCCTATGTCATCGAGCACGCCCGGGCCCGATGAGGGATGTCGGCGCACGGCACGATTGAGGTGATCGAACGATGAGCGCACCACTGGTACAAGCCACCGGACGCCGCAAGCGGTCCGTCGCCCGGGTCCGCCTCCGCGCCGGTGTCGGCAAGATCGTGGTCAACGGACGGCCGGTGGAGGACTACTTCCCGTCGCAGACCCACCGGATGCAGATACTCGAGCCGCTGACGGTCACGGCCACTGAGGGCCGCTACGACATCGACGCCAGCATCGGCGGCGGCGGGTCCAGCGGCCAGGCCGGCGCTCTGCAGCTGGGCATCTCCCGGGGGCTGGTCGAGGTCGAGCCCGAGCTGCGGGACACGCTCAAGAAGGGCGGGTACCTCACCCGCGACCCGCGCAAGAAGGAATCGAAGAAGTACGGCCTCAAGAAGGCTCGCAAGGCGCCGCAGTACAGCAAGCGCTGACGGCCTCCCGGGCCGAATTGGCAGCTGTTTGTGCCCGTTCGGGCTTCTTCGGCTGCCAGTTCGCGAGACAATGCCGGTCCCGGATGGTCACGCCGGGCGGTGACGACGGGGCGGCGCCGTGACGCTGGCTTTCGGCACCGACGGGGTCCGCGGCGACACCCGCAGCGAGCTGACTAGCGAGGCGGTGGAGGCCCTGGGCCGGACCGCGGCTGATGTTCTCGGCGCAGAGCGCTTTGCGGTGGGGCGGGACACCAGGATCTCCGGTCCTGGCCTTGTCGAGGCCCTGAGCCGGGGCGTGCAACACGTCGGAGGATCCGCGGTGGACCTGGGCGTGGTACCGACCCCCGCGGTGGCCCGCTGGTGTGCCGATGAGGATGTCGCCGGCGCGGTGGTGTCGGCGTCTCACAATCCGTGGCACGACAACGGCGTGAAGCTGTTCGCGCCTGGGGGCCGCAAGCTCAGTGACGAGGCTCAGCACGACATAGAGCGCGGCCTCGCGAGCGCCGGAGAACTCCCATCACGCCAGGGGAGGGCGGCTCCTGCCAGCGGCGGCCCGGGATCGGTCGAAGGGGACCGGGCCCGCGAGAGCCACATCCGGGCCGTGGCCGCGAGCCTCGAAGGGCGCGACCTGTCAGGCCTGCGGGTTGTCGTCGACGCGGCCAACGGTGCTGCCTACCGTTCTGCTCCCGAGTGCCTGAGCGGCCTGGGTGCCGGAGTGGAGGTCATTCACGCCTCGCCGGACGGCTACAACATCAACGAAGGCTGCGGATCCCTGCACCCCGAGAGCCTGCAGGCCGCGGTGGTGTCGTCCGGCGCCGACGCCGGCCTCGCCTTCGACGGGGACGCAGACCGGGTGCTGGCCGTCGACGGCGCCGGGACGCTCGTCGACGGCGACCAGATCCTCGCCGTCTGTGCCATCGACCGTGCTCAGCGGGGGCGGCTCGCCGGGAACGCGGTGGCGGTCACCGTTATGGCCAATCTCGGTCTCCGGCAAGCCATGGCCGGGCGCGGCGTGGGCGTCGTCGAGACCCCGGTGGGCGACCGCTTCGTGCTCGAAGCGCTGGAGGAGCGAGGCCTGGTGCTGGGCGGGGAGCAGTCGGGCCATCTGATATTCCGCGACCTGGCCACCACGGGCGACGGGATGCTGACCGCGGTGCACCTGCTGGACGCGGTGAAACGATCCGGGAGCAGTCTGGGAGATCTCGCGGCCGAGGCCATGACCCGGCTGCCGCAGGTGCTGGTAGGTGTGCCGATGCGCGCCTCGGAGCGACCGGCTGACCTTGACGAGACGCTCGGCGAGATCGCGTCAGAAGCCGCGGCGCGCCTGGGGGACTCGGGCCGGGTGCTGGTGCGCCCGTCGGGAACCGAGCCGATGATCCGGGTGATGGTGGAGGCCGCCGACACCGGCACGGCCCAGGCCGAGGCCGATCGACTGGCGGCCAGGATCGAGGCGGTGCTGCCCTGACATGTGCGGGATCATCGCCATAGTGCGCCGTCCGGCGTCGCGGCCCGTCCCGGAGGCCGCCGATGTCACCGGCCTGGTGGAGGCCGCCGCGTCGGTTCTCGCAGAGGCCGCGGCCGCGGCGTCCAGCGGCGCTCTGGACGGTGTGGCCGGGACCCTGGAGGCGGCGGCTGATCGCCTGCAGGAGGCCAACGGCCTGCTGGGCGGGGTTCCGGGCCTGCGACTCCTGCTGGCGTCACCGGCGACGGTCCAGACTCTGGAGCACCTCATCGAGGCGGCCATGGCTGCGGTCGCCGGCATGGAGTCCCGCCTGGACGCGGACCCCTCGCTGGACCCTGGCGAGCTGGAGCACTTCAACGAGCAACTGGTACGGATCCGTGACGGCCTGTGGGCGATCGGGCGGGACCGGCTGCGGGCGGCGCGGGCCGTGTCGGACCTGCTGTCGGCAGTCGGCATGAGCGGTGACTCGGCTCCGGCAGCCGCCGTCGAGGGCTACCTGTCGGTCCACCAGGCCCTCTCCGCGCTGGACCGGCTCGAGGTGCGCGGTCGCGACTCGGCCGGACTGCACCTGCAGATCAGCGGGCACGGGCTCGATCCCGGCGATCCCGCCGTCGCTGAGGCCCTGGAGCGCCGATCCGGCGACGAGTCCTTCGGCTCGGGCTCGGTGCGCCTCGTCGACGGCGTCCTCAGCATCGTCTACAAGACCGCGGCCGAGATCGGCGAACTCGGTGACAACACTGCGGCCCTGCGTGCGGCGGTCGCGTCAGACGACCTCCTGGCGGCCGCGCTGGCGTCCAGCGATGCCCGCGTGCTGGTGCTGGGCCACACCCGCTGGGCCTCGGTCGGCATCATCTCGGAGGCGAACGCCCATCCGCTCAACAGCGAACTGCTCGGCGAGAACACCCCGTACGTGGTCGGCGCCATCAACGGTGACGTCGACAACTACGCCGAGCTGCTCGACGCGGCCGGGGTGCGAGTACCGCCCGCCATCACCACCGACTCCAAGACGGTCCCAGCCCTGATGGGCCGCCGCACGGCCCAGGGCCTGGACCCGGGCGAAGCGTTCCGCCGCACGGTGGCGGAATGCGAGGGCTCGGTGGCCGTGGCCGTCTGCGCCGCCGAGGCCCCCGGCCGCCTGCAGCTCGCGCTGCGGGGCAGCGGCCAGGCCCTGTATGTGGGGCTCGCCGACGACGCTTTCATCGTGGCCAGCGAGCCCTACGGCGTGGTTGAGGAGACGTCTCGCTATCTGCGCATGGACGGCGAGGCTGTGGCCGCCGGCGCCAATCCCAGCAGCGGCCGGGGCCAGATCGTCGAACTCGACGCGGCCCGGGCCGGCCTGCTCTCCGGTGTGGCCCGGCATTCCTATGACGGCACCAGCCTGCCGGTGACCTCGACCGAGATCTCGACCGCGTCCATCACCACCCGCGACGTCGACCGCGGCGACCACCGCCACTACCTGCTCAAGGAGATCGGCGAGGCTCCGTCGTCGTTCCGCAAGACACTCCGGGGCAGGATCATCGACACTGAGACGGGCCCGGACTTGGCGATCGGGCCCGACACGCTGCCCGACGCGGTCCGGTCGGGCCTGCGGGACGGCTCGGTGTCGTCGGTGCTGGCCATCGGGCAGGGCACCGCCGCGGTGGCGGGGGAGAGCTTCGCCCTGTGCCTCGGCTCGCTGTTGGCCACCGCCGGCGGGCAGGCCGCGCTCGACGTGAAGGCGCTGCCGGCCACGGAGCTGTCGGCGTTCGGTTTGCGGGCCGACATGTCCGACACGCTGGTGGTGGCCATCTCGCAGTCGGGGACCACCACCGACACCAACCGCACGGTGGAGTTGGTGAAGGCCAGGGGAGCGTCGGTGGTGGCCGTGGTCAACCGTCGCAACAGCGACCTCACCGATCGGGCCGATGGAGTGCTGTACACCTCCGACGGCCGGGACGTGGAGATGAGCGTGGCCTCCACCAAGGCCTTCTACTCCCAGGTGGCGGCCGGTTGCCTGCTGGCCGTCGCCATCGCCGGCGAGTCGGCCGGCGACAGGGTGATGGCCGCCGGACGCGGCCTCCTCGAGTCGCTCCGGTCCATGCCCGGCGTCCTGGAGACGGTGCTGCGACGGCGCACGGCCATCGGCGAGGCCGCCCGGAGCCTGGCCCTGAACCGCCGCCACTGGGCGGTGGTGGGTAACGGTCCCAACCAGGTGGCGGCCCGCGAGGTGCGCATCAAGCTCTCGGAACTCTGCTACATGTCGATCTCCAGCGACATCACCGAGGACAAGAAGCACATCGACCTGTCGGCTGAGCCGCTGGTGGTGGTGTGCGCGGCCGGGCTGTCGGGCTCGGTGGCCGACGATGTGGCCAAGGAGGTGGCCATCTTCGGCGCTCATCGGGCCGCGCCGGTGGTGGTGGCCGACGACGGCGACACGCGCTTCGACGGCGCGTCGGCAGTGCTCGGCGTGCCGGCCGTCGACCCGCGGCTCGCCTTCCTGCCGGCGACCATGGTGGGTCACCTGTTCGGCTACGAGGCGGCCCTGGCCATCGACGCCGGAGCCCGGCCCCTGCGGGAGGCCCGGGCCGCCATCGAGGCGGCCGCGGCACGCTCGGACACGACCGCGGAGGAGGTTCTGAGACTGGCCCGGCCCGCGTTGGAGGCGGGCGCGGCCGCGTTCTCTGCGGGCCTGCGCCGAGGCGCCTACGACGGCCATATGGAGGCGTCCACCGCGGTGCTCATCACGACGCTGATGCGTTACGCGTTGGGTCTGGTGCCGCTTGATACCTACGAGCTCGAACTGGGCCGGGTCGGCACCCCCGAAGCTGTCGTCGACGATCTGGCCGGGGCGCTCAGTGTCGGGATCGACGAGCTGACCCGGCCGATCGACGCCATCCGGCACCAGGCCAAGACCGTCACGGTGGGGATCTCGCGCTCGGACCAGGCCCTGCTGGAGGCACCGCTGATCCAGGCCGTGCTGGCCGCGGGAGCGCCTCGGGACCGGCTTTCCTACTCGACGATCCGAGCCTTGGCCGATCTCGGTCCCGGCGTGGTCGAGGTGCTGGGCCACACCCGCTACCGCCTCGATGGGCTGGACACCATCGCGGTGGTGGACCAGGGAGGCGTCGCGTCGAACATGGCCTCGCGAACCGCGGCCTCGCCGGCGCTGACCGGCAGCAAGCACCGGGTGGCGGTGGAGCGCCGGGTGCTTGCGGCCCGGGGCCGCCACGACGGCCGCACGGTCGTGTTCGTTCCCGAGGTCGCCGCGGGATCGACGGTCGGCATAACCCTGCTGCACGTCCGCTTCGCGGAGTCGCTGCCGGTGGCCGCGGCCCGGGGCGTGCTCCAGGGGTACTACAACCGCTACTCGGAGCTGCGCGACGCCGTCACCGAGACCGAGCCCGACTTCGACGAGGAACGCCTGGCTCGTATCGCTGCCGTCGAGCTGCTCACCTCGCCCATCGGGGACCTAGCCGACCACTGGCGCTCCTGACCGCCCGCAGTTCCGGGGGCGGCGAGAGGCCGCCGGAGGGTCGGTATCGTTGTGGACGTGGCGGAGGGTGCGAGCAACCCCGGGAACGCCGGAGTGGTGGGGATCGGCACCGACCTGGTCGACGTCGACCGCTTCCGAACGGTGCTGCAGCGTCGGCCGTCGGTGGCCGAGCGGCTGTTCACGGCGGGCGAGCGAGCCTATGCACGCCGGGCCGTCGACCCGGCCGCCCGGCTGGCCGTCCGCTTCGCGGCAAAGGAGGCTGCTCTCAAGGCCCTCGGCTACGGCCTGGGCGGGATGCGGATGGCCGAGATCGAGATAGTCCGCGACGACGGCGGCCGTCCGGAGATCCTGCTCCACGGCGCGGCCCGCTCGAGGGCCGCGGGGCACGGTGTGAGACGCTGGCTCGTCTCCCTCTCCCACACCGACCGTCTCGCCCAAGCCACTGTGGTCGCGCTGGCCCGATGATTCCGGTCGTCACTCCGGCTCGGATGGCCGAGATCGATGCGGCCGCTCCCGAACCCGTCGACGTGCTGATCGAGCGAGCCGGTGCGGCGGTGGCCCGGGCCGCGGTGGAGATGATCGGCGGCACCTACGGGCGGCGGGTCGTCGTGCTGGCCGGTCCCGGCAACAACGGTGCCGACGGGTGGGCCGCCGCCCGCCGGCTGCGGCGCCTGGGCGCCCGGGTCCGGGTGTACTCGGCCACCGATGCTGGAGAGGCGCTGCCGGCCGCGGACCTGTACATCGACGCGGCCTTCGGCACCGGCCTGTCACGGCCCTATACCCCGCCCCAGCGAGTACTGCCGGATGCTCCGGTGCTGGCCGTGGACATTCCCAGCGGCCTCGACGGGCTCACCGGCGAGGCGTTGGGTGGGCCGGTGTGGCCCGCGCCCCGCACCGTCACGTTCGCGGCGCTCAAGCCGGGTCTGCTGTTCGGCGAGGGACCGGTCGCCTGCGGCATCACGACCGTCGCCGACATCGGCCTGGCTATCAGCGCCGAGGACCTCGATCACTGCGCTCTGATGACCGACGCCGACGTCGAGCCGTTGCCCCCAGGTACGGGCGCTACTCACAAGTGGCACTGCGCCGCGCTGGTCGTGGCCGGCTCGCCGGGAATGGGCGGCGCCGCGGCGTTGGCGTGCGAGGCCGCCGTGCGCAGCGGCGCCCGCATGATCCACCTCAGCACTTCCGCCGAGGCAGGCGCTGTCTCATTCATCGAAGCGGTGCGATCCGAGCCACCCCTGGCGGTGGATGCGGACCGCTTCGCGGTGTGCGCGGCCGGGCCGGGCATGGGCACCGGCGAGCAGGCTGCGAAGCGTCTTGCCGACGCCTTGGCGCTCGACCTGCCTACGGTGATCGACGCCGACGGACTGCGCCTGCTGCACGACCCCGCGGTGGCGGCGGCCATGGATCAGCGCCTGAGCCGCTCAGTTCCAGCCGTGCTCACCCCGCACGACGCCGAGTTGGAGGCGATGACGGGCAGCAGGCCCGGACCGGACCGCATCGCCGCAACGAGAGCCGCCGCGGCACAGACCCAAGCCGTCGTACTGCTCAAGGGAGGCCCCACCGTGGTCGCCGACCCGCACGGACGGGCCAGGGTCGTGTCCAGCGGCGACGCCCGCCTGGCCACCGCCGGCACCGGCGATGTCCTCACCGGCATGATCGCGGGCCGCCTGGCCGCTTTCGGCCCCGAGCGCTTGCTCGATCGAGTCGCCGAGGCCGCGCACCTTCACGGCAGGGCCGCGTCCGCCGTGGGGGGTGCGCGACTGTTGGCCAGCGACCTACTCGACGCCCTTCGCACCGTCACGCCGTGAGCGACTCGTCAGCACTCGATGAATTGGCAGCTGTGGGGGTCGGTTCGGGCGCGTTGGGCCGCCAGTTCGGTCGCCGGGCCGACTCCTGCCAGGCTGCTGTGAGCGGGGTCGCGGCGTGAGCGCCCGAGCGCGTTCGGCGAGAGTGGCCCGGGTGCGGCCGGGCGCTATCGAGGCCAACGTCCGCCGCCTGGTCGAGCGGGCTGGAGGACCGGCCCTGTGCGCGGTGGTCAAGGCCGACGGCTACGGACACGGCGCGCTGGACGCATCCCGAGCCGCTCTCGCGGGCGGCGCCTCCTGGCTGGCGGTGGCCACCGTCACCGAGGCGCTGGAGATCGCCGAGGGCGTCGACAGCGACGCGCCCGTGCTCATGCTGTCGGAGGTCGCCCCCCACCTCGCAGCCGATGCGGCCCGCGATTGCCCGGAGCGGATCCGGTTCACCGTGGCGTCGGCGGCAGGCGTCCGGTCGCTGGCCGCCGCGGCTGGACCCGAGCGTGCCGTACACCTCAAGGTGGACACCGGCATGCACCGCATGGGCGCCCTGCCAGCCGAGCTCGAGGCGGTCGCCCAGGCCTTGCGGGAGGCCGGGCCGGCGCTGCGCCTAGAGGGCGTGTGGACCCATCTGGCCGTGGCCGACGCCCCCGACGATCCCTTCACCGCCGAGCAGCTGCGACGGTTCGACCTGGCTCTGGATGCGCTGCGGGGTTTCGGTCTGCCCACCGGTGTGGTCCATGCCGCCAACTCAGCGGGCCTGCTGGCCCATCCCGACGCCCGCCGCGATCTGGTCCGGGCCGGCATCGCTATCTACGGCGTCCCGCCGTCGCCGGAACTTGAGGGCGCAGTCGTGCTTGAACCGGCGCTGGAACTGGTGTCGCGGGTCACCGCAGTGCGGACGGTCGCGCCCGGCGAGAGCGTGTCGTACGGCCGGCAGTGGTGGGCCGCCGAGCCCACCAGGGTGGCTACCGTCGCCATCGGCTACGCCGACGGGATCCGCCGCGACAGCGGCACCGCGGGCGTGGAGGTGCTGGTACGGGGCCGGCGGTGCCCGATCGTGGGCACGGTCTCCATGGACCAACTCATGGTCGCCCTCGCCCCGGCCATCGCGGATGAGGTTGCGGCGGGCGACGAGGCCGTGCTCATCGGTTGTCAGGGGGCGGCGGAGATCACCGCCACCGAGATCGCCCAACGGCTCGACACCATCGCCTACGAGGTGCTGACCTCCGTCTCGGCCCGGGTTCCCCGGGTGGTGATCTAGGGTTCGCCGGTGCCGGTCGACCTGCTGATCCCCGGTGTCGAGGTCGGTCACTGGACTGATCCGGTGGCGCGCACCGGCTGCACGGTGATCGTGCTGCCGGTCGGCACGGTCGCCTCCGGCGAGGTGCGCGGCGGTGCCCCGGCCACCCGCGACTTCGCCCTCCTCGCACCCGAACGGCTGGTCGAGTGCATCGACGCCGTCGTGCTGGCCGGTGGATCCGCCTTCGGCCTGGCTGCTGCCGACGGGGTGATGGAGGTCCTGGAGGTCGAGGGCCGGGGGTTCGCCACGGCCCACGGGCCGGTGCCGATCGTGGTGGCCATGGCCCTCTACGACCTGGGCGTGGGGGATCCGGCCGTGCGTCCCGATGCCGCCGCCGGCCGCCACGCGGCCACCAACCGGGCGGCATCGGTGGACACCGGGCCGGTGGGGGCCGGCGCGGGCGCTACCGTGTCCAAGTGGCTCGGCGCCGAGAACGCCGAGCCCGGGGGACTGGGC
Organism: Acidimicrobiia bacterium; assembly: GCA_022819505.1. Lineage (GTDB taxonomy): Bacteria > Actinomycetota > Acidimicrobiia > Acidimicrobiales > Aldehydirespiratoraceae > Aldehydirespirator. The sequence continues at coordinate 508,694 of JAJEHD010000019.1, read as the reverse complement.
ATCGCCACCGTGCAGCGGGACGAGCTGGCGGTCAGCGCTGTCGTGGCGCTCAACGCGGCCGGCAGCCCGCCGCCGGAAGCGCACCGGACGTTCGAGCAAGTGGCCGACGGGTCGTTCCAGCAGTGGAAGGACCGGTCCAGCCCGTTCACCAACACGACGCTGTGCGCGGTCATCACCAACGCCGCGCTGTCCAAGACCGGCTGCTTCTGGGTGGCCCAGGGAGGCCACGACGGCCTGGCCCGCGAACTGGTGCCGGCCCACACCCGCAGCGACGGCGACGCGGTGGTGGCCGCCGCCACCGGCGACGTGGCGGCCGCCACGGACGACGTCCGGCTGCTGGCGGTGGCCGCCGTGGCCAAGGCTGTACGTTGCGCGAGCGCGAACGAGTAGTGGCGTGTCGCGTAGCAGCAGCGCACTCCCGCTCTTGTTCGCTCCGCTCACGGGCCGCTCGGGCCACCATCCCGCTCTTGTTCGCTTCGCTCACGGGCCGCTCGGGCCCTCGGGCCTCGCTCAACACGTCGCGAACGCAGGCGATTGGCCCTATGCGCTCGGCCTCTGCGCCGTCGGTACGATCGAGGGGTGAGATCGGCAGGCTTATACCGGCCCGCGCGAGGTGTGGATGCTCGGGTGTAGAACGGCCGGGGTCGGCGAGACGCGGGCGCTGGGTGGCGCGGTGGCCGCCCTTGTCGATGCAGGCGATGTCGTGGTGCTGGTCGGCGACCTGGGCGCGGGCAAGACCGCCTTCGTGCAGGGGTTCGCAGCCTCGTTGGGAGTGACCGCCCCCGTCACGAGCCCCACCTTCACCCTGGCCAACCGTTATGAGGGACGTCTAGTGGTCAACCACCTCGACGTGTACCGCTTCGACGGCCCCGACGAGGTGAGCGACCTGGCCCTGCCCGAACTCCTCGACGACGGCGTGACCTTGGTGGAATGGGGCGACACCATCGCGTCGGCGCTTCCGTCCGAGCACCTTTCGGTGACGATCCGCTTCGGTGACGGCGACGACGACCGCAGCTTCGAGCTGAGAGGCCGGGGTGAGACCTGGAACCGCCGCGCCGACCGGCTGAGGGCGGCGCTCGAAGGGTGGGCCGTGCCGTGCTGATCCTCGGCATCGAGTCGGCCACGGGTCGCGTCGGCTGCGCCATCGGCGGCCACGAGGGCGTGCGGTCCTCGGTTCAGACCACCCGCGACCGCCACCACGCCGAGTTGCTCGCCCCCCAGATCCAGGCTGCGTGCAGCCACGCCGGCGTGGCCCTGCAGGACCTGGGAGCGGTCGCGGTCGATGTGGGTCCAGGGCTCTATACCGGTCTGCGGGTGGGCGTCACCACCGCGGTCACCATGGCACACGCCCTGAGGGTGCCCATGGTCGCGGTCAGCAGCCTCGACCTGGTCGCCTACCCGCTGCGTCACACCGGCCGTACCATCGCGGTGGTGATCGACGCTCGCCGCAGTGAGGTGTTCCATGCCCGCTACGGATGCCTGCCCGGAGGGGTGCAGCGCCTCGACGGGCCCGAGGTCGGTCCCCCCGACCATGTCGTGTCACAGATTCTGGCCACCGGCGACGAGACACTCGTGGTGGGTGATGGCGCGGAGCGCTATGCGTCGATGTTCGAGGGACTGCGAGGCGTGGAGCTGGCCGATCCCGGCTTCGCCCATCCTTCGGCCGAGTCCCTGGTGCTGCTCGCCCACGCCCTCGCGTTGCGCGAGGAGTTCGTGCGGCCCGACGAGATCCAGCCCCTGTACCTGCGTCGCCCGGATGCCCAGCCCCACCAGACTGCGAGTTCATCATGACGGCTGCCGGCGATCCGATCCTGGGTATCGAGACCTCTTGCGATGAGACGGCCGCAGCGGTGGTCGCCGGGGGCAGGCAGGTGCTGTCGTCGGTGGTGTCCAGCCAGATCGACCTGCACGCCCGCTACGGCGGGGTCGTTCCCGAGGTGGCGGGCCGGGCCCATGTCGAGCGCATGGTCCCGGTGGTGTCACAGGCGCTGGTGGAGTCGGCGGTCGACGACTCCGATATCGCCGCGGTGGGGGCCACCGCGGGACCGGGCCTGGTGGGTGCGCTGCTGGTCGGCGTGTCGGCGGCCAAGGCACTGGCCCTGGTTTGGGATGTGCCGTTCGTCGCCGTCAACCATCTCGAGGCCCACCTCCACGCGGCCTTCCTGGACGAGCCGAGCCTGGAGCTGCCGGTAGTCGTGGTGCTGGTCTCGGGAGGCCACACCATGCTCGTGCTGATGGAGGAGCGGCTGCGCTACCGGATCCTGGGCGCCACCGTCGACGACGCCGCCGGGGAGGCGTTCGACAAGGTGGCCCGCTACATGGGCCTCGGATACCCGGGCGGCCCTGCCATCGACCAGCTGAGCGGGCAGGGAGACCGCGAGGCGGTCGCCTTTCCCAGGGCGATGCTGCACGACGGCTGGAACTTCTCTTTCAGCGGCCTCAAGACCGCGGTCATCAACTACCTGCGTCGCCAGCCGGACGCCCCGGCTGCCGACGTGGCCGCGTCGTTCCAGGAGGCGGTGGCCGATGTGCTGGTGGCCAAGGCCCGCCGGGCTGCCGCCGAGCATGGGGCGCTGGGCCTGTGCCTGGCCGGCGGAGTGGCCGCCAACAGCCGCCTGCGGGAGATGACGCTCGACGCGTGCACAGCTGACGGGCTGGCCGCCTACCTGCCGAGCCGGGCCATGTGCACCGACAACGCGGCCATGGTGGCCGCGGCCGCGTGGTGGCGTCTGAAGGCCGACGGGCCCTCACCGCTGACCGTCGGCGCCGACCCATCACTAGGCCTGCCAGAAGGCTAGAAACGCCAAGTTCGCGCGTTGTCGCGCACCCCGACGCGCCCTATCGTTGGCACTCGTCACGGGAGAGTGCTAACGCCCGTGTTGAGTCCAAGAACACCAAGAAAACCGAGTCCGGGAGGACACATGAACCTGCAGCCACTCGAGGATCGCATCGTTGTGCGGCCCGGCGACGCCGAGGAGACCACGGCCAGTGGTCTCGTCATCCCCGACACCGCCAAGGAGAAGCCCCAGCAGGGCGACGTACTGGCGGTAGGCCCCGGTCGCCGGTCCGACGACAGCGGTGAGCTCATCCCCATGGACGTCGGCGTGGGCGACACCGTCGTCTACTCGAAGTACGGCGGCACCGAGATCACCGTTGACGGTGAGGACCTGCTGATCCTCAACGCCCGCGACGTGCTCGCCAAGGTCGTCTGAGGTAGCCGATGCCCAAGATCCTCAAATTCGATGAAGAGGCCCGCCGGGGCCTCGAGACGGGCGTCAACAAGCTCGCCGACGCGGTGAAGGTCACCCTCGGCCCCAAGGGCCGCAACGTCGTGCTCGACAAGAAGTTCGGCGCCCCGACCATCACCAACGACGGCGTGTCCATCGCCCGAGAGGTGGAGCTCGACGACAAGTTCGAGAACATGGGCGCCCAGCTCGTGAAGGAGGTGGCCACCAAGACCAACGACATCGCCGGCGACGGGACCACCACCGCGACGGTGCTGGCTCAGGCCCTGGTGCGTGAGGGGCTGCGCAACGTGGCCGCCGGCGCCAACCCGATGGCCCTCAAGCGGGGCATCGAGGCCGCCGTGGCAGCCGCCGTGGATGCGCTGGCCGAGCAGGCCGTTCCGGTGTCCACCGACAAGGAGAAGGTGCAGTCGGTTGCGTCGATCTCCGCGGCCGACGCCGCGGTGGGCGAGACGCTGGCCGAGGCTTTCGACAAGGTCGGCAAGGACGGCGTGATCACCGTCGAGGAGAGCAACACGTTCGGCATGGACCTGGACTTCGTCGAGGGGATGCAGTTCGACAAGGGCTACCTGTCGCCGTACTTCGTCACCGACCCCGAGCGCCAGGAAGCCGTGCTCGAGGAGCCGTACGTGCTGCTCAACCAGGGCAAGATCAGCGCGGTCTCGGACCTGCTGCCGGTGCTCGAGAAGGTCATGCAGACGGGCAAGCCCCTGCTGATCATCGCCGAGGACGTCGAGGGCGAGGCCCTGGCCACGCTGGTGGTCAACAAGATCCGCGGCACCTTCAACTCCACCGCGGTGAAGGCCCCCGGCTTCGGCGAGCGCCGCAAGGCGATGCTCCAGGACATGGCCATCCTCACCGGTGGCCAGGTGGTGGCCGAGGAGGTCGGCCTCAAGCTCGACTCGGTCGACCTGTCGCTGATGGGGTCGGCCCGCAAGGTCGTGATCACCAAGGACGACACCACCATCGTGGAGGGTGCCGGCGACGCCTCCGACGTCGAGGGCCGCGTCAGCCAGATCAAGGCCGAGATCGAGAACACCGACTCGGACTGGGACCGTGAGAAGCTCCAGGAGCGCCTGGCCAAGCTGGCCGGCGGCGTCGCCGTGGTGCAGGTCGGTGCGGCCACCGAGGTGGAGCTCAAGGAGACCAAGCACCGCATCGAGGACGCCATCTCGGCGACCCGGGCCGCCATCGACGAGGGCATCGTCGCCGGCGGCGGCACCGCGCTGCTGCGAAGCCGCGCTGCGGTCGCCGACGTCGCGGCCGGTCTCAGTGGCGATGAGGCCACCGGGGCCCGCATCATCGGCGAGGCCCTTTCCGCGCCCACCCGGCTGATCGCCGAGAACGCCGGCCACGAGGGCGCCATCGTGGTGCGCGAGGTCGAGTCCGCCTCCGGCTCGGAGGGCTTCGACGCGGTCGCGGGCGAGATCGTTGACCTCATCGGTGCCGGCGTGATCGACCCGGTCAAGGTGACCCGGGCCGCGCTTCAGAACGCGGCGTCGATCGCCGGCCTGATGCTCACCACCGAGGTGCTCGTGGCCGACAAGCCCGAAGAGAAGCCCCCGCCCGGTCCCCCCGGCGGAGGCATGGACGGCATGGGAGGCATGGGCGGCATGATGTAGCCGTTCGCCCCAGCGAACCCCCCAAGGAGCCCGAGCGATGAGCTCGGGCTCCTCCGCGTTCCACCCCGGCGGCTGTGACAGGAGTCACGGCGTCAAGTATTGACAGGGGGCGCACACAAGTGGAGCATTCGGAAGAGTTCCGCGGCTTCCGTCACGACAGTCCTTGCAGAATCCGAGGGAGAAGACCCGAATGTCCACATCTTGCCATCGCTCTAGCCGTCTCGTTCGAAGGCGGGTGGCCGGAACGGCTCTGGTCCTTGCTCTAGCGGTTTCGGCCTGCGGCACTGACGACCCGATCGCCGGACCTGTCGCGGAGGCCACGACGACCACCTCGGCGGTGCCGGACGCGGAGGCTACAACGACCATTTCGGCGGCAGCGCCCGAACCCGCCGAAGTGCCACCGGCCAGCACTGCTGTGGTGGCTGAGGCGAGTCCCGGGTCGGAGGGGTCGAACGGCGCCCAGGTGGCCATCGAGTCCCCTGACGGGCCCAGCTGGTCGGAGATCCTGGACCGTCTGGACGTGTCCGAGCAGTCCTGCATCCGCGAGGTGCTGGATGAGGCGGGTCTGGACGAGGCGGGGCGGGAGTCGGCCATGAGCCGGCGTCTCTTCTCCGACGACTTCCCGATGGCCGAGGACGCCGCGATGTTCGAATGCCTCGCGTCTGAGACGGCCACCGACGTGTTCGTCACCTCCATGATCGCGGCGATGGAGCCGGAGCTCGGGGTGGATGTGAGCGACGATGAGAGGGCCTGCCTTCGAGATCGGTTGGCAGGCATCGACTTGGCCGCCCTGGTCTCGGCGAGCGAGATATCCGACGACGATACGAGCGTGCTGGTGCTCCTGGGCGCCCTGGTGAACTGCATCCCGGATGCGTTCATCTCGTCGGTTCTCGCCGACTTCGACATGGGGTTCGACGATCTGAGCGAGGATGAGAAGGCGTGCGCGCGGGAGCTGTTGGTTGGATTGGACTCGGACGGTCTCACCGGCTCGGACGACGATGGGGAGGCGGCTTTCGAAGCGATCTTCGCACTCTCCTTCGGCCTTATCGACTGCGTGCCGGGTCTGGCCGAGGGCGAGATGGCTCTGCCACCGGGGGAGTTCTCACCCGAGGAGGCGATGCCTGCGGCAGTGGGCGAGCCGATTGGGGACGCCCTGGACTCCGCCGACGACACCGACCTCTTTGTGTTCGATGCCGTTGGGGGCGAGTTCTATGAGATAGGTGTGGAGCCGGGGACGTTGGAGGATCCGACGGTCACGCTGTACGACGCCGACGGAGCGTGGCTGGATTACAACGACGACTCGGGAGACTCGCTGGCATCTCTGCTGTACTGGTCCGCGGACAGCTCGGGTCCGCTGTATGCGGAGGTGGGCGGCTACGGCGCCGGGTCCTACACCCTGACGGTCGAGGTCTCCGACGTCGATGACGATCATGCCAACTCGTCGGCGGGAGCCACCCCGGCGGAGGTGGGCGAAGCGGTCGGGGGTTCGCTGGAATACGACGGCGATGTTGACTACTTCGTGTTCGATGCTGTCGAGGGTGAGCTCTATGAGTTGAGCGTGGCGCCGGGGACGCTGGAGGATCCGACGGTCGCGCTGTACGACGCCGACGGAGCGTGGCTGGATCACAACGACGACTCGGGAGGCTCGCTGGCGCCTCGCCTGTTCTGGCCGGCGGAAGTCTCGGGTCCGCTCTATGTGGAGGTGGGCGGCTACGGCTCCGGCTCCTACACCCTCACGGTGGCACGCCGCTAAGCCGTCAGCCGCATGTGCCGTCGCCCCCGCGCGGGGCGGTACCCGGCGGCCTCGGTAGCCTCACCGGGATGGATCGCCCGGCGCCGGACCCGCGCAAACTGCTGGACCACTGGGAGGAGTGGGAGCGAGGCGAGACCCCGCCGGGTCGGGTGATGAGCGACCTCAAGACCGGAGGTCTTCGGGAACTCCTAAGTGACCTTGCCGAAGCCGCGGCGGGTGGCGGAGAAGGATCCTGACCGACTCGACCTCGTCGGCGGCCGCGGTGTTCGATCCGCCGCCGATCCCCGCAGGACGGGGCGGGTCCCAGCACCTTCCCCGCCCGGCGGGTGTCAGGCTGGGTGGACCGGCACCGTGGTCGGTCCTGCCGGAGCGGCAACGCTGTCCGAGTCTGGAGCAGGTGTGTCACGCGGTTGAGGCCGCGGCGCCCGGCCACATTGCGTCGCCGGCGTCGGTTACGCCGGGATCGGCCCCGTCAGGGGTGCTGGTTCTGCTCTATGAGCACGGCGATGAGCCCTGGGTGGTGCTCACCCGGCGGGCCTCGCACCTGCGTCACCACGCGGGCGAGGTGTCGTTCCCGGGCGGCCGGCGTGAGCCCGGCGATGCCGACCTCTGGGCGACCGCGCTGAGGGAGGCGGCCGAGGAGATCAGCCTGGATCCCGGCACCGTGCGGCGGGTCGGGCGGCTCGACACCTTCGTCACCGTCGGGTCGCGGTCGCTGGTGTGCCCGTTCGTGGCCACAACCGGGAGGCGTCCCGAACTGGTGCCCGACCCGGGCGAAGTCGAACGGGTGCTCCACGTCCCGCTGTCGGAGCTGACCGGCCCCGACACCTGGCGGGAGGAGGTCTGGTCGCTGGGCGAGGCCTTCGGAGGCGAGCGCACCATGACCTTCTTCGAGCTGCCGGGCGAAACCGTGTGGGGGGCCACCGCGTCCGTGCTGCGCCGGCTGCTGACGATCACGATCATGGGCGGGACTGCCGGATAGGCTCACCCGGTGCCTGGTTTCCGGCACTCAGGGGCCACGCGGGCAGGTGACAGGGCTACGCGTCAAAAAGGTGTATCTCCCGCTCTTGTTCGCTGCGCTCACGGGCCGCTCGGGCCACGGCCTCGCTCGTACGGGGTGAACCCGCCCGCCCATTTGCTCGGCCTCTCGAGGCGCTGCTATGGCTGAGACAGAGATCGGGTTGGGCAAGTCCGGTCGCCGCGCCTACCGGCTGGATGAGATCGCCATCATCCCCAGCCGGCGCACCCGGGACCCCGAGGACGTGGACATCTCCTGGCAGATCGACGCCTACCGCTTCGACATCCCCGTGCTGGCGGCCTCCAGCGACAGCGTCACCAGCCCGGCCACCGCGGTGCAGATGGGCGAGCTCGGCGGAGTCGGGGTACTGGATCTCGAAGGCGTCTGGACCCGCTGCGAAGACCCCATCTCCGAGCTGGCCGAACTCGGCGCCATGCCGGTGGACACCGCGGCCGGCCGTCTGCGTGAGCTCTACTCCCGCCCGATCCAGCCCGAGCTGGTGGCGGCCCGCATCGCTGAGATCGCTGAGACGGGCGTCCGCACCGCGGGCCGGGTCCGGCCCCAGCGGGCGGTCGAACTGGCCCCTCACGCCATCGGTGCGGAGATCGACCTGCTGGTCATCTCGGGCACCATCGTGTCGGCCGAGCATGTGTCGTCGTCGGTGGACCCGCTCAACCTCAAGACGTTCATCCGCCGGATGCAGACACCGGTGATCGTCGGCGGCTGTGTGAGCTACCAGGCTGCCCTGCACCTGATGCGCACCGGAGCCGCCGGCGTGCTCGTAGGGGCCGGTTCGGGCCATGTCGGCACCAGTCGCCAGGTGCTGGGACTGGACGCGCCCCAGGCCACCGCCATCGCCGATGCCCGTGCCGCCCGTATGCGCCACCTTGACGAGACGGGCGTGTACTGCCATGTGATCGCCGACGGGACCATGCGCACTGCGGGAGACATCGCCAAGGCCATCGTGTGCGGCGCCGACGCCGTCATGCTGGGCCTGCCGCTGGCCTCGGCATCGGACTCGCCCTGCCCGGGCCGGCATTGGGATCTGTCGGCCGGACACCCGACGCTGCCGAGAGGCCGGATCACCGATGTCGAGCCGCACGGCACGCTGGCGGAGATCCTCCACGGCCCGGCCCTCGGTCCAGGGGGCACCACCAACATGATGGGCGGGCTGCGCACGTCGCTGGCCAAGTGCGGCTACACCGACGTGAAGGACTTCCAGCGGGCCGCGGTAGCCATCGTCTCGCCGTGACCGCCGGCACCGCGGCGGGCGCCGCCGGCGGGTTCGGCACCGTGCTGGTGGTCGACTTCGGCGCCCAGTACGCGCAGCTGATAGCCCGGCGGGTGCGTGAGTGCGAGGTGTACAGCGAGATCGTGCCTTCCTCGATCACGGCGAGCGAGGTGGCCGCTCGCCGGCCGGCCGGTGTGATCCTCAGCGGCGGCCCCGCTTCCGTGCATGTTGACGGGGCGCCCAGCCTCGACCCCGACATCTACGGTCTCGGTGTCCCAGTTCTGGGCATCTGCTACGGCGCCCAGCTCATCGCCGAGCAGCTCGGCGGCTCGGTCGGCCGCAACGAGCGGGGCGAGTACGGCCGGGCCGAGATGACTGTGGCCCACGGCGGCGGGACGCTGCTGTCGGACCTCCCGGCGTCCCAGCCGGTGTGGATGAGCCATTTCGACGCCATCGTCGATCCGCCGCCCGGCGCGGCCGTCACCGCCTCCACGGCGACGTCGCCGGTGGCCGCCTTCGAGGACCGGGGCCGTGGCCTTTACGGCGTGCAGTTCCATCCCGAGGTGCAGCACACGCCCCACGGGCTGCAGGTGATCGAGCGGTTCCTGCGGCGGGGCTGCGGCGCCGGGCCGAGCTGGTCGATGGACTCGATCATCGACGCCTCGGTGGCAGCAGTCCGCGACCAGGTAGGCGAGGGCCGCGCCATCTGCGGGCTGTCGGGGGGCGTGGACTCCGCGGTAGCCGCAGCCCTGGTGCACCGGGCCATCGGCGACCAGCTCGCCTGCGTGCTGGTGGACACCGGCCTGCTGCGTCTGGGCGAGGCCGATCAGGTCGAGGAGACCTTCGGCCGTCACTTCGGCATCGACCTGGTGCGGGTCGACGCCGCCGAGGAGTTCTTCGGCGCCCTGGCAGGGGTCACCGAGCCCGAGACCAAGCGAAAGATCGTGGGCGAGCAGTTCATCAGGGCCTTCGAACGGGCCCGCCACCAGGTTCCCGACGCGAGCTTCCTGGTGCAGGGAACGCTCTACCCCGACGTGATCGAGTCAGGGGCCACCACCCACTCCTCAACCATCAAGAGCCATCACAACGTGGGCGGCCTGCCCGACGACCTTGACTTCGAGTTGGTCGAGCCGCTGCGGCTGCTGTTCAAGGACGAGGTGCGGGCCGTGGGTGCCGAGCTGGGCCTGCCCGACGAGATCGTGCACCGCCAGCCGTTCCCGGGCCCCGGACTGGCCGTGCGCATCATCGGAGAGGTCACCCCCTCGGCGGCTGCCACGTTGCGCCGGGCCGACGCCATCGTTCGCGAGGAGTTGCGCAACGCCGGTCTGGAGCGCGAGATCTGGCAGTCGTTCGCGGTCCTGCCCGACATCCGCACGGTGGGGGTGATGGGCGACGAGCGCACCTACGGGCGGCCGGTGGTGATACGGGCCGTGACCAGCGCCGACGCCATGACCGCCGACTGGGCCCGGCTGCCTCACGATGTGCTGGAGGCCATGAGCAGCCGGGTGATAGCCGAGGTCCCCGGCGTGAACCGGGTGGTCTACGACATCACCTCCAAGCCCCCCGCCACCATCGAATGGGAGTGACGGCGCCGCCGCCCCAGGCGGTGCTGGGCTCCGGCTAGCGGCCAGCCAGGCGCTCGACCACTGGGGCCATCTCCTCTGCGGAGCTTCCCATGAGGGAGATGTAGGAGACGCCCCACCGCTCCCGCCAGCCCTCGATCCTGTCCACGCACTCGTCCACGGTTCCAACCAGGGCGTGGGGTGAGTTCAGCGCCTGTTCGGCGGTGATGCCGAAGGCCGGGGCTGCGGCCGCGGCGAGGGCGTGGGCGTCGTCGGTGATCACGGCCAGGTGGATGCGGGTCTGGAGTTCGATGCTGTCGAAGCGGTCCCCGGCGGCTTCGCGCACCACGGCCAGCTTGGCGTCGGTGGCCTCCGCGGTGGCGGTCGGACCGGCGTGCTCATCGATGGTCCCCGAGTGCAGGCTGGGGTTGATGCCCACGATGTCGGCCCGGCGCCCGGCCAGGGCCAGCATCCGGTGGCCGCCACCAGCCAGCAGCAGCGGGGGACGGGGTTGCTGGACGGGCTTCGGCCACGACTCGAGCCCCGATATCCGGTAGTGGTCGCCGTCGAAGTCGAACGGGCCATCGCTGAAGCAACCCTCCAGCACTGAGATCGCCTCGTCGAGACGGTCGATGCGGACCCCGGGCCGGTCGTATCCGATGCCGGCCTGCTCGTAGTCCGAGGTCATCCATCCCGCGCCGATGCCGACCTCCAGCCGCCCGTCCGAGATCACGTCGAGGGAGGCCAGTTCCTTGGCCAGCACGGCCGGGTGGCGGTAGTCGTTGGCCAGCACCAGGGTGCCCACCCGCAATGACTCGGTGGCCAGCGCCGCCGCGGTGAGAGCTACCAGCGGACCGTGTCGTTCGTCGAAGTGGTCGGTCATCACCACCGACGAGTACCCGGCGTCCTCGGCCCAGCGGACCCGTCGCGCCATCTCGTCGGGATCGTCGAGCCCGTCGAGGCTGAACCCGAACCGGAACGGCCTGCTCACGACGGCTGCAACCCGGCGCTGGCGAACATCCGCCGCACACTACCGGTACGCATCACCGGCGTCATTCCGGCTCCCTTATTCCAGCAATCCGCCTTCTAGTGGAATAAGGGCGGTGATTCTGACCGCCGTATTCCAGCGTGTCGAATAGCGGCCGCGTGGTCCTTCGGCGGCGTCATGGGGTGGCAGTAGGGTGGCCGCGATGGCGGAGTCGGCGATTCTTGAGGGCCTCAATCCGGCCCAGTACGAGGCGGTCACCTATACGGGCGGACCGCTTCTGGTGGTGGCCGGGGCCGGGTCCGGCAAGACCCGGGTGCTCACCCACCGCATCGCCCATCTGATCGAGGACCACGGCCTCTCGCCGTTCGAGATCCTGGCCATCACCTTCACCAACAAGGCCGCGGGCGAGATGCGCCACCGGGTCGGCTGGCTGGTGGGTCCGGTGGCCGAGAGCATGTGGGTGTCGACGTTCCACGCCGCCTGCGTCCGCATCCTGCGCCGCGACGCGGCCTACATCGACTACCCGACCCGGTTCACCATCTACGACCAGGGCGACGCGGTGCGGCTCTGCGGGTACGTGCTGCGCGACCTGAACCTCGACCACAAGAGGTTCCCGCCCCGGTCGGTTCATGCCGTCATCTCCGCTGCCAAGAACGACAACATCGGTGCCGACGAGTACGCCGAGCGGGCCTCCAACATCTACGAGCGCCGCATCGCCGAGGTCTTCTCCACCTATCAGCGCCGGCTGGCCTCGGCCGGGGCCATGGACTTCGATGACCTGCTGCTGCGCACCGTCGAGCTGTTCCGGAATAACCCGGAGGTGCTCGAGCGGTGGCGGCAGCGGTTCTCGCATGTGCTGGTGGACGAGTACCAGGACACCAACCCGGTGCAGAACGAGCTGGTGATCAGCCTGGGCGCTCAGAGCCGCCAGGTGACCGCGGTGGGCGACGCCGACCAGTCGATCTACGCCTTCCGCGGTGCCGACATCCGCAACATCCTCGAGTTCGAGCGGGCCTTCGACGACGTCCGCATCGTGGTGCTGGAGCAGAACTACCGCAGCACCCAGAACATCCTCGACGCGGCCAACTCGGTGATCGTCAACAACACCGGCCGCAAGCCCAAGGACCTCTGGACCGATCGCGGGTCGGGACCCTCCATTGTCCGTTACCACGCCGACGACGAGACCGACGAGGCCCGCTACGTGGTCAGCGAAATCGTGCGGCGGCGCCAGGACGAGCACATGGGCCTGGACGAGATGGCGGTCTTCTACCGCACCAACGCCCAGTCGAGAGCGGTGGAGGAGCAGCTGATCAAGGCCGAGGTTCCCTACCGGCTGGTGGGCGGCACCCGCTTCTACGACCGCCGGGAGGTGCGCGACGCCATGGCCTACCTCAAGGCGGTCACCAACCCCGGTGACGAGGTGAGCGTGAAGCGGGCTCTCGGGGTGCCCAAGCGGGGCGTCGGCGCCACGTCGGTGGCCAAGATGGACGCCTACGCCGCGGAGAACGGCCTCACCTTCCACGAGGCCCTCCGCCACTGTGCCGAGGCCGGTGTCACCGGGCGGTCCGCGACCGGGGCCGGTCAGTTCTGCGCGCTGATCGACGACATCGCCTCCTTGCAGGCGTCGCCGGCCGCGGTGCTCCAGGAGTTGCTGGAGCGCTCCGGCTACCTCGACGAGCTGCGCTCGGAGAAGTCGGTCGAGGCCGACGGCCGTCTCGAGAACCTGGCCGAGCTGGTGGGCGTGGCCGGCGAGCACGACGCCATGGACGACTTCCTGGAGGCAGTGGCCCTGGTGGCCGACACCGACGACCTAGCCGACCCGGGATCCGACGAGTCAGCGGTCACCCTTATGACGCTGCACTCGGCCAAGGGCCTCGAGTATCCCGACGTGTACATCGTCGGGCTGGAGGATGGCGTCTTCCCTCACATCCGGGCGTTGACCGAGCCCCACGAGTTGGAGGAGGAGCGCCGCCTCGCCTACGTGGGGATCACTCGGGCCATGCGCCAGCTCACCGTGACCCATGCCTGGAGCCGGCTGCTGTACGGCAGCCGCCAGTACAACCCGCCCAGCCGCTTCCTCAAGGAGATCCCCGAGGACCTGGTGCATACGGTGGACGGCTCCCGGATGGCCCGCAGCCGCTACTACCGCCGCAGCCGGCGAGAGCGCAGCCTCGACCGGGCCTCGATCAACCGCGACGAGATCGTCGACCGGGCCCTCGACGCGGGCCGGCAGGCCCGTCCGTCGCCCTCGGGCGCCGACCGTCTCGGCCTCAAGGTGGGCGACGATGTCCGTCATTCCCAGTGGGGCGAGGGCGTGATCATCGACATACGGGGCGAAGGCGACGACGCCCAGGCCTCGGTCCGCTTCGCAAGCGTCGGCGATAAGCAGCTGCTCCTCTCCTGGGCCCCCCTCCAGAAGATCTGAGCCTGGCCCTCTAGGTGTCGTGGACGGCTATGCGGAGGCGCTTGTTGGCCTTGCCCTTCGACTCGGTCTTGACCACCTCGAAGCGGCCCACCTCGCCGGTGGACCGCAGATGGGTGCCCCCGTCGGCCTGCTTGTCGAGCCCGACGATGTCGACCACCCGGATCTCGGTCACCGACTCGGGGATCAGGTTGACCTTGGTGCGGATCAAGTCGTCGTCGGCGAGGGCCTCGGCCCGGGGCAGGAACGAGATCTCGATGGGGCGGTCGGCGGCTATCTCGGCGTTGACCAGTTCGGTGACCTGGGCCGCGAACCCCTCCGGCAGCGGGTCGAACTCGAAGTCCATGCGGGCCGACAGCGGCGCCATGTTGCCGCCGGTCACCGACACGCCCCAGGTGTTGTAGATCACCCCGCACAGGATGTGCAGCGCGGTGTGGGTGCGCATGAGCGCGTGGCGGCGCTCCCAGTCGAGCTCGCCGTGCACGGCCGTGCCGGCGGCGGGGGCGTCGCCGTCGATGGTGTGCCACACCACGTCGTGGCCCCGCACGTCGGTCACCGCCGCCGAGCCGCCGTCCCAGCGCAGCGTGCCGGTGTCGTGGGGCTGGCCCCCGCTGGTGGCGTAGAAGGCGGTGGCGTCCAGGGCTACCCGCCCGTCGTCGTCAACCGCCACGACGGTGGCGTCGAAGGCCCGGCACTGGGCGTCTCGCAGGAAGATGCGGTCGGTGGGGTTCGCGTCGGCCATGCGGTCCTCCCGTGTGGCTAGTCAGGATGGGTTGATGTCTACCCGGACGTCGCCGTTCACCACAGCCACCTCGAACTGGCGCAAGCCGGTTCCGGCCGCGTCGACGATGTCGTCGGGGTCGCAGGTGTTGGCGAAGTCGGCCTTGTCGGGCCGCCACCGGAAGAAGCAGTCGCGGCTCTGGCCCGTGCGCCGGGCCTCGAAGGCGAACCATCCCGTCTCCGAGTCTTCCCCGATGTGCTGCAGGATGATGTCGAGGCTGCCGTCGGCCACGTCGCCGAACAGGATCGGGCCCCGGTCGTCTATCTCGGCGCTGATCCGTCCGATCTCCATGTCCCGGAAGTCGCGGTCGCCGAGGCGGATCTCGACATCGGTTCCGGTGCGGGTCAGCAGCAGCACCGCCCCCACTAGGCCCAGCGCCACCACCACGCCGGCCAGGCCGACCATCACCGCAGCCCGCAAGCTAGGCCGGGGTCCGCTGGAAACAGGCATCGCGGCCTAGTATCGCCTCCCGTGGATTTGTTCGAACACCAGGGCAAGGAGTTGTTCGCCCGTTACGGGCTCCCTGTGCCCTCGGGTGAGGTGGCGTTGTCGCCCGAGGAGGCCGTCGCGGCGGCCAGCAGGCTCGGGTTGCCGGTGGTGGTCAAGGCCCAGGTCCACACCGGCGGTCGGGGCAAGGCCGGGGGCGTGAAGCTGGCCGCCGACCTCGACGCGGTGCGCGGCCACGCCTCCGACATCCTGGGCCTCGACATCTCGGGCCACATCGTTCGGCGCCTGTGGATCGAGGAGGCGTCGGACATAGCCGAGGAGTACTACGCCAGCTTCACGCTGGACCGATCGGCCCGCAAGCACTTGGGGATGCTGTCGGTCGAGGGGGGCGTGGAGATCGAGACGGTGGCCGCCCGGGATCCTGAGGCCATCGCCCGCATCCACATCGATCCGGTGGACGGGCTGTCGCAGCAGGCATGCCACCACTGGGTTCGGGCCGCCCGTATCCCTGAAGCCGTCGCGGACGCAGTGGCCGGTGTCCTCGAGACCCTGTACCGGGCCTACGTGGACGCCGACGCCGACCTGGTGGAGGTCAACCCGCTGATCGTCACCTCCGCCGGCGAGGTCGTCCTGCTCGACTCCAAGATCACTCTGGACGCCAACAGCACCTTCCGCCACGACGACTACGCCGCCTACGACGCCACCCAGACCCGCGACGAGCGGGAGCAGGCCGCCCACGCCAAGGGGTTGCAGTATGTGGGCCTGGACGGGTCGGTGGGGGTGATCGCCAACGGCGCGGGTCTGGCCATGAGCACGGTGGACGTGGTCAACCAGGTGGGGGGCCGGCCGGCCAACTTCCTCGACATCGGCGGCGGAGCCAACGCCGAGGTCATGTCGAACGCGCTGGAGGTGATCAACAACGATCCGGCGGTGCGGTCGATCCTGATCAACATCTTCGGCGGCATCACCCGGGGCGAGGAGATCGCCAACGGCATCATCGAGGCGACCGGGCGGGTGGACATCGACTCTCCCATCGTGATCCGCCTCGACGGCACCAACGCGGCCGAGGGCCGCGAGCTGCTGGAGCCCCACCTGAACGACACCCTGACGATGGAGCCCACCATGCTCGACGCCGCCCGCCGGGCAGTCGAGCTGGCCGGAGCCGGCGCGGGCGGGGTGCAGCCATGAGCATCTTCGTGGACGAGAGCACCCGGGTGGTGTACCAGGGGCTCACCGGCTCCCAGGGCCGCTACTACGGCCTGCTCAACCGGGACTACGGCACCCAGGTGGTGGCGGGCACCAATCCCCGCAAGGCCGGCACCGACGTGGACGGCATCCCCATCTTCGCCACCGTCGCGGAGGCCGCGGCCGCTACCGGCGCCAATGCCAGCTGCGTGTTCATTCCGGCGCCGGGGGTGCGGGGCGCGGTGCTGGAGGCCGCCGAGGCCCAGATGGAGCTGGTGGTCGTCATCACCGAGGGGGTGCCCGCCCACGACGAGGCGTTCCTGTTCAACAAGCTGCGGCGCGACCATCCCGGCGTGCGGCTGCTGGGCCCGAACTGCCCGGGCATCATCACCCCGGGCCAGTGCAACATCGGCATCACCGCGGGGCACATCGCCAAGCCGGGAGGCCCGGTGGGGATCGTCAGCCGTTCGGGCACGCTCACCTACCAGGCCCTGTACGAGCTCCAGCAGCAGGACATCGGGGTCACCACCTGCGTGGGCATCGGTGGCGACCCGGTGCCGGGCACCAGCTTCATCGACTGCCTGGCCGCCTTCGAGGCCGATCCGGAGACACGGGCCGTGATGATGATCGGCGAGATCGGGGGATCGGCCGAGGAGGAGGCGGCCGAGTTCATCGCCGAGCACATGACCAAGCCGGTGGCCGCCTACATCGCCGGGGTCACCGCCCCGCCGGGAAAGAAGATGGGCCACGCCGGTGCCATCGTGTCGGGCGGCAAGGGCACCGCCGCGGCCAAGATGGAGGCTCTGGCCGCCGCCGGGGCCCGGGTGGGCCAGAACCCCACCGAGGCCGGCGACCTGATGGTGGAGATCGTCGCCTCCCTGTAGACACTGGCCGAGATGGATGCACCGCCGCGGGCGCTGATCTCCGTCTACGACAAGACGGGCGTGGTCGAGTTGGCCGCGGGTCTCGTCGAGCTGGGATGGGACCTGATCGCCAGCGGCGGCACGGCCCGGGTGATCGAGGCCGCCGGCCTGCCCGTCACCGACACCACCGACTACACGGGCTCGCCGACGATGCTGGGGCACCGGGTGGTGACCCTCCATCCCCGTATCCACGGCGGGATCCTTGCCGACCGCGAGGACCCCACCCACCGGGCCGACCTGGAGGCTCAGGGCATCGACCCGATCGACCTGGTGGTGGTGAACCTCTACCCGTTCGAGGCGTCGCCCGGCATCGAGACGATCGACATCGGTGGCCCGACGATGGTGCGGGCCGCAGCCAAGAACCACGCCCACGTCGGCGTGGTCGTCGACCCGGCCGACTACGAGCCGGTCCTGGTCGAACTCCGCTCAGACGGGAGCCTGTCGGTGTCCACCCGCCGCCGTCTGGCCCGCAAGGCCTTCGTCCACACCGAGACTCAAGACGCAGCCATCGTCGACTGGCTCGACTCCGGCACGGACCCGGGCGAGCCGGGCCTTCCGGCGACGCTAAGGCTGGAGCTGGAGAGGGCCGAGGTGCTGCGCTACGGCGAGAATCCCCACCAGCGGGGCGCCCGCTACCGCCCGCGGGGTGCTTCGGGGTTCTTCGACGGCGTCGTCCAGCACGGCGGTCCCGCGCTGAGTTACCTGAACCTGATGGACGCCGAGGCGGCCTGGCGCCTGGCTTGCGACCTGGGCGACGGACCGGCCGCGGTGATCATCAAGCACGCCAACCCGTGCGGAGCCGCGGTCGCCGGTGATCCGGCCACGGCGTACTCCCGGGCATTCGACTGCGACCCCCGCAGCGCCTTCGGGGGAGTGGTCGCGGTCAACTCGATTATCGACGAGGCCACCGCCGACGCCATGGTCGCCGCGGCCCAGGCCGACGTAGTGATCGCCCCCGGCTACGCCGACGGCGTGATCGAGCGCCTGGCCGCCCGCCGAGCCAATACCCGCCTGCTGCAAGCGTCCCAGGGTCGCTCCGACGGGTTCGGATGGGAACTGCGCAGCCTGGGAGCAGACGGCGACTTCCTGGTGCAGACACCCCGAGCGCTGGAGGTCGACCCCTCCGCCTGGCAGTTGGTCACCGCCCGGGAGCCGAGCGGACCCGAGTGGGCCGACGCGGTCTTCGCCTGGCGAGTGTGCGCTCACACCAGCTCCAACGCGGTGGTGCTGGCCCGCGACCGCACCGCCTGGGGGATAGGAGCCGGCCAGCAGAACCGGGTGGAGGCCGGCGAGCTGGCCGCGGCCAAAGCTGCAGGCCGGGCCGCAGGCGGGGCCTGCGCCAGCGACGGCTTCTACCCGTTCCCCGACGGCGTCGGTGCCGCCGCCGACGCCGGTGTGGCGGTGGTGGTCCAGCCGGGCGGCTCAGTCAACGACGCCGCCGTCATAGCGGCCGCCAACGAGCGCAACCTGGCCATGCTCCTAACCGGAGAACGCCAGTTCCGCCACTGAGACGATGACCAACGGGGCCAGCAGAACAGATCCAGAGGATCCGGCCCCGGATCCCGATGCCACCGCCGACGCAGCGCTAGTCAAGGCCTACCGCCGCCATCCCATCGACTCCGATCTAGTCCACTCTGCTGTTCGCTTAGCCGCTGTCACTGCGCCCGAGTGGTAGCCGGTTGCCATGCCCAAGGTGTGCTCCGTGCAATTCGTGACAACGTCTGCCGGATGCTCATCGGGGAGACCATGATGCCGTCATGATCCGACCGGCTGGTGGGCTCAACTACTAATAGCCCAGAAGAACTAGGCCCCACACGTTTGTGTAGTTCTGTGTGATGAAGTACGACTCGAGCCGGTTCGACGCAGCATAAATGCTCGAGTTGGCGGGTCCTTCTCGTTATGCCGCAACTCAACCGGAACGA
Source organism: Acidimicrobiia bacterium (assembly GCA_022819505.1). Classification (GTDB taxonomy): domain Bacteria; phylum Actinomycetota; class Acidimicrobiia; order Acidimicrobiales; family Aldehydirespiratoraceae; genus Aldehydirespirator. The sequence goes on along the minus strand of JAJEHD010000019.1, from coordinate 489,595 downwards.
TTAGTATGAGGAACGACGCGACTCTACATATGTGACACTTCCAGAAGTCCAAGAAGTCCATGTTGTTGTTGATCGTCTTGCCTCGTTCAACCTCGAGGATCACGCCCGTACATCCGACCTCTCGGTAGTAGTCGGGCGTGAGCCCTCTCGTGCGGTAGCCAGCGAACAGTCCTCTTGACTCGTCTCTGAACCCTAGGTCTGCTGTCTTCTTCTTGATGATGTCTTGAATCTCTTGACTCTTGGATCCTGGAACATTCGCCTTAAGGAGCTCTTCGTAGACCTCCGGTCCATTCATGTGATCGACTAACGCTGTAGCTATATCCTGGATCTCGCTCCACTCGGATGACGATGCAAGGTCATCTCGCACAAAGTCACTACGCCAGATCTTGTCACACTTCTGAGGTTCCTCGTATTCGCGGGTTTCCCGGTTCCTCATAAGCCGTGGCCCTGATAGGAGATGCCTCAAGCCATACGTGCTCATATCCGTCACGATGAGAATTGAATTGTTCGATCGCGGCATACACGTCGTTAGGCATCGGACCAGCCTCCGCTGGCCAGTCCGACTCCATGTGTCTCCGCGCCGCCTGGCGTGCATCGAGTTCTTGCCAATACAGTGACAAGTCTGCTCCTGTATCCAGTGAGCGCTCGATGAGGAGCACCCACACTTGCACAGATGCACCAGAGCGGGCGTCGGAGGCTGTGTCCTCGTAAGCCGCTTGATCCTGCTGACCTGACGATTCTTCCGATTCGCCAAGAATCCTGCGGATGTCACGCCAGGATGAACCGTCAGCCCGTGCGGCAGTGACAGCTTGGGCGATCTGGTGTTCGCAGCGAGCCTTCTGGGACGCCGCGCGCTTGAGCAGGTACTCTGCCACCGGTCGTTCGTCATCCGGCGAGGGCTCGTAGGCCTCGCATCGGTCAGCCAGTACGTCGGCTTCGTCGAGAATCTGCTGGATTGACCGGAACATGCTCGTCACGTTAGGAACTTGCGGCGGGCTGGCATGGCGTGAACAACGAAATCAAGGCCTTCGGCGCTCGCCACGGCGATCTCCAGGAAGCGCCCCGGTCTCGTCGGGGCCGACGAGCATGTCGAGATCTCCAAGATCGAATCTTCGCATAGGGTCTCGGTAGGCGTGGAGTATGGCTCGGTCCGTGATCCCGTGTCGTCGAGCGCTCCCGAGGATCACGGGGTCCACACGGTCAAGCTACTCGCAGTGCTTCACCCGGCCAACACGGCAATTGCGTGAGCGATCAGTCGGAGCCGCCTTGAACTGCGCTCTTATCCGCAGCCGCTGAAGGCCGCCGGAAGCACCGCCAGGCATCATCGCCAACCCGTAAGCGGCCGCGCTGTCATCGGTTGCGGCGGCGGGTGCGGCGGCGGGCCAGGCGGTCCTCGGTGGGCGGGGTCGCCGGTGGGGTCGCCTCGATGTCGGGCGGGGGCTCGTCACCCCGCAGCACGGCCGCGATCCTGGCGGTGTGGGCCGGGGTGCTGCCGCAGCAGCTGCCGATGACGGTCACGCCCGCGGTCCGCGCCCGGTGGGCGTGGGCGGCCAGCACCTCGGGGGTGCCGTCGTAGACCAGGTTGTCACCGCTCCACACCGGCACGCCCGCGTTGGGCTTGGAGATCACCGGCGTGCCCGGCGCCGCAGCCGCGATCGCGGCCACCGCGGCCTCGGTGTCGGCGACGTTGTTGCCGCAGTTGGCGCCCATCGCGGCCAGGTCCAGCCCACCCAGCCGTTCGGCCAGCTCTGTGCCGGTCACGCCCATCATTGTGCGCCCGGCCGTGTCGAAGCTCATGGTCGCGGTCACCGGCAGATCGCACACCGAGCGGGCCCCCCGCACCGCGGCCTCCACCTCGTCGAGGTCGCTCATGGTCTCGATCCACAGCACGTCAGCTCCGCCGGCAGCAAGGCCGGAGGCCTGCTCCGCGAAGGCGGCCTCGCACGCGGCCACCGACATGTTGCCCATCGGCTCGAGCAGCTCGCCGCTCGGCCCCATCGAGCCGGCCACCAGCACGGTCCGGCCCGTCCGCTCGGACTCGGCGTCGGCCTCGATGCGGGCGTTGCGGGCCGCAGCCTCGTTCAACCCGGCCACCCTGTCCTGGAGGTCGTGCAGGGCCAGGCGGAAGCCCGTCCCCCCGAAGCTGTTGGTGATCACCAGGTCGGCTCCGGCCTGGAGGTAGGCCCGGTGGATCGCCCGGACCTCAGCCGCGTGATGCACGTTCCAAGCCTCGGGCGGATCGCCGGCGCTCAGGCCGACCGCGAAGAGCTGGGTGCCCATGGCCCCGTCGGCCACGACGTGACCCTTGGCCTCAAGCAATTCGTCGATGGTTGCGGTCATGGCCTCCGGTCCGCCATGTCTCAGGTCCTCCCGTCGCCGCGGTCCGGTGTCGGCCGCCGCCTGCCACGGTAGCGCCCCGTCCCAACCCGACCGGACGGCTCGGCCTCGGGACCCGTGCTCGCTCGCGAGTCCTCCGGTCGGCTCGGGCGCAGCACGGACGGTACCCTGACCGTCATGACCCTCGCCCCAGCCCGGTCGGCCGGTCTTCATTCCGCTGTCGATCTCGACATCAATCCCATCGCGGGAGCGCTCGGGGCCGAGGTGAGGGGCCTCGATCCCGACGGTCTTGACACCCACGCCGCGGCCGCGCTGCGCGAGGCCCTCGACACCCATCTCGTGCTGTTCCTGCCGGGCCTGAACCCCAGCGTGAAGCAGTTGCGAGACATAGGGGCCCTGTTCGGCGAGCTGGAAGTGCACCCCTACATCGACAAGGTCGACGAGAACACACCCGAGGTGTGCGTGCTCGACACGTCGGCCACCCCCAAGGCCGACATCTGGCACACCGACGTCACCTACAGCGAGCATCCGCCCATCGCCGCGCTGCTGCACATGGTGCAGTGCCCGCCCGCGGGCGGCGACACCATGTGGGCCAACTGCTACGACGTCCACGACTCTCTGTCGGAGCCGCTTCAGGCCTTCCTGGCCGGGCTGACCTGCATCCACGACGACGGCAAGCAGGGCTCGCTGCGGGCCGAGCACCCGGTGGTGCGGGTCCACCCCGGCACCGGCCGGCGCAGCCTGTACGTCAACAAGCAGCACGGGCGGCGCATCCCGCAGCTGTCGCGGCCCGAGAGCCAGGCCCTGCTGGGCTTCCTGTACCGCTGGCAGGAACAGGTCAAGTTCAGCTGCCGCTGGCGCTGGTCGCCCGGCGATGTGGCCCTGTGGGACGAGCGGGTGACGCTGCACTCCATCGTGGACGACATCGGCACCGACGACGGCACCCGCATCCTGCACCGGGTCACGGTGCTGGGCGACGACCCGCAGCCACCGGCCGGGGTGCCGGTGTGGGACCGGTACCGCAGCGACAAGACCGCGGCCAGCGGCTATTTCGGCGTGGCCGGCTTCGAGTTCTGAGCCCGACCGCTCGGATCCCGCGAGTTCCGGCGCCCTCCGGACCGCCGGTAGGTTGAGCCATCGTGCGATTCGGCGTCTTCTACGAGCTGCAGATGCCCCGTCCCTGGGCCGCGGACTCCGAGGAGCGGCTGCTGGCCGAGGCGATCGAGCAGGTGGAGGTGGCCGACGCGGTCGGCATCGATGTGGCCTGGGCGGTCGAGCACCACTTCCTGGAGGAGTACTCGCACTGCTCCGCGCCCGAGGTGTTCCTGTCGGCCTGCGCGGCCCGCACCACCAACATCCGTCTCGGCCACGGCATCCGTCAGGCGCCCCCCGCCTACAACCATCCGGCCCGCACCGCCGAGTGCGTGGCCACGCTGGACCTGATCTCGGGCGGGAGGGTCGAGTTCGGGATCGGTGAGGGCGCCACCCGCCTGGAGCTCGGCGGGTTCGGCATCCCGGCCAAGCAGAAGCGGGCCATGAGCCTCGAGGCGGGCGAGCAGATGGCCAACATGATGGCCATGTCGCCATACCCCGGCTTCGAGGGCGAGTACTTCTCGATGCCGTGCCGCGACGTGATCCCCAAGCCGGTGCAGAAGCCCCACCCGCCCATGTGGATCGCCTGCACCAACCGCACCACCATCGAGCTGGCCGCCCGCCTGGGCCTCGGCGCCCTGGCGTTCGCCTTCGTGGACCCGGCCGAGGCCCGGCACTGGGCCGACGTGTACTACGACATCATCCGCAGCGACGAGTGCGTGCCGCTCGGTCACAGCGTCAACGCCAACATCGCGGTGGTCACCGGCTTCTCGCTGCACGAGGACCGAGCCGAGGCCATCCGCAGGGGCTTCGACGGCTTCCACTTCTTCGCCTACGCGCTGCGCCAGCTGGTGGTGCATCACACCATCCCGGGTCACTCCGACATCTGGGACCGCTACGAGGCCCAGCGGGGCTCGGCCCTCGAGGACGCGGTCGCTGCCGCGCTCGACGCCGGGGACGACTACGCCGAAACCATCGGCACTCCTGCCGATGCGGTGCGCTGGCTCAAGGAGGCCGAAGGGTCCGGCATCGACCACGTGATATTCCTCCAGCAGGGCGGTAAGAACCGCCACAGCGACATCTGCGACAGCCTGCGCCTGTTCGGATCGGACGTGCTGGGCGAGTTCACAGCCGGACGGGACGAGCGCGACGCGGCCAAGGCCGACGAGCTGGCCCCCTACATCGAGAAGGCTCTGGCCCGCAAGGAGTGGATGCGCCCGCTGAAGCGCGACGAGGTGCCGGTGGTGGAGGCCTCCGTGGTGCACGCCGTCGTCCCCTCCAGCCCCATCAGCTGAGTCCTGCCCGCTCGGTTGCTTTTCGAGGAGTTTGCACGGGGCTGCTTGCGCAGGTATCTTCCTAGGAAGTAATCTTCCTGGGAAGGTAAATCCGGGAGCGACTACGGATGGGAGGTGTGGAGGTGACGATCGTCGACAAGGAATCGACTGCCTGTCCGGTGGACCATGGTCAGCAGTCCTGTCCAGCTGCGGACGCCGACCTCTGGGACTTCGACATGTTCCAGCGCCAGGACCACCACGCGGTTCTGGAGCGGCTGCGTGAGACCGACCCGGGCATCCACTGGGTGGACGAGGGAGACAGGGGCTCGGGTTACTGGGCCATCACCCGCCAGGCCCACCTCAAGGAGGTCAACCGCCGGGCCGACGTGTTCTCGTCCAGCCACAGCGGCACCCAGATGCGCGACCCCGATCAGCGGGAGTGGGCGTCGGGCATCATGAACGACCTGACGCTGATCGACATGGACCCGCCCCGCCACACCCGCTACCGCAAGCTCGTCAACCGGGGCTTCACGCCGCGCATGATCAACCTGCTCGAGGACTACCTCCAGAACCGCACCGACATAATCCTGGACCGGGTGGTGGAGGCAGGTCGCTGCGACTTCGTGCGGGACATCTCGGCCGAGCTGCCCCTACAGGCCATTGCCGAGATGATGGGCATTCCCGTCGAGGACCGGACCAAGGTGTTCGACTGGACCAACGCCATGGTCGGCGGCGAGGACCCCGAGTTCATCAAGAGCCGCGACGACATCCTCCAGAACGCGGCCGAGCTCTTCGGCTACTCCCACCAACTCCAGATGGAACGCCGCGGCACGCCGTCGGATGACATCGTGACCACGCTGTTGTCGGCCGACATCGACGGGGAGGCCCTTTCCGAGATCGAGTTCGACATGTTCTTCCTGATCCTGTGCGTGGCCGGCAACGAGACCACTCGCAACTCGATTACCCGCGGGATGATGGCCTTCTTCGACTTCCCCGACCAATGGCGGAGGTTCGTGGCCGATCCCGACCGCCACATGGAGACCGCGGTGGAGGAGATCGTGCGCTGGGCCACCCCGGTCATGTACTTCCGCCGCCAGGCCCTCGCCGACTACGAGATCGGCGGCGTGAGGATCGCCGCGGGCGACAAGGTGCTCATGTGGCATGTGGCCGCCAACCGCGACCCGCGGGCCTTCGAGGACCCGTGGCGCTTCGACATCGAACGCACCCCCAACGACCATGTCGGCTTCGGCGGGGGCGGCCCGCACTACTGCTTGGGCGCCAGCCTGGCCCGCATGGAGATCCGCCTGATGTTCCGCGAGATCGCCCGGCGCATGCCTGACATCCGCCTGGACGGCGAGCCCGACTACCTGCGTTCAAACTTCATCGGTGGGGTCAAGCGGCTGCCGGTGGCCTACACGCCCTCACCGTCGCACAACACCGCGTCGCTGCACCGGCTCGGCTCCGCGGCCGGCGTTTCCGGAACCGTCGGGTACGGCGGCAACGTGGAGCGCACCGCCTCCTGACGGCGGGCGCGGGTCAGCCTGAGGCGGCCTGCACCAGCCAGTCGAAGACGGGGTCGCGGTCCCGCGAGTCCATCAGCTCGGGGTGCCACTGGACGCCCAGCCACGGCCGGCGGCGCGACTCGATCACCTCGATGGCGCCGTCGTCGCTGTAGCCGGTGGCCTCGTAGCCGTCGGCCACCTCGTCGATGGTCTGGTGGTGCAGCGAGTTGACCTCCACCGACGGGCCGTAGAACGAGGCAGCCAGCGAGCCCTCCGTCAGATCGACCCGGTGGGCGATCGAGTTGGTGGGCCGGTCGTGGCGGGCGTGGGGGGCGACGTGCTGATGCAGCGTGCCCCCGCCGTGAACGTTCAGCACCTGGATGCCCCGGCAGATGCCGAGCACCGGTTTGTTGGCGCCGGCCGCGCCGTCGAGCAGGGCCATCTCGAAGGCGTCGCGGTCCGGCTCGCGGGTGTACAGCTCGGCGCAGGGCGTCTGGCCGTAGCGCTCCGGCTCGATGTCGGTTCCGCCACTCAGCAGCAGCCCGTCGAGACGGTCCCCGTACTGGGCCGGGTCCGCGCTGAGGGGAAGAAAGACCGGCAGGCCCCCGGCTGCTAGTACCCCGAGGGCGTAGTCGCAGTAGTACACGTCCAGGTGCAGGTCCCGGAACGTGTCGGGCTTCATGTTGAGCTCGCCCGCGGTCTTGGTCCGGCCCGAGATGCCGATCAACGGTCGGTTCGCCACGGCGGAGAGTGTACGTTCCGGGCGTGCCCGAGCCGTCAACCGCCAGCACGGCCGCCAGCGCCACCGATGTGGACGGAACACTGGCGTGGCGCGAGCGCGGTGCCGGTGACCCCGTGGTGTTCCTGCACGGCCTGGGAGGCTCGCGCACCTCGTGGGAGCCGCAGCTGGACGGTCTGGCCGACGCGTTCCGCTGCATCGCCTGGGACATGCCGGGCTACGGCGCCTCGGCCCCGATCATGCCCCTGACCTTCGCTGCCATCGCCGACTCGGTGGCCCAACTGCTCGACGCGGCCGGGGTGGAGCGGGCCCATCTCGTGGGCGAGTCCTTCGGCGGTATGCACGCCCTGCATACCGCGTTGCGCCACCCCGAACGGGTTGCCCGCCTCGTGCTGGCCAACACCAGCCCCGCGTTCGGCATCGACGGCACCGACCCCGGCACCTGGCGGGCCGTCCGCCTCGCTCCCCTGGACGCCGGAGCCACTCCCGCCGACATTGCGGAAGATGTCCTGAGCTCGATCGCGGGCCCCGCTCTCAGCGACGGTGCCCTCGCCATGCGGGTGGCAGGCTTCGCTCGCATCCCGGTCGCCGGGCTGCGAGCGGCCGTCGAGTGCCTGCCCGCCCACGACGTGCGCGAGCGGCTGGGCGCGATCGCCTCGCCCGCGCTGGTGGTGGCCGGGGAGCTCGACAGCGAGACACCGGTCGGCTACTCCCGCATCCTCGCCGATGGGCTGCAGAACGCCGAGCTGATCGTGCTGGAGGGTGTCGGACATCTGGCGGTCTCGGAGGTTCCGCATGCCTTTAACCGCCTGGTACGAGACTTCCTCGGCCGTGGTCGAGGGCTGGGGCCCTCGGGTCCCAGGTGGGCGATCTAAGCCGCCCGCCCTGCCTCGATCCCGCCGACAGCGCTTGATCGTTTGGTGCCAAATAATTACGCTCGGGGCGTGGCCGACATACTCACGCCGGAGCGGGCCGGACTCGTGGAGCGGATGGCGGCTCTGGGGCCGCGCTTCGCCGAACGGTCGGAGGCCCACGACCGCGACGCCACATTCCCCATACAGAACTGGGCCGACCTGCGGGACGCCGGACTGCTCGGCCTGTGCATCCCGGTGGCCGACGGGGGGCTCGGCGGAGATTTCGTGGCCTACGCCCTGGTCGCCGAGGAGCTGGGCCGCCACTGCGCTACCACCGCGCTCACGTTCAACATGCACACCGCCACCACCATCCTGGTGGGCCAGATCGCCGACGATTTGGACCTGACGGCCGCGGAGCGGTCGGTGCTGGTTGAGCGGCGGGCAGAGCTGCGGCGCGGCATCACCGAGGACGGCACGATCCACAGCCAACCCTTCTCGGAGGGCGCAGCCGCTGGCGCCACGGCCGGCTACTCCACCCGGGCGGTGCCCGTCGAGGGTTCCGGCGGCGGTTACCGGGTGACGGGGCGCAAGATCTTCGCCTCGCTCTCGGGCGCGGCCGACATCCACAACGTTGTCTGCCTGGTGCCCGGCGACGACCGGATCCGCTTCATGGGCGTGCCCGCCGGCGCGCCCGGCGCGACCATCGAGGGGGAGTGGGACCCGCTGGGCATGCGGGGCACCGACTCCCGCACCCTCGTCCTGGCCGAAGCGGAGGTGCCCGCCGGCAACGAGTGGCTCCCGCCGGGCGCCTTCGACCAGGCCGCCACCCGCTGGCCCTACTTCTACATGACGCTGTCGTTCGCCTACCTGGGTCTCATGCGGGGCATCCTGGACGCGACCGGCGCCTACCTGCGTGGTGACGGCGGCGGGGGCCCGGCCCGGCGGGACCATCCCATCAAGCAGCAGGGGTGGGCCCAGATGAACCTGACCTACGACCGGGCCCAGTCGCTCACCTACAGGGTGTTGGGCGAGTGCGGGATCGATCCCAGCGCCGAGCAGGTGCGGCGGGCCTGGTCCGCAGTGGTCGCCGTGATGGAGGGCGCGCCCGCGATGGCATCGCGGGCCCTGCAGGTGTGCGGCGGCCGCAGCATGCTGCGGCCCTCCTACCTGGAGCAGGCCTATCGCGACGCCCGCTGCGGAGCCGCCATGCTGCCCTGGAGCGTGGAGGTGTGCCTGGACCGTCTTGGCCGCACCGGCCTCTACCCCGAACACGACGAAGCGCCGGTGTGACCGCCGGACCGGTGCGGGCTAGCTTTCGAAGCCGAACGTTCACCGTCCCGCCACCAGGAGAGACTCCATGACCGACTGGGACCGCATCCGGGCGCTCTGGCCCGACCACCTCGGGCTGGCCCGGGGCAAGTACCTACCGGCCCGGCTGGCCCACAAGGGCACCAGCCACTGCGTGACTGTGTTCGGGCTCGGCTATGACCGCAGCATGGCGCCCGCACCGGGCGCCTACCTCCTAGACGGCCTGCCCGACACCCAGGTCAGCTTCGACACCGCCGACATCCGCCAAGGCTGGGACGACGACGCCACCGGGGTCGTCATCGGCGACCTGTCGATGCACGGCGAGGCCCTGCCGGAGTCGCCCCGCGAGGCGCTGCGCCGGGCGGTGGCCGACTGGGACGCGCTGGGCTACACCCCCAAGGTCGGCATCGAGCTTGAGGCCTACGTGTTCAGTGGAGGACTGGAGAACCCCCGGCCCTACGAGACGCCGCGCTCCATGGTCTACGGGACCGGGGTCGGGTCCGATCCCGCCGGTGTAATCACCAAGCTGGTGCGCCGGGCGGAGGTCTCCGGCATCGCCATGGAGTCCGTCAACGCCGAGTACGACGAGGGCCAGTTCGAGCTCACCCTCGAGTACGGCGACGCCATGTGGGCCGCCGACAACGCCTTCCTGTTCCGGCTGCTGGCCCGCGAGACGGTGCTGACCGCCACCGACGCCGCGGGCCGGCCCCTGGACCTCGACCTGACCTTCCTGGGCAAGCCGTTCCCGGGCATCTCCGGCACCGGCGTCCACGTGAACTTCTCGCTGGTCGACGCGCAGGGCGACAACGCCATGTCGGACGCCGGGGGCGCCCACGGCATGTCCGGCTTGGCCAGAGGCTGCATGGCGGGCCTTATCCACCACCACCTGGGCATGACCGCGCTGGCCGCGCCGACCGTCAACGCCTACCGGCGCCTGCGCCCCGGCGAGCTCAACGGATACTGGGCCAACTGGGGCGTCGAGCACCGCTGCGCCGGCAACCGCGTGCCCCGGGGCGCCGGCCCCCACATGCGCATCGAGAGCCGCATCGGCGACGGCGCCGCCAACGTCCACACCCTGATCGCCACCGTGCTGCAGGCCGCCCGTCTCGGCGTGGTCGGCGGGCTGGACTGTCCTGAGCCCATGACCACCGACGGCTTCGAGGAGGTCAACACCGACGTCCACTGCGCCCACAGCCTGAGCGCGGCGCTCGACGACATGGAGGCCGACGAGGCCCTGTGCGAGGCGGTCGGCTCGGAGCTGTGCGCCAACTTCGTGTTCAACAAACGGGCCGAGTGGGACCGCTACACGGCCGGGGCCGGCGAGGAGGCAGTCGACGACTGGGACGCCATCGGTGGCACCGAGCCCCTCTCCGAGTGGGAGCTGAAGCAGTACCTGCCCTACCACTGAGAATGTTAGGGCGGGGCCGATGCCACGCCCTAACGGTCTCAGTTGTCTTGTCTGCGGCCGGTCGGCCGATGGTTCAGCCCGCGGCGAGCGCGGCCGCGATCCATGGATCGATGATGTCGCGGTTGGCCGCGATCCATTCGGCGGCCGCGGCGGCCATGTCATCGTTGGGGTTGGCGCCCGCGTCGATGGCCACCGCCTGAACGGCGACCGCTAGCGGGTCGATCTCGAAGTCGGCCAGCAGGGACGCAGCCGCCGGGTTGGCCGCCAGGAAGTCGTTGTTGGCGGTCACCACGATGTCCGAGGGGGTGAACATGGTCGTGCATGGGTCGTTGGTGCAGGCATCACCCACCGCCGAGACGCCGTCCTGCCCCTCGAGGGCCTGGTCCGGCTCGATGGCGAGCCACAGCACGTCCCGTCCCGGCACGAGCTTGCCCACGAAGGCGGTGGGCGTCCACACGTACTGAAGGACGGGACCGCCCGTCTCGAAGCTCGCCTGCGACTCGGCGAACAGCGCCGAGTGGGTGGCCGATACCTGCGCGATGCGATCGTCCCAGCCGTTCATGGTGATCGTGTCGTTCATCACCTTCTGGCAGCCCCATCCGTCGTCACAGCCGTTGAGGTCGGCCTTGCCGTCGCCGTCGGTGTCGAAGTGGGCGACCGCGTCGGGGTTGTCGAGCATCTCCCCGAGAGTCGTGAAGCCGAACTGCTCCACGCTGGGAATGTCCACGAGGAGGCCTTGCAGGGCACCTGACGCCATCATCGTGCCGATGTACTGGACCTTGTCGCCGAAGGTGCCGCCGTCGGGACTCTCACCATCGAGCAGGGGAGTGTGGTTGAGGGGCCACGACGACGCCCACAGGTCGTAGTCGCCCTGAGCCAGGGCCGGGTAGAACGTCGCCGGCGCGATCTCCTCGGGGTCGGTGACCTCGTAGCCGAGCTCCTCGAGGAGCAACTGCACGACGTAGTTCTGGAAGTTGGTCTCCTTCCAGTTGCCCCGCGCCATGGTGACGGTCACGCCCTCGCCGGGCAGCGCCATCTCAGGTTCGGGAGCCGCTTGGGCCTCCGCTTCGGCCGCGGCCGCCTGCGCCTCCTCCGCGGCGTCAGCCTCGGCCTGCGCGGCGGCGCCGTCGTCGGGCTGTGCCGTCGTCGCGGGTTCGCTGTCGTCACCGCATGCGGCTGCCAGCAGCCCGAACGTCAATAGGATGGCAACCAGCGCCTTCCCTCTGCTTGTACTCATTCGGTGGTCTCCTTGCCTGGTCGGTGATGGAGCGTTGGGCCCCAACTTGGTCATGCGGGGGGACTGAGCAGCACTCTGAGCCCGCACAGCGGGTCGTGCCCGGGGAGCCGCCAGCGCACGACAATGCCAAGTGGCGCGGTCACACGGCTCTTCTTAGCCCAGTCGAGTCAGTCGCGCAATAGCGATATCGCCTCAGCCTTTTTCTGCCGACTAGCATCCTGCCCCTAGTGTTGCGGGGGCTGGCCCAGACCTAGGAATGGGGCTCATGCCGACCAAGGTCAAGATCGCAGACGTCGTGAAGATCTTCGGCGACGAGCCCGACGGTGAGGCTCTCGCATTGTTGCGAGCCGGCTGCTCGAAGAAGGAAATCAAGGAGCGCACCGGTCATGTCGTCGGCGTGAACGACGCCAACATCGATGTCGCCGAAGGCGAGATCTTTGTGGTGATGGGCCTGTCCGGCTCGGGCAAGTCCACGCTCATCCGCTGCGTGAACCGACTCTACGAGCCGACCGCGGGCACGATCGTCGTCGATGGAACCGACGTGACCGCCCTCAATCCGAAGGAACTCCAGGCCTTTCGCCGTGACAGCACCGGCATGGTGTTCCAGCACTTCGCGCTGTTTCCCCACCAGGACATACGCTCCAACGTCTCCTTCGGACTCAGGGTGAAGGGCGTCGACCCCGAGGCCCGTGACGCGGCGGCGGAGAGGGCGCTGGCGCTCGTTGGACTCAGCGGCTACGAGAACAGCTACCCGCGGCAGCTAAGTGGAGGCATGCAGCAGAGAGTGGGGCTGGCCCGCGCCCTCGCCACCGATCCCGACATCCTGCTCATGGACGAGGCCTTCAGCGCCCTCGATCCTCTCATCCGGCGCCAGATGCAGGACGAGCTGATGGAGATCCAGGACAAGCTCCACAAGACGATCCTCTTCATCACCCACGATCTCAACGAGGCACTCCGGGTCGGGACCCGGGTGTGCATCATGAAAGACGGCGCCATCCACCAAATCGGCACGCCCGAAGACATCCTCATGCGCCCGGAGACCGAGTATGTGGCCGAGTTCGTCCAGGATGTCGATCAGGGCCGGGTGCTGGTCGTCGAGACGGTGCGAGAGGAGGCTGCGACGGTCTCGGCCAGCGCGACCGTCGCTGACGTCCTCGACACCATCGACAGCCGCGGGTCGGAGGCAGCCCATGTGGTGGATTCCGGTGGGCGACCCCTCGGCGTGGTCACCCGCGAGTCCGTCGAGCAGGCCCGAGCGCGCGGCGATCAGCAGTTGGGGCCCCTCGTCGAAGCGGTGCCGGTCGTCACCGACGACACCATCCTGGCCAAGGTCTACCAGCTCTTCGGATCGGGCCTGCCGGTCGCCGTGGTCGACACCGAGGGCAGGCTCATCGGGTCGGTCCGCCCCCTCGAAGTCCTGGCCGAGTTGGGCCGCGTCGAGGGCGTCTCCGAGCAGCTCAAGCTGGCCAAGGCCAAAGACGCTCGGCATTGAGATCCAGCGTGTTCGCCACCGAGTTCTGGGACAACTCCAACCTCGACGCGTGGGAGATCCCCTTCGGTCTGTGGATAGAGGAGATCGTCTTCTGGCTGACCACCCACATCAAGGGATTCCTAGACGCGGTCAAGTGGCCCGTCGACAAGCTGTTAGAGCTCATCATCGACAACCTTCTTCAGGATTGGCTGCCGTGGCCGGTCGTGCTGCTGCTGTTCTTCTTTCTTGGGTTGGCGACCAGGAACTTCCTGGTGGGCATGGGCAGCGCGGCCGGCCTCCTGATCTGCGGGCTGCTCGGGAACGAGTACTGGGACCTGACCATGGAGACGCTCGGGATGATCATCGTGGCCGTGCTGGTCTGCACGGTGATCGGCATCCCGCTGGGGATCCTGGCGGCCCGGGTCGACGCATTCTGGAGCCGGCTGCGTCCCGTCCTCGACGGAATGCAGGTGATCCACCCCTTCGTCTACTTGCTTCCCATCATCTTCCTGTTCGGCGTGCGCCGAACCCCCGGCGTGCTGGCCACGCTGGTCTTCGCGCTCCCTCCCATCGTGCGACTGACCAACCTGGGGATCCGCCAAGTCCCCGCCGATGTGGTTGAGGCGGCCCGGGCTTTCGGGGCGACCGAGACCCGGATCCTGCGCGAGGTGCAGATGCCGCTGGCCCGGCCCGCGATCATGGCCGGACTCAACCAAACCCTGCTGCTGTCACTGTCGATGGTGGGAATCGTGGCGATCATCGCCGGCGGCGGACTCGGCAAGCCGATCCTGACCGCGCTGAACACGGCTGACATCCCCATCGGCGCTTCGGCCGGCGCTGGCCTCTACTTCGTCGGAGTGCTCCTCGACCGGATCTCGCAGCCAGAGGACAACGACGACCGGCGGAGCCTGTTGGCGCGCATTCGCAGTGCCTGGAGCACTCGGTCCGACCCTGTGGTACCTGCTGTGCCCGGCATGCAGGCCGACCCGGAGACTCCCGTTGTGTCGGCTGCGCCGGCGGCTCTGCCCGAGCTGGCCACCTCGCACCGCATCGGGGCTGCGGCGGCTCTCGTCGGCGGTCTGATTGCCGCCTTCTCGGTGCTGCTGACCTGGGGGAACGACGCCGGCCTGTTATCGGCATACGCCCGATTCGACGACATCGACCTTCCTGGGGCCCACAGCGGGCTGGACGCCACGGGCGGCTCATGGTTCGGGATCGTGGTGGGTCTCGTCGCTCTCGCGGTGACGTTCGGCGGCGCCTCGGCCTTGTGGCGACCGAGCAACCGGGACAAGTTCCATGCCGGCGGAGGCGCTTTCCTTGCGGCCGGGCTGGTGCTGGTGTCAGTCTCGGTGGCCTACCTGACCGTGTCGCCCAGGGGCGGGGACTACAGCCATGGCACAGGTGTGTGGCTGGCTCTCCTCGGCGGGCTGATTGTCCTTGGCGGCGGCGCCGGTGCGGCTTGGCGGATGAGATGGGGCGACGAGCCGTCGCGTGCGGGGCCGCGGGAGTTGGCGGGCATGGTGGTGCTGGCCCTGTTCCTCGCACTGGCCGGCGCCTCGGGATCTTGGATCCTGGACCAGCGCAGCGACGCTGCTCAGATCGCCGCTGAGCTGGCGGCCGAGGCTGAGGGTGCCGACCAGGGCGGCCTGGCCGCTGAGGTACTGGCCGAGGCCCTGGCCGAGACCCGCCGCGTGGTGGTGCGCGGCCTGGACTCTGAGGGTCCGAGGATCGGCTACATAGTCCTGGCCCTCGCGGTGGCATCCCTGGCGGCAACGCTCGGACGATTGGTGCGCAGCCACGGTGCACAGCACTATCTCGCCGTTGTGCTGTTCGGGCTGGGGTGCGCCATTGCGGCGATCGGGGTTGCCTGGGTTGCCACCTTCGTCCGGTTGGCGACCCCGGCGCTCTCACCCGGCGCCAGCGCCTTCCTCGCAGTCATCGGTGGTCTGATCGTTGCCGCTCGCGGCTGGCGCGCCAGCCGCCCGGCTTAGCGGCTCCTGAGCCGCGCCGGCAGGTATTCGTGCCGTGGCGACGCCGGCCCCGTGCGGCTGGCGCCACGGCTCGCGATAGTTTCTGGAGTCGACGGCGATTCGTTCCGCTACGACCAGAAAGGCGGCCATGAGCGGGGTGCGGCCCCGGCTGCTGCTGATCCTCACCGAGAACCACACGTTGGTGGACCCCGACGACCTGGTCGGGCTGGTCCGCCTGGCCACCGACGCCGAGGAGGCCGGGTTCGACGCGGTGATGGCCAGCGAGCACATCGTCCTCGGCCCCTCCGCCGGCGCGCTAGGCCGGCCCCGCAACCCCAGGGAGTACGCGGCCCCCGGCAACCAGGATCCGGCCACATGCTGGCCGAGCTCCAACGTGCTGCTGGCCGCGGTGGCCGCGGCCACCAAGCGGGTGCGGCTGGTGATGGGCGCGGTGATCGCGCCGCTGCGCCATCCGGTGCTGCTGGCCAAGGAGCTGGCCACCCTGGACCGGCTCAGCGAGGGCCGGCTGGTGGTGCAGCCCACCGTGTCGTGGCACCGCGAGGAGTACGACGCCCTGGGGGTGCCATTCGCCGAGCGGGGCGGCATCCTCGACGAGCAGCTCGAGGCCATGGCGGCGCTGTGGGAGCACACCCCGGCGTCGCATCCCGGGCCCCGCTTCGCCTTCGAGGACGTCTATTGCGTTCCCAAGCCGTGGCGGACCGACCCGGCCCGGCCCCGGATGTGGTTCGGCGGCCAGTCGATGCACCCGCGACTGCTGAGGCGGCTGGTGCGCTACGGGGACGGCTTCCACCCCTTCGGAACGGCCAGCGCGGAGGATGTGACCGCGCTGCGGGCTGGGCTGGCCGCCGAAGGCCGCGATCCGGACAGCATTGAGATGGTGGGCGGCACCCGGGCGGTGTTCTCCGGCTCCGACGACACCGCCGACATCGACCGGGCCATGGCCGACTTCGACGATCAGATCGCTGCTGGCTTCACCACGTTCTGCGTCAAGCCCTCCCAGCACACCGACGACCCGCGAGAGGTCCGGGCCCTGTGCGAGCACATCGTCGAGCGGGCATCGAGCCTCGAGGTCCCGGCACGGCTCGGGGGCTGAACCTACGAGTCGGCGATCTCGTCGAGGAACCAGTCGACCAGCGCGAAGCACTGGCGGGCGTTGCGGTCCTCGTGGCGGCGGATGCCGTCGAGGAGGGCCTGCCGGCTCAGCCCGTGCTCGGCCAGGTACTCGTCGTCGGCCCCGGTCAGGAAGCTCTCGACGTGCTCGTACGTCACCTCAGGATGAAACTGCGTGCCCACGCAGCGGTCCAGCCGGAAGAGCTGCACGGCGTTGGCGTTGACGGCCAGCACGTCCGCGCTGGGCGGCGGCGTGAAGCGGTCGTGGTGCCACTGGAACCAGGGGCCCGGCCCGGCCGGATTGGGCGTGCCGTCCACCGCCGACACGTCGTACCAGCCGATCTCGGGCACGGGAGCCTGCTCGACCTCGCCGCCGAGGGCCGCGGCCAGTAGCTGCCCCCCGAAACAGACGCCGAGCATGGGCGTGCCCCGGGCGTGGGCCGCTCGCACCCGGTCGATCTCGTCGAAGATCCAGCTCTCGATCTCGCCGGTGTTGGTGAGCGACCGGACCGAGCCCATAGGCACGACCAGGTCGTAGTCGGCGAAGTCCGGGAAGGGCACGGCGTCGTTGGGGCGGTCCAGGTCGGCCGTCACCACATGGTCGTGCACTTCGTAGCCGCGCTGCTGCAGGCGCTCGCCCACCAGAGCGCTGGTGCCCTGCGGTTCGTGGGCGAGCACCAGGGCCCGCTTCGGTCGGTTCACAGGTCGAACCATATGTGGGCCTGGCCCGTTCCCGAAACCGACTCGTACCGCCCGAACTGGGTGCCCTTGGCGGTGCAGGCCGCCCCCCCCAGCGCACCCACCATGATCAGGTAGTGACCGAAGTAGCCCTCGGGGGCGTGGCGGGAGTACTCGGGCAGGAAGTCGATGATGGCCGCGTGGTCGCCTTCAGCCATCCAGGCCAGCACCTTGCGGTCGGCGGCGGCGGCCTCGGGGGTGCGGATGTGGAGGTCGGGGTCGGCGCCCTCATGGTCGCGGAACTGGCGTAGCGGCCAGAACCGGTGGCTGAGCCCGCCGCTGGCCAGGATCACCACCCGGCGGTCCAGCCCGGCCACCGCGGCGGCCAGAAGCTCGCCGGCCAGCAGGAAGTCGTCGGGCTCGGCCGTCTGGCACACGCCCATCGACACCCAGCGCTCGTCCCCCTGGAGGAAGCCGAGCAAGTTGACGGTGGGGTAGTGCACCGGCAGGTGGGGATCGTCGGTGGCGGTCACCCAAGTGTCGTCGCGGCCTTCCGCCGCGGCCGCGAAGGCATGGGCCAGCTCCGGGTCTCCCGGCATGTCATAGGGCATGGCACTCATGCCCCGGGGCAGTTCGTCGGAGGTGTACAGGCCCTTGCGGCGCTCGTGAGCGGAGACGACGTGCTCGATGGTGGTGAACCAGTGGGTGTCGACCACCACGACGGTGTCGGCCGCCACCGGGGCGAGGCGCTCGGCCCGCAGCGCGTGCAGACCTGCGAACAGGGACGTGTCCTCTCCGTTGTTGAGGGCCCGGCGCTCGTGCTCGGGCATCACCAGCGGCGGCACGTGCGACACCAGCGCAGCGCCCACGATCGACCCCATCAGGCCACCACCCGCACGGGCAGGTGCTTGATGCCGGCGATGAAGTTGGAGCGCAGGTACTCGGGCTCGCCGTCGGGCTCGAGGCGTTCCACCCGTTTCATCAGCTCCTCGTACACCAGCCGGGCCTCCATGCGGGCCAGCCACGCCCCCAGGCACAGGTGGGGGCCGTTGCGCCCGAAGGCCATGTGGTCGTTGGGCTCCCGGGCCAGGTCGAAGCGCCACGGTCGGGGGAAGCCGTCATCGTCGTGGTTGGCCGAGCAGAACCACATCACGACCTTGTCGCCCGCGGCGATGTCCTTTCCGCCCACGTTGACGGCCCGGGTGGCGGTGCGGCGGAAGTGCATGGTCACCGCGCTGGTGCGCAGGACCTCCTCTACCGCGGTCGGGGTGAGTGACGGGTCGGCCCGCCAGGCCCGCCACAGCCCGGGATGCTGCATCATCGTGCGCAGACCTTGGGTCATGGTGTAGCGGGTGGTGTCGTTGCCGGCCGCGATCAGAAGCAGGAAGAAGTTCTTGAACTCCAGGTCGGTCAGCGGCTCGCCGTCGCGGGTGGGGGCCAGCAGCTGGGTGATCACGTCGTCGCGGGGGCAGGCCCGGCGCTCGGCCGCCTGGTGCTCGGCGTACTCGAACACCTCGGCCGCGGCCGGGCTGCGGAACGGCATCAGCCGGAACTCCTCGGTGTCGGCCGTGTCCACGACGTGGGTGGTGAACTCGGGGTCGCTGTTGCCCAGGAAGGCGTCGCCCCACTCCACCAGCTGGTGGCCGTCCTCGTCGCTGGTGCCCAGCAGGCGACCCAGCATCCGCATCGGCAGCCTGGCGGCCACCTCGGTGACGAAGTCGAAGGCGTCGGCGGTCAGCGCCTCGTCGAGCACCTCGGCGGCCAGCGCCCGGATGGCGTCCTCGTAGGACTCGACGGTGCGTCGGGTGAACCCCCGGTTGACGAGCCGGCGCAGCCGGGTGTGCTCGGGCGGGTCGAGCTCCATCATGGTGCGGCGGGCCTCGAGCTCGTCGTCGTCCATCTCCTCGAGGCGGATGCCCCTTGAGGAGGTGAAGGTCTCCACGTCGCGGCTGACGGCCAGGGCGTCGCGGTAGCGGGTGATCGACCAGAAGCCGGATCCCTCGTTCTCCGGGGTCCAGTGCACCGGGTCCTCCCGGCGCAAGCGGGTGAATGTGGCGTGGGGCACTCCCGAGGTGAACGAGTCGTGCGACGCCAGGTCGGCGTCGTCGTCGCCGTGGTCGTCGAGGTAGCCGTCCACGAACGTGGCCGTCAGCGTGCTCACGAGCGGGCCCTGGGGTTGGGGGCGGCCCACAGAGTGGTGCCCGAGGCCATGGACATGCCGACCTGGCGGTAGTACCCGCCGATCATCTCGACCGGCTCCAGGAGGTGCAGCTCCTCGGTGGGACAGGCGGGCAGCACCAGCTCGGCGTCGCCCGAGTACACCGGGCCTAGGTCGGCGTCGTAGCCCCTCATGGTGACCAGCTCGTCGAGCGAGTCGCTCCCGTCGGCCTCCATGGCCGGCATCTGGCGGCTGTGCAGCATCGGATGGCCGTTCACGAAACCGGGCGCGTCGGCGGTGCCGGTGATGGTGAAGCGGGCCTCGGCGATGCGCCGGCCCCAGGTGCTCAGCGTGGCTCCGAAGCGGCCACCCGGCTCCAGCCGGGGTCCGGCCCGGCCCACGGTCACTGGCCGGGTCATGGCTATCTCGCTCATCTTCTTGGGGTAGCCCTGGAAGTGTCCCCGGGCCATGGCGAAGTCCTTGTCCACCCAGATGTAGGCCGCCCGGCTGTAGGTCTCTTCCCGGAACCGGCAGCGCACCACCGCGAAGACCTCCCGGTACTGGGCCCGCACCGGGTCGAGCAGCTCGTCGAAGGTGTCGCTGCAGCTCTGCCATTCGGCCCAGACCAGGGCCACCGCGCCGGGATCGTCTGGGGCCGGCTCCAGGGGGTCGGGAAGGAGTTCGGCCACCCGGTCCGGGTCGGTTCGGTACTCGACGGTGAGCATGTCACCCGAGTAGTGCCAGGGGGGAGCGGGCACGATCCCGGCGACCCCGGACGGCGTCCGCGGATACATGAACCCCTGGAGCTCGGCCACCCCAGGAGCCTAATCGTTTGGCACCGAACGATCAAACGCTCACATCGGGAGGGGCCTTCCGCTCGACGTTGTGATCGCTAGTGGGTGTGTCGCGGATTTGGTCCGGGCGGGTCGAACCACTTAAGCGCCTTCCGACCAGCGTCGATAGAGTACGGGTGTCATGACTCGTTCGGGATCAATGAATTCAAGACTTCATCAAGCTCGCGTGCCGCTCTGCTCGCGCTAAAATAGTCATCGTATTGCCTGCACGCATTCGCAATCAGCTCATCATAAAGAAGGTATCGGCCAGCGATCGGATACAGTGCATACTCAATCGCCTCATGATCCGTCTTAAATACTCCAAGATCTGACACACGCGGCCTAGAACCTATTACGAATGCAACCTCAATACGCGGGAACTTCTCTCCTTGCTGAGTAAGGATGCTCTCTACAGCTGCGCGGTACTTTCGACCTTGTGATACTAGGTCTTCAACCTTCATCTTCCTAGAATATCGCTTGAGTTCCACAATGATCTGGACTCCAGTTGCCTTAGCAAATCGAAGATCCATGCGTCCCCGAATCTCATTTCCCTCGGCATCTACTGCAAGCAAGTCCGGATCGATTCTTCGGAGATCCTCCTCCATCTTAGGATCGGCTGTAGCTCTTTCCCATGAGGCGTCAAGGAGCCACAAGTGATCAAATAGGTGATTGCGGAGAACTTTTTCTTTCTCGTCTGTGTCAGTCAAATTTTCGAATTGCTGAATCGCTTGTACACGAGACCTAAAGATATCGATCCAAAGAGCTGATTCGTATTCGTCCTGTGCACCCAAGAGTGTCAGTAGCTCCTCCGCGTTCAAATTGCTCAGTGAATTCAGATCATCGCTTGTCTTTCGCAATCCAATTCGAGCGAACGCCAGTATACCTGCACGATAAAGCTCACTCCGATGAACATCTTCGCTTCCTTTCTCCATCGGGAGGGCTGCGATTGTTCCTATGAGCTTCTCAGCAGACTCCCTTTGCCACGGAGGCAATCCCTCTACCCATTTCCTAAGCTGCGGTTTGTCTGCTATAGCGGCTCTTGCCTTGCGCTTGGGCCTTTCTCGGTTCCACGTCTCTGACGCCTTTGCAAACGCATCGCGCAGAAACTGTTGCAGTGCCTGCACTCTTGGGTCATCCTCAATTAGTCGCTGCCGATCACTAGTGGCAATATCGTCTTCACCTTCTTGGTCCAAGAAGTCTGCCTCGATTTGACCAGTGACATAGTTTCCAAAAACTCTCGAAAAATCGAGCTTGTCGATTATTCCCTCTTGAATCGGACGCTTCCGAGCAAGGACGATAATATTTTTGAGCGAGCCCGCTTCCTTATCCGCAGTGAGATCGGACGGTACGCGAGCTGTGCCAATCCAGCCACTTATCGACCAATCCTTCTCCGGATGCGGGATATCAGCAGGAAGCGTATATCTGACGATGTCAGATGGCAGTGCTTCAGATGGGAGGGACTGTCGGCCGAATTCCCAGATGTACTCTAGTCTCCGTAGTTCTTGGCGATCAGCATACGTTACGTCCTCGCCGTTGATCTGGATCTTGAAGCCTCCCTCAGATCTCGGTGTCTGATCAACGACATCGAATCGTCGAGCTAGGCGTTTCCGCAGAGCGGAAACTGTAAGGGCAACGCGCTTGCTCTTGAGTTGGTTAAGGACTATAGCAGTACCAGGAGACGCGAACTCGTCTGGAACTGGTACAGGCTTCGGATGATAGGGTTCCTTCGCTTTGATCCGTTGTTCAAGATCGTCGATGTTTATGCAGAGTCCATTACTGTGCTGATTCTTGGTTGAGTATATAAGCACCTCCTTAGCTATGGAGAAGACGGACAGTTTACCGATGCCCTTACGGCCCATGAATGGTCGCTTCCAGCGGATTGAATATTCACCCTCTGTTTGCCGTTTCTTGTAACCAGTTACAAGAAACCTATCGTTGATCTCGGCGACGGTCATTCCGCAACCATCGTCAACTACTGTTACAGTGCCTTCTTGTTCGGCAGCGTTCCATTCTATCTGCACAAGAGTAGCATCCGCGTCGTAGGCGTTAGCTACCAACTCGCTTAGCACGGCAGCTGCATTGCTGTAGAGGTTTATTCCCAACGACTCAATAATCGCAAGATCGACAGTCATTGTGTACTTGTGGACTTCAGTCATAGCTGCTCATGTCCCTAATCTCACATTTCTGATATGGTGGATAATGGTCTGGCCGATGGCTGCACCTAGTGGGGGAGGTACGGCATTTCCGATCAGTCTCCCGAGGGTCGTGAAGCTGATCGGCGAACCCGACTCTACGAAGTCATATTCTGCCGGGAAGCCTTGCAAGATTGCACCCTCACGGATTGAAATGGCGCGATCTTGTTCAGGATGACCGAATCGTCCTGCACCGAAATTGTAAAAGTAAGTGGTAAGTGTGGGTGCCGGTTCATCCCATGACATTCTCGCATACACATTCCTGAACCTTCTGCCGCTCGCCCGACGATGGCACGGAACTCGCAGTTCCTCGGGCCAGTCTCGCCAACTTCCTCCTGGTGCCGATGCTTGGATTCGCTGTCGATTGATGTCCTGCAACGTTCGGCTGCGATGAAGCGGATCGGTGGCGTTAACTTCTCCGGACGCAATCGGAGGCATGCGACGTATGGCGTCTCCGACCGTCTTGGGCTGTAAGCCTGAGAGGTATCCTTCTGGGATATCTATCGGTCCGAGCCTAGATGCAATGAGCACTAATCGCCTGCGCTTCTGTGGCAAGCCGTAGTCGGCACAGTTGCATGTGCGGTACGCAATCGAATAGTCGAGTTCACGCAAGAGTTCGAGGAAGGCCCCAAAAACTGACGTGCCCATCAATCGTGGCACGTTCTCCGTGGTCACAAGTTCGGGCTCTGTGGCCCTCACCAAGCGACCGAACTCGCGAAGCAAGGACCATCGAGAGTCACTTGGCGTCCCGCGGCCACGCTGGTAAGGAGAGAAGGGCTGGCACGGAGCGCAGCCCGCTAGGAGCCTGAGGGAGTCTTGAGGCCAGATCTCCGCGAGTTCCTCAGGGGCAAGGAGGCGGGCGTCGCGTTCGAGAAACCTCGCGCCCGTTATGTTCGCCTCGAAGGGGTATCGACAGGATGGATCGATGTCGGCGCCAGCAAGGATGTTCACGCCGGCTGCCTCTAGGCCATACGAGAGTCCGCCCACGCCGCAAAAGAGGTCAATCGCTGCAACTGGGTGTGAACTAAGGTGGATCACTTGGCAGTTCCCTCTTGGCGGGGTTTGAGCACCGTAGTAGCCAACGAGACGGATCTCGCAGGGGATGAACGCTCTAGATCATCTTGGCATATTTGAAACAGCATGTCAAATCATGTAAAGGTCTATTGATCTCCCTATGCCGCAACCGTTGACGCCTTGATCTTGGGCGACAACAGAATCGCGGAACGGCGAGCCGCTTCCGTCATCGCGTCAGCTCCAACTATTGAGCTAACTCTGCTGTGGACCCTATGAACTTGCCTAGCGGACTCAGATCGTGCGCCCAGAAGATCGTGAGCCCCGCCTCCTGCGCCTGAATGAGGTTGTGCCTCTTGAACACACCGGACAGTACGGCGGTCGGGACGGTCTGAAGCGTGCCGAACTGCTTAATCCAAGCCTCAGCCTTAATGGCCGCGTCATTGTTGAGCCTCTTGACAGAGTTCGTCGCCGAGTTCGAAACCTTACATTCGATGGGCATGAGGCGTCCGTCGTGAAGTCGCACGACGAGATCGGCCTTGCGGTCTCCGAACATGCACTCTCCACAGAACGAGCCTCGCTCCGGTGCATCGTCGCTCGTCGTGATGTCTCGCGGTCCGACGTGCGTTAGGCCGATATCAGACAGATAGTCCGCTACTTGCCTTTCCTGCTTGGTCTTTGCGAGGTTCTTCCTGTCGGTCTGGACGCGCTGGGTGGCCATGAGACTCGCCGAGGCCACGGTCGCTGCCTGTCGTTCGTCTGGATTGGGGAGACGCTGTTCTGCCACCCACGGGAATCGCTTGGTATCGAGACTGGTGAGCACGACGTCGAGGACCCTGGACGCCATCTCAGGATCGCGGCGCAGCCGGCCGGGAGCGAGCGAAGCGTCTGCCAGGGTCTTGAGGTCATCCGCAGAGATCGGCGGACCTGCGACATATCTCAGAGCATCGAGGCCTACTTCGTCGCTGAGGACGGTCTCAAGAACCTCGGACCAGTTCGTCAGGTGATCTGTCCGGGCCATTAGAGCTCTGACACGCGCTGCGTAGTCGTCGAAGACCTCGCGGTACTGCTCCGTCGGCTCGCGAAGCCTCTCTTCGCAGAATGCAGCCTTGGCGACCGTTAGTTGTTCCTCGAACTGTTGGTCGTTCCACCTAGGGGGATCGGCGGAACTCATGCCGCCATCTCCCGGAGCATGGCTGGGCCTGGGACGTAGATGCGTGCCATCTCCGAAGGCTCGAACTTGAGTAGGCCACCTGCATAGGTACGTCCGACCGCATTGGGTGCCGCGGCGCGCAGAGCACCTACCAGCGTGTCCAGAGTTGCGTATGGCATTGGTTCCCGGGGGTAGATGCCGTGTACGGCGTTGATGTTGTGGGCGCTGGCTAGGTTGCGAACGAATGCCGGTGGTCGACGCGCCATGTAGGTGGCAAGGATTGGAGCAGGAGACCGTAGACCCACGGCCCACCAAGGCTTGCGGTTACGAGCGATGTAGCCGGAACGGACCCCGCCGCGCTCCGCAGCTCGCAGGAACCGGTCGATGCGGGGACGGTCAGCTTCGTCGAGCACGTCGAGATCGGCCGGCAGGTCGATCACTGCTCTTAAGCCCTGCGTGTCCAAGAGGATGCCGTCAGTTGCATCGAACAGTTCGACCGCGCGGGTGACGGAGGGGAAGAGCACCTCGGAAGGAAGAGCGGGATCGTTGGCGTCGGTTATCCAAATGGCGTTGGCGCCTGTCACGGCACCCCGATGAACGCAACAGATTTCTCCAAGTTCGACGTAACCCTCAGGCGGCTTCTGTGAGCCGTTGAGCAGGGGCGACCACCTCGGCGCGGAGCGCAATTGTCGTTTACTGAACGGCTGTCCTCCATCGAGCATGCCTAGCTCAGAAGTGCTAGGAACCCGCTTCATGTGGATCGACGTAGCAGGCCCGCCTACCTGAAAGCAAGTGACGGCCGCCGTTACGGCCGCGTCAGCGAACGGTGTCGTGTGCGGATCGACCAAGTGGATTGACACTCCGCCGAGTTGGGTCGCAAACAGCGTTCTTGGCAAGTGGCCGTAGTTCACATCGAGCCACTCCGACGACGTCACGAACACGCCAAGGTCGCCAGGTCGGGCATGAAGGGCCGTCGCCAACATGAAGTGAACGTGCATCCCGGCCAGACCGCTGGCCTTGAGTCCAAGGGCGGTCGAGTTGATAGCGAGCCATTTCTTCCATTTCGGCTCGATCTGGTGGTGGCGAACATAGGGCGGATTCCCGATGAAGGCCGTGGGGCCACCGCACTCGCCGAGATCGGCGTCCCGGTAGTCCCGCATCAAGATCTGCGATCGATGGTCGAGGCCCATGGCCGTGAGGTTGGCACGGGCAAGCAGCGCTGCCAGTGGGTCGATCTCCACGCCGACGAGGTGAGCATCGGGCAAGGCGCGGCCCGCAGCCAGAAGGAATCGCGCCGAGCCGGCTCCAGGATCGACTACGCGGTCCGGCCTGGAGTGCTCGACGATCCAGCCAACCATTGAGGACACGATCTCGGGAGGTGTGTAGGTGGCACCCAGCGGTCTGCGTTGATCAGGTGAGCGCAAGCGCATAAGCGCGTCACCCAGAGGATCCCGGCCAGAGCGGATCAGATGGATCAATCTGCCGCCGTCAGAGTCGCGTTCGGGAATGGTCAGCGCGCGGACGAGTATGGACTCGGGCTCCGAGAGTTCGGCCAGGTCGCCCTGTCGAACGATTGACCAAGCAGCATGTGCAAGGTCATGCTCACTGCGGGGTCCGTCCTCGGCGTTGGCCTGTGGACATACCTCTTGGTCGATGAGTGTCATTTGAATGCAGTCTGACATCGTGCCGCCCTGCGTGTGGGGGATACCTGCTTGCAAACACATGTTCGTAAGTGGGTATGACAGGCAGACGCTCAGCGACGACTCAGCCGAGGCTCCTCGGCCATCCACGCAGGGACGCCGCATAGCTATTGTGGCTGCGTGACTGATGCTGCTTTCGACCTGACCGGCCGCCGTGCCGTGGTCACCGGCGCTTCGGCCGGCATCGGGGCCGCGATCGCATCCCGCCTCGCCGGCGCGGGCGCGAGCGTGGTGGCGGTGTCGCGGTCGGGACGGGTTCCCGAGGCGGACGGCCAGGTGCGCCCCCTGGCAGCCGATCTCAGCGACGCCGACGCAGTCGACGGGGTGATCGACGGAGCCGTCGCCGAGTTGGGCGGGCTCGACATCCTGGTCAACAACGCCGGCCGGGGCGACTGGCTCCCGCTCGGTGAGATGGACCGCCAGTACTTCGACGGGCTGGTCGGGCTCAACCTGTGGGCGCCGCTGCGGCTCTGCCAGCTGGCCCACCCGCATCTGGCCGCAGCTCGGGACGCCGCGGTGGTGATGATCGGCTCCGTTGACGCGGTGCGGCCCTCCGCGGGGGGCGCCGTCTACGGGGCTACCAAGGCCGGGCTGGCCGCGGTCACGGTGGCGCTGGCCAAGGAATGGCGGGCCGACGGCATCAGGGTCACCCAGGTCGATCCGGGCATCGTCGACACGCCGATGGCCGCCGATGCCATCCGCGAGCTCGACGCGGCCGGCGTCTCCGTGAACATCGCGGGCCGGGCCGGCAAGCCCGACGAGATCGCGGCCCTCGTGCACTACCTGGTGGCCCCGGCGGGACGCTTCGCGACCGGAGTGTCGTTCCGGCTCGACGGCGGCGCGGTCGCGCTGGGGCCCTTCGACATGCTGGAGCGCTGACGTGGCGCCGCCTCGGATGTTGATGATCCTCACCGAGAACCACACGATGCTCGACCCCCGCGACATGCGGGGGCTGGTCGAGCTGGCCCGCATGGCCGAGGACAGCGGCTTCGACGCGGTGATGGTCAGCGAGCAGACCATGCTCGGCGGTGACGCCGCCTCCGGCGGGCTGATGAGCAATCCCCGGATGTACGCCGCCATCGGCAACCAGGACCCGATGACGCCGTGGCCCAGCTCGGTGGCCACCCTGGCGGCGGTGGCCACGGCCACCAGCCGGGTCCGGGTGGTGGCCGGCGCCATCATCCCGGTGTTGCGGCACCCGATCCTGCTGGCCAAGGACCTCGCCACCATCGACCTGCTGTGCGAGGGCCGGCTGGTGGTGCAGCCCACCGTCTCATGGCAGCGGGCCGAGTACGAGGCCCACGGGGTGCCCTTCGCGGAGCGGGGCCGCATCCTCGACGAGCACCTGGAGGCCATGTCGCGGCTCTGGGCCGGCTCACCCGCCGGCTTCGAGGGTCGCTACTTCAGCTTCGCGGACGTGTACTGCGAGCCCAAGGCCTGGCGACCGGAGGGACCCCGCATGTGGTTCGGCGGCGAGTGGATGCACCCGGCTCTGATCCGCCGAATGGCCCGCTTCGGCAGCGGGTTCCACCCATTCGGTGCGCCCACCGCCGACGATCTGGCCCAACTGGCCGGAGGGTTGGCCCAGGTCGGGCGAGACATCTCCGAGATCGAGCTGGTGGGCGGCACACGGGCCACGTTCGCCTCCCCCGACGCGGTGGCCGACGTCGACGAGGCCATGGCCGCCATCGACGACCAGGTGGCCGCGGGGTACACGCTGTTCTGCATGAAGCCGTCGCAGTACACCGACGACCTCCGGGAGGTACCGGCCGTCTGCCGGCGGATGGTCGACTACTGCGCTCGCCTCGATGGGTGAGGGTCGGCGATTGGATACCGACCCGCTCGACCTTGAGGCGTTCCGGCGCAACGCCTACGCCCTGGTCGACTGGGTCGTCGACTACCTCGGCGGCCTCGAGGACCGCCCGGTGCGCGAGCCCGTGCGGCCGGGCGAGGTGCGGGCCAAGCTGCCCGGCCGCGCCCCGGAGGACCCGGAAGCCTTCGACGCCGTCCTCGCCGACCTCGACCGGGTAGTAGCCCCGGGGTTGACCCACTGGCAGCACCCGGGATGGTTCGCCTACTTCCCGGCCCAGTCGTCACCGCCCGCGATCCTGGGCGAGCTGGCCGCGGCCGGCATGGGTGTGCAGGGAATGCTGTGGTCCACCTCGCCGGCCGCTACGGAGATCGAGTCCCACGTGCTCGACTGGCTCGTCGACCTCCTCGGCATGCCCCAGGAGTGGAAGACGACCGGCGCGGGCGGCGGGGTGCTGCAGTCCGGTGCGTCAGCGTCAACCCACACCGCGCTGGTGGTGGCCCGCGAGGAGTGCCTGGTGCGGAGCGGAGCCGGCCCGAAGGACATGGTCGCCTACACGTCGAGTCACGCCCACTCCTCGATCGAGAAGGGCGCCCGCATGGCCGGCTACGGGCACATCAGGCTGCTGGCAACCGACCGCGAGTTCGCGGCCAGACCCGACGTGCTCGCCGCGACCGTCACCGAGGACCGCCGGGCCGGGCTCGCCCCGGCCTTCGTGTGCTCGGCGGTGGGCACCACCGGCACCACCGGCGTCGATCCGGTGCGACGCTTCGGCGAGATCGCCCGGGCCGAGCAGATGTGGCACCACGTCGATGCGGCCTACGCGGGCTCGGCCATGATCTGTGAGGAGTTCCGCCATCACCAGGACGGCCTGGAGCTGGTGGACAGCTACACGTTCAACCCCCACAAGTGGCTGGCCACCAACCTCGACTGCTCGGTGATGTGGGTGGCCGACCGCCGGCCGCTCATCGAGGCGCTCAGCGTCCTGCCGCCCTACCTGCGCAACGAAGCGTCCGAGTCGGGCCGGGTGATCGACTACCGCGACTGGCACGGCCCTCTGGGCCGGCCGTTCCGGGCGCTGAAGCTGTGGTTCGTGCTGCGCTGCTTCGGCGCGGCGGGCCTCCGCAGGATGATCCGCACCCACGTCGCCTGGGCCCGGGAGCTGGCCGACCGCATCGACGCCCACAGCAAGCTCGCCACCGTCGCGCCCACGCCGTTCGCGCTGGTGTCGTTCGCCCATGTCGACGGCAATGCGGCGACCGACGAGCTGGTCGATCGCATCAACGACGACGGGCGGTTCTACATCACCGCCTCGGAGGCCGAGGGAAGGCGCTACGCCCGCATCTCGGTGGGCTCCACATGGACGTCTCGGACCCATGTCGAAGCGCTCTGGGATCTGATCGACGCCGGCGCCTGACGGGCTGGCCTGGCCGGCTCAGCTCGAGCCGGCGGTGACGATGACCCGGCGGAGGAGCTCGGCCAGCTCCCGCTTCTCGGTCGCCGAGAGGTTGATCACCATCTCACCCTCGTAGAGGTTGAATCGCGGGAAGAGCTGCTCGATCGTCTCGAGCCCGGCTCCGGTGAGAGAGACGGTCACCTTCCGGCGGTCGGCTGCGACCGGTGTCCGCTTGACGAAGCCCTGCTTCTCCAGCGTCTTCACCACGCCGGTCAGCGTCCCCTTCGAGAGGTCGCACTCGTCGGCGAGGTCTGCGGACTGCATCTCGCCCCAGACCCACAGCACCCAGAGTGTCGTGAACCCACCCCAGGAGAGACCGAACTCCGACAGCACCCCCTTCTCGGCCCGGCGGCGGACCGCGGTGGCGGCCCGGTAGATGTTCGACACGGCCAGCATCGAGTCGAAGTCCAGGCGCCGGCCGCCGAGGCGCTCCTGGATGAGGCGCTCGGCGTCGAGCAGGCGCGGGTCGGCTCGATTCTGCACTACGGATCACCGATTTCGTTTGCTACCAAACGGATATTATGCTAGAAGTCCACAAGACGGAAACGCGGAAGAAGGTCCGCAAGATCTCTGGAGGATCCCAATGAGAATCACCAAGCTGCTTGTCGCTTCGCTCGCCGTGTTGGCGCTGGTGGCTGCCGCTTGCGGCGACGACGAGGACGACGCCGCCGAGGCCCCCGCTACCACCACGGCCGCTCCCGCAGTAGAAGAGGAGCCCATGGCTGAAGAGGAGCCGATGGCTGAAGAGGAGCCGATGGCCGAAGAGGAGCCCATGGCCGAGGAGGAGATGGCCATGGAGATGAGCTTCGACGTGGACGCGGCCCTTGACGCCGATCTCGACAACTGCGCGGCGGCGCCGACCGGGGATCCGTTCATCATCGGATTCGCGGCTGACCTGTCCGAGGTGGGCGGCTTCGCCGACATCCCGATCTCGGAGGCCGGCGGGTACTACGTGTCGTTGATCAACTGCGCCGGCGGCGTGGGCGGGCACCCCGTGGCGTTCATCATCGAGGACGTTCAGGGCGATCCCGAAGTGTCCCAGCGGGCCACCGCGGACCTGCTCGATGCCGGGGCCCATGTGATCCTGGGCCCGCCGTTCGCCGACACCGGTGACGCAGTGCTGCAGACCGTCAACGCCAGCCGGGCGGTGATCTTCGTGGCGTCGACCGAGCCGGTGTTGCCGGACCCGTCGATCTACTCGTTCATGACCACCTTCAGCGACACCCAGCAGGCGGAGGCCGCGGCCGAGTTCGCCATCGACAACGGCATCACCCGGGCCATCACGTTCTCGTCGGAGGGTCCGTACTTCGGGTACAACCCCGAGACCTTCGCGGCCAAGTTCGAGGAGCTCGGCGGTGAGCTGGTGCTCGATGTGAGCTACGTGCCCTTCGAGGACTTCGACTTCGCGTCGCACGCCAACGAGGTGGCCGGGGTGGCCGACGGCACCGAGATCCTCTACACGGCGATGATCGCCCCGCAGCTCGACGCGCTGCGCGGCGCCATCGAGGAGCGCGGCATCGACTCCATCACCTATTTCGGCGCCGACGCCTTCGGGGTGAGCGGTATCACCGTCATCGACAACAACGAGGGCGTCTACTGGACCGACCACGGCTTCGGCACCGACGGCAACCGCTACGAGCGCCTCAACGATGGGCTGGCGGCCATGGGCATGCCCAGCGAGGCGCCCGGCTTCGCGGCGCTCGCCGGTGACGCCATCACCGTGGCCATCCAGGGCTTCATCGACGCCGGATCGACCGATCCACTCGCCATCGCCGAGGCGATCTCGCAGCTCACCGGGGTAGAGGCGGTCACCGACACCATCGGCTACGCCGGAACCGACGGCACGCCCGACACGCCGGTGTACATACTGCAGATCGTCAACGGCGAGACCACCCTCGCCGCCAGGATGCAGTAACAGCGGAAGCCTCCGACCCGGGGGCGAGATCGAGACCTCGGGTAGGGTGCGCGCGATGCTCGACGTATCCGGGCTCACCACCCGCTACGGGGCCATCTCGGCGCTGCGCCGGGTGAGCCTCTCCGTCGGGGCCAACGAGGTGGTCGGCCTCATCGGCCCCAACGGAGCGGGCAAGACCACACTGCTCAACACCGTCGCCGGGCTGCTGCGCCCCGCTGAGGGCGAAGTGTCCCTCGACGGACGGCCGGTCACCGGCTATAGCCCCGACCGGATGCTCAGGGCCGGCCTGGCCCTGGTGCCCGAGCACCGCCGGCTGTTTGCCCAGATGACGGTGGTCGAGAACCTGCGCATCGGAGGGGTGACCTCCGCCGCCGATGAGCGGTCGGAGCGCCTGGACGAGGTGGTGGAGCTGTTCCCGGTGCTCAAGGACAAGTGGGCCACCGCGGCCGGCTACCTGTCCGGGGGCGAGGCCCAGCAGCTCGCCATCGCCCGGGCGCTGATGAGCAGTCCCCGCGTCGTGTTGATGGACGAGCCGTCACTGGGCCTGGCCCCGGTGCTGGTCGACTTCGTATTCGACCTCATCGGTCGCCTGCGCACCGAGGGGCGCACCATGCTGGTGGTCGAGCAGAACGCCACCCGGCTGCTGGAGGTGGCCGACCGGGCTTACGTGCTGCGCACCGGAGAGATCGCGGCCGAGGGCCCGGCGTCGGACCTGCTGGCCCGTGAAGACCTCTTCGACACCTTCGTGGGCGTCTCCGGGAACTCGGATCCGTCCGGCAGCGAGCAGACATGATCGGTCTTCTCCAGAGCCTGATCGACGGGCTGGGCCGGGGCTCGATCTACGCCCTGCTGGCGCTGGGGATCGCGGTGATCTTCGGCGTGATGCACATGGTCAACTTCGCCCACGGCGAGCTCATCACCGTGAGCGCTTACGTGGCCTTCGGGGTGATCGTCACCGCCGGGTGGGCGTGGTGGGCGGCGGCGCCGTTGATCTTCGTGGCCGCGGTGGGGACCTCGGTCGCCATCGAGTTCGTCGCCTTCAGATGGGTGCGGGGATCCTCGGACTTCACCATGCTGCTGACCTCGTTCGCGGTGCACTTCCTGGTGCAGGCCATCTTCGTGATGACCATGGGCGCCAGCGTGCGCAGCTTTCCCCGCCCGGACTGGGCCGACCGGGTCTGGTCGGTGGGCGATCTGAACATCCAGGTCATCGATGTCGTGGTGATCGGGGCTACTGCGGTCACGATGGCGGTGACGGTGTACCTGCTGCAGCGCACCATGTTCGGCATCTCGCTGCGGGCCGCGGCCGAGGACTTCGACGCCGCCCGGCTCATGGGCGTGCGCAGCAACAAGGTGATCCGCCAGGCGTTCATCCTGGCCGGCGCCCTGGCCGGGATCGCCGCGATCTTCTTCCTGATGCGCACCGGCCAGGCTCGCCCCACCACCGGCCTCAGCCCGCTGCTCAAGGGCATCCTGGCCGCCATCATCGGCGGCCTCGGCAACATGCAGGGCGCCGTGTACGGGGGACTGCTGCTGGGGGTGTCGGAGGTGCTGCTGAGGTCCTGGCTGCCCGAGGACCTGGTCGGCATCACCGACGGGGTGGTGTTCGCCCTCATCGCGCTCTTCTTCATCTTCCGGCCTCAGGGACTGCTGTACGTCAGATCCGCGGAGCGGGTGTGATGCACCGCAGCTCCACCACCGCGAGGCCGGTGTGATGCGGGGACTGCTGTCGAACCGGGTCGGCTCGCAGCTGGCCGGCTCAGCTGTGCTGTTCGCCGTGCTCGTGCTGGGCGGACTGGCCTACGCCTCGGGCGGGGCGCCGACCCGCGACATCCTGGTCACGCAGATGCTCATCAACGCCATCATGGTGATCGGCCTGCAGATCTACATCGGCAACACCGGTGTGCTGTCGTTCGGCCACATGGGTTTCGCGGCCATCAGCGGGTACGCCTTCGCCCTGCTGGCCACCTCGGTCGAGCGCAAGGCCCGGATCGTCCCCGACATGCCCCTCGGCCTCGACGGCGTGTCGCTCAAGCCAGTGGTGGCCGCGGCCGCCGCCATCGTCATCACGGTGGTCGTCGGGCTTGTGGTCGGGCTGGGTCTGGCCCGGTCGGGAGCTAAGTCGGGCGCCGTGGCGGCGACGGTCATCACCCTCGCCCTGCTGTTCATGGTCCACGAGGTTGGCGGGGCCTACGCCGACCTCACCGGCGGCCGCAACGGCATCTCCTTCTCGGTCGGCCGGGGACTCGACAGCCGCCTGTGGGTCTTTCTGGCCCTGATCGGGGCCATCGTGCTGGCCCGGCTGTTCAAGAGCAGCCGTATAGGGCGCATGGCCCAGGCAGCCCGCGAGGACGACTTGGCCGCCCGGGCCATGGGCATCAACCCGGCCCGGGGGCAGATGGTGGCTCTCCTTCTCTCGGTGGCGGTCATCTCGGTGGCGGCGTCCCTGCGAGTGTTCCAACTCGGGTCGGTGGCCCCGTCGACCTTCTTCTTCGACTACACGCTGCTCACTCTGGTGATGCTGATCGTCGGCGGGCGCAACAGCATCGCCGGCTCGGTGCTCGGTGTGGCCCTCATGACCGTCGTCAACGAGACCACCCGGCATCTCGCCGACGTCGAGATCGACGGCGGCCCGGCAGACATACTCGACATCCTGCTGCGGCCCGGGCTCACCGACATCGTGCTGGGCGGGTCGATGCTGGGCTTCATGATCTTCAAGGCCAGGGGTCTCATCGAGGACTGGGAGGTCGATCACTGGCTGCGCAAGCGCTTCGGCCGGCCCGAGGCCGTGCCGGCACCGCTCCAGGATGCGCCGGCCCCGGAGCCGGCCCAGCTGAGCGCGGTCGACATCACCGTCGACTTCGGCGGCTTCCGGGCCCTCGAGCGGGCCGGGCTGGAGGCGTCCAACCTCGAGGTCGTGGGCCTCATCGGACCCAACGGCGCGGGCAAGACGACCCTGCTCAACGTGGTCACCGGCCTGGTGGAGGCCACCGAGGGCTCGGCCACCCTCACCGAGCAGTCCGCCGGGGGGCCCGAGGCTCGCACAATCACCGGCTCCGAGCCCTTCGAGGTCGCCCGGGCAGGGCTGGCCCGCACATTCCAGAACCTGCGGCTGTTCCCGGCGCTCACCGTGCGGGAGAACGTCAACATCGCCACGCTGGTCGCATCTCGGCACCGGCCCGGCGGCGACCGCCCCACCGTCGAGCAGCTCCTCGTCCACGCGGGGCTGTGGGAGCTGCGAGACCGCCGGGCCCGCGAGCTCGACTACGGCAACGCCCGCCGCCTGGAACTGGTGCGGGCCGCCGCGCTGTCGCCCGTCTACATCCTGCTCGACGAGCCCACCAGCGGCATGAGCAATGTCGAGTCGGTGGCCATGATCGACGAGGTGCGGGCCCTGGCCTCGGCGGTGGGTGCCGGGGTGGTGGTGATCGACCATGACCTGGCCTTCATCACCGGGGTTTGCGACCGCATCTACTGCCTCGACCAGGGCCGTGTGATAGCAGCCGGAACCCCAGAGGAGATCCACGCCGACCCGCAGGTCCAGGCCGCGTATCTAGGCGCGACCGCCATCACGGAGACCCGCTGAGATCGCCGTGACAGCACTGCAGGAGGTCTCACCATGACCGAGTACCGCCGCATCCTGCTCGACGGGTACCCCGTCGCCGTCGAGCGGCAAGGCGATGAACTGGTGGCCCGCGACGGCAGGCGCGTGCCTGCGGCCGACGCGGTGCATCTACCGCCGTGCGAGCCGACCAAGATCATCTGCGTTCACTTGAACTACTCCAGCCGGGTCGCCGAGTTCATGACCCGGCTGCCGCCGGCCCCCACCTACTTCCACAAGCCGATCACCGCTCTCAACGCCCACGGCGCCGACGTGGTGCGGCCCGAGCCGTGCCGGTGGCTCAACTACGAGGGCGAGATCGGCATAGTCATCGGCCGCACCTGCCGCAACGTGCCGGCCGGCGAGGCCGGCGACTACATCGCGGGCTACACGGTGGCCAACGACTACGGGCTGCACGACTTCCGCGACACCGACGCGGGATCGATGCTGCGGGTCAAGGGCAGCGACACGCTGTGCCCGGTGGGACCGGCGCTGGTGACCGGCTGGGACTTCCGCGGCAAGCAGATCCGCACCCTGGTGAACGGCGAGGTCTGCCAGGACGGCAACACCGGCGAGATGGAATGGGACATGCACTACCTGGTGGCCGACCTGGCCCGCACCATCACGCTGGTGCCCGGCGACCTGGTGCTGTCGGGCACGCCGGCCAACTCGCGCCCGGTGGTGCCCGGCGATGTGGTCACCGTGGAGGTGGAGGGACTGGGCGCCCTGACCAACACCATCGTGGCCGGTCCGGAGCCGGTGCGCTCCGACGTCGGCGCGCAGCCGTCGGACAGCGAGGAGGTGGTGTCCACCGCCATGGGCGGCGACTGGGAGCACCGGGGCAAGCGGGCACCCCGGGGACCGGGCGCCCGCCACTACCAGTCGGCTCACCAGGACGACAGCTGATGGCTGCCGTCTCCGCGGGTCGCCGTCGGCCAAATCAGTAGAGAAACCCCTCGTATAGGAGCAATACCCGTGCAGATTTCGAGCGCGGATGACTGAGTCGGACCGGGTCGCCGTCGGCGGGGTGGACGTCAGCGTCGACCACCTGATCGGCGGCGAGCGGGTCGCCGCGGAGCGCACCTTCGAATGCCGCTCGCCGCTGGACTGGGACCGCAAGCTCGCCGATGTGGCCCGGGGCGACGCGGCCATCGCCGAGCGGGCCGTGGGCGCGGCCGTCGACGGCTTCCGCGTATGGGGCGCGCTGTCGGTGGCTGAGCGGGCCGCGGCCCTGCGTCGCCTGGCCGACCTGATCGAGGCCCGAAATGACGACATCGCTCTGGTGGAGACGCTCGACATGGGTTTCCTGCACCGCTCCATGCGGGAGCGTCTCGTGGCCCGGGGCGCGCTGAACTTCCGGTTCTACGCGGACATGGCCGAGGCTCATGCCGAGCCCCGCTGGCCGGCGCGGGGCACGACCCACACCGTGCAGCGCATGCCGGCCGGACCGGCGGTGGTGATCACCCCGTGGAACGCTCCGTTCATGCTGGCCACCTGGAAGGTCGCCCCTGCGCTGGCCGCGGGCAACAGCGTGGTGCTCAAGCCGGCCGAGTGGTCGCCGCTGTCGGCGTCGCTGCTGGCCGACCTGACGGTGGAGGCCGGCCTGCCCGTGGGGGCGTTCAACCTGGTGCAGGGCATCGGCTCCGAGGTCGGCGCGGCCCTCACCGCGGATCCGCGGGTGCGGCGCATCAGCTTCACCGGCTCACCGGAGACGGCCCGGCGCATCGGCACGGCGGCAGCAGCCAACATTGTGCCCTTCACCGCCGAACTCGGCGGAAAGGGTCCTCTCGTCGTGTTCGCCGACTGCGACCTTGACGCGGCCGCCAAGCAGGCCGCGGCCCAGTACGAGGACTCGGGCCAGGTGTGCCTGGCCGGAACCCGGCTGCTGGTGGAGGCCGTGGTCCGCGACGAGTTCCTGGAGGCCCTGAGGGCCCGCACCGAGGCCCATGTGCTGGGCGACAGCCGCGACGACGCCACCACCATCGCCCCAATCGTCCACCCCGACCACCTGGCCCGGGTGGAGGCCTTCGTGGAGCGAGCCCGGGCCGCGGGCGACACCGTCGTGTGGGGCGGCCGCCGCCGTCCAGAATCTCTCCACTACGAGCCCACCCTCATCGAGCCGGCCTCCAACGACTCCGAGATCGTCCAGAGCGAGGTCTTCGGCCCAGTGCTCACCGTCCAGACCTTCAGCATCGAGGCAGAGGCCGTCGAGCTGGCCAACTCCACCCGCTACGGCCTGTCGGCCATCCTCTACACCGGATCAGCCGACCGGGCCGAACGGGTGGGCCGGGCGGTGCGCGCCGGGATCGTGTGGACCAACACCTTCCTGGTGCGCGATCTGGCGGCCCCGTTCGGCGGCTGCGGCCTCTCCGGCATAGGCCGCGAGGGCGGCGACCACGCCCTCGATTTCCACAGCGACCTGAAGACCCTGATCCTCGCCGACTAGGCGGGGGCCAGGGTCAGAACATGCGGCCCTCTATGCGGGAGGCGGCCAGCCACATCTGCATGTCGTGGATGGTCTGGGCCATGGCCTGGCCGATCAGGTCGAGCTTGCCCACCTGCTCGATCCGGGTCGAGACCCGCTGGAGCTCCCGCTTGGGCAGCAGCTCCCCGAAGATCCCGCAGGCGTCCGCCAGCGCGATGATCACCACGTCGCGGGGCTCGGGGATCTGGTCCGATAGCAGCACCTCCATGATGCGCAGCTTCACCTCGCGCTCGGCCTTGCCGTCCACCAGCGGGTAGCGCCGGGACCGGAACACCCACAGGAAGCGGTCCTCCTGCCGCTCCAGGATGCCGGCGTCGACCAGGCGGGACAGGACCTCCTCGCGGAGCTGCTCGCCCTTCTTGGCGGTGTGCTCCACCCAGTAGCGGGCGTCGCGCTGCTCGCCGGCCGCGATCTCGGCCAGGGTCGGATCGAGCAGGCTGTCGCCGACCGGGGTGTCGTCGATGAGGATGAGGTTCTCCGGGTCGGTGTCGATCCGGTTCTCCAGAGCCAGGTCCATGAGCACTGCCCCGGCCAGGGCCCGGTCCATCGACCACGACGGCACGGGCGCGAACTTCCCGTTGTCGTCGTGCAGCATCAGCAGGATGATCTCTTCGGCGAATCTCAGCATGGGACCCTGTGTATCACACCGGCAGCGGTTACGAAACAGCCGCGCCGCCTTCAGAAGTCCTCGTCGAAGGCGACCTCGCCCTCCACGCCCACCTGGTAGGCGGACACGGTGCGCTCGAAGAAGTTGGAGAGCTCCTGCACGTCCTGGAGTTCCATGAACGAGAACGGGTTGCGGCTGCCGAAGCGGCGGGGCAGGCCCAACTGCATCAGCCGCTGGTCGGCCACGTACTCCAGGTACGACCGGGTGTCGGCCACCGACATGCCTGGCACGCCCTCACCCAGCAGGTCCGCGGCGAACTGGTGCTCGGCGTCGACCGCCTCGGCCAGCATGTCGCTGATGTCGCGGCCCAGGTCCTCGTCGAACAGGTCGGGCTCCTCGCCCCGCACTGTTTGGATCACCTCGAAGGCGAAGTTCATGTGCATCGACTCGTCCCGGAACACCCAGTTGGTGCCGGCGGCCAGCCCGTTGAGCAAGCCCTTGGACCGCAGGAAGTACACGTAGGCGAAGGCCGCGAAGAAGAACAGGCCCTCGATGCAGGCCGCGAAGCAGATCAGGTTCATCAGGAACCGGCGCCGGTCCGCCGCAGTACGCAGCGGCCCGGCACCCACCGAGTCCATCCACTTGAAGCAGAACTCGGCCTTGGCCCGGATCGACGGGATGTTCTCGATGGCCGCGAACGCCTCGGCCCGCTCGTCGCGGTCGGGAATGTAGTTGTCGAGCAGGTTCAGGTAGAACTGAACGTGCAGCGCCTCCTCGAAGAGCTGGCGCGACAGGTACAGGCGGGCCTCGGGCGCGTTGATGTGCTCGTAGAGGTTCAGCACCAGGTTGTTGGCCACGATCGAGTCGCCGGTGGCGAAGAAGGCCACCAGGCGGCGGATCAGGTGCTTCTCGGCCGGCATGAGCTTGCGGTCGAGGTCAACGAGGTCGTCGGAGAAGTCGATCTCATCGACGGTCCAGGTGTTCTTGATCGCGTCGCGGAACATCTCGAAGAACTGCGGGTAGCGCATCGGCCGGAGCGTCAGGTCGAACCCGGGATCCAAGATGTTGGATCGGGCGGGAATGGGTGCGGGATGCCCGGGCCGGGCCTCGGCCTCCGAATCAGGCTGGACGCCTGCGGGAGGGGTGGGGACGGCAGAGTCCCGGCCCGGGAAATCAAGAGGATCGAAGTCGGTAATGGCCATCAGTCGCACGCCTCGCAGGTCTCAGGGTTCTCCAAGGAGCAGGCCACGGCCTCGGCGTCGGTGGGCGAGGTGCCGTTGCCGCCGGTGGTGGTCTGGTTGATGCGGGTCGCTGGGCGCGACCGCAGGTAATAGGTGGTCTTGAGGCCCAGCTTCCACGCGGCCATGTACATCGACGACAGCTTCCCGATCGTCGGGGCCTCCATGAACAGGTTGAGCGACTGGCTCTGATCGATGAAGGCCCCCCGATCAGCGGCCATCTCGATGAGCGAGCGCTGCGAGATCTCCCACGCGGTGCGGTACACCGCCCGCAGGTCGGCGGGGATGCGCTCGATCTGCTGGATCGAGCCCTCGGCTTTCTTGACCTCGGCGATCATCTTGTCGTCCCATAGGCCCCTGGCCTTCAGCTCGGCCACCAGGTAGCGGTTCACCTGCATGAACTCGCCGGAGAGGGTCTCGCGCTTGAACAGGTTCGACACCTGGGGCTCGATGCACTCGTAGCAGCCGGCAATGGCGGCGATGGTGGCCGTCGGGGCGATGGCGATCAGCAGCGAGTTGCGCAACCCGTGCTCCGCGATCCGCTCCCGCAGCGGCGTCCAGCGCTCCGCGTCGGACGGCTCGGCACCCCACAGGTCGAGCTGGAGGTCGCCGGCCGCGGCCCGGGTGTCGTCGAAGCCGGGGTGGGCGCCGTTGGCCTCGGCGAGCTCGCTGGAGGCCCACAAGGCGTTGAAGTAGATCTCTTCCGAGATGCGTCGGCTGAGCGACCGGGCCTCGGCCGAGTCGAAGGCCAGCCCCAGCTTGAAGAACACGTCCTGAAGACCCATGAGGCCCAGGCCCACCGGGCGCCAGCGCCGGTTGGAGGCTTCGGACTCGTCGGTCGGGTAGTAGTTGATGTCGATCACGCGATCGAGGAAGCCGACGACCAGCCGGACCACCTCGCCGAGCCGCTCGAAGTCGAAGCCCGCCGGGGCGCTGCCGTTGGAGGCCGCCGCCCGCTGAACGAACGCCCCTAGGTTCACCGACCCGAGATTGCAGACCGCGGTCTCGTGCTCGCTGGTGATCTCGATGATCTCGGTGCACAGGTTCGACAGGTGCACCACCCGCTCCCTGGAGTTGGCGCCGTCCGTGCCGGCTCCGGGCCCGGTCTGGTTGCACTTGGCGTTCGAGGCGTCCTTGAACGTCATCCAGCCGTTGCCGGTCTCGGCCAGGGTCCGCATCATCCGGGTGTAGAGCTGGCGGGCGGGGATCTGGCGCTCGTACAGCTTGTCGTTCTCGGCCTGCTCGTAGATGGCTCGGAACTCCTCGCCGTAGGTGTCGGTGAGCTCGGGCACCTTCTTGGGGTCGAACAGGCTCCACTGCCAGTCGTTCTCCACCCGCTCCATGAACAGGTCGGGCACCCAGTTGGCCAGGTTGATGTTGTGCGTCCTCCGGGCGTGGTCGCCGGTGTTGTCGCGCAGCTCGAGGAACTGCTCGATGTCGGCGTGCCAGGACTCCAGGTACACGCAGGCCGCGCCCTTGCGGCGACCGCCCTGGTTGACCGCGGCCACCGAGGAGTCGAGGGTCTTGAGCCACGGGACGATGCCGTTGGACAGCCCGTTGGTGCCCTTGATCAGCGAACCCTTGGAGCGGACCCGATGCCAGCCCACCCCTATGCCGCCCGCGTACTTCGACAGCCGGGCGATGTCGGTGTAGCGCTGGTAGATGCCCTCCAGGGAGTCCACGGGGGAGTCGAGCAGGTAGCAGCTCGACATCTGCGGGTGCACCGTGCCCGAGTTGAACAGCGTCGGGCTCGACGGGAGGTACGCCAGCGACGAGATCAGGTCGTAGAACGCGATGGCCTCATCGGGGTCGGTGCTCAGCCCGCAGGCCACCCGAAGCATGAAGTACTGAGGCGTCTCGATCACCAGCCTGGTGTCGGGGTGGCGCAGCAGGTACCGGTCGTAGACAGTCCGCAGGCCGAAGAACTCGAAGTTGCGATCCCTGCCCGAGTCGATGGCCGCGTTGAGAGCGGGGGAGTGGGCCCGAACGAACTCTGCGGTGTCGTCGCCGACCAGGCCGAGCCGGTGGCCGGTCTCGATCGACTCGGAGAACCAGGGGATGTTCTGGTTGCGGACCTCCTTGTCGATGTAGGTGGCCAGCATGCGGGCCGCGAGCCTCGAGTAGTTGGGCTCCTCCACGATCAGGCCGGCCGCGGTGCGGATACTGAGCTCGTCGAGTTCGCGGGTGGTGGCGCCGTCGGCGAGGGCCGCGATTGTGCGGGTGCTGACGGTGAGGGGATCGAT
Organism: Acidimicrobiia bacterium; assembly: GCA_022819505.1. GTDB lineage: Bacteria > Actinomycetota > Acidimicrobiia > Acidimicrobiales > Aldehydirespiratoraceae > Aldehydirespirator. The sequence goes on along the minus strand of JAJEHD010000019.1, from coordinate 448,192 downwards.
GCCCAGCAGACCCTCGGCGGCCACGGCCACCGCGTTGACGATCTTGTTCACGTCTACGGGCTCAAGGTTGCCGTTGCGCTTGCGGACCTGCATCGTCGTGGGTGCGGAAACAGCCGGTGGCACGTCGGCGACAGAGGTCAGCCGGTCCTGGGTCATAGTCACGTCGGTGCCCTCCTCTTGCCGGTCGTCAAGTTCCCCGCCAGTTGCGAACCCCGCTCAAGACCGGTCACAACTTCGGAATATGAATTACAGCACCGTAACTACACGCGTGTCAAATCGCTCCCCCGGCAGCCCCTCTGAGCAGGACTTCTTGATCGCGGCAGGCGGCTAGCGTGGCCGTATGGACATTCTCGATGTCGATCTGGTGGCCTTCGAGCGGGGCGGCAGGGCCGAGCGGGCCGCGGTGGTGGACGGTGTGATGAAGAGCCTCGCCACCGGCTTCGTGTACGTGGCCCACGACCTGGCAGAGGGCCTTATCGACGAGGCCTACGGCCGTCTCCAAGCGTTCTTCACCCTGCCCCAGGAGCGCAAGGACCGCTACATCGTGGCCGGCGCCCACGGCCAGACCGGCTACACGCCGATGATGACCGAGACCGCTGCCATCTCCGACATCCCCGACCTCAAGGAGATGCTCAACTGGGGTGAGCCCGCGCCGCCCGGCCATCCGCTGCGCCAGCGCTACCCGCACCGCTACGGGCCGCCCGTCCTGCCCGAGGACGACCTGCCCGGCGTCACCGAACTGCTGCTCCGGTTTCACGCCGGGGTGATCGACGTCCAGCGCCGGGTGCTGCGGGTGATCGCGGTGGGGCTGGGAATCCATCGGGAGTTCTTCGACACGATGCTCGAGTACGGGGCGACCCTCACCCGGGCCATCCACTACCCGCCCATGGACACCGCCCCCGACGACGGCTTCATGTGGGCTGTCGAGCACGGCGACATCAACCTCATCACAATGCTTCCCAGGGCCTCCGCACCCGGCCTGCAGGTGCGCACCGACCGCGGCTGGGTCGACGCCGTCCCGCCGGACGGCAGCGCCATCATCAACACCGGCATGATGCTCGAGCACCTCACCAACGGGGTGATCGGCGCCGGCATACACCGGGTGGTGGCCGCCGAGGGCCAGAGCGGCGACCGCTACTCGGTGGTGCAGTTCGCCCACCCCACGCCGTGGACGATCCTGTCGCCGCTGCCCACCTGCGTGACCGGCGAGCACCCGCTGAGGTTCCCCACCATCACCTCGGCCGATGCCCTCGAGAAGGTGATCTGGGAGATCAACCTGGTGGAGGACGGCCGACGCCTCGACGACGGCTAGTTCAGACAACCGGTCAGAGGGGGCCGCTCCGGCTGGCTGCCGGCCGGGACGGGCAGGCCGGGGCCCGCAGGTAGCCTGATCGGCCATGACCGAAGGCGGTGACGGCCCCTACCCGTCCGTCGGAAGCCCCGATTTTCCTGCCATCGAGCAGCGCGTGCTGGCCCGCTGGAAGGCCGAGGGAACCTTCGAGGAGTCGGTGAGGGCCCGGCCCGCGGACCGGGACTGGGTGTTCTACGACGGGCCGCCGTTCGCCAACGGGCTGCCGCACCACGGCCACCTGCTGACCGGCTTCGTGAAGGATGTCGTGCCCCGCTACCAGACGATGCGGGGCAACCGGGTCGAGCGCCGCTTCGGATGGGACTGCCACGGGCTGCCCGCGGAGATGGAGACCGAGCGCGAGCTGGGCGTCTCGGGCCGGGCGGCCGTCCAGTCCTTCGGTATCGCCGAGTTCAACCAGCACTGCCGCCAGTCCGTCGTCCGCTACACGCGGGAGTGGGAGGACACCGTCACCCGCCAGGCCCGCTGGGTGGACTTCGGCAACGACTACAAGACGATGGACCTGCCCTACATGGAGTCGGTCATGTGGGCCTTCTCGCAGCTCTACCGCAAGGGCCTGGTGTACGAGGCGTACCGGGTGATGCCGTACTCGTGGGGTGCGGAGACGCCCCTGTCGAACTTCGAGATCCGACTGGACGACGCCACTCGGCCCCGCCAGGACCCGGCCATCACCGTCGCTTTCGACCTGGTGCCCCAACCCGGCGACCCCGGACCGATGAAGCTCCTCGCCTGGACGACCACGCCGTGGACGCTGCCGTCGAATCTCGGCCTTGCGGTGGGTCCGGCAATCGATTACGCCGTAATGGAGGAGGGCGGCGTCCACTACGTGCTGGCCGAGGCCACCGTCGCCGCCTACGGCAACCAGCTCGCCGATGCCCGCCGGGTCGGGACCGTCCGCGGCGACCAGCTCGTCGGCCGGAGCTACGTCCCGCTGTTCGAGTTCTTCGCCCACCGCACCGACGGCTTCCGGGTGCTGGCCGCCGACTTCATCGACACCGCCGAGGGCACCGGGATCGTCCACATGGCGCCGGGCTTCGGGGCCGAGGACCAGGAGGTGTGCGAGGTCAACGGGATCGCCATCGCCGACGCGGTGCCCGTCGACGACCGGGGCCGGTTCACCGAGCCGGTGTCGGACTGGGCCGGGGTCAACGTGTTCGAGGCCAATCCCGGCATCATCCGCCATCTCAAGGCCCAGGACCGGATCGTCCGCCACGACAGCTACGAGCACAACTACCCGTACTGCTGGCGAACCGACACCCCCATCATCTACCGGGCCATCAACAGCTGGTACGTGGAGGTGACCGCCATCCGGGACCGGCTCATGGAACTCAACCAGCAGATCAACTGGGTGCCCGACCACGTGCGGGACGGCCGCTTCGGCATGTGGCTGGAGGGAGCCCGCGACTGGTCGATCAGCCGCAACCGGTTCTGGGGGTCGCCCATCCCGGTGTGGCGCAGCGACGACCCTGCCTACCCCCGCATCGACGTGTACGGCTCCCTCGACGAGCTGGAGCGCGACTTCGGGGTGCGCCCCGACGACCTGCACCGGCCCTTCATCGACGACCTCGCCCGCCCCAACCCCGACGACCCCACCGGCCAGTCGGTGATGCGCCGGGTGCCCGAGGTGCTCGACTGCTGGTTCGAATCGGGCTCGATGCCGTTCGCGCAGGTGCACTATCCGTTCGAGAACGCCGAGTGGTTTGAGAGCCATTTCCCGGCCGACTTCATCGTGGAGTACATCAACCAGACTCGGGGCTGGTTCTACACCCTGCACGTGCTGGCCGGGGCGCTGTTCGACCGGCCCGCCTTCTCCAACGTGATCTGCCACGGGATCCTGCTGGCCGCCGACGGCGCCAAGCTCTCCAAGAAGCTGCGCAACTACACCGAGCCCACCGACATCTTCGAGCGCCAGGGGGCCGACGCCCTGCGCTGGTACCTGATGTCGGCCAACATCGTGCGGGGCGGCGACCTGCGAATCAACGACGACGGCATCGACGAGGTCACCCGCCAGATCCTGCTGCCCATCTGGAACGCCTATTCGTTCTTCACCATGTACGCCAACGCTGAGGGCTATGCGGCCCGGCCGCGCCCCGACAGCGACGACGTGCTCGACCGTTACGTGCTGGCCCGGACCCGGACCCTGGTGGAGCGGGTCACCGAGCGGATGGACGCCTACGACCTGCCGGGCGGCGCGGCCGAGATCGCCGCCTTCATCGACGCGCTCAACAACTGGTACATCCGCCGGTCCCGAGGCCGGTTCTGGAACGCGGGCGGCGCCGACACCGACCGGGCCGCCTTCGACACCCTGTACGTGGTGCTGACCACCGTGACCCGGGTGGCCGCGCCGTTCCTGCCCATGATCACCGAGGAGATCCACGGGGTCTTGACCGGCGGTTCGTCGGTGCATCTGGCCGACTGGCCCGACCCGGACGCCGAGGGCCTGCCCGACGACGAGGCGCTGGTGGCCCGCATGGAGCGCCTGCGCGACGCGGCATCGGCTGCACTGCGGGTGCGAGAGGACGCCGGGCTGCGGGTACGGCTGCCCCTGGCGCAGGCCACAGTGGCCGGCGACGGTGCCGAGGACCTTGAACCGCTCATCGATCTGCTGGCCGACGAGATCAACGCCAAGTCGGTAGTGCTCACCGACGACCTCGAGGCCCACGCCTCCCTGGTGCTGCGGCCCAACGGCGCTGTGCTGGGCCCCCGGTTGGGCGGATCCGTGCAGGAGGTGTTCAAGGCGGCCCGCTCCGGCGACTGGACCCGCAACGACGACGGCACGGTCACCGCGGCCGGCCACCGGTTGGAGGCGGGGAGCTTCGAACTGGCCGTGGAGACCTCGGAGGGAGGCGCCGCCGCCGGTCTGGCCTCCGGCGACGCGGTGGTCGTTCTCGACACCGGCGTCACGCCGGAGCTGGAGGCCGAGGGCTGGGCCCGCGACGCGGTGAGGGTCATCCAGGACTGCCGCCGCATCGACGGCTACGTGGTGACCGACCGCATCGAGGTGTCCCTGGCGCTGGGCTCAGCCGTGCAGGCCGCCGCCGTGGAGCAGTGGCGCGACTACGTGGCCGAGCAGGTGCTGGCCACCGATCTGCGGATCACCACCTTCGAGGCCACCGGCGGGGACGCCGACGCCGTCTCGGAGTCGTACACCACCGGTCGCTGGCTGGCCGGCGCGGCCGGCCACGACATCACCATCGAGGGCCAGCCGGCCCGCTGCTACCTGTCACCCAGCAAGGCACGCCCCCGCCGGCCCGGCGAGAGCACCCGCCGCCGCTGAAAGCCGCTGAAGCGGGTCACCGGGCCTTCGGCGGAGGCGCCGTCTTGCGGGCGTTCTCGTGACCGCTGGCGATCTCTTGGCCGAAGAAGCCGTCGGCCGAACGGCCACCACTGTGAAATGAGGCGGACGCATCGCCCCGGGCGTGGATGGCCGCTTGCACGCGACTGGCCGCCGCCTTCACTTCCTTCATGGCCGCGTTCTCGGGCGGCTTCTGAAACAGCACACGCACGAACCGCCTGATGCTTCTGAAGGCGTTGCGCATCATCTCGCGTCCTCCGGTTGTGCAGCCGAGAACCTAGCAGTCGCTCAGAGCTGCGAGGGCGCCGCAGATCAGCTGCTCCGGCGCCACCGGCGGCCTGGCGGGTCCGGGGCGGTCGGCTGGAGCACGAGTCCGAAGATATGACAAGATTGGAGTCGATGACTGGATTGGCATAAGTGGTCTCGGCCAATCTGTGAGTTGTCGCCGGCCCGGACAGCGCCGACGCTTCAGGTTGCGAAGCGCGTCACCGCGTCTCGCAGGGGGGTCCGGGCCTTGACCGCAGGCGCCGAGTGGACTTTTGACCGGTATCGGGTGGGAGACACGCCGCTCCCCACGCCCAACCTTGCATGGAACACTTACGGCACCGGGGTTGAGAGCATGGGCCGCGCCGGTCGGCCCGAGCCGGTCGACATCCCCCATCCCGGCGCAGACCAACTCCTGGTGCGCGTCGACGCTGTGGGCCTGTGCTACTCCGATGTGAAGCTGATACGTCTCGGCGGCGACCATCCCAAGCTCTACGGCCGCGACCTCTCGATCGATCCGGTCCGTCTCGGCCATGAGGTCACGGTGACCGTCGTCGAGGCCGGCGACGACCTCAAGTCGACCTACAGCCGGGGAGACCGGCTGGCCATCCAGCCCGACATACACGTGGACGGCCGGTCGACCGCCTACGGCTACACCATCTCCGGCGGCCTGATCCAGTACCACCTCATCGGCCCGGAGGTCCTGTCCGCCGACGACGGCGCCTACGTGATCGGAGTCGACGACAACATCGGCTACGCGGCCGCGGCGCTGTCGGAGCCTTGGGCCTGCGTCGAGGCCGCCTACACGCAGCGACGCCGCCTCCGGCCTCTTGACGGCGGTACCGCGTGGGTCATCGGCCATGCCGATGACAGCCGTCCCTACGGCTTCGACACATCGCTGCGGCGCGCCGCCCGGGTGGTGCTGACCGGCCTCTCGTCGGAGTTGCAGCACCGGGTGCGTCAAGCCGTGGGCGCTGACGCCGAAGTGAGGGTGACCGGCGGGTTGGACCCGTCCGGCTACCGAGCTCTGGTCGAGGAGATGACGGGCGACCGCGGGTTCGACGACATCATCGTTCTCGACCCCGCCTCGGGTGAGCAGGTGACCGAGGTTGCTAGACACATCGCGTTCCGCGGCACCCTGAACCTGGTCGGCGAACGCCCCCTCGACGGTCCGTCGGACATCGACTTCGGCCGGTTGCACTACGACTACACCGCCTATGTCGGCACACGCGGCCCCGATGTGGCGGCTGCTTACGGGGAGCAGCGCAACCGCTGCGACCTGCGTCCCGGCGGCGTGGCCGTGTTCGTGGGTGCCGGCGGCCCCATGGGCCAGATGCACGTGCAGCGAGCCATCGAGAAGACCGGCGGACCGGCTGTCATCGTGGGGGTCGATCCCGACGCCGAGCGGCTCGGTGTGTTGGGGGACTCACTCAGCGCTCTCGCCGAGCGCGCCGGCCGCCGGCTGGTCCTGCTTGATCCCGGCGCACCGGGCTCGAGTGTCGAGGAGGTCGTGGCCGACCTGACCGGTGGCACCGGCGCTGACGACGTGGTCGTCACCGTCCCGGTGGCCTCCGTGATGGCCGGCGCGGCCCGCCTGATGGGGCCCGACGGGATGCTCGTGTTCTTCGCCGGCGTGGCCAACGGCACGATGGGCCCCCTTGACATGAGCCAGGTGTACCTCGGCAACACCCAGTACACCGGCACCTCGGGCTCGTCCATCGCGGACCAGGCCCTCGTGCTCGACAAGGCGGTAGAGGGGACCCTGTCGCCGGACCTGAATCTTGCCGCGGTCGGAGGCATCGACGCCGGCCGGGAAGGCATGCAGGCAGTGCTTGAGGGCCGGTTCGCCGGCAAGGTCGTCATCTTCCCCCAAGTCACAGGCGTTCCGCTGCTCAGCCTCGGCGAGCTGGCCGAGCGGTACCCGATGATCGGGGAGGCCCTCGGCGAGAGGGGCCAGTGGACGCCGGAGGCCGAGAGGCTCCTGATCGAGACCCACGCATCGACAGCCGGTCGATGATCACGACGCTCACCCCCAATCCGAGCCTCGACCGCACCTTGTCGGTCGACCGGCTCGACCGGGGAGGGGTGACCCGGGCGACCAGGGTCCGGGTGGAGTGCTCGGGAAAGGGTGTGAACGTTGCCCGTGCCCTCAGCCGCAACGGCCACGCCGCCCGGGCGGTCATCCCCGCCAACGCCGATGACGCCAGGGCCTTCGTCTCGTCGCTGGCCGAGGACGGCACCGGCGCATGCACCGTCGGAATCCGTGGCTCCGTTCGAGCCTGCCTGGCTCTTGTGGAACCCGATGGAACCACCACGAAGGTCAACGAGCCCGGACCCGAGATGAGCATGTCGGAGGCGCAGGATCTCGTGTCGGCAGCCGTCGACACAGCGGCCGACTCCGACTGGCTGGTCGCCAGCGGCAGCCTGCCTCCCGGCGCGCCGGCAGACTTGTACGCGCAGCTGGCGACAGCCTTCCCCGGAGCGGATCGCCGGCTGGCCGTAGACACCAGCGGCACCGCACTGGATGCGCTGGTCGGCACGCCGTGCGCGCTGGCCAAGCCCAACCTCGCCGAGCTGGCCAACGTGATCGGCCGGCGACCCCGCACCGTCGGCGAGGTGATCGAAGTGGCCGACATTCTCCGGCGGGGCGGCTGGCGCTCGGTGCTGGTCAGCATGGGCCAACTCGGCGCGGTGCTCGTGGCCGACGAGGTCTGCTACGGCGTGGCCCCGGCTACGGAAGTGCGCAACACCGTGGGAGCCGGTGACGCGCTGCTGGGCGGGTTCCTGTCCGCCGGCGGCCGGGGCCCGGCCGCGCTGGCGGAGGGCCTGGCCTGGGCGAGGGCGGCGGTCCGATCCAAGGACACGCTGGGTGAGGCGGTCGCCGACCATGATCGCCGCGCCGTACAAGTCACCGCGGACCCGCCGCGTGACCGTGGGGTGGAGGTGTTCGCGTGACCGAGCCGTTCCCGGTGTCCATCGCGGCGATGTTCCGTCAGGGATGGGCCGGCTACACCAGGAACATCGGCCCCTTGACCGTGGGCGCCGTTGCGACCGTCGCCGTCTATGGCGTGTTCCGGATCCTGGCTCAGCAGGCGTTCAACGACGGGCAGCAGCTCGCGTCGATCGCGCTCGACGTCGTCGGCCTGGTGCTGGCCGGCACGGTAGCCCTGCCGTGGTACGTGTACGCCCTCGACGCCGCCCGGTCCAATCCGATTGACCTCGCGGCGGCGTGGCGCGGCGGTCGTTTCTCGGCTCAGTTCGTGTGCTCGTTCTGGTTCTGGGCCGCCTTCATGCTCGGCCTGCGCTACCTGTTCGGAATCCCGTCGATCCTCGCCCTGTTGTTCTACGGGTTCCACGGTTACGTCGTCGCCGACCGGGCCGCGAAGGGCGGCCTGCGCGCCCTCGGAACCAGCGTCCGGCTCGGCCACAAGCGCCGGGTAGCGCTGTTCGCCGTCCTGGCGCTGTTCATCGTCTTCAACCTGGTGGCCGCGCTACCGCTCGGCTCCGGCGCCACGCCCTTGGTGATCGTGATCAGCGTGGCCCTCTTCACCGCGACCGGCAGCGTCACGCTCGTGTCGGGCGCCTGCCTCTACGACGCCCTGTACGCACGCTTGGAGGACCAGTGACCGCACACACCGAGATCCGCATCAGCGGCACCCCCGCTTCGTCCGGCGTCGCGCTCGGGCCCGCGGTAGTGATCGACCACCAGACGGTGGAGGTGCACGACCTCGCCGATCCGGCACCGGCATTCGTAACCGCGGTCGACGAGGTGCGCCAGGAGCTGCAGTCGATGTGCGACTCCGCCCGGGAGGCCGGCCGGGCCGAGGCCGGCGACGTCCTCGAAGCTCAGTCACTGATGGCCGCCGATCCGATGCTCGTCGACGCGGTCAACGCCGCCCTCGCGGACGGCGCGAGCCTGGCTGAGGCGCTGACCCGGACGGAAACCGACATCAAGGCCATATTCGCGGCCATCGACGACCCGTACATGGCGGAGCGGGCCCAGGACGTGGGTGAGGTGATCGACCGGATCCGTCGCAATCTCGCCGGGGTCGACTCGCCCGGATCGCGGCTGATCGAGACGCCGTCGGTGCTGGTGGCGAGGTCGGTGACCGCGGCCGACACCGCCCTGCTCGATCCCGACCTCGTTCTCGGCTTCGTGACCGAGACCGGCGGCGCGACCAGCCATGTCGCCATCATCGCCCGGTCGCTGGGCGTCGCGGCGGTCGTCGGCGCCAACGGAGTGGTCGACAGCGTGAGCGACGGTGACCCGATAGCGCTCGACGGTTCCACCGGCGACGTAGCCGTCCGCCCGGGTGCAGGCACCGCTGATGACTTCAGGACCCGCCGGGCCGCGGCCGAAGCCGAGCTGGCCGCGGCCGAGCGGTTCCGCGGGATTGGCGTCTCCTTCAGGGGACAACCGATCCGGGTGTCGGCCAACGTCGGATCTCGTAGCGATATCGATCGTGCCGTCGAGGTCGGTGCGGAGGGCGTGGGTCTGCTGCGCACCGAGTTCCTATTCCTCGACCGCACCGAGGCGCCCAGCGAGCAGGAGCAGTTCGAGTTCTACTCCTATGCGGGCTCGTCCTTCAGCGAACCCGTGGTCGTTCGGACCTTCGACATCGGCGGGGACAAGCCCGCGCCATACCTGGAGGTCGAGGAGGAGGAGAATCCGTTCCTCGGCGTTCGGGGAGCGCGCCTCTACGCCCACTGCCCGGATGTCTTCGAGACTCAGGTGCGGGCGATCCTGCGGGCAGCCGGCACCGGCGACGTGCAGATGATGCTTCCGATGGTCTCCACCGTCGAAGAGGTCACCGAGTTGCGCGCCCGGATCATGCAGACGGCGGCGGGACTCGAGGCTGAGGGGGCGGAGCATGCGGTGCCGCCGATCGGGGTGATGGTCGAGGTTCCTTCGATCGCCCTGACGGCTGATGCGGTGGCGCCCCACGTCGACTTCTTCTCGATCGGAACGAATGACCTCACGCAGTACGCGATGGCCGCGGACCGCACCAACGGGTCGCTCGACAGCCTCCAGGACGCCCTCCACCCGGCCGTGCTGGCGCTATGCGAGCGCACCGTGGCCGCTGGCCGGCGCCACGGCATCAGCGTCTCCGTATGCGGCCTCGCCGCCGCCGACCGGTTGGGCGCGGCGGTTCTCACCGCCATGGGCGTGGACAAGCTCTCGGTCAGCGCCCGCTCGGTGAACATGGTCAAGTCGGTGGTCGACTCGCTCGATCGGGCCGGCGCTGGCGCGATGGCGGGTGAGGCCCTCGGTGCGGCAACGGCGGCCGAAGTCCGCCGCATCGTCGGTGCCGCTCTGGACCGCTCATGACAGCCGCGCTCGACACCCGCGTGCTGCGGATCACCCGCTGGCTTCTCGAGCAGGACCAGCCGCGCAGCACCGCATCGGTCGCCGCCGACCTCGGGCTGAGCGAGCGCGTCGTGCGATACCGCCTGGACCACATCGACCGTTATCTCCGTTCCTGCGGCGCGGAGCTGGTGCGGAAGCGAGGACTGGGACTCGTGGTCGACGGACCGCCCGATGTCCGGGCCCGGATCACCGCCGATCTGCCGCCTCTCTCCAATGCGCCGAGGGTCTACGCGCCGGAGGAGCGGGTACGGATCCTTCTGGCCGCGCTGCTGTGGGCCGCGCCGTCGGTGGTGTCCCTCGAGGATCTCCACTACGAGTTGGAGGTGTCCAAGACGTCGGCGCGCCGTGATCTGCGGGCGGGTGAGCCGTGGCTGGAGCGCAACGGCCTGCCCCTCGTGCGCCGCCCCGGGCAGGGGATCACCGTCGTCGGCTCTGAGCGCCGTATCCGGCAGGTCATCGTGCAACTCATCCTCGAAGCGATCCCCGAGGAGGTGCTGCTGCTGCAGCTGGCGGAGAACCCATCGACCCGGTCGGCCGCCAACGTTCGCGTTCCGGTGGGCCTGCGAGAGAGGATCTTCGCGCTGCCGCTGCGCAATACTGCGGCGATCGTGCGCTCGAGCGCATTGGGCCAGACCCTCACATCGGGTCGCAGCGACGTGGTGTTCGCCCTCTTCCTGGCGGTCTCGGTGGCGAGGATCCGCGACGGGCACGCCGTGTCGGTCGAAGCCGGCCTTCACCGATCGGTCATGGAGCACCCCATTGCCAACAGCGTCGCCGGAATCGTTCCCGGCCTCGAGGGGCTCGTGGGTGCCTTCCTCGCTGCCCCCGAGGTTGCCGCCATCACCGAGTACCTCCTCGGCCTCGACACTCTCGACACCGTGCGGTCGGACTCTGCCTCCACCAGCGCAGCTCTTCTCGACCGGATCATGGAGGTCGCGGGCGAGCGCCTCCATGTAGCGCTCGGAGACGACCTCGAACTGAAGCGGGGTCTGGCGGCCCATCTCGAGAGGCTTCGTGTCCGGTTGCGTTACGGCCTGCCGATCCACAACCCGCTCCTGCACGAGGTGCGTGAGCGCTATCCCGAGGTTCATGACGCCGCGTCAGAGATCGCGGGGCTGATCCAGTCGGCGATGCAGGTGACGGTCAGCGCGGACGAGGTCGGCTTCATCACCATGTACCTCTCCGGCGCGATGGAGCGCGCCCATCTTGGGCCGCGCCGCCGGGCCCTGATCGTCTGTCCCAGCGGCATGGCGACGGTGTGGGTCCTGGTCTCGCGGATCCAGGCCGAGTTTCCCGGACTGGAACTCGTCGAGGTGCTGTCCGAGCGGGGCTACGACGAGCTGCAGCACGGCGAGTTCGACCTCGTGATCTCCACCGTGCCCCTGGTCGAGAACGAGGTTCCGGTAGTCGTCGTCAGCCCGCTGCTGTCAGCTTCCGACGTGAGCCGGCTGGCCCGCTACACCTAGACCCGCTCGACGCGCGAACTCCCCGCTAGCGCGCCGGAATGTCGTATTCCGGCGGTGCGGTATTGGCAGCAGTTCCGACCGCAGGATTGGTGGAATCAGTGGGAAGATCAAGGCGTCATCTGACGCAAGGAGGACCCGCGCATGTTACAGCGTGTACAGCGTTTCGGCGGTTTCCTCTCCAGCATGGTCATACCGAATATCGGTGCGTTCATTGCCTGGGGATTCATAACTGCCCTGTTCATCCCACCGGGCTGGCTTGAGAAGACCGGCCTCGACTGGGACTGGGGAGCGATCACGGGGAACACGGTCGGCCCGATGATCAAGTACCTGCTGCCCCTGCTTGTTGCATATACCGGCGGCAAGCTGATCCACGGACACCGGGGCGGCGTCCCTCGGAGCGGTCGCAGTCATGGGGGTCATCGGCGGCGCCTCGTTCGAGTTGGCCGAGGGCGCTGTCATCGGCGATCCGCCGCAGTTCCTCGGGGCCATGGTCGTCGGCCCGCTCGCCGGCTACGTGATGCGAGAGATCGACAAGTACCTGGAGGACAAGCGTCCCGCCGGGTTCGAGATGTTGATCAACAACTTCTCGCAGGGCATCGCGGGCGTGATCATGGCCATGCTCGGCTACGTCATCATCGGTCCCATCATGTCGTGGCTCGCGGAGCGTTTCGGCGACATGGTGGAGGGCCTCAGCGACGCCGGGCTGCTGCCGCTGATGGACCTGCCCATCGAGGTCGGCAAGGTGCTGTTCCTCAACAACGCCATCAACCACGGCGTGCTGACGCCGCTCGGGGCCACGGACGTCACCGAGACCGGCCGGTCGATCTACTACATGCTCGAGTCGAATCCCGGCCCCGGGCTGGGACTGCTGCTGGCCTACTGGTTCGCCGGCAAGGGCCTGGCCAAGCTGTCGGCTCCGGGCGCCATCATCATTCACTTCTTCGGCGGTATCCACGAGGTCTACTTCCCGTTCGTCCTGATGAACCCCGTGATGATCGGGGCCATGTGGGCCGGCGGAATCGTGGCCGACATCGTGTTCGTGATCTTCGACGCCGGCCTCACCGGGCCGCCGTCTCCGGGGAGCATCTTCGCCTACATCACCTTCACTCCAACCGATGGAGCGGCAGCAGCCGGGGTGTACCTGGGCATGGCCGCCGGTGCGGCCGCCGCGTTCGTGGTCGGATCGATCCTGCTACGGCTGTTCCCAGTCAAGGAGATCGACGACACCGACGACGACGACACGTCGCTCGGGGATGCCATGGAGGGTGTCCCTCTGGGCTAACCAGCGCAAGAGTTGCGTTTGTCCCCCAATGGCGCAACTTGACGGGGGTCGGAGCGGTGGAAATGCTTCCGCCGCTCCGACCGCCTTGCCCGCAGTGGCTACCGTATTCGGATCTAGTCACTCAAGCACAACCGACGGAGGGAAGCTGTGGCAGAGAGAGTCACGAAGGCGGCGGACGAGGTCAACCTCATCGTCTTTGCCTGCGAAGCGGGCATGGGAAGCAGCCTGATGGGAGCCAACCAGCTCAAGCGGATGGTGAAGAAGGCGAAGTTGGACATCTCGGTTATTCACACGCCGGTGGGCCAGTTGACCGACGAAGCCGACGTGGTGGTCGTTCACAAGGGGCTCGCCAAGCAGGCCCGTGAGAGGGTGCCCGGGGCGGTCATCGTCCCGTTCACCCTGTTCGTGAACGATCCGGCCGTGAAGGATCTGGTCACGAAGCTCTCAGCGGGCAATCCGATCGTCTCGAAGCTGTGAGCGCAGTCGTGGAAGACGGCCTCGGCACCGTTCTGACACCCGGCGATGTCATTCTGGGGTGTAGAGCGGAGTCCATGGACGAAGCCATCGAGTTCTGTGGCGGTCTGCTGGTGGCCCGCGGCTCGGTGGCCCCCGAGTACGTCGCGGGCATGAAGCAACGGGAGCGGGTCGTATCCACCTACCTCGGCAACGGGGTTGCCCTTCCCCACGGGGTGCTCGAGAGCAAGAGCGATATCCGCTCCACCGGGATCGTCGTTGCCCAATACCCCGAAGGCGTCGACTGGGGGCCCGGAACGGCTCATCTCGTGGTCGGGCTCGCCGCGGTGGGGGACGACCATGTGCAGGTGTTGTCACGGCTGGCCGAGATCCTCCTGGACGAGGACCTCTGCGAGGAGCTCGCACAGTCCGACGACGCGTCCTTCGTCTATGAACGACTGACCGCGCCGCCATCCGACGACTAACGCCCGGAGAGACACGTGTACAAGGAACTCGTCATCACCAACAGCCACGGCCTCCACGCCAGGCCGGCCGCCGAACTGGTCGAGCAGATCTCGTCCTTCGATGCGGGTGTCCAGATCGAGGTGGGCGAGAAGACGGCCAACGCAGCCAGCATCATGAGCCTGCTCGCACTGGGAGCCGGTCCCGGCAACACCGCGCGAGTCACCTCCAAGGGTCCGGACGCCGAGGCGGCCCTCGAGGCTGTCGTGGCGATCCTCACAGCGGACAGCTGACATGGCTCGCCTGGACCATGATGGGCTCGTGGCAGCCGTCGCGGCGGCCGTCGATGCGTCGCCGGACGCCTCCGGAAACGCGGACCTTGTCTTCGCGAACGGTTCGATTGTGGTGGCGGCCGAGCCCGGCGACCTGAAGGCTGCCTTCAAGCGGGCCAAGAAGATCGACGGCTACCGGTGGGTGGCCATCAATCGCGCGGACCTGTTCGGCGCCAACCCGCTCTCCCTGGGATCCAAGGCCGGGATTCTCGATGCTGACGGGCGGGTCCTGAAGAACGCGGACTCGCCCCGCAAGAAGGTCTGATCGCCCCGCCGGCGCAGGCCCGCGCGATTCCCGGCCGGCGGGTCCTGTCGTCGAGCCGAGATGACCGACACGGGCTTCGCCCTATTCGGCGGTCATCTGACTCGCCGCCACCCACCGGCCTGGCGGGTCGCGGCGTGCGGGCTGGCCTGTCTACGATGCTCGGGGCATGGATCCTGACAGCTACGGGCGCCTGTTTGACCTGAGGGGACGGACCGCCATTGTGACCGGGGGCACCCGGGGCATCGGTCGGGCCATTGCCGAGGGGTTCGGGTGCGCCGGTGCCCGGGTGGTGGTGGCGTCGCGCTCCGCGGAGTCCTGCGCTGCGGCCGAGGAGCGCCTGTCGGGCGAGGGCTTCGAGGCTCTGGCAGTGCCCACCCACATGGGCGACGTCGAGGCAGTCGAGAGACTCGCCGCAGCCGCGGTGGAACGATTCGGCGGAGTCGACGTGATCGTCAACAACGCGGCCAACGCTCTCGCTCAGCCCATCGGGGCCCAGACTCCGGTCGCTTGGCAGAAGTCCTTCGAGGTCAACCTGCGCGGTCCTGCCCTGCTGACCCAGGCCTGTCTCCCGCAGTTGGAGGCGAGCCCGCACGCGTCGGTGATCAACGTGATCAGCGTCGGGGCCTTCATGTTCTCGCGGGGCTTCTCGATCTACGGGGCCATGAAGGCGGCGCTGCTGTCCTACACCAGGGCTGCCGCCGGCGAGCTGGCGCCTCGCGGGATCAGGGTGAACGCCCTGGCACCCGGTCCCGTGGACACCGACATGGTGCGCAACCAGGGGCCCCAGGCGGCAGAGTCGATGGGCGCGGGCACGCTGATGGGCCGCCTGGCCCATCCCGACGAGATGGTGGGACCGGCGCTGCTGCTAGCCGGTGACGCCGGCCGGTTCATCACCGGCCAAGTCATCGTCGCCGACGGAGGCCTCCACCCCCACTGACTCGGGATCCTCGACTCCGGCGGTGTCGTCGCCGTCGGTAGCTGGGGCCTCTGCCTGAGCTTCCGCATCAGGTGTCTCATCCCCGGCGTCGTCGGTCTCGGGGGTCTCGTCGGTCTCCGTGGTGTTGGTGGTCTCGGTGGTGTCGCCGGTGTCGCCGGTGTCGTCGCCGTTGACGGCTTGAGCCCCCTGCTCGGCGGCCTCGGTGTCGTCGGTTTGGGCGGCTTGAGCCTCTTGTTCGGTGTTGTCGGTCTTGGCGGCTGGGGCGGCCTCTTCCGCGGTCTCTTCGCTTGCATCCTGCGGGGCGGCCCGATCACCTTCGCGAAGCCGGCGCAGCGCCTCAGCAGCCTCCCGGTAGGCGGTCTCGGCCGCGGCGGTCTCGGCCGCCGACGCCTTGGTCTCGTCGAGCCTGCGCACGGCCGCGGCGGCATCGTCCTTGGCCCGTTCGGCCTTCTTGAGGGCTCGCTCGTGGGCCTGCTGCTCGCGGTCGGCGACCAGATACGTGTTGAACAGCGTCAGGGCGGCCGCGGTCTCGTCGTCGAGGGGCTGGTGCTTCGGAGCTCTGGTCACGCTGTCAGGCATCTGGTCCAGCCACGTCAATCAATCACGGGCCGGCGCGCCTGCGTTGGCACACCGGCCTTCCTGTACGTACTACGGTATCGGCCTGACGCCTTTGGGAGGAGCGCTGCATGGTAGAGATGGGCGAGGAGATCATCGTCCTGGACGAGGTCTACAAGATATTCGGACCGCAGCCCCGGGGGCGAGCCTTCGATTTGGCCCGCGCCGGCATGGACAAGAACAGGGTGCAGGCGGAGACGGGCCATGTGGTCGGTCTCGACAACGTGTCCTTCTCGGTCAACAAGGGTGAGATCTTCGTGGTGATGGGCCTGTCCGGTTCGGGCAAGTCAACCGCCATCCGCACAGTCAACCAGCTCCACGACATCACCTACGGCTCCGTGCTGGTCGACGGCACCGATGTCCAGGCGCTGGAGGGCTCGGACCTTCAGGCCTTCCGCCGGCAGTACATGGGCATGGTGTTCCAGCACTTCGCCCTGTTCCCTCACCGAAGGGTGATCGACAACGTGAGCTACGGCCTCAAGGTGCAGGGCGTCGACAAGAAGGCCCGGGAGGAGGCGGCCATGAGGGCACTGTCCCTGGTGGGTCTGGGCGCCTACGCCCAGAGCTATCCCTCGGAGCTCTCGGGCGGTATGCAGCAGCGTGTCGGCCTGGCCCGGGCTCTGGCCTCGGACCCCGACATCCTGCTGATGGACGAGGCCTTCAGCGCCCTCGACCCATTGATCCGGCGCCAGATGCAGGACGAGATGATGGAGATCCAGGACGACCTCCACAAGACGATCCTTTTCATCACCCATGACCTCAACGAGGCGCTGCGCATCGGCGACCGGGTGTGCATCATGAAGGACGGCGCGGTGGTTCAGATCGGCACACCGGAGGAGATCCTCACCCAGCCCGCAACCGGTTACGTGGCCGAGTTCGTTCAGGACGTCGACCAGGGCCGGGTCATCCAGGTGCACGAAGTCATGCAGAAGCCGAGCCCGATCCCGGCCGACTCCACCCTGGCCGATGGACTCAGCCGCGTCGGGGAGCGCTCCGGGGCCTTCGTGGTCGACGACTCCGGAGGACCCACCCACCTACTTACCGCCGATGACGGGATCAGGGCCTCCAGCATGGGCACCACCGAGTTGGCGCCGGCACTGCGCACCGACTTCGACCGCTGTGGCCCCGAGGATTGTCTCAACACGGTCTATGCCTATGCGGGCCGCGGCCTGCCCATCGCCGTCTGCGACGAGTCCGGGGTCTTGATCGGCAACCTCGATCCCCGCCACATCATGGAGGAGATGGGACGGGTGGAGCACCTCATCGACGACTTCGAGCGAGAGGTGTTCATGTGAGCCTCCTCGCCCAGGCCGACGGGAGTACAGCGCTCTCGGACACCGGGTTCACCGACAACCTCGTTCTCGACAAGTACCTCGTCCCGTTCGGCGACTGGATGGAACAGGCGTTCAAATGGGTTGCCGCTGAGCTGGGTTGGCTGCTGAGCGCCATCAAGTGGCCCTTCTCGACGCTGAACGAGTTTCTTGTTCGGGACATCATGGAGAACGTCTCGTGGTTCTGGATCGCAGTCGCCTTCTTCGTCATCGGCTCCCTGGCCCGCAACATCAAGGTCGGAGTATTCGCCGGCATCGGCATTGGGGCCTGCGGCTTCCTGGGCGACGGCTTCTGGCAGGCCACGATCGAGACCATCGGCTTCGTGGGCGTGGCCGTCTTCCTGTGCGTGATCATCGGAGTGCCGGTCGGTGTTGCCTGCGGCCGCTTCGACGCGGTGTGGAGCGGCGTCAGGCCCGTGCTCGATGCCATGCAGGTGATCCATGCCTTCGCCTACCTGATCCCGTTTATCTTTCTCTTCGGTCTCGGCAATGTGGGGGCCACCATCGTCACGATGTTCTTCGCGCTGCCGCCGGTGGTGCGTCTCACCAACCTGGGCATCCGTCAAGTGCCTGCCGATGTAGTGGAGGCGAGCCGGGCCTACGGCGCGCCCGAGTGGAGGGTGCTGGTCGACGTGCAGCTGCCCCTCTCACGGGCCGCCATAATGACCGGAATCAACCAGACGCTCCTGCTGGCGATGTCGATGCTGGTCATCGCAGCGATCATGGGCGCAACCGGCCTGGGCTCGGAGCTCTTCCAGGCCGTGAGCCGCCAGGAAGTGTTCCTGGGAGCGCAGGCCGGCCTGGCCTTCTACCTGGTGGCGGTGGTCTTCGACCGGATCTCTCAACCGGAGGGAACTGAAGGCGGCTTGCTCCGTCGCGTCCGGCAGGCCTGGGCCCATCGCCGCGATCCCGAACTGCTGGTGCCCGACAGTGCCAGGGCCGCGCCGATCGATGACGAGGCACCGCAGGTTCAGGGCGAGATCGCCCCCCTCACGGTGGCCGAGCGCCGATCGATGACGGTCGCCGGCGCGGGCGGGCTCGTCGCCTTCGTGTCGTTGTTCCTCACCTGGAACAGCGGTGCCGGGTTCCTCAGCGCCTACGGCCGCACCCTCGACGAGTACCGGCCCGGCGAGTCCTTCAACGGTCTGTCGGCCTCGGGGGGCTCGTGGTTCGGGTTCGTCCTGCTGGCGCTCGCGCTGGTAGTAGTCGCCGCCGCGGTCACCACGATGGTGGCGCCGGGCCGCGGCCCGCGGTGGTTCACGGCCGACGGGGCGACCATCGCCTCGCTGGCCATGCTGGTGATGATGGCCGTCTACTTGCTGGCTGCGCCTTCAGATCTAGTCGAGGGATACAGCCGCGGGATCGGCCCATGGCTTGCCCTGGTCGGGGCGCTCATTGCCGCCGCGGGTTCGGTGGTCTGGATCCGGTTGGCCCCCCACGCGCCGGACCGTCCCCTCAGGGCTCGCATCGGGTGGGGCCGGGTCGCCGCGGCCGGATTCGTGGTGATCGTCTTCGGGGTCGGCGCCTTCTCGGTGTGGAGCTTCGACGAGCGGACGAGGTTGATCATCTCCACCGACACTCAGGCGCAGCTCGACGACATGGCCGCCAGAGCCGAGGCGAACCCCGAACAGTCCGGCGTGATCCAGTCGCAGATGGCGGCCATCCTCGCCGCGGCCGAGCCCGACCCTCGCATCATCACCGACGGGGTGAACCGCGATGGTCCCGGACTGGGTATCTGGGTGTTCGTCGCCGGTCTGGCTGGAGCGGCCGCGGCACTGCCCGCCGCCGGTGTGTTCGGACGTCACGAGCACCGTCAGTGGCAATGGAGCGCGATCACGGCCGGAATCGGGGTGGGCGCGGCCTGCGTCGGCTTCGGCTGGATCTTCACCCACGTCCGCTCGGGCGAGACGACCGCCGAGGGAACCTACTTGAGCGGGGTGGGGTCCTTCCTCGCCCTCGCGGGCGGCTTGACGCTGGCAGCAACCGCGGCCGGGGTCCTCAAGGAGTTCCGCCGGGCCAAGGTGTACGCCGACGACGTGGAGTCAGAGACCTCGACGGGGAGCCATGGGCAAGACGATCGGCAACGAGAGCGTGAGGTCGTGACGTGAGCGTGCTGGCACAACAGCAGAGCGACGAGGTCCTACGACCGGGCTTCTTCGACAACGAGGTCACCGAACAGTTCCTCGTCCCGGTGGGCGCCTGGGCCGACCAGGCTGTCGACTGGATCGCGGTGAGGCTCGACTGGCTGCTCTCGATCATCAAGTGGCCGTTCGACGAGCTCATCGGGCTGTTGGTTGACGACATCCTGGAGCCGCTCCCCTGGGTGGTGGTCGTGCTCGCCTTCTTCGTGATCGGCACACTCACCCGCAACATCAGGGTCGGCGCCTTCGCGGCCGTCGCACTGAGCGTTTGCGGGATTCTCGGCAACAACTACTGGCAGCAAACTGCCCGCACCATCGGCTATGTGGGTGTGGCCGTGCTGCTGTGCGTGATTGTCGGGATACCTCTCGGCGTCGCCTGCGGGCGAGCCGACTCGGTCTGGCGAGTGGTTCGACCGCTGCTGGACGGCCTGCAGGTGATCCCCTCCTTCGTGTACATGCTGCCCTTCATCTTCTTCTTCGGCATCGGCGTGGTGCCGGCGACCATGGTGACGATGACATTCGCGCTCCCGCCGCTGGTGCGCCTTACCA
Source organism: Acidimicrobiia bacterium (assembly GCA_022819505.1). Lineage (GTDB taxonomy): Bacteria > Actinomycetota > Acidimicrobiia > Acidimicrobiales > Aldehydirespiratoraceae > Aldehydirespirator. The sequence goes on along the minus strand of JAJEHD010000019.1, from coordinate 428,063 downwards.
ACCTGGGCATCCGGCAAGTGCCGGGCGACGTGGTCGAGGCGAGCCGGGCCTATGGAGCGCCCGAATGGAGGGTGTTGCTCGACGTGCAGCTGCCGCTCGCCCGTCCTGCCATCGCCACCGGAATCAACCAGACGCTGCTGCTCGCCGTCTCGATGCTCGGTATTGCCGCCATCATGGGCGCAGGCGGCCTGGGTCGGGTGCTGTTGCAGGCCATCACCACCCAGGATGTCCCCAAGGGGATGGCGAGCGGTCTCGCGTTCTTCCTGGTGGCGGTCGTGCTCGACCGCATTTCCCAGCCCGAGGACACCGACAGTGCGGGCCTGATCCGCCGCGTGCGCCTCGCCTGGGCCCACCGCCGCGATCCCGAGAGGCTCCTGGCCACCGGCGAGGGCGCCGGCGCGGACGCGTCAGAGGGCCGATTCGCCCGCGTGACGGCCAAGGAGCGCCTCCCCATGGCGATCGCGGCCGCTGGTGGCGCGCTGGCGGTCGTCTCGGTCTTCCTCACCTGGACCAGCGGCGCCGGTCTGTTCAGCGCCTACGGCCGGCGGGCCGACGAGGACCTGGCCCAGCAGTCATTCAGCGGTCTCGATGCGTCCGGGGGCTCGTGGTTCGGCTACCTGGCCCTCGGGCTCGGCGTGCTGGTGGCGGGCGCGGCGCTCACGACGTTGGCCGCGCCCGGACGGGGCCCGCGCTGGTTGACGGCCGACGGCTCGCTGATCAGCTCATTGGCGCTGCTGGTGATGATGGCCTGCTACCTGTTGGCGGCGCCCGCGGACGCAGCGTCTTCGTACAGCGCCGGCGCGGGCGTGTACGTTGCGCTGGCCGGGGCCCTGCTGGCGTCGGCCGGGTCGTTCTGGTGGGTCTCGTTGGCGCCTCATTCACCGTTGCATCCCCTGACGGCTCGCGTCGGGTGGGGAAGGGTGGTGCTCGCGGGCGTCGCCGTCGTGATCCTCGGGATGGCGGCCATCTCAGGCTGGAGCTTCGACCAGCGCAAGGACGTCGTCCGGGACGCCGAGGTGGAGCAACAGATCGCCGAGCTCTATGCCGAGGCTGAGGCGAATCCGGCCCAATCGGGTGTGATCTCGGCTCAGATCTCCGCTCTGCTGGCCGCGCAGTCCGAGGAGAAGCTGATCGTCACCGACGGGGTCAGCGGCGAGGGTCCCGGCCTCGGCATCTGGGCCCTGGCTGCCGGGCTGGCCGGTCTGATCGCCGCGCTGCCGGCGGCAGGGGCGTTCGGCCGCGGCGAGCACCTGAGATGGCGATGGAGCACGGTCACGGCCGGGATCGGCGCGGGCGTGGTCTGCGTCACCATCGGGTGGATAGCAACGCAGGTGCGGTCCGCCGACGACAGCTACCTCACGGGGGTGGGTGCCTTCCTCGCCCTCTTAGGGGGTGTTGTACTGGCAGCAACCGCCGCCTCCGTGCTCAAGGAGTTCCGCCGGTCCAAGGTCTACGCGGAGGACGAGCCGGCGCCGGTGTAATGGGAGCAGGCCCTGTCCTGGAAGCCGAATAATCATAAGCTGAGCTGATGATCGAATTCTGGGTAGACTTGCCAGTTGCGATCCTGTAGGGTTGCGGCCCGCGAGCCGGGTCCAGTGGCCCTGTCGCGCTGAGGAAACCAAACCCAGGAGGGAATGCACTGATGAAGATGAAGCAAGCGAGCCTGTGGCTCGCCGTGCTGGCGGTGTTCGCGCTGTTCGCGGCCGCATGCGGAGACGACGAGGCCGATACGACCACAACGCCGGCTGTGGAAGAGGCACCGGCTGTCGAAGAGGCCCCGGCTGTCGAAGAAGAGCCGATGGCTGAGGAAGAGCCGATGGCTGAGGAAGAGCCCATGGCTGAGGAAGAGCCCATGGCCGAGGCCGCGATGCCCGGTGAGGGTGTCACGGTCAACATGGCTCGGGCCGACTGGCAGAGCGGCTACTTCCAGGCTCAGGTCTACAAGCAGATGCTCGAGGAACTCGGCTACGACGTGTCGGAGCCGTCCGAGACGGAGCTCGGCCCGTCGCTGGCCTACCTGGCGATGGCCCAGGGCGACGTGGACTTCTGGGCCAACAGCTGGTACCCGGGCCACAACTCGTGGTGGGCTCCAGAGCTGCCCGACGGCTCAACCGTGGGCGACCACCTCGAGAAGGTCGGCGCGGTGTTCCGCGGCGGCGGTCTCCAGGGTCTGCTGATCACCAAGTCGGTGGCCGACGAGTACGGCATCACCCACCTCGATCAGCTCAACGACGATCCCGAGATCCGGGCCATATTCGACACCGACGGCGACGGCGTGGCCGAGTTCTACGGCTGCCAGGAGAGCTGGACCTGTGACGACATGATGCAGAGCATGATCGCCTTCAACGGCTGGGAGAACCTGGTCCAGACGATCGCCGGCTATGACGCCATGTTCGCGGAGGCGGTGGCCAAGGTGGAGGCCGGCGAGCCGGCAGTGATCTACACCTGGACGCCGACGGCCTACATCACCCAGCTCCGGCCCGGCGACAACGTGTACTGGCTGGCAGTGGAGAACGTGCTCGACGACTCCAACCCGCTCGGTCTAGAGGGCGGCGAGGAGTTCGACCAGAGGTACTGGGCCGGCACGACCGACCCCGTTGAGCTCGACATCCCGGCCGAGCAGTGCCCGGCCCGCGCCAACGCGGACTTCTGCCAGATCGGCTGGGTGCCGGCTGACATCCAGGTGACCGCCAACTCGGCCTGGCTCGCTGCGAACCCGGCAGCCGCCGAGCTCCTCAGGCAGGCCAAGCTGTCAGTCGTGGACGTGTCGCTCATGAACGTCGAGATCCAGGGCGGACGTGACACCGAGGCCGAGATCGCCGAACTGGCCGCAGGCTGGATCGCCGAGAACCGGGCCACGGTCGACGAGTGGCTCGCCGCGGCACTGGCTGCGGCCTAACCGCACGCGAGGCCTGAGGCCTCAAGAGCGATCAACCGAGACAGAGGGCGGGGCTCCGGCCCCGCCCTCGTCGCGCCTGCAAGAGGCCGAGCGAACAGGCAAGCCGATGCGGCCCATACGGCGCGAGGCCGTGGCCCGAGCGGCCCGTGAGCGCAGCGAACAAGAGCGGGAGTGGCCACGCCGCGGCGCGAGACGCTCGCACCTGTTCTCGCTCGCTCCAAGGCGAGTATCCCTCGATGTGGCTGATCAGGGGTCGCGGTCGCCGATCTCCAGCTTGCGACGGGCCACGTACTCGTCGAGTTCCTCGCGGCGTGCGGCGTCCAGAGGCGGCTCGGTGTACTCGGAGAGCGCGGCCTGCCAGATGGCCGTGGCTCGTTGGGTGGCGTTGAGCCCGCCCGAGTCGGCCCAAGCGCCGTAGTTCTGCCAGTCCGAGATCAGCGGCGGGTAGAAGGCGGTCTCGTAGCGCTCCAGGGTGTGCTCGTCGCCGAAGAAATGGCCGCCGGTGGGTACCCGCTGCATGGCCTCGAAGGCGAGGTCGGGACCGGAGCAGGCAACCGGCGTCAGGAACTCCATCGTCTGCTGGAGCATCTCCACGTCGAGGACCAGCTTCTCGTAGCTGGCCTGCAGCCCGCCCTCCATCCACCCGGCCGCGTGGTACACGAGGTTGGCGCCGCCGAGTATGCAGCCCCACAGCGACATCTGCGTCTCGTAGGCCGCTTGGGCGTCCACGACGTTGGATGCGCTCGAGTTCGACGCCCGGTAGGGGAGCCCGTAGCTGCGGGCGAGCTGCCCCGAGGCCACGTTGGCCTTGACCTGCTCGGGCGTGCCGAACGCGGGCGCACCCGAGCGCATGTCGACGTTGGAGGTGAAGGCGCCGTACAGCACCGGCGCGCCGGGACGGACGAGCTGGGTGAGGGCGATCCCGAACAGGGCCTCGGCGTTCTGCTGCACCAGCGCGGCCGCGAGGGTCACCGGCGCCATGGCCCCCATCAGGGTGAAGGGAGTGACCGACACCGGCTGGCCGTGCTCGGCCATGGTCATGAGCCCGTTGGCCATCTCGACGTCGAAGCGGCGCGGCGAGTTCACGTTGATGATGGTGGTCACCCCGGGAGACGCCGCCATCTCGTCGAGGGTGTCGCCCCGGCTTATCGCCATCATCTCGATGCCGTCGAGCGCCCGGCCGCGGCCGATGGAGGTGCAGTGGTACGACAGGTCCGACAGCACCAGGTTGGCCCGGTAGGCGTCCAGGTGGCGGGTGTTGGCCGGCAGCTCCAGCGGCGCCACCACCTGGTTGCCGATGATGTGGATGGCGTTGAAGTAGTGGGCCAGCCGGATGAAGTTCTCGTAGTCGGCCATGTTGGAACTGCGCCGGCCCTTGATCTCGTCATGCACCGCGGCCGGGCCGGCCACCAGCCCGAATGCCATGCTCCGGCCGCCGACGCGAAGCTGCTTGTCCGGGTTGCGGGACGTGAGCGTGAAGGAGACCGGCGCGGTGGCCAGCGCGGCCTCCACGATGTCGCGGCCGACCCGCACGACCTCACCCTCCACGATCGCCCCAGCGTCGGCGAAGAGCTTGCGGGCATCCGGTGACCACAGCTCGATGCCGAGTTCCTCGAGTACTCGCATTGACGCCGCGTGGATAGTTGAGAGACCCTCATCGTCGAGTACCTCCAGCGTTCCGTGCGGGTTCTCGACGGAACGCCACGGCAGCTGGGAGATCGCCGCGGTGCGGGTCCCGACGCGGGGCCGGCCTCGCCTCACCATGGCTCAGGACCTTAGTGCAGGGCCTGCATGCCCCATCGCAGACAGGTAGCGGCGGACGGTAAGCCGGAATCCGCTCCTGAGCGCCGTCGGCGCGGCAGAATCTCGCCGTGAGTTCCCAGAGACACCGGCCGAGGATCGGGACAGCCCGCGCGGAGCCGCCGGACTGGCTGCTCGACCACGGTGACCGCAACATGCATGCACTCGGGCCCGGGCCGGAGCTTGAGGCCGAGTGGACGGCTGCGGGTTTGCGGCTGCCGGACCGCAGCGCCATCCGCAGGTACCGCCTGGAGCGTGTCCGCTCGCAGCTGCGGGCCGCGGGCTGCGACGGGGCCCTGCTCTACGACCCGCTGAACATCCGCTACGCCACCGACACCACCAACATGTCGATCTGGACGATGCACAACGCGGTGCGCTACGCCTTCGTGGCCACCGACGGCCCGGTGGTGCTGTTCGAGTTCTCCAAGGGCGAGTTCCTCGATACCCACTCGGAGGTCGTGGACGAGATCCGGCCGGGCCTCTCGTACGTCTACTTCTACGCCGGAGCCCGCTCCGATGAGGTCGCGGCTGACTGGGCGCAGGAGATCGTGGACCTGCTGGCCGAGCACGACCGCGGCGAGCGCCGGCTGGCGATCGACCGGATCGACGTTGGTGGCGTGCGGGCCCTCGAGAGCCACGGCGTGCGCCTCGTCGACGCCGGGGAGCTGATGGAGGAGGCACGGGTGGTCAAGTCCTCCGAGGAGATCGCGGCCATGCGATGCGCGGTCCATGCCTGCGAGGCGGCAATCGCTGAAATGCGGGCCGCCTTCGAGCCCGGCGTGACCGAGATGGCGCTGTGGTCAGTGCTGCAGGCCGGCAATTTCGCCCGCTACGGCGAGTGGATCGAGACCCGGCTGCTGGCGTCGGGGCCCCGCACCAACCCGTGGTACCAGGAGGCCAGCAGCCGCCGGGTGCAGGCCGGGGATCTGATGGGCTTCGACACCGACATGGTCTGCGCATACGGAGCGTGCGTCGACATCTCCCGCACCTGGCTCTGCGGCGGCGGGCGCCCGACGCCGGCCCAGCACGATGTGTGGTCGCTGGCAGCCGAACAGATCGAGCGCAACACCGAACTGCACCAGCCGGGCGCCTCGGTGCGCGAGATCGTGGAGCGCTCGTGGTACCCGTCGCTGGACGACTACAACTGCTACACGGTGCTGTCGCACGGGGTCGGCCTGTGCGACGAGTACCCGTCCGTGTTCACCCGCGAGCGCTGGGGACGGACGGGCTACGACGCCGAACTCCGGCCCGGCACGGTCATGTGCGTCGAGGCCTTTGTCGGGCCGAAGTCCGGCGGGGAGGGCGTCAAGCTGGAGGAGCAGGTCCTCATCACCGAGACCGGCTACGAGCGCCTCTCCACCTACCCCCTCGAACTCGTCTGACGGACGGGAGACGCGCCAGGACCGCTGCCGCCAATCAGTGGGGGCGGCGGGCTGGCTGCGCTGACGGCCACGCGGATAGGCGAGAGCCTGTCGCGTCGCAGCGGTGTCATCCCGCTCTTGTTCGCTGCGCTCACGGGCCGCCCAGATCCAAGGAACAGCGCCCACGGCCTCGCGCCGTATGCGCCGGATCCGCTCGCCTATCCGCTCGGCCTCTTAGCGGCGACGGGCGGGCCGCTAGATTCTGCGGCCATGGGCAGCACCGGCACGGTGTCGGAGTCTGGCAGCCGCGGACCGAGGATCGGCTTCGTCGGGCTCGGGACGATGGGCGGCCCGATATGCCGGCGGCTGGCCGGTGAGGGCTACGCGGTGACCGCCTACGACCTCGACGCCGACGCCCTGGCCGCGGCTGTGGAGGCCGGTGCTGCGGCTGCTGCGTCCGTCCGCGACTGCGCCCGTGGTGCCGACCTGTTCATGACGTCACTGCCCGGGCCGCCACAGGCAGAGGCGGTGATGGCCGGACCCGGCGGCGCCCTCAGCGCGCTCGAACCGGGCTCGGTGTGGGTGGACCTCACCACCAACAGCCGGGACCTGGTACTGGAACTGGCCTCGGACGCACCCGACGGCGTCTCCGTGGTCGACTCGCCGGTGACGGGCGCGGTCGACGGCGCCCGGCAGGGGACGCTCACGCTGTTCGTGGGCGGCTCCGCCGGTGCGGTGACTTCGGCCCGGCCGGTGCTGGAGCACCTCGGGACCGTCATCGAGTGCGGGCCCCTCGGCTCCGGCAACGTCGTGAAGCTCGTCACCAACCAGCTGTGGTTCGCGGCCGCGGCCGCGCTGGGGGAGGGGTTCGCGGTGGGAATCGCCAACGGCGTGGAGCTACAGACACTGTGGGAGGCCGTCTGCAACAGCGTCGGCGACAGCTTCGTGGCCCGCCATGACGCCCCCAGCATCTTCGCGGGCCACTACGACCCTTCGTTCCCCCTGGCGCTGTGCGTCAAGGACCTGGGCCTGCTGGCCGGCCTCGAGCCGAGCGTCGGCGCGGACCTTCCGGTCACCGCGGCGGCCCGCGACGCCTTCGAGCGGGCCGCGGCCCGCTACGGCCTGGACGCCGGCGAGATGTGCGTCGCCCGGCGCATCGAGGATGATGCGGGAATGTCGATGCGCCTGGACGGCGAGTGGACACCCCATTGGGAGAAGTGAACGGCGAGGAGGACTGATGCAGCAGCCAGCCCCGATCGGCCTGGCGGACCTGGTCGATCTTCGGATGTTCCCGGTCCACGAGCCGGCCTCGGCGGCGTATGTGGCCGCGGTGGACGCCGCTCGGGCCGGGCTGCGCTCGGAGGGTTGCGCCGTGCTGCGCAGCTTCGTGAGGCCAGGGGCGGTGGGGCGGCTCAACGACGAGATTCTCGAGCGCAAGCACGCCACCCACTACTCGACGCAGGTGATGAACCCCTACTTCCACACGTCGGTCAACCCTGACTACCCGCCCGACCATCCCGTCAACACCTTCATCGAGCGCTCCAGCGGGTTCATCCCCGGCGACGCCTGGGACTCCGGCTGCGTCACCGACACGCTGTTCAGGGCGCCGGAGGTGGCTCTGTTCATCGCCGACTGCCTGGAAATCTCGGCCCTGTACTGCTACGACGACCCGCTGGCCGGGCTCACCGCCAATATCTGTGATCCGGGCCAGCAGTTCACCTGGCACTTCGACACCAACGACTTCGCGGTGACTGTGCTCGTGCAGCCCGGCGACGAGGGCGGGCTGTTCGAGTACGTCCCGCAGATCCGCTCCGCCGACGACGAGGGCTTCGCCGCCATCGCCGCGGTGCTCGGCGGCGGCCGCCAGGGTGTGCGCACCTTGGAGTTGCGGCCCGGCGACCTGCAGATCTTCCGGGGCCGCTACTCGCTGCACCGGGTCACCCGGGTGGGGGCCGGGTCCCGGCCCCGCCATGCCGCCATCTTCGCCTACACCCTGGAGCCGGGAGTGATCGGCCGGGTCGAGCGCACCCGCCAGCTCTTCGGCCGGGTGCTTCCCGAGCATGAGGAGGCCGAAAGGCGGAGAGTGCGCTCCGACGCCCTGCTCGACTGAGTTCGGTCTCCGCTCGACGTCGTGTGTCGGCACGCCCGCTGGTCATACCGGGTATGATACGGCGTATGAAGGTTGCAGTGTCCATTCCCGATCCTCTGTTCGCTGAGGCTGACCGTCTGGCCAAGCGCCGCAAGCTGTCCCGATCCCAGCTCTACGCCCAGGCGCTCGAGTTGCTCGTGAGCCGTGAGGATCAGACCGAGATCACCCGGCGGCTCAACGCGGTGCACAGCAGAGTCGACTCGCGCCTCGATCGCGGACTGGCCGCTGCTCAGTCCGAGGCCCTGCGCGAGGAGTGGTGACGGTGCCGGAGCGGGGCGAGATCTGGTGGGCGAACCTGCCGGAACCGGCTGGGTCGGGGCCCGGCTACCGGCGGCCGATGCTGGTTGTGTCGGCGGACTCGTTCAACCTCAGCCGATTGAACACGGTGGTCGGTGTGGCGATCTCGTCGAACGTTGAACTGGCCGAGTCGCCCGGCAACGTGGAGTTGGCGGGGGCCGACTCGGGTCTCCGCCGGGACTCGGTCGTGAACGTGACTCAAGTGCTGACCCTCGACAAGACGCGCCTCGACGACCGCGTCGGAGGGGTTGATGCTGCGACCATGTGGCGTGTCGAGGCCGGCCTGCGGCTGGTGCTCGGTCTCGATTCCTGACCGCGGGGTCCGCGCCTGCCGAACGTCGCTCGCCCGTCGTCCGCCAGCGGCGCCGTCGGGCGGTGCAGGGCACGCGCACCGGTTCAGGACAGTGCGTACCGACCGATGTCGGTGTAGCAGCCGGACGGCTCGGTCCTCACGAGCGCGATCTCCTCGACCGCGAAGGACGCCGCCAGTGCCGGCCGGTATCCGGGGGGCTTGCGCTTGAACCGGGCCACGGTTAGATGGCCGGTGAACGGATGATCCGGCGGCGGAAGCCCCAGCGGGGCGATGGCCGCCTCCACCGCGGCGGCAAGGTCGTCGAGGCCCCGGACTGGGACCATCAGGATGCCGCGTCCCAGCCGCCTGACCTGCGGCCCGAGCGTCGCCCGAGCGGCCGGAAGGTTGGCCGCAGCCAGCGCGTCCTGAACGGCGTCCTCACCGCACTGGCCCAGGAATCGCAGGGTGATGTGCAGCCGCTCGGGCTTGGTCCAGCGCAGACCGTCCGCCGCGGGCCTCGGCATGGCGGCTAGCTCCCTGAGCACCTCGTCGGGCGGCCAGACGGCGACGAACAGCCGGGGCATGTGCTGAGGGTATGCGCCGGCTCAATGCGCCATGTCGATGCGCGGGGTCGAGGCTGCCCCGGCGCTCAACTCGCGGTGTGACAGCCGGGTGGACTGTCGGCCAGACTCACGCGGTGATGTCGCCGTGACCGTGCTGTTGGGCCTGCTGGCCGCGCTGTCGGTTGGGACGTCGGACTTCCTGGGCGGGCTGGCCAGCCGGCGCGCCAACCCGGTAGTCGTGACGGCGGCCTCGAGCCTGGCGGGCTTTCCCATGGTGTTCTTGGCCGGATTGGTCGTGGTTGGCGAGGTCAGGGTGGCCGACGTGGCCTGGGGCGCGTTCGGAGGAGTGGCGCTCGGGGCTGGGCTGGTGTCGCTGTATGCGGGATACGCCCGCATGAGGGTAGGAATCGCGGCGCCGGTGGCTGGCGTGGGCGCAGCCGCGCTGCCGGTGATGGTCGAATCCCTCCTCGGCAATGACGTTCTGTCGCCTACTGCAATCACAGGGGTCCTGCTCGGACTGTTGGCAATCGGGCTGGTCAGCATCGCCCGTTCCGAGCAGCAGGGCACCGTCGGAGGCAGCGTGCTCTACGGGCTGGGCGGCGCAGCCGGAATCGGGACCTTCTTCCTCTGTCTCGCCTACTCCGGCGAGGACAGCGGTCTTTGGCCGATCGCGGCCGCTCGCGCCTCCGGGTTCGCAGTGCTCGCCGTGATCATCGCCGCCAGGTGGAGCGCGCTCTCGACGTCTCCGAGAGGCCGAGCGAATAGGCGTACGCGTCCGGCCGGCCCGAGCGAGGCCGTGGCCCGAGCGGCCCGTGAGCGCAGCGAACAAGAGCGGGAATCACCCCCTCGCGGCGCGAAGGGTTCCCACCTGTTGGCGGACGGTCTTGTTGTATGGCCTCACGTGATCGGCATCGCGGCACTGGTCACAGCCGGAAACGCGCTGTTCCTGACCGCGACCCGGGTGGGGTCGACTTCGGTGGCGGCTGTTCTCACGGCGCTCTTCCCCGCAGTCACGGTGTTCTGGGCATGGGTGGTGTTCAGGGAGAGACTGCGGAGGGTCCAGATGCTGGGACTCGGCGTCGCGCTGGTGGCCGTGGCGCTCATCGCCGCCGGCTGAGGTATCCGGGCCCTCTCAACGCGGGTTCGCGTTGCCGGTTGCGGGCACAATGGCAGGCGTGGAGGGATCGGGACCAATGGCGGCCGGAGATGCAGGCCGTTCGGGGCCAAGGCTGGAGGCCGCGCTGGGCGACATCACCATCGAGCCGGTGGACGCCATTGTGAACGCAGCCAACTCGTCGCTGCTGGGCGGCGGCGGTGTGGACGGGGCCATTCACCGGGCTGCCGGTCCCGAACTGCTCGCGCGCTGCCGCACCCTCGGCGGCTGCGACACCGGCGACGCCAGGATCACCCCCGGCTTCCGGCTCCAGGCTCGCTGGGTGATCCACACCGTCGGACCGGTCTGGCACGGCGGCACCCGGGGCGAGCCCGACTTGCTGGAGTCGTGCTACCGCTCGTCGCTGGCCCGGGCCGACGAGGTCGGTGCCGAGTCGGTGGCGTTCCCCGCCATCTCCACCGGGGTCTACGGCTACCCCACCGAGCCTGCCGCTGCCGTCGCGGTCAGCACGGTCCGGTCGACTCCAACGAAGGTGCGCCTGGTGCGCTTCGTGTGCTTCAACGCCGAGACCTTCGACGCCTACCGCGCTCTGCTGGGCTCCCAGCCCCTCTAGCCGCTTTGCCTGCGCCGTTCGTCGACCCTCGCCCCCTGTACGAGACGGAATCGCCACTCAGTACTCGGGTCGGTGCCTTCGGCCGGTATCTCGTTGTTGACGAGGCCTCGCAGAGCCTGTTCGACGACGTGACACGGGAGGTTGCCCGCCATTCGCCCGTGCTCGACATCGGGTGCGGGGTCGGCGTCCCGCTCCTGCCGGTCGGTCCGGCAGCGTTCGACCGGCCCGACATGGTGGCGGGCGACCTATCGATCCGTCAACTGCGCTCGATCGGGATGGCTGCCTCCGGTCCGCCACCCGGGCTGCTGCAGTTCGACGCCGCTCGCCTGCCGTTCCGGGCCGCGTCGTTCGGCTCCGCGCTGGCCCGGCACATGCTCTACCACTTGCCCGACCCCCGAACGGCCGCCGCCGAAGCCGCCCGGGTGATACGCGACGACGGACTCTTCGTGGCCACCACCAACAGCTCCCGCAGCCGCCCGGAGCTCCAGGACGCCCATACCGAGGCGGCGACTGACCTCGGCGGCCGACTCGTCGAGCGGATGTCGACCAACTTCGACGCCGAGTCGGGGGGCTCGAAACTGGCTGGCTCGTTCCTGGAGGTACGTGCGGAGCCATGGTCGGGTGTCCTCGCCTTCCCAGGCGTTGACGAGGTGCTCGACTACTACCGGAGTGCCGCCTACTTCGAGATGGCGTTCGACACTGCCGCGGACCGCGCTCGACTCGCGGGGCGTGTCGCCGAGATCCTGAGATCCCGTTTCGGTGATGGTCCGGCACCGCTCACTGTCGGCGGGGCCGTCTTCATTTGCACAGGGCCCGTTCGTTGAGAGGGAATTCACAGAGAAATACTTATCAATCCTGAAATTGACTGATAGATGTCACACCCCTCTGGCAAGATGTGCCTATGGGTATCTCGACGGCGCGACGGGTGCGGGAGGGTCTGGCGGAGTTGATCCGCTTCGTGAACGATCCCGCCACCGCGACTTCGGATCTGAAGATCGTGCTGGCTGAGTGCGGGAGCTTCGGCGGGCAGTTGGCTGTGCTGCAGGCCGACGCTGCTGCTGGAGTTGCGGCGCGCGAACGTCACGGCGACGGCGGTGTGGGGGCGCTTGCTCGCGCCGCGGGACTGTTCAAGAGAGACGCCGCCAGCCAGGTCAACACGGTTGGGAAGCTCGGTGCGATGTCGGCGGTGCGCGACGCGCTGGTGAGCGGCGAGATCTCGGTGGCGAATGCGAAGACGCTGGCGACCGCTTGTGAGAAGACCAGCGCTGAGCAGGTGGAGCAGGATGGCGACCTGTTGGCTCAGGCGGCGGACCTGACGCCTGAGCAGTTCTCCCGGGAGGCCAACAGATGGGCAGCCCGGCGTCAGGACGACGACGGCGAGGAGCGGTACCGGCGGCAGCGGGCCCAGCGGCGGCTGAGCTTCTGGGACGGCGATGACGGGATGGTGCACCTGCGGGGCGAGTTGGATCCGGTGACCGGAGCCAAGGTGCGCAAGCGGTTCGATCTGGAGGCCGAGCGGCTGCGCCGTTCTGACCTGCACAGCCGGGGCGGGGAGAAACGCAGCCGCAACCAGCGCATGGCCGACGCGCTCGACACTCTGACCTCGCACGGCAGCATCTACTCCAAGAACCCCGGAACCCCCGCAGATGACCCGAGCGATGACCTCAGCGAGACCGGCCACGGGTCCAACGGAGTGAGCGGCACCGGTCGCAGGTCCAGCAGCACCAACGAGGGCGCTGGCAAGTGCGGGTGCGGGCGCTTGTCGGCTGACGTCACCATCGTGCAGCATCTCAGCGCCGACGGCACCGCCGCATTCGCCGAGGTCGCAGGCGGCGGCACGATCCCCCAGAGTGTGCTCGAGGAGCACTTCTGCAACGCCAGGATCAAGGGGGTGGTGTTCAGCGGTGAAGGTATGCCGCTATGGCACGGCCACACCAAGCGATTGGTCACCAAGGCGCAGATGAACGCGCTGCGAGCCCGCTACGGCGCCTGCGGGGGCTGTGGCGCCGATATGTGGATCTGTGACGGCCACCACATCAGGCCCGTGTCACAAGGCGGACGCACGGACATCGACAACCTGATGCTGCTGTGCTGGGTCTGCCACCAGAAGGTGCATCGCCACGGCTGGCGGGTCGTGCCCGACGGGCGAGGCCTCTACACCATCGCGCCGCCCGAGCGGATCCGCCACGGACCCGCTCACGCCCCAGACCCACCGCCTGCCCACGGGCCACCTGCGCCCAGACCGCTGTTCACGGTGGCCTAGCAGCCTTCGGGTAGGTGACCGCTAGGCCGCAGACAGCGCCTCAGACTGCGATCCGGCGGTAGAGCAGGCGAGGCTGGCGGTCGAAATCGTCGACGGGATAGTGGAGCGTGAATCGGTTGTCCCAGAGCACCAGCTGGCCCGGGGCCCACCGGACCCGGCATGTGAACTCAGGCCGGGTGATGTGCGCCTCGAGGAAGTCGAGCAGCGGTCTGCTCTCCTCGCTGGTCATGCCGTCGAACCGGGTCACGAACATGTTGTTGACGTACAACCCCCGGCGTCCCGATGCCGGATGCTGGCCGACCACAGGCTGAGCGGCTGTGAGCCGTGGGTGGTCCGGCCGACCCGGCCCGTCGTAGGAGTGGACCGCGTCGAGACCGGCGAGCATCTGTTGCATCCCGGGGCTGAGCGCCTCGAACGCGGCGATCGAACTCGCGAACAACGTGTCGCCACCGACTGCCGGGACGGTTTCGGCGTACAGGCCGGTGATCTTCCCGCACGGATCCTCGAACGTGGCGTCTGCGTGCCATCCGGAACCGCCGAACAGAGCACCGTCAGGGTCCCTGCGCAGTTCGAGAACGGAGGGAAGGCCCGCGGCGTGGACGACCCCCTGGTCCTCATGGTGGATGTGGGCCGGTCCGAACGCGTCCATGAACGCATCGAGCGAGTGGGGGTCCATCGTCTGTCCCGGCAGGACGACGACGAGATGGTCCGCTAGCGCGCCTCGAATGAGCTCGATCTCGCTGAGGGGCACGGGGTCTTCTGCACTACCGAGGACCGCGCCGAGGGGCGCGGCGAGGGCAGTGACTTCGACCATTGCGCCATGGTACGTCCGGGCTAGTCGGGCCGGACCACGTCGACGATGGCGGGGTCGAACCCGAGGAACTGCTCGATGTGGCTGGCTATTGAGAACAGCTCCAGCTCCCCGTGGGGTCGCCCGATCAGCTGGATCCCCACCGGGAGACCGGCGTCGGAGCGGCCGCAGGGGATCGTGATTACCGGCAGGGTGGTGGTGCTCACCGCCGCCGCGATCGTGAGCCAGCGGTAGTACTCGCTCGGCGGGAGCCCGTCGCCGTAACCGACGTAACGCTCCTCGATAGGGAAGGGCAGCACGGCGGCAGCCGGGCAGACCAGCAGGTCGTAGCCGCTCATGAACTCCGCCGCGAACTCGAAGACCCGTCCCTGGGCCGCGAGCGCGGCACGCACGGCCTCGCCGTCGACGGCAAGGCCTCGTTCGATGTTCCACACCAACTCGGGCTTGAGGACACTGCGCACCTCGGGGAGCTCTGCCCCCAGCAGGGCGGCGAACAGGAGGGCCCTCGGCACGTCGAACGCGACATCGGCCTCGGAGAGGTCCGGGTGGTCGGCCACGACGGTGACGCCGTCGCGCTCGAGGGCGTCCATCGCCCGGCGGCACACCGCCGCGACCGCCGGAGCCGTCTCGGCTACGCCGAGATCGACGCTGAAGGCCACCCGTGCCGGCGCCCGCGGCGCGGCTGCGGCGCTGCGGAACGACTGGGTTGGCGGGGGCTTGCCGAGCCCGGCGCGGGGGCTCTCACCCACCATCGCGTCGGCGAACAGGGCGAGGTCGGCGATGTCGCGGGCCATCGGCCCCTGCTGGGAGTGCACCTGGAACGGCGCCAGCGTGGGCCCGGTCGCCACCCGTCCCGGCGAGGGACGAAGGCTGGTGACCCCGCAGAAGCTCGCGGGCGTGCGCAGCGAGCCGGCCAGGTCCGAGCCTTGGGCCAGCCAGGCCATGCCGGTGGCGAGGGCGGCGGCCGCGCCACCCGAGGACCCGCCGGGGGTGAGGCGCAGATCGTGAGGATTGCGGGTGGGCCCGAAGACGTCGTTGAACGTGTTGCCGCCTGCGCCGAACTCGGGGGTGTTCGACATTGCGTAGACGACCCCGCCCTGGGCTTCGATCGTCTCGACAACGATGTCGGATCGCTCGGGGATGAAATCTTGCATGAGCCGCGATCCGAACGTTGTCCGCACGCCAGCAACAGGCGTGAGGTCCTTGATGGGAACAGGCAGGCCAGCGAGAAGGCCCCGCTCGGCGGGAGCGACCGACATGAGCCGGTCGGCGTGGCTGCGGGCCCGGTCGAAGCAGAGAGTCGGCAACGCGTTGACTAGGGCGTCGACGGCTTCGATACGGGCCTGCACCGCGTCGAGGGCATCGTGGGGGCTGACGTCGCCCGCCGCCAGGCCGGCGACCACATCCCGTGCGCTCAGCCTGATCAGGTCGTCGGTCACGGGATGGCCGCCTGTCAGCCGTGGACTGACATCGAGGAGTTGGGGTTGACCTCGCGGTTGCGGCTGAACGTGCTCATGTCGATCGACAGGCCTGTGTAGCGGCCCTCCACGACCAGCGGGTCGGCGTCGTGGTCGTGGCCGGCCTCGACCGCCTCGATCAGCTCGGCCATGCAGTGCCCGGCCACCCCCGCGTTCTTGAACTGGTTGCCGCTGGTGCCGATGGCCACGTAGAAGCCGTCGAGGTCGGTGCGGTCATAGATGGGGATCCAGTCGTCGCTCACGTCGTAGAGGTCGACCACGCCCTTGCGGTCATGGGGAACGCCCAGCGATGGCAGCCGCCGGTTGAGTCGCAGGACCTGGGCCTCCCACTGCTCTGCGCTCAGCCGCTTGTCGTACTGGTCGGGGTCGACCCAGTCCTGGGGGTCGCAGCGGGGGTCGGTGCTGCCCACCAGGATGTGGTTGCCGGTCTCGGGCCGGAAGTAGATCCCGTTGTCGTCGTCGGCGATGTTGAAGCCGTCCTGCTCGTAGTCGAACGCCGCCGGCCCCGGAGCGTGGTGGACCTCGTGACGCAGCGCCCGGGTCTTGATGTTCATCGACTCGTAGACGCCGGCCATCCGGTTGATCAGGTACGAGTGCGGTCCGGCCACGTTGACCACCACCGGCGCGGCCACGGCCGTGTCGCCGTCGAGGGTCACACCCGACACCCGGCCGTTGGCGTGGCCGATGGCGGTCACCGCGGTGGCGAAGCGGAACTCGGCGCCGGCCGCCTCCGCGGCCCGCTGCAGGTTGTGGGTGGTGAGCTGGGGGTCGCTCACATAGCCGGCCTCGGGGGTGAACACCGCTCCGGGCAGCTGCTCGGTCGGGTCGGCCCAGAAGTCGGGGTCGTCGGGCCGCTTGGGTGGGCCGAACACTCCGGCGTCGAGGATCGGCATCCGCTGGACCAGCTCCTCGGTGGACCACTCCTCGTAGGCCACGCCGATGGCGTCGAAGTGGGGGAGCACCTTCAGGTAGTGGCCGCCCGGGTCCTTCAGGGTGGCCATGCCGCACTGCCTGTACGCGATGAGGCCCAACTCATCGGAGGCCTCGAGGTACGCGGGCCAGTCGAGCCAGTAATGGAGGCCCTCGTAGGCCATGGCCACGCCGGTGAAAGTCGAGTACGTGAAGCGCACGATGGCGCACGAGTTGACGGTCGAGCCGAAGCCCGCGGCGGGCAGCTTGTCGACGCACAGCACCCGCCGGCCCCGCCGCCCGAGCTCGAAGGCGGTGGCCGCGCCGATCACGCCCGCGCCGATCACCACCGCGTCGAAGCTGCCGTCAGTGGCGCCGGTTCGGTCAGATGCCACGGCGGCGCTCATCCCGCATGTCGAAAGCGATCTTGACCGCGCCGCGGCGTCCCGCCTCCGCCGCGTGGCCCAGGGCGTCCACGTAGCGGTCGAGGGGGTACAGCGCCGTCACCAGCCGGTCGAATGCGACCTTGCCGGCGAGTTCGGTGGCCAGCTCGAAGCTGGTGGTGAGCCGGCCGTCGGCGCGGACCTCGGTGCCGTAGGCGTAGCAGCCCACCAGCTCGACCTCGCGGTGCCACAGGCCGGTCAGCTCGACCGTGACCGTGGCCGGCATCCCCAGCACAACGACCCGACCTCGGGGCCGGCACAGCGACAGCGCCTCCGCCAGCGAGGCCGACGAGCCGACCGCGTCGATGACGACGTCGGCGCCGCCCGAGAGATGGTCGCCGACCATGAACGACTTGGTGGCCCGGCGCACGGCCCGCTTCAGCTCGCCGGGTTCGACGGCCGCGTCGGCGCCGAACTCCAGCGCCAGCGCCCGCTGCGTCGAGTAGCGGGCTCCCACCATGATCGACGCTGGCTCGGTGAGGCCCCGCAGGGCTGCGACCGCCACCAGGCCCATGGTCCCGGCCCCGACCACGGCCACAGTGTCGCCCGGCCGGGCACCGGATCGCAGGGCCGCGTGCACGCCGCCCGCCACGGGCTCGATCATCACGGCCAGCTCGTCGCTCATCCAGTCGGGGACTTCGTGAAGCTGCGAAGGGTGGGCCACCAGTTCGGTCGACCAGCCTCCTCCGGTGGACTTGCAGAAGCCGGTCTGAAGCCCCGGCAGGAGGTGGCCGCTCATCAGGTGCCGGTAGTCGTCGCCGTCGCCGGGTGCGGCTCCTGGGTAGGGAAGGTCGAAGCCGCGGGCCTCATGCCCGAGCACGGGCTCGACGATCACCCGGCGGCCGTCGGCGGTGTCGGCCACGATCTCGTGGCCGGGCACGAACGGGAACGACACGTAGTCCTCGAAGTAGCGGGCCGAGCGGCCGTCGATGGTGGCCAGGTCTGAGCCGCAGATGCCACAGATCCTGGGGTAGACGCGTAGCCAGTCCTCGCCGGGCAGGTCGGGCGGGTCGTCGTCGATCAGCTTGAGCGGCCCCCACCTCGCTCCCGCACCGGGCCGGAGCCGTGACGCCAGTGCTGCGGCCACGTAGCGGGTCTCCTGGCGCGAGAAGCGCAACGCCTTCACAATGACGGATCGTATCGAGATTAGGGTTCCCGGCCATGATGATCGCAGGCGCCGCACCGTGAAGCTGGGGCTCGGCCTGGACCTGTACCGGGGCGCGTCGCTGGAGGTGCCCGTCGCCTCGGTGCAGCTCGCGGAGCGGCTCGGATACCACAGCGTCTGGACGGCGGAGGCCTACGGGGCCGACGCACTGTCGCCCTTGGCCTTCCTGGCCGCGCACACCCGCCGGATCAAGCTCGCCACCGGTGTCGTGCAGATCGACGCCCGCAGTCCCGCATCCACCGCCATGCACGCCATGACCATTGACGCGCTGGCCGGGGGTGGCCGCACCATCATCGGTCTGGGCGTGTCAGGGCCCCAGGTGGTGGAGGGCTGGCACGGCGCGGCCTGGGGCAAGCCGACGGCCAAGCTGCGCGACTACACCGCGATCATGCGCAAGGTGCTGGCCCGCGACGCGCCCGTCACCCACGACGGCGACGCTCTCCGCCTGCCCTATGACGGTCCTGGCGCCCTGGGTCAGGGCAAGCCGCTGAGGTCGATCCTGCATCCCTCGCCGGGCATCGAGATATGGATCGCGGCCGGAGGGGCCCGCAACGTGGCGCTGGCCGCCGAGGTGGCCGACGGCTGGCTGCCGATGGGTTACGGACCCGACGGAGCCGAGACCTACCGGGAGCCCATGGAGCGGGGTCTGGCCCGCCGCCACGGAGATCTTCGACCCCAGCCCGAGGCGTTCGGGTCGCTCTCGGTCGAGATCACCGACGATGTCCAGGCCGCCCTCGATGCCCGCAAGCCACTGGTGGCTATGTACGTCGGCGGCATGGGAAGCGACACCCACAACTTCCACGCCGAGGCCATGTCCCGGCGCGGGTGGCCGGAGGCCTCCGCCCGGATCGTGGAGCTGTGGCGGGCCGGTCGGCGGGACGAGGCCGTCGCCGCGGTTCCCGATGACTACATCGACTTCCAGTCGCTGGTCGGCCCGGCCCGGCGCATCCGGGCCCGGTGGCCCGGAGCGATCCCCGCCGGCCTCACCGGCGCGATAATCCGGTGCCGAGACGACGAGAGTCTCAAGTTGGCCGCCGAGCTGGCCGGCACCCGGGACACCACGGAAGCGAGCCCATGACCCGCGAGCAGCTGATCCTCATCGACGAGCCGGCCGAGCGTGTCCGCCGCCTAACGCTCAACCGCCCCCACAAGCGCAACGCCATCTCCACACCGATGCGGGCCGCGCTGTTCGACGCCCTGCACCGCTTCGACGACGACCCCGACGTCAGGGTCACCATCGTGCGGGGCGCGGGCCCCTGCTTCTCGTCGGGCTACGACCTGTCGGGCGGACTCATGGACGAACCGCCCTACCCGTCCGCGCCCGGCGACGGCCAGTGGACCCGCCAGGCCAGCGACGGCTGGTTCTCCATCTGGGACCTGGCCAAGCCGGTCATCGCCCAGGTGCACGGGTACGCCTACGCCGGAGGCACCGAACTGGCCACGGCCTGCGACCTGGTGTACGTGGCCGACGACGCCCGGATCGGCTATCCGGTGGTGCGGGTGGCCTCGCCTCCGGACTGGCAGTACCACACGCCGCTGATGGGGATGCGCCACGCCATGGAGGCCATGCTCACCGGCGACTCCGTCAGCGGTGCCGAGGCAGTCCGGATGGGATGGGCCAACCGGGCCTACCCGCCTGAGGAACTGGAGGACGCCGTGGTCGCCGTGGCGGAGCGCATCGCCGGCGTGGCCACCGACCTGGCCCAGATCAACAAGCGCATGGTGCACCGGGCCTTCGACGTGCTCGGTGGGCGGGCGGCGATCCGATCAGGGCAGGAATTCCAGGCGCTCGCCGCTCACCAGGCATCGGTGCGGGCCGCCATGGCCGACCTGCTGGACTCGGTCAAGAAGGCCATCGGCGACACCCCGCCGGCGACACCCCGCCGGCCTGACGGGTGAGTCGAGCGCCGATCGCGGTCGACGGCCCGTAGCGGCTGCTAGAGCGCAGGCGAAGCGCAGCGCCGGAATAGATTTTCGAATCTTTTCATATAGTTCTCCTCTCTTTAGGTTGTTGTTGCCGCATCAGGCTGCCATAGTGCTGTGACAAATACACGAAACAGCACGATACATCTTGTGCTATTACCCGAAGGAGGATGTCCATGGCTGGCGACATGCTGGTGATGTCGAAGTCGCAGATGGAACAGCTCGCGGTGATCTTCGCCCGGCAGAAGGAGACGGCGGAGGGGGTGATCAGCACCATCGGCGCCGGTATCGACGGCACCACCTGGCAAGGAGCCAGGGCCGAGCGGTTCCGCCAGCTGTGGGAAACCGAGTTCCGCCCCAATCTGCGGGCGCTGTGCGACGCGCTGGGTGAGCACTCGGCGTTCATCACCGCCGAACTCCAGGCGGGCGTCAGCGCGCTCGACACCGTCTGAGCGCCGCTGGCCGGCCCCGGCCGCCGGAACCACCCGCGAAAGGTACGGCCGGTGCGGATCCGTCACCTCCGCGACGGCACAGAACAGGCCGTGGAGATCGACTCCCGCCTTGAGGGCTACACCGTGGCGGACCTAATGGCGGCGCTCGGGAGCCGATTCGACGGACCGTGCGATGGCTCCGCCGGCGTCAGGGTCGACGGGTGCTGGCACAGTCCCGGCACCCCCCTCTCGTCGGTACCGATCTGGGAGGGGGCGCTGCTCGAGATCGCTCCCGGCTCCGGGCAGTCCCCCTCCCAGTCACCCTCCGAGTCATCCGACCAGCGGGCACGAACGGCACTCGGGACATCGAGCCGCGGCCAGGTCCTCGCAGTCACCGCGGGCCTGCGAGCCGGAACCCGCCACAAACCGCCCCCGGCAGGAACCTGGACGATCGGTCGCTCTGGGAGCTGCGAGGTGGTGCTCGACGACCCCGCAGTCTCCCTCCGCCATGCCCGGATCAGCGTGCAGAAGCCCGGCGCCCGGCCGGTGGTCGCCGACCTCGGCTCGCGCAACGGCACGGTCGTGGCCGGCCGCGCCATGACCGGCCCGGCACCGCTACCGGCCGGAGCAACCGTCCGGCTCGGCGCCACCTGCCTGCAATGGCGGACCGAGGCGGACGACGCGCCCGCGGCCGTGCGCGCTGGTCTGGGCGCCGCCGCGGGCCGGATCCCGTTCAACCGGCCGCCCCGCCGCCGGCCCCCGACCTTGCCAGCAGACCTGCGGGTACCGGCCGAGCCGCCACCCCGGCCGGAGCCCGAGCCCCTGTCGTGGGCAGGTATCGCTCTGCCGGTGGCGGCCGGCCTGGTGCTGGCGCTGGTTTGGAACCCGTTCATGGCCGTGTTCGCGGCCCTGGGTCCGCTGATCACCATCGGCACCTGGCTGGAGCGGCGCCGGCGGAGCGCCCGGGCCCATCAGCGAACCCGCGAGGACATCGCCGGCCAGGTGAGACGCTTCGTGGCCGCGCTGCCGGCGGAGGCGGCCGCCGAGCGTCTCCGACGGGTGGCGCTGGTCCCCGACCTCGCCGAGTTGGTGCGCCGGGCCGAGACCCCGTCGTTGCGCTGCTGGGAGCGCCGCCAGCACGATCCCGACGCCATGCGACTCGGGGCTGGCACGGCCGATGTGCCCTACTCGCCGCCGATCGAGGTGAACGGCGACGGTGACGCCGCGCCGCAAGCGCTCGAGGCGCTGGAGGCGATGGAACCCCTGCGCGACGTCCCGGTGGCGGTGTCGCTCGCGCCCGGCGATGTCGTCGGCGTCGTCGGTGCGCTGCCCGCGGCCCGGGCCGTGGCCCGATCCTTGGTTCTGCAAGCGGCCGTGCTTCACGGTCCCGCCGATCTGGCGATCGCGGGCCTCGTCCCCGGTGGGGCCCGGGAGTGGTCGTGGTTGCGCTGGCTCCCCCACACCGCCGATGCGGCCGGCGGAGGTCCGGGCGCGCTGGCCGCCACCGAGAGCGGCGCGATGGCGGCCGCGGCCGAGACGGCGGCCGCCGATTGCGCCCAACGGATACTGCTGGCCGTCATCGACGGAGCCGAGGCGCTCACCGGCCGGTCCGCCCCGGGCCGCACGCTGCTCGCCCTGCGGAGCACTGCCGCGATCATCGTCACCACCGACGTGTGCGACCTGCCGTCCAACTGCACCACCATCGTGCAGGTCGATCACGAGGCCGGGCGCCTGCGGCTGGTTGATCCCCGCTCGGCGGCGACGCTGGCGCCCCTCGTCGCGTGGGGCGTCACCACCGCGACCGCCACCCATGCTGCGGCCCGCCTGGCTCGACTGGACGACCCTGAACTAGGCCCAGGCCACGCCAACCTGCCCGAGTCGGTGTCGCTCGTGGATCTCATCGATGGCGAGCCGACCCCGGAGTCGGTGGCGCGACGCTGGCAGGCAACCAAGGGCACCGCCGATCTACGGGCGCCGATCGGCGCCACCGCTGAGGGACCGCTCGTGCTCGATCTCGTGGGCGACGGACCCCACTTGCTGATCGGCGGCACCACAGGCTCGGGAAAGTCGGAGCTGCTGCGCTCGTTGGTGGCCGGGCTGGCACTGTCGGCTGATCCCGACCACGTCGCCCTGGTGCTCATCGACTACAAGGGCGGCGCGGCCTTCGACCGGTGCGCGGAGATGCCGCACGTCGCCGGGTTGGTGACCGACCTCGACGACCGCCTGGCCCAGCGGGCGCTGGTGTGTCTCGAGGCCGAGTTGCGTCACCGCGAGGAGCGACTCCGGGCCGCGGCAGCCGAAGACCTTGCCGCCTTCCGGGCCCGGAGCGGTCCCACCGACGAGCCGCTCCCAAGGCTGGTGGTCGTGGTGGACGAGTTCGCCACGCTGGCTGCGGAGCTTCCCGACTTCCTGCACTCGCTGGTGGGGATCGCCCAGCGGGGTCGGAGCCTCGGCGTCCACATGGTGCTGGCCACCCAGCGGCCTGCGGGGGTCGTGACCGACGACATCAGGGCGAACACATCGTGCCGGATTGCTCTGCGGGTGACCGATCGCCACGACTCCAACGATGTCATCGACTCTCCGGCCGCGGCCCGGATCCCGCGTCAGCGGCCCGGCCAGGCGCTGGCCCGCTTCGGCCCGGGTGAGCTGGTGGCGTTCCAGTCGGCCCTGGTGACCGGCACCACGCCGCGAGGCTCCGGCGGCCTGCGGGTCGGCACAGACGGCGAGATGTCGGGCCGGCACTTCCGCGAACTCGCCTGCGGCTCGGACTCCGAGCCGGCACGCGACCCGGTGGAGCGCAACGACCTTGACGCGGTCGTCGAGGCGGTGACGGTCGCCGACCGGCGCCGGGGAGGCCGGGCACCGCGCCCGCCCTGGCCCGAGCCGCTGCCGGCCGAGGTGTCAGCGGGCGACCTGTCGGCCAGGGTCGGATCCGTCGATCCCGCGGCATGGCTGGTGGACGACCCGGCCCGCCAACGCCAGTTCGTGAGCGGGTGGCATCCTCGCGACGGCCATCTGGTGGTGGTGGGCGGCCCCGCATCGGGCACCTCCACCACGCTGGCCTCGGTGGCTCTCGACCTCTGCCGGTCCCATGGCCCCGACGACCTGCACCTCTACGGGCTTGACCTGGACGTCGGGCTGCTCTCCACGCTCGAATGCCTTCCCCACGTGGGTGCGGTCATCGCTCCGACCGACGGTGAGCGTCGGGCCCGGCTCCTGCGATTGCTCGACGACGAGGTGACTGCCCGGCGGGCCGGCGGCTCGGCTGCCGCCGTCGTGCTGGTGGTCGATGATCTCGGTGGGCTGGTACGGGCCCACGATCCGGTGCGGGACCCCGAGCCCCACCAGCGGTTCGCCCGTGTCTGGAGCGACGGCGCGGCGGTGGGCGTCACCGTGGCGGTGAGCATCGCTCGCGCTGCTGACCTGCCGCCGGAACTGGCCGCGTCCGCGGGTGTGGTGCTGGTCCACGCGACCGCCGATGCCGGTGAGGGACTGCGCTTCGGTCTGCGCACCCCGACCGCGAGCCTGGCAGCGGGCCGCGCCGTCAGAGCAGGCGACGGCCTAGAGGTGCAGGTCGCCCGGCCCGAGGGCGGAGACTTCGCAGCAGCCGCGGCCGAGATAGCCGCCGATGCAGCACCGGCCGGGCGGGGACCGGCCCGGATCGGCTCGCTGCCTCCCAGGATCTCCTTCGAGAACCTGCCCGGCGGCGTCCTCGTCGAGGATCGGTTCATCGACATCCGCTTCGCCATGGGCGATCTGAGCCTGGAGCCGACCGGCTTCGCGCTCCACGACGGCGAGCACGCTCTGGTGCTCGGGCCGCCCCGGACCGGGCGCACCTGCACCCTGGCCGCGTTGGGCGCGGCCGCCCGCGGCGCCGGGGTCGACGTGGTGGTCGTGGCCGACCGTTCCGGCGATCTGGCGCGGCTGCTGGCGGTGGATCCGGTCCCCGCGGACGGTCTCGACGACCCCGACGGCCGGCGGCTGCTGCTCATCGACGACGCCGACCGCGTCAGCGATCCCTCCGGACTGCTGGCTCGACTGGCCGCCAGCCGTGACCGCTCCTGCCATCTGGTGGCGTCGGCCACCGCCGAGCGTCTCCGCGCGTCCTACGGCCACTGGCTCAACGAGATGCGTACCTGCCGGACCGGGGTGCTGTTCAGGCCCGGACCCCTCGACGGCGACCTGCTCGGCGCAGCCCTGCCGGCGCGACTGGACCTGCCGGCGGTGCCGGGCCGCGGACTCATAGTGGCCGACGGCATGGCAGCGGTGGCCCAGGTAGCGCTCGTGGGCCCGGCCAACAGGCCGAGCGAATAGGCGGGCGCGACCGCGGAGGCTCAAAGTAGCGTCGAGACCCGGCGTGTCCGACCGGACTCGCCGCAGTCGAGCCCTCCCGGAGCCCGCCGTGACGCATCCCAGCATCCGCATCGAGACCGAAGGTGCGGTCACCACCGTCACCGTCGACCGGCCCCGCCGGAAGAACGCCTGTACACCGGCCATGTGGGCCGGGCTGCGCCACGGCTTTCGCGACATCGCCGAATCGTCGGCCCGAGCAGTGGTTCTCACCGGCGGAGGCGGCGACTTCTGCGCGGGCGCCGACGTCGGCCCCGGCGAGGACACGGGCACCGGAGACGAGCCGAGCCGGCACCGGATCGACCACATGCGCGACATCGGCGACACCGTGATGGCCATCCACGACTGCCCCCGCCCGGTGATCGCCAAGGTGGACGGGGTGGCCGTGGGCGCCGGCCTGGGAATGGCCCTCGCCGCCGACATGGTGTGGTGCTCGACCAGGGCCCGGTTCTCGCTCATCTTCGCCAAGCGGGGCCTGAGCCTCGACTTCGGCACCTCGTGGCTGCTTCCCAAGCGCATCGGCCTGCACGAGGCCAAGCGGCTCGCCTTCACCGGCGAGATCATCGGCGCCGAGCGGGCCGCCGCACTCGGCATAGTCAACGAGGTGGTGCCGGTAGGGGAACTCGACGCCGCGGTGGACGAGGTGGCGGCCACCGTCGCGTCCGGACCCCCCATCGCGCTGGCCGGCTCCAAGAGACTCCTCAACAACGCCTCCAATATCTCGCTGTTCCAGGCACTGGAGGCCGAGGGTCTGAGCCAGGGAGTGAACTTCGCTACCGGCGACACCAAGGAGGCCATGCGGGCCTTCATCGAGAAGCGCAACCCGGCCTTCCAGGGCTGGTGACACCAGCTGGCTCCGGGGTCTGCTTGATAAGTGATGTTAGGTAGGCTTGACGAACTCTGACAAACTGCCTATAGTCTCTTGACAATGCGTTTCCGAATCCTCATCCCCGTCCTGGTCGCGGCCCTGGTCGCTGGTGCCTGCTCCGGCTCCGAGTCCCGCACCCTGGAGGGGGTCGCCGCCCAGATCTACCCCGGAGAGTGCGCCGGCAGCACCGGCCGCAGCGTCACCGTCTACGCGGGCCGCTCCGAGAACCTGATCGGCCCGATTCTGGAGGGGTTTACCTGCCAAACCGGAACCGCGGTCGAGACCCGCTGGGGAAGCTCCACTGATCTGGCCCTGCTGCTGGCCGAGGAGGGCGACCGCACCGCGGCCGACGTGTTCCTGTCGCGCTCGCCCGGCCCGGTCGGCTTCCTCGAGGGTCGGGGCCTGCTCGGCGCCATCAGCGCCGAAGTACTGGCGCTCTCATCGGAGGAGAATCGTTCCAGATCGGGCACTTGGATCGGATTCTCGGGGCGCAAGCGGGTCCTGGTCCACAACCTCGACTCCGTCAGCGGTTCCGACCTCCCGCAGTCCGTCTTCGACCTCACCAGCGACCGCTACCGGAACCGGGTCGCCATCCCCGCCACCAACGGCTCCTTCCTCGACTGGTTCACCGTGTTCCGCGACCAGCACGGCACCGACACCGCCACCCAGTGGCTCGACGACATGGTGGCCAACGGCGCGCGCTACTACCCGAACAACCGCTCGATCGTCGAGGCGGCCGGGCGGGGCGAGATCGACATGGGCCTGGTCAACCACTACTACCAGTACCAGGAGGCGGCCGCCGCGGGCGACAGCCACCGGGCTGCCAACCACAGCTTCGCCGACAACGACATCGGGTCACTGCTCATCATCACCGCGGCCACCGTCATGGCGGCCAGCGACAACGTCGGAGCGGCCAACGACCTGATCGCGTACCTGCTGTCCGCGCCGGTCCAGCGCTACCTGACCGACGAGACCCTCGAATACCCGCTGGCCGCCGGGGTGGCTCCCGCCGCGGTCCTGCCGCCGCTGAGCGCCTTGGAGATCGGCACGGTGGACTTCGACGCCCTCGGGGGCGGCTTCACCGAGAGCCTCAACATCGTCGAAGCGAGCGGCATCCTTAACGAGTGAGCACCGCCCGCCCGCCAGAGGCCGAGAGTCTGGGACCCTTCCGCCCTCCGGCCGCGCCGCCGCTGTTGCGGGTAGCGGGCCTGCTGATGGCCCTCGGGTTCGCCTTCCCGGGCGTCTACCTCGTGTACCGGAACTTCGTCGGGGGCGCCGATCCTGTCGGGCTGATCATCAGCAGCCGCACCCTAGGGCCGTTGTGGCGCTCGCTGCGGCTGGCGGTCTCGGTGTCGGGCGCGGCACTGGTGCTCGGCACCTCGCTGGCGTGGTTCACCACCCGCACCGAGCTGCCGTTCGCCCGGCTCTGGCGGGTGCTGCTGCCCCTTCCTCTGGTCTTCCCCACCTTCGTCGGCGCGGCCGCGTTCATTCACACCCTCAACCCGGGCGGGCTGGCCAACGACCTGCTCTCAGGAATCGGGATCGACCGCACCCCCGAACTCCGGGGGTTCCGGGGGGCCTGGCTGGTGCTGACCCTGATGACCTACCCCTATGTGTACCTGCCGGTGGCGGCACGGCTGCGGCAGCTCCCCAGCGCGCTCGAGGAGAGCGCACGCGTGCTCGGCGAC
Organism: Acidimicrobiia bacterium; assembly: GCA_022819505.1. Classification (GTDB taxonomy): domain Bacteria; phylum Actinomycetota; class Acidimicrobiia; order Acidimicrobiales; family Aldehydirespiratoraceae; genus Aldehydirespirator. The sequence goes on along the minus strand of JAJEHD010000019.1, from coordinate 400,646 downwards.
ACTGCGCTGAAAGCGTTTGGGCGGATCTGCCTTCCCCAGATCGCCACCGCCATGGGGGCCGGAACGCTGCTCGTGTTCCTGTACACGCTGAGCGACTTCGGCGCGGTCCAGCTGATGCGCTACGACACCCTCACCCGGGCCATCGCCACCAATCAGCTTGCCAACCCGCCGGTGGCTCTGGCGCTCAGCTTGCTACTGCTGGCGGTGGCCGCGCTGGTCGTGCTGGCGGAGCGGCGGTTCTCGCGCCGGCTGCCCGACGCGACCCGCAGCCAGTCGGATCGTCCCATGCTCTACAGCCTGGGGCGCGGGCGGGCGCCGGCGGTGGCACTTGTGGCGCTCTCGGCCGCCGCCGGCGTGGGAGCGCCCCTAGTGGCTCTCCTGGACTGGGCCGCGAGGGGACTCCTGCGCTCGGCGACGGGCGGGCGGGCCCTGACCATCGACGGGTTCAAAGTGCTGGAGGCCACCGCCAACACCGTCGGAGCGAGCGTCATCGCAGCGGTGGTGTCGACCGCCGCGGTGCTGCCCATCGCCCTTCTGGTCGGGCGCTACCGGTCGAGGTCCGGAGGGCTGGCCCACGCCGTCGTCATCAGCACCTTCGCCTTGCCCGGCATCCTGATCGCGCTGTCAATGCGGTTCTGGACGCTGCGCTCGGACCTGGCGTTCGACCTGCTCAACGACACCATGGCCCTGCTGATCTTCGCGTACGTCGTCCGGTTCGGATCGCTGGCCATGGGCGTGACGCTGGTGGCCGTCCGCAGTGTTCCCGAGAGGCTGCACGACTCCGCCCGGATCCTGGGCGCGGGCCGGGTCCGGCGATTCCTGGCGGTGGACCTCCCCATGATGGGACCCGGCCTTGCCGCCGGTACCGGCCTGGTGCTGCTGTCGGTGATGAAGGAGCTGCCGATCAGCCTGTTCGTATCGCCCCTGGGCTTCTTCACCCTGACAACGCAGATTTTCGGCTCCTTCGAGGAGGCCTTCATCGCCGAGGCCGGGATCATGGCGGTGGTGCTGGTGGCCCTGTCGTTCGTGCTGACCTGGTTCCTGGTGATCCGCCGCGATCACCTGTTGTGAGACCCGCCGACGCCCGTGGGTCCTCCGGGGTGCTCGCGATGAGGCGCGTTAGGGTGGGGGCATGCAGGGCTCACCGGAGATCATCGACTTCCTCAACGAGGCGCTGGCCGCCGAGGTCACCGCCATAAACCAGTACTTCGTCAACTCCAAGGTGTGCGAGGACTGGGGATGGACGCGGCTGGCCGCCAAGATGCGCGAGGAGTCCATCGAGGAGATGCACGACGCCGAGAAGCTCATGGATCGCATCCTGTATCTCGACGGGATGCCCCGGCTGGAGAGCCTCAGCAGTGTTCGGGCCGGTAAGACCGTCGAGGAGCAGATGGAGAACGACCGCCTGCTCGAGGTGGCTGCCATCGAGCGCTACCGCCGGGGCGTTGCCCTGGCTGACGAGCAGGGCGACGTCGGCACCCGGGAGCTGCTCGAGCACCTCCTGGTCGGTGAGGAGGAGCACCTCGACTGGATCGAGACCCAGCAGAGCGCCATCGCCGACATTGGCATACAGAACTATCTCCAGGCCCAGATGGGCGACTGAACGCCCCGCCTGTCGGGCTTGTCGGGCCGAGCCGGCAGGATCAGATGGATAGAGCCGAGTCCTTCCCGCGTCGCCAGGCCCGCACCCGGCGCTTCACCCTGGGCGAGCCCCGGGACTTCCGGGTGGCCGACGACGGCTCCCGGGTGGCCTTCCTGCGTTCGTCGGGACCCGTCGATCCGGTCAACGGATTGTGGGTGCTGGACGTCGCCACCGGTGTCGAGCGCCTGGTAGCCGACCCCGGCCGGCTCGCCGGCGGCCGGGGCGACCAGGACCTGCCCGAAGCCGAGCGAGCCCGACGCGAGCGGGTGCGTGAGACCGGCTCCGGCATCGTCTCGTATGACGCCGACGAGGCGCTGACTGCCGCGGTGTTCGCCCTGGAAGGGCACCTGTGGCGGGTGAACCTCGCCGAGGGCGGCCCGCCCGAGCCGCTGGCCGCATCGCAGGGCGCGTTTGATCCCCGGCTGTCGCCCGACGGTGTGCTGGTGGCCTACGTGGCCGGGTCGGACCTGCGGGTGACGGGCGACGCCGCCGGCGACCGGGTGGTCGCCGGGGAGCCCGGCGAGACGGTGAGCTGGGGTTCGGCCGAGTTCGTGGCGGCCGAGGAGATGGGCCGCACCCGGGGGCACTGGTGGTCACCCGACGGTCGGCGCCTGCTGGCCGCCCGGGTGGACACGGCCCGCGTGGCTCGCTGGTGGATCGCCGATCCGGCCTCGCCCGACGCCGAGCCCGTCGAGGTCCGCTACCCCGCTGCGGGCGAGGCCAATGCGGAAGTCAGCCTCGCCGTGTTCGACGCCGATGCGGGTTCCGGTGTGGGCGCGGGCGATGCCGGTGTCGGTCGCGGCCGGGCGGACGTGGCCTGGGACGAGGGCGGATGGGAGTATCTGGCCGGCGTGCACTGGAGCACCGACGGGCTGCTGCTCACCGTCCAGACTCGCGACCAGCGCACCCTCGGCGTACTGGAGGCCGACGGCGACACCGGCGACTGCCGGCTCCTGCGCAGTGTCACCGACGACACCTGGATTGATCTCGTTCCGGGCGTGCCGAGGTTGACCGGCTCCAGGCTGGTCACGGTCGAGGACCGCGGCGCAGCCAAGCGACTGTGCGTGGACGGTGAGGCGCTCACACCGGAACACATGCAGGTTCGGGCCGTTCACCACATGGACGACGCTGGGGTCGTCGTCACCGCGTCGGTCGACCCGGCCGAGACTCATGTGGCCCACCTGCGGTGGGATGGCGCGGTCGAGTGGCTCACCGCCGCGCCGGGGGTGCACGGCGTGGCCGCAGGCGGCGGCACGACAGTCCACATCAGCCGCTCGATGGACCGGCCGGTGCGCCGGTGCGCGGTGCGGTCGGCGCGGCGGGAGGGGCCGGACCTGCTGATCCAGTCCCACGCGGCGGAGCCCGGCCTGGCACTGAACGTCGAGATCCTCGAACTCGGACCACGCCGGCTCGTCTCGGCTCTTGTCATGCCGGCCGGGCAAGCCGGTGACGGCGACGCCTCCCTGCCGGTGCTGCTCGATCCTTACGCCGGGCCCCACGCCCAGCGGGTGCAGCGGGCCGAGGCGCTGTTCCACACCTCGCAGTGGTTCGCCGACCAGGGCTTCGCCGTGCTGGTGGTGGACGGGCGGGGAACGCCGGGCCGCGGCCCGGCGTTCGAGCGGGCCGTGCGGGGCGACCTGGCCGGACCCGTCCTCGAGGACCAGGTCGACGCCTTGACGGCCGCGGCCGTCATCGAGCCGCGCCTTGACCTGAGCCGGGTCGCCGTCAGGGGCTGGTCCTTCGGTGGCTACCTGGCCGCGCTCGGAGTCCTGCGCCGCCCCGACGTGTTCTCGGCGGCAATCGCCGGTGCCCCGGTCACCGACTGGCGGCTCTACGACACCCACTACACCGAGCGCTACCTCGGCCATCCCGCCGAAGAGCCCGGCAACTACGAGCGCACCGGCCTCGCCCCGCTCGCCTCCGGGCTGGAGCGGCCGCTGATGCTCATCCACGGCCTGGCCGACGACAACGTGGCGGCGGCCCATACGCTGAGGCTGTCACGGGCCCTGACCGAGGCCGGACGGCCCCACACCGTGCTGCCGCTGAGCGGAGTGACCCACATGACCCCCCAGGAGGAGGTGGCCGAGAACTTGCTGCTGCTCCAGCTCCGCTTCCTGCAGGATGCTCTGGGAATGCCAGCATTGGCGCCCCGAGGGCAGCCGCCGCGAGACCATGAGGGAGTAACCAGTGAGTGATGCACAGCCCGATGCGATTGCGGGAGCAGGCACGGGAGACCGGGTGGCCGACCTGCGGCGGGAGCGGCTGCTGGACGGGCGGTCCTGGGACGACTTCTGCGACGCGCTGAAGGCCGCGGGTCGCATCGTTCTGCGCGAGACCCCCGACGGCGACCCCCAGGACCGGGTGGAGGGCTTCCGTTACCTCACCCGCATGATCATGATGGCGTCGGCCCGGGCGGTCGAACGCCGCACACCCGGTCCCCGGCCCCGGCCCATCAGGCTGATCCCGCCTCCGCTGCGGGGCGGGCAGGGAGTGCAGTCACCCAACCAGGATCACATCGTCCAGCCGGTCGACTCCCGCTACCGGTACCGGGTGACGGGCACGCTCGGCAGCGCCTACACCCACCTGTCGGCGTGGAGCCCGCCCATCCCCGATGACGTCGGCGCGTTCGATGTGGGGATCGGGGCCGAGGACCATCTGCCCGGCTTCAACCCGAACATGGCGCTGACCCCCCACAGCTTCGTCCTGTCGGAGCTGGCCGCCGCCGACGGCACGGTCGACTTCGTCATGTCGGTGGACGACCCCGGCCCCGACGAGGTGTGGTTCCCGATGACCGCACAGACCCGGGAACTCATGGGTCGGGTGGTCTACGAGGACCGCGGCTCCCAGTCGCCGCCCCGTCTCGAGATCGGCTGCCTCGACGAGCACCCCCGATCGGCCACGCCCGAACCAGACGACATGGCGGTCCGGCTGGCCGTCGCGGGGCAGCTGGTCCTCGGGCTGCTCAGCGACTACGGGGGATGGACCCGTGACCTGCTCACCCGCGAGAACCGGCTCGAGTACACCAAGGAGTGGTACGGGCGCATCGGTGGCTCGCCCGACGACCGCCACTTCGAGTTCGGCTACTGGCGGCTGCAGCCCGGCACCGCGCTGGTGGTGGAGTTCGCCGAGCCCCGCTGCCAGCACTGGAACTTCCAGCTCTGCAACCACTGGATGGAGAACCTCGCCGACTACTTCCGGGGCCGGGGCTACGTGGACAGCGAGAACGCGGAACGCACCTCCGGAGGGCGGGTGCGCATAGTGGTGGCCGAGACCGACCCCGGCGTCGCCAACTGGATCGATCCCGGCGACCGGGACCACGGCGTGATGGGCCTGCGCTTCGTTCAGCCTGCCACCACCCCCGCGGTGTCGAGCCGCTTGGTGCCGATCGAGGGTCTGGCCTCGGCCTGAGCGGCAGGCCCGCACCCTTCTAGGTGTGTGCGAATCTATGGTCAACATCACTCGGGTTGTGTGCGCGCCGATAGTGCGCGAACATGGTGGAGGCGTCTTTCCATGACCGAGGCCGCGTGGGCATTCGGTCACCTAGCGGGGCGGTGGTGCGCACTACCGGGGGGAGGAGGTGCGCACCACCGCCACCGCAGACGGCGGTCCGCGCGAGCCTGTCGTCGATTTTCTACAGGCGCCGCCAGCACTCGTCGAAGGCGTTGATCGTGGCCATCCGGTCGTCCCCCAAGGGCAAGATGTTGATGGAGTCCACGCCCACTTGCCGCAGTGCAGCGAGTTGGGCCGTCACCCGATCTCGATTGCCGGCCACTGCCATTCTCTGAACGAAGCTCGTCGGCAACAATAAGGCGGCCTCTGAGGCCTCTTGGAACTCGCCCCCGCTGTATGACTCACGGACTGCTCTCGTGATCTCAGGATCGAGCCCGACGAGATCACAGTAGATCGGCGCGGTCTGCGGAAACCAGGCGGCAATCGAGCGTGCTCCGGCGATGGCGGCCGGTTCGTCCTCGTCGATCACGCCGTAGACGAAGATCGCGATGTGCGGACGAGGTCTCCCTGCGCCTCTCGCGCCCTCGTCGACGCGGTCGAGCGCCCACTGGACCACGACGGGGTCGAGGCCGCACAGCAGGATCACCCCGTCGGCCACCGCACCGGCAAGTTCGAGGGTGCGGGGCCCGCTGGCTGAGACGAACACGGGCAGATCGGCTCTGGCGTCAAACCGAAGATGAGCATCGACCAGCTGAAACCCGGGCCCGTCGGAAGTGACGGGTTCTCCGGCCAACAGCGCGCGGATCGCGGCAATGGCCGCCTTCAATTCCGCAAGCCGGGCGGGCTTCGCCCCCAACGCCATCAGGGGTCGATCCCCCGCTCCGATGCCCAGGATGGCGCGGTCGCCTGCGATCTCGGCGAGCGTTGCCGCCGCCACCGCGGTCAGCGCGGGATGGCGGGTCACGGGGTTGGTGACCGCAGTCCCCAGTCTTAGCTGGGTGGTGGCCCTCGCCGCGAGGGCAAGGAGTTGGTACGGGTCGCGGGCGTGCAGCGACGACTCGGTCAGCCACAGGTTGTCGAATCCGACTGCTTCGATGTGTCTCGCCATGGCGAGAAACTCATCGACCGTGTCGACACCCTGTAGGACCACTCCTCGCCGGATGCTCGTCATGGGGGCGTCAGCCGATCCACAAGGTCGGATGGCACGCCGAACTCTTCGAGCACCCCGCGGGTTTGCGCGCCGAGCTCGGGGGGTCCGTCGAGGCGCGGTCGCTCCCCGTCGATACGGAACGGCGGGTCCATAGCTCCGACGACGCTATCGCCGCCATCTCTCGGCCTCCGCAAGATGTCGAGTGCCTCGACCTGGGGGGACCCGAGGGCTCGGAGTAGTGAGCGGACCTGACCGGCTGGGATCCCGGCTGCATCGAAGCGATCGAGCCAGGCGGCGGCGTCGTCGGAGGCGAGGACGGCGTTGATCGTGGCGGTCAGCTCGTCTCGGTGCGAAACGCGGGCCGCATTGTCGACGAACCGGGGATCTGAGAGCAGATCGGGACGGCCGAGGACGTCGCACAAGGTCTCCCAGAGTCGTTCGTTGCCTGCTCCGGCGAGGACGATGTCCCCGTCGCGGGCGGTGAATGCTCCGTAGGGTGCGAACGTGGGGGAGTGGCTGCCGAGCAGCGACGGGCTGCTCCCGGCACTCACGGCGTCGCTGGCGATGGTCGTGAACGACGCCATGGCGAATTCCAGCAGAGACGAGCAGACCCGGCTGCCGACCCCGGTCTCCTGCCGCGCCAGATGAGCCGCGAGGAGGGCGGTGACCGCCACGAGCCCGGCGCCGATGTCCAGCATCGGGGCTCCGACCTTCACACTGCCCGACTCCGCGGAGCCGGTGACCGACATGAGGCCGCTCTCGGCTTGGACGATGAGGTCGAAACCACCCCGGGTCGCGTCGGGCCCGAGGTCGCCGAACGCTGAGATCGAAGCGTGGATCAGCCATGGATGCCGCTGATGCACCGAGTCGTAGTCGAGGCCGTAGCGAGCCATGGATCCTGGCCGGGCGTTGTGGACCAGGAAGTCGGAGCCTGCGAGCAAGTGCTCCAGGGCCTGGGCACCGTCCGGCCGGCGGAGGTCCAACAGGACGCTCTCCTTGCCGCGGTTGAGTGATGCGAACAGGGTGGATCCGTCGCCAGTGTCGTCCAGCCCCTGGCCCCGGTACGGGTCGCCGCCGGGGGGCGGCTCGATCTTGAGGACTCGGGCGCCCAGGCCGGCGAGGACCATCGTCATGTAGGACCCCGCCACGTACCGGGTCAGGTCCACGACCGTGGTGCCTGCAAGCGGTCCAGCTACCACAGCGACGGCTCACGATGCGTCCCGAACGCCTTCCGGAAGACATCTGACAGCTCGCCGAGAGTGGCCCCGCGGCGGGCCGCTTCGATCAGAGGCTCCATCACGTTCTGGCCCGACGTGGCCGCACCCGACAACGCGGCCAATGCGTCCGAGACGTCGGCCCGGCCCTCGAGGTGCCGGTCCAGCCGGGCCAGCTGGCGGTCACGGCCCATCTCGTCGAGTTCGAAGAGCCGCAGTTCCGTCGCGTCCTCCTCCTCGACGTGGGCGTTGACACCGACTTTCACTGCGGTCAGGTTCGCGACGGCCATTTCGGAGCGGTATGCGCTCTCTGCGATCCAGCGCTGGGGCACGCCCGCCTCAATCGCCGCAACAGCGCCTCCCAGCCCGTCGATCACGCCGATGAGCTCGGTGGCTCTGGCTTCGAGCTCATCGGTCAGCGCCTCGACGAAGTAGGACCCTGCCAAGGGGTCCACCGTGTCCGCTACACCGGTCTCGTGGGCGATGATCTGCTGGGTCCGGAGCGCCAGGGTGACCGCTTCGTCGGTCGGGATGGCCATCGCCTCGTCGTAGCCCATCACATGGATCGACTGGGCCCCGCCGAGGACCGCCCCGAGGCACTGGATTGTGGATCTCACCACGTTGTTCAGTGGCTGCTGGGCGGTGAGCGTCGCCCCCGAGCAGCCCGAGAAGAACCGGAGCCGCATCGCTTCAGGGTTGGTGGCGCCGAACCGGTCGCGGGCGATCTGTGCCCAGAGACGGCGAGCGACCCGGAGCTTCGCAACCTCTTCAAACATTTCGAGGGTCGTCGCGAAGTGGAACGAGAATCGCGGCGCGAACGCGTCGAACGAGAGCCCCCGACCAACCAGCAGCTCGGCGTACGCGATCGCGTCGCTCATCGTGAAGGCAAGCTCCTGGACGGTGTCGCACCCGGCTTCGCGGGCGTGGTAGCCCGTGATCGAGATCGGGTTGAAACGCGGGGCTTCGGAGGTGCAGAACTCCACGACGTCGCCCACCAGCCGCATCGACGGTTCCGGCGGGAAGATGAAGGTCTTGCGGGCCACGAACTCCTTGAGGATGTCGTTCTGCAGCGTGCCGGCCAGCTGCGACCGGTCGGCGCCCTGGCGCTCGGCTGCGACGAGATAGAAGGCCAAGATGATGGGCGCGGTCGCGTTGATGGTGAAGTTCACCGACAGGTCGTCGAGAGGGAGCCCCGCGAACAGGTCGGCCATGTCATCGGCGGTGTCGATCGCAACCCCGACTCGTCCGACCTCTGCCTTCGCAGCGGGAGCGGAGGAGTCGAGCCCCAGTTGGGTGGGAAGGTCGAAAGCCACCGAGAGTGCCGTCTGGCCCTGCTCGAGGAGGTAGTGGAATCTCTGGTTCGTGTCCTCGGCCGACCCGTATCCGGCGTACTGGCGCATCGTCCATAGGCGCTGGCGGTACATCTCGGCGTAGGGTCCGCGGGTGAAGGGCGGCTGTCCCGGAGCGCCGATCCGCTCATCGAGGGCTGCCGGATCGCCGAGATCGGCCGCCGTGTAGAGCCGGGCGACGGGTATCCCCGAACCGGTCGTCGGGTTCTGGGCGGTCTCGCTCATGGCCGCTCCTGCCGGCTGTCGGCCAGGGCGGTGATGCGATTCACTACGTCGGCGATGGCCGTGCCGGCCGGAAAGACTTCATCGACGCCCATCTCGAGCAGGCGCGCCACATCGCGGGGCGGCACGATCCCGCCCACGACCACGGGCACGTGCTCGAGGCAATGGCGGGAGCGTTCCGCGATCAAATCGCCCGCGATCGGCAGGTGCGCCCCGGAGAGGATCGAGGCCCCGATCACGTCGACGTCTTCCTCCACTGCCACCGTCATCATCTCGGTCGGGGTGGACCGAAGGCCGAGATAGATGACTTCGCAGCCGGCGTCGCGGAGAGCGAACGACACGACCTTCGCCCCGCGATCGTGGCCGTCGAGACCTGGCTTCGCAATGAGGATACGTCGCCGGCGGGTAGTCACTCGTGTGCTGCCAGGGCCAACGCCGCGAAGACTGCATACACCTGCGTTGCCTCCTTGATGTCGGCTACCGGGAGGTTCTCATCGGCACAGTACACGGGCTCACCGCCGGGGCCGAAGATGACGGTGGGGATGTGCCCGCCGAAGCTTGCGGTGTCGCCGAGCCAGTCGGCCGCCATCAGCTCGGGTTCCCGGCCACGGACCTGGCGGACGGCCTCGACCATGGTCTGCACAACGTCGGAGTCCGGATCGGCCAGATACGGTGCCTTCACGTCCATGAGCTCGACCTCGGCGCTGAAGCGCCCGTCGCGGCGCTTGGCATTGTCGAGACAGCGATCGATCTCGGCCCGGACGGTCTCGATCGATACGCCGGGCTGGGGCCGGCAGTCGACCCGGATCACGCACTCGTCGGGAATCATCGACGGGCCCCCCGGAGGGAGTCCGCCATAGACCCGGCCGGGGGCCATCATGGTCTCGGTCCCGAAGCGTGCTGCGATCTCGGGGCTCAGTGCGGGCTCGAGCTTCGAGGCGTCCAGCTCGAGAATGGCCAGTGCCGCCAGGGTGTTGGCGTTGATGGCGTGGTGCTTGTGGCACGTGTGCGCGGACCGGCCCTGTGTGGTGATGTCGAAGTAGTAGCGGCCGCGGTGGCCGAGGAAGATCTCGTTGTCGGACAGTTCGCCCAGCACGCACAGATCGGCGTGATGGCGTTCGAAGTACCGGATGCTCCCCGTCTGGTCCCCCATGTGGTCGCTGACCGCCGCCATCGCGAGGGTGCCCCTGAGCGGCAGGCCGCACTCGCGGACGGCCTCGATGGCGGTGATCTGGCATGCGAGGGCGGCCTTCATGTCCATGATGCCGTGACCGAAGACACGACCGTCGATGAGGTCGCCGGAGAAGGGTTCGGCTGCCGACCAACCGATCGAGACCGGCTTGGTGTCCATGTGGCCGGTCATGAGGACGCGGGGACCGTCACCGAATGAGACCTCGCCGATGGCGTTGGGGCGGTCGGGGAGCACCGGCTGCAACTCGACGTTGGAGAAGCCGCGTTCGCGCATCGACTTGGCCAGGAAGTCGGCAAGCTCTCCTTCAGCACCGAGGATGCTGGGGATGCGACAGACTTGCTGCGTCAGGTCGATTGCTCGTTGGGTGTCGACGGCCGCAAGAACACGCGCCGCAACCTCTGATGGCTCCATTCTTCTGAGTCGCTCCCTATCTGCTCGGCTTCTCGACCTCACCTGGACTCGCGGGCGGACACATGATGCGGGTGGCAGGAACCGGTACGGAGTCGAGCGTGAGCGTCGCGTCGCGCATGACACAGTCGAGATGCGCTCGCGCCGCGACGGTCCCTCCATAGGCGATCGAGTTGCCGAGAGCGATGTGGGCAGTCCCCAGCGAGGACTCGGTCTCCATCGCGACCTCGCATACATGGCCGGCGGGGTTGAGTCCGAGGGAGACCTCGGCGAAGTTGGCCATCAACTCGTCACCGCAGCGCTCGAGCATGCCGGTGAGGCGACGGCTCTCGGGCCCCTCGGCGCCAACGAGGCGCCCCTCTTCGAAGGTGAGGACCACCGGGTCGGGCAGCGGGCCCACCCCCATGAACAACAGATCAGCATCGATGACAGCCACGCCGTGGGTGGTGCCCTCCACTGGAGCCGTGCCCGCCTCGATATCGGGGGGCGCCATGTAGGACCCGGCCGTCCTGCAGATTCCGTGAAGCACCCGGCCAGGCCGTCCGGAAACGGAGCCGCGGAGATCGGTGCCGGCCGGAGTGGTGAGATGAAACTCAGACGCCTGAGTCCAGAGTTCGCCGATCTGTTCGGCGCGCGCCCGGAGTTCGTCGAAATCGACTGATAGGGGGCCGTCCGTCCGCAGCGTGTCCAACGTGATCCCCGGCATGGCCAGGTAGCGGACGCCCAACGCGTTGGCGTCGCGGCGGGCCTCGTTCGAGCCGATGAAGATGGACGTCAGCTCGATCACCGCATCGCTCTGTGCCATCGTCCGGGCGACATCGGGGGCGACTTCGGCTCCCGGGATGTCCAATGGGGCCATCTCCAGTGTCGAGACAACTGCCGACCGCGCCTCGATCCCGGAGCGCAGCAGGTCCGCGACCCGGCGGTCGCTGTCGGTGTCGATCAGCAGCACCACGCGCTCGCCTGCTCGGACGCCCAGGCACCGGTCGAGCACATTGGCCACCGCCGCGGACGCGTCCATCGACTGCCTCCTAGGTGGCGGACGTCTCGACCGGCGATGGTAGTCCACCAACCTGCTGGCGAAGGCTTCGGGGATGCGCAGACTGGCCGGAGAACCCAGCGGGCTATCGTCACCAGTAGCTACCAGTAGCTGCATCGACCAAAGGAATGGAGCAATGGCTGAGCGCGACGGATATGACCACGGGGTGTTCAACTGGGTCGACTTGTGCACCGGCGACACCGATCAGGCCAAGGCCTTCTACGGGCCGCTGTTCGGGGTGACCTTCACCGAGCCCACTGAGGACAACCCGTACATCGTCGCCCTCAAGGGCGAGCGGCTCGTTTGGGGGCTGATGCCCCAGCCCGAGCATCTGGCCGGCATGCCCTACTTCTGGGAGACCTACATCAGCGTCGACGACATCGACGCGGCCGCCGCCCGGGTGACCGCCTGCGGGGGGACGCCTTTGGGGCCGGTCGTCGAGGTCGAGGAGACCGGCCGGCTTGCGGTGGTGGCCGACCCGACCGGCGCGGTGGTGATCCTGTGGGAGCCGGGCGACCACCACGGCGCCCACCTGGTGGACGAGCACGGCACCATGTGCTGGCACGAGCTGGTCACCAGCGACGTGGATGCGGCCATGGGCTTCTACTCGAAGCTGCTGGGCTGGGCGACGGTGCCCTTCGACGAGGACGGCACCGTCGGCATCCAGCTGGGCGACGACTTCATCGGCAGCGCCACCCCCGGCACTGAAGATGTGTCTCCCCATTGGGCGGTCCTGTTCGCGGTGGACGACTGCGACGCGGTCGTGGAGAACTGCGAACGTCTCGGCGGGCAGACGGTGGTGCCCGCCATGGACCAGCCTCCGGGCCGCATGGCCATGCTGGCCGACGACCAGGGCGCCATGTTCTGGGTGATCGCCCCCAACCCCGACTTCTCGGTGTAGCCGCCCGCCTGGACGGGCTTGAGCAGTTCGGCCCAGTCAGATGTCGGCAGGAGGAACGATCACCTCGCACCGGGGGCCGGGCGCGCGACTGAGCCTTCGGTCGAGCGTGTAGAGCGGCCAGTGCAGCGCCTCGGCCAGGGCCACATACCAGGCGTCGTAGGCGGTGAGGTTCGCCCGGAGCTCCCACACGCGTCCGGCGAAGGGCGCGAAACGGTGGAATCTGAGGTTGAGCCGGAGCAGGTCACGTTGAGCAGCTGTGGCCTGCGTCTGTGAGACCGTGCCGGACAGCTCCAGGCGGCGCAGGGTGTTGGTGGCCTCGGCCAGAGCCATCTCGGGCACTGCTACGGAAGCCTGTTCAAGGGCTTGCTTGCACCATCGTCCTTTGTGGCTGTAGCTGGTCAGGGCACAAACGAGCACCGACGCGTCAGCGACGGCGCTCACCGGCGGTCAGCATCGCGCGCTTCAAGGATCTGCTCGGCCGTGACGACCGTGCCCGAAGCCTCGACGCGACGCCAAGCCTCATCCAGCACCGTTTCTATCGGGGGCAGCGATGCGAGTCGTTCCAGTTCCTGCCGCAGGTACTCCTGCATGGACTGGCGATTGAGCGCGGCTTGGGCCGCCAACTCGTCGCGGACTTCCTCGGGCACGTTGCGGATGGTGATCTGTACTCCCATGACAGCATTCTGCCAGCAAAGCCATCATTCTGCAAGCGGATATTTGGACTAGTGTCAAGTTACCACAGTCAACTCAGTTGCTTTGAGCGAGGCCCACACTGTGAGCCCGGGACGCAGTTCGAGTTCGTCGGCGGAGCGGCGGGTGATGTCGGCCCGCACCGCCAGCGGGCCTGCGAGATGGACGCGGGCCCGCTCCCCGTCGATGTCGACCCGCTCCAGTTCGGCCTGCCAGGCGTTGCGGGCGCTGCCTGCGGGACGGTCCCGATGAAGGGTCACGGCGTGGGCCGGGAAGGTGACGTAGACGGGTCCCTCGGCCTCGGAGGCCACTGTCAGAACCAGCCCGGCTCCGGTGGTGACCGACGTGCCCTGGGCATGGCCCGGGACCACGTTCGCGCCCAGGAAGGTGGCCGCCCACTCACATCCGGGCCGGGCCGTCACCTCCGCGACCGAGCCCCTGCTGGCCACCGCGCCATTGTCGAGCACCACCAGCCGGCTGGCCAGCGTGGCCACGTCGACCGGGTCGTGGGTGATCAGCAGCGTGTGGCGGGCCGGTGACTCGCCGATGAGGGCCCTCAGGCCGGCCCGGCCCGAGGAGTCCACCGAGGCCAGCGGCTCGTCGACGATAAGGACCTCGGGCTCGGGGGCCAGGGCCCGGGCGATGGCCACTCGCTGGCGCTGCCCGCCCGACAGCGCCGTCGGGCGCTTGGACCAGACCCCGGAGTCCACTCCGACGCGTTCCAGCAGGTCGCCGGCCCGCTGCCGGGCCGCGGCCCGGTCCGTGCCCGTCCGGCGCAGGCCGAAGGCCACGTTGTCGATGACCCGCAGGTGGCCGAACAGCCGCAGATCCTGGAACACCAGGCCAACGCGGCGCTGGTGGGCCGGCACGAAGGCACCGGCTGCCGGGTCGTCGACCACTGAGCCGGCGATGACCAGGCGGCCGCCGGCCAGGCGATCGAGTCCGGCCACGGCCCTCCCCAGCGTCGTCTTGCCCGTGCCGTTGGCCCCGACCACCGCGGTCACGCCCTCGTCGATCTCCAGGCCGTCGACCCGCAGCGTCCAGCCCGATCGGGCCACCAAGCCGTCAAACGAGACCGTCATCGGGGCATCCACCGGTCGCGCAGGGTCACCAGCACCGCCAGGGCCACCGCCATGAGCACCAGGCTGATGGCCACCGCCGCCTCCGGATTGCGTTCCAGGGCCAGGTAGGTCTCCAGCGGCAGGGTGCGGGTGCGGCCCGGGAAGTTGCCGGCGAACGTCAGCGTGGCCCCGAACTCGCCGACGGCTCGGGCCCACGCCAGGGCGGTTCCGGCGGCCAGCGCGGGCCGGATGGTGGGCAGCGTCACATGCAGCAGGGTGCTCCAGGCGCCTGCACCGAGGGTGGCGGCCGCCTCGTCGAGGTCGTCGCCGGCCTGGCGCAGGGCGGCCTCGACCGTCACCACGAAGAAGGGGAGAGCCACGAACGCGGCCGCCACCACAGCCCCGGCGGTGGTGAACGGGAGGCTCACCCCGAACCACGAGTCGAGCCACTGGCCGACCAGGCCCCGACGACCCAGCGCGAACAGCAGGGCGGTGCCGGCCACCACCGGCGGCAGCACCATGGGCAGCATCACCAGCGCCCGCACGACCCTTCCGAAGCGCAGACGGCGCCGGGCCAGCACGAATGCCAGAGGCAGGCCCAGCACCACACACGCCGCGGTGGCCACAAGGCTGACGATCAGCGACACCCGCAGCGCCTCCAACACCTCGGACTCGCCCAGAACGGCGGGCAGCGCCGACCATGGCGCCCGCTGCAGCAGCCCGACGATCGGCAGGGCCAGCAGGCCGAGGGCTAGGAAGCCCACTACCGTCAGCGCGGCGGGGAACTGGCCGGCCGGCCGGGCCGGACCAGGTTCCGCGGCGGCGCCGGAAGGGCGGGCAGCCGTCAGCGCCCGCATGTGCCGGGAATGCTGACCTCGCCTCATGGCGGCACCGGCGAGACGGGCCGGCGGTCCGATCCCAGGAAGCCGTACGCGTAGAGGGCCTTGGCGCCGACGCTGCCGAGCACCGTGAAGTCCTCGATCACCGCCTGCACCTCCGGCCGGGGTTCTGCCGACACCGAGGCTATGTAGTAGCCGTTGAAGTGATCGCTCAGCTCCGGTGCGTCTACCGTGGCGAGTCCCGGCGTTCTCGCGTCGGTCGCGTACACGAGTCCGGCGTCGAGCTCGCCCAGCGACAGTTTGGAGGCCAGGGCGCGCACGTTGAGTTCCAGCGTGTCGGTGGAGGGCGCGATTCCCGCTTCGTCGAGGGCCCGCCGGGCCAGCTCGCCGCAGGGGACCTCTGAGGCGCACAGGCCGATCAGCAGGCCTTGGCGGCCCAGGTCGGCCAGTCCGGTGACCCCGCCCGGGTTGTCGGCAGGAGTTGCGAGCACCAGCGTGTTGACCGCAATCAGCACAGGCTCTCCATGAACCGACCCCTCCGACACCGCCCGCTCCATGGTGGCCGCGTTGGCGGTGATCAGCACGTCGGCACCGGCACCGGCGGCGAGTTGGGCCACCAGCGTCGAACTGCCCGCGATCACGGGGGTCACGCTCTCCCGGCCCTCGAACACGATCTCGATCACGTCAGCGAGCGACGAGGCGGCCATCACCACCACGCCTCCGCTAGCACCATCGTCGGTGGTGCCGCTGCACCCCGCAACCAGCACCGCCGCCGCGGCCAACGCGGCCGCTGCCGCTCGCCATCCAGCGCGCCGCCGGTAACACCTCGCGGTGACGCTGACGGCCGCCATAGGGGCCGAATCTACCCAAGTCGTGATGCGGCCCTGCCGCCGTGTTCTCCGCTCCTGTTCGCTGCGCTCACGGGCCGCAGGGGCCACGTCCTCGCTTGTCGATGCTCCAGATCCGGTGGATCGTGGCCAACCCGCTCGGCCTCTAGGGTGTTGCGATGCTCACCTTCGCTCAGACATCCACCAACGCCGGACTTGTAGACGCCTGCGGCGCGACGAACCGCGGCTTCGTCTGCGAGCAGGTCTACAACTGGTCCGACAACAGCGGCCTGGCCACCGCGGCCGACTGGCTGCTCGACCGGCCCATCCGCATCGCGTTCATCCTGGTGGTGGGCTGGATCGTGACCCGCGTCGCCAAGCGGGCCATCGTGCGGTTCACCAAGCGCATCGCCTCCGCGCCGAGCAACTCGAGGCTGCAGAAGCTGCGCGAGATGGGTCCGGGCCGGGCGCTCATCGACGAGACGGCCCAGGCCCGGGCCGAGTCGCGAGCCGAGACCCTGGGCCATGTGCTGCGCAGCGTGGTGGTGGCGCTGGTGTGGACTCTCGTCGCGCTGATCATCCTGGGCGAGATCGGCGTGAACCTCGGGCCGCTGATCGCGGGCGCGGGAATCGGCGGCGTGGCTCTCGGCTTCGGCGCCCAGTCGATCGTGAAGGACTTCCTGTCGGGCCTGTTCATGCTGATCGAGGACCACTACGGGGTGGGCGACTGGGTGGATCTCGGCTACGCCTCCGGCACGGTCGAGCAGGTGTCGCTGCGGTCCACGACCATCCGTGATCTCAAGGGCACGGTGTGGCATGTCCCCAACGGCGAGATCGCCCGGGTGGGCAACTACTCGCAGCTGTGGTCGAAGGCGGTGGTTGACGTCGAGGTGGCCTACGGCACCGACGCCCGTCTGGCCATGGGCATCATGCAGCAGGTGGCCAACGAGCTCTGGAACGACCCGGAGTGGGGCGGCGACGAGCTCTCGGAGGCGCCGACCGTCTTCGGCATCCAGAGCCTGGGCGCGTCGGGCGTAGGCCTCCGGGTGGCGGTCAAGACCGAGGCGTCGATGCAGTGGGCGGTGGAGCGCGAGATCCGCCTGCGTCTCAAGGAGGCCTTCGACGCGGCCGGCATCGAGATCCCGTTCCCGCAGCAGACCACATGGCTTCGCGACGACAGCGGGCATTCCACCACCACGCTTTCAGAGGCCGAGCAGGACGTCTTCAGGGCCCTCTACGAGGAGCAGCACGCCCCGAGGCCCGAGGAAGACTTCGAGGAGGGCCGCTAGATCTCCCTCGCCGCCGGGTCGGGTCAGCTGCGAGCAGTCGTTGATCCGGCCTCCATGACTCTCTCTTGACAAAGTCAATTTGTAAGGTAATGTTACTAACAATATGGCGGAGGGTTCTGGCTCGGGCGTGCTGAGGCTGCTCAGCGGGCAGCGGATAGTCGACGCCCTGTTCGCGGCCCATCCGTCTCGCATGTCGAGGGCCGGGATAGCCCGGGCCACCGGCCTGTCGAAGCCGACCGTGTCGGCGCTTGTCGCCGACATGGAGTCGGCGGGGCTGGTGCGGGTGTCCGACGAGAGCCCCAGCTCCGGATCGATCGGCCGGCCCGCCGCCCTCTACGAGCTGGTCCCCTCGGCCCGGCACTCGGTGGTGGCCGACATCGGCGCGACCAAGATCCTCGTCGGGCTGTGCGACTTGCTCGGCAACCTCGTCGTTGAGCAGGAGTTCGAAACGGGCCCCGACGCGGGCGCGGCGCTGAAGCGGCTGACGGGAGCCGGTTCGAGGATGCTGCGGACCGTCGACGGCCCGTGCCACGCGGTGTGCGTGGGCGTGCCCGGCATCTACCGGCCCGACCGGGACCGTGTCGAGCAGGCCTTCAACCTGCCGGGCTTCGACGGCCTTTCCCTGCGCGCCCTTCTGGCTGAGCACTTCGACGCTCGCATCCATGTGGAGAACGACGTGAACCTGGCTGCGCTCGGCGAGCTGACCCGAATGGGAGACGAGCAGGCGGACGGCGACTTTGCGGCCATCTCGGTGGGTACCGGGATTGGCTTGGGTATGGTCGTCGGAGGCGACCTCTACCGGGGCGGCACCGGATCAGCGGGTGAGCTGGGCTCGCTGCTGCTCTCGGGGCCGGAGCCGGGTGCGCCGCCGGTGACCCTCGAGGACGTGGCTTCGGCGCCGTCGATCCGCAAGCGGTTCGGTCGAGCCATCGAGGATGGTCACGGCACGGCGCTTGACGCCAATGCCGATGTGCCGGAGATATTCGGGGTCGCAGCGTCCGGGGACGGGGCGGCCACGGCCGTGCTGGACGAGGTCGCCGGCGCGATGGCGCTGGCGGTGTCGCACCTGTGCCTCATCGCCGACCCGACGCGCATCGTGTTCGGCGGGGGCGTCGGGGCCAACCCCACTTTCGTCGACGCCGTTCGCCGGCACCTGGCCCGCCTGGTCGACACCCCGCCCGAACTTGCCGCCTCCACCCTGGGACGTCGGGCCGCGCTGGTGGGAGCGGCTTCGATGTCGCTTCGGTTGGTGCACGAGCCCCTAGTGGCGGAAATCCTCGGAGACCAGCCGCGATGAACACTGCGGGGCGAACCCGCTACGCCTTCTGGCACGGCCGGACATGACGGCCGCTACTAGAGCCGCCGAGGCCGTAGACGGCGAGGCCGTGGTGGAGCTCGTGCGGGAGGCCGTCCGGATCCCCAGCGTCACGCCCAACGAGGATCACTTCGCGCGCTGGGCGTGGCACCAGATGGCGGCGTCGGACGCCTTCGACTCGGCCGAGCTCTTCGAGTGCGAGCCGGGCCGCCCCAATGTGTGCGGCACGGCCGGAGGCGGCGCCGGACGGTCGCTGCTGCTGGCCGGGCACCTCGACACGGTCGCGATCGAGGACTGGCGCCAGCACTGGCGCGGCACCGACCGGGAGGACCCCTTCGGCGCCCAGATGATCGACGGCGAGATCTGGGGTCGGGGAGTAGCCGACCAGAAGGCCGGGATCTGCGCCACCATCGAGGCGGTCCGGGCCCTCGGCCGTGCGGGCCTCCGGCCGGCCGGCCGGGTGTCGACCCTGTTCGTGTGCGACGAGGAGTCGGGCCAGCCCGGCAGCGGCGTGTCGGCCGGAATGCGGGCCGCGGTAGAGGGTCGCGCCGGCCCGCGACCCGATGCCGACTTCGCGATCTACACCGAGCCGACCACATCGGCGATCTACACCGCGCAGATGGGATTCTTGATCGCTGATATCACCTACACGGGAGTTTCGGCCTACTTCGGGCGGCCCGAACTCGGCGTCGACGCGCTGCGAGCGGGCCACGTACTGCTCGCCCGGCTGTGGGAGCACTCCGACGATCTGCGTGCGTCGGTGCTTGCCCACGAGCTGCTGGGCGAGGCCTTCCTGCTGGTCACGTCGGTCACATCCGGGGGCAACATCGCGGTGCCGGGCCGCTTCAAGCTGTCCCTGATCCGCAAGATCCTGCCCGGCGAGAGCCTCGACGCCGCCGCCGGCAGCATCTGGACAATCGCGGAGGACGTCGCGGCCCAGAACGACGTCGAATGCGCGGTGGAGTTCAGCGCGCCCCGGGACCACCGGTTCGGAGGCACGCCCGATGAGGTGGCGGCCGACCATCCGGGGGTGGCCGCGCTGGCACAGTCCATCGAGTCGGTGACCGGGGAGCCGGCCCGGGTCGAGGGGGCGCCCTACTGGTCGGAGAAGCCCTTCCTGCGCGACCTCGGCATCCCCGGCGTGTACTTCGCTGCGGGCGACATCTCCGACTGCCACACACCGTTCGAGCGGCTCGCTGTCGACGAGCTGGTGGCGGCGACCCGCACCCTCGCGCACTTCATCGCCCAATGGTGCGGCGCCCACGATCTGTAAGGCGGACCCAAAGGGAGGGGTCATGACCACAAAATGCAAGAAGCCCAAATGGCTGCGACTCGTGCCGCTGCTGGCCGTGTTAGCGGTCGTTGCGGTTGCGTGCGGTGAGGATGACGACGACGCCGCGCCGACCACCACGGCCGCGCCCGCGACCACAGCCGCGCCGACCACAACGGCCGCGCCGACCACCACGGCCGCGCCCGAACCGGTCCCCGAGCCGCCCAGAACCCAGGGGCCCGGAGGCGAGGAGGCTGTGCCGTCCAGCGAGGTCACGCTGACCGACGAGGAGATCGCCGAGGTGCAGGCGGGCGGCTACACGGCCGCGCTGCTGTGGCACACCTCGGGGGCGTTCACCGACGCGGTGAGCCAGGGCGCCCGCGACGCCTTCGCCGAGCTCGGCGTCGAGGTCGTGGCCGAGACCAACGCCAACTTCGACGCAGCCCAGCAGGCCAACGACGTCGAGACGGTCATGGCCCAGGACCCCGACATCATCATCAGCCTGGCCATCGGCCCCGACGCGGGCGCCGAGGCTTTCCGTCCCGCCGTCGACGCGGGCGTCCAGTTGGTGTTCCTGTCCAACGTGCCCCAGGGTTACGTCCACGGCCAGGACTACGTGGGCATCGTCACCGACGACCTCGCGGCCATGGGCATCACCGCCGCCGACCTGCTGGCCGATGCGCTCGGGGGCGAGGGGGAGGTCGGCTACATCTTCCACGACGCCGCCTACTACGTCACCAACCAGCGCGACCAGGCCTTCAAGGCATGGATCGAGATCAACTACCCCGGCATCGAGATCGTGGCCGAGCAGGGTCTGGCCGACCCGGCTGCCGCCGAGGAGATCGCGTCGGCGATGCTGACCCGCAATCCCGACCTCGACGGCATCTACGCCCCCTGGTCGGCCGGCCCCGCCGACGGCGTGCTGGCCGCGCTGCGGGCCGCGGGCGCCTCGGATGTGGCCCTGGTCACCATGGACCTCGACACCAATGTCTCGCTCGACCTGGTCGAGGGCGGCAACGTGGTGGGCATCGCGGCCGACGAGGCCTACAACCTCGGGCGCACCATGGCCATCGAGGGCGCCTACGGGCTGCTCGGCAAGCCGGCCCCGGCCTTCGCGGTGGTGCCGGCCATCGGCGTGACCGCCGACAACATCGTCGAGGGCTACCGCCAGTCGCTGGTCACGGATCCCCCGCAGGAGGTCCTCGACGCCATCGGCTAGAGGCCGAGCGGGCAGACTTGCCCCCTGCCCCGGCGGCGACGCGGGTTGAGTCGCCGCCGGGGCTCCGGGCAGGCTCAGTGAGGAACGCATGACAGGAGACACCGCCGCGGCCGGGCCGCTGCCCGCGGCCGCTCGCCAGTGGCTGGCCCGGCGGCGCCGGGACGCGGGGCTGCGCCCGTACGTGGTGTACATGGCGGCGGTGCTCATCTTCGGGCTGTTCGCGGTGATCCTGCGAGACGACGGGTTCCTCACGGCCACCAACCTGCTCAACATCGGCCGCCAGGCCGCGCCCATCGCGGTGATGGCGGTGGGCATGACCTTCGCCCTGGCCTCGGCCGAGATCGACCTGTCGATCGGATCGGTCGCCGCCCTGTCGTCGCTGGTGGCGGCCGAGGCGGTCGGGGACTACGGGTTCGTCGCCGGCGCGGCCGCGGCCCTGGCGGTCGGCGCCGGCATCGGGCTCATCAACGGCGCGATCACCGTGAAGGTCCGCATCCCGTCGTTCCTGGTCACCCTGGGCATGCTCGGGATCGTCAGCGGCATCGCCCGCAACATGAACAACCTGCAGTCGCTGCCCATCCGCAACGACACCTTCCTGGCCGTCTTCGGCGCCGGATCGGTGGGGCCGATCTCGTCGCTGCTGATCTGGACCGTCGTCGCCGGCCTGGTGGGGCATC
The DNA here is from genome assembly GCA_022819505.1 of Acidimicrobiia bacterium. Taxonomy (GTDB): domain Bacteria; phylum Actinomycetota; class Acidimicrobiia; order Acidimicrobiales; family Aldehydirespiratoraceae; genus Aldehydirespirator. The sequence goes on along the minus strand of JAJEHD010000019.1, from coordinate 378,892 downwards.
TCGTGCTGCACCACTTGCGCTGGGGCCGCCATGTGCTGTCGGTCGGCGCGGACCGCGGCGCGGCGGCGGCTCTGGGCATCAACACCGACCGCATCCGCATAACCGCGCTGATGACCAGCGCGGCCGCGGCCTCGTTCGCCGGCGTCCTGCTGGCGGGCCGGCTGGCTATCGGTCGCCACGACCTGGGCGAGAACCTGCTGCTCACAGTGATCGCGGCGGTCGTCATCGGGGGCACCAACCTCTTCGGTGGAAGGGCCTCGGTGGTGGGCGCCATCGTGGGATCGGTGGTGATGGCCATGCTCAACAACGGCCTGATCCTCATGGGCCTGCGGGTCGCGGACCAGCTCATCGCCCGGGGCGTCATCATCATCCTGGCGGTGGCGCTGAGCATGCGAGAGCAGAAGGAGACCTGACGTGTTCCTCCGACCCCTGCTGGAACGCAACCCGCAGTTCGTGCAGGCCGCCGTCGAGCTCCATCAGGCGGGGGAGATCCCGGCCAACAGCTGTGTGCTCGACCTCGACACGATCGAGTCGAACACGGCCGGCCTGTGCCGGCAGGCCCGCGAGCTGGGGCTGACCGTCTACGCCATGACCAAGCAGCTTGGCCGGGCTCCGGGGGCGCTGGCTGCCATGACCGCCGGCGGGGTCGACGGCTATGTGGCGGTGGACATGGCCTGCGCCCGACCGATCGCGCGCCACGGCCACAACCTGGGCCATCTCGGCCATCTGGTGCAGGTTCCCCGGGCCGAGGCCGGACAGGCCGCTGGGCTGGAGCCCGACTACTGGACGGTCTTCTCCGAGAACAAGGCGGCCGAGGCCGCGGCCGCGGCTCACCGCCTCGGACGCTCCCAGCGAATGCTGGTGCGGGTGTTCGCCGACGGCGACCGGTTCTACCCCGGCCACGAGGGCGGCGTGGCGCTCGACGGCCTGCCGGCGATGATCGACCGCATTGCGGCGATGGAGGGTGCCGAGTTCGCCGGGCTGACCACCTTCCCGGCCCTGCTGTTCGACCCCGACACCGGCGGGGCCAGGCTGACGCCGAACGTCGGCACCCTGGCCCGGGCGTCAGAGATCGCCCGCCGCCACCCCGCCTGCCCCCGGACGCTCGAGATCAACGCCCCGGGCACCACCTCCACCGAGGTGCTCGGGCGGCTGGCCGATGCGGGCGCCACCCAGGTCGAGCCGGGCCACGGGCTCACCGGGACGACACCGCTGCACGCGGCGCGAGACCTCCCCGAGCAGCCCGCGGTGCTGTACCTCAGCGAGGTGGCCCACATCCACCAGGGCGTGCCGCTGTGCTTCGGGGGCGGGCTGTACATCGACCCGGTCTTCGGCGACTACCAGGTGCGGGCCGTGGTCGCCCACGACCCGTCGGAGATCTCGACCGAGCCTGTGCCGGTGGACATGCCCGACCCGGCCAGCATCGACTACTACGCCAGACTCCATCCCGGCGCCGGGCGGACGGTGGCCGAGGGCGCCACCGTGGTCTTCGGTTTCCGGGTGCAGGCCTTCGTCACGAGGACACTGGTCGCCGGTCTCACCGGCGTGTCCAACCGACGGGCCCGAGTGGCGGGCGTGTGGAACGGCTTCGGGGACGAGGTCTCCGTCGGGGGCTCGCGGTGACGGGTCCCGCTAGTCCTGTGGCTCTCGAGGTGGAGGGCTTGTGCAAGTCGTTCCGGGCGGTGCAGGCGCTCGACCACGTGTCGCTGAGCCTGCACTACGGCCGGGTCACCGCGCTGCTCGGCGACAACGGCGCGGGGAAGTCGACGCTGGTCAAGTGCATCTCCGGCGTGTACGCCCCCGACGGCGGAGAGGTCAGGGTCGACGGGGCGGTGCGAGTCATCGGCTCTCCGGAAATGGCCCGGTCGCTGGGCATCGAGACGGTCCATCAGACGCTGGCCGTGATCGACCCGCTCGACGTGGTCGAGAACCTGTTCCTGAACCGCGAGCACACCCGCGGCGGCCGGCTCGGGGCGTGGCTGGGAGTGCTCGACAAGAAGCGGATGCGCTCCGAGTCCGGCGAGATCCTGGGAAGGCTCGACATCCGCATCCCGTCGCTGCGCAGGCCGATGAGCGCGCTGTCGGGCGGTCAGCGCCAAGCGGTGGCCATAGGCCGGGCCGCGGCCTGGGGCCAGCAGATCGTGCTGCTCGACGAGCCCGCCGCCGCGCTGGGGGTGGAGCAGGCGGCCCGGGTGCTCGACCTGATCCGTAGCCTGCGGGACTCGGGCGTTGCGGTGCTGCTCATCACCCACAACATGGACCGCGTCACCGAGGTCTGCGACCGGGCCGTGGTGCTGCGCCAGGGCCGCAAGACCGCCGAGGTGGACGTAGCCGATGTCTCCAAGGACGACTTGGTGGCCTACATCACCGGCGCCAGGACCGGTGACCTCTCATGAGCGACGGGACTGCGGCGCAGCTCGGCATCGATGTCGGCGGCACCACCATCAAGGGCGCGGTCGTCGATCTGGCCGCGGGCGACCTGGCCGGCGGCATCCACACCGAGCCGACACCTCCGGAAGCGTCGCCCAGCGATGTCGCGGCCGCCATCGGGCGCATCGCGGCCACGGCGGGTTGGTCCGGCCCGGTCGGGGTGGCCCTGCCGGGCGTGATCGACGGTTCCTGCCTTCGCCACGCCCCCAACCTCTCCAGCGCGTGGGAGGAGAACGGTGCGCTGGCGTGCCTGCGGGCCCCGGAGGGCGCCAACGCGGTGCTGATCAACGATGCCGACGCCGCCGGTCTGGCCGAGTTGACCTATGGCGACGCCGGGCTCGACCGCGACGGGCTCACGATCGTGCTGACCTTCGGGACGGGCATCGGCAGCGCCTTGCTCCACAACGGCGACCTGATCGCCAACTCCGAGCTCGGGGGCCTCGTCGGCTCTAACGGCAGCTTCGAGGAGATCGCCTCGGGCAGGGCGATCTCCAGCGAGGAGTTGAGTCCCGTGGAGTGGGCCCGCCGCGCTCAGCCCTTCTTCGACGAGCTGGAGACCATGCTGAATCCGTCCCGCTGGGTGGTCGGCGGGGGGCTCAGCGAGAATTTCGACCGGTTCGCGTCGAGGCTCAGGCTGTCGAAGCCCATCTCGGTGGCCCACCTCGGCGTCCACGCCGGCGTCGTCGGCGCAGCCGTGGCCGCCAGCCGCGCCGGCCGCGGGCGGGAGGGCTCCGAGCTGCGGTGAGGGTGGTCGTTGCCGGGTCTGCGGACTCGGCCGCGTGCGTGGTCTCAGACCTGGTCGAGGACTTCATCGCAGCTTCGCCGTCACCCGTGCTCGGGCTGGCCACCGGCGAGACGATGGAAGCGGTGTACGCCGAGCTGGTGCGACGGCACCGCGAGCAGGGACTGAGCTTCGCCGGTGTCCACACCTACCTGCTCGACGAGTACTTAGGACTCGACGGCGAAGACCCCCGCGCCTACCGCAACGTCGTCCGCCGGCTGCTGGTCGGCCACGTCGACATGGAACCCGGCGCAGTCCACGGTCCGAACCCCCATGCGGCCGACCTCGCCGTCGAGTGCGGCCGCTACGAGCAGGCGGTGCGGGCGGCATCGGTCGGCCTTCAGCTGCTGGGCATCGGTGCCAACGGCCACATCGCCTTCAACGAGCCGGGCGAGCCGCTGGACAGCACCACTCGGGTGGTCGCGCTGAGCGAACGGACCCGGACCGACAACGCCCGGTTCTTCCCGGACGGCCAGTCGCCTCCGGGCCGCGCCATCACCCAGGGCATTGCCACCATCGGTGCCGCTGGCCACCTTGTACTGCTGGCGTGCGGACGGCACAAGGCTCCCGCGGTAGCGCGAGCCGTCGAAGGCCCCGTCACCTCCGACTTGCCCGCGTCCGCCATCCAGCTCCACCCCAACGTCACCGTGGTACTGGACTCGCCTGCATCCGTGGGCCTTGCTTGTTGCTGAGTAACGGGTGTCTGCTGGTCCGCGTCAGATCGGCTGCACCCGCGTCGGGCGCTCGCCGACAAAGGCCGCGTCGCGAGAGACTTGCAATTTGCGCTATGGATCGTCTCTAAATTGCATCGCGCTAGGCTTGCATAGTGCATTGCGCCGCGCAGGAGCAGGCAGTGGTCGCGCCGGCGGTGGGCCGGTGAGCGAGGAAGCCGGGTTCGGCGGCGAGCCCGCGTTGGGCGGGCCGTTGGAGCGGCCAGGGCCGCTGACGATGTCGGGCTACCGGCCGCGCCTAGTTGAGAGCGACATCGCGAACGCGCTTGACCGGGTCGGTGCGGTTCTCATCGACGGCGCGCGGGCCTGTGGCAAGACCTGGACCGGTCGCAGGTTCGCCCGAAGCGAGGCCCGTCTCGACGATCCCGCGACCATGCTGCTCGCTGAGGCCGCCCCTGAGGCGGTGTTGGCCGGAGGCGTCCCTCGGCTGCTGGATGAGTGGCAGCACGCTCCGACGCTGTGGAATCGCGTCCGGCGCGAGTGCGACGACCGGGCCAGGCCGGGCCAGTTCATCTTGACCGGCTCGGCCACACCCGCCGACGACATTACCAGACACTCTGGGATGGGACGAATAGCACGGGTACGAATGCGTCCCATGTCGCTGTTGGAGTCGGGCCACTCCGGCGGCGAGGTCTCCATCGGCGCGCTGCTCGATGGTCAGGCTGCGGCCGCGTTGCCGCGCTCCGGCGCGACGCTGAGCGACGTTGCTTCCTGCATCTGTGCGGGCGGGTGGCCCGCCAACCTCGGCGTGTCGGAGGCCGATGCCGGGCGCACGATCGGCGACTATGTCAACGAGGCGGCGCGAGTGGAGGTGGCCGACGCGGTCGGTGTCCGCCACCAGCCAGAGGCATTGCTGCGGCTGATGCGCTCGGTCGCCCGCAATGTGTCGACCGAGGCCAACGTCACGGGCCTCGCGGCCGACGCGGGCGGGGAAACACCCCTGGCCCGCGGCACCGCGACCGCCTACCTGCGGGCCTTGGAGCGCATCTTCGTAGTGGAAACCCTGCCCGCGTGGTCCGTGCAGATGAGGTCTAGGGCAACGTTGCGCAAGACGCCCAAGGTCCACTTCGTGGACCCGTCGCTGGCCACCTCAGCGCTGCGAGCGACGCCGCGGCGGCTGCTGGCTGACCCTGAGACGCTGGGCCTGCTGTTCGAGTCGCTAGTGGTGCGCGATCTGCGCGTCTACAGCCAGTCGCAGACCGGCTCGGTGTACCACTACCGCGACAATGTCGGGCTGGAGGCCGACGCCATCGTGGAACGCAACGACGGAGCATGGCTCGCAGTCGAGGCCAAGCTCAGCCCCTCACCGAAGTCGGTGGACACCGCCGCAGCGTCGCTGCTGCGACTCCGAGACAAGGTGGCCCAACGGCGCGCCGCCGACCTGACTGCGCTGCTGGTGGTCACCTCCACCGGCGCCGCCTACCGCCGCAAAGACGGCGTCCAAGTCGCACCCATCACCGCCCTCGGCCCCTGAGGACGCTCGGGCCTCAACTCGAAACGGCTACTCGTCGCCCTTCGGCTGCGCTTCGGGCGCAGGCGGCGATGATCCGCTGCACGGCCGCGCCGTCGTCGAAGTCGGGCTCGATGCGTGTTCTGTCCCTGATGGCCGCAATCCAGGCGCGGGTCAGCACGTCGGTGTGGCGGAAGGTGTCGCGGTAGGTGTCGTGGACCGGTGCCCGCCGCACGCCGGAGCCCCAGATTTCGTCGGGGATCGGCAACTCCTTCAGGGAGTCCTCTCCCACCCGGACGCCGCGCACCTCTTGGCGATCGTTCCAGTCGTTGATCGCATATATCGTGCCTTCGCTGCCGTGAAGATCGAAGTGGTGCGACTGCCCGAAGGTCGACACGTCATGGCATACAGCCGACACCACGATCACCCCTTGGGCTCCGTTCTCGAACTCCAGGATCACGGTTGCCCCATCATCGGCTCGCGCGTAGTCGCCGCCGTCGGGCCGGGCGTCCCGGTCGATGTGGTGGGACACGACGGCGGTGACCGCCTCCACCTCTCCGAAGAACCATCGGGCCATGTCGATCCAGTGCGACCCGAGGTCGCCGAGCACGCCCGCCTCCCCTACCTCATCCTGGTCAAGCCGCCACAGGTACTCGCCCTGCCGAGCCCAACCGGAGTAGTAGCGCAGATTGAGATGGTAAGGCCGGCCGATGAAACCTCGGTCCAGGAGTCGCTTGACCCATCGCGTCGTCGGCATGTAGCGGTAGGTGAATGGCACGTAGCAGGTCAGCCCGGCCTGGCGGGCACGCTCCGCCAAGTCATCGGCTTCGGCCGCGGTGACTGCCAGCGGCTTCTCGCACAGTACGTGCAAGCCCGCGTCCAGGGCAGTGACGGTGAACGGGTGATGGGTCTTGTTGGCTGATGCGACGATCACGGCGTCGACCTCACCGCTGGCGCATAGTTCGCCGATGTCGCCGAACACGTGGGGAATTCCGTGCGCTTCGGCGAAGTCCTCGGCTCGCCGGCGATTGCGGGCGTACACCGCAGTGGCGGCGGCGTCAGGACACGTCGCCAGGACCGGCGCGTACATGGTGTCGGCCCACCATCCGGGCCCGACGATCCCAACCCGCACACGATTAATGCCCATGTCTGACTCCTTCAACGGTCTTGGGGATCCTGCACGCCCGACGGCGGCATCCATGCGCAGTGTTGGCCGGCTGGTGATGGCTCACGATCCTTGAGGCAGGGGATCGACGCTTTGGCTCAACCACAAGGTAGATCACCTGCAGCGCGATGTGTCGACCTCGGGACCGAGCTCACCGGTCGCGAGTTGCGTGTCGATAAGTTCTCGGGCGCGGCTGACGTCGATGGCGTACGACCCTTCGTCGTCGAAGTCGCGCGTGCGGGCCCACAGCACGCCGATGATCTTGCCGTCGACGTAGACGGCGCCGCCCGAGTCGCCGAACTCGATGTCGGCCGTGAGCTCGAAGCCCGGCCTGGTGATGTCGCCCTCGACATAGATGTCCTCGGTGTTGATCCGGACTCGACGCTGGACCTGCACGTCGAGCTCGGTCGGTGCTCCGTCGCGAAACACCAGCGCGCGGCCGGACGAGCCCGGCTCGACATCATCACTGGAAATGGATGGTTCGATGGCATCGGTTGCTGCTTCGGCCGGTGTCTGCAGGTATGCCAGGTCCATGAATGGGTCGAAACCGACGATCGTCGCATTCGCTTCGGTGTCGGCGTCGATCTGAACCGTGATGGTGTCCGCCCCCGCCACCACATGGGCCGACGTCAAGATGACACCGGGCTCTACGATGAGCCCGCTTCCTTTCCCGGCTCCGGGTCCGCAGCCTTCGGCGCGGACGCCAACCGCTCGCAACTCGGTCCCGTCGGTGCCACAACCCCACAGGACCAGCGAGGCCACAACGGCGAACGCAGTCCCTATGACCGTTCGCTGTGGGCTGCGCCCGCTCATGGAACGAGCCTCATCAGCGGATCTGACGCGTGTGCGTCCGGGGGTGTTGGCCCACACTCGTCGTGGCCTCACTGGGACTCGGGGACTCAAATGTATAAATGTCATAACAAACTATTTGACGGGACGTGCGCTGTCGTGAAGAATGTACGCCGGTCCGATCAGGACACGCGACCGGCTTCCAGAGGGGGGGCCGGGTTACCGAAAGGAAAATGGCGAATGAACTCAATGGTTCCGGTGGAGCGAGGCCGCTTGTCGGCGTCCTCCGCCCTGCTCAAGCTGCTGGCGATCGTGGCAGCGATCGTGCTGCTGGCTGCTGCGTGCGGAGACGACAGCTCCGACGAACCCGCATCGGGTGGCGATGACACCGCCGCCGATGCCGCTGCCGCCGATGGCGGCGATGCTGCTGCCGCCGACGATGGCGATGACGCCGTCGCCGCTGACGACGATGACGCCCAAGAAGTCGATGTCACCCAGGGTGGCGAGGCCGGCGGCGCCGGTGAGCGCGAGATCTGTGCCATCGGTGGTGCCGACGCGTTCTTCAGCGTTGTGAAGAACGGCGCCGACGCCGCAGGTGCGGCTGTCGAGGCTGCAGGCAGCAACTTCACGTGGATCCCGTTGCCGAACTACGACAACATCGGTCCGGACATGGTCAAGCTGATCGAGCAGGCCGTCGCCCAGAACTGCACTGCGCTCGCGGTGCCTGTCTGGGACGGTGCTGCTCAGGCCCCGGCGCTCGCGGCTGCGATCGACGCCGGTGTCAACGTCTTCATGTACAACTCCGGTCTGCCTCTGCTCGAGGATGGGACGATCGCCGCTCTCGGCTACTTCGGTACCGACGAGTACAAGGCCGGCCTTGCGGCCGGTCAGGCCCACGCCGACGGCGGCGGCACGAGCCTGCTGTGCGTCAACACGCAGCCCGGCGCGGTGAACTGGCAGCAGCGCTGCGGCGGCGCCATCGAGGCCGCCAGCGCAGCCGGTCTCGAGACCGAGGAGCTCATCCTGCCGGCCGAGAACTTCGGTGACGCGGCTGCGATCTCCGCTGCCGTCCAGGCCAAGCTCGCGGAGAACTCAGGCATCGACGCCATCATGACCGGCTCGGCTGCCGACGCCGATGCTGTCGCCGAGGCTCTGTCGTCGATGGGAGCCGACCATGTCGCGCAGGGCTCCTGGGACGTCTCCGCCAACATCCTCAACCGGATCGCGAGTGGTGAGGCGCTGTTCGCCATCGATCAGCAGGGTTGGCTCCAGGGCTGGTACGCGGTGTCGCACGCCTGGTACTACGACCAGTACGCCATCCTGCCGGCGACCAACATCATCCTGACCGGTCCGGCGCTGATCACCGCCGACAATGTCGCGACGGTCCAGCTCGCCGTGGACTCGGGTCAGCGCTGATCAACCTGCTGTAAGGGCTGATCATCCTGCCGTGAGGGATGGGCCGTGGTGGTTGCCCATCCCTCACGAGGCAGATGCCTGTGAGGGGTGGGTCGTGGCAGCCATGGCCCACCCCTCACCGCATCCATGGATGTGCATGCGCATCCAGGTATGAAGGAGAGATCGAGATCCGTGTATGAAGGAGACCAACGGTGCTTGACCTGAAGAACCTCGCCCGGCGACCTGAGTTCGCGGCCTTCGTCGGCACGCTGTTCGTGTTCGTGTTCTTCGGGTATTTCGGTTGGCCGACCTTCACCAGCGCGCTGGTGACCGCTGGCTGGCTCAATGTGGCGGCTGAACTCGGACTGATCGCGCTGCCCGTCGCTCTGGTCATGGTCGCGGGACACCTCGATCTCTCCGTCGGCTCCATCCTGGCCGCAGGAGCAATGACGTATGCCATTCTCACCGGCCACTACGACCTGCCCGACTACATCGGTCTGCCCGCCGGGCTGGGGGTCGGAACCTTCTTCGGGTTCCTCAACGGCTTGATCGTCACCAAGACCAAGTTGTCGTCGTTCATTGTGACGCTGGCGATGCTGTTCGCCCTCCGGGGCCTCGTCTTCGGCATCACCCGGCTTACGACCAGCACCGTGCTCGTGCCCGTCGAGGTTGACCCCTTCGTGAGGGAGACCTTCGGGGGACGGATCTGGAGGACGTACGAGAACGCGATCATCCTCTGGGTGATCATGGCCCTCGTCGTGTCGTGGATCCTCTACAAGACGAAGTTCGGGAACTGGGTCTTCTCCATCGGCGGCGACGAGACATCGGCGCGGGCCGCAGGTGTCCCGGTGGAGCGGACGACCATCCTTCTGTTCATGGGCTCCGGCTTCGGCTCGGCGCTGCTCGGTGTCACCCAGGTCGCGCTCTTCGGCAGCGCGCAGGTGTCGGCCGGGCAGTCCTACGTGTTCTTCTCGATCATCGCGGTGGTCGTCGGCGGAGTTCTGCTGACCGGCGGCTACGGCTCGCCGATCGGCGTGATCTTCGGAACGATGACCTTCGCCATTGTGTCCCAGGGCATCTACTCCACCGGGTGGGATTCCGACTGGTCGTCGCTGATCCTCGGAGTGCTCCTGCTGATCGCCGTCTTCACCAACAACACCTTCCGCCGGCTGGCACTCTCGTCTGGTGACAAGAAGGACGAGTCCCTGAGCACGGCCAGGCGGACCGATCCGCAGACGTCGCCCGAACCGGCAACCACCAAGGAGGCAACCGTTGTCTGATGACCGCACGCCCTACATAAGCGTCGAGAACGTCTCCAAGGTCTTCGGCGGGTACGCCGCCCTCGACGACGTATCGCTGGAGGTCCACGAAGGCGAGGTCCTCTGCCTGCTCGGCGACAACGGCGCCGGGAAGTCCACCCTGATCAAGATCCTCTCCGGCTTTCACCAGCCCAGTTCGGGCACGATGAAGATCCAGGGCGAGGAGCGGGTCTTCAAGAGCCCTCGCGACGCGTCGGATCTGGGAATCTCCACAGTGCACCAGTTCGGTGGCACGTTCGAGCTCATGAGCCTCGACCGCTCGTTCTTCGTCGGACTCGAGCCGACCAAGGGCTGGGGCCCGTTCAAGTGGTTCGACCGCAAGACGGCGAACGAGATCGTCGTGCGTGAGATGCAGGCGTTGGGCATAACCCGCGTTTCCGACGGCAATCGACTCGTCGGCAGCCTGTCAGGCGGTGAGCGGCAGGTGTCCGCCATCGCCCGGGCGGTCTACTTCGGCGCCAAGGTGCTCATCCTCGACGAGCCGACGGCGGCGCTGGGCGTCAAGGAGGCGGCCCACGTCTTGCGGATCATCATGGAGGCGAAGCTCCGCGGCCTCGCCGTGGTGCTGGTCACTCACAACGTCACCCATGCGATGACCGTCGGTGACCATTTCGCCATACTCATCCACGGCGAGAAGGCCGATGACTTCGCCAAGGGTGAGCGCACCCGAGAGGAGATCACCGACCTGATGGCCGGCGGCGAGGCCATGGGGGAGCTCGAGGCCGAGCTGGCCCGCCTCGTCGCGGCCGGCACCCAACCCGCGTAGGGCTCGGCGAGGGAGCGGTCCGATGCCAGTCGACTCCTTCACACCCCCGGCCTGGAATCGCCGGGGCGACCGGAGAAACGACACACGACCATGAGCAACTGGACCAGAGCCTGCGGCACCGACGACATCGACAACGAGGACGTGATCCCGGTGGCGATCGACGGGCACGACTACGCCGTGTACCGGTCACCCGACGACGACTACTTCGCCACCGACGGTCACTGTACCCACGAGGCCTTCCTCCTCGCTGAGGGCTTGGTGATGGACAACATCATCGAGTGCCCGAAGCACAACGGCCGCTTCGACTACACCACCGGCGAGGGCAAGGGCGCACCGATCTGCGAGAACCTGCGGACGTATCCCGTCAGGGTCGAGGGCGGTTCGGTCTACATAGACATCGGCTGACATGGCTGCGACCGGCAACGTCGAGCGGATCGTGGTGGTGGGCACCGGTGAATGCGGCGCACGCGTGGCCAGAGAGCTGCGCGAGCGAGGCTTCGCCGGTGTGATCACCATGATTGGCGACGAGCCGCACACAACCTACGAGCGCCCACCGCTCTCGAAGTCGGCGTTGATCAGCGATGAGATCAGTCCGGTAGAGGTGCTCCCTGCGGCACGACTGGCAGAGTTCGATGTCGAACTGATGTCGGGGAAGGCTGTCGAATTCTTGGACCGCGACAGAATGCTGGCCGTCCTCTCCGACGGCGGCGAAGTGCCGTACGACCGTCTCCTGCTCGCGACCGGAGCGCGCGCCCGGACGTTGCCGATCGCTGGTGGCGAGTTTGCGCTCACCCTGCGGACGATCGACGACGCGCGGGCACTACGCGCCAGACTCGGCCTCGGACGTTCCGTAACCGTCATCGGGGCAGGTCTCATCGGCCTGGAGGTCGCCGCCTCGGCGCGGCAGTTGGGATGCGATGTCACCGTGCTCGAAGTCGCGCCGCGAGCGCTAGGTCGCGCCCTGCCAGCCGAGATGGCCGATGTACTGGTCAAACGCCACGCCGAAGAGGGCGTCGAGGTGCTGTGCGGCGTCGTGCCGACCGACATCTCCATACTCGATGGCGGGTTCGCCGTCGGTGTCGAGGGTTTCGACCAGCCAATCACAGCCGATGTGGTGGTCGCCGGAATCGGTGCTACACCCAACGTGGAGCTGGCCCAGGCCGCTGGCCTCAGGTGCGAGAACGGCATCGCCGTGAACGATCGGCTCCGCACCGACGACACGGCGATCTTCGCGGCCGGCGACTGCTGCTCCTTTCCACACCCGCTGTACGGGGGCAGGCGGATCCGGCTCGAGAGCTGGCGCAACGCTCACGATCAGGCCGCAGTCGCGGCCGCGAACATGCTCGACGGCGATGAGCAGCACGCGGCGGTGCCCTGGTTCTGGTCCGACCAGTACGACCTCGGGCTCCAGCACGCCGGACTCGCCGACGAAGCAGCGTCGGCGGTGGTGCGTGACAGCGGCAATGGCAGCCAGGTCAGGTTCGCCCTCGCGCTCGATGGGCGGCTCGTTGCCGCCAGCGGCGTCGGGCCCGGCACCTCCACCGCCAAGGACATCCGTATCGCAGAGATGCTGATCGCGGCGGGCAACCGGCCCGATCCTGAAGTGCTCGCCGACGCGTCGCTGCCCCTCAAGGAGCTGATCAAGTCCTGAATCACCCGAACATGAAATGGAGCGCCCTATGGGCATGAACCGAAGCCGACCGACGGTCGCCGATCTCCGCGCCAACCGTGGCAAACGGATGATGAGCATGCTTCATATCGAGGATCTCGACGAGGCCCGCGCCAGCGCGGCAGCCGGCATCGACATCCTCTCGATCGAGGAACCCATCTGGAACGGCGAGATGCGTGAAGCGGCCGGCGACTGCTTCGTCCAGGTCGGGCTTCTGCCCGGCATGAACGCCACCACTGACGACTACCTCCGCAAGGCGCACTGGGCGATCGCGGAAGGCGGTGACTGCTGCTACTGCGCCGCCGCCACGAGCGTCGTCGAGCGACTAGCCGACGAGGGTTTCCCGATCGTCGGGCACGTCGGACTCGTACCGTCGAAGCGGACATGGACCGGTGGCTTCAAGGCGGTTGGCAAGACGATCGAGACCGCGAAACTCGTCTGGAACCAGGTCAAGGACCTCGAGAACGCCGGCGCGTTCGCGGTAGAGCTTGAGGTGGTCCCCGAGCGGATCTCAGCCGAGATCTTCAAACGGACGTCGGTGCTGTTGTTCTCCATGGGTGGTGGCGCCCACGCCGACGCCCAGTACCTGTTCTCCACCGATGTTCTCGGCTACACCGACTGGTGGACGCCACGGCACTCGAAGACCTACCGCGACTTCCGTACGGAGTTCGAGCGCCTTCAGAACGAACGTGTCGCGGCGTTTGGTGAGTTCAAGGCCGACTGCGAGTCCTCCGTCTACCCGCAGGACGAGCACAAGGTTCCGGTCTCCGATGAAGTCGTCGCGAAGTTCATCGAGTTCGTCGACTCACACGGTTGAGAGAGGGGGAGCCGATGGCAACACGTCAGCGTCGCGACTACGGACTTCTAGGCGAGGACGGTCGAAGCGCGGTCGAGGCCGGGCTGGCCAACGCCGACTGGTACCGGGTGCCGGTGGAGCGCAAGCGACTGAAGGAGCTCATGCGTCGCCAGGACACCACCGCCATCATCCACACCGTGATCTGGTTGGGGCTCATCGCCGGTCTGGGCACGTTGACGGTCGTCACCTGGCTCAGCTGGTGGACCCTGCTCATCGCCGTTCCCTACGGCATGTTGTGGGCGCTCGGCGGAGACTCGCGATGTCACGAGGCTGGCCACGGTACGGCGTTCCGGACGCGGTGGATGAACGATGTCGTCTTCCAGATCGGCTGCTTCATGACCCTTCGCGAACCGCTGGTGCGCCGCTGGGATCACACCCGCCATCACACCGACACCATCATCGTCGGCCGCGATCGCGAGATCATCGAGGAGCGGCCTCCCCGTGTCGTGCACTTCGTCCTCCTGTGGACGGGGCTCCCGATGGTCGTGCCCCAGGTCTGGGGAATGCTCCGGCACTCCGTTGGCCACATCGCGGAGGACGAGAAGCAGCTCATCCCCGAGTCCGAGTGGCCGAAGATGCTGCAACAGGCACGCATCATCCTCGCCGTTCACGCCGGCACCATCGCAGTGGCGATCGCCCTCGGCACGATTCTGCCCTTGATGCTCACCTCCTTTGCGACGCTGTACGGCGCGTGGGCCATCTTCTGGGTGGGGTTGACGCAGCACATCGGGCTCGCAGAGGACGTCACCGACTTCCGGCTCAACAGCCGCACGGTCCACATGAATCCGTGGCTGCGGTTCTGCTATTGGAACATGCACTACCACCTTGAGCACCACATGTACCCGATGGTTCCGTTCCATGCGTTGAAGGAGCTCCACGAGGAGGTCAAGGATCAATGCCCGCCCACCTACCGCAGCACCTTCCAGGTGTACCGCTCCGAGATCATCCCAGCGCTGCGCCGGCAACTGAAGGACCCCGCCTACTACATCCACCGGCCGCTCCCGGACGCAGCATGACGACGAGTGATGGCTGAACTCTCCGTCGCCCTGTTCGGTGCCGGGCGGATCGGGAACGTGCACGCCGCCAACATCGTCGCCCATCCCGACACCAGGCTGCGCTATGTGGTCGACCCCGTCGATTCCGCAGCCGAGGCGCTGGTCAGCCGCACGGGGGCCGAGCGCGTCGACGAGGTGACCGCGTTGGACAATCCCGGCGTCGCCGCCATTGTCATCTGCTCGGACACCAGCACTCACGCCGGCCTGATCGAGAGCGGCATCGGCGCCGGCAAGGCGGTGTTCTGCGAAAAGCCGATCGACCTCGACATCAAGCGGGTCCGCTCAGTTCTCGACACCATCGATGGCTCCGAACTTCCTTTGTTCGTCGGGTTCAACCGGCGCTTCGACCCAGCCGTGGCCGAGGTGCGCCGTCGGGCCGGCACGGGCGAGCTCGGCGACATCGAGTTGGTCACCGTCGTGTCGAAGGATCCCGACGGGGGCTTGCCTATCGAGTATCTGAAGGTCTCGGGCGGCATGTTCCGAGACATGACAATCCACGACTTCGACATGGCCCGTCACCTCCTCGGCGAGGAGCCGACCACGGTCAGCGCAACCGCGGCGACCCTCGTCTCCCAGGACATCGCCGACATCGGAGACATCGACACCGCGTCGATCTCCATGCAGACGGCGTCGGGCAAGATCGCAGTCATCACGAACAGTCGCCGTTGCAGCGCCGGCTACGACCAACGGGTCGAAGTCCACGGATCGACCGGGACGGCTCGCACCGACAACGTACCGAAGTCGATGTTCTCGATCGAGACGGCAGGCGGCACCCAAAGGGACAACCCAAAATTCTTCTTCACCGATCGCTACGCCGAGTCCTACGCCCTCGAGTGGGGCCGCTTCGTGGAGGTGTTGCGGAACGGCGCGGCGCCTGAACCCACCGGGGTCGACGGCTACCGAGCGTTGCTGCTGGCCGAGGCCGCCTACCTGTCACTCGAGGAGCGCCGAACGGTCACGGTCAACGAGACCGAGAACCGCGTGCTCGGAGCCGGCTAATGAGAATCGGCTGCGTCACCGACTCCCTGGCCCACCTGCCGTTCGACGAGCTGCTCGACACGCTCTCGGAACTGGACGTGGCCGGAATCGAGCTGAACACCGGCAACTGGTCGTCGGCCCCGCATTGCGATCTGAGCGGCCTGCTAGGCGACGCGGCTGCTCGCAAGGAGTTGCTACGACGCGTCGACGCTCGCGGCCTGGAGCTGTTCGCGCTGAACGCCAACGGCAACCAGCTCCATCCGACCGATGGCGAGCGCCAATCGGCATGCCTGCACGACACCGTGCGCCTCGCCGGTGCGCTTGGTGTCGAGACCGTCGTATGCATGTCGGGGCTGCCCGCAGGCGCGCCCGGCGATCTCATGCCGAACTGGGTGGTGTCGTCGTGGCCGCCCGAGACCCAGACGATCCTGCGCTACCAGTGGGAGGAGGTCGCGCTGCCGTACTGGGCCGACCTCGTCGAGTTCGCCAACCGCGAGGGCGTCGAGCGCATCGCCGTTGAGCTCCACGGCAATCAGCTCGTGTTCAACGCGCCGACCCTGCTGCGCCTGCGCGCCGAGGTTGGCCCGACCGTGGGTGCCAACCTCGACCCGAGCCACATGATGTGGATGGGCGGTGATCCCCTCCAGGCGATCGACCTGCTCGGTGAGGCGACCTACCACGTGCATGCCAAGGACACGTACATCAACGCGGCGCAAGTCGGGACGCGCACACTCCTCGAGAACGGCTCGCTGTCGGAGCTGGCGGCCCGGTCGTGGTGGTACATCACCCTCGGCTACGGCCACGGCGAGCGGTGGTGGCGTGACTTCTGCTACCGATTGCGCATGGCCGGCTACGACGGCTGGCTCTCGATCGAGCACGAGGACATGAATCTGTCCCGCTTGGAAGGACTCCGGATGTCGGTCGACCTGCTTCGCAACGTCGCCCCCACCGAGGTCTCCGACTTCGAGGTCCAAGACATCTGACCGGCGAGTGAGGGCGAGGGACGCATGGTCGACGAGACAGCATTCGGGACCCGCGACGCGAGGGGCCATTTCGTGCCCGATCAGCGGGTCGGGTACGGCCCGCTGTTCGCCTGGCCGATCAAGCCGTTGACCGTCGCCAAGTGGTTGGTCTCGTTCCCCGGCTACCTGTTTCCGTGGAACGCGCTGTACTTCGGGTTCGCGGCGGCAATCTGGTTCCTGCTGACACCCTCGACGTCGACGATGGCGTCGTTCGCGCCGGGCTGGATCGCGATCATCGGTGTCCGCAACCTGGCCATCATCGCCGGCTACTACTCCTACTTCCATATCCGGTACCACGTCCGGCGGCGCCAGAGCACCCGCTTCAAGTTCAACGAGCGTTGGCCGGGCGACAGCGGCCGGTTCACCTTCGGCAACCAGACCCGCGACAACGTGTTCTGGGTGCTCGCAAGCGGGGTCCCGATTGTCACCGCATGGGAGGTTGTCGGGCACTGGCTGTTCGCCAACGGCCATATCGGGTGGTTGAGCTGGACCCGGAGCCCGGTGTGGTTCGTCGCCTTGATGCTGCTCATCCCGATCTGGCGCGAGTTCCACTTCTACTGCGTGCACCGGCTGATTCACACTCCGTTCCTCTACCGGTCCGTACACGCCATCCACCACCGCAACACCAACCCGGGACCGTGGTCGGGGGTTTCGATGCACCCGGTTGAGCACCTGCTCTACTTCAGTGCGATGGCGATCCACTGGATCGTCCCGTCGCACCCGCTCCATATGATCTACAACCAGTACCACCTCCTGCTGGCGCCGATACCGGGTCACACGGGGTTCGACCGGTACGAACTGAGGGGAGGCCGCACCTTCAACACCGGCGGCTACGCGCACTACCTCCATCACAAGTACTTCGAGGTGAACTACGCCGACGGGGTGATTCCCCTGGACCGGTGGTTCGGCACGTTCCACGACGGCTCGAACGAGGCGACCGCCAACCTGCGGTCAAAGAAGTCGGCGGCTGCGGTCGTCGATGCCGGCTGACCGAGCGGAGTAGGTTTTGAGTTCATGGTGGAGACGACAGCCGTCGACATCCGGATCGACCGCAACGGCCCCATCCCCATCAGTTTCCAGGTCGCCCGCGAGCTCGAGGCCGCCATCGCCGATGGTCGACTGCCGCGGGGCGCCTATCTCGACAACGAGCTTGCGCTCGCCGAGAGATGGCAGATCTCCAGGCTGACCTTACGGCGGGCGATTGGCGAACTGGTCGAGTCGGGGCTGCTGGTCAGGCGGCGGGGGATCGGCACCAAGGTCGTCAGCGATCAACTACCGAAGCCGCACCGGCTCGGCAGCCTCCACGACGACCTCGTCGCCCGCAACGAGGTGCCGCGCACCACGGTGCTCGCCGCCGACCGCGTCGTTGCCGATGATCACATCGCGGAGCAACTCGACCTCGCGCCGGGGAGCACGATCGTGTATCTCGAACGATGCCGCCACCTCGGCGATCGCCGGCTCGCCCTATTGCGCGACTGGCTCACGCCGACCGCGTTCGGCACCATCACGCCCGCAGAGCTGATCTCGCACGGGCTGTTCGAGCTGATGCGCCGTGAAGGGGTCTGGCCGCACTCGGCCGAACGGAGGGTGGGAGCGCGCATCGCCGGGCCGGTCGACGCCGCGCTGTTGGGCCTTCCGGTCGGAGCGCCCCTGCTGACGGTGGCGTCGGTCGTGCTCGACAGGGCCGGCGTGCGGATCAATGTCTCCGAGCAGATCCACGACGGGTCCGACTACACCCTCGAGCTGAGGGTCGTCGAGTCCTGACGGTCAGACCAGTCGCCGGAGGTCGACGTCGGGGTCGGCCAGGTCGGCTGCCGCCGGTGACGCTCGTCTGGCGATGAGACGTTCGGCGATGAGGATGTCGCGGGCGAGCGTGGTGCCGGGAGCGGCGCCGCTGGCCGAGACGACCCGACCGTCGTCGTCGAGTCCGATGTGGACCTCGTGCCCGTCACGCCTCCGGCGCACCACATGGCGCCGGGCCGCGCCGTGGAGACCCACGACCTGCATCGTGAGCTCGTACTGATCGGACCAGAACGACGGCACGGCGATGAACACGGCGCTGCCGCCGAGCAAGTTCTCGGTCGCGACCTCGGATTGAGCCAACGCGTTGCCCCATGCCTCGAGGCGGAGGCGACGGCCGCCGTAGAGCGGGTGGGGGACAGAACAGCAGTCACCGGCCGCCCAGATCGCGGGATCGGACGTGCGGAGCTGTTCGTTGACGGCGATGCCGTTGTCGATCAGGAGGCCTGCGCTAGCGGCGAGCTCGGTGTTCGGGACGGCGCCGACGCCCCCGACGAGAAGTTGGGCCTCGACCTCGGTCCCGTCGTCGAGTCCGATGCGGTGCATGCCTGTTCCAGAGTCCTGGGACCAGGATGTGACACCGGTGCCGAGCCGGAGGTCGACCCCGGCTGCGAGGTGGCGGTCGCGCATCACCCGCGCTACTGGGGCGGGAACGACTCGGGCCATGAGCTCGTGAGCGAACTCGACCACGGTGACCTCGCATCCGGCCTCCCTGGCGCAGGCTGCAACTTCCAGGCCGATGAATCCGCCACCGATGATGATCAACCGCTCGCTGTCCTCGAGCTGCTGCCGGAGCAGTGCGGCGTCGCGAATCGAGCGGACTGACACGGCATGTTCGCCGCCGGCGATCGGTGGCCGGCGGGCCCGTGAGCCGGTGCTCAGCAACAACCGGTCGTAGTCGACAGCGGAGCCGTCGGCGAGGGTGACGCGCCGGTTGTCGGGGTCGACCTCGACCGCGGCCACACCTGGCTGCCAGTTGATCGCTGATGCCGCCAGTTCGTCGGCGGTGGCGATCGTCTTCGCCTCGTTCGTTTCACCCGTGAGGACGCGCTTGGACAGCGCAGGTCGCTCGTAGGGATCCGAGGGCTCATCGCCGACGAGGACGAGTGGTCCCTCGAAGCCTCGGTTCCGCAGCCCGAGGGCTGTGCGGGTTCCGCAGTCGCCAGCGCCGACGACGACGATCCTCTCTCGGGGCGACGCCATGGCCGGTCACGGTAGCGGACGGCGCGCCCTCGTCTCCGTTCATGTCTTGACGGCATCCCGACGGTCAGACAGATTTGTAAATATGTCTAAACAAGAGTGGACGCATGGTTGGACAAGACCTAGGTTGGCGCCGACCGAGTTGTGTTTAACAGAGGGACCAATGAGGACCTTGACTAATCCCCGGCGCGCGCCGATGTCGGACCTCCTGGCCCGGGTGGGTTCTGCTCCCATCTCGTGGGGTGTCTGTGAGGCACCCGGATGGGGTCAGCAGCTCCCTGTGGACCGGGTGCTCGGCGAGGCCCGAGATCTAGGCATTTGCGCGGTCGAGCAGGGGGCCCTCGGCTGGCTTCCGACCGACCCCCCGGCGCAGCGAGCGAAGCTCGATGACTACGGCATGACCTTGCTCGGCGGGTTCGTGCCGCTGGTCCTCCACGATCCGGCAAGGCGCGACGAGATGATGGCTCACGCCGAGCAGGTCGCCGCCAACATGGCGGCCTGCCAGGGCACCTTCTTCGTCACCGCCATCGTGGGCGATCAACACGACTGGTTCCGGCCCGCGATGGACGACGCTGCCTGGGCGGAACTGTTCGCCAACCTCGACGGGGTTGAGCAGATCTGCACCCGCCACGGGCTGGTGCAGGCAGTCCATCCCCACGTCGACACGCTGATCCAGACCGCCAGCGAGTTCCAGCGGTTTCTCGACATTAGTCGGGTCCGGTTCTGCTTCGACACTGGGCACCTCACCCTCGGCGGAGCCGATGCGGTGACCGTCGCCTGCAACCACCGTGACCGAATCGCCGTGGTGCACCTCAAGGATGTCGACCACGCCGCCGCCGCCCGCCTCGCCTCCGGTGAGCTGGGGCTCATGGCAGCCACCCAGGCTGGTCTGTTCCCACCGCTGGGCGAGGGCATGATCGACCTGGCCGGCGTCATCGATGCCCTCGAAGGAGGCGGCTACGACGGCTGGTACGTGATCGAGACCGACGTCGCCCTAACCGACGGGGAACCCCCGGCCGGGGAGGGACCCGTGCTCGGTGTAGCCCGCAGCCTTGACTACCTCCGTTCGCTGGAGCGGGAGTTCGCACCCTGATGTGGCACTCCTCATCGTCGGCCAGACCAGCGACAACCGCCACCGAGGCTCAATCCCAGAATCCACCACGCCACGAGACGCCCCCGCTCTGGCTGTCGCCATGGAGCTTGTTGCCCTGCGGTATGCGTCCGTGCTCGCCCGGGCGATAGGTTGAACGCTGACAGTCAGCGGGGAGATGCGGCCATGCGCACCACAAAGATGGTCTACTGGCAGGAGGACGAGTGCTGGCTCGGTTACCTTGAGGAATTCCCTGACTATTGGACGCAAGGCGCGACGTTGGAAGACCTCGAAGAGCATCTTCGCGATCTCCACGCGGATCTCACGAGCGGTGAATTGCCTGGAGTGCGCCACGTCGCCGATCTCACATTGGCGTGAAGCGGGTTGAGCTGATCAGGCGGATCCATGCGACTGGGTCGGTCTTGGTTCGGCACGGCTCGAAGCACGATTGGTATCGCAATCCCGAGACCGGCGCGTATCAGGCAGTGCCGCGCCACAACGAGATCAAGGAACGGCTGGCCGGGCGGATCATCAAGCAATTGAGCAAGTCACGCGAATGACAGATGCGCTGGGCGTGTGGTGAGGGGACCCTTGCTCGCCACCCTCGCTAGGCGCGGGGGTGAGTGTTGGTGGCGATCTCTAGATCGGCTGGACGAGCGTCTCGATGATCTGCTGGGTTACTGCGACGTTGTCGAAGTCCTCGAGTTCGCCTCTTTCCCAGAGCGAGATGTCGACGCACGCTTGGATTACCAGGCGGCAGCGTTCGTACCGGCGGTCGACGTAGCGTCCGAACGCTGCTTCGAGGTCGTCGTAGGTGGCGAGGCACTCCGCTAGGACGATCCCGTCTTCGATGGCCTGCGCGGCTCCCTGTCCCAGATGGGGCAGGAACGCGTGGGCCGCGTCCCCGATCAGCACGACGCGGCCCCTGTGCCACGGTGGCGGCGCGATCAGCCAGTCGAGTGGGCGGAACACGATGGCCCGGGAGTCGGTCAGATAGTTGTCGCGCACAGCGGCCGTCAGCCCGCCGTAGCCCTCCAGCGCAGCCCGCAGGACATCGGCTAGCTCATCGGGTGCGGGCCGTACCGACCGGTCCCACTCCTTGCCGAAGAACATGTAGGCCAGATCGGGGCCAAGGGGAACGAACCCGGCCATGCCCCTCGGGGTGTATTGAAGGATGATCCCGTCGATCTCCATCTGGCCGGGGATCTGGCGTGGGACATTGACCCTGAAGGAGGCCTGCCCGTTATAGGTCGGTTCCACACCGGGGCCCTTCACGTAGTCGCGCACCATGGAATAGGTGCCGTCCGCGCCGACGACGATGTCGTAGTGCTCGGATGAACCGTCGATCTCGCCGTCCACGAGACCGCCTCGGTCCCGGGATGGTTCGTCGCGTCCGTAACGGGTCGCGGGGACAGGTACGACTTCAACCCCCGAGGAGTCTTGGCGGATCTGCCGGATGGTCGTTCCGTAGTGGATGGCGGCGCCGGCAGCCAGCGTCTTCTCGGTGAGGATCTCGTGCAGCTTGGGACGGGTTATCCCGTTCATGGGCGGCAGGTCCGAGCCCGGGATCCGAGCTCCCGGGATCTGCCGGATGACGTTGCCGTCGGCATCGAGCATCTTGCCCCACGCCTGTGTGGAGTATCCGACCGCGAGGCACTCCTCGACGCAACCGATCACCTCCAGCGCTCGAAGCGCGTTCATGGGTTGGATGATCCCCACGCCGTGGACCGACGAATGCAGGTCGGAGGACTGTTCGAGGACGTCGACTTCGAAGCCCTGCTTTCGCAGCGCGATAGCGGTGCACAGACCTCCGATTCCGCCGCCGAGGATCAGTATCCGCATCGGCTCCCTAGTTGCTGCGGTATCGGGTTCGGGCGTACACGTTGTAGGGCGCGGGGGCCACGGTGGCTCGGATGTGAGGCAGCCCGACATCCGCGTCGGGATCGGTGCCCGGCCCTGGGTGGTCGCCCCACACCACCGAGACCTCGGTGCCTGGTTCGGCGCTGTCGTTGTCGACGATCGCCAGGCTGAGGATGGTGCCGATGGGGTGGTTGTACGCGCTGAAGTGCGTCACCCCGACCAACGAGCCCTCTGACTCGACCCGGTGCCGGGCCACGGTGAACACCAGGTCGTCGCCGTGGACCTCGCGCACCTCGTCGGCGTCGAACACCAGCGTGACCTTGGTGCGGGCGACGCTGTCCTTGCTGCGGTGCAGGGCGTCGCGTCCCATGAAGTCGTGGTTGAACGAAATCGATCGACCGTAGCCCAACTCGTAGGGCGAGACGTAGTAGTCCTCGATGCTGTCGGAGTAGAAGCTGCCCGAGAGCGGTTGACGGCCGTCCACGGTGTTGAGACTCAGCCACTGGCGGTACCCCAGCAGCGACGGCGCGGTGTAGATCGCCGGCGTGGGTGCGGGGATCCAGCCGCTCTCGGCCTGGGCGGTCGGATAGGCCAACGCACCCACATGCACCAGCCCGAGCGGCTCGCCGGCTCGCATCAGCGCGTCCTTGACGGGTTGATGGTCGACATGGTCGCCTACGAACTCGTAACCGGGCTGGCCGGCCATGCCGTGGCGCAGGGCCACGAATCGCTTGCCTTCGAGAGTGACCGGAGACGCATAGAAGAACGGCGTCTCAGGAATCGGCCCGCCGAAAGCGCGCTCCACCAGGTCCTGGCCCAGGGGCCCCTGGATCTGGTAGCGGAAGAAACTGGGGGTGTGATCCGGCTTGTGGCGGCAGTCGGGGTCGCTGGTCAACTCGACGTCGTAGCCGCCCTGCTGAGCGTGGTAGATGAGCCAGTTCTGCGGGGTCGGCCGGCCGGTGATCACGTAGGAGTTCTCGGCGCGTCGCATCAGGATGGCGTCTCCGACGATCAGGCCTTCCTCGGTGACCGGGATGAGCTGCTTGGCTTGGTTGATGGCGAAGCGCTCGTAGTTGTTGGCCGTCAGATCGGACAGCATCCGGGTCGCGTCCGGCCCGTCGATGAACAGGTCCCACATGTGGTAGCTGAGGTCCATGATCGACACTCCGCTCTGCCAGGCGGCCTGCTCCACCCGCCAGCCCGCATACTCGGGTTCGACGACCGCCGGTATCCAAGGCGCCACGTTGGTGCGCCACAACAGCTGGATCGGTGATCCTGCTTCGTCGATTCCGTCCTGCAGGCTGGGTAATGCCATTGGAACAAGGTCTCCTTCGGGCTAGTCGATTCTGGTGGTGCGGCTAGACCTACACTTGGCTTCGCCCACCGTAGAGCAGTGCATGTATGCCCGGCGAGCGGTGATGTCGCAGCCTAAGAATGCGCTCCCGCGGGGCTGCGTCTAGGGCGATCAGTCCTCGAGTTCGACGAAGGAACTCTCGTAGCGCCAGTTCAGGTCGTGGGTCGATGCGGGGAGCATCCTGGCGTAGAGGTCGGGGCGGGATGCGGCCGCGGGCTTCAGCGGCCGACCGTGGGCGAGCGAGGTGAGGACGATGCCAGCGTGGCGCTCGGCCAGCAGCGTACGGAACACCGCCTCGCGCAGTGTCTCGCCGACGATCACGGCGCCATGCCAGCGCATCAGCGCGATTGCGTGGTCGCCCATTGTCTCGACAAGTTCCCGGCCGCTGTCGTGGTCGCGCACCAAGTCCGGCCGCTCCCACAGCGGGATGCGCTCAGGCCAGAAGCCGGCATGGATCATCAGCAACTCGCTGGGCGGCTCGTCCATGGCGGCCAGCGCGGTGAGGTTGGGGGAGTGGACGTGCACCAGAGACTTGATGTGAGGCTTGGCCCGGTGCGTCGCCGCGTGCATGTACAGCTCCAGGGGGAGGCCGAAGCGGAACTCGTCGTCGAGCCCGAGCTCGATGATGTCGGTGGGCCGGCAGCGATCCTTGCGCTGGCCCGCGCCGGGACAGATCAGATAGCGCTGCGGGTCATCGGTCAGCAGGCTGACGTGCCCGAACATCCCGATCATCTCATGACGGCCCAGGATCCGCGTGGCGGTAGCGAGTTCCTGCCGCATCTGCTGTGCGTCCGTCAAAGGCCCATCAACCTCCCGCACCAACCGGACGGGTCCAGCCGTTGACCCGGCGGCCGGCTCGCGTGCTGGTGACACTACGCGAGAGGGACCCGGCCCCGGGCTCAAACTCGGTCGGTTCGACGCATCGTTATGTTGCGGAATCACCCCTAACCGGGGTGGTTGACCTAGCCCTACCATGACGAGTCACGTGAGGCTCAACAGGATCGACCCTGCGGACTGGACGGACCGCCAGCGCGAGGTGGGCGCTCGAATCGCCGGGCGCCGGGGAGCGGTGCGCGGCCCCTACCAGGTCTGGATCCATAGCCCGGAGGTGTGCGAGCGAATCGAGGCGCTGGGCGCGTATGTCCGGTTCGAATCGAGTCTGCCGCTGCGGCTGAGGGAGCTGTCGCTGCTCATGGCCGCCCGCCACTGGGACGCCCAGTACTCGTGGAACGCCCACGTCGACAAGGCGGTCGATGCCGGGATTCCGAGGCCAGCGGTGGAAGCCATCGCCCGCCGCGAGGATCCTGCCTTCGAGCGCGACGAGGACGATGCCTTCTACTCCTTCTGCTCGGAGCTTCTGAATGAGCACTTCGTGTCGGACGACACCTTCGCACTGGCACTAGAGCACTTCGGTTCGGCCGGCCTCGTCGACGCCGTCGCGTCGCTGGGGAACTACAGCATGCTCGGCATGTGCCTTAACGCCTTCCAAGTCGACTTGCAGCCTGACCGCGATCCGCCGTTCCCCGATGTGAGCGGCTATTCGAAGGTCGACGCTGCTCGCCGAGCATGAGGCGAGCAGGCGGCGCGCCGTCCGTTCGCCCCAAGTTGATCAACAGCCTGCCTTAGAGGGGGACAAGACAATGACCAAGCCAAGGTTCAGGTGGTCGGTTCTGATCGCCGTGGTGGCTCTTGCGCTCGTAGCAGCAAGCTGCGGCGACGACGAAGAGCCCGCTCCAGACACAAGCGCGGCCGACGCCGCCGCGCTCGAGCAGGCCCAAGCTGACGCGGCTGCTGCTGAGGACGCGGCCGCCGCGGCTGCTGCTGAGGCCGACGCTGCCGCAGCTGAGGCTGACGCGGCTGCTGCTGAGGCTGACGCTGCCGATGCCCGGGCCGCTGAGGCCGAGGCAGCTCTCGAAGCCGCCAGGGCCGAGGCAGAGGGCGCCATCGCCCCTGACGTCGTCGCCGAACTCGAGGCGGCCCTGGAGGCGGCTGCTGCTGAAGCCGATGCCGCCAGAGAGGAAGCTGAAGCCGCCGCCGCTGAAGCTGCGGCTGCCGAGGCCGCCGCAGCTGCCGCCGAGGAGGCTGCCGCCGCGTCCGAGATCGTGGGCGTTGGGGAGACGGCGCGCATCAACTGGAGCGGGTTCCCCGAGAACTACCTTCCTGGCGCTGACTTCTCGATCGGCTACCTGAGGATCGCCAACGAGAACTTGGTCGTGATCGGACAGGACGGATCTATCCAACCTCAACTCGCGACGTCTTGGGAGTACACATCGCCCACCACGCTGCAGTTGAATCTGCGTGAGGGTGTGCTGTTCCACGACGGGACACCGTTCAACAGCGAGGCCGTGAAGGTGAGCATCGAGGCAATAGCCGCGGCGGACACCGACATCGCGGGGCCGGCCAGAGCCATCACCGAGGTCGAGATCATCGACGACCTGACGGTCGCACTGCACACCGACGGACCGTCGCCATCGCTGCTCCTCACCCTGACGACCCTGTCCACGCTCATTCACAGTCCGACCGCGATCGCTGACGGCACACTGCTCACGCAACCGGTCGGAACCGGCCCCTTTGCCTACAACGCCGATACCTCGTCACCAGGCACACGGCTCAACTTCGACTACTTCGATGACTACTGGGGCGGCCGGGCAAGCGTCGGATTCGACCATATCGAGTTGTACGGAATCACCGATCTGAATGCCGGCACTGGTGCTCTTGAGACCGGCCAAATCGATCTGACCTACACAGAGCCCGAGTTCCTGGACGGGTTCACCGCGAACCCCGAGACCGCCTGGCTCCAGTACCCCGCGATCCGCAACGGCATGGTGTTCTTCGACTACGCGCCAGGCGGAGTCTTCAGTGATGTCCGTGTGCGTCAAGCCGCCTGCCACGCGATGAACAATGTAGAAACCGCCGCGTTCACCGGATCCCTGCCCCAGACCCAGACCTTCCTGGCCGGCCAGGTTGGACACATCGAAGGGTTCGACGGGTTCCCCCATGACCCAGACCGCGCCGCCGAGTTGCTTGCCGAGGCCGGCAATCCCACGGTTGCGGCCGAGTCGCTGGCTACGTTCTTCACCAGGGACCAAGTGACGGTCTTCCTCGATCAGTTGAACCAGGTTGACGGATTCGACGTGGCGATCCAGGTGGTCCCCCCGCCGCAGTGGTTCGGTCAGTGGGACAGCGGCCAGTACGAGCTCGGCGTCGGCAGCCAGCAGGGACTGCACCCCGCAGACTGGTTCAACCGGTACTTCGCCGCTGAAGCCCACCCGTCGGGCTACGCCAGCGACGAGCTTCAGGCTGCAGCGGACGCAGCTACCGCGGCTGGGACAGGGCCCGAAGCGGATGCGCTGTGGACTGAGGTCTCGCGCATTGTCCACGAGGACGCCCTCACCTGTGCGCGGATGACCGGCCCGGAGACGCTCGTCTGGCGCACCGACAGGCTGGCCGGCGTCCGGCCTGCGACCTTCGCGTTCGAGCCCAAGTTGATTGACTACAGGAATCTTCGCCCCGCGAGCTGACCCGAGTCGTGGCTGCTCTCCGGAGCGGGTGGTCCTAGAGGTGGTGCGCGGCGATTGGCGTCGCTGCGTACCACCTCCCTAGGCCATAATCAGCATCAGAACGCCCCCGGGGGAGGCTTCCATTCGCATGCTGAAGCTGATCGCGTACCGGCTCCTTCTGGCCGTTCCCCAGCTGCTGGCCATCCTGGTGTTGTCCTTCCTGTTGACCTACCTCGTCCCAGGAAGTCCGGCACAAGCCCTACTCAGATTCGGAGCGACTCCCGAGAGGATCGCGGAGGTCGAGGCCGAACTGGGGCTGGACTCGCCGATCCACGAGCGTTTGGCCGGCTACATCGGCGATGCGGTCCAAGGGGACCTCGGTGAGTCCTATCTCTCGAAGCGACCGGTAACTGACCTGATCGTCGAGCGGCTACCGGCGACACTCTCCATGGTGATAGGGGGAGTGACGGTGTCGCTGATCCTGGGGATGGGCATGGGCATTCTCGCAGGCACCCGGCTTGATCGGCCCGCCGACCGCGCGGTAATGGCCGGTACTTCGATTGCTGTCTCAGTGCCCCAGTTCTTGCTGGGCCTATTCCTGCTGTTGCTCGTGTCTATCGAGTTGGAGTGGATCCCGGTGGTGGCATATGTTCGCTTCACGGAGGACCCGTTGCTCTGGGCTCGCGGCATGCTGCTGCCCTCGCTCGCGCTCGGGTTCGCGGCGTCGGGGCTGATCGCGCGCCAGATGCGAGCCGGGATGGCGGCCGCAGTCCACTCGGACTTCGGGGCCTCTCTGGCCGCAGCGGGCGTCTCCCGTCGACGGTTCTACTTCCGTTACGGCATCAAGAACGCCATGGTTCCGGTGCTGGCCGCCACCGGCCTGACCCTTGCCATTCTCGTCGGGGCGAGCTTCGCGGTCGAGCGGGTGTTCTCCATTCCTGGCGTGGGCCACACTCTGCTGCATGCCGTCACTTCCAAGGACTTCCCCGTGGTGCAGGGCGCGGTGGTGGTCATTGCCGTCCTGGTCATTGTCCTGAACATCCTGATCGACATCGGCTACGCCCTCATCAATCCGAGAATCCGGGTGCAGTGATGACCGCGATGGGCGACACCGTGGCTGATCCCGCAGCTCAGGTCTCGGAACAGGAAGTGACCGCCGCCCGGCGAACGGGGACGTTCGGAAGAATCTTCAGACGACCCTCAGCGGCTGTAGCTCTCGCCTTCGTTGTGCTGCTGGTCCTGGTGGCGGTCTTCGCCGGCCCGTTGGCACCGTTCGATCCCGACGACAAGAACATCACCTCGGCCTTGGAGGGCCCGTCGGGCGAGCACTGGCTCGGCACCGACGACTTCGGTCAAGACGTGCTGAGCCGGATAATGGCCGGCACCCGGATCGCTCTAGCCGTCTCGTTGGGCTCTGTCGCAGTGGCGGCATTGATCGGGGTTCCCTACGGGCTGCTGCTCGGCTACATGGGCGGGTGGGTCGACCGGATCGGCTCGCGGGTCATCGACATGTCGGACGCGCTGCCCGGCCTGCTGGTTGCACTAGCGCTGATAGCAGCCTTCGGTCGCGGGCTATGGAGCGTTGTCTTCGCCATCGGCATCGTCTTCTGCATGGCGATCGCTCGCCTGACCCGGGCTGTCACCCTGGCGGAACGCAACAAGGAGTATGTCGACGCAGCGCGAGTGTCGGGCCTGCGGCCTCCCGAGATCCTCTTCAGGCAGATCCTGCCCAACCTGATTGCCCCGTTGACTGCCCAAGCGTCGCTGATGCTTGGAGCGGCCATGATCATCGAGACGACACTGAGCTTCTTGGACGTCGGCGTGGAGGGCGTGTCCTGGGGTGGCCTGATCTCCGCCGGTGCCGACGAACTCCGCCGGCACCCGTTCCTGCTGGTGCCGCCGGGTGCGGCCGTGATCCTGAGCGTGCTGGCATTCAACTTCGTCGCCAACGGGATCAGCGACGTCCTGGCCGGAACGTCGCTGGGGAGCCTGAGAAGCAAGGCTTGCCCGAGTGCTGCCCAACTTGAGCCGTCTGCGTCGCACGCCAAGCCGCTGCTTGCAGACGGCTCGTTCCGGCCCGACGGCGTCCTCGAGATCAGGGGTGTGACGGTGGCCCTGCCCCGGCCCGGGCAGGATCCGGTGCCGCTGGTGGAGCACACCTGGCTCTCGATCGAGCGAGGCGAAGTCCTGGGGCTCCTTGGGGAGACGGGCTCGGGCAAGTCGATGCTGGCCCGTGCCGTGCTGGGACTGCTGCCTCGGCCCACGTATCTGTCGGCGGGTTCGGTGATTCTCGATGGTGCGGAGATCTCCGGGCTGCCTGAACGAGAGCTGCGAGGCGTCCGGGGCCGGGAGATCTCGGCTGTCTTCCAGAACCCCACTACCGCGTTGTCGCCGGTGCACACAGTGTGCAGGCAGGTCAGCGAGCCGCTTCGTATTCACCTCGGGCTGTCTCGTTCCGAGGCGCGGGACCGCACTGTGGAGTTGCTCGAACTCGTCGGCGTGGAAGACGCCGCAAGCCGTATCGAGGACTATCCGCACCAGTTCTCGGGAGGCATGGCCCAGCGGGTGGCCATCGCCATGGCCCTGGCGGCCGAGCCGAAGCTGCTCATCGCGGACGAGGCCACATCGGCTCTCGACACGACCACTCAGGCTCAGGTGCTGGATCTGCTGCTGGAACTGCGCGACTCAATGAACATGGCCGTCCTAATAATCACCCACGACCTCGGGGTGGTCGCCGAGACCTGCGACCGGGTCGCGGTGATGTACGCCGGCCAGATCGTGGAGGTCAACGATGTGACCTCGCTGTTCGACACACCCCGCCATCCCTACACAGCAGCCTTGCTGCAGGCCAATCCAGCCGCCGACCAAGCGTCCGCCGGCCGGCGACCGACCATCGCCGGACGGGTGCCGCCGCCGGGAGAGTGGCCGTCGGGTTGTCACTTCGCCAACCGATGCTCCTTCGCGCAGCCCGCGTGCAGCGAGCAGCCCGTCCTGTTCGTCGATGGTGTGCGTTGCCTGCGCTCAGAGGAGCTTGCACAAGCGGGGGCGCTTCGATGACGGGCACCGAGCTGTTGGAGTTGCGCGACGTCACCGTGACCTTTACCAGCGGCGGTCTATTGAGCCGGCGGAATCCGATCACCGCGATCGATTCCATCTCGTTCCAGTTGTCGAGGGGTGAGACGCTTGGGCTGGTTGGTGAGTCCGGTTCCGGCAAGAGCACCACTGCCCGCGCCATTCTGCGGCTAGCTGACGTAGATGACGGGTCGATCCGCTTCGACGGTGCTGAGGTGACCGAATTCGGGCGCCGGACCCCACTGTGGTACCGGCGGTCGGTGCAGGCCGTGTTCCAGGATCCGAAGTCCTCGCTGAACCCGCGGCATGTAGCCGCCCGGGCGGTCACGAACACCCTGCGGCGTCACGGAGTCAAGTCGAGATCAGCCCGCAACGAGGCGGCCGCGGAAGCCTTCGAGCGGGTCGGGCTGCTGCCCGCCCATCTCTACCGCTATCCGTCGGAGCTGTCCGGCGGCCAGCAGCAGCGGGTCGCCATCGCCAGAGCCCTCGCGCTGGACTCCGATCTAGTGATCTGCGACGAGGCTGTCAGCGCTCTCGACCTGTCCACCCAGGCCCAGATCATCAACCTGCTGGCCGATCTCCAGCACAGCGCCGACCTCAGCTACTTGTTCATCGCCCACGATCTCGGCGTAGTACGCGACATCTGCGACCGCATCGTGGTGATGTACCTGGGTACCGTCGTCGAGACCGCCTCCAACAAGCTGCTGTTCGAGCATCCCAAGCACCCCTACACCCGGGCGCTGTTGGCCGCGACTCCCGCCTCTCATCCTCGGGCCCGGGAGCGGCGCCGAACCCGCAGGGCCGCGCACCGCGACTCACGTATGACCTCGACTCCGCCCCGAGGCGGGGAGGGCTGCCCGTTCCGACTCCGCTGCTCAAGCGTCATGGATGTTTGCGAGACAGTCACGCCGCCGCTGCAGACTCTCCGCGACGGAAGCGAAGTCGCCTGCCACATCTACTCCGAGCCGCAGACTTCCGTGGCGGTTGCGGGTTGCTCGGAGGAGGCTTGAGACCGAGCGCCGTCAGTTCCGGCGGTAGGTGGTGCGGGCGAACTCGTTGTAGGGCGACGGTGCTACGGTGGCCCGCAGGCGCGGGAAGCCCAGGTCGGCATCGGGGTCGGTGCCGTGGCCGGGATGCTCGCCCCACACCACTTCTACCTGGTTGCCCGGTTCGGCGTAATCGTTGTTGATAAGCACCAATGAGAGGATGGTGCCGACCGGGTCGATGAATGCGGTGTAGAAGGTCATGCCCACCAGCTCATCGCCGGACTCGATGCGGTAGCGGGCGTAGCTCAGGATGAAGTCGTGGTCTGCGCCGAAGACCTGCTTCACGTCGTCGGCGTCGACTTCCAGCGTGACCCGTTTGCGGGGCACGCCCTCGTCGCGGGCCTGCTCCAATGCCTCGCGGCCGATGAAGTCATGGTTGAACTTGATCGAGCGGCCGTAACCGAGCTCGTAGGGCGAGACGTAGTAGTCCTCGACATCGGGTGAGAACAGGCTGCCGTTGATACCCCGCATCCCCTCGAAGGAGAACAGGCTCACAAAATTGCGGTAGTCGGTGAGGCCCGGATCGGTATAGATCCCCGGCGTCGGCGTGGGGATCCAGCCGCTCTCGATCCCGTTGGTGAAGTACGCCTTGCCGCCGATGTGGATCAGTCCGAACTCCGATCCGGCGGTCATCAGCGCATCCTTCACCGCCTCGCGGTCGTCGTAGTCGCCGATGAACTCGTAACCGAGCTGTCCCGACATCCCGTGACGCAGCGCAGTGATGCTGCGGCCCGCCAGGCTCACCTGTGTGGAGTGGAGGAACCTCATCTGCGGCAACGGACCGCCGAAAGCCGCCTCGACCAGCTCCGGAGCTTGCGGCCCCTGGATCTGGAGGCGGAACAGCCTGGGACGCCGGCCCGGATCCATCGACGAGTCTGGGTCGGAACTGCACTCCACGTCATAGTCACCCGACTGGGCGTGGTAGGCGACCCAGTTCTGGGCGGCGGGCACGCCGGTGAGGATGAAGCTGTGCTCTCCGGTGCGCATCAGCATCCCGTCGGTGATGATGTGGCCCGCCTCGGTCACCGGTACGAACTGCTTGCATTGGCCGATGGCGAAGGTCTGGTAATCGTTGGCGCTGACGTGGCTCAAGAGCCTCAGCGCGTCAGGGCCCTCAATGAAGAGGTCCCACATGTGATAGGACATTTCCGCGATCGACACGCTGTCGCGCCAGGCGGCCTGCTCTTGGCGCCAGCCCGCGTACTCGGGGTCCACAACGGGCACCGTGTGAGGCTCGGGGTCGGGCTTCCAGAGCAGGTGCATGGGAGAACCCGCGTTGTCGATGGCTTCCTGAAGTGTTGGTGGTTTCACAGTGATTCCGGTTCCTTTCTGCGGACTGGGTCGCCGGGGCCGCGGTGCGATCGTTAGTCAGCCCATTTGGTCCTTAGGCGAGAGGTGCTCGACCGTCTCGCCGGTGTCCGCGAAGGTTCTGGTGACTCTCGCAGACGTGTACACCCACAGGATCCGCAGCGGGGTGTCGCCGATGTTGCGGAACAGATGGGACCGGTTCGGCCTGATGTAGGTGGTGTCGTACTGCTCGAGGCGGGTGGCTTTGCCCTCAACCACGACCTCGGCGTCGCCTTCGAGGATGGTGACCTGCTCGTCGCAGTTGTGGGAATGCATGGGCGCCCCGCCCCCCACCGGGTAGGTGCTGATACCGCTGGTGATGAGGTTCTCGCCGCCGGCCGACTCCTTGGTGATCAGCGGAGTAGTGACCACCGACCCGCCCCGGTCGAGTTTGGGCACGTCACGCACTTTCACGATCACAGTCATAACTGCTTCCCCTGTAGAGCTGTTTCGGTACATCGTAGGAACTGCGGGGTCCCTTGGAGAGACGGAGGAAGTGCATGGTTACCTTGCGCCACCGGACATGTCGGAGTCGACGCAGCCGCTTCAAGCCGCTTCCAGGGCCGGTGGTAGCGTCTTGGCGAGACCATGCCGGCGTGAAGGCGGAACCCTGCCGAAGGGGGCCCGATGAACCGACTGCTTGTGATGCGCAGTTTCGTAACTGTCGCCGATCTGGGTAGTTTCAGCGCGGCGGCGAAGGCTCTGTACACGTCGGGCTCGCAGATCTCCCGCCATGTCGCAGACTTGGAGCGCCAGTTGGGTGTACGCCTGGTGAACCGGACGGCTCGTTCGGTCAGCTTGACCGAGCTTGGCGTTCACTACAGCGAGTTCGCCCGGCGGATTCTCGATGAGATAGACGCCGAGGACCAGGTGATCCGGCAGGCTCGTGACCGCCCCGAGGGCCAGTTGTCGATCATCTCCCCCAAGTGGATCGGCCTCCTCGATCTTGGTGATGCGGTCTCGGCTTTCGCGGTTGCCCACCCCAAGATCACGGTGCGGCTCGAGCTGGGCGGCATGTCCGACCGCACCTACGACTTTCTCGACCGGGGCTTCGATGTGGCCTTTCACACCCGGGATCTGCAGGACTCGGGTGTGCGCCTCAAGCAGATCGCGGATTTGCGCTTCGTGCTGTGCGCGGCCGAGAGCTATCTCGTGGCGCGGGGCGACCCCAAGAGTCCCGACGATCTGGCCGACCACGACTTCCTCGTGCATGCCAACGACTCGACCTGGCAGATCGGGGAGGCGCGCTACAACGTGCTTCGCGGTGTACACCCGGTTGCCTTTCTGGCGAACTCCTACCTGGCTTTGCTGAAAGCAGCGGTGCACGGACGCGGCATCGCACTGCTTCCCAGGCGATCGGTGGCCGACTACCTCTCGGACGGGACGCTGCGGGCCGTGCTGCCGAACGTCCCGGTGCCGGACCGCCCCCTGTTCGCCATCTACAGCCCCGGTCGCCAGACACCCGAGAAGGTCAGGGTCTTCCTCGACTTCGTTACCGAGTGGTTCGCCCAGGCCCCCGTACCGGGCGAACCCTGACTCCTGCCCGAGACGGGTGTGTGTGTTCCGCAACCTAGGCGTGGGCGATCCGATCACTCGTGGCATTGAAGGTAGCCGCCCGGCTTCTTACGCTGATAGCGGGCCGCAGTCCTCCCAGACGATCGTGAAGGACAACCGCCGTGGGCATTCAGTGCATCGAATCGGTGACCTACAGCGTCGATGACCTCGACACATGCGTGCGCTTCTTCACCGACTTCGGGCTGACCGTGTCGCACGTTGACGAGAGCACCGCCGAGTTCGCCACACTGGCCGGCCAGACCCTCCAGTTGCAGATCGACCCTGACGACTTCCTGCAGCCTCCGGTTGAAGCAGGACCCACTGTGCGTGAGGTTGTGTGGGGAGTGGACACCGCCGACGAACTCGATCGGCTGGCGGGTGCGGTGGCCGCCGACCGTGATGTCGATGTTGGGGATGACGGTGTGCTCCGCAGCGTCGACCAGACCGGGTTCGGGCTGGGCTTGACCGTGACAGCCACGGTGGAACCGGAGATCAGAGAGATCGCGCCGGCCAACCGCTGGGGCTCGGTGGGCCGCCTGAACGCTTCTATTACTTCTGTCGGACCGGTGAAGCCGATCCGGATGTGCCATGTGGCCTTGAACATCCCCAAGGCCGGCGCGGATGAGGCGGTGGCGTTCTACGTGGACCGCCTCGGATTCATCCCGACCGACATCGTCAAGCCCATGGGCACGTTCATGCGCTGCGAGGGTGACGCCGATCAGCACAACCTCCTGCTGTCGCACCGCCCCGACGCCGCAGGCATCAATCACGTGTCCTACGAGGTGGCGTCCTTCGACGATGTCGTAGAGGGCGGAAACCACATGATCGATCAGGGTTGGACCGAGACCCGCAGGCTGGGCCGCCACGTCATCGGCTCGAACATCTTCCGGTTCTTCCACGCACCGTGCGGGGGCAGGGTGGAACTGGCCGCCGACATGGACCGCGTCGACGACAGCTATGGCGTGCGGGTTCATGAGACCTCACCGGGACATCACATCTGGACGCTGCGGGCCAACCGGGACACCGCCGAGAGCGAGAAACGCGCATGACCTCGCTGGCGCGGCCCGCGCCTTCCGGCTCCGGCTACCCGCATGTGCAGATGCACATCGGCGGAAAGTGGACAGACGGGACGTCGGGCCGGACCTGGCCGATCACCAATCCGGCCACCGAGGAGGTCTTGGGCGAGGTGCCGCTGGCTTCGACCGCCGATCTCGACGACGCGGTCGAGGCGGCCGTCCGCGGCTTCCGGATGTGGAGCGGCACCCCGGTGGCCGAGCGGACCCAGATCCTCTACCGGGCCTCGGACCTGCTGGTGGAGCGGAGTGCCGACATCGGCCGGGTGATGACCCTCGAGGAGGGCAAGCCCCTAGGCGAGGCCCGTGGCGAGGTTAGCCGGGTGGCCGCGTCTCTGCGGTGGCACGCCGACGACGCCCGCCGGGCCTACGGCCGCATCATCCCCAGCGCAGCCGACCGGGTGGTCACCGTGAGGCGCGAGCCCATCGGGCCGGTGGCTGCCTTCACGCCGTGGAACTTCCCCGCGGGCGGGCCGATGCGCAAGATCTCGGCCGCGTTGTCCGCAGGATGCTCGATCGTGATCAAGGCGTCCGAGGAGACGCCGGGCACCGCCTGCGAGATCGTGCAGTGCTTCGAGGACGCCGGGCTGCCCCCGGATGTGCTCAACCTCGTCTTCGGGGACCCGCCTGAGGTCTCCTCCCATCTGATTCCCGCGCCGGACATCCGGCTGGTGGCCTTTACCGGCTCTGTTCCGGTGGGCAAGCTGCTGGCGGCTGCGGCCGGTGCGGAGATGAAGCCGGCCTTGATGGAGCTTGGGGGTCACGCGCCGGTCATTGTCTGCGCGGACGCCGACCCACGCGTGGCGGCCCGCCGGTCGGCCGCGGCCAAATACGTCAACGCGGGCCAGGTGTGCACGTCCCCCAGCCGGTTCTTCGTGCACGAGAGCCTCCATGACGCCTTCGTTGACGAACTGGTCGATGCGTCGGAGGCCGTGCCGGTCGGCGACGGCCTCGTCGAGGGCACCAAGATGGGTCCCCTCGCCAATCCCCGACGCCTGGTGGCCATGGAGCACTTCGTGACCGATGCCGTCGAGCGGGGAGCCACCATCCGCTGCGGCGGTCGCCGCCTAGATCGCCCCGGCTACTTCTTCGCACCCACCGTGCTCACGGAAGTGTCTCTGGAGTCGGAAATGATGATCACCGAGCCGTTCGGTCCGGTGGCGCCGGTGGTGCCGTTCGCGGACCTCGACGATGCGGTCACAATGGCCAACTCGCTTCCCTACGGGCTGGCCGCCTACGGCTTCACCGAATCGGCGAGCACCGCCGAGCGGCTGGTTCAGGGCTTCGAGGCCGGGATCCTGTCGATCAACCACTGCGGCGGGTCGATCCACGAGGCACCCTCGGGCGGGGTCAAGGACAGCGGGTACGGCCGGGAGGGTGGCCCGGAGGGGCTCGACGCCTACATGGCCACCAAGCGCGTCGTCCACCTGCTGGGCGACTGACGGCCATGCGGTATGGAAGGGTGTCCGTCGATGGCGAGCCACGCTGGGCCCGCATGGACGACGAGGTTGTCCATCTGTTGGCCGGGTCGCCGTTGGACGGTGATCCGGCCGTTGAGTCTTCCAGGCCCATCACAGAAGCCGCCTTCCTGCCGCCTGTCGTGCCCTTTGTGTTCTACGCGGTCGGCCTGAACTACCGGGGCCACATCGACCACGCCCGGGCCACCGGCCGCGAGGTGGCCGTGCCCGAGCGTCCCGAGGTCGGCTACCGGGCCAACAACGCGCTGATCGGGCACGGCGAGGCCATACGGGTGCCGCCCGACATGACCGGCCGCTTCGAGGCGGAGGGCGAGGTAGTGGCCGTCGTGGGGCGGCGGGTGCGCAACGCGTCGCGAGCCGAGGCCCAGGAGTCGGTCTTCGGCTGGACCATCGGCAACGACGTGAGTGCCCGGGAGTGGCAGCACGCCGACCGCACCTTCTGGCGCAGCAAGAACAGCGACACGTTCAAGCCCATGGGCCCGTGGATCACCACCGACGTCGATCCCATGGCCCAGACCACCACCGTAAGGGTCAACGGCGAGGTCGGCGCCAAGTTCCCGACCGGAGACATGGTGTTCGACCCCTGGGACTTCATCGTCGAGGCGTCCCGCTACATCACGTTCTTTCCCGGCGACGTGCTGTGGATGGGCGCCGACTCGAACTGCCAGATCGCGCCGGGCGACACCGTCGAGGTAGAGGTCACCGGCATCGGAGTTCTCTCCAACCCGGTGCGCCGCGACAATCGCGAACCTGAAAGGAGCCCCGAATGAGCAAGGAGCCTCTCTACATCCACCATGTGAACTTCCCCAGCACCGACCTCGACCGAACCCGGGACTGGTACGAGAAGGTATTCGGCATGAGGTCGGTCACCCCTAAGAGCAACACCAGGGTGCTGCTCATGACCCGGGGCAACTTCGACCTCCACTTCACGCCGATGGAGGAGATGCGCCGCATGGCGCCCATGCACTTCGCCATGGAGGTCGACGACTGGGACGACTTCATGGCCCATCTCGACGAGCTCGGCGTCCGTCACACCCGCACCAGGGAGCGGCCCGAGAACCAGTCGAAGTTCTGCTACATCCACGATCCCGACAACACCATGATCGAGATCGTCTACCACGGCCTCCGCCCGGAGTGAACTCGGCCAGTTACGAGAGCGAGACCCTAGGGACTAGCCATGCCATTCGCGTCTTCTGACGGCATCGAGGTCTACTACGAGGTCCATGGCTCCGGGCCGGCGATCATGTTCGTGCACGGCGCGGGAGGCAACCACGCGGTCTGGTGGCAGCAGGTCGCCGCCCTCCAGGATGCGTACACCGTGGTGACGCTCGACCTGCGAGGTTTCGGCAAGTCCGATTCCTCGATGGCCGAGTTCGACTCCAGGGACTTTCCCGAGGACCTGATCGCGGTGCTCGACGACGCCGGCCTCGACGACGTGCTGGCCGTCGGCCAGTCGATCGGCGCATCGGCTGCTCTCAAGGCCGGGATCCGCCGGCCCGACCGGATCGGCGGCGTTGTCCTGGCCCATTCGCTGGGCGGCCTGGACCACCCCGAGCTGGGCGCGCTCGTAGCCGCCGACAGGGCCGAGGCGGTCAAGCTGCCGGTGATCGACCGTCTGATGAGCAGCCGCTTCCAGCAGCAACACCCGGACCGGGTGTTCCTGTTCCGCCAGATCGGCACCTTCAACGTGGCCACTATGGCCGACCTCAGGAACCTGTCGGGGGGAGGCCCCACCATCGACGAGATCGAGGCCTCCTCACTGTTCGTGGCGTTCCTGGCCGCTGAGAACGACGTGGTGCTCAGCGTCGAGACCGTGAAGCGGGCACACGAACTTCTTCCGGGTTCGACGCTTGAAGTCATCGAGGACGCACCCCACTCGATGTACTGGGAGATGCCCGAGGTATTCAACAGAGCCGTGGCCCGATTGCGGGACGCGCTTACGAGCAAGGAGGCAGCAGCATGATGACCCTAACCATGGCCGAGGCGGAGGAGCTGGCCGAGGCCGCGCTCGAACGGGGCGCGCAGCTCGGCAAGGCGTTCAGCGTCGCCATCGTGGACCCCGGCGGCTTCATGCTGCTGGTGAAGCGATCCGACGGTGCCCGACCACTGACTCCCAGCATCGCGGTCACCAAGGCCCACACCGCGGCGGTCATGCAGCGACCCTCGAAGATGCTCAAGCAGTGGGCCGACAGCAGCCCGACCTTCTTCTCGCAGCTGTCCAGCCTGTCGAACTACCCGATCGTGGCCGCCGAGGGCGGCATGACCATCAAGCGCGACGGTGTGATCCTGGGTGGCCTGGGCATCTCGGGAGGGACCGGACCTGAGGATCAGGAGGTCTGCGACCACGTGCTCGGTGCGCTGGGATACGACCTTGACTTCCCGGCCTGGGGCAAGCCGGCGGGCCAATGAGCAAGAGACTTACGCCGAGTGAGGAGGCCCATCGTGGCTGATGCCTTCAAGTACCGGATCGACCACCACGGAAGCCTCGTGCGGCCGACCGAACTGCTGGACGCGAGAGCCCGGAACGCCTCAGGGGAGGTATCCGATGGGGAGCTCCGGGACCTCGAAGACGGTTGCATCGCGGAAGCGGCCCGCCAGCAGCGCAACCTGAACCTGTCGGTGGTGACCGACGGACACTTCCGGCGAAGCGATCCCTTCAGCGTTGCGGTGGACGCTCTGGACGGGCTGGAGTTACGGGACACCCACCGCGGCCAGCGCTGGATCGCTACCACCAGAGCCCTCAGTGCCTGCCGCAGCCTGGCCGTCGATGTTGTCGAGAGCCTGAAGGCCGTTACCCGAACTCCAGCGAAAGTGAACCTACCGGCGCCCTCGGCGATGTCGGGGCACCTCTGGGATGACGATGCGTCGAGTGCCGCCTGGGGGAGCGCCCCCGCTTTGGGCGAAGCACTCGCCGCGATCATGCACGAAGAGATTCAGCAGCTCCTCGCTGCGGGTGTGCGCCTCATCCAGATCGACAACCATCGACTGGCCGGCTGGCTGTCACCGGGAGCGTCGCGGCCACCGCGACTGTCCCTTGACGAGGCCATCGCAGTCGACACTGCCGCGGTGTCCGGGCACGACAAGCCCCAAGGCGCGGCGATAGGAATCTGTCCCGCTATAGAATTGGGAGCTGAGATCGACAACCGGGCAGCCGAGAAGCTGTTCAGTTCCGTACCGGTGGACCGCTGGGTGATTCCCTACCACACCGGGTCTTCGGCGGAATTCGAGCTGTTGAAGGCGATCCCCGCCGAGCGCGACGCCTGCCTGGGGGTGCTCGACGCAACCAACGCGGGCTTGGAGGACACAGACACCGCTCTCGCCAGGCTCGACGCGGCCGCGGCCCTACGCAACGAGGACGACATGGCGCTCAGCCCCAACCGTGGCTTTGCCGACGCCGCCACCCAGCCTCTAGTCAGTGCCGTGGACCAGTGGCGGAAGCTGGTGCATGTCGAGACCCTGGCCCGCATGTTCTGGGGCAACGAGCTGTGAGCTGGAGTCCTGCGTTCTGTGCAACCTGTGGTTTCGTTCATGGGGGTACTAGGCCCGGCGCTCGCCTCCTAGGGTTGTGCCCAACAAGAGACATCTAGTTCTCCCAAGGACCGCGCATGTTCATCGTTGACTCTCAGGTGCACATCTGGCTGGAGGAGTCACCCGACCGCCCCTGGGTGCCCGGCGCTCGCGAGCGGATCCGCCTCAACGGCCACCGCGAGGAGGCCTTCTCCTACCAGGAATGTCTGGAGCTGATGGACGAGGCTGGCGTGGACCGGGTGTTGTTGGTGCCCCCCAGCTGGGAGGGCAACCGCATCGACTACTCCCTGGAAGCCTGCGAAGCCCATCCCGACCGCTTCGGAATCATGGCCCGCGTGCCCCAGAACGACGAGGCCGCGGGAACCAAGCTGATGGCGGAGTTCGTCGACAATCCCTTCGTCAAAGGCACGCGGCTGACCTTCCACCGGCCCCAGGACCGCAACTGGATGATCGACGGGACCAACGACTGGTACTGGCCCGTGGCCGAGGAACTGGGCCTGCCCACCATGGTCCACGCGCCGATCTGGAAGGCCGAGTTGGGAGCTATCGCGGACAAGCATCCGGGGCTGAAGATCATCATCGACCACATGGGGATCATGGCCCGCTGCGTCGATGACTCCATCGGCTACTGGGTGCAGGAGACCGCCGACCTCTACGCGCGGCCCAACATCTACGTCAAGGTCTCGGCGCTGCCGGGATACTCGACCCATCCGTTCCCCAACCTCAACATCGAGAAGTACGTGCGGGAGATGGTCGACAGGATGGGTCCCGAGCGCTGCTTCTGGGGGACTGACATAACCCGACTCATGGGCCACGGCCTGACTTATACCGACACCATTGAGCAGTTCACCAAGCACTTCGCGTTCACGCCCACCGAACTCGAGTGGATCATGGGCCGGGGAATCAGCGAGTGCCTGGGCTGGCCCGTCACCAACTAGCACTGCCATGACTGCGGCGGGCGACGGCGGTGAAGCGGTCGTCGCCGCACTTCAAGCCAGCGGCGCCGACTACATCTTCTCCTCCCCCGGGTCCGAGTGGGCCCCGGTCTGGGAGGCTCTGGCCCGCCGACGTCGTGACGGAACAGGCAGCCCTGGCTACTTCGATCTGACCCACGAGACGGTGGCGGTCGGCATGGCCACCGGCTACGGCCTGATGACACGACGGCCCCAGGGTGTGCTGTTGCATGCCGGTGCGGGTCTGCTGCAGGGGGCCTGCGCCATCCACGGAGCGCTGCTCGCCGGTGTGCCCATGGTGGTCGCCTCCGCCGAGTCGGTCACCCACGGCGACGGGCCGGGCCCCGACCCCGGCGGCCAGTGGTACCGCAACCTGTCGGTGGTGGGCGGGCCACACAGTCTGGCCGCGCCCTGGGTCAAATGGTCGAACCAGGCGGCAAGCCCCTCGACGCTGTACCAGATGGTGGTCCGGGCAACAGAATTGGCGTCGCGGCCCCCGGCCGGGCCGGTCTACCTCAACGTGCCCATCGAGGTTCTGCTGTCGCCCTGGCAGCACCCGGAGTTGCCCTCGCCTGTGCCTGCGGGAGCGACGGTCAGCGCGCCCGGCGACGTCGAGCGGGTGCTGGAGTTGATCATTGCGGCCGAACGGCCAGTGATCGTCACCGAGACCGCAGGCCGCAGCCCGGGCGGGTTCGCGGCCCTGGTCGAGTTCGCGGAGGCCTTCGACGTTCCGGTGATCGAGCCCGCCGCCGCCGTCTGCGCCAACTTCCCGCGCACCCATCGCCTGCACGCAGGCGAGGACGTCGGTCCGCTGATGGACACCGCGGACCTGTTCATCCTGGTCAACTGCCGGGCCCCGTTCTACCCACCGAGCCGGCGGCCCGCCTCGGCCGAGGTGGTGGTGCTTGACGAGGCCCCGCACCGGCCCTACATGGTGTACCAGGTGTTCCAGGCCACCCATTACTTGGAGGGCGGCGTGGTCTCCACGCTGCGCGAGTTGGCCGCCCGCGGTCGTGAGGCGTCCGATCGGCGGGCGGCGTCGGCCCGCCGGCAGTGGGCCGAATCGCTGCGGGTCGCTGAGGTGGAGGCGGTCTTGCGGGCCGAACGCACGGCCGTGCAGGGCGAGAGCCTTGATCCGGTGCGGCTGGCCAGCGCCCTACGCGAGTTGTTCGGAGCCGACGATCCGGTCGTGGTGGACGAGACCATCACCCACGGCCGGCTTGTGAAGCGCCACCTCGCCCGGCAGACCCCCGACTCGTACTTCTACGTCCAGGGAGGGCTGGGCCAGGGCCTCGCAGTCGCGCTCGGCGTCAAGCTGGCCGCCAGGGACCGCCCCGTCACGGTCACAATCGGCGACGGCGCCTTCCTGTACAACCCGATCGTGCCGTCGCTGGACGCCTCGAAGGCTCTGGGTCTGCCGCTTCTCATCGTGGTTTTTAACAACCACCAGTACCGGTCGATGAAGCTGAACCACCTGCGCTTCTACCCCGACGGCGCCGCGGTAGAGACGGGCGACTTCCTGGGAGTCGACCTGTCCAGCCAGCCGGAACTGTCCAGCCTGGCCGCGCCGTTCGACATGCACGGCGAGGCCGTTGAGTCACCCGATGAGCTTGAACCGGCGTTGGAGCGTGCCGTCAAGGTAGTTCGGGGCGGCACGACTGCCATCGTCAACGTTTCGGTGGCTCACTGAGCCCCAAGGAGAAGGCAGTCATGCCCCAGACCGTGTCACCCGACGACCTGGCCCGTTTCGCGGCAGCCGTGTTCGAGTCCGCCGGAGCTTCGGCCGAGCACGCGGCGGCGATGTCGGAGGTCCTGGTGTGGGCCAGCGTGCGGGGCGTCGACTCCCACGGCGCTAGCCGCATCGCTCCCTATGTCGACCTCCTCCGGTCGGGGGTCGCCAACGCCCGGCCCGACATCCAGGTGCGGACCTCGTCGCCCGGAGTGGCGGTGATGGAAGCCGACAGGGCGCCCGGACCGGTCGCGCTCAGCGAGGCCGCCGACCTGGCCGTCACCATCAGCGCGTCGACCGGGATTGCCTCGGTGGGAGTACGCCGAACGGTCCACACTGGCGCCATCGGCTACTACACCAACCGGATCGCCGAAGCCGGCTGCGTGGGCATCGCGTTCGTGGCCGGTATGCCCAACATGGCCTACACGGGCGCCAAGGGCAAGGCGGTCGCCACCAGCCCTCTGTCCATCGCGGTGCCGAGCGCCCGGCGCTCCACAGTGCTGCTGGACATGGCCACCGCCACCATGGCGCTGGGCAAGATCCGCCAGCACAAGTCCAGCGGGACTCCGATTCCCGAGGGAGCGGCCGCAACCGCTGACGGTACGCCCACCACCGATCCCGAGCTGGCGGCGATGCCGCTGCCGCTCGGTGGAGCCAAGGGTTCGGGCATGTCGCTGGCCTTCGAGTTGATCACCAGTGTCCTGGTGGGAGAGCCCATCGTGGAGGCGTTCCACACCGATCCCGAAGGAGGCCGCAAGCACCGCCAGAACGCATTGATCATGGCGCTCGCGCCGGCCGCGTTCGGCGACCCAGAGGACTTCATGGCTCATGTGGATGCCACCGTCGACGCATTGAAGTCACTGCCTACCGCCGACGGCGCAGAGGGCATCTTCGTGCCCGGCGAACGGAGTTCTGCCGTCGCTTCGGCTCGGGGAACTTCCGGAGTGCCCTTGGCACCCAAGCTCTGGAGCACCCTGAGTGAGCTGGGCATCGAACTCGGTGTGCCGCTGCCGCCGGTCAGGAGCGACGACGCATGACCACCCGAGTGACCGTCACCGGCACGGGCATACCGCGGCCGGCACCGAACCGGGCCGGCGCAGGCGTGCTAGTGCAGGCCGACGGCTTTCATCTCCAGTTCGACGCCGGGCGCAACACGGTGGCCAGACTCGTCTCGGCCGGCACGCTGCCCGAGCAACTCGACGGGGTGTTTCTCACCCACTACCACTCCGACCACCTGCTGGGGCTCCAGGATGTAGTCCACACTCGCTGGCTCCTGGATCACCACGATGCTCTGCCCGCGTTGCCGATCGTGGCCCCCGCTGGTCCTACCTCCCGCTTCTGTGAGCGCATGCTCGACGTATGGGTCGATGACCTGGAAGTCCGGGCTCTCCACGCGGAGCGGAACCCTAGGCCCAATATCGAGGTCGTAGCCTTCGAAACGCCGGCGGAGCTGACGGAGGTCTGGTCCGGCGGCGACGTGAGGGTGCTGGCCGGGCCGGTGCGTCACGAGCCTGTGCAGGGCGCGGTCGGCTACCGCATCGAGACCGGCGACGGCACCGTAGCCATCTCCGGCGACACCCGAGTATGCGACGAGGTCGCCGCGCTGGCTTCGGGCGCCGACATCGTGGTCCATGAGGCGATGCGGATGGAGAAGATCCTTGAGCTGGCCCCTCATCTCCACTTCTTCATGAAGTATCACTCCGACA
This sequence comes from Acidimicrobiia bacterium, assembly GCA_022819505.1. GTDB lineage: Bacteria > Actinomycetota > Acidimicrobiia > Acidimicrobiales > Aldehydirespiratoraceae > Aldehydirespirator. The sequence continues at coordinate 334,196 of JAJEHD010000019.1, read as the reverse complement.
CCCGGCTACTCGGTCAGCAGGCTGCGGAGTTGGACATCCCGGTGCTGATGCTGACCCACCTGAGCCCTCCGCCGTTCACCGACGCCGACAGGCAGGGCTACGTGGACGAGGTCCGCGAGGGCGGCTACCGAGGCGAGATAGTGGTCTGCGACGACCTCGACTGGCGCGAGATCGGCTGACTTAGTCCCGTTGATCGTGGCGTCTGCTAGACGCCTGCGTCCAAGTCCCGATCAGCTTCAGCCAGCCAATCCTTCTTCACTGCTCGCCAAGTCTCGTCGTCGTGATGACGGCGCCAGTAGGGCGAGATCGAGGAGGAGTTGCGGTCGATCCCTCGCGCTGCAACCAGATGCTTGCGGACAGCCCGCACCTCGCCCGCCTCGCCATGGACGAACACGTCGGGCCGCCCGCGATGCCAATGGACCGAGCCGACCGCATCCAACAAGAGCGTCTCCGGCGCAGCCGACGAGTTGCGGTGAACCCACCGGACATGCAGGTCCGCGGCGCTCTCCAACGCGATCTCGTGCCCGGCGTCGTCGGTCACGAGCGCCACTTCGCAACTCCGGCCCGCTGGCAGGACCTCGAGCGAGGCCGCAATGGCCGGGAGGGACGACTCGTCGCCGGCCATCAGGTACCAGTCGGCTTCGGGGTCGGGGCGATAGCCGCCGCCGGGCCCGCGCATCTGGAGCAGGTCACCGGGCCGGGCTCGCTGGGCCCACCGGCCGGCGTAGCCCTCACTTCCGTGCACGACGAAGTCGACAGTCAACACCCGGTCTGCTTCGTCCCACTTGCGCACCGTGAACCGCCGGATCCTTGGACGGTGTTCGGGGGCGGCCAAGTTGGCCTCGTCGCCGAACGGCGGCGAGTAGGGCGCGCCTTCGGGCACGAACTGGCAGATGACGTACTGGTCGGTGAACTCCTTGGGGGCGAATCGCTGAAGTCCCGGTCCTCCGAAGGTGATGCGCACCATGGCCGGCGTAAGCCACTCGGTGGACTCCACCGTTCCAACCATCGCAGGCCCACGCGATCGGCCGCGGCCGGGCCCGCGTCGTCCATTGGTGTCAGTCCGGGGTGAGACAGCCCGGACTGCTTGTGGCGTCATCGCTTCGTGTCTCTCGATCCAACAGCCATGGTCACGACGGGGCCTCCTGTCATGGCAACCGGTTCGAGCCTAAGCGGAAGCCACCGGGAGAGAGCCCGGTGCTTGTGCATGGTTACGTTGCGCAACCACCCGTGTTCATCCCTGCGGTCTACGCCTAGCGTGGCCCGCTGAGAACGTCCGTCTGCCGCACCGGAGGAGCCATGGGCCCGCACGCAGTCGAGACCCTTGTCGGAGGATCGTGGATCGGTTCCGATGAGTGGGTGGAGGTCGGCAACCCCGCGGACGCCCGTGTTCCGGTGGCTGCGGTACCGGCGCTCAGTTCCGCCCAGGTGTCGGCCGCCTACGACTCAGCCGAAGCCGGCTTCGAAGCGTGGCGGCGGGCGTCCGCATTCGAGAGGGCCGAGGTGCTGGTTCGCGCCGCAGGGCTGCTGCGTGAGCGTCTCGATGAAGTCGCCGCCGACATCGTGGCCGAGAACGGCAAGACCATTGCCGAGGCCCGGATAGAGGTCATCAAGTCGGCCGAGTTCTTGGAGTACTACGCCGCGCTGGCACGACAGCCTTACGGGACTCTCCTCAACGACTCCCGGCCCGGCACGACGGCCAGCGTCCGCCGCGAGCCGGTAGGGATCGTGCTCGCCATCACCCCATGGAACGACCCCCTCCTGACGCCGGCCCGCAAGCTCTCTCCGGCGCTGATGTGCGGCAACTCTGTGGTGCTCAAGCCGGCCAGCCAGACACCGCTGTCGGGACTGCACCTTGCCCGCGCCCTGCATGACGCGGGCTTGCCGGCGGGCGCCCTCAACGTGGTCACCGGCCGCAGCCAGGATGTAGCCGCAGCGCTTGTCGCCGACGAGCGCATCGCCGCGGTGAGCTTCACCGGCGGCAACGAGGTCGGGGACCGGCTCCGGGTCGACCTCGCGGCACGGAATCTGCGGTATCAGGCCGAGATGGGAGGCAAGAACGCTTCGGTCATCCTGGCCGACGCCGACCTCGACCTGGCCGCGGCCGGAGTGGTGGCGGCCGCCTTCGGGGGATGCGGCCAGCGCTGCACCGCCACCAGCAGAGTGATAATCGACCGCTCGGTCTCGGCCGCCTACGTTGCCCGTCTCACAGAGCGAGTCGAGAGCCTGCGCGTCGGTCCGGGGATCGACCCCGGGTCGAACATGGGCCCGCTGGTCAGCGCCAGCCACCTCAGCACGGTGATCGGCTTCATCGGCCGAGCCATCCAGCAGGGTGCCAGGGTGGTGACCGGCGGGACCCGACCCGACGACGAGAGCAGGCGCCACGGCCACTTCCTGCTCCCGACCCTGCTGGCCGATGTGACACCCGAGATGGAGATCTGGCGGGCCGAGGTCTTCGGGCCGGTAGTAGTCATGCGGGAGGTAGACGGCCTCGACGAAGCCATCGCGGCCACCAACGACTCCGACTTCGGCCTGTCCGCCGCGGTCTTCACCGCCGGCCTCGCCTCGGCGCAGCGCTTCATCGACGAGGTCGAGTGCGGGCAAGTGGCGGTCAACACCTCAACTGCCGGCTGGGACGTCCACTTTCCCTTCGGAGGATTCCGCCAATCGGGTTCGCCGTTCAAGGAGCAAGGTGACGAAGCCGTCCGCTTCTACACCCGCGTCAAGACAGTCGCTGTCCACATTCCCAGTAGCATCGAACGGCCATGAGTTCCGAGAACGCTGTCCTCAGCCAGGCAATCTCCGCCTACCTGGAGGCCAACTCGACCAGCCCCGACACCGTCCAACTGGACCTGCGAACGGCCACCGCCGAACTCGGTGAGTGGAGCATCATGCAGATCAACCCTGTTCAGGGAACGTTGATGACGCTGCTCACAGCAGCGCTCAAGCCCCGTTTCGCAGTAGAGATCGGCACATTCACCGGCTACTCGGCCCTGTGCGTCGCCAAGGCGCTCCCGCCCGGTGGGCGCCTGATGTGCTGCGACATCTCCGAGGAGTGGACGGCCATCGCCCGCGACTACTGGGCGCGCGCCGGTGTGGCCGACCGCATCGACCTTCGCATCGCCCCGGCGCTTGAGACCCTGAGGACCCTGCCCCCCGAACCGAAGATCGACTTCGCCTTCATCGACGCCGACAAGGCGTCCTACATCGACTACTACGAGGAGGTCGTGTCGCGCTTGTCCGAGCGGGGCGTGATCCTTGTGGACAACACCCTCAGGGACGGAACCGTGGCTGATGCCAGCAACACCGATGCGGGAGCCGAGGAGATGCGAGCCTTCAACACTCATGTCGTGAACGACGAGCGGGTGACGGTCTCACTGCTGCCGGTTGGGGACGGACTCTCAGTTATTGCCCTGCGGGCCGGCTAACAACGGGTGCGGGTCATCAGCACTCCGGCCACCGGCGCAGCGACGGCCAGCGCTGTCATGCTCAGCCCGGCGCGAGGGCCGGCGGGCGGGCGGGTTCGAGGCCCTGCGTGTCGGCCGAGATGACGAGGCTCATCGAGGCCGCACGGGGTCGAACCAACTTAGGCCCTCGAAGCGAGCGAAGCCCGCGTCCGCAGTAGCCACCCGAGCACCGGAGGCGACCGCGAGCGCGGCTATCCACGCATCGGGCACAAGACTGCCGACCAAGTACGGGTCGTTGTCGATGAACCGTGCGAGTTGGCGCCAGGCGGCGTCAGTCGGGTTCAGCCCACGGCCGACAGGAGAGTCTCTCAACGCCTCCACGAAGGTGAGCGCGGCCGGCACCGGGGCCGGGTCGGTGAAGATCTTGCGGTTGGTGACGACTCGGAGGAAGCCGGTCAGGACGACATCGGGCAGGAGGATCGGCTCAGAGCCGGCCATGGTCGTGTTGAGCCAGCCTGCATAGTCCTCGAAGTGCTCGGTGTCCCGGCGAAAGGCGTAGACGAGTGTGTTGACGTCCGGCAGGATCATCTCACGCCGTCTGCGTCGAGCGCTTCGCCCACGGCTTCCTTGTCGGTGAGATCCACCAGCAGATGCCCACTGCCGTAGCTCGGGAGCTCCCGCCTCGGCCCCCGCTCTGCGGAGCCGTGCACCACGAGTTGCAAGCCCTCGACGACCAGCGCCGTGAAGGTGCACCCGCGCTGCGCGGCGTAGCGCTTCGCCTCCTCGCCGAGACCTTCAGGCAGATTTATGGTTGTCCGCATATGCATGAGCATACCAACCGTACGACTCTCAGGGTTGCGATCTGCAAACAACATTGAATATATTCAAAGTAGACCAGTATCGCGGCCTTTCGTCTGGGCGCCAAGAGTCGGCTCGAACAGGAGAAGCCAGCATGGCGCCGCTGTTGATGATCGCGCAGTTCGTGCTCTACGGGCTGCTGATGTTCCATCTGGGGCTGCTTGCCCCCATAGTGCGGAACAAGTGGTACCGCCGGCGGCTGAAGCGTGAGCGCGCCGGCCGGGGTGGCGATAGGACCGTCACCAAGGACGACATCCGGGCGGAGCTGTGCCGCGACCCCGTGGCCGTGGACATGTTCATGAGCGACAGCACACCCGAAGACGTTCAGCGCTACCTGTACCTGGAGGCCGAGCGCAGGGCGATCATGCGCAGACGCAACCAACTCGCCGACAGCGAGAACGACTTCTTCGCCCCGCCGCGGCGCTCGGGACCCGACCCCGGCTTCAGCGGCTGCCGCAACTAGCCGGTGCGCCGTAGCATCGTGACGCGATGGCTGCGATCACACCACCGGGCGAATGGACCTACGGGGTCGCCCTGCCCATCCACACCCTCACCGCCACCCTGGCCGACCCGTGGGAGCACACCGCCACCGTCGACGATCTGGTGAGCATCGCCCGCAAGGCCGAGGCCACCGGCCACCACTTCGTGGGCGTGACCGACCACGTCGCCATTCCCGACAACGACTATGCGGCCCACATGAGCACCATCTGGTACGACACGGTGGCCACCCTGTCGTACCTGGCCGCCTGCACCGAGACGGTCAACCTGGCCTCGGTGGTCTGGATCGCGGCCTACCGCCACCCGCTGCAGACCGCCAAATCGTTCGCCACGCTCGACCACCTGTCGGGCGGAAGGGCCGTCCTGGGTGTCGGCGCCGGCCACGTGGAGGCCGAGTTCGAGGCCCTCGGCGTGGACTTCGACGCCCGAGGACGGCTGCTCGACGAGACCCTGGAGGCGATCAGAGGCGCGTTCGACGACCAGTACGTCAGCCACTCGGGGGAGGCGTTCAGCTACTCCGACGTCGGGGTCGGTCCCGCGCCGGTGCGGGAACTGCCCATCTGGGTGGGCGGCAGCGGCCGGGCCGCGTGGCGTCGGGCCGGGCGTCTCGGCGACGGGTACGTGCCGATGGGCAACCCGGTCAACCAGTACGGCGAGATCATCGACACCATGAACGCGGCCGCCGCCGCGGCCGGACGGGACGGCGCCCGCTTCGACGTGAGCTTCATGCCGCCGTGGTGCTACCTGCTGGCCGATGCCGCCCCCGAGGGTCTGCCGCCGGTGATGGCCTGCGGCGCCGAGCCGGTCGCGGCCAGCATCCGGGCCGGGCGCGACGCGGGAGCCAACACGTTCCACCTCAAGTTCCGGGCCCGCACCCTCGACGAGTACCTGGACCAGTTCGACGCCTTCGCCGAGTCGGTCGTCCCCCTCGTCAACGAGGCCTGACCGTTCGAAGCGAGTCAGCCGAAATCAGTAGAGAAACTTGTCGTATAGGTGCAAGACTCGTGCAGATTTCGGTCGAACGGCCTCCTGGCCGCTCTGGCTCCGCCTAGTTGACGCGGCGGTCGCGGCCGGCCCAGAGCTGGTCGCGCAGGGCGAACTTCTGGATCTTGCCGGTGGCGGTCTTGGGCAGGTCGCCGAATGTCACCGACTTGGGGGCCTTGAACCGGGCGATGCGCGACTTGACGTGCTCCACCAGGTCGCCCTCGGTGACGTCAGCACCCGGCCGCAGCACTACGAACGCGGCCGGCACCTCGCCCCAGGTCTCGTCAGGGGCGGCCACCACCGCGCACTCCACCACGTCGGGATGCGACGCCAGAGCCTGCTCCACCTCGATCGAGGCGATGTTCTCGCCGCCGGAGATGATCACGTCCTTGGCCCGGTCACGCACCTCCACATAGCCGTGGTCGTGCATCACGGCCACGTCCCCGGTGCGGAACCAGGTGCCCTCGGGCCCCTCCACCGAGGCCGCCGCGGTGGCGTCGGGATCCTTGTAGTAGCCGAGCATCACGTTGTTGCCCCTGATGGCGATCTCGCCCTGAGTGGAGCCGTCGGCGGGCACGTCGGCCCCGTCTGCGTCGACCACCCGCACCGAGGACGTCACCAGCGTGCCCACCCCCTGGCGGGCCTTGATCCGGGTCTGCTCGCCCGCCGGCAGGCCGTCCCACTCGCTACGCCAGTCGCAGATCAGCGACGGTCCGTACGTCTCGGTCAGACCGTAGAGGTGGGTGACGTCGATGTTGAGCTCGGCCATCTGAGCCAGCAGCGTCGGCGACGGCGGCGCGCCCCCGGTGGCCACCTTCACTGTGCGGGGCGCCGGCGCGGCGTCGGGATGGTTCACCAGGCCGATGAGCACGGTGGGGGCCGCGTTGAAGTGGGTCACGCCGTCGTCGCGGATGTGGCGCCACACCGCGCCCGGATCGAGAGCCCGCAGCATCACGTGCGTCCCGCCCACTGCGGTGACCGCCCACGGGTAGCACCAGCCGTTGCAATGGAATATGGGCAGCGTCCACAGGAACACCGCGTCGCTGTCGAGCCCGCCCTGCGCGGCCATGGCCAGCGCGTTGAGGTTGGCGCCCCGGTGCGAGTACATCACCCCCTTGGGATGCCCGGTGGTGCCCGACGTGTAGTTGAGGCTCAGCAGCGACTGCTCGTCGGTGATCTCCTCCCGGTGAGGGGCCGCATTCGCCAGCAGGGCCTCGTACTCGCAGTCCGCGGTCCCTGAGACGCCCGCGTCCTGCGACACCACCACCCGCAGGCCCGGGATCTGCCCCTCGATCGCTCGGGCCACACCGGCCAGAGCGTGGTCGACGAACAGCACCTTGGACCCGGCATGGCCCACGATCCAGGCCAGCTCCGGCGCGGAGAGTCTGGAGTTGAGGGCGTTGAACACCACCCCGGCCATCGGGAACCCGAACGTGGCTTCAAGCGCCATCGACACGTTGGGGGCCAGCACCGACACCGCCTCGCCGGGCTCCAGACCCAGGTCGAGGGTGGCTCCGGCCAGCCGTTCGCAGCGGTTGGCGAAGTCCTCGTAGCTGCGGCGCAGCGGCCCGTCGATCACCGCGGGGCGGTCGCCGTGCACCAGCCGGGCCCGGTCGAGGAAGGCGACCGGCGTCAGCGGCACCGGCACGAACGGCGACGAGCCCGTCGACACCCCCGCAGTCATGGAGAGAAACGCTATGTGACCGAATTCACGAATGCGATGACCGGCGCCGGCCTTTCAGAGTCGGGCTCGCAACTCGTGCTTGAGCACCTTTCCTGAGGCGTTGAGGGGAAGCTCAGCCACGAACGTGATGCCCCGTGGGGCCTTGTAGTTGGCCATCCGGTCCCGGCACCAGTCGATCAACTCGGTCTCGGCCGCCCCGGTGGCGGCCCCCACCGCGGGCACCACGAATGCGTGGCCGACCTCGCCCAGCCGCTCGTCCGGCCGGCCCACCACCGCCACTTGGCCCACCTGAGGATGGGCCAGCATCGCCGCTTCGATCTCGGCCGGGTAGGCGTTGAACCCGCCGCAGATGAACATGTCCTTGAGCCGGTCGGTAATGACCACGTAGCCGGCTGCGTCCATGGTGCCGATATCCCCTGTGTGGAGCCACCCGTCGGCGTCGATGGCGTCCACAGTGGCCTTTGGATCGTCGAGGTAGCCGTCCATCACGTTGTAGCCCCGCACCACGATCTCGCCGGGCTCGCCCCGCGGCATCTCGGCGCCGTCGGGGCCGACCACCCGCACTTCCACGTCGTCGATGGCCCGGCCCGATGTGGCCGAGATCGTGTCAGGCGGATCGTCGTGGCGGCACATGGTGGCGATGCCCGACGCCTCGGTCAGCCCGTAGCCGGTCACGATCACCTCGAAGCCGAGCCGCTGGCGCATGGCCTCGATCATCGGCACCGGCACCGGGGCGGCGCCGGTCACGGCCAGCCGCAGGGTGGACATGTCGAAGCTGTCGAGGTCGGGGTGGTTGAGGATGGTCTGGTAGATGGCCGGCGGGCCCGGCAGCACCGAGATCCGCTCCTGCGGCACCCGGGCCATCACCGACGGCACGTCGAAGACGGGGTGGGGGATCATGGTCGCTCCGGTCATGAGGCAGGCCAGGATCCCGGCGTTCAGGCCGAAGGAGTGGAAGAACGGGTTGATGATCAGGTAGCGGTCGTCGTGTCGGAGCCCTATCACCGAGGCCCAGCTCCGGTAGGCCCGGCAGACCGCGCCGTGGTTGAGCATCACTCCCTTGGGCCGCCCCGTGGTGCCGGAGGTGAACATGATGTGGCAGGCGTCGGAGCGCCACACCGGGCGAGGGTGGCTCGGCGCGGTCCGAGAGCGGCTGGCCGCGCCCCGAGCCATGAAGTCGGAGAGGCCCTCGGCGTCGGGCGGCACCGGTCCCCGCATCACGATGGTGGCCTCCAGAGACTCGGGCAGGCCACCCTGGACCGCCCGGAGCAGGCCAAGGTGGTCGGCGCCGAGGAAGTCGGTCACGCAGAACAGGATCCGGGCTCGCGACGCGTCCAGGACGAGAGCGGTCTCATCGCCCTTGAAGCGGGTGTTGATCGGCACGACCGCGCCGCCCGCGGCATGCACCCCCAGCGCGGCCACGGCCCACTCCCAGATGTTCTGCCCCCACACCGCCGCGCGGTCGCCCGGCGCGAACCCCCACGCTCTCAGCGCCTCGGCCATGGCGCGGACCCGGTCGCGCAGCTCAAGGAAGGAGATGCGCAGGTCGCCGTCAACCAGGGCCTCCCTGTCGCCGAAGCGGGCTGCGGCATCGTCGACCAGTGCCGGAATCGTGTCGGGCACGCCCGGCTTCGCACGGTCGCTTCGAGGGGTGCCCGCTGACGACGTGACCGCGGCGAGAGGACCCGGGGTGTCGGCCAGGCTGCGGTCGCGCCAGCGGCCGCCGAGGGGCTCGCCGCCGGACGCGGGCGGCGGAGGCGAGTCGCCAGGCTCCTCAGGCATCCCAGGCCACGAGCAGCTGCCGGGGGCCCCGGAAGGTGATGTTGGCGAAGCGCTCCAGCCTCTGGCCCTCCACCAGCCGCAGCGACGGGACCCGCTCCGTCAGCACCTCCAGGGCGATGTTGGCCTCGAGCCGGGCGAGGCGGGCGCCCAGGCAGAAGTGGATGCCCTTGCCGAAGGAGATGTGGTTGCGGGCGTTGGGCCGGTGGATGTCGAAGTCGCCGGGGTCGTCGAAGATGTCGGGCTGGTGGTTGGCCGCGGCCAGGCTCATGAAGATGTTGGTTCCGGCGGGGACCTTCACCCCGGACAGGACGGTGTCGACGTTGGCGACCCGCCGCCAGCTCGTCTGGGGCGACTCGAAGCGCAGTACCTCCTCCAGCGCGGCGCCGATCAGCGACGGGTCCGCGCAGAGCTCGTCCCACTGGCCGCGGCGCGGCAGCAGGCAGATCAGCGCATTGGACAGGAAGTGGCTGACGATCTCGTGGCCCGCGAACGACAGGCCGTAGACGATCGACTCCACCTCACGGTAGGTGAGCTCGGTGGCGTCCTGCTTGTGCACGGCCAGGAGCTCCGATGTGTAGTCGTCCCCGGGGTCGTCCACCTTGGAAGCCACGAAGTCGCGGCAGTAGCGCCAGTACGACAGCATCTTGCGGGCGATCTCGGCCTGCTCGGCCTCGGACGGCTTGCCCCAGCTGAAGGCCAGGCGGTCCGAGCACCACTCCTTGAGCTTCTCGTCGTCGCTGGTGGGGAACCCGATGAAGCGGTAGATCGTCTCGCCCGGCAGCGGGTGCGCGAACACGGGCACGAAGTCAGCAGGCGAGCCTTCGGCCAGAAGGGCGTCGACGAGGTCGTGGCTGCGCCGGCGGATGTAGGGCTCCAGGATCCGCATGCGGCGGTTGGAGAAGCCCTGCTTGGTGTGGTTGCGGATCCGGCCGTGATCGGGAGGCTGGCGATTGGACATGACCGCCACCGGGTCGAAGTCCGGCGCGGCCAGCACCGCGTGGGCGGCATCGCTGAGGGGGAAGACCGGGTCCTGCACGTTCTGGGACCCGAACGTCTCGGGATCCAGGAACACGTCGGTCACGTCTTCCATGCGGGTGACGACCAGGTAGCCCAACTCGCTGGAGTAGAAGACCGGCGTGTCTCGCAGCCCGTCGAGCACCGCATAGGGGTCGGCCAGGTAGTCGGGCGCGAACGGTGTGAAGCCGTTGACCGGGCAGCCCGACGGCGGCGGCGGAACCTCGTCGGGTACCCGGTGGTAGGACGCGTCGGTCTGAGTCACGGGCCGGCTCCTCTCTCTGGGTGGCAGAGTAGTCCTCCGGCGTCTGTACTCCCAGCGGCGCGCGTTATGGTCAGAGTCATGGCCAGGACGCTCGCCGAGGCCACCCGCCGGGTGCTGGGATCGCGCCGGCGCGACACACGCTCGCCTGCCGCGAGCCCGTCCGCCGACGCCGGCGACGCTGCGCTGGTGGCCGACCTGGAGGCGGCCATCGGGGCCGACCGGGTGCGTGCCGATGCGGCCGCCCGCTATCTCGCCTCCCGCGACGCCTCCATCTACCGGGAGGGCAACGCCGGGCCCGTCTGCTATCCGGGCTCGACCGCCGATGTCGTGGCGTGCGTGCAGGTGGCCACCCGCCACGGCCGGGCCGTGTCCCCCCGGGGCGCAGGCACCGGCCTGGCCGGCGGCGCAGCCCCGCTGGGTCAGCCGGTGGTGCTGTCGACGACCCGCATGGACAACCTGATCGAGATCGACCTCGACAACGGCGTGGCCTGGGTGCAGCCCGGCATGGTGAACCTCGACCTCAGCCGGGCGCTGGCCCCCCACGGCGTGCACTACGCCCCCGACCCGTCCAGCCAGGCGGCCTGCACCATCGGCGGCAACGTGGCCAACAACTCCGGCGGTCCCCACTGCCTGGCTTACGGTGTGACCAGCGCCCATGTGCTGGCTGTGGAGGTGGTGCTTTCCGACGCCTCGGTGGTGACTCTCGGCGACCTCACCGCCGAGCCCGCCGGGTACGACCTGCGCGGCGCGTTCGTGGGCTCCGAGGGCATGTGCGGCATCGCCACCGCGGTCGCGGTGCGCCTCACCCCCAACCCGCCCGCGGTGCGCACCATGCTGCTCTGCTTCGACGACGTGTCGGACGCGGCGGCCACCGTCACCGCCATCATCGCCGACGGGATCGTGCCCGCGGCCATCGAGATGATGGACCAGCGCTGCGTGACCGCGGTCGAGGACTTCGCCCAGGCCGGCTACCCCAAGGACGCTGCCGCGGTGCTGCTGGTCGAAGTGGACGGAGCGGCGGGGGGCGTCGCCATCGCGGGGGAGAGGATCGCCGCCATCGCCCGGCGCAACCAGGCCATCAGCGTTCGAACCGCCGCCGACGACGACGAGCGGGCCCGGCTGTGGAAGGGACGCAAGAGCGCCTTCGGGGCGGTGGCCAACGTGATGCCGGACTACTACCTGCACGACACGGTGGTGCCCCGCACCCGGCTGGTGGAGGTGCTCGAGAGCATCTACGAGATCGTCGACCGCCACGACCTGCTCGTGCTCAACGTGTTCCACGCCGGGGACGGCAACCTTCACCCCATCCTTGCCTACGACTCCCGGGTGCCGGGCGCGGACGAGCGGGTGCATGCCGCGGGCCGAGAGATCATCGAGATGTCGCTGGACATGGGCGGTGCGCTCACCGGCGAGCACGGGATCGGAGTCGAGAAGCGCGAGTACATGAGCCGCATGTTCAGCGAGGTCGACCTCGACCAGCAGGCGCGGCTGCGGGCTTCGTTCGACCCGCACTGCCGCATGAACCCCGGCAAGGTGCTGCCCAGCGCGCACAGCTGCTCCGACATCGGCGCGCTGAGAGCCTCCGACGCGGCCGGCGTCTGGGGCTGAGAGGCCGATGGCGGACTTCGACGAGGCTCTTGGAGACTTCGCGGCCGAGGTCGGCTCGGACGGCCCGGTGTGCGTGCGGGGAGGCGGCACCCGCTGGAGCCTCGGCGGCGAGTCGGCGCCCGGCACTCGGGAGGTGGCCGCCCCGGCCGGGATCGTCGCCTTCGAGCCGGCCGAGATGACGGTGCGAGTGCGGGCCGGCACGCCGGTGAGCGAACTCCACGAGGAGCTGGCCGCGGCCGGTCAGCGCACCGCCCTGCCCGAGCGTGAGGGCGGGACGGTCGGCGGTGCCTTGATGGCGGGCGAGTCGAGTGTCGCCCGCCTGGGTCTGGGGCTGGTGCGCGACGCTCTGTTGCAGGTCCGGTACGTGTGCGCCGACGGCCGGGTCGCCAGCGGCGGCGCCGGCACCGTCAAGAACGTCAGCGGCTTCGACATGTGCCGGCTGCTGGTCGGCTCGCTCGGAACCCTCGGGCTGGTCGGCGAGGCGCTGGTGCGCACCGTGCCGGTGGGGGAGGTCGAGCGCTGGGTGCGCCTGCCAGGGGCCGACCCTGGTGCGGCGCGGTCATGCTTGACGGCTGCGTCGGTGCTGTGGGACGGCACCGACGTGTGGGCGTTTCTGAGCGGCTACGGGGTGGATGTGGACGAGGACCTGTCACGCCTGGCCGAACTCTCGGCTGGACCGTCTGAGGACGTGGACGGACCGCCCGACCTTCCCCCGCACCGCTGGTCGTGCACGCCCGAGCAGGCCGCGTCCTTCGGTACGGGGAACGGCGCGGGAGGCTGTTTCGTCGCCGAGATCGGCGTCGGCGTGGTGCATGCCTCCGAGCCGCAGCCTGAGCGACCGGTCGATCCACCGGTGGCGGAGCTGAATCGGCGGTTCAAGGAGCGCTTCGACCCGACCGGACGCCTCAACCCCGGCCGCGACCCTCTGAGGAAGCCCTGATGGACCTCGGGTTGAACGACGACGAGCTGGTCGCCTGCGTGTCCTGCGGGCTGTGCCTGCCGCACTGCCCGACGTTCGTGATCACCGGGCGGGACACCGAGTCGCCCCGGGGCCGGATCGCGTTGATGCGGGCGGTGCAGAACGAGGACGCACCGGTGACCGACGACCTGATCCGGTCGATGGAGACCTGCGTCCAGTGCCGGGGATGCGAGACGGCCTGTCCCAGCGCGGTGCCGTTCGGCCACCTGATGGAGGGCACCCGGGCCGCCCTGGCCGGCGCCGGCCGGATCACTCCCCGCTGGCAGCGGCTGGCCCTGAAGGGGCTGCGCCATCGCTGGCTGCTGATGGCCGGCTCCACCCTGCTGGCGCTGGCCATCCGGCTTCGGCTGGTCCCGACCCGGCGACTCGGGCTGCCGGCCCGGATGCCGCTACGACGGCCACCGCTGCGTACCTCCGGCAACGACGTGTGGCTGTTCACCGGCTGCGTGATGGACGCCTGGCAGCGAGACGTGCACCTGGCCGTGCAACGGGTGCTGGAGGCCGCCGGGGTGGGAGTGGAGCCCACGGGCGCGGCCGCGCCGTGCTGCGGAGCGCTGCACATCCACGCCGGCCTCGAGTCCGAGACCAAGGACATGGCCCACCGGGTGATGGCCGGACTCTCCGGCGACGACCGCCCCATCCTGGTCGACGCCGCCGGCTGCGGCGCGGCGCTCAAGGACTACGGCCACCTGCTGGGCACCGACGAGGCCCGGGCGTTCTCGGCCCGGGTGTACGACGTGCACGAGTGGCTGGCCGGGCACCTGGACGAGCTGCGGTCCCGGCATCCGGTCGCTCCGCTGGACCTCACCGTGGCGGTGCAGGACCCGTGCCATCTCCGCCACGTGCAGCGAGCCCATCAGGCGGTCCCCGAGGTGCTGGCCCCGTTCGTCACCCGGGTCGTGGCTCTCGATGATGACGGCCTGTGCTGCGGTGCGGGCGGCGCCTACTCGGTGATGGAGGCCGAGCTGTCCAGGGCCATCCGGGAGCGCAAGACCGCCGCGGTGGCCCGCTCGGGCGCGTCGGTGGTGGCCAGCGCCAACCCGGGCTGCTCGCTGCATCTGGCCGCCACCGGCCTTGATGTGCGCCACCCCCTGGAGCTGGTTGACCAGGCCCTGTCCTCCTCCCGCGCCTAAGAAGCCACGCGGATGGGCGAGAGCCTGTCGCGTCCCAGCGGTGTCATTCCCGCTCTTGTTCGCTGCGCTCACGGGCCGCCCAGATCCAGGGAACAGCGCCCACGGCCGCGCGCCGTATGGGCCGCGTTGTCCCGCCTATCCGCTCGGCCTCTAGCTCCACGTCCTGAGCGACGGGGAGCCCGTCGCCCGGTCGCGGTGATCGAAGGCGGCCGGATTTCTTGTGGTGCCCGGGAACCGGCTGCCGGTTTGCGTCGTCGTAGGCAGCAATCGGGCGCACCGGGTGTCCGCCACCTGGAGGAGGGTGACCATGGGAACCACGGGAATCAAGAGCTTCGACACAAGACCGAAGCGGCACCTGATGTGGCTGGGAGCAGTGCTGGCGCTGAGTCTGCTGGCGGTGTCCTGTACGGGCGGCGACGAGAACGAGGCAGCCAGCATGACCGCCTCCCCTACCGACGATTATGGCGCTGAGACGGATGTCTCGACGGCCGATGTCAGCGGGGACCGCTACAGCTCCGGCAGCGTCGACATGGGCGCGGCATCCACGACGTCTCCCAGCCGCAACTACGCCGAGGAACCCGCAGAGGAGCCGGCAGCCGAGGCCGACTACGCCTATGAAGAAGCCGTGGATGCCCTGGAGGCCGCCCAGGCTGCCTCCGAGTCGGCGTCCGCCGCCGCCGCCCCCACCACGACGTCCGCAGCCACCAGTGGCGTCTCCCGCCAGCAGGCCGCGGCCTCCGATCGCGAGCGTGCCGAAGAGCGTCGCCAGCGGTGTCCCGAATGCCAGGCCAACACCTTCGAGGACTACGGCGTCAACCCGTTCGTGGACACCTACGAGGACGATCTGTCCACGTTCGCCCTCGACGTCGACACCGCGTCCTACGTGGTGACTCGCAACTTCCTGGAGGGCGGCCAGCTCCCGCCCATCGACGCTGTGAGGGTGGAGGAGTTCGTCAACTACTTCGACGGCGGTTACCAGGCACTGATCGACGAGTTCAACATCACCCTGGAGGCGGCGCCGACACCGTTCAGCGATCCCGACCGGGTGATGCTGCGGGTGGGCGTTCAGGCCCCCGAGGTGCTGTCGGACCTGGTGATACCCGACAGCGTGGTGCTGGTGCTGGATCGCTCCGGGTCGATGGGCCAGTCGGCGGGGCCCTCTGACCGGCCCATGGAGCGGATGAGCCTGGTCCACGAGTCTGTCGAGCTGCTGCTGGGGGGCCTGCCCGGGCGCACCCGGGTCGGGATCGTCGCCTACAGCGACAGGGCCAGCGTCATCCTCGAGCCGACCAGGGTGTCGGGCAACGCCGGCTGGATCATCGACGAGGTCCGGAGCCGTGTCCGCCCCGATGGCAGCACCAACGCCGAGGCCGGCCTGGTGTGGGGCTTCGACATGGCCCTGAGCGAGGCCGACCGTGGCCGCAACGTGCTCGTGCTGCTGATGTCGGACGGGGTCGCCAACGTGGGCGCCACCCGCACCGACGACATCCTCGAGGAGATCGGGGAGCGGGGCGACATCGGTCTGTCCACCATCGGTGTGGGCCTGGGCCCGTTCAACGACGAGCTCATGGAGCAGCTGGCCAACAAGGCCGACGGCACCTACCACTACATCGACACGCCCGACGAGGCCCGCCGCATCTTCGTCGAGAACCTCAACGCCCTGCTGGCCTCGGTGGCCCGCGACGCCAAGATCCAGGTCGAGTTCGACCGGGACAAGGTGATCTCGTACCGGCTGCTCGGCTTCGAGAACCGGGCCATCGCCGACGAGGACTTCCGTGACGACACCCGCGACGCCGGCGAGGTCGGCGTGGGCCAGGGCTCGACCGCCCTGTACGAGGTGACCCTGGACCGGGGCTGGGACCGCAGCCGCGGGGCGATCGCCACCGCCACCCTGCGCTACCGCCGCCCGGCTAGTGAGCGGATCACCGAGACTTGGGCCAGCCTGCATCCCGACGACGTGGAGCACTCGTTCCGGGACGCCGGCGCTCACTTCCGGCTGGCCGTGGTGGCGGCCGAGTTCGCCGAGGTGCTGCGGGACAGCCCGTTCGTGGAGGATCGCAGCATGGAGGAGCTCGCCTACCAGGCCGACCGGGTGGCCGACGAGCTGCGTCGCGACGCCGACGCCGAGGAGCTCGCCGGCCTGATCGACGCCGCGAGGCGCATCCGCCGCCGCTAGCGGCGACCGAGGGCTCCTCCTTCCCTGCGACTCACCCCCTGGAGGGGCCCTTACGGGGCTCGGCGGCCCGGTCTTGAGGGGACTGGGCCGCCGAGCCTTGCTCGCGCCCCTGCGGTGGGCGTCGGTGGGCCCTGGCGGGCGCTCAGGCGAATCCGAAGATGGGCGGGAAGACGACCACCACAACGGCGGCCCACACCGCGTACACCGGTGCGTAGGATGTCTGCCACCGCTCCAGGGATGCGAAGGGCAGGCGGCCCCGCCAGAAGCGGATGTAGAGCCACGCCGACACGCACAGGTTGGCGAGCAGGACAACGTTCTCGCCGAGGGCGGCGATGCGGTTGGGGGTGAGGCCGAGGTCCGACACCCGTCCCGCCATTGCCGCCAGCATCACGACGTCGGCGACCAGGGCGCTGGCAACCAGCACCAGCTGCAGCACGTCGAACGGGCCGAAGGGCGCCTTGGGGTCGCGGGCCGATATGGCGTAGAGCAGCAGGCCGAGCACCAGCGCCAGCACCAGGTCGAAGATGATGAGAACGTCTCGGTCGAAGTCGATGCCTCGCCGGGTCGCCACCATGGCCGCCAGGAACGCCACCAGCATGGCGGCCACCAGCGGTGTGAACAGCCGGGTCAGCACCGGCGCCATGTTCTCGATGACGCTCTGCTTGGCCTCCACCAGCCACGAGGCCACCACCACCGCTCCGAGCGCGCCGCAGGCCAGCACCCACGACGAGACGAACTCTCCGGCGTCGATGTCTATGGCGGCGAACGCGGCCTGCGTCAGCGCGGCGAGCACCCCGCCCCCGAGCGCGATCAGCACGTAGTAGACGAACCACTCGCCGGTGAAGCGCACGTAGTCCATGCGCCGCCGGCTAGAGCGCCAGTCGCCTCCCGCGTAGGCGACGCCGACCAGCAGCCACAGGACGATCGGCAGGTGCAAAGCGGCGAGGACCTCGGTGTCGGAGCCGTCCTCGAACGGGTAGGCGTTGATGAAGACTGCGGCCGCCACGAACGCCGGTGCCAGCAGGCGCAGGGCCCGGGCCACGGGCAGCCCCCTGTTCCACACGAAGTAGCCCGCCAGCGGCACCAGCGCGAACAGGCCGAAGTTGCGGGCATAGAACTCGCCGTCGTCGATGAGGCTCGCGCCGAAGATCTCGGGCACCTTGACGGCGGCGGCCGCCATGAATGCGAACCCGATCATCACACCGAAGTCGCGCCCGGTCGACTCGGCGCCGGGCTCCGGCATGAGCTTCTTCCAGAGCCGGTCGGAGTGCTCCTGGGCGAACTCGCTCGACAACGCGTCGACGCTCCCCATCCGCTTGACCGCGATGAGGAAGGCCTCGTCCGGTGCCAGGCCCACTTCCACCAGATCGGCTATCCGGTCCCGCAGATGGCTCTCGAGCTCGTCGGCGTCCGCGGTGTCAACTGCCTGCTGCTGGTCGACGCTCGCTCGCCATTGAGCGATCAGGGCCTCCACGTCAGGTGCCTCGTGCGCATCGGGGCCAGCGGGAGGCATGGCGGTCAGCTCCGGTGCAACGCAGGGACCGGCGGCGACATCTCATGCCAGAGGTCCTGCAGCGCGCCGGTGATCACGGCCCACTGGCGGCGCTGCTCGGCGAGGGCCTGCCGGCCGGGCTCGGTGATCCGGTAGTACTTGCGTCGACGTGCCCGGCTGCCGGCTGGGACTCTCCAGGCAGCCTCGGCGTAGCCCAGCCGCTCGAGCCGGTGCAGCAGGGGGTAGAGCATCCCGTCGGTCCATTCGAGCTCCCCGCCTGAGAGTTCGTTCACTCGCTTGAGGATCGCGTACCCGTAGCTCTCGCCCTCGCTGAGGATGCCCAGCACGAGCGGTGTGGCCGACGCGGCGACGAGGTCCTTGGGGATCCGCATCCGGAGCACTATACCTAGAACTGCTATGTATAGTCCAGTGTCCGCCTGGACGCTAGCGGCGTGGTGAAATAGGGGCCATGGATCAGTTCATGCAGGCGGCCATCGACGAGGCCCTGGCGGGCCGGGCCGAGGGCGGCATCCCCATCGGGGCGGTGCTGGTGCACGACGGCGACATCATCGGGCGGGGCCACAACCGGCGGGTGCAGATGGGGTCGGCCATCCGCCACGGCGAGACCGACGCCTTGGAGAACGCCGGACGGCATCCGGCGAGCGTCTACCGCGACTCGGTGATGTACACGACGCTGTCGCCGTGCTCGATGTGCACCGGGGCGATCCTGCTGTACGGCATCGGCGAGGTGGTGGTGGGCGAGAACCGGACCTTCATGGGCGAGGAGGCCCTGCTGGCCGAGCGGGGCGTGTCCGTCACCGTGCTCGACGACGAGACGTGCGTGGCCATGATGCGGGAATTCATCGAGGCCGAGCCCGCCCTCTGGAACGAGGACATCGGCGAGGACTAGCCCGCTACAGGCAGGTTTGGGCGGCGTCGGTGATGCGGCGTCCCCGGATGTCGCCCATGAGGTCGGAGTCCATCCGGTTCATCACGTAGCAGACGCTCAGCCGCCGTTCGGTGTCGACGGCTGCGAGCGATCCGCCCCAGCCGCCCCAGTACATCTGGCCCGGCTCGGTGGTGAACGACTCGCCGAGCTGGAATCCGAAGCCGAGGCCGTGGCGCATGCGGACCATCAGCACCTTGTCGATGCCGTCGGTGTGCTCCTCCAGGGCCCGCCGCACACCGGCCTCCGACATCAGCCGGACCCCGTTGACGGCGCCGCCGCAGGCCAGGGCGGAGTGGACGCGGGCCACCGACCGGGCGTTGCCGAAGCCGCCCGCGGCGGGGATCTCCGCGGCCCGCCATGCCCGGGTGGCGGGCTCGGTGGCGGTCATCGGGCAGCTCGTCAGGGTCTTGACCGCGATGGAGTCGGCCGAGACCTCCACGCCGTTCACCGTCAGCTCGCCGCTGAACACCGGGGGCACCAGGGCCGCCACCCGGTGGTCCTCGGAGGCGGGCAGGCTGATCCAGAAGTCGGCGTCGAGCGGCTCGGCCACCTCGGTGCGGAACCAGTCGGCCATCCGGCGCCCGGTGATTCGGTGGAGGATCTCGCCCTGGAGCTGGCCCTGGCTCACGGCGTGGTACCCCGAGGCCGTGCCCGGCTCCCACCACGGCGTCTGGGCTGCGAGGTTGGCGGCCACGCCGTCGAGGTCGTAGAGCTGCTCCATGGTGATGGGCGGGTCGAAGCCGGGGAGCCCGGCGGTGTGGGCCATCACGTGGCGGACGAGCACTCCCTCCTTGCCGTTCTGGGCGAACTCTGGCCAGTACCGGGCCACGGGGGCGTCGAAGTCGAGTTCGCCCCGGTCGGCCAGCATCAGCATGCAGGTGGCGGCCATGGTCTTGGTGGTCGAGTAGACGTTGACGATGGTGTCGCGCCGCCAGGGCGTGCCCTCGGTGTCGGCGTCGCCTCCCCAGATGTCCACCACGAACTCGCCGTCGACGGTCACCGCCGCAGCCGCGCCGACCTCCAGGCCCTCGGCGAAGTTGGCCTCGAACGCGTCCCGCACCGCCTCGAACCCCGGCTTGCACGTCCCATGGATCTCCATTCCCCCATCATGGCAGCGGCGTGTCCCGGTTGCGCCGGTTCCAAGGTTTCAGGGTTGCCTAGAGATATCATGTCCAGATGGGAAAGACATCTCTTGAGATCGATCATGATATCGCTGCAGAGGCAGCGAGGATCCTGGGAACCAAGACGCTGCGCGACACCGTAGACGCGTCGTTGCGCGAGATTGTCAACGCTAGGCGTCGTCTCGAGTTGGTCGCCCTGCTCGCAGAGCCGGGGCGCTACGACTTCGATGCGCTTGACGATGCGTGGAGTGAGGAGGACTGACGTGGCTCGTGCCGTCTACTTGGCCGACACGAGTGCCTTCGCCCGTCTCAGCAAGCCTCGCGTAGCGGCGGCCGTCGCTCCGCTCATAGCAGAGGGCAGCATCGCGCTGTGCTCTCCAGTCGCGTTCGAGCTTGGCTTCAGCGCCCGCAGCGCCGCCGACTACGACGCCGTCATGAGCCACATCGACGCGTTCGAGTCGGTGCCGACGACCGAGGGCGACCACCGCAGGGCGCTCGAGCTTCAGAGACTGCTGGCGGGTCGGGGCCAGCACCGGGCCCTGTCCCTTGTCGATGCTCTCGTTGCGGCTGCCGCCGAGAGCCGAGGTCTCACTGTGTTGCACTACGACGCCGACTTCGATGTCGTGTCGGAGATCACCGGCCAGCCGACCCGGTGGGTCGTCGCACGCGGATCTGCGGACTGACGTGTAGATCCCGCTGGCCTGCCGGCCTGGGACGCCGCCCTGCGGGTGGTTGAGTTTGCGAGAGCGGGTCGCTACCGGGCAATGTGCGTCCGGTGATCCCGGCCGGGTCGCAGTCAGCGGCGAGCGAGCGAAGGCAGAGCGTAGATGGGTTATCCCCGTGAAGAGATGGAGGAGATGTGGCGCCGGTGGACCGCAGCCAATGAGGCCGCGGAGGCTGCCAGCGACTGGACCGGGCTCGGTGACTTCTACACCGACGACGCGTCCTACACCTGGACAGTGGGCCACCACGGCCAGTTCGCCGCCCGGGGCCGCCAGGACATCATCGACCATGTGCTGGTATTCGAGATGATCGGCTTCGAGGGCTGGACCTACCCGTATGAGAAGGTGGTGATCGACGACTCCCGGGGCGAGATCGTCGGGTACTGGAGCCAGGTCACCCCGTTCGAGGACGAGGCCGGCCGGCGGATCCGGACCAACGGCCTGGGGTGCTCGTGGTTCCGCTACGCCGGCGACTTCAAGTGGTCCGAGCAACTCGACCTGTTCGACGTCGACGACGTGCAGGGGGTCCTGAAGAAGCTCAACCGGCTCGGTCTGTTGAGCGACGAGTTCAAGGCCCGCCAGCAGCGCTACATCGACGGCACCGCGCCCGGCTCGCGCTTCGTTTAGGGGTCGGGGGCGGCCAGTGGACTCTCTGCGGGACGCCGCGGTGGTCGTGACCGGGGCCAGCTCCGGGATCGGACTCGCGGTGGCGGCGCGCTTCGTGGCCGCGGGCGCCCGGGTGTTGACCGGCAGCCGGAGCGAGCCACCGGACGGTGTGGGCCGCTGGATCCCGACTGATGTGGCCGACCCGGCCCAGGCCGACGCTCTGATCGCGGCCGCGGTGGATGCCATGGGCCGTGTCGATGTGGTGGTCAACAACGCGGGCGTGAGCGTGGAGAAGACCGTGGCTGACACCACCGACGACGAGTTCGATCACGTGATGGGCGTGAACGTGCGGGGAGTGTTCAACGTGTGCCGGGCGGCGGTGCGTCAGATGGCGGAGCAGCCGCAGGGCGGGGTGATCATCAACGTGGGCTCGATCTCGGGCCACGTGTCCGACCACGGCATGGCCGTCTACAACGCGTCCAAGGCGGCGGTGCACGGCCTGACCCGCTCGATCGCCATCGACCACGGCGCCGACGGCATCCGCTGCAACGCGGTGGCGCCGGGCTGGATCGCCACCCCCATGGCCGACACCACCTTCGAACAGGCTGCTGATCCAGGCGCGGCCCGCACCGCTGCGGTCGAGCGTCACCCAGTGGGCCGCCTGGGCCGTCCCGAGGACATCGCCGGCCTCGTGCTGTGGCTGGCGAGCGACGAGGCCTCCTTCGTGTCCGGCAGCGTCTTCACCATCGACGGCGGCCTAACCGCCCAAACCCCCATCGCCCCCTAACCGAGTTCTGCACTCGGGCACGTGTCAGCTGGCTCGGCCCTTTGCCTTGTCAAAGCGGTGATTGATCGTGTCGATGCGAGCGAGGATCTTGTCGAGGCGGAGCCCCAACCGTGACTCAGAAGCCCCTATCTCGACCCTGAGCTCCCCCTTGGCCGCTTTGAGTTCGCCCTGCAGCAATGTCTCGCCGGCCCCGAGGCGGCGGTGCAGCCGTTCCTCGCTGGCCATGATGTCCTTCTTGGAGGCAAGCTCGCCCCACCCGCTTGAAGGCAGGTGTTCCATCAGTATCCCGGCTGCTTCGTCGCCGATCGCCTCCGTCAACTGGCTGTACAGCGTCGCGCGTTGCCTGTCGGTCATCACCATGATGGCACCTCTCCCTTCGGCGGGTCTCTCAGTTACCGGAAGCCTCCAGAGAACATCCCGGTTTATTGTTGATCAAGCTACACCGGTCTCATTACCCTGAAATAGTGCGGAAGGATCATAGTATCATGTTAAGGTGCGAAGAAGCAAGCTGCTGAAGTGAGATGAGTGTATTCCGATAGCTGCTGAGCGGAGGATGGCGATGAGCAAGAAGCCGGAGTTGGATGCAACGTCCATGGAACGTGGCCTTGCGGAGATCGCGGACACGTTCGAGGACAGCGAGTTCAGTCCGGCCGAGTTCGTCGCGATCAAGGAGACACGCCGGCGGTCGCCGAGGCTGCGGCAAGCGAAGGCCTGGGTCTAGGCCTTCCGTGCTCAGCCGAGCCTGATGGATTGCGTCCGACGGAGGGCCGCCTCCGAGGGCACCACCGAGAGCCAGGCGATCCGCGGCCAGCCCAGCTGGGCCACGGGTATCAGCGGAAGGCCCGACCGCTCACCGTCCGGTGAGGAGTCGGGCCCACTTCCTCGGGCTAGTGCCCTCGGCGATCTCAAGTGTGCAAGGTCACGCGGGTCTTCGCAAGCGAGTTTGGCTGGCCGACTTGGTGATCGATCCTGTTCCGGAAGGGGGCCCATCGACGCATGTCCGCCTGTATCCATCGCGCGAATCGGAGTGGACACGCGTTCCCGTTGCATGACAGCTTCCGAGCGTCACCCGGGCCTCGCGCCCCATCCGCGACTGGCCATCTCCGACGATGGTCTCGCTTCCACCCCTAGTCTCCGCTGTATCTCAAAGGCCAATCGACAAGCTTGGGGACCTCGAACATTGTCCGTTACAACGAATCGTGCACCTGTCGCCTGGATGTAGTCTAACGTACCAAAGAAATCCGCGTGGTTCGACATCGCTACACAATAGGATCGCTCAGAGTGTTCCAGCACGGGTTTATCACGCCGCGAAAAGAAGGCGCTAAGCTTGATGCTCGAACCTGACTGCAGGTCAACCGGGTTCTTATCGCCTGTACCATAGACTCGAACATAATAGCCATCAGCTAGAACCGTCTTTGCAGTCTCCGATGGGTGCGTGATCAGCGGTTGTATTCCATAGCCAAAGTTCCGATATACGGCCACCTCTTCGTTTAAGCGTTTGCTAGCGACGATTGGACATCCAACGTCATCCGAAATGATCTGCAGCGCGCGCTGCAAGGTCCCTCGATGAGCTCTAATATGGACAGGCCCGCGCGCCAGAAGCCGTCTAAGTAACACAGCGAAGCGCTCCTCACACTCTCCCTGAGAGAATTCTCGAACACTGTCCGGAGAGCCGTACGTGCTGTCAACGACCAGCGCATCTACCTCAATGGCGTTATCTAAGGGCCAGAAGAAGTCTCCTGAATACCCGACACGCATTCCATCCTTCAATTCAACCAAGACTTGAACCGAACCCAACATGTGTCCATTCGAGATCAATGTAACATGCGAACTTCCTATTGCATAGCGCTCAAATTCTCTCAAAGCAAGGATATTCGTACGGTAGGGCAGATCTGCATCATATTCTGCAATCAGTAGCTGACGGGTCGGTTCAGTGAGGATGATCTGCTGTAGACCTTTACTAGTCTCAAAACCATCCATGTGGTCCTTATGGATATGCGTTTGCACGCGGCCGGATGGCCCATCTGCAAAGCCGTCACATACGACGTCTGGACCCAGAATCACAGCTCCCGATGGGTTGACGACATCGATCGGAAACGACATCATGTCCATTCTATACCTTGCAGTGAGTTGTTAATGGTCTTCTCAAGCTCGTCCGCTGTAAGTTGGAGCATACTCGGAAGGTCGTGATCACTTAGGATCGTGAACGTATCTTCACCCAGTCTCGACTTGATTTGGTACTTTGAACCAACTAACGTCCGAAGCACACGCCTGAGATGTTCATCGCGGTCCGTCTGAGGCATACCAGCGAGGCGCTTTCTATCCGAGCCTGACGAAATGCGACCTACAAACAGATGTTGCGTCTCAATGTCGGGGCGAAGTGCTAGTACATTCTTGATACAGACATCGATAGGCTCGTGGGATCGTTCGCTGATCTGAACGACTTGTATCACCTCCTTCCACTTCAGATGGTGGCGCAATATCGCTGCTACCACCTGACTCTGATCAGATGAGTTGAGGCGAGCGATCTCCGACAATGTAGAGAAGGGGATCGAAGCATTCTTCGCGCCTCTCCAATCAGCGAGGTGTTGGAACTTCGGATCCAGTGAGAGAAGCTTCAGAAAGCTGGAAATCTGAGTTAAGCTGATTCCTAAGCGTTCCGCACAGTGCTGCCGATCAGAGTGGGAACGCAACATCTTGTCGATTGACCTCGCGACCTCTACTGGTGACAATCGACGATCGGCACGATGGGTACCTACCGACAGCATCAGGTCGCGAAGTTCAGTCGGGGTCAACTCGGGCACTATGGCTAACCCTCCAAGAGATTGTTCGCGTCAAGGGCCTCGCGGATCAGTCTTCCCGCTGCGTCATCAGAGGTAGTATCGTTGGCAAGTGCATACTTCTTTATGGCTGTATGCACTTCCGTCGTAAGTGTTACGACGATCTGTGTTATCTTGCCACCCCCCTTTGCCTCTTCAATGATATCGTCGGCAGATCTAGTTGGATCTTCTTCCCTTGCCTTAACGATCGCAGTTCGCTGGGCGCCGGATAGGGGTTCCATTTCTAGTGCAAACTGCTTCGCTTCCTCTGCATCGACGGTACCGGTTGCTTCACACGCACGCTGCGCTCGTAGAGCTGTGTCCAGTTTGACAGTGCCCGTGTCCACTAGGTCCTTCAGGTCTGGAGTCAGTTGGTCATACTTCACATATTGCCGGACTTTCTGATATGGCAAGCCCGTCTCGTCGGCTACGGCCTTGACAGTGCCGTACCGCTTAAGAGGTATGTGCAGACATCAATCAAGTCGCTGGAGTGGAGGTTCGTTCGGACCAGATTCTCCGTCACCGATAGGACCTTTGCAGTTGCTTCATCAACCCTCTCGCTGAGAATCGCCGCCATGATCATCTCTCTTCCGAGGATCTGGTGCGCGAGAAATCGCCTCTGACCAGTGATGATTTCGAACTTTCCTTCCTCCTCGGCTGCACACACAACGATCGGCTCCAGCAGTCCAACTTGGGCGATGCTCTCAGCGAGTTCATCTACCTCCTTTCCTACATCTCGTGTTCTCACTTGCCCTCTACCGATTACTAGGTCTGTCAATTGGATCTCTCGAATATCAAGAATTGATATCATTGCGCGTCCTTTCTAGTTGGCTTGTTCTTCCATTTCCAGAATCTGTCGGAGTGTCTCGGTGCCCCAGCGTTGATCTTGAGGCGCCTTCGTTATGTACTCGTCAAACAACACCCTCTTCGCTTCTATCACAGAGTCGATCCTCTCTTCTACAGAATCTTCAACTAGGAAGCGAATAACCTCTAGAGGAGATTCGCGACCGTAGCGGTGTGCTCGGTGAATTGCTTGATCCTCCTTTGCGGGGTTCCACCACCTATCGAAGAGAACCACTGTGGAGGCTTCCTGCAAGTTTAGGCCGACGCCGCCAGCCTGTAGAGATACTAGCAGCGCGCGCGGGCCAGGTTGTTCGCGGAATGCATCAAGTGTCTTGTCTCTCTGAGTCATCGTCAACCCACCGTGGTAGATTTGATGCTTGATCGTGATCTGGCTTGCGATCTTCATCAGACTGTCTACGTATTGCGAGAAGATCAGGATTTTCTCGTCCATAGCTTCGATTCGATCTAGTACATCACGCAGCGCGTCGATTTTGACAGACTGACCGGTATGCTCATCGAAGTTGCAGATTTGCTTGAGACGAGTCAACAATGCCAAGAGGCTGCTAGCTGCCTCCTGTGGCTCCAGGTTTCGCAGCTGCTCACGACTACTCCACACGTCGTCGTATGTTTGTCGCTGTTGATCACCTAGTTCGAGACGGAGTTCACGAACCAAGATTGGGGGCAACTCCCCTAGGACATCCCTCTTTGTGCGTCTCAGGAAGTGCGGCTTCATTGCATCATGAAGCTGAGGTCGTGACATGCTGCTTCGAAGCAACTGTGGTTTGATGAATCCAAACACAGCTATTAGATCGCTGGGATCATTCTCGAGAGGAGTTCCAGTCAACGCCCATGAGCTATTTCGAGGTATTATTCTACATGCTAGATTTAGCGCCGAGATACTGTTTTTTAGGCGTTGTGCCTCATCAACGACAACGAGATCGAATCGTACGTGCGCTGCAAGGTCTTGGCAGTCGATCCTAATCTGTTCAAAGGAGGCGATGAGTACTTGTATCGGTAGTCGATATGTGTATTTTCGATCTGTCGCGGTACCGATTACGCGTCGTACCGGTAATTCTGGTGCCCATTTTTCGAACTCTCGCTGCCAATTGAGGCACAAAGATGCGGGCGCGATGATCAGGACCCGATGGTATGAAGCTCTTCGTGATCGAATGGCGGTAACGGTTTGGACAGTCTTGCCTAGACCCATTTCATCCGCAAGGAGTGCCGATGAGTTCTCAAACAAGAAGCGGACTCCTTCCAGCTGATATGGCCTAAGTGGCCCGGGAGCTAGCTGCTGGGCTTGATCATGAGGCGGTGCGGGCGGCGCGTCAGCGCTCATAGGGCACAAACTGTGCAGGGTTCAGTGTCGTCGTCCTCGTCGAACGCTTCGCTGAGGGCTTCAATGAGGGGCACGTTGGCTCTGGTCTTCGCCGTCCGAGCTACGGCTGCCTCGTGACGTTCGAGGATTTCGTCGCGGCGATCGCGGAGCTGGACAAGGGTCTCGCCGCCGGACCATGTGTACTGGCGGCCGCGCATAGCTCGGTCTCCGAAGTCGGCGTCGCCGTTGACTCCGGCATCCTGGAGAACCTTTTGCTCAATGGCGACCGCGCGCTCGAAGAGCTCGGGGTGGCGCTCGGAGAGGCCGATCCACTCGGCTTTGCGCTGGTAGAAGCAGAAGTAGCACCCCGAGCGGGTCCGCCACTCGTAGTAGGCAGGCAGGCCGATGCCGGCATCGTTGAGGATTCGCATGACGCCATCGTGGTCGATGCCGTCCTCCACGAACGGGAAGCGGGCGCTGATGTTGGGCTTGGTGGAGACGTAGCCTTTTCGGTTGGACTCGTCGGCCCGGATTGCGACGTACGAAACGGCCGGCTCATCGCCGATCCACTCCTCGATGGGCTTGATCTTCATGTTCTTGGTACACCAGCGCATCTGAGGCGACGGCAGTGTTCCCCGAAACACCTCGAACCAGTGGTCGAAGCCCCTCGACGCGTTCAAGCGGGCGATGGGCTTGGCGAGGATCACCTCCAGCCGCGTCAAGTACTCGTAGGTCTCAGGCAGTTCAGCGCCGGTATCGCAAAAGAAGTACTCCATCTCCGGCACGCGGTCGCGCAGGTGGACCGCGAGCGCGCTGGAGTCCTTGCCTCCCGAGATGCCGCAGATATGACGCACTGACTCAACCATGGTCTGCTCGATCACCAACCGTATTTGTAGCATTCGAAACGTCGTCGTGGGAGCTTGAGCTGGGCAAGAGGCGCTCGCCCAGCAGCGTGAGAAGAGTGTGCTGAGCTCGTTGCTGAGATCCTGTGATCGCCGCCAACTTCGCTAGGGCGTCGTCGAATGCGCGTGTGGCCTCGTGCCTGAACTCGCGGTCCATGCTGACTAGCAGCGGCTGCTCTGCTCCGTCAGACCTCGTGACGGTCCATCGGTACGCTTCGAAGGGATCACCGCCGCGCGCACGGCGGTCATGGTGTAGGGCCAGGAGCCGGTGGAAGGCGGCGAACTTCTCATGGAGTTCCCGCCAGAAGTGCAGCAGGTCGTTGTCGGTCCATTCGGCTGGTGCCTTCTTGGCAACAACGGTCGCGACCGCCTTGACCCAGTCCGTGTCGGACTCGATCGTGTCGTTCGCCAGCGAAAGGACGAAGGCGCGAACTTCGGGATCTAGGACCTCGCCGTCAAGTGACGCAGCCTGGCCCATCACGGCCATACGAGAGATCTCCGCGCTTGTCTCCAGAAGATGGTCAAGTTGTTGCTCCAATAGCCGCTGGAAACACGTGCTGAGTTCGTCGAGAGCCTCGGCAACTCCGGCGGCGTAGCCTTTAGCTAGCGCGTACTCCTCCTGTCCGGCAGGCACTGGCGGGAATCCGAGCGCTGAGGGAAGCGAAACGAAGAGCAGCTCGTCGGGCTCGACCGCTGCTAGCAGCACGTCTCTTGCTCGCACCGTTGCCGGGCTGAGGTTGTGGGTCTGGCGCGTGTAGTTGTCGAGCCGGCTGATCCTCGACACCAGGTGTCCGACGACGGTAAGAACGTTGGACACTCGATGCTTGTGGAAGCTGGGTCGCAACTCGAACTTGCTTGCGAGAGCGTCCACTGCCTGCCGCCGCGCGCCGATCGTGTTCGCGAAGTGCTTGATGTCGAAGTGACTGGGATTGCGCACCATCCGCTCCGACAACTCCGGAGTGAGCAGCGGCTTGAAGGTGCCGTGCTCGTAGATGGCGACCGCGTCCGAGGCAGCCAGCAGAGCCGCAGTGACGAGTACGGGAATCGCCCCCTCCTTCATGCCGTAGGGGGGTGACAACAGAGCGGTGTAGACCTCGCTGAGGTTGATGCGCCGACTCGTAGATTGCTTGAACTCCTCCTGGATCCTCCTCCAAGCAGGCTTCAGCGATTTCTCCTTGGGCTTCCGGAAGGCCATGACATCGTTGCGCTTGTCCCAGCCGTGGAGTCCGGTGCGGCCCAGGAAGGCCCGGTACATGGCGACCTCGGGGCCGTAGCCCTGCATGCCGAGGCCAGGTTCGGCGCCGTGCTCGATCATGGCTGCTAGGAGCATCCCGCGGGCCTTGGCTCCCTGCGACGTGAGCTCGCTGCGGTTGAGCATCTCGTTGCGCACCCGAGGGGTGTCCCGGTATGCGTCGTCGGCCGCGTCGGACAGGGCGGCGCTGCCCCGTCCCCCCGGGAGTTCGCGAGCCTGGGTCCCGAGGAGCATCCATCGGCAGGCGTCCGAGCCGAAGGTGTCGGTGACAGCTTGATCCAGAACGGAGCGCGTCTGGGCCATCCGCTCGCTCAACTCGCGTCGCGCCACCCAATCATCAGCCACTGACGGGTCGTCGAATGCGGCCTGGACCGCAGCAGCTTCCCTGGCGGTCTCATCCAGGGCCTTCAGGCTCGCGGGAATCGCGGCCACGATCGGCTTCGCGTCCGCCCTAGGGCGGGCAAGGGTCGGCAGGGATCCACTTGGGTCGACAAGCAGGAGCGCTTCACCATCAAAACGGGAGGAGGCGTCCAGCGGCTCTACCTGCTCGTTGGCATCGGCGTAGCGTCGGTTGAACACTCGCAGCACGTCGTGTTGCGCACTGTGTCTGGCGGCGACCACTGGCTGGGGTTGGTCGATCTCGTTGAGGACCTCGACGAGAGGCCGTTTCTCAACGTGCCGTCTGGCCGCGTCGAGCAGCAGGTTGATATCGACATCGGTCCCCTGCCATATCCGGTACTCGTCCGCGAAGTCCCGGAAGGTGACAATGCCGGCTGTCACCAACTCGGCGAGCGTCTCGGTGGTGCCGTCGGCGGTGAGGGCCAGAATCGCACGCGAGGCTCTGACGGTGCCGGCAGTCGACACCAGGTTCAACAAGGCGACAGCCTTGGCGAGCCGCGCCTGCTTCGGCGTGAGTCCGTGTGCATCCCGTATCCGGGTTGCGATCTCAGTCCATCGTCCTGACATGCTGGCCGACTCGATCTGGAGAGCGCTTCCATCGACGAAGTAGTCGTAGACAGCATCGAGGCCCATTGTGGGCAGCGGTCCCCGAGTTGGAAGATCCGTCTCGGTCAGGAATGAGGCGGCGCTCGCCGTGTGTCGACCGGCAAGAAACGAGAACAGCGTGCGCTCGTGCTGGCCGTGCCGGTTGCATAGCTCGGGCAGGACAAGGGCGGCGACAGGGTGCAGGGGGTAGCACGACGCCAGCGTTTGCGGATCAGCGAGGTCGGCGATACCCAACTGCCTCATGGCCTTGGCCTGGGCGTCGGCCCAACGGCTGATCCGAGAGCCGAGCAAGTCGTCGTGAACGTCGAAGACGGTTCCGATGAGAGAGCGGGTCTGGCTGGCCGATTCGACGAAGGCAACGTCCTCGAAGCGACCCTGCACCTTGGCCCATTCTCGGCGCTGGGTGCTGTTGGCCCCTGTGAGGTGGTCCTCGAACGACAGGTGCTGAAGGGTCAGCACGAAAATGGGGAGGCCCGAACCCTGGCCGGCCTCAGCGAGCCGCTGGAGCAGGTAGGGGTCGGCGTCGCTTCCGTCGCGGATGGCTTCGAGGTTCTTGCCGAACTCGTCGATCACGAGGAGCAGAGGCATGTCTTCGGCAAGACAGCGGGCGATGTCCACTAGTGCCGACGGGGAAGGGCCGGTCCGTCTCGGGTCGTCGGACTCAGCGTCCTTGAGCGCTCCCTTGAGCACATCAGAGGCCCGGAATCCCTTGCGAGAGGGAACCTCGCCGTAGCTGCGCAGAACCGCCGAATAGAGCGCCCACAAGACGGTGCGATTCAGCGGCTCACGGCCAGCGGTAACGAGGCCGCGGTGGAAGCCGCAGGCCTCGGTGCCGTGTCGCCGGTGGGCGCTACGAATGAGTTCCACAACCTGTGGCGAGGCGTCGCCGATGAGTCCGAGCGCCGCTCGACGGGTGGTGGAGACATCTCCGAAGGCGGCATCGATGAGCAGGGCGAGCGACGACTTTCCGGATCCGTAAGGGCCTGTCAACGACCAGGCACCACCGGCCGCGCCCGTTGCAGCGGTCTCGGCAATGCGCTCAACGACATCCAGGGCGCGGGCGGTGACGACGTAGCCTTCGAGAGGCTCGCTGCGAGCGAGATCGCGCTCGAGATTCGCGGAGCGAGCGAACCGCTCCCGAACAGCGATGCTGTCTGCCAGCTTTGGCATCACGCCGCTCCTGCGATCAGCTCGGAACTTGTCTCGTCCCTAGGTGGGCGCTGCTCGCCAGCGTCTTCGAGCCAGCAGTCGTCTGGGGGTGCGTCGCTCACAGGTCCGGCGCACAGCTCTGGTACTCGCGGCTCGATGGGCGCGTAGTAGCGGTCGAGAATCCTGGTGGCAATCAGCGCAGGGTCCTCCCGCCAAGTGAGCTGGACGGAGCCCGTCGGAGTAGCGAGGCCCAGCGCGTGCTCCGCCCCGATGGAAGGCCGTAGCGTGTCGATCAACTCGGCCTCGGTGAGCTTGAAGACTCTGCCTGGAGCTCCCTTGTCGTGTGCGAGGCGGCTCATGGTGATCGTGCTGCCTCGGGCCTCGGTAAGTGCCACGTAGTCGAGCACCGCGTAAGCCAAGATCTCCGACGGGAGCGTCGGCTTTGGACCGAGCGTGAAGCGGAATTGGCCCGTCGCAGATGAGTAGCTGAGAAGGCCGAGATCGCGCAGAGGGCAATCCAGCATGTCGTCGATGCGGGTTCGGGCGGTTCGGTGTACAGGGGCGTAGGTTCGCAGCAGCGCGCTGATGTCCTTGTTGAGGGAGTTGGAATGAGGCCTGTGCCACTCGGGCACTCCGTCAAGCAGAGTCGAGATCGAAGCCTGCAGGTCGGCCTCGGCGAACTCGACTGCGTTGAACTCGTTGAAGGCCAACCACCAGACTGGCAGTCTCGTCTTCTTCGGGGCCAACAACAGCCAGTGCAGGAGCCACAGCGTGCCCGGATCCTCCATGTAGGGATCCCAGCCGTCCTCACCGAACAGCGCTCGACCCCGGCGGGTGGGCACGCACCGCGTCTCCCGCCTTCTGGCGTTTCGGGGGTCGTCGGTGATCAGCCTCGCGGCCGTCCCCCAGAAGCGGATGGCCCGTACCATGTTCTTGCCCACTCCGACCTCCACCGGAGCGTCAGGCCGGCCGAAGACTGCCGCGTCATCGACGACATGGGCGTACGCCTTGCGGAACCAGCTGTATCGAGGATGGAACGTCTCGTGTCGCGCGAAGGAGCGCTCAGCGGCTTCCACGAGCCTCATGCGCTGGCCTTCGCGATCCCGTCGGTCACAAACGACAAACATACTCAACTGCTCGGACAGCTCCGGGCCACCGCCATGCTGGCTGCGCGCTGTCCCGGCCGAGGTCATGATGTTCTACGCCGATGCCGCCGCTGCACCCATGGTAGGCAGCCTACAGGAAAAAAACTGAAAAATCATTATATATCACTTTAGGAGCGATGTGTGACAGGACTCGCGCCGACCGTTAGGAGGCGGAGTACACTGCGCTCACACCTCGGCCACCTGATAGGGAGGAGATGTCATGAAGTTTGTTACGGTCTTTGGGCCCAGGCGATTCGTGGTGACTGTGCCCGGTCCGCTCGAGCCCCCTGTCCCGACCGCTGAGGATCGGGAGAAGATTCGCCGCATGGCGGAGTCCTACGACGAGGCCGAGCACGAGCGCCTCATCAGGGACTCGTTTCCGAGCAGATACAACGATCCCTGCTAGCCGCGCGCCTGGACCGTCAGCCTCGCGGGTGTCCGTCAGACGGTCATGGCGCGGACACGCCTGACGGCGGCGGTCGCGCTCTCGACGGCGAGATCGATATCGGCGTCGGTGGTGAAGCGGCCGAGGCTGAACCGCACGGACTCGAAAGCGGCATCGTGCGACAGACCCATGGCCACGAGCACTGCCGAAGGCTCGATCGATCCGGCGCTGCAAGCGCTGCCGGTGGACACGGCGACGGGATCCATGTTGGCCATGACCGCCTCGGCGTCGGCTCTCTCGAAACGGATGTTGGCCGTGTTGGGCAACCGCCTCGACGCATCGCCGTTCTGATGCACGCCTGCTAGCTGAGCCTCCAGTTCGGCCACCAGCCGGTCGCGCAGGATCCCGACCCTGGCTGATTCCGGCTCTCGTTCGTCGGTAGCGATGCGGGCTGCGGCGCCTAGGCCTACGATCCCGGCAACGTTCAGCGAGCCCGAGCGGAGGCCCCGCTCGTGGCCACCGCCGTGGACCAGCGGCGAGAGGCGCGCCAGCGCATGACGGGTGCCGACCAGCGCGCCGACCCCACCAGGACCGCAGATCTTGTGGCCGCTCACTGACACTAGGTCCGCCCCCAGCGCCTCCATATCGAACGGCAGGCGACCAGCCATCTGGGTGGCGTCGCAGTGGAACATCGCTCCCACGGCCCGTGTCCGCTCGGCGGTCTCGGCCACCGGGTTGAGCACGCCAGTCTCGCTGTTGGCCGCCATCACCGACACGAGCAGGACGTCTGGCCCGAGCAGTTCCTCCACAGCGCCGGGATCGACGAACCCGCCCGGGGTCACACCGATCACATCGAGCTTCACGACGCCGGAGTCGGACAGCCAGCGGGCCGTGCGAGCCACCGAGGCATGCTCAACCGCCGACACGAGCATCCGCGGGCGGTCTTCCGGGGCGGCCTCGGCCGCGCCTCGCAGGGCCAGGTTGTTGGCTTCCGTCGCGCCCGCAGTGAACACCACACCACCAGGCCGTCCGCCGACCAGTCCTGCCACATGCTCACGGGCCTCGTCGACTGCGGCAGCCTGACGACGCCCGAACCGGTGTACCGACGAGGCGTTGCCTACATCGTCCGACAGCACCGGCGCCATCGCCTCGAACACCCTGGGATCGAGCGGTGCCGACGCGTTGTAGTCGAGGTAGGCCTCTCTCACATGTCCTCCGGTGTTCTCCTGGCCGGACGTCAAGCGAAGCGCCACACAGGTCGTTCCGGGACCGTATAGGCCCTCCGCGCCAGGTGACCGAATCCCTGCTCGAACGCTACCTCCGAGTCCGAGTCGAGGCGCGGAGCGACAGCCTGACTCGCCCCGCACTCATGTCTACGTGATTGACGGGGCGTTGAATCATGGGAAGCCGAATGGCTTGAGTCAGCTGCTGCACGCATTCGATTTGACTTCACTATATCGAATTGAGTTGAAATAGCAGATGTGATGCGGTACAGTGCCTAGACGCTGTGGAGTTGGATCACTTGGTCTGGCTCGACGGCCTCGGAGCCGCCCTCGCGGCGCCCCAGCCGATCAACCTCGAACGGACGGAGGGCCGGGATGGCCGCGACACAAGCACAGCGCGCTGCGCTGTATGCAAGTCTGGTGGACTCAATGGGCGAAGAAGCCGCAGACACCCTCACGGACCAGCTCCCGCCCAGTGGCTGGGACCAGATGGCCACCAAGGACGACCTCGCCGGAGTCGAATTGCGCTTGCTGGCGGCCTTCGCGGCAGCGATAGCCGAGACCAACGTCAAGATGGCTGAGGGCCACGCCAAGCTCGTAGAGAGCCTGGCCGACCTGAAGGTCGCCATGCATGCGGGCTTCGCTGAAGCGGCGAAGGAGCGGGCTGGAATCGTCAAGAGCCAGGCCAGGCAGCTCTACGTCATCGTGGCCACTATCGCAGCGGCCACCATCTCGATCTGGATAGCCCTGTTCGCAGTAACCGCCAGCGTAACGGCGGGCTAGCCGACACTGTGGGGGAGGCGTCCGTCATGGGGACATTCGAGTGGCCGGTGCGGATCGCCAGTGCTGACAGCGAGCGATCCGAGGCGATCGAGGCCACGGTGGACACGGGCGCCTTCTACAGCGTGGTCCCGGCGCGCTTGCTACGCGACCTAGGCGTCGCGCGCTCCGCCAGACGCCGGATGCGGCTGGCCGACGGAAGGGTCGTAGATGCCGACATCGGTGAGGCGCGGGTCACCGTCAACGGCGAGAGCGTGACGACGCTGGTGGTCTTCGGCGAGGACGACGCTCCGTCCCTGCTCGGCGCCTACACACTCGAGGGGCTCGCCTTGGCGGTCGACCCCGTCGATCAACGCCTGATCCCCCGCGGCCTCCTCCCGTTGTGAGCCGGTCCTCCTGCTGTTCATTCTCGGCGATGAGTGATCTGGAACGCTGTAGGAATGGGCTCGCGGATCGGACTGCGTATCAGCGGAATCCCGAGGAGGTCGACCCCTTCTGGGACGATGCCCAGACTTGGGAAGATGTAGAGAAGTCGCCGTGAGGCGGTGCGCTAGGGCTCCTTATAGGTAAGGATAATGGTCAGGTGTGCGGATGCTCGAGGTGCGCTCCTGTCGTGGCTGTTGCGGCCAGCTCCTCGAGTGATTGACTGGCAACGCGGTGCCTATCTCCGACAACGACGATGAGCGGGTTCAGCCTGCCTTGCATGCCGTCCTGACCGGCAATGCCGCTGGGCTTCGGGCAGCCCTAGACGCCGATCCCGGGGCTGTGAACCTAAGGATCGGCGAGAACACGATGCTTGAGATGATGACCCAGCCTGAGGGCGGGCCGCCGTCGCCCGAGATCGTCGGAGTGCTCATTGAGGCCGGCGCCCACTTGGACCGGGCCCTCAACCTCGCCGGGTGCTGGAACCTGGCCGACCTGTGCGCCCAGCTTCTGGCGGCCGGAGCCGATCCCGCCGCCCGGGCCGACGCCGGCATCACGCCGTTGGAGTCCGCAGCCATGCACAGCTCCACCGAAGCCGCCGACGTGCTCGTCGCGCACGGCCTTCACCGGCGCACCCTGTGGCTGGCCGCGGCCACGGGGCAACTTGGCGAGGTGAGGGCCTGGGTCGCCCCCGACGGATCGCTGCGGGCCGATCCCGGGCCGTGCCGTCCCGACTGGGCCGACGTGGGCCGGCCCGCCGGCGCGCCGCCGACCGACGATCCAGCCGAGATCGTGGGCGAGGCCTTCGTGTTCGCGGCCCTCAACAATCGGCGAGACGTCGTCGACTACCTCCTCGGCGCCGGAGCCGACATCGACGCCCGGCCCTACCGGAACACGACCGCCCTGCACTTCGCGGTCCAGTTCCAGCGCGCCGACATGGTCAGCCACCTGCTCGATCGGGGCGCCTCGGTGACCATCGAGGATGCCAACCACGGCTCGGGTGCGCCCGG
This sequence comes from Acidimicrobiia bacterium, assembly GCA_022819505.1. Lineage (GTDB taxonomy): Bacteria > Actinomycetota > Acidimicrobiia > Acidimicrobiales > Aldehydirespiratoraceae > Aldehydirespirator. The sequence goes on along the minus strand of JAJEHD010000019.1, from coordinate 297,877 downwards.
CTGGGCCCAGGCGTGCGATGACGGCAGCGAGGCCGCCGCCACAATCCGGACCCTGCTCGGCGCGGCCCCCACAGGCTGAGTGCCTGCGGTCTGAGCCAAGCAGCTCAGTGGGTGACGAAGCCGCCGTCGACGCAGAGGACCTGGCCGGTCATGAAGTCGCTGTCGGACGAGCACAGGAACAGCACCGTGCCCACGATGTCCTCGGGCCAGGCCTGGCGGCGCAGCGCCTGGCTCTGGGCCACCGCCTCCATGCGGTCGGGGGCGATGTGCTCGCCCACGGTCTCGGTGTTGGTCACCCCCGGCGCCACGGCGTTCACGGTGACGCCGTAGGGCCCCGCCTCGCCGGCCAGGGCCCGGGTCAGGCCGATCACGCCCGCCTTGGAGGTGGTGTAGGCCGCCATCTGGGCCGGCCACACCAAGTCGGTGCCCAGGGCCATGTTGGAGGAGATGTTGACGATCTTGCCGCTGCCCTGGCGCTTCATGTGGGGAAAGACCGCCTTGGCGCACAGCCACGAGCCCGTCACGTTCACCCGCTGCACCAGCTCGAACTCGGCCACCGGCACCTCCCAGAACGGGGTCCGGGGCTCGTCCAGGAACCGGAACATCACCGCGGCGTTGTTGATCAGGATGTCCACCCGGCCGAACCGCTCGACCGCGGCGTCCACCATGGCCCCGACTGCGACCTCGTCGGCAATGTCCACTTCGATGGGCATCGCCTCACCGCCCGCCGCTTCGATGCGCCCGGCCGTGGCCTCGGCCTGAGCCCCGCGAATGTCGGCCACCGTCACTCGGGCACCACCGGCCGCCAGCGCCTCGGCGTAGGCCGCCCCCAAGCCTCCGATCCCGGCCCCGGTGACGATGGCGGTCCTGCCCGCGAAGCGCTCAGCCATCAGACTCTGCGGGGCTGTCGTCGGATGCTGCGGGGGGCACCGGGGCGAGATAGCCGACGATCAGCAGCAAGACCCCCACCACGATGAATGAGACCACCCGACCGAGCGCCGTGAGGCTGCTGAGATCGACCAGGAACAGCTTGGCCACCACCACCGCCATCCACGACGCGCCGGCCACCCACACCGACCGTCGGGCCATGCGCACACCGGCCACCATCGATGACAGGGCGATCACCGCCCACAGGATCGACAGCGACGTCTGCAACTCGGTGGAGTCCCACAGCGCCTCGAGATCCCACGGCACGTCCAGCCAGTGGCTCACGGTACGGGACGTCTCCGTCGTCGCCAGGACCACCCCCAGCCCGGCCAGCGCCGGCGTCCAGCGGGCATCGACGAGGCTCTGGAACGGATGGTCCCACTCCGCCTCGGCCAGCCTCCTCCAGGCGAGCAGCGCCACCAACTGCACGCCGACGAGCACCGTCAACGGGTTCAGCACCGGCAGGTACAGCAGTGGCCGGGGGTCGGCCTCGTAGGAGACAGCCGCACCGAGCACCACCACCGCCGCCACCATCAGCAGCGGACCGGCGAAAGCCAGCAGGTAGGCCCGCCAGTGGGCCCCGACGGGCCACGGCAGCCAGCGGCGCCCGACCATCGCCGCACCCGCCACCACGATCACAGAGGCCGCCGTCGCGAAGAACGGCCATACACCGTCAGCCGCCCCGTCGACCTGCCAGTACACCTCAACAGCCACCAGCACGGCCAACATCCAGCACCCGCCGGTGTGCAGCAGCGCCGCGACGGACCGGAACGAATCCTCGCGCCTGCGCAGGAACAAGTAGTGGGCCGCCAACGCGGGAGGCCAGACGGCCCACCCCCAACGGTCGAGAGGATGGGACTGGGTCAGCAGCGACACCACCAGCATCGAGGCCAGAGTCGGCAGGACCAGCAGCCCCCAGGCCTCGAGCTGGGGCCAGCGCAGCCGGCGAGCCGCCAGCGACCCGGCCGTGAACGAGCCCACCACGAATGCCAGCGACGCCGACAGCTCGCCACCGGCAGGCAGCTGCTGCACGATCTCCATCAGGCCGCCCGCCAGCCACCAGGCGGTTCCCCAGCCGAGCGCCACCCAACCCCGGAGCTGGTCGGCCTCCTCGCCCTGCGCCCGGCGGCTGAGCAGCCAACCCGACACCAGGCCGGCCACGGCCAGCACCAGCGCGCCCAGGAAGTGCTCGTTCACGATCACCGGCGCGCCGTCCGGGTAGGGGAGCGACTCCCCCAGATGCACCGCGAACGACAAGGCGGCCAGCACCTGGAGCAGGGCACCCCCGCCCAGCGCGAGCAGCCGGCCGCGCCGCAGGCCCAGCCACACCAGGAACAGGCCCTGAGCGGCCCACACCGTCGAGGTGTAGTAGGAGTCCAGCGCGAGCGGCACCGCGATGGCGCTGAAGGCCACGCCGAGCCCGGCGTAGGCCTCCACCAGCTGGCTGCGGTCCGCGCCGAGCCGCCGAGATGCCAGAGCCAAAACGCCCTGCGCCGCCGCGAGCGCGGCCGCGCTGACGGCCAGGCCGTACTCCGTGTGCCCGACCACCAGCTGCTGCAGCCACAATCCGATGAACGGCGTGCCGAACACGAGGGGCGCGGTCCAGGCGCCCCGCACGAACGGCATGCCCGAAGGGCGCGACTCGCTGAGCACGCCCTTGAGGTCGGGAGCCTCGCGCACGGCGAACAGGACCGGCAGCCCTACGTACATCAGCACGAACAGCGCGATGAACGGCTGCGCGGAGACCCACTCGTCCTGCTCGTAGCGGTTCGACAGCCAGAAGGCGGTGAGGCCGAACGTGAATCCGAAGCCCAGCAGGTTGAGCTCGGGCCACGTCTTGAACCAGGCCACCGCGAATATCGCCGCGTTCAGCACCGCGAAGAAGGCGAACACGACGACATGGTCCTCGGGCTGCGAGTAGGTCAGCACCGGCGCCAGGAACCCGCCGATGATGCCCAGCACCGCCAGCGACCGGGAGTCCTGAACGACTGAGAGCACTCCCGCGCCGGCGGTGATGATCACCACCGCCGAGGCCGCAGGCACGGCCGCCAGGACGTCGTACACCGCGAAGGCGGCGTAGGCGGTGACGTAGAGCACCGCGATGCCGCCGCCCTGGAGGCTCACGCCGTAGATCCGTCGCCGCTCGCGCTGGCGCCAACCTACGGCCAGGAGCACCAGCCCGAAGACGGCCGCGGCGGCCAGCCGTACCTCGATGGTCAACTCGATGATGCCTCGCCGGTGGGCCTCCCGGAGCAGCAGCCCCACCCCGACCAGCGAGACCAGCACACCCACCTTCACCGGCGCGTTACCGGTGGTCACCCATTGCTTGACCCAGTTCACCAGCCACGAGATCGGATCCCGGGCTGGCTCCCGCCCCGCGCTGGAATCGACGGCCGGGCGGCCGGCAGCAGCGGGTGCCGGGGCTTGAGGCGCCCGGGTTGACGCGTCCGGGGGAGCCGGCGACTCGGGAGCCGCATCGGGCCGAGCCGCCGCTGTGACCGCGGGCCGAACCTCTGCGGGCAGGCTTGGCCGGGTGTCCGCGGGCGGTGTGGCCACCGGCTGTGCCTCTGCGGGCTGTGCGTCGGCCGGCTCAGCTTCGGCCGGCTGTGCCTCGGCGGGCTGCGTCGGAGCGGCCTCCGCCTCGGCTGGTGGCGTGGAGCGCGCCAGCCTCGTGAGCCAGGCGTGGGTCTGCTGGGCCCACTCCTTCATCTCGGCCGCCCAGGCCTGCATCTCTCGGACCCCGGTCTGGGCCTCCTCGACCTCCTTCAAGCGCCTGCGGAGATCAAGTTGCAGGCCCACCAGAACGCCGAGGGCGCCTCCGAACACCAGCCCGGGAGGTCCCGAGACCAGGGCACCCAGTCCTGCGCCGATCACGGCGAGCAGCGCGGTCAGCATGTGTTCGTAATCACCTTCATGGCGCCGGCTCCGCCAGGGTCTTGATCTCCAGGAACTCCTCGAACCCGGCCACGCCCATCTCCCGGCCGATGCCGGACTGCTTGTAGCCCCCGAAGGGCGCGTCGGGACCGTAGTACACGCCGCCGTTCACGCTCACCGTGCCGGTACGGATACGCCGGGCCACCGCCCGGGCCCGCTCGGCGTCGGCGCTGGCCACCGCCCCCGACAGACCGAACTCGGAGTTGTTGGCGATCCGCACCGCCTCGTCGTCACCGCCGTCGTAAGCGATGACCGACAGCACCGGGCCGAACACCTCCTGCTGGGCGATGGTGTCGTCCTCACCCACCCCGACCAGCACCGTCGGCTCGTAGTAGAAGCCCGTCGGCAGGTGCTCGGGCCGGCGCCCGCCCCGCACCACGTTCGCTCCCTCCGAGCGGGCGGTGGCCACCAGGCCCTCGACCTTGGCCCGCTGCCGCTCACTGATCAGCGGCCCCATCAGATGCGACTCGTCGGCCGGGTCGCCGTAGGGCATGCCGTCGAGGGTGGCTCCCACCGCGTCCACGACCGTGTCGTGCATGGCGGCCGGCACGACCAGGCGGGTGGTGATGGCGCAGCCCTGGCCGGCGTGGGTGCACACCATGGCCGCGGCCATCAACCCCACCGTGGCCACATCGGCGTCGTCGAGCACCACGTAGGCGCTCTTGCCGCCGAGCTCCAGGAACACCCGCTTGACGGTGGCCGACGCCGCGGCCATCACCCGCCGCCCGACCGCGGTGGACCCGGTGAAGCTGACCATGTCCACGCCCGGGTGGGTGGTCAGAGCCTCACCCGCCGCCGCGCCCGACGACGACAGGACGTTCACCACCCCGGCAGGGATGTCGGTGCGCTGGGCGATCAGCCGTCCCAGCCCCAGCGCCGACCACGGCGTGTCCGGCGCTCCTTTCAGCACCACCGTGCAGCCCGCAGCCAGCGCGGGAACCAGCTTGGCCAGGTTGATCTGGGTGGGGAAGTTGTAGGGGGTGATGGCGGCCACCACCCCGGCCGCCTCCCGCTCGATCCAGCGCCGGTGCGAGCCGTACACCGACTCGGCAACGCCCAAGTCCTCGGTCCAGTCGTAGGAGTCGAGCAGGTCGGCGTGCCAGCGCACCATCTCGACCGGGGCCTCGAGCTGCGGTCCGCCCCGGGTGAGCAGGATCGGCGCGCCCGCCTCGGCCACCGTGATGGACCGCATCTCCTCCATGCGGAAGGTGAGCGCCTCGTGCAGCTGGCGCAGGCAGTGCGCCCGGAAGGCGTGGTCGCGGGACCAGTCGGTGGTGTCGAAGGCCCGGCGGGCCGCAGCCACCGCCGCGGCGGCGTCGGTGGGGCCGGCGTCGGCGGCGTTGCCCAGCACCCCTTCGGTGGCCGGGTTGATCGTCGGGAAGACGGCTCCGCCGGCGGCGTCCACCAACTCTCCGTCGATCAGCATCTGCCGCTCATGCCACATGGCCTAGACCCTAGAGGCACGCCGACATCCGGGCCGCGCGGGGAATTGGCAGCGTATTGCACGCTATGCGCGCATTCTGCTGCCAATTCGGGTGCTAGTCGCGGGCGGGCTCCTCCAGCGGGTCCAGGTCGAGCGGGGCGGGCAGCGAGCCCACCTCGACGAACAGGCCCGAAGTGGCGCCGCTGCCGGCCAGGGCGTCGGCGGCCAGCAGCACAGCGGCCGCCGAGTAGGTGGTGCGCTCCCGGTCGGGGTAGCTCACGTTGGCCGGGAAGGCCCGCCCGGTGAGATAGCTGCCGTCGGGCTCGCGCAGCCTCTGGGCCCACTCGAACAGCGACAGGGCGGCGCCCCGATCTCCGATCGCGAGATAGGCCATGGCGCACTCGCACGTCTCGGCGGTGGTCACCCAGTCCTGGTTGCTGACGCAGCGCACGCCCTCGCCCTCGTGGACGAAGATCCGGCGCCGCGACGCCAGACGGTTCCGGGCCTCGGCCTCCTGCAGCACCCCGGCCAGGACCGGGTAGTACCAGTCCATCGCCCAGCGGTCCTTGGGAGCGAACGCCTCGTGGCCGAAGTGGCGGATGGTGTGCACCAGCCGGGCCAGCGCCAGCTCCCAGCTGGGCCGCTCCTCACCAACTTGGCGGGCGGCGGCCAGGCCGCATCGCAGGCTGTGGCTGATGGAGGAGGATCCGGTCAACAGCGCGAACGGCCAGGGCGTGCCGTCGGCGTGGCGGGCCCACAGGATCTCGCCCCTGGGGGTCTGCAAGGCGAGAACGAAGTCGAGCGCCCGCTGCACCACCGGCCACATCTCGGCCAGGAACCCGGCGTCGCCGAAGCGCAGCCAGTGATGCCAGACACCCGCCGCGACGTAGGCGATCGTGTTGGCGTCGAGCTTGTCCTGGTCGATGCCGTCGGCGGTGTAGTACTGGTGCCAGGACCCGTCGGGCCGCTGGATGCGGGCCAGCCACTCGTAGGCCGCTTCGGCCTCCACCCGGCGCCCGGCGACGGTCAGGGCCATGGCCGCCTCGACGTGGTTCCAGGGATCGGCCACGCCGCCCGCGAAGCGGGGGATCATGCCGCTGGACAGCTGGAGGGCTGCGATCGTGTCCGCAGTGCGGTCGGCTTCGGCTCGCGACAACAGCGCAGCCACCTCCGGTGTGGCCGCCGCGGGCCGGCCAGGCTCGCCGGCTGCGGGGGCCCTGCCGTTGGTCGAGCGGCGGCGCAGCTGGCGGCGCGGTTCAGGCGGCATGGGCCATGTCCTCGCTCTGGCGGGCCCGCGGCGATCCCGGCACCCGGACGGGCTTGTCTGCGTACACGACCAGGCTCTTGCCCAGCAGCGGGTTGAGCAGCCGCTCCGCGGCCGCGGTGACGAAGGGCTGCTTCACAATGTCCCATTCGAGCAGCCGGTGGTAGGCGCCGACCAGCCGGTGCTCGTTGACCTCCCGGTTCGGGCCTACCGCGCAGCGCAGCCACCAGTACGGGCTGTGGAGGGCGTGAGCCCGGTGCGAGCTGCCCGGCTGAAGCCCCGCGGCGGTGAGCTTGCGCCGGATCTCGCGAAGCCGGTAGATCCGCACATGGCCGCCGGGCACGGCCGGCGCGTGGTAGTCGCTCGACAGCTTCCAGCACACGGTCTCGGCCAGCCACGAAGGGATGGTCACCGCCAGCCGGCCTCCCGGGCGCAGGACCCTGGCCAGCTCGGCGAAGGCCGACTCGTCGTCGCCGATGTGCTCCAGCACCTCGGAGGCGATCACCCGGTCGAACGAGTCGTCGTCGAAGGGCAGCCCCAGGGCGTTGCCCTGCACGGGCGCGGCCATCACCGACTCGTCCACCTCGCCGGAGGCCACCAGCAGCCGGGCCAGGTCCCGGACCTGCTCGACCTCCGGGCGGGCAAGGTCGCAGGCCACTACCTCGGCGCCCCGCTTGAGCGCCTCGTAGGAGTGGCGTCCGAAGCCGCAGCCCAAGTCCAGCACGCGCTCGCCGGCGTGCACATCGAGCCGGCCGTAGTCGACGGTGAGCATCAGCGCCCCGCCGCCTCGGCCCGCGCCGCCGCCTCAGACCGGGCCGCGTCCTCCAGCACAGCGCGGTACTGCTCGACGGTCCGCTCGGCGGTGTGGCGCCAGGACCACTGGTTGATCACCCGCCGGCGACCGGCCTCGCCCACCCGGGCCCGGGCATCGGGATCGTCCAGCGCCTCCCGCAGCACAGCGGCCAGCGCCTCGGCGTCGCCGGGCTCGGTCAGGAAGCACGTCTCGCCGTGGGTGCCGGCCACCTCGGGCAGCGCCCCGCCGGTGGTGGCCACCAGCGGCACCCCGCACGACATGGCTTCGATGGCGGGCAGCGAGAAACCCTCGTACAGCGAGGGCACCACGGCCAGTTCCGCCTCGGCGTAGAGCTCCACGATGCGGTCGTCGGGCACCCCCGACACGAACGTGACCGCGCCGGCCAGCCCCAGCTCCGAGATGGCCCGGCTGGCGGCGGAGTCGGACTTGGCCCGGCCGATGATCGTCAGCTCGAGATGACGCTCGGTGCGCAGCTTGGCCACCGCCTCCAGCAGGAAGCTCAGCCCCTTCATGGTCACGTCGGCGCTGGCGGTGGTGATCAGCCGCCCCGGCACCCGGCCGACTTCGGGCCTGGGTGAGAACAGCTCGGGATCGACCCCGACCGGCACCACGTGGATCCGCTCCGGCGCCACGCCGTGGTCCTGGACGATGTCTCGCTTGGACGACTCCGACACGGTGAGCACTCTGGGCAGGCGTTTGGCCACCTGGGTCTGCATCTTGGTGAACGCGTACCAGCGGCGCTTGCCGATCTGCTCCCTCAGGGTGCGGGTGTGGGCCAGCTCCAGGCGGCGGTCCACGGTGATCGGGTGGTGGATGGTCTCCAGCAGCGGCCAGCCCTGGCGCTGCATGGCCAGGATCCCCCAACCGAGGGTCTGGTTGTCGTGGACAATGTCGAACTCGCTCCGGCGCAGGCGCAGGTGCCGCCAGGCCCGCAGGCTGAACGCCATCGGCTCGCTGAAGTTGCCGGTCACGAACGACACGTGCTCGGCCACGTCGATCCAGTCCTTCAGCTCCCACGCCCTGGGCTTGCGCATGGGGTGCGGCGGGGCCCAGATGTCGAGCCCTCCCAGCTTCACGAGCGGGACCCTCGGATCGAGTTCGGGGTACGGCGGGCCGCCGAGCACGGTGACGTGGTGGCCCAGGTCGGCAAGGGCCGCCGACAGGCGGCTCACGTACACGCCCTGCCCGCCCACGTGCGGCTTCCCGCGGTAGGAGAGCATGGCCACGCGCAGGGGTGCGGGCTGGTCCGCTGCTGCGGGCATCGCGCTACGACTTTCTCCCGGGCCTGGAACGTTTGAACACGCGGCCGAGGCCGAGCGCCAGCGAGAGCGTCAGGACCGAGGCTAGAGCCACGGGCCACGCCCCCAGCCGGACCGCGAGCGTATCGCCGTGGCGCAGTTCCACGGTCGTCTGGATGACCCTGCTCTCGGACACCCCGGTCCGCTCGATCACGTTGCCGTCCGGGTCGATGACTGCGGAGAAGCCGGTCGGCGAGGCCTGCACCACCCAGCGGTCCGTCTCGATGGCCCGGAGACGGCTGGAGGCGATCTGCTGGGATTGGACAACGGTCAGCCAGTAGCTGGAACCGTTGGTGGGATTGAGCACGATCAGGCCGTCGCCGTCGCCCACCCCGCTGCGGGCCCGGTGATCGAAGAAGATCTCCCACGAGATGGACACGGCCAGCGGGCCCAGCGGCGTCTCCACGGCGGCGGGCTCGTCGGAGGGCCCGGCTCGCAGGTCGCGGGGCGGCAGCTCTTCGCTGAACCGCTCCGCGGTGGAGCGCAGGGGGACGTACTCGCCGAAGGGGACCCGCTGGACCTTGTCGTAGCGGTCGCCCTCCGTGCCGTCGGGAAGGTAGACGAGCGAGTAGTTGAGGTTGGCCTGGCCGTCGGGGCTGCGCTCGAAGAAGCCGGCCAGCAGCACGGTGTCCAGCCCTTGGGCCAACTCCGACAGCCTGGTCCGGGCCTCCCGGTCGGTGAGCAGCGGCTGTTCGCAGCGCGCCGGCGTGATGGCGGCGTCCGGGCTGGGGTGAACGACATCCTCGGGCCACAGCACCAGGTCCACCGGTGCCGACACCTGCTCGGAGGTGGTGTTCAGGTGGCGCTCGAACACGGCCCGCTGCTCGCAGATGTCGGCCCTGGTGTTCTGGGGCCCGCCGCCCTGCACCGCGGCCACGGTAATGCGGGCGCCGTCGCCGTCGCCGTCGGTGACCGGCCCGGCGCCGGGGGCGGCCGTTCCGGCGAGCCCCGCGGCCACCAGCACGGCGGCACCGACCGCCGCGGGCCTCAGGCTCCCGGACAGGACCGCGGCCAGCGTCACCCCTGCCACCGCCGTCAGCGCGGTCAGCAGGAGCGGCCCGCCGATCCGGGCCGCGGCGCCCAGCGGACTCGACACCTGGCCCATCGCCATCGTGGCCAGCGGCACGCCACCGAAGGGCCACGTCCAGCGGAGCAGCTCGGCCAGCACCAGCGCAGCGCAGAACGCGGTCCGGCGACGGTGGTCGGGCGGCACCAGCGCGCCGGCCGCCGCGTGCATGGCGGCGAAGCCGATCACCGCCAGGGGCCAGCCCACCAGGGTGAGGTCGATCATCCAGACGGTGGCCGGGCCCAGCCAGCTGACGCTCACCAGCGCCGACCGCCCGGCCCGCTGCCAGAAGTTGGTGCCGGCCAGCAGCTCGACCCACAGAGCCATGCCGGCGAAGGCCAGCGGCCAGAACCCCCACGGCGGCAGCGACCCGGCCAGCAGCACCCCGGCCAGGACGCCGCGGACCCAGGGCGGGCCCAACCTCAGCAGCGAAGCGCTCTCACGGCCCGGATCCCGGCCCTGCTGCGCCTGCGCCGCCACGGTGCTCAGTCTCTCGCCAGTCGGGGCGTCGGTCGGCGCTCACTCAGCGGGGGGCGCCCACGGTTCGTCGCCTCCCGACCCGAACTCGCTCAGTTCGTTGCTGAGCTCGTTGAGTTCCGCGCTGAGCTCGAGGGTGAGTTCGCTCAGCTCGTCGCTGAGCCTGCCCAACTCGCCACCCCGCTCGTCGACGAGCCCCGAAGGCATGAGCCGGTGGACGCCCGAGACGGGGCCGACGCCGCGGATCCGCACGGTCACGTCACCGATGCAGGTCACCCAGTCGGGCAGGCTGACAATGTCGGTGACGGTGTATATCTCGCCGGCGGGGGCGGCTGCGCACAGCTTCGCGGCCAGGTTCACAGGCTCGCCGACGTAGTCGTCGCCCTCGAAGAGCAGGGCCTCGCCGGTGGCTGCGCCCACACGGACCTGCATGCCGCGGCCGGAGAAGTAGTGGATGAGGTGGGCTGCCAGAGACAGCGCGGCGGTGGCGCTGGTGGACACCAGCATCGCGCCGTCGCCCAGCCACTTCGCCACCCTGACGCCCCGCTTGGCCGCGACGCTGCGGGTGATCCTGCGAAAGTCCCCGAGCATCGCCACCGCCTCGTGCGGTCCATGGGAGCGGGTGTAGGCGGTGAATCCGCACAGGTCGGCGAAGCAGAAGGTGCGGGTGACGCTGAGGTGGCTGTCGCCTTCGGGAAGCTCGTCGGGATGGACGGTGACCAGCGGCGGGCTGGCCTCGGCCCACTCGCGCGCCGGTCCGGTGTCGGGCGCGACGAGCGGTGTCAGCACCTGCTCGACTTCGTCGGGGTCGGGGGTCGGGTTCACCATCGGCTCGTTTATAACAGCAGGAGCCTCGCCACGGTCGCGGCGGCGTGCTGCCCGCTGCGGATGCACGCCGGCAGTCCCACCCCGCGAAGCGCGGCCCCGGCCGCCACGAGGCCGGGCGTCTCGCTGGCCAGGCAGGCCTCCACCCTCGACACCCGGTCCAGATGGCCGGGCCGGTACTGCGGCAGGGACCGCCTCCACGGCCTGAGCCGGGCTTCCAGACAGCCTCGGGTCACGGCATCGCGGCCCACTACGCCTGTCTCAGCGAGCTCGCCTGCGAGCGTGGACACCAGATCGTCGGGGTCGAGGTCCATCCACCTCCGGTCGTCGGTGCGGCCGGCCGATACCCGCAGCACGGCCAGGCCGGCCCGGGCGTAGTGCAGCCATTTGGAGGATGACCACGAACACGCCGTGGTCAGCAGGCCCGCGCTGCGGGGTACCAGGAAGCCGCTGGCGTCGAGGGGTCGAGCGAGGTGCTCGGTGGAGACCACGAACGTGGCGAGGGCAACGTCGGCGTACTCGATGTCGCCGAGGACGCCGGCCGCGTCGGGGGCGAGATGGTCGAGCAGGCGGGCCGACTCCCACGCGGGGCAGGCCGCGATCACCCCGCCGGCGTCAAGGGATCCCCTCGGCGTGGCTACCTTCCAGCGCGGGCCGCCGCCTGCCCCCGCCGCCGGGGTCACGTGCTGCACCGGGGTGGAGAGGCTCACTGCGTCACCCAGCTCGGCGGCGAGCGCGTCGACCATGCGGGCGACACCGCCCCGCACGCTCTGGAACACCGGCGACCCGGCGGCGCCGTCGCCGTTCCGGCGGGCTGCGACCTGCTGGAGGGCGGTTCCGAGAGGTCCCCCCCGGCGGGCAGCCTCGTGCAGGGGCGGCGCGCACGCCTCGATGCTCATCCGATCGGCCGATCCTGCGTTGATCCCGCCCAGCAGTGGGTCGACGAGCCGCTCGAACACCTCATCGCCGACCCGGGGCCGCAGCACCTCGCCGACCGTGGCGTCGCCGGCCAGCGGCTCGGCGTCGCGGGCCAGCCCGCGGCGCAGCGTCTCTGCGCCCGCCTCCGAGACGATCCCGGTGCCCTCCAGCGCGTTCGCCGTCCACGGGACGCCCAGCACCGACCGGTCCGGGAACCGCAGCAGTTCGGTGTCACCGAACACGTAGGCGCCGCTCGAGGCGGGGGTCACCAGCTCGGCGCCCAGCCCGATCCGGCGGCACAGCTCGGCCGCGGCCGGGTCCCGGGCCACGAACCCGTCGGGGCCCGAATCCACGGTGAGGCCGCCGACGCTCGATTCGTCGATGCTGCCGCCTAGGCGATCACCGGCCTCCAGCACCACCGCCTCGACGCCGTTGCACTTGAGTTCGTAAGCCGCGGCCAGACCGGCGATCCCGCCGCCGATCACCGCGACCCGGCCCGTCCCCGCCGCCATCGGGCCGGTCATCCCGGTTCGGAGTGAGGGGGTCGCACCTCACCCTCGTCGTGCACCAGTCGCACCACGCGGGCCAGCACGTCGGGATCGCTGCTCGGCAGGACCCCGTGGCCGAGGTTGAACACGAAGCCGGGATGGCCGCCGTTGGCGGCCAGCACAGCCCGGGCGGCCTCGCAGGCCGCGGGCTCGCCGGCCAGCACCACCGCGGGATCCAGGTTGCCCTGCAGTGCCCGGCCCGGACCCACCCGGCGGCGGGCCTCGTCGATGGGCACCCGGAAGTCCACCCCAACCACCTCGGCGCCGCACCCGCCCATCTGGTCGAGCAACTCACCGGTACCCACCCCGAAATGGATCCGCGGCGCTCCTGTGCTGCCAACCGCCTCCAGTACCCGGGCCGAGTGGGGGGCCACCCCGCGGCGGTACTGCTCGGGAGACAGGGCCCCCGCCCAGCTGTCGAACAGCTGCACCGCGGCCGCCCCCGCCTCCACTTGCGACAGCAGCGAGACGATGGCGAGGTCGGCGAGGCGATCCATTAGGTCGTGCCACAGCGCCTCGTCCCCCAGCATCAACGCCTTGGTCCGCTCGTGGTGGCGGGACGGCCCGCCCTCCACCAGGTAGGACGCCACCGTGAACGGCGCGCCCGCGAATCCGATCAGGGGCACGTCGAGGGCATCGACGGCCCGGCGCACGGTCTCGATCACATACGGCGTGTCAGTTCCCGGGTCCAGGGGGCGCAGGCGGTCGAGGTCGCGCCGGGCCTCGAAGGGACGCTCCACGACCGGACCCGTGCCGGGCACGACGTCCACGCCGAAGCCGGCGGCATGGACCGGTACCACGATGTCGCTGAAGAGGATGGCTGCATCGACGCCGTAGCGACGCACCGGCTGCATAGTGATCTCCGCGGCCCGGTCGGGGTCGGCGATGGCGTCGAGGATCGAGCCGTCACCCCGCACGGCTCGGTACTCCGGCAGGGACCGGCCGGCCTGGCGCATGAACCACACCGGCACGCGCCCGTGGGGCTGGCCGCGGCAGGCCCGCACGAAGTCGCTGCCCTCGAACCGTCGGCTGCTCATCGTGTCGCTGCCGTGGCGTGAGGCGCCGATCAGCCCGCGGCCCGGCGCAGCACGCGGGCGAAGCGCAGACCGATCCGGTCGGACAGGATGCGGCGGACGGCCCGGTCGGCGTCGGTGGCCAATTCGGATCGCCAGACCTGCGCCGGATGGCCGCGGTCGGCCTCCTCGCCGGCGTGGCCGGTGCGGTCGACCTCCGCGTCGTTGCCGGTGTCCACCAACTCCACCCCGTCGGCGTCGGGTTCCACCACCAGCACAGAGACGCCTCTGCGGCGGAGCCCTTCCACCTCCTCGCGCAGCTTGTCATCCACCCACTGCCGCCGGGCCGCCCGGAAGGCCCGGCCGTCGGACCAGGCCAGTTCCAACGCCTCCGACCACCAGGCGCGGTCCGATGCCGCCGGCTGGGAGTCGCCCAGCCCCACAGAGTCGCGCGCCTTGGTCCAGGCATCCGACAGCGAGCCCCGGACCGACGACCATCCCGCCGCGCCGCTCATCGGCGACGACACCACCACCAGGTCGAAGGCCGGCGGCCCCATCAGGTCGGCGTTGGTGTAGGAGTGCACGCCGCCGTCGACGTATCGCCGCCCGTCCACCGCGACCGGTTCGAACATCACCGGGACCGCGCAGCTGGCCCGCACCGCCTCTGCCGCTGTGGCACCGATGTCGTCGCGCCCGAACACCACTCGCTCGCCGTCCGACAGCCGCACGGCGGTCACCCAGAACGGCTGGGCGGGCCACGGCTCGGGATGCAGCTCGGCCATTCGCTGCTGGAGGGCCTCGGTGGTCCGGGTGCCTCGCGGCAGCAGGCCGACGGCCGCATGCAGGGGACGGGTCTGCCAGGGGGGCCACAAGGCCCTCGCGGCGAGGGTCGGCGACTGCGGTCCCTGCTCGTTCCAGTCCCGTTCGCTGCGGCCCTCGCGGTAGGGGGTGACCACCCGGTCGATGATGGCTTGCCCCTCCTCGCTGACGGGCTCGCCGCGGCGATGCGCATAGAGGTCCGCCGGTGGGATGCCGGCCCTCAGGCAGAGGCCCGTTATGGCGCCGGCCGAGGTTCCCAGGATCAGGTCGGCGCGGCGAGCGTCCCAACCGGTCACCGCCTGCAGCGCCCGGACCACGCCCGCGTGCCACGCCTCCGCCGCCGCGCCGCCCCCGCTGAACACCAGGCCCACCGACAGCGGCTCGCGGGCGCCGGGCCGGCCGGGGCCAGGATCGGATGCTGCCCCGGAGCGTTCGACTATCTCGGCGTCCTCTATCGGGGCATCCTCGATGTCATCGGCGTTGGCGAGCGGGGCCGCCTCGCTCGGGTCCATGCAGCCGAGGATACGGGAGATAAAATCAACAGTTCCCCCGAATTGCCGGAATCCGCCCGCCAGCGGCCCGCTGCTAGCCGGCAGGGACCGGCCGACAACAGCATCCGCGGTTCAGTCTTGACCAGTCGCCATCCCGATCTAGAAGCCGAGCAGGCTTACTTCGACCTCGCTCACGCCTGCCTCGACACGGCCCGTGAGCGGGCCACCATGGCAACGTCGGTCTTCCGCACCGGTCGGGGCGGCACCACCCAGGCCCGGTTCGAGCGCGAGGCCATGCTCGAGGCGGCCCTGGCCCGGCTGACCCGGCTCGACATCGGCGATCGGTCGCTGGTGTTCGGCCGCATCGATCCGGCCGCCACGGGGGAGCGGTTCTACATCGGGCGCGTCGGGCTGTGGGACGCCGACCACGACCCGATCGTGGTGGACTGGCGGGCGCCGGTGGCCGAGCCCTTCTACCGGGCTACCGGGCGGGAGCCGCTCGGCCTGGAGCGCCGGCGGCACTTCGCGTCCAGGGGGAGCACCCTGCTGGGAATCGAGGACGAGTTCTTCGGTGACAAGGCCGCCATCGGCCTCGACATCGCCGACCGGGACGTCGACGGCTCCACCGACGGTGCGGCTGCGCCGGCAGACGGCTCGGGTGACGGCCCGCCGGTCTCAGGTGCTCTGATCGCTTCGCTGGAGGAGGCTCGAACCGGCCGCCTCAAGGACGTGGTGGCCACCATCCAGGGCGAGCAGGACCGGGTGATCCGCTCCGAGCTGCCCGGCGTGCTGGTCGTGCAGGGCGGGCCCGGGACCGGCAAGACGGTCGTGGCCCTCCACCGGGCCGCCTATCTCCTCTACACGCACCGGTTCCCCCTGGAGAGCCAGGGAGTGCTGGTGGTGGGGCCGAACCGGCTCTTCCTCGCCTACATCGAGCAGGTGCTGCCCTCCCTGGGCGAGGCGGGTGTGGAGCAGGCCGTGCTCGCCGACCTGCTCAGCCCGGCGGTGCGGGTCGCGGGCCTCGACGACGAGACCGTCGGGCGGGTCAAGGGCGACACTCGCATGGCTAGCGTGCTGCGACGAGCGGTGCGCGACCGCCGCCGCCCGCTACGCCGGGACCTGGTCGTGGGCTTCGAGTTGCAGCGGCTGCGCATCACCGTGGAGCAGTCCGCCGGGATCGTCGACGACGTCTCCCGCAGGATCCGCAAGCACAACGCCGGCCGCAGGCTCGTGGAGGAGGCGTTCTACGCGGCCCTGGCCGCCAGCAGCCGGCGTGCCGCCGATCCGGCCGAGGTCCGGGAGCGCCTCTCGGATGTGATCGAGGTACGGGAGGCGCTCGAGTGGATGTGGCCGGTGCTGACGCCGGCCCATCTGGTGAACGATCTGTACGGGTCGAGGGCCCTGCTGCGCTCGGCCGGCGCGGGACGGCTCGACGACGACGAGATCGACCTGCTGCACCGGCCCCGGCCCGGGCACGCATCCGAGGTGACGTGGTCCTTCCAGGATGTGCCCGTGCTGGACGAGGCGAGGGCGCTGCTGGGGTACCGTCCCGGGCACCGCGACGAGGACGCGGTGCTGACCTATGGCCACATCGTGGTGGACGAGGCTCAGGACCTGTCCCCGATGGAGCTTCGCATGATCGCCCGGCGCAGCCTCAACGGCTCGATGTCGGTGGTGGGCGACATCGCGCAGGCCACCGGATCATGGGCCCACGAGGACTGGGAGTCGGTGCTGGAGGGCCTGCCCGACCGGCGCCCGCCGCGGCGGGTCGAGCTCACGCTGGGCTACCGGATCCCGGCGCCGGCCATGGAACTGGCCAACCGGGTGCTGCCTCACGCCGCGCCCGGCGCAGTGCCTCCCCGGACGGTGCGCACCGTCGGCGACGAGCCCCGCGTGGTGTCGTGCGGCAGCGCAGCCGACCAGAACGGCTCCGACGGTCCGGCGGTCTCGCTGGGGGAGACGCTGGCGGCGGTCATCGCCCAGGAGCGGGCCGAGGTGGGCGAGGGCAACGTGGCCGTGATCGTGCCCGACTCGCTCCACGAGGGACTCCGGACGGACCTGAAGGAGCGTTCGGTGGTGTTCGGCGGCCCGGGCCGTGCCGGTCTCGAGCAGCAGGTGACGCTGGTGCCGGTGCGCCTGGTGAAGGGCCTAGAGGTCGACGCGGCGGTGGTGGTCGAGCCGGCCCGCATAGTGGCCGAGGAGTGCCAGGGTGTGCGCTCGCTGTACGTGGCCCTCACCAGGGCGACCAAGCGGGTGACGGTCGTGCACGCCGAGTCCCTGCCCGATGTTCTGGCCGAGCCCTACGCGGCGGCCTGAGCCGTCGCAGTCAGGACGGCTAGGGTTGACACCGTGAGGATTACCGGCGTTAAGGTATAAGGCATGCTTGATAGCGCTGCGGCGCCGGTCGCCCCAGCGGTCCGATCCTCAAAGGCAGTGCCCGCGGAAGCGGGGCTGCGACGAGGCCGCTGGATCGTCGCAGACGGAGTCAGCGTTGCCCTCGGGGGATCGCCGGTCCTCCGCAGTGCCACCATCACCGCCGAGGCAGGCCGCACGCTGGCGCTCCTCGGTCCGAGCGGATGCGGCAAGACGACGCTGCTGAGGGTCTTGGCCGGGCTTCAGCGGCTCGACTCCGGCCAGGTCTTTCTCGGGGGCAAGCTTGTGGACGGGCCTGCAGCTCGCCGGAACGGCACATCGGCGGCCGCCGCGGCGCGCCGCAGTGGCGCGGGCGCGAGGACTCATGTGGCCGCCGACAAGCGGGGCGTGGGCATGGTGTTCCAGGACTGGTCGCTGTTCCCGCACCTCACCGTGGCCGCCAACGTGGCCTTCGGCCTGCCCCGCCCGGAGCGGCCCCGCAGCCGGGTGCTGCCCCGGCCAGCCTCGAGCCGGGTGCATGATCTCCTCGACCTGGTCGGTATCGGTGAACTGGCCGACCGGTTGCCCGGCTCTCTCTCGGGCGGGCAGCAGCAGCGGGTGGCATTGGCCCGGGCGCTGGCGCCGCAGCCTACGGTGCTGCTGCTGGACGAGCCCTTCTCCAGCCTCGACACCACCCTGAGAGTGGAGGTCAGGGCAGAGGTGGCCGGGTTGCTTCGGGAGCTGGAGGTCACCTGCGTGTTCGTGACCCACGACCAGGACGAGGCCTTCGTGCTCGGCGACGAGGTAGCCGTCATGCGCGACGGCGAGGTGATTCAGCAAGCCGCACCGGCTGTGCTGTATGAGCGGCCCGCGGATCGCTGGCTGGCCGGCTTCGTGGGCGAGGCCGACACCGTGTCCGGCAACGCCGACGGGGACATCGCCTACACCGCCCTGGGGCCCATGAAGCTCCAGTCCCCCCTCCACGGCGAGGTGGACGTGCTGCTGCGGCCCGAGGAGCTCGCGTTGACCGAGGGCAGCTCAGGCACGGTCGACCACATCGAGTTCTTCGGCCACGACACGCTGTACTACGTGCGCGGGACCAGCGGCGCCGTGCTGCGCTGCCGGGCCACCGGGTCTCCGCGGTTCGGGATCGGCGCGGGTGTCGACGTCTGCCACAGCGGCGTGCGCACCGTGGCCTTCCCCCGCGCCTCCTAGCTCGAGGCCTCCGCGGCGGCCTCGGCTACCAGGTCGGCGAGCATCCGGCGCATCTCCAGGGTGATGCGGTCGGCCTTGGAGTGGTACTCCAGCGCCGGCACCAGCGGCACGGCCTTGGTGCCGATGCGCTGCAGGAGTTCCTGGTCCTCGTCGGCCACCTCCAGTTGGAAGCCCACCGCCTCCTCGATGGCGTCGGGCTCGTCTTCGATGTCGGTGCGGTAGTCGGTGCAGTACAGCCGGGTGGTGGTGGCGTTCACGGGCTGGTGGCAGAAGCTGATGGTCAGCACCACGTTCTCCTCCGGATAGCCGATGCGCAGGTACACGTGGTGGGGAGCGGTGAACACGAAGAGCAGCTCCCGTTCCACCACCTTGTAGTCGCCCTTGGATCCCGACGATTCGGCCAGCGACTTGGTGAAGTGGCGGTGGTGGGCCGTGAAGCGCCAGCCGTCGCGTTCCATCTTGTAGTCCCGCACCAGCTTGTCGTCCTCGTCGCCGAAGGTGGCCAGGTGCACGAACGGGAGATGACCCAGGTCCAGGAAGTTGTCGGCCATCTGGGCCGCTCCGGCGTTCCAGTCCAGCGGCGGCAGGGGGCAGGTGACGAAGTCGGGGTCGTGGTGCTCGGGCACCTCCGGCAGCGGGGCGATCGGATCCTCAGGCGCCAGCCACACCAGATCCAGTGACTCGGCCACGCCGGCGGCCGCGGTGGCGCAGGCCCGCGCCGGGATCGGCAGTTCGGGGTCAACTGCTGGGATCTCCACGCAGGTGCCGTCGGCCGCGAACCGGAAGCCGTGGTAGGCGCAGCGCAGGGTGTCGCCCACGATGGTTCCCGCGCTCAGCGGCGAGTAGCGGTGCGGGCACGGGTCCCGCAGCGCGGTGAGCCGGCCCCCCAGCCGCACCAGGCACCAGCGCTCGCCCAGCAGGTCGACCGCCACCGGCCCGTCGTCGCCCACATCGGCGCTGCGGGCCACCGGATGCCAGCAGCGCCGCAGGGCCGGGTGCTCGTTGTCGATCCAGGTTGTGCTCCAGGACGGGTCGGCGTTCATGATTCCCCCTTTGCCCTCTCTAGCCGGCGGCCCCGAAGGCGGGCGTGATCCGGGCCAGCCGCTCAACCGGGGCCGGCCGGGCCATCTCGTAGTCGTGAATCTCGGTCAGCACGTCCACGTAGCGGTCATAGAAGGCCTGGCGCTCGGGCAGCGCCTCGTGGAAGCGCCGCTGCAGGGCGCGGGACCGCTCCGCCATGGTGCTCTTGTCGACGCGGGTCGATCGACCCTCGGAGACCATCACCTCACCATCGACGATCACGGTGTGCACCGACTCTCCGTGCTCGGCCAGCACCAGACTCGTGGCCAGGCCCTCAGCGTTCACCGGCATATGGCGCTCGGTGTCGAGCAGCACGATGTCGGCCGCGCTCCCTGGTTGCAGCGAGCCCAGCGGCTGGCCCAGCGCAGCCGCGCCGCCCTGCAGGCACATCCTCCAGATCGCGGGGGCCTGCGGCCAGCGCACGTGCGATCCGTGCAGCGTCTGCAACAGCGTGGCGAACTTCATGGCCTCGAACATGTTCTGGTTGTCGTTGGAGGCCGCTCCGTCCGCGCCCAGGGCCACGCTGACCCCGCCCTCGAGCAGGTCTGCCACCGGCAGGATGCCGGACCCGCACCGGAGGTTCGACACCGGGTTGTGCACGATGGTGGCCCCGCAGCGGCGCACCGTGGAGAACTCGTCGGGGTCCATCCACACGCAGTGGGCCAGGCTGGAGCCCGGCCTCAGCATCCCTAGATCCTCAAGGTACGAGACGCTGGATCGCCCGTAGCGCTCGAGGTTGGCACCGATCTGGGTCCTGGTCTCCAGCACGTGGGTGTGGAACCCCGCGCCACGCGCGCCGGCCAGGCGGGCCAGGCCCTCCATCAGCTCGTGGCTGCAGCGCTGCGGCGCCGACGGACCGACCATCGGGGTGAGCCGGGAGTGGGCGCCCTGCCAGCGATCGAAGAACCTCGCCATCGACTCCAGCAGCCCCTCCGCCTCGAACGGGTCGCCGAGCGGTTCGGGCCTGGGCCCCGAAGCCCCCGCGAACGACATCGTGTCGAAGATGTCGAGGTCGCCGATCATGGGGGCCAGCCCGACCCGCATCCCGGCGTCGGCGTAGGCGCTCATGATGGCCTCGGAGTAGTCCTCGAAGTCCCACGGCGCCACCCAGCCGTGGTCGAGCACGGCGGTGCAGCCCGACTCGAGCATCTCCAGCGCCCCGGCCATGGCCAGCGTGTAACGGTCCTCCGCCGTGATGGCGGGCTTCCCGAACACAGCCCACATCAGCCACAGGTCAAGGGGCAGGTTCGGGGTGGTTCCCCGGTCGAGGTTCTGGGCCGAGTGGGTGTGGGCGTTGATCAGGCCCGGCATGGCCACCATCTGCTCGGCCTCGATCACCCGCGCCGATCCCGGGCGAAGGCCCGGGCCGACCTCGGTGATGGTGCCGTCCTCGGTCCTGATGTCAGCCACCCGCAGCGGGCCGCCGGCGTCGAGGATGGTGGCCCCCCGCACTAGGAGTTCCGCGGTACTCATTGGCGCATCACCAAATCTGTAGAGAAAGTCGTCATATGGGTGGAATACCCACACAGATTTCGCAAGGTGCGCCGCGGATGCTCGCTCATCACAGGTAGTCGACGTTGGTGCCGAGCTGCACGTACCGGCGGGGCGCCATCTCGGCGATCATGCGGGCCCCCAGCGCTTCGGCCTCAACAAGGAGCGCCTCCTCGTCGATGGTCAGCAGTTGGCCCTCGTGCATCACGAGCCGGCCGGCCACGATCGTCGACTCGGCGTCGGTGCCCACCCCGTAGCGCACCAGGGTGGCCACCGGGTCCGTGGAAGGCGTCAGCCGCACGTTGTTGGCGTTGATGACACAGATGTCGGCGGCCTTGCCCTCCTCCAGCGATCCGATCTCGTCGTCCCACATCAGCAGCCGGGCGGCGTCGATGGTGCCCATCTCGAAGGCGTCGTTGCAGGAGAACCCGTAGGGGTCGAACAGCGGCATGGCTGCCTGGTTGTGCATGATGTGGGCGATCCGCATCAGCTTCAGCAGGTCGTTGATGATGGTGTCGCAGCCCAGCCCGACGGTGATGCCCCGGCCCCGCATCAGCGGCACCCGGGTGACGGCCGACATGATGTCGGTGCACACCACCGGCGCGTGGGCCAGCTTGGCTCCGGCTTCGGCCATCAGCTCGATCTCGCGGTCGGTGGTGAGCATGGCGTGGATGGCCACCAGCCGCTCGGTCAGCGCACCGATGGAGGCGAGGTGCTCCAGGGGCCGGTGCCCGAACAGCGACACGCTCAGCTCGATCTCCTCGCGGTCGCGGTTGATGTGGGTCATGACCCCGGTGCCCCACTGCTGGACCAACTCGTCGGTGGCCAGGTAGCGCTCGTCCGAGCACGACGGCACGCCCAGGTTGTGCACCCAGGGCCTCAGCCGTCCCTCGCCCCGCTCGAACCACTTCTTGAAGAACTCCTCGGTGTAGGCCAGGTCCTCGGCGAGCATGGCCGGGTCGTCGCGGTACCACGACTTCTCGGTGATCTGCTCGTAGTTGCCGGCCAGACGGGACTCCCGGTCCCACATACCCCGGGCCAGCGCGCAGCGGATGCCGGTCTCCATCGCGGTCTCGGCGATGGGCTCCTCGTGGGCCACCGTGCAGGTGGTCTCGGTCATGGTGGTGACGCCGGCCCTGAGGAGCTGGGCGAAGGCCACCTGGGCGCTGACCCGCACATCGTCGGTGTCCTGGATGTCCTCGGCCGGGATGTAGATGCGGTAGATGTTGGGGAAGTCCTCCACCGTGCTCTCCCGGCAGAGGGCCTGGGCGATGTGGTTGTGGCAGTCGATCAGCCCGGGGATGACGTAGCGCCGTGCACCGCCGATGCGGCGGGCGTCGGGGTGCCGGGACCGCAGCTCGGCGGCCTTGCCCACTGCTGCGATCCGGTCTCCGGCGACGGCCACCGCGCCGTCGCTGATGACCCGCCGGTCGGGGTCCATGGTCACCACCGTTCCCTCGACCAGCAGTGACACCGGCTCGGCGGCTGTCGCGCCGCCGGTCACCTCGGCGGTCTGGTCATGTCCATCCATGGCACGGCTCCTTGGGGTCGCGGGTCTTCGTTGGCAGCAGCGTCGAGCCCATGGAGGAACACCTCCAACTCGGCGCTGTCGATCTGAAGCTTGTGCTCGGCGGCAGGGTAGACGCCGGACTCCACGTCGGCCCGGTACTCGCCGTAGGCGGCTACCCGCTCAGCGTGGAGGCGCTGGTACTCGCCAAGGAAGTCTCGGTACTTCTTGGAGTGGCGGGGGTAGTGGCCGGTGTTGGTGCCGAGGATGTCCATGCTGAACAGGTACTGGGCGTCGCAGCCGGCCCCCGACCCCATCGAGATAAGGAACAGCGAGCTCCGTTCGGAGATGGCGGCCGCCACCGGCTCGGGCACGAGCTCGATCTCGGCCGCGAAGGCACCGGCCTCCTCCAGCGCCCGGGCCTGGCGCCACACCCTGAGCGCGCTCTCGGCCGTCTTGCCGACCGCCCGGTACCCGCCGTACCAGGTCCGGTGGGTGGGGATGAAACCGATGTGGCCCACCACCGCCAACCCTTCGGCCGCCAGCCGGGCCACGGTGTCGAGTCCCGCGGCGCAGTAGACCGCGTCGGCGCCATGGCGGTACATGGCCATGCCCACGCGCAGGTACTCGTCGGTGGTGGCATGGACCCCGTAGGCCAGCGCGGCGATGATGAAGGTGGTGGGGGCGGTCTCCCGGACCTCGCGGCTCATCATCTCGTCGGGCAGGCACATCATGTCGAGGCCGGCCTCCTCCGCTGCCCGGACCTCGTCCAGGGACAGCACGAAGATGTCGGTCAGCTGGCGCTTCCCCTTGCCGGCGATGAGCTCGGCGACGGTGGGCTTGGCCCGTGTCACGCAATGAAGACAATCACAAGACTTTGATACGATCAAACACGCTCCATGCAGGATCCTCTGGACAAGACACCTCTGGGACGGACCGGCCTCCAGGTACGACGCCTGGCGATGGGGACCGCTCCTCTGGCCACGATCTTCTGGGGCAACGATGCCGAGACTGCGGTCAGGACCGCGGCCCGGGCCCTCGAGCGAGGCGTCGGGTTCTTCGACACCGCGCCCTTCTATGGACTGGGCGAGGCCGAGCGCCGTCTGGGCCGGGCTCTGGCGGCCGCTCCGGAGCTCCCCCGTCCGGTCATCGCCACCAAGGCCGGCCGCCTGCTGACACGAGAGCCCGACGGCTCCGTCGACGTCCGCTTCGACTTCGGCTACGACGCGGCCCGCCGGTCCCTGGAGTCGAGCCTCGAGCGTCTCGGCGTGGACCGGGTCGACATCGTGCACATCCACGACCCCGACGACCACATTCATGAAGCCCTGGAGGGCACCTACCCGGCGCTGGTGGATTTGCGTGACCAGGGCATGATCGGAGCGGTGTCGCTGGGCACCAACTCCGTCGCCACCGCAGCCGTCTTCCTCGAGCGGGCCGACCTGGATTGCATGCTGGTGGCCGGCCGCTACACGATGCTCGACCGTTCGGCGGCCGAGTTGATCGACGCCTGCGCCCGGCGGGGCGTGGCGTACCTGGCGGCGGGAGTGTTCAACAGCGGGGTGCTGGCCCGGCCCCGATCCGGCTCCTGGTACGACTACGGCCCCGCTTCGGACGAGACCCTCGCTCGGGCCGCGGCCATCGACGACACCTGCCGGCGTCATGGCGTGTCGCTGCGGGCCGCGGCGGTGAACTTCCCGCTCACCAACCCGAACGTCACCGCGGTGGTGGTCGGGATGGCCGCGCCGGCGGAGGTGGACGAGAATCTCGACGCGCTGGGCGCGCCGGTGCCCGACGAGCTGTGGCGTGAGCTGCAGGGGATGGAGCTGCAAGCATGAGGGAGCGACCGGGATGAGAATCGAGAACGTGCGGGCGGTGCTGGCCGGCTACCGCAAGATCGACCCCGACATGGAGCGCAGCTTCGCGCTGGTGCGGATCGAGACCGACGACGGCACGGTCGGCTGGGGCGAGTCGTCCACCAACTGGGGCCACTCGTACCCGACGGTCTTTCGGGCCGCGGTGGACGACGTGTGCTCGCGGCACCTGGAGGGGCGGGACCCGCTGGCCATCAGGGACCGCATCGCCGACCTCCAGGTGGCCCTCGACGGCTACCTCGGCTGGGAGGGCCTCACCAGCCAGACCATCGGCGCGATCGAGGTGGCCCTGTGGGACATCCTCGGCAAGACCCTCGGCGCCCCCGTGCACCAGCTGCTGGGGGGCAGCGCCTATGAGATCCCGCTGTACGGCACCGGCACCACCATGTTCGAGGAGACCGCCCAGTGGCACGCCCACTACTTCGACCAGTGCATGGACCTGGGCTTCGCGGGCGTGAAGGTGCGACTGGGACGCACCATCGACGGCGACGAGGAGGCAGTGGCGACCGTCCGGGAGCACATCGGCGCCGGCAAGCTGATGGGAGTCGACTCTTACTGGTTCCACGACCCGGACTCGGCCATAGAGCTGTGCCGGCGGATCGCCCCATACCGCATCCACTTCTTCGAGGAGCCGGTGCCCCAGTACCAGGTCGAGGGCCTGGAGCGGCTCCAGCACAACTCGCCGATCCGGGTGGCGGTGGGGGAGCGGGTCTACTCGCCCCGCATGTACGCCGAGCTGGCCCGGCGGGACGCGGCCCGGGTCTTCGAGCCCGACGCCACCCTCACCGGCGGGATCCTCAACTGCCTGGAGATCGCCGGCATCGCGGCCCGGTCCTCTATCGAGGTCATCCCCCACGTCGGGGGGCCCACGGTGGTGGGGCTGGCCGCCAACCTGCACTGGGCGACTGCATCCCGCGTGCGGCTGTGCGAGTACGACATCGACCCCCACCAGCCGATGATCACCGACATCGGCCACAACCCCGGCCTGGCCCTCACC
This sequence comes from Acidimicrobiia bacterium, assembly GCA_022819505.1. Lineage (GTDB taxonomy): Bacteria > Actinomycetota > Acidimicrobiia > Acidimicrobiales > Aldehydirespiratoraceae > Aldehydirespirator. The sequence goes on along the minus strand of JAJEHD010000019.1, from coordinate 272,547 downwards.
GACCTGGGCGGCGGGCACATCACCGCCCCCACCGGTCCCGGCCTGGGAGTGGATGTCGACGAGGAGAAGCTGGCCGCCCACCCCTACCAGGAGGGCGACACCTACGCCGAGCTGTTCCCCGAGCACGAGTCGGGCCGCACCGCGGCCGGCGCCGGACCGTCCGACGGCTGACCGGCCGGCCGAAGCGCGCCAGCTAGCCTCCCGACCGATGGCCGCCACCGCCCAACCCCAGCCCCGCCGTGACCACAGCACCCGCGCCCTGGAGGAGCTGGGCCAGGCGGTACGCAGCCGCCGCAACCAGCTCGGCCTGACGCTGAGCCAGGTCGCCGACCAGGCCGGCTTGTCGGTTCCGTTCCTCAGCCAAGTGGAGACCAGCTTCGCCGCCCCCAGCCTGACCTCGCTGTTCGCCATCGCCAGCGTGCTCGAGACCACCCCCGAGCGGCTGCTGGCTGGCCCGGTGTCGGCCGACGTCGTGGTCACCGGACGCGATGAGGGCCAGCGCTACGACATCACCGACGCGCTCCAGACCGCGTTCCGCCGCCAGCTCACCGGTCTCGAGGAACCCTTCAGCGCAGCCGAGTACGTGGTCGAGCCCGGCTCGCGGCTGGGCGGCTTCTTCTCGTCGGAGGGCCGGGAGATGATCCACGTCACCTGCGGGATGCTGGCTGTCGACCTCGACGACGGCGACGGCCACATCGTCACCCACCGCCTGGCTGCGGGCGACACGATGATCTACTCAACGGCCACCCGTCACCGCTGGCGCCACCTGGGCAGCGAGACCACCCGCTTCGTCCACGTCTCCGCCCCCGGCTAGCACCCGGAGCCGGGTCTGGCCCGGTTCGAGGGTCAGGGCTCGATCAGGGGAAAGACCTCCCCGGCCACCAGGTCGCCGGTGCTCAGGCCGTGGGGGAGCATCCGCCAGAACACCGCCGCTTGCTCGCCCAGGTCGAGGTAGCGGGTGTCGGGATGGGCGTAGCGGGTCGACAGCCGCCGGAAGGGCCGGTCGGCCACCTCGCGAACGCCGGTGGAGTGCAGCATCCGTGAGTCGATGGCCACCGCGTCGCCGGCCTTCAGGTCCCAGGTGGTGACCGGGAAGTTCTCTGGGTCGGTGTCCACGTCGGGGACCGGCTCCAGTTCCGAGGCCCCGCCGATGGTGGAGATCGACGACGAGAACTCGATGGGGGCGTAGGTGATGCCGGTGGCATGGGATCCCTCCACCACACGAAGGGCGGCGTCGGCGGCGACGTCGTCGAGGGTCACCCAGACAGTGGCGAAGGGCCGGTCAAGGTTGTAGTAGGGGTGGTCCTGATGCCAGGGGCTGCGCGAGATCGCGCCAGGCTCCGAGCAGAACCACTGGTCCTCGATCAGCACGGCCGCGTCGGCGCCGCACAGCTCCGCCCCGAGCGCGGGCAGCGGCGACGAGTGGGTCACCTCGGCGATGTCGGGGTCGTCGAACCAGCGGAACAGGTCGCTGTCCACCTTGAGCTCCCCCGGCGGCGACAGCACCCCGTAGAACTGGCTGGGGCTGGCCTGGCAGCGCTCGATGGCGGCTTGGAGGCGCTCGCACCAGTCGAGGTCCAGCAGGCCGGGGACCACCACCGCTCCCCGCTCTAGGAAGGCCGCCCGGCGCTCGGTGCCCGGTGCGGGGCCGGTCTTAGAGGGCACGGGTTGCCGTGGGGGTGGTCATCAGCTTGGCGTAGTGGGCGAGGTAGCGCCGCTGAGGCGCTTCGGAGGTGATGGGGCCGTAGATCGTGGCGTCCCCGTCGGGAGCGGCGCTGTCGGGCAGACCGCGACTCATGTCGATCCACTCCATCTCCGGGATCGACAGGCCCCGCTGGACCCGCTCGAACATGTCGAGGTCGTCGGGGGTGCCGAAGTTCACGAAGTCCTCGTCCACCCGCAGGCGCAGCAGGTCGATCTCCGGCGGAGCACCGGGCGCGGAGGTGAGCCACAGCTGGAGCCTGGTCCGGTCCACGGCGACCGGCTCGATGACCAGCAGCTGGTTGCCGACGAAGAGCAGGTTCGGGAACAGCGACAGGTTGATCATGCTCCCGGTGGCCAGGTCGAGCAGGCTCTCGTCGCCCGCGTCGATCAGCGCGTTCTCCAGCGGCTCCCGGTACGGGACTCTTCGCATGGTGGCCCACGGCCCCTGTGGGATTCCCGGCCGCTGGTCCACCACCATGTGGCCGTTGCGCAGCGCCTTGGACACCATCGGCGTGGTCCCCGGGTCGCGGGCCAGCACCGTCTCGGTGTCCACCATCTCTCCCAGCGTGTTGTAGGACTCGTGGGCGAAGGTGGCGTGCAGGCCGTCGGCTGCGTTGTCCCATGAGAGCTTCCAGTTGCCGACGAACTCCAGAAGATGGGGGGAGCCCATCACCGCGATGTCACCGCCGGGATGGCGGTCGACGATTGCGTCGAAGGCCTCTCGGGCCTCGCCCAGCCAGCAATCGAGCGGCTCGGGCTCGGCGTTGAGCGTGGCGAACACGAAGCCCCGGTAAGTGGCAGTCGCCAGCCGCCCCAGCGACAGCGTGGAGTGGTCCTCAACCGCGTGGTCGGCAGGGAACGGGATGGCCACCAACTGCCCGTCGGGAGCGAAGGTCCAGCCGTGGTAGGGGCACACGAAACGCTTGGCGCAGCCGCTGGCTTCGGCCGCCAGCACCGTCCCCCGGTGCGTGCAGCGGTTGAGAAGCACGTTCACCGCGCCGTCGCGCCCCCGGGTCATCAGCACCGGCCGCAGGCCCAGGGTTGTGGTTCGAAAGTCTCCCGGCGCGGGGATCTCGCTCTCGTGGCCCACATAGCACCATGACGCCGCGAACACCCGGGTCATCTCCAGTTCGAAGATTTGCGGGTCGGTGTAGATGCGACGGTGGACCCGGTGAGGCTGCACCAGGTAGTCGAAGTCGGCGGGCGCAGTGCCGGAGTCGGCGGTCACGGCATACCCCCTCTCACAGCAGGAAGCTCGGATTGCGGACGCCGGTGCCCAGTGCGGGCACGACGAGGATCTTGGTGCGCCGGCGAAGGCCGTCGCCGACCAGCTCGTGGATCTGGTAGCCGGCGAGCGCCTGGTGGCGGCCGTGCCGGTACTCGTCGATGAGCAGACTGGATCGGGCGACGAGGCCGTCGGCCGCGGCCCAGGCCTCGATGCTCCCGACGACTCGGGTGGTGCGTGATGGTGGGTGCTGGCCCCAGGCCGACGGCTCGCGGCGCCAGTCGACGCGCTCGGCCAGCCGGCGGCGGTCGTCCAGGAGCAGGGACTGGTCGGTGCCGGGGTGGGCCTGCGCCGACAGCGGGAGCCACAGCACGGCGTCGCTGGTCCAGCCTTCCAGCCAATCCTCGAAACGGCCGGCATCCAGCAGCCGCGCCTCGTGCAACAGCACCGGCGCGGCCTCGGCGGTGAGGCCGGGATCGGCCCCCGGGCGGTCGTCCATCCCGGCAAGCAGAGCGGCCAGCTCGTCATAGCGGGCCAGCACCGCGGCCTGAGCGGCCGGCATCTCGGCGCCCGGGCCGCCTGGTGGCCGGGCGGCTGCCACCGTCATCGTGACGCTCCCGGAGCGACCCGCTCGAGCGTGCGGAGCTCGAACGCGGCCACCAGCCAGTAGCCGATCACCGCCACTAGCGTCAGCACTGCCACCGACACCCACAGCACGTTGTAGTCGTTGCGGGTGAAGGCGATCACCATCACCGCGCCGATCCCGTCGCCGGTGGCCAGCCATTCGGCCACGGTGGCGCCCAGCAGCGACGTGGGCACCGCGATCCGGGCCGAGGCAAGCAGGGCCGGCACCGCGGTCGGGAGGTAGGCGTTACGCACATGGGCTGCGGATCCGGCGTCATAGGACTTGAGTACGTCGAGGATCCCCACAGGGGTCCGGTTCATGGCCGCGTAGCAGTTGACCAGGGTCGGGAAGAACGACATGACCGCCACGATCGCCGTCGTTGTCAGCAGGCCGCGCCCGACGAACAGGATTATCACCGGCGTGGTGACGATGATGGGGATCGACCGCAGCGCCACCGCGATCGGCATCAGCGCCCGCTCCAGCCAGGGGATGAGGACGAACACGACCGCGGTCACCACCGCGCCGATCAGGCCCGCGACGTAGCCCAGCGACGTAGTCCACAGCGTGGTTCCCAGCGCGCCGAAGACCGACGATCGGGTCTCGGCCGCGTCCGCGTTGGTGAACAGCTCCGCCCACACGTCGAAGGGCGTCTTGGCGAAGAAGGGCTTGATCTGGAACACCCACAAGAACGCGTACCAGAAGACGAACACGACGATGATCGGGGCCAGTAGAGCGGCCATCCGGTTGAGCAGGCCCGGCTCTTGGCGTGCGGCCGGAACGGCTCCCACGTCCAGTGCGGGCGCCCACGGACAAAGCCACCGGCCCAGCGCACCGATCACCATGTACCCGCCGGTGGCCACGATCGTGGACAGCAGTGCGATTACCCAGATCCGCTCGGTGTGGAGAGCGCCCAGAGCTCGGACCGTGAGTATCCCCAGGCCGCTGCGCGCCCCGGTGAACTCGCCGACCACCGCTCCCAGGAATGCGGCCGGCGCCGCGATCTGCAAGCCGGCGATCATCGCTGGCACCGATGCTCTGAGCCTGACCCGGCGGAAGGCCGCCAACCGGCCCCTGCCGAAGGAGCGGACCACGTCGAGGGCGCTTCCCGGAGCGGTGTCGAAGCCGAGCAGGGCGGCCACGTAGGTGGTGAAGAACACGGCCAGCGCCGACAGCGTGATCGGTGTGCCGTTGCCCGGGCCGGTGATCAGTCGCAGGATCGGAGCCACTGCGATGAAGGGCAGGCAGAAGACGGTCAGAGCTATTGCCCCGATGCTGCGGCGCAGCACCGGGAGGATTGACGCCACTCCCGCCAGGGCTATCGCCGCCAGATTCCCCCACAGGAAACCCCAGGCAGCGGTCTTCGTCGAGTGCCACAGGTTGCGCAGATAGAGGTCGCGGTACTCGAAGAAGTCGACCACGACCAGCGTGGGCGGAGACAGGCGGTACGATCCCGCGTACACCGTGCGGGCTAGCAGCTCCCACAGCGCCAGCACGGCGATCCCCACGGCCGCGCTGAGCACCCGCGGCGGCACCCGGTCCATCCCGCTGGCGGCCTGGCCGGTCGTGGCCGAGCTGCGAACTCGGGCAGGCGCGATCAACTGTCGTCTGCCTCGAGTTGAACGACCTGCCCCTCGGAGCGGTGCAGGCTGGCTGAGACCGCCTCTACCTTGGCATGGAACTCGTCGGCGAGCAGCAACTCCCTGGTTCGGGGCCGTTCGAAATCGATGGCGTGGTGGGCCACCACCCTGCCCGGTCGGGGCGACATGACCAGCACCTCATCGGCGACGTACACCGCCTCGGGGATTGAGTGGGTCACCAGGATGGTGGTGGTCCCGCGGGCTGTCCAGATGCGCTGGAGTTCGTCGTTGAGCTGCTGGCGGGTGAGGGCGTCGAGGGCGCCGAAGGGCTCGTCGAGCAGCAGGAGGTCGGGCTCCGTCACCAATGAGCGAGCGATGGCGACCCGCTGGCGCATGCCCCCCGAGAGTTGCGCGGGCCGGGCCTTCTCGAATCCCTGCAGGCCGACCAGTTCGATCAAGTCGTCGACGGATCCGGTGTCGTGGCGCCGGCCGACGAGCTCCAGCGCGAGCCGGATGTTCGTCGACACCGTGCGCCACGGCAGCAGGGACGGGTCTTGGAAGGCGACGCCGATTCGCTGACCCCGTCGCATCTGGTCGGGCGAGGCACCGTCCATGTCGATGGTCCCCTCGTCCGGCGCGTCCAGCCCGGCCACCAGGCGCAGCGCGGTGGACTTGCCACACCCCGACGGCCCGATCAGCGCGCTGAAGCCCCCTGCGGGGACGTGCATTTCAAACCCGCGAAGGGCTTCTACCTCGCCGCCACCGAGGGCGAACGTGCGTCCGACCCCGACGACATCTACCGGCGCTCCCCGCCGGGCCATCACTCTCGACGGCTGAGACTGTGATCGCGCTCCGTCACGACAGGACCGGGCCGTCGGCGTAGATCTCCTCAAGCAGGGATCGGTCCCACAGGTCTGCAGTCACGTCCACGCCGAGCGCGGCCAGGGTGCGGATGTTGTCCTGGACGGACTCGTCGGTGAACCACAGGAACCCGTGCTCGTCGGTGTCTGCGCTGAACATGATCTTCAACTGCTCGGACGCCTGCAGCTTCTGCGCCTCCAAGTCGAAACCGGCGTCCGGGAACAGGTCGACGGTCAACTGGGCGGCCGCATCGGTGTCGGTCCGGTACTCCTGCCAGCCCAGGATGTCGCCCTTGAGCAACCCCAGCACGTGGTCGCGCCGGTTGGCCAGCGACTCCTCGGTGCAGATCAGGGTCTGGCTGTGCACTGCGTAGCCGAAATCGGCGAAGAGCATGGTGGTGTTGTCGATCCCCTGGACCGTCATGGCCACCGGCAGATCCGTGAGCCAGCAGAGCAGCGAGTCAACCTCGCCGTTGACCAGCGGCGCCGGGTCGTAGTCGCTGGTGATCACCTCGATCTTGCTGATGTCGACGTCGTTGAGCTCCGACAGCAACTCGAGGTCGAGTTGGTTGTTGAAGGCCATGCCGAGCTTCGTGCCCTCCAGATCCTTGGGCTCGTTGATCGGGTTGTCGGACAGCGAGGCGATCACGAACGGATTCTTCTGCATGGCCACACCCACGATCTTGAACGGTGCGCCGTCCGCTACGGACTGGCCCGTGAAGTTCGCAGCCGAGATGCCCACCAGGGCCTGATCCGCGGCCACCGCGGCGTCCGGGGACACACCAGGCCCGCCGGGCACGAGACTCACATCGAGGCCGAAGCGCTCGTAGTAGCCCCTCTGGTGGGCGATGTAGGAGCCGCCGAACTGTACGGAGTCGAACCAGCTCAACTGGAAGTTCGCTGCCGCGAGTTCTGGGGCCGCAGTCGTGGTGGGTGCCGCAGTCGTGGTGGGTGCCGCGGTGGTGGTGGGTGCCGCCGTGGTGGTCGCCGGCGCGGCCGTCTCGTCGTCGCCGCACGCAGTGAGAATGCGACCACCGCCGAGGAGCAGCCCGGCTCCGGCGGCAGTGCGCCCGAGGAATCTGCGTCGTGAGAGATGATTTGGTGCCATATGGACCCTCCTGGGTGCTGGTCTCGGCACGCTTGTCAGGAGCCTGTGCCGAGACTCCTAGTTTGATCACATCAAAGTACCACACGGCCGCGGCTCGCGCCCAAGGCGGGCGCGGCCGGCGCCCTCAGCCTCCGAGAGACCGCGCAGATCGGTGAGAGCGCGCTGGGGTCAACTGGCTGAAGCGGCGGTGACGAGGATGCGTGACGTGGCGTAGTCGCTCAGTCCCACCGGCCCGCCCTCGACGTTGAGGGTGACGGTGCCGTCGGGGGAGCGGGCGGTGACCGTGCCCATCGATCCGGGCGTCACCCTGGCCTGCTCGAGGAACTCGAGCATCCCCGGCTGGAACTCCAGCTCCTCGGGGATGCGCTGCACCGTGAAGCCCCGCCCCACCTCGAGGTTGTCGAGCGTCACCATCTCGGGCGCCTCGTAGGCGGAGCCGGGGATGGGGTTGCCGTGGGGGCAGGTGGTCGGCTCCTCCAGCACCCGGATCATGGCCTTCTCCACCGCGGGGGAGATGATGTGCTCCCACTTGCCGGCCTCCTGGTGGGCCTCGGCCCAGGACAGCCCCAGGATCTCGGTGAGGAAGCACTCGGCCAGCCGGTGGCGCCGCACCACGGTCTCGGCGAGCGAGTATCCCCGGGCTGTGAGCTCGATCGTGCCCTTGCCCTCCTCGACGAGTCCCTCGGCCTGCATCCGCCGGATCATCTCCGACACCGCGGGACGGGAGATCTCCAGCCGGTCGGCGATGCGGGCCTGAATCACCTCGAGGTCGTCCTCGGCCAACTCGAAGATCGTCTCGCAGTACTCCTCGAAAGCGGGATGCCATTCAGGCGACTCGTAGGGCGCCGCCTCCGTCGTGGTCATGTCTCCACCATAGACGGGTGCGGGACTATTCGCCGTCGAGTTCTGCGATCACGGGGGCGAAGGCCTCGATGTCGGCGTTGGCCGTGCCCAGCACCATGTAGCTGAAGCCCCAGCGCTCCCGCCGCTGCCGCAGGGTGTCGGCGATCTCGGCCGGCGACCCGATCAGCAGCAGCGGAACGTCGGACAAGACCTCGGGTGGTTGGCCGAACATGCTCGCAGTGGCTTCCATGGCCTCGGTGGTGGCTCGACCGCCCCCGGTGATCTGCCAGGCCGCGATCAGCACGTTGAGCACGAGTTGGTCGAAGCGGTCGCCGGCCCCTTCCCGCACCCACTCGAGCTTGGTGTCGAAGCGGTCGGCGCTGAGCACGTCGTTCATGGCGTCGAGGCCTATCTCGCCCGAGCGCAGGTTGGCGTTCACGCCCACGATGTCGGCGTGGCGGCCGGCCAGTCTGAGCATCCGGCGCCCACCCCCGCCGATGGCCACCGGCACCGGCGACTGCACCGGCTTGGGCAGGCCCTCGAGGCCGCGGATGGTGTAGTGCTCGCCCTCGAAGGTGACCGGCCCGTCCTCGAAGAGGGCCCGGATGATGTGCAGGGACTCGACCATTCGGTCGACGCGCACGCCCGGCGGGTCGTAGTCCATCCCGGCCTCGTCGTAGTCGACCCGCTTCCAGCCCGCTCCGAGCCCGAGGTCCATACGCCCGCCCGACAGCACGTCGAGGGTGGCCACCTCCTTGGCCGTCATCACCGGATGGCGGTAGTCGTTGCCGTACACGAAGGCGCTGAAACGCAGGTTGGTAGTGGCCGCGGCCGCGGCCGCCAGCCCCGGTCCCACCGCGAGCTGATCGTCGAAGTGGTCGGGCATCACCAGGTTGGAGAAACCGAGGTCCTCGACCTTCTTGGCCGTCTGGGGCCACGTCAGGCCGGGCAGCGGCAGCTTCAACTCGATGCCGAAACGGAAAGGATGGGTCATGGGACTCACTGTAGGGGCGGCGGGTGTCGCAGGGGGTCGGTACGGTGGCGGCGTGGTGGCCGATCCGCTCGCTGCGTTCTCCGAGCCGACCCGGGCCTGGTTCACGTCGGCCTTCGCGGCGCCGACCGCGCCCCAGGCCGAGGGCTGGCCGTCCATCGCGGCCGGCGACCACACGCTGGTGTGCGCCCCCACCGGCACCGGCAAGACGCTGGCCGCGTTCCTGTGGGCCATCGACCGGCTCATGTCCCAGGACACCGCGGTGGCCGGCGAGGGCACGAGAGTGCTGTACGTGTCTCCACTGCGGGCGCTGGCGGTGGACGTGGAGAAGAACCTGAGGGCCCCGCTGCACGGCATCCGGCTGGCTGCCGAGCGCCTCGGGGTGGACGTGCACGAGCCCACGGTGGGCCTGCGCACCGGCGACACGTCGGCCGACGAGCGTCGGCGGCTGGTGCGGCATCCCCCGAACATCCTGATCACCACGCCCGAATCGCTGTTCCTGATGCTCACCAGCCAGGCCCGCCAGATCCTCACCGGGGTTCAGCACGTCATCATCGACGAGATCCACGCGGTGGCCGCCAGCAAGCGCGGCACCCACCTGATGGTCTCGCTGGAGCGGCTGGAGGAGCTGTGCGAGCGCTCGCCCCAGCGCATCGCGCTGTCCGCCACCCAGCGCCCCCTCGACGAGATCGCCCGCTTCCTGGGCGGCTTCGCCGGCGGAGGCGGCGGATCGCCGGTGCCCCGGCCCGTGACCGTGGTGGACTCCGGCGCGCGCAAGGAGCTCGACGTGGAGGTGGTGGTCCCGGTGGCCGACATGGCCTCGCTGGGCGAGACGGTCGAGCCCCCGGCCTCGGCCGGGGCTGCGGCCGGACCGATGCGGCGCAGCATCTGGCCCGCCATCCATCCCCGGCTGCTGGAGCTGGTGCAGTCCCACCAGTCCACGCTGATCTTCGCCAACGCCCGGCGGCTGGCCGAGCGCCTAGCCGCCCGGCTCAACGAACTGCATCTCGAGAGCGAGGACCAACGGGCCGAGGACCCTGCCGGCACCGCGGGGAGCGCCCGCGACGCCGGGACGCAGAATCTCGGGTCGAGTTCTGCGGCCATACGACACGAAACCCACCCGAGATTCCCCGGTGGGACCGATGGGGCCGCGGAGGCCGATGGGGCCGGTCCCATCCAAGTGGGCGAGTCGATCGAGAGCCTGCTGAGAGCACCGCCGCCGGTGCCGCTGAGCGACGAGCAGGTGGGAACGGGGCCCGCCGACGGGTTCGAGCTCGTCAAGACCCACCACGGGTCGCTGTCCCGCCAGCGGCGCCTGCTGATCGAGGACGAGCTCAAGCGGGGCGATCTGCGGGGCCTGGTGGCCACCTCCACCCTCGAGCTCGGCATCGACATGGGCGCGGTCGACCTGGTGGTGCAGGTGGCCTCGCCGGGATCGGTGGCCTCCGGCCTGCAGCGCATCGGCCGGGCCGGCCACCGGGTGGGCGAGCCCAGCCGGGGTCGGATCTTCCCCAAGCACCGGGCCGACCTGCTCGAGGCGGCCGCGGTGGTGGAGCGCATGCACCAGGGCGACGTCGAGCACACCCGCTACCTGCGCAACCCCATCGATGTGGCCGCCCAGCAGATCGTGGCCATGTGCGCCATGGACGACTGGCCCGTCGACCGGCTGGCCGCAGTGCTGCGGCGCAGCGCCGGCTTCGCCGAGCTGTCCGACGATGTGCTTCACAGCGTGCTGGAACTGCTGTCGGGCACCTACCCGGCCGAGGAGTTCTCCGAGCTGCGGCCCAGGGTGGTGTGGGACCGGGCCAACGGCGTGCTGCGGGGTCGGGCCGGGGCCCAGCGCCTGGCCGTCACCAACGCCGGCACCATTCCCGACCGGGGGCTGTTCGGCGTGTTCCTGCCCGACGGGACCAGGGTGGGCGAACTCGACGAGGAGATGGTGTACGAGAGCCGCGTCGGCGAGACGTTCCTGCTCGGCGCGACCACCTGGCGGATCGTCGACATCACCTTCGAGCGGGTGGTGGTGACGCCCGCACCCGGCGAGCTGGGCAAGATGCCGTTCTGGCACGGCGACGGGCCCGGCCGCCCCCTGGAGCTCGGTCGGGCCGTGGGGAGCCTGGTGCGGGAACTGCGCTCCGATGGCACCGGGGCGGCCAAGGACCGGCTGCGGCAGCGCTGCGGCCTCGATGACACGGCCGCCGACAACCTCGTCGCCTACCTGGAGGACCAGTCGGCCGCCACCGGGGCGGTGCCCGACGACCGCACCGTGGTGGTGGAGCGTTTCCGCGACGAGATCGGCGACTGGAGGGTGTGCGTGCTCACCCCCTTCGGCGCCCAGGTCCACGCCCCCTGGGGGGTAGCGCTGCAGGCCCGCCTGCGAGAGGCGTGGGGCGTCGACGTGGACCTGATGTGGGGAGACGACGGGATCGTCATGCGGCTGCCCGAGGCCATCGACGAGCTCCCGCTGGACGACCTCCTGTTCGACCCCGACGAGGTCCAGGAACTGGTGGTGTCGCGGCTGCCGGAGACGTCGATGTTCGCGTCGCGCTTCCGGGAGTGCGCCGCCCGGGCGCTGCTGCTGCCCCGGCGCCGTCCCGACCAGCGAACACCGCTGTGGCAGCAGCGCCAGCGGGCCGCCGACCTGCTGTCGGTGGCGGCCAAGTTCCCCTCGTTCCCGATCCTGCTGGAGACCACCCGGGAATGCCTCAACGACGTGTTCGACCTGCCCGCGCTGGTCGAGCTCATGGCCGACCTGCGCAGCCGCCGCATCCGGATGGTGGCGGTGGACACCCCCCAGGCGTCGCCGTTCGCCCAGTCGCTGCTGTTCTCGTGGATCGCGGTGTACATGTACGAGGGCGACGCCCCCCTTGCCGAGCGGCGGGCGGCGGCGCTGGCCCTCGACCGGGACCTGCTGCGCGACCTGCTCGGTGCCGAGGAGCTGCGAGAGCTGCTCGACGCAGGGGTGATCACCGACGTCGAGCTGGAGCTGCAGCGCCTGGTCGCCGGGGGTCAGGCCCGGGACTCCGATGAGCTCCACGACCTGCTCAGAGTTCTCGGGCCGCTGACACTCGATGAGCTGGCGGCCCGGTCCGTCCCGTCGGCGGCGTCCGACACCGAGCGGGTGGCGGGATGGGTGCGCACGCTGGCGGAGCAGCGCCGTGCCATCGAGGTCCGCCTGGCCGGGCGGGATGTGGTGGCCGACGCCGCCGACGCGGCCCGGCTGCGCGACGCCGCCGGAGCAGCCCTGCCGGTGGGGCTCCCGGCGTCGGCCACGGAGCCTGTGCACGACCCTCTGGGCGATCTGTGCGTGCGCTATGCCCGCAGCCACGGCCCGTTCCTGGCGCGGGACGTGGCGCGGTGGCTGGGGGTCGGGGAGCAGCCGACGGCGGCCCGGCTGTCATCGCTGGTGGCCGAGGGTCGCCTGCTGATGGGCGAGTTCCGGCCCGGCGGGGCCGAGCGCGAGTACTGCGACGCCGACGTTTTGCGGCGCATCCGCCGCCGCTGCCTGGCCGCGCTGCGCCAGGAGGTGGAGCCGGTGCCGCCCGAGGCGCTGGGGAGGTTCCTGCCCGACTGGCAGGGCGTCGGGGGTCGCCGCCGGGGCGTGGACGCGCTAGCCGATGTCGTCGCGCAGCTGCAGGGGGCGCCGGTGGCCGCGTCGGTGCTGGAGGCCGATGTGCTGGCTTGCCGGATGATCGGCTACAAGCCCGCCGACCTAGACCAACTGTGCACCTCCGGCGAGATCGTGTGGGTCGGCGCGGGCGCGCTGGGCGCCACCGACGGCCGGGTGCGGCTGGTGTTCCGCGATCAGGCCGGGTTGCTGGTGCCGGCCTCCGAGCCATGCGAGGGAGCCCTGCACGACGCGCTGCGGAACCGGTTGCGCGACCGGGGAGCGTCGTTCTGGGGCGACCTGGTGGCCGCAGCGCAGGCCGCATCCCTGCCGTATGACACCGAGACGGTGCTGGCCGCGCTGTGGGACCTGGTATGGGCCGGCGAGGTCACCAACGACTCCCTCGCCCCCCTGCGGTCCCGCATCGCCGGTCCGGCCCGCGGCCGCAGCCGTCATTCGCCTTCCCGGCCGGGCCGCTCCCGCCGGGGCCGGTTGCGGCTGGGAGGACTCAGCGCTACGGGTCCGTCGTCGGCTGCGGGCCGCTGGTCGCTGGTGGAACCGCTGCTCAGCCCCCAGCCGGCTCCCACCGAGTCAGCCCTGGCACGGGCTCATCAGCTCCTCGACCGCTACGGGGTGGTCACCCGGGAGACCGCCTTGGGCGAGGGCATCGACGGCGGGTTCGCGGGGGTCTATCCGGTGCTCAAGGCGCTGGAGGAGCGGGGCGAGGCCCGCCGGGGCTACTTCGTGGCCGGGCTGGGCGCGGCCCAGTTCGCCCTGCCCGGAGCGGTCGACCGTCTGCGAGGGGTCCGCGAAGCCGAGCCCGGCAGCGCTCCGGTGGTGCTGGCCGCCACCGACCCGGCCCAGCCCTACGGGGCCGCGCTGGCCTGGCCCGAGTCGCCCGGTCGTCCGGCCCGCACCGCCGGTGCCCATGTCGTGCTGGTCGACGGAACGCCCTCGGTCGTCCTTGAGCGGGGCGGCCGATCGCTGACCACCTTCGCGGGCGCGGAGTCCGGCGACGCCTGGGTCGATGCCATCATCGGCCTGGTCAAGGACGGTCGGCTCCGCAAGCTGGAGATCGCCAAGGTCGACGGCACCGCCGTACGGGAGACGCCATGGGCGGCCCGCCTGGAGTCCGCCGGCTTCACCTCCGCCTACAAAGGGATGCTCTATCGCGCCTGAACGGCCGGCCCGCTCCGCCTCTTAGCCTGACGGTGTCCTCGAGAATCCAGGGTTGGGAGGAGGGCCACCATGAAGCTGCCGCCTGCGGGGGCCGTGCACGACGAGCGGGAGATCGAGGCGGTTGCCGCAGTCATGCGGGACAACCCGACCCTCGACATCGCCGACGCGACCCTGACGCTGGAGGAGCGGGTGGCGGCCAAGCTGTCCAAGCGGTTCGGGCTCATGGTCAACTCGGGCTCCTCCGCGCTGCGCATTGCCATCGACCTGCTCGGCCTCGATCCCGGGGACGAGATCATCACCTCGCCGCTCACCTTCTCCACCGACGTCGCGCCCATGGTCCAGTCCGGGATCGTGCCCGTGTTCGCCGACGTCACTGCCGACACCTACCAGATCGACACCGATGCGGTGGAGGCCATGATCGGTCCCCGCACAAGGGCGATCCTGGCTCCCAACCTGTGTGGCAACTGCCCCGACTGGGACCGGCTGCGAGAGCTGGCCGACGCCCACGGGCTGACCGTGGTGGAGGACTCCTGCGATGTGCTCGACAGCTACCAGCGGGGCCGCCGCACTGGCGAGCGCAGCCACATCGGCGTCACCAGCTTCGCCCGCTCCCACGCCATGACCGCGGGCGGCACCGGCGGGCTGGTCGGCATCGACGACCCCGACGACTACGACCGGGCCCTGTCGCTGCGCCGCTGGGGACGCCGCAGCGAGTCGTACCTGTACGGGTCGAGGAAGGGCCGGCAGGACCGCTTCTCGGCGTTGGCCGACGGCACGCCGTACGATCTGGTGTTCGTGTTTGACTCCATCGGCTACAACTTCGAGCCCAACGAGCTCAGCGCGGCCTACGGGCTCGTGCAGCTCGACAAGCTCGAGGGCTTCAACGCCCGCCGCCGGGCCAACTGGCGCCGCCTGGACGGCTTCATGGCGGACCGGCCGGGCGTGACTCCGGGCCGCACCACGCCGGAGACCGACACCACCTGGATGCGGTTCTGCTTCGAGATCACCCCCGACGCCCCGTTCACCCGTGCCCAGGCCCAGGAGTTCCTGGCCGGGCGGGGAGTGCCGACCCGGATGGTGTGGACCGGCAACATCCTGCGCCAGCCCGGCTTCGCGGCCATCGAGCACCGGGCACCGGCCGGGGGCCTCCCCAACTGCGACCGGATGATGGACAACTCGCTGTTGCTGCCCATACACCACGGCCTCGACCCCGAGCACATGGACTACATCTGCGAGCAGCTTGACGCCCTGTTCGACCGCTACTCCTAGAGGCTGGGCGGAACCGAGACCCTGCGGCGAGCTGGGGGCTACTCGTGGGCGATGGCGTCGAGGATGTTCATACGACCGGCCCGCACTGCGGGGAGGATGGCGGCCAGCAGCCCCGCCACCGCCGAGATCAACACGAAGACCACGAGGTCCAGCCACGGCACGGCCACCGTCTGAACGAACGACTCCGGCAGCGCCAGCGTGGTCGCCACGCCGAACACGGTGCCGACCGTCACCCCAAGAAGCCCGCCGAACACGGCCACGATCAGCGCCTCCCAGTAGATCGAGCGCCGCAGCTGCTTTCGGGTCATGCCCACCGAGCGCAGCAGGCCGATCTCGTGGATGCGCTCGAACACCGACAGGCTCAAGGTGTTGATGATGCCGATCAGCGCGATGACGAACGACAGGCCTATGAGCACCTGGATCACCCTTATCAACGCAGTGAGCTGGGACTCCTGGGTCTGGCGGAACTCGGCCTGGTTCTCGACCATCACGGTGGGATAGCGGTCGAGCACACCCTCGATGGCTGCCCGGCTGCGATCCTGCAAGGCGGCCTGCTCGGCCTCGCCGACGGCGCCGGGGAGATCGGCGATGCGGGCGCTGGCGAAGGCCAGGTCGTTGCGGTTGAAGTGGCGGTCCCACAGAGCCCCGTCGATCAGCCAGTTGCCGTAGATGGCGGCGTCCTCGAATATGGCCACCACGGTGAGGGTCTCGGTCTGGTTGTCGGGGAAGGTGGCCTCGACGGTGTCGCCCACGCCGACGCGCAAGCTCTCGGCCGAGTCGCTGTGCAGGGCCAGAGCGGTGAGCGGATCGCCGGCGGCCATGTCGCCCGAGCTCACCTGGCCGTCGAAGTGGTCGTCGGCCAGGGCCATGTCGGCGGCCACGATGTCTCGGGGCTCCCCGTCGACGCTCAGCCCGCCGAAGGCGAACTGGATCCGCATCACGCTCTCGATCTCGTCCAGCGCCTCGATCTCGTCGGCCAGTCGGGCTGGGAAGCCGGGCGGGGGGCCGAAGCCGGTCTCGGCCGACCGGATGAAGTAGTCGGCCTCCACGGCGTTCTCGATGATGTTGACGAACGTCTTCTTGACGGACTCGCCTACCACCGCGGCCAGCCCCATCAGAGCGAGGCCGATCAGGAGCGCCCCGGCGGTCGAGGCAGTCCGCCGGGGGTTCCGGGCGGCGTTGTCGCGGCCCAAGCGGCCCGGCATGCCGAACAGCGATTTCACCGGGCGGCCCAGCGCCGATGCAGCCGGCCGGGCGAAGGCCGGGCTCACGGTGTTGATGCCGACGAAGGCCAGCACGGCCCCGATCCCCAGCAGAACGAAGGTAGGGGTGGTGTCCAGCCCGGCGGTCATGCCTGCGGCCAGCGCGACCACCCCGACCGCGAACACCGTCCCGCCCGCGATCACGCGACGTCGCAAGCTTGTGGCGTCCAGCCGGAAGTCGTGGGCCAGAGCGGCCACCGGGGAGATCTTGCGGGCTCTGAGCGCGGGCGCGATCGACGAGATCATCGTCACGCCCAGCCCGACAAGCAGCGCCAGCCCGACGGTGCGGGGCCGCAACGTCAGCGGACCCGGTGGGAGCGGGAATCCGATCAGTTCGAGGATGGCCCGCAACATCAGGGCCAGCACGAGGCCGAGCCCGATCCCGATGATCGTGGCGACGACGCCCACGATGGCCGACTCGGTGATCACCGACCGGCTCACCTGCCTCGGTGTCGCTCCGATGGCCCGCCACAGCCCGATCTCGCGCACCCGCTGGCCGAGGATGATCTGGAACGTGTTGTTGATGATGAAGGCGGCCACGAACACCGCGATGAACGCGAACACCAGCAGGATCGTGTTGAAGATGTCGACGACCTGGTTGAAGTCCTCCTCCTGCTCGGCCGCGTCGACCTCCTGAGTGATCACGCGATAGTCGTCGCCCAGTGCGGCTTCCAGCCGGGCCTGCACGTCAGACACCTCGGAGCCGGTCGACACCAGCACACTGATCGCCTGGTAGCCGTCCTCCATGCCGAAGAAGCGCTGGGCCTCGTCGAGCTCGAAGGCGGCCATGGTCTGGCCCAGGCCGGTATGGGAGTCGGGGGACCCGAAGTTGAACACGCCGACCAACTCGAAGGGCTCGGCTGAGATGGGTCCGCTGATCTCGTAGGTCTCGCCGACGAGCAGCCCGTTGTTGGCCGCCGTCGACGTGTCGGCCGCGAACTCGCCGGGCGCGCCGGGCTGCCTGCCTTCGGTGATGAAGAACGTGCCCGGGTTGAAGTTGAACCCAAGCGCCGGCGGGCCCG
The DNA here is from genome assembly GCA_022819505.1 of Acidimicrobiia bacterium. Lineage (GTDB taxonomy): Bacteria > Actinomycetota > Acidimicrobiia > Acidimicrobiales > Aldehydirespiratoraceae > Aldehydirespirator. Next base: position 255,275 of record JAJEHD010000019.1, on the reverse strand, counting down.
GAGGCCTGATCGGGTTGCCCTCGCTGTCGACGATGAACACGTTCAGGGCGCCGAGTTCGGGCTGGATCCGGTCCACTCCCTCGACGCCCAACACCTGCTCGCCCACCGCCTCCGGCACCGTCGCCCGGTCGAAGTCGCCGCCGAAGGACTGGTCCGCCCGTACCGTCAGGTCGGCGCCCTGGGCGATGTCCCGAGCAAGCCCCGCGAACGTGGACCGCAGGCTGTCAGTAAGCGTGAACGAGCCCACCACGAACATCACGCCCAGCACCACAACGAAAGTGGTGAGCGCGAAGCGGAGCTTCTTGTCGATCAGGCTTCGGAGCGCGAGCTTGAACATCGTCGAACTCCCGGGCCTGCCGTCAGTCCGCGGCGATCGCTTCTAGGACGTTCAAGCGGCCCGCCCGGTATGACGGGAACACCGCCGCCAGGAGCCCGAAAGCCACGGCCACCACCACGAGCCCGATGATCTGGCCGCTGGGGACCGAGACCCGGTCAATGGCATCGTCGGGGATCGCCACCGACAGGGCCACCCCGAAACCCAGTCCCAGCACCACCCCGACGAGGGCGCCGTAGAGCGAGATGGCGGCGGCCTCCCAGCGGATCGACCGGCGCAACTGGCGCCGGGTCATGCCCACCGCCCTCAGCAGCCCGATCTCATGGGTGCGCTCGAACACCGACAACGTCAGGGTGTTCACGATGCCGACCAGGGCCACCACCAGTGCGAACAGCAGGAACACGTTCACCAGCGCCAGCAGGGTGTTGAGGTTCGACTCGAGGGACGCCTGGAACTCCTGGCGGTCCTCCAGCGTGGCCTGCGGGTACGCGCTGAGCACCTCGTCGAGCAGGGCCCGCGACGCCTGTGGATCGTCGCCGTCCACGTTGACGGCCACCCACTGGTCGAACCGGTCGGCGCCGGCCGTCTGCCGGTGAAGCGACTCGTCGATGATCCACTCGTCCCAGAAGGGCGGCCGGGTCTGGGCGAACACCGCGCCGACGGTCACGACCAGCGTCTCGCCGCTGGTCAGGTTGACGCTGACCTCATCCCCGACCTCCAGGCCCCAGTCGTCGGCGGTATCGCTGGCGACCAGCAGTGCCGACATCGGATCGAGGCCGTCGAGGTTGCCGTCGATCACGCCCAGGTTGGCCACCTCGTCGATGGCGTCCAGGTCGGTGACCGTCAATTCGGCGTCGTCGATGCGTCCCGGAGCGACCGGACTGAGGACCTGCGCCGGGTACTCGTCGAGCGGGACCGCGGCAGCCGCTCCGGCGCTCCTCAGGTCGGCGGCCAGAGTCTCGGGCACGCCGGAGAACGTGTCGGTGCTGATCACATAGTCGGCTGCCACCGCGTCGCTCAGGCTCTCGCTGAAGGTGTCCTTGAGGGACTGGCCCACCACCAGCACCATGGCCACCAGGGCAAGGCCGATGGTCAGGGCCACCGCGGTGGCCGCAGTCCGCCGGGGGCTACGGGCTGCGTTGTCGCGGGCCAGCCGGCCGGGCGTGCGCAGGATCCACGGTAGGGGACGGGCCAGGGCGGCCACGGTCGGCCCGGCTATGAGCGGGCTGAGCACCGCCACCGCCACGAACACAACCGCGGCCCCGATGCCCAGCGACAACAGCTGCGCGGTGGTGGAGTCGAAGTCGGCGAACAGCCCCCGGCCGATCAGGATCAGTCCCGCAGCGGCAAGACCGGCGCCCGCGATCACCCGCCACAAGCGGCCGTGCCCGCCGTCGTCGCCGCTCTGCTCGCCGAGCCCGGCCACCGGCGAGATCCGCGACGCCTTCGCGGCCGGCACCAGCGACGCCACCACCGTGAAGCCGACGCCCACCGCGAACGCCCAAGCCACGGTGCGCGCCCGCAGCGGTAGAGGTCCGTCGGGCAGCGACGCGCCGAACGCGGACAGCAGCGCCTCGAGCCCGAGCGCGCCGAGCATCCCGAGCCCGATGCCTGCTGCCGCGGCGGTGGCGCCGATCACCAGCGACTCGATCAGCACCGTGCGGCGCACCTGGCGGGGAGTGGCTCCCAGCGCCCGCAGGAGCGACAGCTCCCGCACCCGCTGGCCAAGGACGATGTTGAAGGTGTTGGAGATGATGAACGCGCTCACGAACAGCACGATGAAGGCGAACACCAGCAGGATCGTCTGGAACGGTCCGATGAAGCTCTCGAAAGCGTCGCCGAACTCTTCGGCAGCCTCCTCGGACGTGATGACCTCCGTTCCCGCCGGCAGCACCGCTGTGATCCGGTCCTGCACCTGCGGGATGTCGGCCGCCGGCTCGGCCCGCACCGCGATCTGGTTGAACTTGCCCTCCAGGCCGAGGACCTGCTGGGCGGTGGGGGTGTCGAACACCGAGAACACCGCGCCGATCCCGGCGTTCTCGGGAAAGCCGAACTGCATGGTGCCGGTGAGGGTGAAGGTGCGGGGCCCGATGGGTGTGACCACCTGGTAGTCGCGGCCCAGCTCGAAGTCGTAGTCGGCGAAGGTCACGACGTCCACGGCGAACTGAGCGGGCCCTTGAGGCCATTCGCCGTCGATCAGGAAGTACTGCGACAGCGTCGGGTCCGCGGTCCAGTTGGTGCCGGCTCTAGGTCCTCCCAGCGTGGTCGGGGACTCCCCGGATCCGTCCACGGGAATCACACCGTCGACGAAGAACCCGCCCTCGGCCGACTGCACTCCCGCGACGGCCCGGATGTCGTCGAGCAGGCTGTCATCCACCGGCGGGGGATTCGCCTGGGTGATGTCGCCGAAGGGCAGGGCCCCCCGCACGGTGAAGTCGGTGCCGGTGTTGATGTCGGCAGCGAGGTCGTCGAACGTGGAGCGCAGCGAGTCGGCCGTCACGAACGCCGACACCACGAAGGCCACGCCCAGGACGATCGCCAGCGCAGTGAACGCGAAGCGGAGCTTGTGGGCGAGCAGCGACTTCAGGGCCAGGCGAAGCATGTCGGGAGCCTCTTCGGAGTGTTGAGGGGTGGGGCCGGGTGGCGGGCCGAAGGTGTCCGGCTCAGGCGCCGAGCTGGGTCATGTGGTCCCGGATGCCCTGGGGTGTGGGGTCAGCCAGTTCGTCCACGATCTTGCCGTCCACCAGGAACACCACCCGGTCGGCGTAAGAGGCGGCCACCGGGTCGTGGGTGACCATGACGATGGTCTGGCCCATCTGGTCGACCGCGCTCCGCATGAAGCCGAGGATCTCGGCCGCGGTATTGGAGTCGACGTTGCCGGTGGGCTCGTCGGCGAAGATGATCTGGGGCTTGCCGGCCAGGGCCCGGGCCACCGCCACCCGCTGCTGCTGGCCGCCCGACAGCTCGTTGGGGCGGTGCTTGACCCGGTCGGTGAGCCCGGTGGCGCCCACCACCTCGTCGACCCAGGCGGTGTCGCCCTTGGAGCCGGCGAGGTCCATCGGCAGGGTGATGTTCTCGATGGCGGTGAGGGTGGGCACCAGGTTGTAGGCCTGGAAGACGAAGCCCACGTTGTCGCGCCGCAGCAGGGTGAGGTCCTTCTCCGACAGCGTGGTGAGGTCGGTGTCGCCGATGATCACTTGGCCGGAGGTGACGCTGTCGAGGCCGGCCATGCAGTGCATCAGGGTGGACTTGCCGGATCCCGACGGTCCCATGATGGCGGTGAAGCGGCCCTGCTCGAAGCCCACGTCGATGGCGTCGAGGGCCCGTACCTCGGTGTCTCCGGAGCCGTAGATCTTGGAGGCGGCCACCGCCTGGGCCGCGACGGCCAGTGCTTGGGTAGGGGAGGAAGTCACGATTTCTCCTAGGCGCTGAGGGGAGGTCTCACGCGGGACTCTACGACCGGCGCGACCCTCCCCAACCCGGGGAATCCCTTACCTTTCCCTGAGACCCTGAGCTTTCTGCGAGGGGTCAGCCAGCCTGGGCGGGGTCTGCCCTTTCGATGGCTTCCTTGAGTTGGGCGAGGAACCGGCCGCTGGCGCCGCCGTCGATGACGCGGTGGTCGAACGTGGCCGACACTGTCATGGTCGGCACCTCGACCGGGGCACCGTCGATCAGGCGCACTACCGGGCGGGCCATGCCGAAGGCGGCGATCATGCTGGTTCCGACCGGCAGCATGGGCGTCCCGGCCAGCATCCCGAGCGAGCCCACGTTGTTGACGGTGGTGGTGGCCCCGGCCAGCTCGTTGGGGGCAACCGTGCGGTCTCGGGCCGCGGCAGCCAGGCGCAGGATCTCCGCTGACAGCTCAGGCATGGCGAGAGCATCGGCGCCCCGCACCACCGGCACCATCAACCCGTCGGGGGTGTCGACGGCGACGCCGATGTCGTAGCGCTCGAAGTACTCGATCTCGTCGCCGTCCAGCCTGGCGTTCATCACGGGATGGTCCCGCAGTACCGGGACCAGCAGCGCCACCAGGAGAGCATCGAGGGGCACCCGCGAGCCGGTCTCGGCAGACGCGGCGGCTCGGGACGCCAGCAGACCGCTGGCGTCCACGTCCACCATCGAGGTGAACTGCGGGACCTGCATCGACTCGGTCATGTGGCGGGCGATGGAGCGGCGCATGGCCGACAACCGCTCCCGCCTGCCGCCGTCTGCCGCCGCCTGCGCCGCGGCGGCGGCCTCCACGTCGGCGACGGTGATGGAGCCGCCCGATCCGGTACCGGATACGGCGGCCAGGTCGATGCCCAGCTCGCGGGCCAGCTTGCGGGCCTTGGGCACGGCCTTGACCGAGCCCGGGGCGGCCGGCTGGGCCGCAGCCGGCGCGGGCGCCGGACGCGGAGCAGCAACCGAACCGGCGGCTGCCGTAGCGGGGCCGGGTTGGTCCTCGGCGGGGACCTCCTCGCCGGGCTCGCCGACCACGATGAGGGTCTCGCCCACTTCGATGACGTCGCCGGGCTCGCCTCCGAGGGCCAGCACCGTTCCCCGGTAGGGGGTGGTCATCTCCACCACCGACTTGTCGGTCTCGACCGAGCAGATGGGCTGGTCGAGGTCCACGGTGTCGCCGACGGCTACCAGCCATTCCACGATCTCGCCCTCCACCATGGTGTCGCCCACCGAAGGGAGCTTGAAGACGCTCGCCATGTCAGCCGGCCAGGGCGCGGCGGATGCCGGCGGCGATGCGGTCGGCGGTGATCATCGAGTAGCGCTCCAGCTGGGTGGGACCCCAGAAGACGTCCATGTGGGCCACCCTCACCGGCGGCGCCTCCAGCGAGTAGAGGCCGTGCTCGCTGACGGCGGCCAGGATCTCGGCGCCGAACCCGCTGGTGGTGTGGGCCTCATGGGCCACCACCAGCCGTCCCGTGCGGTCCACGCTGTCCAAAACGGTCTCACGATCCCATGGATACAGGGTCCGCAGGTCGATCACCTCGGCCGACACCCCCTCCGCGGTCAGCGACTCAGCCGCCTTCAGCGCCTCGCGCGCCGGCGGCCCCCACGAAACAACCGTCACATCGGTGCCCTCGCGCAGCACGCTGGCTCGGCCGAACGGGATCCGGTAGGGACCTGTGGGCACGTCCTGTTTGAGGCCGCGGTACAGCGAGATGGGCTCCAGGAACACCACCGGGTCCTCGCTGGCCAGGGCCGACTCCATCAGGCCCTTGGCGTCGTAGGGGTTGGAGGGGTACACCACCACCAGGCCGGGCGCGTGGGTCAGGAACGACTCGGGCGAGTCGGTGTGGAACTCGAAGTTGTCGAGGTTGGTGCCCACCGGCAGCCGGGCCACAACCGGCGCGGTCAGATGGCCCCGGTAGCGCCACCGGATGCGGGCCACATGCCCGATGAGCTGATCGAAGGCGGGGTAGACGAAGCCGGCGAACTCGATCTCGGCGATCGGCCTCAGCCCGGCCATGGCCATCCCCACCGCGGTGCCCATGATGCCGGTCTCGCACAGGGGGGTGTCGATCACCCGGTCCTCGCCGAAGCGCTCGTGCATGCCCTCGGTGATGCGGAACACGCCCCCCTCCACGCCTACGTCCTCGCCGAGGATCACCAGCGACGGGTCACGCTCGAAGGCCGAGTGCAGCGTCAGCTTGAGGGCCTCGGTCATGTCGAGTCGGCGGGTCTCGCCGGTCGGTGACACCTCCGGCTCGACCGCCCACACCTCCTCGGGGTCCAGCGTGGCGGCCGGCTCGCCGGCGTCGTGCTGCTCACGGTGCAACTGCTCGGTCAGCGAGGCCGGCGTTCGGGCGAACAGCTGCCGGGGCGAGTAATCGCGCGACACGCCAGCCCGGGCCTCCAGCCGGTCGACGAAGGATTCGAGCTCGGCTGAGATCCCGGCACGCATGCCGTCCTCCTGGTCGGCCTCCCACAGTCCCTTGTTCACCAGGAAGGACCTCATCCGGGTGATGGGATCCTGCTCGCGCCACCGGGCCTCCTCGTCGGTGGTGCGGTACACCGGGGTTCCGTCGTAGGTGGAGTGGGGTGCGAACCGGTAGGTGTGCATCTCGATGAGGGTCGGGCCCTCCCCGGCCGCGGCCCGCTCGACCGACTCGCGGGCGGTCTGGTACATGGCCAGCGGGTCCATGCCGTCGACGCGCACGCCGGTGAACCCGTAGCCGTCGGCCTTGGCGGCCAGGGTGGCCGCCGCGGTCTGCTTGTCGATGGTTGTCGACTGGGCCACCTGGTTGTTCTGGCACAGGAACACCGTGGGGGTCTTCCACACCCCGGCGAAGTTCATGGCTGCGTGGAAGTCGGACTCCGAGGTGGCGCCGTCGCCGAACACCACCATGGCCACGGTGTCGCGCTTCTGGAGGCGCTCGGCGTAGCTGAAGCCCACGGCGTGGGGCAGGTGGGTTCCGATGGTGGCGTTGAGCCTGGTCACCCGGTAGCGGTTGACGTCCCAGAGATCATCATCGTCGGGCACGCCCATCCACAGCCCGAGCGTGGCGATGGGGCTCATACCCCGGGCCAGCCACATGCCCAGCTCGCGGTACGCGGAGAAAAGCCAGTCGGTCTCCCGCAGTGCCAGAGCCGCCCCGACGTGGGCTTCCTGGCCGCTTACCTGGTAGTAGGCCGGCATGCGTCCCTGCCGCTGGAGGTTGAGCAGCTTCTCGTCGGCCATCCGGGTGGTAAGCAGCAGGCGGAGCATGTCGACCAGCTGGCCGTCGTCGAGATCAGGGACCGGCCCTACAAGCTCTCCCGCCGGGTCCAGGATCTGCCGCATCGTCATGCTCCTCTGTGAGCCGCCAACGGCGACACTCTAGGTAGGAAACGCTTGTGTATCACGTCGTACGCCTGTGATTCCATATCTGCATCCCCCAGACAGCAAGAGTTTCAATGACTAGGGTGAGTTCATGACCGAGACAAGCACAGCCAGGACGGCTACAGCCGATGCCTTCGACGTGAGCGGCCGCCGGGTGGTGGTCACCGGCGGAACCGCCGGAATCGGCCTGGCGGTAGCCGCTCACCTGGTCGAGTGCGGCGCCCAGGTAGTGATCTGTGGCCGGCGGCCCGAGGGCAGCGCGATCGCCGACGGCATCGGAGCCGCCTTCGTGTCGATGGATGTGGCCGACGACGCCTCGGTCGAGCGGGCTTTCGGGACCATGTCCGAGCGGTTCGACTCTCTCGACGCGCTGATTCTCAACGCCGGTATCGACGACTACCACGGAGAGGTCGAGGACGTCGACATGGATGTGTTCGAGCGGGTGATCGACGTAAACACCCTGGGAGTGGTGCGGGCGCTCCGTCACGGGGTGGGCCTCGTGCGCGACCACGGGTCGGTAATCGTGACCAGCTCGCCGGCCGGCTCCGTGGCCGTGCCGGGCATGGCCGCCTACGCCGCGTCCAAGGCCGCCCTCGACCACCTGGTGCGGGTGTGGGCCCTGGAGCTGGGACCGCGCCAGGTCCGGGTCAACGCGGTGCTGCCCGGCATCGTGGAGAGCGAGATGGGTGCGGAGTCGGCACCGGACCTGGAGTTGATCAGGCGCATGACTGCCAACGGCGTGTTCCGCAAGGCGTCGGAGATGGCACCGGTGTTCCACTTCCTGGTCAGCGACGCCAGCGCGTCCCTCACCGGCTCGCTGGTCGGCTGTCACGACGGCATCCCCCTCGGCTACAGCCATGAGGTGATGGCCCGACTAGCGGCGGACCTGCCCGATCCCTCCGCGGGCGAGGCCGTGCCGTGACGGGAGCGCTGGCCGGGCAGGTGGCGCTGGTCACCGGCGCGGGTCGTGCCGGGGGAATGGGCGAGGCGACGGCGCGGCGGCTGGCCGAGGCCGGGGCCGACGTGGTGGTCACGGACCTGGCCCGCGACCGGCCCGAGCTGCGCCAGGACCCCACCCACGGTCTGGGCGACGATCTGGCCGCGCTGGAGGCGCTGGCCGCGGAGCTGCGCGACCAGTACGGAGTCAGGAGCTTTGCGGCTCCGCTCGACGTCACCGATCAGGCTCAGGCCGAGGCGGTCGTCGAGCGCACGCTCCAGGACCTGGGTTCTCTCGCCATTCTGTTCAACAACGCGGGGGCCACGACCGGGGTGGGCCGCTTCGTCGACCAGACCGAGGAGCAGTGGAACCTGTCGTGGCAGGTGAACGTCATGGGGTCGAGGCGGATGGCGCTGCTGGCGCTGGGCCCGATGATCGAGGCCGGTCGGGGCGTGATCGTCAACAACGTGTCGATCGGGGGGCTGGTGTCCGATGCCGGGTACGGCGCCTACAACGTCACCAAGTTCGGTCTGACCGCCATGACCAAGCTCATCGCCAAGGAGCACGGCGGCGACGGGATCCGCTGCGTGGGGGTGTGCCCCGGTCCGATCGACACCCAGATGGCGGTGGCCAACCGCAGGCTGGTTGCTGACCTGGCCGGCGTCACCGACGACGAGGCCAGCGAGATGCTGGTCTCGGAAGTGCCGTTGGGCCGATGGGGCACCGCCGATGAGGTGGCACAACTGGTGGTGTTCCTGGCGTCACCGGCCGCGTCCTACATCAACGGCACCCTCATACCGATAGACGGCGGCGTCCTGCCCTAGCCCGCCGCTTCCGATCGTGTCGTTCAGGTCAGGCCGGCGGTCATGGACTCCATGACCTCCACCAGGTATACGAACGCCTCGACTTGACGCACGCCGTCCACGGCGCGGACGCGGTCGAGCAGTTCGGCCAGGTGGGCCTCGTCCCGGTAGCTGGCCTCGGCAAGCACATCGAAGCGCCCGAGCACGAGCGCGACCAGGGTTATGTCGGTGATGGCCGCGATCGTTTTGGCTACCGGTCCAGCCGGTCCGTCGACATCGATCATGAGTCCGGCGTAGCCCTTGACGCCGAGCACTCCGGGACTCACGATGGTCTGTACGGTCACCACGCCGGCGGCCATGAGGGCCAGCACCCGCTCGCGGGTGGCCGCGTGGGACATGCCCGCGGCCTCGGCCATCTCGGCGAACGTGGCCCGTCCGTTGGCGGCCAACCGCTCGAGGAGCTTGATGTCGGTGGCGTCGACGTTGCGCCGGCGGGCGCCGAGCCGGTGGTCGTGGGCCTCGGTCTTGCCGCCCGATTGCGACCAGTCCTGCTTCACGTAGGCCACCAGAGAGGAGGCGTCGATGCCCCGTACCTGAGGGTCGGACCGGGCTCGCTCGATGGCATCGTCAAGATGCTGGGCGTCGCTGGCGCGGAACTCGACGAACAGCCCGCGGGCGCCGGCCAGGATCAGCACGAAGGCGGCCTCGGCCATCCCCGCCAGCCGCTCGGCGACCGGCGCGACCGGGCCTTCCACATCGATCAGGCAGTAGGCGAACTCGCCGTAGCCGAGAGCTCGGGGGTCGATGCGTCCGAGAATGTGGATGACGCCGCTGTCGAGGAGTCGTATGACTCGGGCCTTCACCGCGGCCTGCGACATGTCGATGCGCCGGGCCAGAGCGGCGTAGCTGGCCCGGCCGTCGGCCACCAGACCGTCGATCAGGGCACGGTCGATGCCGTCCAAGTCCGCCATGGTGGCCTGATCGTAGGCGAGGTCGCCGAGATGCTCCGGGCTGTCGCTGTTGGTCATCCTAGGAAGCGCAGGTTGCTAGTCCGATTCGGCACAGAATCTATGGCTTGCTCACGGTTGAGCAGACAGAACTAGCGCTAATGGCCCTGACTTGCCAACATATCTACAATCCGGGTATCAAGTCTCCCAACAACACGCGTGCCCTGGCGCGAAGGAGGAACACACCATGAGTCCCAAGTCCAGCTGGAGGATGCTGGCTGCAGTGCTGCTTGCTTTCGCCCTGATTGCCGCGGCCTGCGGCGACGACGAAGACGACGCTCCCGCCGCGGTTGAGCCCGCACCGGCGGCGCCTGCGGAGGAACCGGCCGACGAGCCCATGGAAGAGCCCGCTGAGGAGCCCATGGAAGAGCCGGCCGAGGAACCCATGGAAGAGACCGACTCCATGATGGCCGACGAGTCGCTGGAGCCCGTGAAGATCGGGTTGATCGCCCAGGTGGAGGAGCTCATGGCCTTCCCAGAGGTGACCGCCGCGATCCAGGCCTACGTCGACTACTTCAACGCCGAGCTGGGCGGCGCCAACGGGCATCCCATCGAGTTGGAGGTCTGCGGCGCCGGCGACGCGGTGGAGTCCCACATTGCCTGCGCCAACGAGTTCGTGAACGCCGACGACGTCCATGTTGTGATCAACGGCGGCTTCCTGTCCAACAGCATCGCCTCGGGAACCATCCTGGCCGAGGCCGGCAAGGCGAACCTCGGACTGGGCAACGACTTCATCGACTACCTCACCCCCAACCTCTATAACTTCGATCCCGGCCTGCCCGGCCTGGCCCAGGTCTTCTTCGTGTTCGCCAAGAACCAGCGCGACGTCTCCACCATGTCGCTGTTCCTGGCCGACGACCCGGCCATCGCACCGTTCGAACCGGCCCTGTACGCCATCGGCGAGAGCAACGGGATCACGATCACCGAGACCATCTATCTGGGCTTTGAGCCTGACCTGACCGGGCCGGTGTCGGCGGCCGACACCGGCAACGAGGGCTGGCTGTTCGTCCTGGCCGACGGCGCCCAGTGCACCGCCGCCGCCAATGGCGTGGAGACGGTCGGATACGAGGGCCACCTCTTCGGCAACGATCTGTGCCTGAGCCAGGATCTTGTCGAGTCGGGCGAGCTGGACGGCTGGGCCGGCCCGATCGTGTCGAGCGCTCCCACCGTCGACGGAGGCGCGGAGATCGACGAGATCAACCGTGTCCTGGACACCTACGGCGGCGCGGACGTGCAGACTTCCGGCCTAGGCGGCTGGGCGGTCGGTCAAGCGGTGATCGCCAGGGACCTGCTCATCGCAGGCGGCGGCGCCGACGCGACCACCGAGTCTGTGCTGGCCGCGCTCAGCACCTACTCCAGCAGCGACGTTCCCGGCTTCCCCGACGTGAGCTGCCCCGGCCCGGATCCGTGGGCCGGTGCCTGCAACACCTCTCCGCTGATGGTCACCATCGAGGACGGGCAGATGACGGCTCCCGACGGGTTCACCTTCCTGGACTTCTCGCAGCTCAACTTCCTGCTGGGCTGACCCCGGCACTCACACGCTCATTGACGCCGAGTCGAGCCGGGCCCCATCGAGGGCCCGGCTAGGCTCGTGTCAGCAGGGGGCCTTGTGATCGCCAGACTGTCTCCAGCCGAGCGGATCAGCGTCGCCGCTCTCGGCGCGCTCGCGCTCGCCTGGATCATCGGCGCCGGGCTCAGCAGGGAGCTGTTCTTCGATCCGGTGCTATTCGGCCTCGGCTCCGGCGCCATCATCGCCGCGCTGGCCATCGGGCTGGTCGTGGCCTTCCGGGCATCGGGGGTCATCAACTTCGGGCACGGCGCCATCGCCACCTACGTGACATACGTGTACGTCTCGCTGGTCGGCGACGGCCAGTACCCCGTGCCGCCGATACCCAACCCGCTGGCACCGATCGAGGGCATCGTAGGGATCGAGATCGTCGACTTCCCGACCTTCATCAGCCTGGGCGACTCGATGGGCAAGGTGCCCGCGCTGGTGATCGCGCTGGCCACCGCCGCGGTCCTCGGGCTCATCGCCCATTTCGCCATCTTCCGCCCGCTGCGATACGCCCCGGTGCTGGCCAAGGTGATCGCGTCGGTCGGGATCATGCTGTTCCTGCAGGCCGCGGTGGTGCTGCGCTTCGGTGCACGGGCCAAGGCGACCGAGCCGATCTTCCCCGACGACCCCGTCGACATCCTGGGGGCACGGGTCGGCCAGGACCGCCTCTGGGTGCTGGGCACCGTCATCGTCATCACCGCCGCGCTGTGGGTGCTGTTCCGCTTCACCCGCTTCGGGATCGCCACCCGGGCCGGTGCTGAGAACGAGCGGTTCACCACGCTGCTGGGCTTCAACGCAGACTTCCAGGCGGGCGTCAGCTGGGTGATGGCCTCGGTGCTGGCCGGTCTGGTGGGGATCCTGGTAGCGCCCATCACCGGCGTGACCCCGAACTTCTTCACCGTGCTGCTCATCTCCTCGCTGGGAGCGGCGCTCATCGGGCGGATGTCGTCGTTCGTGATCGCCGCGGCCGCGGGCCTGATGCTGGGCGTCGTCGACCAGGAGCTGTTCCGCCTGGAGCTGGAGTGGGGCTGGATACCTGACATCGGTATCCGGAGGGCGCTGCCGTTCGTGGTGATCGCGCTGGCCATGGTGGCCCGGGGCGAGTCGCTGCCGTCGCGGGGCGCGCTCACGGTGGAGCGGCTGCCCGAGGCGTACGTCCCCCGCATCACCCGCGGCCGCATGGTCGGGTACGGGGCGCTGCTGGCGGTGGCGTTCTGGCTGACCGTGTTCGCGCCCTTCCAGTACCGCGCCGGCATGCAGAACTCCATGATCGGGGTGATCCTGGCCCTGTCGCTTGTGGTGGTGACCGGCTACGTGGGCCAGATCTCGCTGATGCAGATGGCCCTGGCCGGGATCGGCGCCTTCTCGGTGGCGTCCTTCGGCACCCAGGCCGGCATGCCCCTATTCATCTCGTTGCCGCTGGCGGTGGCAGCCGGCGTCGGGTTCGGCCTCATCGCCGCCATCCCGTCGCTGCGGACCCGCGGCGCCAGCCTGGCCATCGTCACGCTGGCCAGCGGACTGGCCATGGGCGAGATCTTCTTCTCGCGCCCCGGATGGTTCGGTCTCGACCGCGGCGTCAAGACCACCGAGCCGCCGGTGCTGTTCGGCATCGAGTTCGGACCCAACAGCGACTTCATCTTCGGCGACGGCAAGATCCCCACCGGCGGGTACGGGCTGTTCCTGCTGGTGGTGGGCGCGCTGTGCTGCATCTCGGTGATGCGGCTTCGACGGTCGCGCCTGGGCGAGCAGATGCTGGCGGTGCGGGCTAACGAGCGGGCCGCGGCCGCGGCCGGGGTGAACGTGGCCGCCATCAAGCTGTCTGCCTTCGCCATATCGAGCGTCTTTGCCGCTCTGGGCGGTGCGCTCATCGCCTTCAACGTGGGCACCTACGGCACCGACACGTTCGGGATCTTCGCCTCGCTGACGGTGCTCGCCTTCGCCTACCTCGGCGGCATTAGCACTATCGGCGGGGCCATCACCGCGGGGACGCTGTTCTCGGAGGGGATCGGCATCGTGGTCACCAACGAGTGGTTCATCGATGTGGGCCCCTACACCGCCTATGTGGCCGGGTTCTTCCTTATCGGCACAGCCGTCTACAACAACGAGGGCATCGACGGATTCCAGCGCAGGCAGTTCCACCAACTGGGCCGGTGGCTGAGCCGCCGCCGGGGCCGTAGGGTGGCGGAGACCGCCGATGTCTGACACCGTTCTCGCCACCAGCGGCCTCACCGTTCGCTTTGGCGGCCTTCTGGCCGTCAACGACGTGTCGCTGGAATGCCGCCGGGGGCAGTTGACCGGGCTGATCGGCCCCAACGGGGCGGGCAAGACCACCTTCATCGATGCCATCACCGGGTTCCTGCCCAACAACTCGAAGGGATCGGTCGTGCTGGAGGGGGAGGAGGTCTTCGGACGTTCGCCCCATGTGCTGTCCCACGAGGGACTCACCCGCACCTGGCAGACACTGGAGCTCTTCGACGACATCACGGTGCGCTCCAACCTCGACGTGGCCAGCCGGCGCCTCACTATGGGTTCCGCGCTGCTCGACTACTGGCGGCCCCGCCAGCGCGCCGACCGAGTCGACGAGGTGCTGGAACTGCTCAATTTGGGCGACATCGCCGAGCGCCAGCCCCGCGAGCTGTCCCAGGGGCAGCGCAAGCTGGTGGGTGTGGGTCGGGCCCTGGTGGCGGAGTCGTCCAAGATCCTGCTGCTGGACGAGCCCGCGGCCGGCCTCGACAAGGCCGAGACCGAGTGGTTCGGCGCCCAGCTCCGGCACCTTGTCGATCAGGGCTACACCATGCTGCTGGTCGACCACGATATGGGGCTGGTGCTCAACGTGTGCGACTACATCCACATGCTGGTCTTCGGCCAGCTCACCGCGTCGGGCACGCCAGATGAGATGCGCAACAACCCCGAGGTCATCGCGGCCTACCTGGGCCACAGCGGGGCCGGGTCATGAGCCGGCGGCCAGTTTGGGCGGGAGCGGATCCATGAGCGAGCGCCTGTTGACCATCGAGAACCTCGACACCGGCTACGACGGCGTGGCCGTGGTCCGCGGCCTGAGCCTGCACGTCGACGCGGGCGAGGTGGTGGCCCTGCTGGGCCCCAACGGGGCGGGCAAGACCACCACACTGATGACCATCTCGGGCATGGGCCAGATCCTGAACGGCTCGGTGACCATCATGGGCCGGCCGGTGCCGCGGCTGCGCCAGGCGCACCGGGTGGCCCGCTGGGGCGTGATCCACGTGCCCGAGAACCGGGGCCTGCTGTACCAGCTGACCGTGCGCGAGAACCTCCAGCTGGCCAAGACCAGCGGCAAGGTCGACATCGACCGGGCCGTCGACTTCTTCCCCGCCCTCGGCCCGCTGATGAACCGCAGGGGCGGGCTGTTGAGCGGCGGCGAGCAGCAGATGCTGGTGCTGGGCCGGGCCATCGTGGCCGAGCCCAAGCTGATGATGGTCGACGAGATGAGCCTGGGCCTGGCCCCGGTCATCTATGAGGAATTGATGCCGGTGGTGCGCCGCATCGCCGATGAGACCGGCGCCGGGGTGTTGCTGGTGGAACAGCACGTAGACCTGGCCCTAGAAGTGTCCGACCGGGGCTATGTGCTGAATCACGGCGACCTGGTGATGCAAGGCGCAGCATCCGACCTGCTGGCCGACCGGGCGCTGCTCGACGCCAGCTACCTGGGCGTCGAATCGCTGGAGGACTGACGGTCTGGCGACGATCGCCGGGTCAGTCGAGCAGGCCGGGCACTGCTTCGAGTTGCCGGGTCAAGAACCGCTGGAACTCCCACAGGGGGCGCTCCAGCGGAGAGATCGGACTGCGGGCGCCGAACGAGCTGCGGATTCGCATGAGGTTGACGATGGTCTCGTCCTCGTCGAGGGTGCCCTCCATCTGCTCCGCCATGTTCTCGGCCCAGAAGACGGCTGGATCCGCATCGCCCAGGAAATCAGGATGGACGGCGACGGAGTAGCGCACCCTGGTTCGGTCGATGGTGTCGGGTTGGAAGGTCAGGAACGAGCTCTGCGTGGGGGACACGGCCAGGAACGAGTTGGGAAAGATGCCGATCTGGAAGAACGCGTCGCGCTTGTCCTCGGGAACCGCCATGCCGCCCAAGGCCTGCATTCCTGATTCGGGGGTGGCCTTGAGGTCGTGGAATGCGAAGTTGGCTGAAGTCTGCTCGCCGAACTCCATGGCCTGCAGGGGTCCGACGTAGGGCAGGAACGTCTCGGGGTGGACCATGAAGGTGTGAAGGCTCTCTATGAAGTTCTCGACGAAGGCCTTCCAGTTGGTCGAGAACGTGCGCTCACCGGAGTTGAGGATGATGTGATCGGTCAGCCCGAATCCCTCCAGGACCGACGGCAGGCCGGCCGCGTAGCGTTCCAGCGGCTCGGCCGAGTCGTTCAGGGACACGAACACCAGCCCGTGCATCGTCTCCGTTCTCAATGCGTGCAGGCCTCGCCCGGTGATGTCGAATCCGTTCATGTACGGAGCGGCCAGCAGGCTCCCGTCGGTGCCGTACGTCCATCCGTGGTACGGGCACTCGATCCGGCTGACGTTGCCGCAACCCATGAGGAGATGCGACATCCGGTGCAGGCAGACGTTGGGGAACGCCTGCAGGGTCCCGCCGCGCTGGCGGAGCACGATGATGGGCTCCCCCGCGATCTCGAGCGTCAGGTAGTCGCCCGCATCGGGAAGCTCGGCCTCCCGGCAGACCCCTGTCCAGTGGGGCCGGAGCACGTACTCCTGCTCGAGTTCGTAGAGTTCGGAGGAGCGGTACGCAGCTGGAGGCAGTGTCAATGCCTCGGCGAGAGGCCCTCGGGCTGACTCGGCGATCTGGCTCACGACTTCTTTGACACCCGGGTCTGCCATGAGAAGACGGTAGTCGCCGTTAGTCAGCCGGTCAAGACCTGTGCCACCGAAAGTGCGGTATCTTCCCCCTGTTAAACAAAGAATGATTGGAATACTCGCAGATATGCCATTACAACTACACTCATGCGGGCTCTTGCCCGGCCCCCGAGCAAGGAGTGGAGAGTGACTGTCTTCTCACTGATCGACATGCCCGCAGTAGTAGCTGACGGGGTGAACAGTGCTGCCCGGGCTGAGGCCGCTGGCTTGCATCGCTACATGGTGGCGCAAGTGGAGCGAGCCGACTGCGTGGCCGTGCTGGCTGTCGTGGCCGATCGCGTGCCCGGGATCGAGTTGGCCACCGCGGTGATGGCCATCCAGTCGACGCTGCCGCAGTATGTCGCCCAGCAGGCCCGCACCCTGAACCAGATCAGCGGGGGACGCTTCACGCTGGGGCTCGGTGTGAGCCACGAGCCCGTTGCCGTAGGGATGCTGGGACTGACCTGGGACCGCCCGTACCGGCACATGGTGGAGTATCTCGACGCGGTGCTGCCGCTGCTGGCCGACCAGCGGGTGGATGTCGACGGCTCGAAGGTGTCGCACCACACCGAGATCGACGTGCCAGGGCCCGCGCCGAAGGTGATGCTGGCCGCGATGGGCCCGCGGATGCTGGCGCTGGCCCGTGACCGCACCGAGGGCACCGTGCTGGGCTGGACGGGGCCGCGCACCATCGAGAGCCATGTGCGCCCCACCATCGGGTCCGGCTCATGGGTGTCGGCCATCGTGTCGGTGTGCGTAACCAGCGATCCCGAGGACGCCAGGAGCAGGATCAGCGAGGAGCTCGCGATCTACACGATGCTGCCGTCGTATCAGGCCATGGTGGAGCGCGAGGGCATAACCCACATGATGGACCTGGTGGCGGTGGGCGATCCCGACCAGGTCCGCGCCGAGCTGGCCCGCTACGCGGCCGCGGGCGCCGACGAGGTGGCGATCGATGTCCAGGGCACCCCCGAGGAGCGCGAGCGGGCCTGGCAGATGATCGAGGATGGACTGGGCTAGGTGGTCGATCCGTCCCGGCGCGATAGCCCAGTCACCCGTCAAGCGCCGCCAGTGCCCACGGCCGCTGTTTGACCTCCCCCTTCGCCGTCGACTATCACGGCACGAATGACGGCGAAGACCAACACCACTCTGACCATCCCCGAGCCCCGCACCGCGGCTCTGGCCACCAAGCCGTACCCGGTGGCCGGACCCGGTTTCGTGATCATCGAGGTGGCGGTGGCGCCGGTGTGCAACGAGGGCCGCATCTACCGCGACCACCAGTTCGAGTGGCACGACAGCCCTGAGCACCTCGGTCACGAGGGGGTCGGCACCATCGTGGAGACGCAGCCGGGGTCGCGGTTCAGCGTCGGCGACCGGGTCATCGTCTACCAGGGCAACGCCTGCGGCGAGTGCTTCGTGTGCACCCAGGGACTGTCGCCCACCCACTGCCTGGGCATCCCGTACGAGTCCTATGAGGAGGGGATGGCCCCCCAGGACATCGAGTGGGGCCTGCTCGGTATGGAGAAGATCAACGGCAGCGCCTCGGGCGGCTTCGGCATGGTGCAGTACCGGCTGGCACCCGAGCACATGATTCAGCCGATCCCCGACGAGTTGTCGTTCCATCACGCCGCCGCGGCCAACTGCCTGCTGGGTTGCACCTACACCGGCGCCGAGGAGGCCGGCGTGCGGCCCGGCGACGTGGTGCTCGTCGGCGCGATCGGATTCATCGGCCTCGGGGCGGTAGTCAACTGTCTTTACCGGGGGGCCACGGTGGTGGTGCTGGGCCGGCACCCTTACCGCATGGAGCTGTGCCGCCGGTTGGGGGTGCAGCACATCATCGATCCCGACGACGCCGACTGGCTCGAGCAGGTCCACGCCCTCACCGGCGGACGGCAGGGCGCCGATGTGGCCTTCGAGTGCGCCGGCGTGCCCTTCTACCTCGACCGGTGCATGGCCGGTCTGCGCCGTTACGGCACGATGTACTCGCTGGGCCACGACGAGGGCTCGGTGCTCTACTCGCTGAGCATCCTCAACGACTTGATGGAGCGCCACATCAACTGGACCGGCGGCCACGACGTGCGCCACCGTGACCGTGACGGCCTGTTGAGAATGCTGTGCGACCCGCGAGTGCAGGGCTGGATCGACACCATCGTCACCCACACGTTCCCCATGAGCCGGGCCGGCGAGGCCCTCGAGATCACGCTCACCAAGGAGTGCGGCAAGGTCTACCTGCTCCCCCAGGAGTGACGGTCCGCCAACGACCGCACGCCACCGGCGCAGGGGTGGTGATTGGGTCCCGGGCTACCGAGTGGTGGCTCCGATGACCGCTGGCAACAGCGTTGCCGGCAGCAGGACGTGCACATCGACGGCGGCCCGGACGGCCCGGTAGTGGCTCTCGGTGAAGTTCAGGCAGTCGAGCACGATCACCGACGCGCCACGGGCGACGAGTTCCCGTGCCGCTTGAGCGAACGCGTCGAAGGGTTCGGACTCGCCCACGACACAGGCCTCTAGGGGGACGTCGAGGTCACGCCAGTGTTGGATCTCGAAATCGGCAGTCTCCGCGACGGGTTGGATGACACCGATTGCGGCTTCGGGGGCACGCAAGGCGAGCGCGACGTGTTCGAGGAGGCGGAACGGCAGGATGACATTCTCGGCGGCCTCCGATCGGTACCAGGGTGCCGTGCAGAACATGAGGACGGGGTCGCCGGTGTCCGCGGCGATCCTGTTCATCGTCTCGAGGCAGTGGCGATCGAGCTGGTCGTAGTCGAGTTCGATCCAGGTGCCGTCGGGCTGCTCGATCGGGACCGACTGGTGTCCAGGGCGGGCGCTGAGCTCGTCCAGGTCGGGGCGCTCCAGGGAGTCGAGCGCCCCGTGGTAACGGCGGTCCGCGGTCAGGGGTACGTGCCGGTCGGCGTGGGACCGGGCCTCGGCGGTCGCGTAGCCGTAGAAGAGGATGTTCAGGGTCTCCAATGCAGGACTCCTGGGATGTCGGGTATGGAAGCTCTGGTCATGCCAGCAGGGGAGAGGGCTGTTCGAGGAGCTCCTTGAGCAGCCCCATGAACCGCGCGGCTGGCTCGCCGTCGACGAACCGGTGGTCGGAGGCAAGGGTGAGGGTCGCCACCGTCGCGATCACTACCTCGCCATCCTGGGCGATGGGACGGGCCTCAGCCGTCCCGACAGCCAGGATCGAGACCTGCGGCGGATTGATGATGGCGTCGAAGCTACGGACGCCATACATGCCGAGGTTGGAGACGGTGAACGTGCCTCCCTGGTACTCGTCGGGCGTGAGCGTGCCGGCCTGCGCCCGTCCGGCAAGATCACGGACCTCGGTCGAGATGGCAGTCACCGACTTGCTGTTGGCGGCGGTGACGATGGGCGTGATGAGGCCGGAGCCGGTGGCCACAGCCACCGCGATGTCGGCGTCGAGATGCTTCCTGATCACGCCGGCGTCCTCGTCGAACTGGACGTTGATCATGGGTGAGCGGGTCAAAGCCGTCGCGGCGGCCTTGATGATGAGATCGTTCACCGACACCTTGACGCCGGATCCGCTGGCGTTGAACTCGGCCCTGAGTGCTAGCAAGGGGTCGAGGATCGCATCGACCGACACCCGGAAGTGCGGGGACTGCTGCTTGGAGGCCTGGAGCCGGGCACCGATCGTGCGCCGCATGGCGCTGAGAGGGACCTCCTCGGCCGGCGCGGCGGTCGCCTTGACCTCCTCGCCGCTCCGAGGCGGGCCACCGGATCGGGCCCGGGTTCGAGGTGGTCCGGCCTTGGCCTCAAGAGAGATCTTGCCTCCGCCTGCGATGATCGCTCGGTGGATGTCGTCCACCGAGACCCGGCCGCCCGGCCCGCTGCCGGGGACGTTGGCCAGATTCACACCGAGTTCGGCTGCTCGCCGGCGGGCACGGCTGGTGGCAGCCACTGCGGAGTCGTCGGCGTCGCCGCGCAGCGACTCGGGGACGATGGTGCCGGCTCCCGCGGAAGCCAGCGCTGGCGGCGCGGGCGCGGGTGCGGCTGGGGCAGCCCGCGGCGAGTCCGGTGCCGGAGGCGCCGGTGCTGGGGTCGCGTGCTCGGCGATGAACTCGTCTATGGCCGCATCGTCGGTGCCGGCGTCGGCGATGATGCCGATCAGCGCACCGACGGGGTGGGTCTCGCCGGGTTCGGCCAGCAACCGGCGAAGGACGCCTGCGTGGGGAGCCTCCCAGACGTTGGTGGCCTTGTCGGACTCCATCTCGAAGACCTCATCGCCGACGGCCACTTGGTCGCCGACGCCCTTGAGCCACTCGACGAGGGTGCCCTCCTTCATCTCTATTCCCCACTTGGGCACGGCGACGGCAGTGATCTCGGTCATGCGAGGACTTCCCGTATGGCCTGGGTGATCCTCTCTGGCGACGGGATATGGGCCAGCTCCAGTTCGGTCGCGAAGGGAGTGGGCGCGTGAGGGGCGGTGACCTGCTTGACCGGCGCCTGCAGGGACCAGAAGGCCTTGTCGGCGGCGAGGGCCGCGATATCGGCGGTTAGTCCACAGCGTGGCGGTGATTCGTCGACCACGACAAGACGCCCAGTGGCCTCGACGCTCTCGAGGATGACCTCCTCGTCGAGAGGCGAAGTGGTACGTGGGTCGACCAGGTCACAGGTGATGCCCTCGGTGGCGAGCGAATCGATGGCCGCGATCGCGGCCGGGACCATGGCGCCGAACGCTACGACGGTGACGTCATCGCCCTCGCGTGGCATCGCCGCCTCGCCGAGTGGGATGGCATAGGGCTCGTCGGGCACGTCGCAGGATTCGGTGTAGAGAGCCTTGGGTTCGAAGTACAACACGGGATCGTCGTCGCGAATGGCCGAGACGAGGAGTCCCTTGGCGTCGTAGGCGTTCGAGGGGATGACAACCTTGAGACCGGGGATCGCAGTCATGAGCGCGTAGATGGTCTGGCTGTGATGGGGACCCGCACCCGAACCCGGGATAGCGCCACAGGGCAGGCGCACCACAGCCGGGCAGGTCGTCTTGCCACCGAACATGTACCGGAACTTCGCCATCTGGTTCACGAGCGGGTCCATGCAGAGGGTCACGAAGTCGGCGAACATGATCTCGGCCACGGGGCGCATGCCCACGAGCGCAGCACCCGCGGCCGCGCCGATTATGGCTGCCTCGGAGATCGGCGTGTCCATGATCCGCTTCCCGCCGAACTGGCTGTAGAGGCCGGCCGTTACGCCGAAGGACCCCGCGTTGCCCTGGTCCTTTCCGCAGTCCGTGCCGAAGCCGCCCACGAGATCCTCCCCGATGCAGAAGACGCTTTCATCGGCTTCCATTTCCTGGCGAAGGGCCTCGTTGATGGCGGTGCGCATGTCTTTGACAGGCATTGGCGCTCTCCTAGTAGCTCACGTAGACATCGGCCGCGACATCTACGGGATCGGGTCGCGGTGCGGCGGCTGCAGCCGCCACCGCGGCGTCGATGGCTTCAGTGACGGCTCCATCGACCGCTGCGAGATCGTCGGGGGTCAGTTGGCCGGTGGCGAGGACGCGAGCTCGGAAGATCTTGATGCAATCCGAGTCTCTCCGGGCTTCGGCAGCCTCGCCCTCGGGCCGGTAGTCCTCAGGGTCGCCGGTGAAGTGTCCGTGGAACCGCGGGGCGTGGCAGATCAGCCCCGCCGGTCCGTTGCCTCTCCGAGCGTGGTCGATCACCGATCCGGCGGCCTCGTGCACGGCGAACAGGTCGGTGCCGTCAACCTCGGTCACCCCGAGTCCGAAGGACTCAGTACGGGCCCGCAGATCACCGGTGCCGGTCATGTAGGCACCGGTGGTGAACTCGCCGTACTTGTTGTCCTCGATCACAAACACGGCCGGCACCGACAACACGACAGCCATGTTCATCGCCTCGAACACCGCTCCCTCGTTGACAGCTCCGTCCCCGAGGAAGACGACACTCACGCCACCGTCGCCGCGGAGCTTGTTCGCCAGCGCGGCACCGACAGCTATGGGAGGCCCGCCGCCCACAACGCCATTGGCTCCGAGAAGTCCCCGATCGATGTCAGCGATGTGCATCGTCCCGCCGCGGCCCTTGCACAGGCCCTCGGAAGATCCACAGAGCTCCTTCATCATCGCTTGAACGTCAGCGCCGCGAGCGATGCAGTGGCCGTGGCCGCGGTGGTTGCTGACGATGGTGTCGGCCGGATTGTCGAGGTGGGCGCAGACCCCGACCGCATTGGCCTCCTGGCCTGAGGACAGGTGATAGAAGCTTGCGAGGCGGCCCGCGTTGACCTCGACGTTGATTCGCTCCTCGAACTCCCGGATCGTTGCAAGTTGCCGGTACAGCTCCAGGAGCCGGTCCTTGGAGAGTCCCGTTGCTTCTGGTTCAGCCATCGCTGATCTCCTTCGAGCGACCTCGGGCACTCAGGCCGCGCCGGCGAGGAGAGCGGGCGAGATCACCGACTCGTCGTCGTAGCGGTAGACCTCGATGGCGTTGTCGTCGGGATCCCACAGGAACGACACAGCCGCGCCGATCTGCTCGTAGTAGATCGGGTCCTCGCTCGGCGTCACCCCGTCATCTACAAGCTGGTGGTACGCGGCTGCGACATCGTCGGCGATGTACGACAGGTGGTGGAAGCTGGTGCCGCGGCGCTCCAGTACCGCCAGATCGCTCGGCGCCACCTGGGGAGGGTTGAGGACCTCAATCAGGAAGTAGTGGTCGGGGTCGCTGTAGTCGGCGTCGACGATCTTGATCTCGCCTGAGCCGTGCTCGACCCACTCGGCGAGCACCCGGAACCCGAAGAGATCCTTGAACATGTGGACGACGCCGCCGAGATCTCGAGTGATCACGGCGATGTGGTGGAAGCGCAGAGGCCCCACCTTGCCTACCGGAGTGAGCTGCGCTTGCAGATCCTGATCCGGCTGGACGAGAACGACCAGAAGGTCGTAGAGGCCACAGAACAGCCCGGCCGTGGTGCCGATGCTGGTGCTGCTCGGATCCCACGCCACGGTGGCCCCCTTTTCGCTGAGGCCCGCGACGGCTTCGTCGAGGTCATCGACAGACAGTGCGAGGTAGGCGACTCCAATTCCTTTCGAGGTCAACTCAGCGGGGAGAGACTCGAGCGGCGGTGATACCAGGCCGAGGGGGACATCGGCGGTGGCCCGGACGAACTGGACATCTCCGAACATCGGAAGTTCGGCGCGCGGGCCGATCTCGTGGCCGAAGTGCTCGCAGTACAGGTCGGCCGCTCTGTCGACATCGGTCGAGAGCATGCCAACGTGGTGGTACCGGTATTTCATGGGCTATCTCCTGTTGTTGGGTTGGTTGGTGTAGTTGAGTTGACCCGGTCGAGGATGGTCGCCACTGCGAGGCGGGCCATGTTCGGCACGGTGTCCTCGACGACTTGGCTGTGACCACCGCCGGTGCCACCGAGAATCAGCTCCGCCACCCGGTCATCGGCGCCGCTCAGCTCGCGGCGGCGAGTGGTCGGCGGCTTGGGTGGAGTGATGGCGGTGACAGTCGGGTGGCGCCCGTGGACGATCCCGTCGAGCGCGGCACCGGCGTCAAGCACGGTGACGGCCTGTTGACGGGCCGCGAGGCGGTCTCGGTGAGATGGATAGCGCAACGCGGCGCCACGCTTGACCGCGATGATCCCCGGGGCGGTGAGCCGCACCCTCTCGGTCATGCGATCGAGTCGCCGGTCCAGTTCCAGTTCATGGCCGCGGCCCGTCACGTCGACCACCGAAATGGCCAACACCCTGCCAGTGAGTTCGGCCAGATGGACAGCGACGGCCCCATGATCGTCGTCACCCAACCAGATCCAGTCGGGCCGGAGTTGCTCGATCACGCCCTCCATAAGCGAGGCGGCGAGAGAGTCGTCGAGCTCGACGTGATCGAGATCGGGACTCCACACTCGGACCGCGGCCGTCGCTCCGGCCGCGAGGTAGTGCTTCAAGAGCCAATCGACTCGCTCCGGCCCGATGGCGACGACCGTGACCGGCAAGCCGGCTTCAGTGCATCTGAGGGCTGCTTCCACGGCGGCATCGACCTGTTCGTTGCGGCGGTACCAGAGGGACCGGGGGTCGGCTCGGCGTCGGGCGCGGTCGAACCGGGGAACGCATCCGTTCCCGAGTTGATCACGGACGTACACGAGAGCGCTCACCGCGGGCTCCTCACGCTTGTGTCCCGGCCAGGTTGGAGCGATCGCGTTCGATCAGCTCGATCATCGCGGGGACAAGCTTGCGGGCATCGGCCACGAAGAGAACATCGGCGACCTGCCCGATCGCCGCGTGGGCGTCGGTGTTGATCGCAATGACGGTCGCCGAGTCCCGCATCCCGATGACGTGCTGGGGCGCCCCCGATATTCCGCAAGCGAGATAGAGGCTGGGCGCCACGGTGGCACCGGTCTGGCCCACGAGCGCGTCGGTCGAGATCCAGCCGCGGTCGGTCACCATCCGCGACGCTCCGACGCGGCCGCCGAGGAGTTCCGCAAGCTCGCGCAGGAGGCTAAAACCCTCGGGTCCGCCGAGACCCATCCCGCCGGCGACCACGACGTCGACCTCATCGAGGCCCAATTCATCGACTGGCGTCAGCGCGCGGCCGGTCACATGGGGGCGTGGGCACCAGGGCGCGTCGGTCTCCGCACGGTGGAGGGGTTCGATCCGGGCCGGTGGCCTGCCGTCGATCTCGACGCCCGAGAAGGCGCCCTCGGCAACGGTGACTACGGCCCCGAGTGTTGGCGCGGCGTCGATGACGGTCCGCGCCGAGGCCTTTCCGTCGAGGGCCGGACAGGACACGACGAGACGGCCGTCACGCCACTCGACCGCGGTCGCGGCGTGGAGTACGGGCAGGTCGAGGCGGGCGCCGACGCGTGCCGCGACCTCGCGGCCCACCGCAGTAGCGGAGGTCAGCAACAGACCGGGGTCCTGGTCGCGGTCACTGACCAGCGCTGCTGTCAGATCGATGGCATCCATTTCAGTCTCGGGCACGGCAACAACGGAGGCGCCGTACCGTCCAGCCGCGGCCGCGAGGTCGTGCGGGTGACTCAAGGCCTGATACATCACCGCGTGCACGGCCAGGTCTCGGCTTTCGGCCAGGTCGGCGGCGAGGTGGAGCAGCGACGCGGACAACGGTGTGATCGCGCCACCCGCCGTCTCGATCAGGACACGGATCCGGCCGTCGCCGGCATTCATGGCGGTCACAGCTCCCGACCGAGGGTGGCGCCGTCGAAGATGGCGAAGTCAGCGGTGCGGGGGGCCAGCGCATCGCCGATGCGGTGCACGCGGCAACGTCCCTTCAAGTCCCGGTACAGCCCGGCCGCGGCGTCGCCCCCGAAGGAGCTGACGAGCGTGTCGCACCGGATCTCGAACGGGTGCGATAGAAGGCCTTCAACGCCGGTCACCCGTTCGCCGTCGAAGGACTTGATCCTGCTGTGGAGGCGAAGTCCCGCGAGGCCCTTCTGGGTGAGACGCTCGAGCTGATATTCGACCGTGAACATGTCGGCGAGCATCCCGGGTACCTCGGCGGTGCACACGACATGCACCGTCCTTCCCTGATCGAGGAGGATCTCGGCCGTGGAAATGCCCTGCATGTGGTCGTCGCCGGCGTAGACGACAACCGTCGAGCCGGCGCGTTCGGCGCCGTCGAGTACCTCGCGCACGTTGAGGGCCCTGTCGACCCCGGCGACCGGGCCGAATTGGGGATACGGCTCGGTACGCGGGGAGGAGCCGGTTGCGATGACGACATCATCGGCGTCCAGGGCCAGCACACCTTCGGCGTCCATCTCCACCCCGAGATTCACGTCGACACCCAGCCGCGCCAGTTCACGACTGTGGAAGCGGTAGACGTCCTGCCATTCCTCGCGACCGGGGGCCTTGGCGACGGTGAGGAGTTGGCCGCCGAGTTCGCTGCCGCGGTCGTAGAGGGACACGTTGTGGCCGCGCTGGGCGAGCGTGAGGGCCGCCTCGCACCCGGCCGGTCCACCGCCGATGACGACGATGCGCTTCGGGGGCTCAGCCCGGTTCAGAGTGCTCCAGAACGGCAGGTACTCCCGACCCGCCAAGGGGTTCTGCATGCAGGTGATGGGCAGGCCCACAACGAGGTTCCCGTTGCACTTCTGGTTGCAGCCGATGCAGCTGCGGATCTCGTCCTCGCGGCCTTCGAGCATCTTGTTGGGAAGGTCGGGGTCCGTGATCAACGCTCGGGCCATGCCGACCATGTCGACCTTGTGGTCCGCCAGCGCCGACTCGATCATGGCCGGGTCCTTGAGGCGGCCTGCGGTCAGGACCGGGATGTCGATTGCGTTCTTGATGTTCTGGGCGAGATCGAGAGTCAGGCCCATCGGGAAGAACATGGGGTAGGTGATCATCGCCTTGCGGTTGTAGGTGGCGATGGTGGCGTTGATGTAGTCGACCATCCCCGTCTCCTCGAAGCCGCGGGCCATTTCGCACGACTCGGCGAGTCCGATGCCGCCTTCGACGTACTCGTCCGCGAGGAGACGGACCCCGAGGATCAGGTCGTCGCCCAGTTCGGCCTTTACGGCAGCGAGGGCCTCGACAGGGAATCGCATGCGATTCTCGAGACTTCCGCCGTACTCGTCGGTCCGGTGGTTGCTGGTGGGGCTCAGGAAACTGGCTAGCAGGTAGCCGTACGCGCAGTGGAGCTCAACGCCGTCGAAACCCCCGTCGCGAACCACGGCGGCTGCCTGAGCGAAGTCGGCCACGATCCGGGTCATCTCCTCGCGCTCCAGCTCCTTCGGCACGAACCCACCATGAGCGGGAATGGCCGAGGGGGCTGGCATCGCCTCCATGTGCCCCATGGTGTTCCAGTCCTGCCGGCCGAAGCCTCCGAGTTGGGCGAGGATGGTGGTGCCATGGCGATGCACGCGTTCGGTGAGCCTGCGATAGCAGTCGACCTGGCCGGGTGCGAGGGCCTCATCGTCGCTGGTGCATGGCGGGTTGTCGGGGTCGGGCGCCACGATGTTCTGGATGCCGGTGATGATCATGCCCACGCCACCGCGGGCCCTCGCCTCGTAGTAGGCGTTGTGTCGCTCATTGACCAGGCCGCCAGCCGCGAAACCGGTGTGATGGGCGCTGCAGTAGAGCCGGTTGCGGATCTCCTTGGGTCCGAGCTGGATGGGCGTGAAGACGTGCTGGTATCTCATTGGGCAGTCGTCTCCCCGGTTGTGTGCAGGGCCTGCTCGACAAGCTCGGCGAGATCGACCGTGTCGACGGTGCCCAGGGTGTCCAATCCGGCGCTGATCATTCCCTGGCAGAACGGGCAGGCTGTCACGACCGTGTCGGGCTGGACCGCAGCCAGTTCCGCGGCGCGCTCGTCGTACACGCGGCGCTCGCCCGGCTGGTCCAGCCACACCATGCCCCCACCGGCTCCGCAGCAGAAGGTCTGGCGACCGCTCCGGACCGGTTCCCTGATCGTCGCGCCCACGCTCACCATGACCTCTCGCGGAGCATCGACGATGTCGTTGTACCGGGCCAGGTAGCACGCGTCGTGGTAGGTGACCGTGTCGTTCACCGTGGCGGCGAGGTCGAGCCGGTGGTCGCGGATCAGGTGGGCGAGCAGTTCGGTGTGGTGGATCACGTCGAGTTCGAGTCCGAGATCGCGGTACTCGTTCTTGAGGGTGTTGAAGCAGTGCGGGCAGGTCGTGACGACCTTCGAGACGCCGTACCTGCGGAACGCCTCGATGTTCTTGGTGGCCAGCTCCCGGTACAGCCACTCGTTGCCGGTGCGCCGCGCGGTGTCGCCCGAACAGCGTTCCTCGGACCCGAGGATCGCGTACGACACGCCGGCCTGGTTGAGCACCCGGGCGAACGAGCGCACCACCCGCCGGTACTGGTCGTCGAACGCGCCCTGGCATCCCACCCAGAACAGCCACTCGATCTGCGGGTCGGCTCCTTCGGCGAGAACGGGCACGCTGAGCCCCTGAGCCCAGGTCGCCCGTTGCTGGGGTCCGTGACCGTAGGGATCGCCGGACTGCTCCAAGTTGTCGAAGATCTCGACCAACTCCGGCGGGAAGGTTGCCTTCTCAAGCACGAGATGCCGTCGCATGTCGACGATCTTGGGGAGCTGCTCGATGTAGACAGGGCAAGCCTCGACGCAGGCGGCGCAGGTCGTGCACTGGAACAACGTCGCCGAATTGACCGCCGAGGTGCCGTCGAAGACCGGTACCGGTCGCCCCGGGTTACCGGCCGCGCCCAGCAGTGTCGAGGTGTTGGCGTGCATGAGGTCGCGCAGGTCCAGGATGATGTCTCGCGGCGACAGCGAGGACCCGACCGCATTGGCCGGGCAGGCGTCGGTGCAGCGGCCGCATTCGGTGCAGGCGTCGAGGTCGAGCAGGTCCTTCTGCGTGAACTGCTCGATTGAACCGACGCCGAGAGGCTCGGCCCCGGACAGATCGATCGGCTCGAGCACCCGGTCGCGCCCATCGAGGCTTGCGGTGTAGATGGCCAGCGGCGCGGTGATGACGTGGGCGAGCTTGGTGTAGGGCGTCCATGCGATGAGTCCGTAGGTGAGCAGCAGATGGAACCACCATCCGATTTCGTGGACCTGACGCAGGGTCCCGTCCGACATGAACGGGTCGAAGAACGTCGCCACCAGCTGGCCGACCGGCGACCAGGACGCCCATTCGTCGCCGGTGGCGGCGATGCGCCATCCTTCGAGCAGGAACCCGGTCAGTGCGATCACGAAGATCACGATCAACAGCCATGTGGCCTCGTCGGTGTACACGAGCTTCTTGGGTCGCTGGGCCCACCGCCGGTAGCCGGCCATGGCGACCCCTGCCAGGACCAGCACGCCGAAGAGATCGACGAGGAGCGATTGGAACAGGAGGTAGAAGGGGCCACGCATGATGGGGACGTTGAAGTCGTGGTCGATGAGCACGACGGTGGTGGCGATGGTCAACACGATGAAGCCGGTGTAGATCATCGTGTGGAACAGCCCGGTGTAGCGGTCGGCCAGGGTGCGTTGTTGCAGGCCGGCGTGGCGGATCACGTGAGCGAGCCGTTCCCTGGGGCGGTCGAACCGTGCTGCCGGCCGGCCGACGCGCCATAGCCGGATCCGCCGCCAGAATCCGTACGCGGCGATGGCCAGGGTTGGAGCCATGAGCGCGTACATAACCCACAGGCCGGAGATGTTCCAGGCGATCTGCCGGGTCGCCTCACTCGCCATGGCCGAGCCCCTCGTTCTCGCCCGAAGCTCCCGACGTGGCCACCGCCACGAGGACTGAATCGAGGGGAGCGAGCCCGCGCCGGCGCCGCCACTTGTTGACGAGCGCATGGAACTGCGTGCGCTGGAACCCGTCGATGCCCTCGTTGTTGTAGACCGCGGTCGCGATCAGCAGGAGTCCGGCGACGTATGCCGTGTATGGGCCTACGTCGATGACCAACTCGTTGGTGACGACGATGCCGATTCCCTGCGTGTACAGAATGCCGGCCGTGACCGCGCCGCCGACGGTCGAGATGCCGCCTAGGTAGGCGAACGCCAGTACCGAGATTGACAGGAATATGCCGAACGAGTCCGCCCCGTACTTCTCGAGCTTGTAGGCAGTGAGTGCCCCGCCCAGCCCGGCCAGCAGGCTGGCAATCCCGAACGCGGCGAGCTTGATGGCGGCGACGTTCACCCCGGCGGCCGCCGCGGCCCGCTCGTTGGACCGCACTGCCAGCATCTGCTCGCCCAGGCGTGAGCGGCGAAGCCTCATCACCCCTATGCATGAGAGCGCAGTCATGGCGAGTAGCAGGACCCCGAATCCCCCAGTCGGGATCTTGCCGTCACCCAGCCAGAAACTGGAGTTCGGCCCGAACTCCAAGCCGAACAGGCTGGGAGGGTCGGTGTCCTTGAGGTTCCGGTCGAGGCCGAACCAGCCGGATCGCTGGAAGAAGATCTCCTCGATGGCCAGCCCGCTCGCGAGGGTGACGATCGCCAGGCTTGCCCCACGGGTCCGAAGTGACGGGAGCGCGGCGATCAGCCCGAAGGCCACTCCGGACAGGACCGCTAGCACCGACGCGATCGGCAGGGGCAATCCGGCGTCGGTGCCGAATGAACCGACCGCGAACGCCGATACACCGGCGAGTGCCATCTGCATCAGGCTGATCTGACCGACGTAGCCGGTGACGACCACCAGTGACAGGGCCAGGATCACACCAATGAGAGTGTTGTGCATTCCACCCCGGTATTGGAACGGTGCGAATACAGCCAGAACAGCAGCGACCACGAACAACCCCGTGTAAAGGACGACGCGCCAGCGGGTGATTCGGGGCGCCACAGCCTCGGGCAGTGCGCCAGCGGTCACCGCACCGCGCGACGGCAAGGTCTCACCGCCGATGATCATCGCCAGGGCGATGACCACGAACGGCAGCGCTCGACGCCACCCGATGTCGGGCAGCCAGTCCCAGTGGAGCTCCACCCGGAACAGTTGCTGGTCGAGCATGCCGAGGGCGATGCCGACGCCGGTGGCGATCGCGAAGGACGACATCTTGCCCAGTAGCGCCGCGCCGAGCGATGAGATGAGCAGGATCGTGAAGAAGTTGGGCGTCACCCCGGTGATGGGTGCGACGAGGATTCCCACCAGGCCCGCGAGCACCGATGCCAGCATCCAGCTGACGCCCGCCTGGAAGTCGGCATTGAAGCCCAGCAGCGTGGTGAACTGCTCGTTCTCGGCCGACGCTCGCGTCGCGATGCCGAACCTCGTGAACTTGAAGAGCGACCACAGGCCGGCTGCGATCACGACGACGGTTCCCATCACCCAGAACCGGTCCTGACCGATGCGGGCGCCGAGGACTTCGACGGGCTCGTTGGGGAATATCGGCTCCGCGCCCTTGGCGTTGGAGCCGAAGCGCAACACCACGGCAGCTTGAAGGAACAACATGATCCCGACGGAGGCGACGACCTTGGCCAGGACGGGGGCGTATCGCAGCGGACGGAAGATCGCGTAGTGCGCGACCAGGCCCAGCAGGGCGGCTGTCGCCAGCGCAATGACCATGGCGGGTGCCTTGCCCATCGGTCCGTTGA
Source organism: Acidimicrobiia bacterium (assembly GCA_022819505.1). Taxonomy (GTDB): domain Bacteria; phylum Actinomycetota; class Acidimicrobiia; order Acidimicrobiales; family Aldehydirespiratoraceae; genus Aldehydirespirator. Next base: position 223,945 of record JAJEHD010000019.1, on the reverse strand, counting down.
AGTCGACCCGGGTCGGGAGGTCGAGTATCTCGACCCCGAGAATGCCCTCGACCGGTGCCAGCGGGTTGGGGAGTGGCGGCACGGGGTACACGCCGTCGCTGGTCAACGAGATGTACACGTACGTCACGTAGGTGGCGACGGCCCCGTGTCCGAAGTTGATCACTCCCGAGGCCCGGTAGGCGACGACGAGTCCCAGCGCGAGCGCGGCGATGATCGCTCCGCTGCCGAGGCCGAACAGCAGCGGATCGAGGTACACGCTCGAGTTCGTCACGGCCGCGATGATCCATGCGACCCCGACCGCGCCGAGTGCGGCCCGTCCGACCCGGTTCATTCCATGGCCCCGTCGCTCCGCCTACGGGCTCGGGAAGGGTGGGATCCTCCCCGAGCCCGGCAGGGAGGCGTGCTATCCGAGGAAGGCGTCGAAGATCGAGTAGTCGACGTCGACGTATCCCAGCGAGATCCGATCAGTGCCCGACACGCCCACCATCAACGGCGAGGGATTGCAGGCCCCCACCCAGAAGCTCGGCCCGGGGCAGGCGATCTCCGGGAAGCCGACCGCGTTGGCGGTCGAGAACGAGTTCATGGCTTCGATGAGGGACTCCGAGGTCGCATCGGCCCCACCGGCCGCGATGAGGGCCTCCCTCGCGATGAACATGTTGCCGAGGACCCAGCCCCCGGTGGCCGTTCCGGCCGCGTCGGCGGCACCGTAGGTCTCGAGAATGCGGTTGGCCTCGGCCTGACCCTCTCCGTCGATGGTCGGAGCGGACGACACGACCGGAGCGATCCAGCCGTCGAAGTCGCCGGTCCCCACCAGGTCGGTGTTGAGGCAGTTCTCGAGGCTGTAGATCAGCCCCTCGTAGCCGACGGTGTTGGATCCCGTTGCCGAAGCCTGGCACTGTCCCCCGTCAGCGAGAAGGAAGAACCAGGCGCCGGTGCCGGTATCGGCCGCTGAGATCGAGCCGGTCAGGTCCGGCTCGAAGCCGAGCTTGATGGTCTCGGTCAGCGTTATCCCGTTGAACGCGGCGATGGCTTCGATGACGGGAATGAACGTCTCGTACAGCGGGTCGTCGGCGATCAGCAGCGTTGTCGTCTCGGCGCCGTTGGCAGCCGCGTGGGCATAGACCGCCTGCGGGAAGCCGAGCAGCCCGGGGTCGGCGGAGAAGATCCCGGGAGTGAGGACATCGCCGAAGTCCACGAAGTAGTTGAGGCCGACGACTCCCGCGTTGGCGAGGGTCTCGTTGGTCGCGGGCGAGTTCAAGGTCACCTGGACGACGATGGGTACGTCGTCTGCGTTGGCGAACTGCTGCGCGCAGGCGATCGACGATTCCGGCGCGTCGCCCGCACCGCAGATCTCCACCTCGACGGGATGGCCGTCGATGCCGCCGAGTTCCGCGTTGAAGTAGGCGACGGCCGCTTCAGCGGCGGGTCGCGCCTCGGGGAGGGAGATGAACTCCTGGTCCTGCGCGATCAGCCCGATCTTGACCGGGGACAGGGACTCGTCGGCCATGGTCCCATCGGACGCCGGCTCCTCAGACATGTCATCACCGTCATCGGGCGCGGGTTCTGCCGCGTCCGTATCGGTGGCTGGCTCCTCGGCGTCCATCTCGGCGGCCGGTTCGTCGGCGTCCATCTCGGTGGCCGGTTCGTCGCTGTCTGCGGGCCCGGGCTCCTCCGCGTCCGCTGGGGCGGCCGGCTCCTGGGCTGCAGTGTCGCTCGGAGCGGTCGCGGTGTCGTCATCGTCGTCGCCGCAGGCGGCCGCGACGAGTCCTAACGCGAGCAGGACTGCAAGCATTCGCCATAGCTGGCGGGTGGATTTCCGCATGGTGTTTCCCTCCTAGGGTTCTCTCAGGGCTGGAGTGCGGTCGGTGGATGGGAGTGCTGACGGCTCCATCTGCCTCCCCTCAGACGAGCCGAGCGTGGCGGTCAGAACCTGCCCCCCGTCCTATCGATCGATAGCATATTTACTATCGATCGATAGGTCAAGCCCGACGCACAGGGGCACCGAAAGCCCATGGACCTGAGTTCGGCCAGTCGTCGGCAGATGGATCAGGCGGGCGTGAGCACGGCTGGTTGGCTCATCGGGCCGTTGAGGTTGGTGCTGCCGGGACGGACCGCGTCGCCGGTGATTTCGAGCCGGCTGGTCCGTTCCATGACTAGGCGCGCGACCGTGTTTCCCTCCATGCGGGCCAAGGGGGCGCCGATACAGAAGTGGATGCCGTGTCCGAACCCGAGGTGGCGATTGGCTTTCCTGCCGATGTCGAACCGATCAGGCTGGTCGAACACCCTCGGGTCGCGGTTGGCCGCGGCGATCCACAGGAGGATGTTGTCATCCTCTTCAACATCGATTCCGTGGATCGGGATGTCGCGGGTAGCACGCCGTTCGATCGCTAGGAACGAAGGCGCGTAGCGCAGCGTCTCCTCGATGGATGCATTCACCCGGTCGAGGTCGGCGCGCACGAGATCGGCCTGGTCGGGGTGTTGCGCCATGAGCGCCACGTAGTTGGATACGAGGCTGGTGGTGGAGTCCTGGCCGGCCAGCAGGAAGAGGATCGCGGTCGACTCGACTTCATCATCGTTGTAGCGGATCCCGTCTACTTCACTGTCGAGGATGCGCGAGATGATGTCGCCCTCTCGGGGCTTGCGCCGCCGCTGAAGGATGTGGTCTGCGAAGTAGTCGCACATCTCCGCCGTAACCCTGGCGATGACCTCGGCGCGAGCCGGTTCGGGCTCAGTGAGGAAGAGGTCAGCCATGTCATGATCGCTGAGTTCGGCCGTCCACCGGCGAATCAGCGAGGTGTCTTCCTGGGGTAGCCCCAGGATGGTGGCGATCATGCCGATGGCGATCGGCGCAGCAAAGTCCTCGACGAGATCAACCTCCCCTGAGCCGAGCACGGCATCGAGGCGTTCGGTTGCGAGCCGCTCGGCGGTTGGCCGGAACGAGTTGATGACGCGCGGGAGGAACCCTGGTTGGGCGAGCCTTCGCAGCACCGTGTGGCGTGGGGGGTCCAGCGTCAAGAAATTGCCGAACACCTTCTCCATTCGGAAGTCCTGATGCTCCTCCGCGATGAGTCGTGACGAGGAGTAGGTGGTCCAGTCCCTGACGGCCTCCGTGATGTCGTCGAACCGGAACAGCGACACCGGTCGGCTCATGTAGGCGTCGTGGCGAACGACCGGCTGGGTCTCGAGCGCAGCGCGGAAGAACGGGTAGGGGTCGTTCCGGAAATCCTCGTTCGACAGGGGGTTGATGGTGGCCGGGTCGGGCATGGCTCGACTCCTTGTAGTTGGTCGACGTCGGGCTGCGGCCGGGGTCTAGCTGTGGCGGTCGAGGAGTTGGACGAAGCGCTCCAGCTCCTTGTGATCGGTCTCGATGATCTCGCTTGCGTTGGGGTAGTCCCTGGAGTCGACGTCGGCCCGGAACGCCGCCAGCGCCCGGCATCGTTCCTGCTGAATGCGGGCATGCAGCGCATTGAGGTCGGCGTAGGTACGCGCGTGACGGGGGATGAAGCCACCTTCGCCGCAGATGTCGGAGGTGAACAGGCACATGACATCAGCCGCGCCTCCCGAGCCCAGCGAGATCGTCGCCAGACACGTTTTCTCCGTCATCAGGGCCATCATGTCTGCGGCGATCAGCTCGCACTCGACCGCGAACGCACCAGCATCCTCGAGCCGGCGGATCTCATCCCAGATGGTCGCGGCCTCATCCGCGGTCTTGCCGACGCCGCGAACCCCACCGAGATGGCTGGAACGGCGCGGGACAAAGCCGACATGGCCCATCACCGGGATGTACTCGTCCGTCAACCGGCGCACGGTCTGTGGACGCCGCGAGGTTGCCACCGCGTCAGCCCCTTTCGAGAGGGCTTCGGATGCAGCGGCAAGCATCTGCTCCTCTGTCAGCGGCGGCCCTGCTTCAGCGAAGTCGACCGCGACCGTGACAAACACTCTGGTCGAGCCTTGCCGTACCGCCTCGACGCCGCTCGGCTCGCAGATGACCATCTCGATCCCGGCCGCCTCCGCGGCCGCGGCATCCTCCGCACCGGCTGCGGTTACCTCGATCATCTGCCGATCGCTGCCCTTGAGCGCCCGGATGGAGGCGACCGTCGCCGATCGCTCCGCGAAGCTCTCGTTGAAATCCAGGATCCGCACCATCTCGCCTTTTCCCTTTCAGGTCATCGTGAACTGTGCTGCAGGTCGCCAGACACCCTTCAGCCGGCAGTCCACCCGCCGTCGACGCTGAAGGCGGTGCCGGTCACGAACGAGGCGGCGTCGCTAAGGAGCCACGCCATAGCCTCCGCGATCTCCCGCGGCTCGCCGAGACGCTTCATGGGTGTGACCTCGATGCCGATGATGACGTCGCGCGCTGCCGGATCGATATCGTCCGGAAGGTGCTTGACCAGCCGATCGACCATCGATGTCCGTACGGTTCCGGGACACACCGCATTGACGCGTACGCCGTGTTCGGCGTAGTCCACCGCGGCGGCCTTGGTCAGCCCGATGACAGCATGCTTGCTGGCCACGTAGGCGGGCACGGTCGGCCCGGCCCGCAGACCCGCGACCGAGGATGTGTTGACGATGGCGCCCCCACCGTGAGCGAGCATGTGGCGCAGTTCGTGCCGCATGCACAGGAACACGCCCTTGAGGTTGACGTTCATGACCAGGTCCCAGTCGGCTTCCCCGTAGTCGGCCGTCGGTGCCATGACACCCTCAATCCCGGCGTTGTTGACCGCGCCGTGAAGACCGCCGTAGGTGTCCACAGCCGCGGCGACCAGCGATTCGACCGCGGTGCTATTGCTGACATCGGTCTTCACGAAGATCGCATCGCCGCCCGATGAGCGGATGAGCTCTGCTGTCTCGTTCCCTGAGTCTTCGACGATGTCGGCAACGACCACGTTGGCACCCAGCTCTCCGAGGAGTTGCGCCGCGGCTCGGCCGATCCCTGCGCCAGCCCCGGTGACGAGCATGGTCTTGCCCGCGATGTCGGTGGTCATGGGTTACTCCCCCCAAACTCGGCTTGCATGGCTCGAGCCAGCTTGGACGTGGCCAGTTCGATGATTCTCCGTCCCTTGCCGGCATCGGCGTTCAAGACTGGCGCGAGCGCGCCGCTCTCGGTGATCCAGTCCGACGGTGGGGGGAAGATGTCGTAAGGCGGGAACTGGACGAACTCGTGCCTGGGTGCCTTGGTCATGTCAACGGCGTCGGGAGCGAGGTGCAGCATCACGGAGGTCTCGACGAGCGCGGCGTGCTCGTAGGAGATGTCGTCCGGAGGCGGGTCGAACACCGACACCATGTCGTCGCCGTCGAGCATCGCCCACCAGTCGGCCGCCATGATGCGAAGGTCACTGCGGTCGAGGTGGTCCGCGACGGCGAGGTTGCAGGCCTCGGTTATGAACCAGCTGTTCTCGAGGTGGGCGTTCACTACCGCGATGCGGGTTGCGCCCTTGGCGATGAGGTCATTGAGGATCCGCCGGACCAGCTGGATCAGCAGGTCGCCGTCCAGGCCGATGTTGCCGGGCCAGTGGTGGCCCCCGCCGGTACGGATCTGCGACTTGTAGCCGAACGGCACTGCAGGAGTGACGAGCCCGCCAAGACGCTGGGCGAGGGTGTCGCACACCGCTTCGGCGATCACCGTGTCGGTTCCGAGGGGGAGGTGGGTGCTGTGACCCTCCTGGGCGCCGACGGGAACGAGCACGACGGCGCCGGAAGCTAGCCGCGACTCGACATCGGCCCAGCTGAGATCGGCCATTCGGTTGCTGGCAGGCATCAGGTCTCTCCGGTGGGGTCGAACGTCAGGTAGGCGAGGTTCTCGGCGACCATGACCGGCCTCTCAAGGTCAGCGTCGGAATAGACGGAGCATTCGGTCTTGAGGAGGTGCTCTCCAGGGCTGCGCTCGATGACATCGAGGATCCTTATGTGGGCTCGGGCCCGCTGTCCGATTCGAAGCGGGGCGACGAACCGGACGCGGTCGAAGCCGTAGTTCAGCGCGAAGCCGTCGGCGTCGCTGTCGCTCACGATGGGCAAGTTGGTCGTCTGCTTCAGGAACGACGGGATGAGCGACAAGACGTACATGCCGTGAGCGATGGTGCCGCCCCATGGGCCGTCTGCTGCCCACGCTGGGGCGTTGTGCATGTAGTCCCAGTCGTCAGTGAGCGCGGCGTAGATGTCGGCGTCTCGCTGGCTCACGGCGAACCAGTCGGTCACTCCGATCTCAGTGCCGATGCGGGATCGGAGCTCGGCGATCGTTGCGTCGGTGCTCATGGACTCAACTCCTGCGGGTCTGCGAACAGGTTGCAAATCTCCCCAGCCAGCTGCCGCTTGTCAACCTTGCCGCTCGACAGCTTCGGGAGGTCGGAGCGGATGACGAATCGCTTCGGGACCTTGTAGTTGGCCAGCCGTACCCGGCATAGTTCCTCAAGCTCGCCGGGCTCGGCAACGCCGTCGGGCGTGGGCGACACGAAGGCGCAGCCCGCCTCCCCGAAGCGGGGATGGGGCGCGGCCACGACCGCGGCCAGGTCGACGCCGGGATGGTCCTCAAGGACCGTCTCGATCTCGCGGGGACAGACGCTGTAGCCGCCCGTCTTGAACATCTCCTTGCGGCGCCCCACGAATGCCAGGTTGCCGTCGGGCTGCTCCACAGCGAGGTCGCCGGTGCGGAGCCAGCCCTCGGCGTCGATGGCCTCCGCGGAGGCGTCGGGCCGGTTGAGGTAGCCGAGCATCGTGGTCGGACCTCTCATAACGATCTCGCCGGTCTGACCCAGTTCCACCACCTGGCTGCGGTCGTCGACCAGTCGGACCTCGACGCCGGGGAGTGGTTGACCGATCAGTCCTGCGACGGCACTCGGGTGGGTGCCGGGCGGGGTCACGGTCATGGCGCCGCAGGATTCGGTGAGGCCGTAGCCCGCAGCCTGATTGTCAGTGACGCTTCGCCAGCGCTCGACCAACTCGGCGGGGATCGGCTCGCCGCCCCAGAGGATGTACTGGAGGCTCGACAGGTTCCGGTCGCCAAAGCCGTCGCTGTTGACGTAGTCGAGACACTGGCCGACGGTCTGGAACATGAAGGTGGCGCCTTCTCGCTCCATCAGCTCCAGTGACCGCTCCGTGTCGTGTCGCTCCATCAGCACCACCGTGCCGCCCTGGACCAAGCTCAGGAGGGCGATGTCGGTCAACCCGCCTACGTGGTCCATCGGGAAGTTGACGATCGCGCAGAAGTCCTCGATCGGGTACCAGGCGGTCATCGCCTGCTGGACCGCGAGCAGTCCCCGCTGGGGCAGCATCGCGCCCTTGGGTTTCCCGGTCGATCCGGACGTGTACACGACGCACGCGGCGTCCTCACCGTCCACCGCCCGCTGCTGGTCGGCCAGGACGTCATCGCTCACCTGCTCGGCGCGAGCCAGGAACGCCGCCCAAGTGGCGAAGCCTTCGATCTCGCCGGTCATGGCTACCGCCTCGCGAATCCATGGTCGGGCGGCGAGGTCGGCGAGATCGGACGAGTAGACGCGATCCTCGAACCCGTGCATTCCGAGCAGCACCGAGGGTTGGCTGTCCTCGACGACGTAGGCGAGTTCTTCATGCCGGTGTCGCGGGTTGAGGCCGACCCAAGCCGCGCCGAGGCGGCACAGCGCGTAGAAGATCCCGAAGGCTTCGAGCCGGGTCGTGGTCAGCACTGCGACACGATCACCGCGCTCGATGCCCGTGGCGATCAGGGCCTTGGCGTATTCGTCGACGAGGCAGTGCAACCCGTGGTAGTCGACGCGCCGGCGGCCGCAGACGACGGCGGTCGCGTCCGGGGTCTTGCCCGCCCAGCACGCGAGGACATCGCCGATGCGGTCAGGTGAGCTCATGCCGTTGTCGCGGCGTTCGCCAGTGCGGCTCGATCGATCTTGCCATTGGGAAGCGTCGGCCACTCGTGGATCGGTTCGAACCGCTTCGGGATCTTGTAGTTCGCTAGCGCGATTGCGCAGAACTCCTTGAGTTCACGGCCAGACAACGCGCTGCCTGCGGCGAACTGGACGTAGGCGGAGCCGACCTCTCCGAAGGTGTCGTCAGCCACTCCGACCACGATCGCCTCGACGATCGAGTCATGGCTCGTCAACCACTGCTCGATCTCAAGGGGGTAGACGTTGTAGCCGCCCGACTTGTACATCTGGCTGCGGCGACCAGTCAGGACCAGGGCGCCGTTCTCGTCGAGGTAACCGAGGTCGCCGGTACGGAGCCAGCCGTGTGATGTGAAGGCTGCTGCGGTCGCATCGGCTCGTCCCCAGTACTCGCTGAAGAGGTAGTCGCCCCGGAACTGGACCTCCCCGACCACCCCGGACTGGACTTCGTGTCCGGCGTCGCCGGCGATTCGCATCTCGAATCGCTCCGGCGGTCGCCCCACCGTGCTGGCCTGGGTCTCGTCATCGGCGTCGAGGTCGGTCCAGGTCATGCCGCCGGCTGTCTCGGTCATGCCGTAGGTGTTGGACAGTCTCGGGCACACTGAGCGCAGCGCGGCAATAAGGTCGGTGGTGGGGGCGGAGCCGCCGAACGCGATGACCTCGATCGACGAGAGGTCGGCGGAACCCAGCGCCGGGTCGTCCATTGCGAGCCGGAGCATCGTGGGAATCTGGATCAGCAGCGAGACCTGATGACGGGCGATCAGCTCGAACGATTCTCGGGGGTCGAATCGAGGCTGGAACACGACTGCTCCCCCGGCGATGAGCGTCGAGAGGGTGATCTCGCTCACCCCGCCGATGTGGTTGCAGGGGAAGTTGTTGAGCACTCGCGGCGCACCGACACCGAGGTGGCGATGCATCTCGGTGCCGACCACCAGCGGGGCCCGGTGGCTGATGATGGCACCCTTGGGTGCGCCCGTGGTGCCCGATGTGTACACCATGAACGCGTCGGTGTCGGGCGAGAGCACTTCGTGCCGAACCGGTGAGGCGTGCAGGGCGTCGGCGACGAAGGCATCCAGAGATGCGACCTCGATCCCTCGTGCCGCGGCAGTCTCAGCCGCGTGTCGAGCGCCCGACGAGGCTGAGACGGCGGGCTCGATCAGCAGCAAGCGGGGCTGCGCATCGTCAAGGACGTGGTCGATCTCTCGGGGCGTGTACTTCGGGTTGAGTCCGACCCAGATCGCGCCGGCGCGAAGCGTGCCCAGCAACGAGAAGGCGAAGCTGGCGCCCGGCCGGGTCATCACGCACACCCGGTCACCGGGAACGATCCCGCTCGACGCGAGGCGGGCCGCGACTGCGCCGGTCACACCGGCAGCATCTCCGTAGGACCAGGTTCGGTGGGCGTCGATGAGACAGTCGGCGCCGGGCCTGACTTCCGCCCAGAAGTCGACGACCCGGTCCAGCGTCATGTCCGGCACGGTCGCGGGGCCGTCGGCGGTGACGATGCTCATGGATCGAAGAACGCGGCGGCGCCGAAGTGCTTGCCGGCGGTGTACCCACCGTCGACGGGCATGGCGATGCCCGTGACGAACGAAGCGTCGTCCGACGCCAGGAAGGCCACGGCCGCAGCGATCTCGTCGGGTCTGCCCATCCGCTTGAGCTGATGCGCCGCGGTGATGGCATCCTCCAACTCTGTCCCCATGACCATGTCGATTCCGGGCGTCAGGACGTAGCCGGGGCATACTGCGTTCACTCGGATCCCTCGGGGGCCGTAGTCGATCGCCATGTTCTTGGTGAGTACCACAACGGCGCCCTTGGCGGCGTTGTAGGCGGCGCAGAGATCCTGACCTTCGAGACCCAGCGCGCTGGCGATGTTCACGATGTTCGCCCCGTCGCGCCCCAGCATCGACGGCAAGGCAGCGCGTGACGTCAAGAACGTGCCATTGAGGTTGACGTCTATCTGGGCGTTCCAGTCCTCCACGGAGGTCTCGTGCACTGTGCCGACGATCGAGAATCCTGCGCAGTTGACCAGAATGTCGATCCCGCCGAAGTTGTCGGTCGTCGCGGCCACTGCGGCCTCGACTGCCCTCTGATCGACCACGCTGCCGGAGTACAGGTTGCTGCCGGGTTTCATGGCACAGGCCGTCTCCCAGTCGGCGTTGCCGGAATCGCTCAGGTCGAAGCCTGCGACGGTTGCTCCCTCACCGGCGAAGCGCTTGGCGATGGCGGCTCCGATACCCGATGCCGCTCCGGTAACGAACGCGACCCTTCCCTCAAGCCTCATCAGATCACGCCTCGTGTCATGCGGTCTCGGCGCCATCGACCATCTGGACCGAGCCGCTCACCCAACTGGCGGCGTCGCTCGCGAGGAACACCATGACCTCCGCGATCTCCGCTGGAGTGCCGTACCGGCGGAAGGGCAGATCCTCGATGACGCGCTCCTTCACGGTCGCGGCGTCGGAGGGGCTGAAGCCGCGCTCGACCCGGCGCATCATGTCGGTCTCCACCGCAGACGGGTGGATGCTATTGACCCGGATGTCCGAGGGCGCGCCCTCGAGCGCCGCAGTCCTCATCAGCCCGATCAGCGCGGCCTTGCTCGCCGTGTAGGCCGCAAGGCCGGGCACTCCCCGGACGCCGGCTCCCGATGAGGTGATGATGATGCTGCCGCCGCTGGCTGCCATGGCCGGCATCGCTGCCCGCAAGCCCAGGAACACGCCTCTGACGTTGACGGCCATGACCCGGTCGAACTCGCCCGGATCCGTCTCGGCGATGGCGGCGACGGGCCCCTCGATGCCTGCGTTGGCGACGAATACATCGAGCGATCCGAACCGGTCGACGGCGGCGGACACCATTGCTTCGTTGTCCGACGGGACGGTCACGTCACCGACAAATCCAGCGGCGTGCTCGGGTCCGAGCATCGAGACAACCTCGTCTACCTCTGTCGGTTCAAGGTCGGCCACGACCACTCGAGCGCCCTCACGGACGAACAGTCCCGCTGCAGCCCGTCCAATCCCACCGGCCCCGCCAGTGATGATTGCAGTCTTCCCAGCGAGCCGACCCATACCATGCTCCTATCGATCGATAGTATATTTGCTATCGATCGATAGGTCAATGGGATGAGGCTTGCAGAGTGCAGTCTCGCCGTCAGACATTTCCTATCGATCAATAGGATCTCGGGATCAGGTAACCGACCGCAAGACGCACCCCCGGCATTAACGAGGTAACGACCGCACGATGGCGAAGCACGGCAAGGGCATCCGTACCCGCGACTCGATCCTGCTTGTCGCCGCTGAGCTCTTCGCGGACAACGGGTATCACGGCACCGCAACGCGGGACATCGCCCAGAAGGTAGGGATCAAGCAACCGTCGCTCTTCACTCACTTCGAGTCGAAGGCGGCGATCATGATGGAACTCCAGCGCCGAGCCTTCGAGCCGTCGTTGCGAGTGCTCCAACTCGCGGCCTCCACCGACGCCGATCCCATTGCTCGCCTGTTTGCTGCGCTCTATGTGGACGTTCGGCAGATTGTCAATGCACCGTTCGACGTGACCGGCGCCATCTCGCCCACAGCCCTGAGTGATCCGGCCTTCGAGGCAGGACGCGAGCTGTGGGACAAGATCATCAGCCTCCAGGAACAGTTGATCGAAGCGGCGCTTGCCGATGACCGACTCAGCGACGTCAAGCCGTCCTTCGCCAATCGCGTGGTGGCGTGGCTTATCGAGGGGGTCGTCGCGGACATGAACCGCGGTCCCGGAGCAGAGCCGGACGAAGTCGCCGACCAACTTTCATCCTTCGTGATCAGTGCCTTGCTCCGCAACCACGACGACCTGCACGGCATCCGTCAGGAGGGCCTCCGTATCGCGGCGCAGCTTGCGCTGAGAACCGAGCCCCTGCCGGCTTGACGAAAGGCCTACCGGGCGATGGTGGAACGGGAGGGCATCGTCGACATGATGGACCTAGTGGCCGTCGGTAGCCCAGACGACGTGAGGGCCGAACTGTCCCGGTACGCGGCTGCCGGCGCGGACGAGATTGCTGTTGACATTCTCGGTACCCCGGAGGAGAGGGAACAGGGCTGGACGATGGTTGAGGAAGGGCTGGAATAGCGCCCGCCGCATTGCGGGATCCGCCCACTCGTTGACCGAAAGTGGGTCTTGACCCATAATAGTGGGATGCCGCGAGTAACCGAGGCGACCAGGGCCGTGCACCGGCGCAGACTGCTGGAGGCCGCCACCGCCGAGTTCGCAGCCAAGGGCTTCGACGGGGCCAGGGTCGACGACATCTCCATAGCCGCGGGACTCGGCAAGGGCACCATCTACAACTACTTCGAATCGAAGCACGAGGTCTTCCGCGAGGCGGTGGCGGCCTGGTTCGCACGCATCGTCAACACTCTCGAACCGCCCCCCGCCGATGCGACCATCCGCGAGCAACTGTTGACGATCCTGCGAACTGATCTGAAGGTGTCCGCAGAGATCGAGGAGTTCGCCCGAGTCGTGTACCGGGAGACGCTCAGGCCAAACCGTGATGAGGTGGCCGCGCTCCTGCCGGACGTCGACCCGTCCGATGAGGCCCTGGAGGTCGTCATCTCGCGGGGTCAGTCGGCGGGCGAGATCCGGGCCGACCGGTCGGCCGCCGAGTTGACCCGCGTCCTGCGCAGCCTGTTCAATGGCTTGATCTTCGAACGGTGGATGCCCGATTCGGCCATCGAGCTCTACGACATTCCAGAACTGGCCGTCGACCTGTTCCTGCAGGGCGTGGGGACCTAGGTGCGTGCGCGCGTCCGGGTCCAGCCTTGATCGCTCGGACGGCCGGCAGGCGATGTTCTCGGTGAAGGACAAGGCAGTGGTGGTCACCGGGGGTGGAAGCGGGATCGGCCTCGCCACCGTCAAGCGCATGCTGGCCGCGGAGGCCCGGGTGGCCTTCTGCACCCGCTCGGACAACTCCGAGCTGGCCGAGCAGCTCGGAGCCCTCTTCATCCGGGCCGACGTGAGCGACGAGGGGCAGGTCAGGGTGCTGATGAGCCAGGTGCGCGACCGGCTGGGACCGATCGATGTGCTGGTCAACAACGCAGGCATCTGGGACATGGACAGCCCTGTCGAGACAGGCGACAGCGGCGCCTTCAGACGCAACCTGGAAGTCAACGTGCTGGGGACGCTGCACTGCATCAAGCACGGCGCGCCGCTGATGAACGACGGCGGCGTGATCATCAACATCTCGTCGCTGGCAGCCCACATCGCCTTGCCCGGCTACGGCCCCTACAGCGTGTCCAAGGCCGGTCAGAGCGCCGTGACCCGCACCGCGGCCATCGAACTGGGCGACCGCGGCATCAGGGTCGTCGACATCGCGCCGGGCACCGTGGCCACCGAGAACATCGCCAACGAGACCGACACAGAGGCCGAGATCGCCGCGTTCAACCACCTCACCCCGCTGCGGCGCATCTGTGAGATGGACGAGGTGGCCGCGGCGGTGCACTTCCTGGCGTCCGATGACTGCCGCTACATCAGCGGCAGCGCCATGATCCTCGACGGCGGGATGCTCGCAGGGCTGTCCGTCGGCCTTTGCGAGATGCTCGTTCCGGCGAGTGAATGAGCCCGATGAGCACGGAAGTACTCATGCCCAAGGTCGGCATGTCGACCAGCGAGATCACGCTGACCGAATGGCTGGTGGCGTCCGGGGACGAGGTTGCCGCCGACCAGGTCATCGCTACCGTCGAGAGCGAGAAGACCGAGGTCGAGGTCGAGGCGGTCTGCGACGGGTTCATCGACATCCGGCTCGATGAGGGCGAGGAAGCGAGGCCCGGCGCCCTGATCGCGGTCATCGGTGACAGCCGGGAGGCGGCCGCCGAACACCGCGACCGGGCCGTGTCCGCCGAAGCGGCTCCCCCGGACGCTCATCGGACCCCTGGCACTGGTGCCGCCCCGCTGGCAACGCCGCCCCGCGAGCCGGTCACCGGTGGCACCGCCCGCGTCGAGGCGACGCCCATCGCCCGCAAGCTGGCCGCCGAGAACCGGATCGACCTCTCGCTGGTGACCCCGACCGGTCCCCAGCGGCGGGTGGTGCGCGCCGACGTCGACCGGGCCATCGCCCTCGTCCGATCAGCGACAGAGGCCGGCCCCGGCCGGCGCCCGGGTGCCGGCGGCTACGAGGTCGCGCCCGAGCAGGTCGCCGGTCTCACCGCCGCGAGGGTGCACCGGCTGAGCGGCATGACCGGAGCCATCTCCGCTCAGATGATGGCCAGCCTGCACGGGATGGCTCAGCTCACCATCGGGGGCCGGTGGAACGCAGACCGCTGGGTTGCCCACCGCGACGGGCTCCTCGCCCGGCAGGATCAACTCGGCTGCCGGGTCAGCTACACCGCGATGATGATCTTCGCGCTGTCGCGGGCCCTGCGCCGGCATCCGAATATGAACGCCAGCATCGTCGGCAGCGAGGTCGTCGAGTGGGCCGAGGTCAACATCGGTGCTGCCGTCTCAGCCGGCGTCGCCCACCTCTCGGTTCCCGTCATCCGCAACGCCGACCAGAAGGGTCTGGTCGAGATCGCCCAGGAACTGGCGGATCTGGCGGCCAGGGTGCGCAACGGCACCATCACCGCTCCTGAGCTCACCGGCAGCACGTTCACGTTGACCAGCGTCACCGGCAGCGCCAACAGCTGGGGCACCCCGGTGATCAACCCCCCCAACGCCGCCATCCTCGGAACCCAGCCCATCGTCGACGCGCCCGTGGTGCGCGACGGGCGAGTCGTCGCCGGCAAGGTCCTGCCCGCCTCTCTCACCTTCGACCACCGGCTTGTGAACGGGGTCGGCGCCGAAGAGTTCTGCCTCACCGTCAGCCACTTCGTCGAGAACCCCGAAGAGCTCTTCGACTGAGACGCGTCGAGGGCCTGTCACCACAGAAGCGACCGGAACGAACATCATGACAATCGACCAGGATCTACAGATCGCCCTGCATCGCGAGATGGTGCGGGCCCGCGTCCTCGACGAGGGCCACATGAGGATGATCCGGCAGGGGCGCTGCGAGAGCATGTCCCATCCCGCCACCGGCCAGGAGGCGATCTCGGCCGGGATCACCGCCGCGCTGCAACCGGAGGACATCCTCTACCCGACATTCCGCGGCTACGGCGACTACCTGGGGCGGGGCACCGACATGAAGGCGCTCGTGGCCGAGCTGATGGGACGCCGGGGCGGCATCAACCGGGGCGTCGGCGGCATTCACCTCGGCGACCGGGAGCACAACACCCACGGAGTGTCGGGCTGCCTAGGCGCCAACCTGACCATGGCGGTCGGATCAGCGCAGGCGGTCAAGATGCGCGACGAGCGGCGGGTGGTGATGGTTCACGTCGGCGAGGGCGCGTTCAACACCCCCGACTCGCACGCCATGATGAACATGGCTGCGATCTGGAACGTCCCGCTGGTCATCATCGTCACCAACAACCAGTTCGTCGAGTTCAGCTACCACGACATCCACTTCCCGCCCAACGCCGAGGGCATCGGGACCCGGGCCGGGTATTACCGGATCCCCAACAAGTGCCTCGACGGCAACGATGTGGAGTTGGTCTACCGCGAGGCCCGCGACGCCACCGAGTGGGCCCGCGACGGCAAGGGGCCGGTCCTGCTGGAGTTGGTCACGTGTCGCATAGCCGGCCACTTCGACGCCGACCCCCTCGACTACATCGATGGGGAACTGATCGAGGAGTGGAAGCAGAAGGACCCGGTCAGCCGCTACGAGGCGGTCCTGGTCCGGCGCGGGACAATGGACCAGGACTCGATCGAGGCCGCTCACAGGGCGGCCCGGGCCGAGGTCGACGAGGCGTTCAAGCTGGCTCTCGAGGACGAGCCCGCGAGCGCCGGCTACCTGCTCGAGCATCTGGCCGAGACCGGGGTGCTGTGACCATGGCCCCGGTGAAGTACATGGATGCACTGACCCAGGCACTGACCGAGGAGATGCGACGCGACGACCGGGTGTTCCTGCTCGGCGAGGACATCAGGGTCTCGAACCTCGGCATCACCGCCGGCCTGGTCGAGGAGTTCGGCCCCGAACGGGTCGCCGATACGCCCATCCACGAGAACGCTCTGGTCGGGGTGGCCATGGGGGCGGCGCTGGAGGGAATGAGACCCGTGGTCGAGATCATGTTCTCGGACTTCGCTCTGCTGGCCGCCGATCAGATCGTGAACCAGGTGGCCCAATGGCGCTACATGACCCAGGGCCAGTACGAGGTGCCGTTGGTGATCCGGATGCCGACCGGCGGCGGCTTCGCCTACGGGATGCACCACTCGCAGTCCACTGAGACCCACTTCTTCCAGACGCCCGGCCTGCCCATCGCCATGCCGTCGACCCCAGCCGACGCCAAGGGCCTGTTGAAGACCGCGATCCGGTCCAACGACCCGGTCCTGTTCCTCGAGCACATGCTGCTGTGCCTGCAGAACGACGAATCGGAGGTGCCCGACGGCGACCATCTGGTGCCGTTCGGGGAGGCGGCCGTCCGCAGGGAGGGCCGCGACGTCACCGTCGTGGCCTTCGGAGCCATGGTCAACCAGGCGCTGATCGCTGCTGATGCGCTGGAGGAACGGGGTGTCTCCGTCGAGGTGGTCGACCCCCGCACGATCGTCCCGCTCGATGCCGACACGATCTTTGCGTCGGTTGCCAAGACCAACCGACTGGTCGTCATCGAGGAGAGCCGCATACGCGGCGGCCTGGGGGCCGAGCTGGCCGCCCAGGCCGCGACCGGCGACAACTTCTTCCTGCTGGACGCCCCAATCGAGCGGGTCGCGGCTCCCAATATCCCGGTGCCCTGTACGTCCCAGCTCGAGCAGGCCTACCTCCCGGACGCCGCGACTCTCATCGAGGCGATCGACCGCACACTGGCCTACCGCGGCAGCTTCTAGCGGCAGGTCGCAGAGGTGTTCGTACATCCCGCAGTCCGCCGCTTGACACGTCGGGACTCCCCATGTCTAATGTGGGTCAAGACCCACATTAGTGCGAACGGGGAGGACGTGTGAGGCCGGAACGGAAGCTGGCTGTCGAGAGGCTCTATGAGTGCCTGGCCGACGGGCGCTACGACGAGGCCCGGAGCCTGCTCCACCCGGATTATCGCTCCAACACCCAGCCCCACGAGACCAGCCCCGACGCACTGATCGAAGAGATCGACGCGATCAAGCGAGCCATGACCTCCCTGAAGCGCGTGACGATCCTGACGATGGCAGAGGGCGACGTGGAGGTGATCCTTCACCGGACCGAGGGGACCGACCCGTCCTCGGGCGAGCCCGTCGCGTTCCGGGCAGCCGACTTCTTCCGGAAGGCTGACGACGGACGCTTCATCGAGCACTGGGACGCGGTGACCTTCGACGGCGGCGACCTCTTCGACACCATCGAGCTATGAGGAGGCAGATCACATGAGCCTAGAAGGAAGGATCGCCGTGGTAACCGGCGCGTCGCACCCGCGGGGCATGGGCGCCGCGGTGGCGGCCAAGCTCGCCTCGGCGGGCGCGGCGGTGGGGTTGGTCGACCTCGAGAGCACTGCCGGCGCGCTGGCCGAGCGGACCGCCGGCATCGTGGCGTCCGGTGGCCGAGCCCTGGCCGTGCATGCCGACGCCACCGATCCCGATTCCGTGCAGTCATGCGTGGCCGCGGTCGTC
The DNA here is from genome assembly GCA_022819505.1 of Acidimicrobiia bacterium. Classification (GTDB taxonomy): domain Bacteria; phylum Actinomycetota; class Acidimicrobiia; order Acidimicrobiales; family Aldehydirespiratoraceae; genus Aldehydirespirator. Next base: position 206,453 of record JAJEHD010000019.1, on the reverse strand, counting down.
GAGGGACTCGGAGCCCCGGACATCCTGGTCAACAACGCGGGGGTGGGGATCGGAAGCCACCAGTTGCTGGAGAACTCAGAGGAGATCTGGTCGCAGACCCTGGCCGTCAACCTCATGGGAGTCAACCGGTTCAGCTGCGCGGTGATCCCCCACATGCAGTCGGCCGGCGGAGGCGTCATCGTCAACAACGCCTCAGTAGCGGGCCTGGGCGGGATGCTCGGCATCCCCGCGCCCTACACGGCCAGCAAGCACGCCGTGATCGGGCTGACCAAGGCCATCGCGGTGGAGTTCGGCCCGGACAACATCCGCTGCGTGGCCGTCTGCCCCGGGTCGGTCAAGACTCAGATGCACGCCCGGGTCCTAGATCTGCACATGACCACGTACGGCTTGACCTACGACGAGGCCCAGGCCTTCGAGGTCGACGCGATCCCGCTGGGCTACTCGTGCGAGCCCGAGGAGGTGGCCGGCGTGGTGGCCTTCCTGGTCGGCCCCGAGGGCCGCTACCTGACCGGGGTGAGCATCCCTGTCGCGGGCGGGATGGCGCCCGGCCTGTAGGCGCTGAAAGGCACCGGCAGGCAGACCCGAACAAGGAGGCAGACCGTGAGGAAAATGGGGGTGCTGGTCCCGTACCGCTCCGACCCGGAGATGATCGCCTTCGTCGAGGAGCACCTCGACCTTGAGGCCGATCTGGTTGTGCGGGGCTCTCAGGACGGCATGAGCGACGAGGAGCTGCGGGCCCTGTCGGAGGGGGTGGAGCCGAACTCGTACGCCGAGATCCTCGAGGACGGCTCGACGGTGAACATCACCCGCGAGGTCGTGCTCGAGGGAATGCAGAGCCAGGCGCGGAGGCTGCTCGACGACGGCTGCGAGGCGGTGATGATCTGCTGCACGCTGCCGTGGACCGAGCTCGACGCTATGTCTGATGTCGTGACCCCGTACACGATCCTCGAGGACACCGCGGCCACCATCGCCGGTTCCGGCGGCGCCATCGGCGTGATGCAGCCGGTCGAGGCGGCCATGGAGGAGGAGATCGAGCACTGGCTGGCCCTCGGTGAGCGCCGCGGGCTGGAGATCCACGCCCGCTACGCGGCCCCGCAGGTGCCGGGCGAGGACGTGGTGTTCAGCGACGACCAGTACGCCGAGGTGGCCCGGTCGCTGGCCGCCCAGGACGTGGACGTGATCGTCATGGACTGCATGGCCTACACCGAGCACCACCGGGAAGTGGTATCAGAGGCGTCCGGCAAGCCGGTCCTGCGGGCGATGCAGCTGACGGGAATGGTCGTCGAGCACGCCTACGGCTAGCTCGCGACGGCCCTGCCGGGGCTCGACAGCCCTGTCAGGCGCCGACGATGTTGATCCCGCCGTCCACCCGCAGGGCGATGCCGGTGATGAACTTGGCTCCGGGCGTGCACAGGAATGCGACCGCCTCGGCGATGTCTTCGGGGGAGGCGTAACGGCCCGCAAGATGGGCCATGTTCTCCATCATCTCGACGAGTTGCTCGGCGCTCTCGGCGAAGCCGCGCCTGGCGAACAGCTCCGCTTCAGGCGGGCTGATGTCGGTCCACACGTTGCCGGGGCACACCGCGTTCACCCTGATGTTGTCCGGGCCGAACTCCTCGGCCATCGTCTTCATCATCCCGACCGCACCGTGCTTGGTTCCGTTGTAGCAGCCTCCGCCCGAGAAGGCGGCGAGGCCGGCCACCGACGTGTTCTGCACGATCGATCCGCCGCCTCGCCGGCGCATGTGCGGCACCACGGCCGCGGCGAAGTCGACCGGCGCCTTGAGGTTGACCCGGTAGGAGGCGTCCCACATGTCTTCGGTGAGGTCGGCGATGAAGTGGCCGTGCAGCGACCCGGCGTTGTTGACGAGGATGTCGATCCCGCCGAAGGCCTCGAGCGCGGCATCGACGACTGTCTGGATCTGAGCCCTGTCGGTGAGGTCGGCGGTAACCCCGATGGCCTCGGTTCCGAGCGCCTTGACCTCCTCGACCGCCTCGGCCAATTCCTCGGCTGAACCCACGCCCAGCCCTTCGTAGTTGTAGCGGGGGTCGTCGCCCTCGAGGTCGGTCATGACGAGTTGGGCGCCCCGCACCGCCAGCGCCTTCGAGATGGCCCTTCCCTGGCCGTTGGGCCGGGACGCCCCGGTGACGATGGCCACCTTGCCCTCCAGCGTCTGGGACTTGATCAGCTCCTCGATGTTCATGGTCAGGTTCCCCGCTTTCTGGGTCGGGCCGGCAACGACTGCTTATTGTGGGTCTCCACCCACTATACGCAGGCGGCGGGTCACGCGGGTCGAGGATCAGGCGGACGAGAAGTCCATGTAGAGGAGGTACTCGGCGTAGGTGGTGGTGACCTCCTCGTCATGGTGGCGCTGGAGGAAGGTCACCGAGAAGGTGAGAAGGACGCTGCCGTCGGCCTTGTCCTCCACCGAGAGCACCCCCACGGATGCCCGCACCGGGAGGTCGATGCGTGTCGGTGCCACGAAGCGCACCTTGTTGAAGCCGTAGTTCAGGGTGAAGCCGCGTTCCGGGTCGTCGTTGACGAAGGGGAGTGCGGTCAGCTTCTTCATCACCGACGGGATGAGGGCGACCATGTAGATCCCGTGGGCGATGGTGCCGCCCCACGGGGTGCCTCTGGCCCACCCGGGGTCATTGTGCATGTGGTCCCAGTCATCGGTGAGCGCCGAGAATACGTCAGCTTCGAGCTGGGTCACCTGGAACCACTCGGTGGTGCCGAGCTCGCCGCCGACTATGGCCCGCAGCTCATCGAGGACCTGCCCGGTGTCGGCAACGGCCCTGTCCCCTCCGGTCGTCATGGTTGGACGCCCGGTTGAGAGGTCGGCTCGCGCAACGAGAGGGCGATGTCGACGGCCGACGTACCGTCGGCGTGGACGATGAGCGGGTTGATCTCCGCGAACGAGATGTGGTGGTGGGCCGCCCACGCGAACTCCGACATGGCGAGGAGGGCCCGCGCGGCCGCATCCCGATCAGACGGTCCAGCCCCGCGGTAGCCGTCGATGAGCTGGCCGATGCGGCCGGTCGACACAATCTCCGCTGCGGTGTCCTCGCTGATCGGGACGGTGTGGATGGTGGCCTCGCTGATCAGGTCGACGAGCACGCCTCCGGGACCGACCACCAGCATCGGGCCGAATCCCGGCTCGTTGCGCACGCCGACGATGAGCTCCAACCCGTCCTGGGCCATGGGCTGAGCCACGACGTGCGAACCGGGCAGGCTGAGTTCTCCGAGGACGGCGACGATGTCGTCGAAGGCCGCTTCAACGGCGACGGCCTCGGCCAGGTTGGTCTTGACGAGACCGTGCTCGGTCTTGTGGATCAGACCGGGTGCGCTCCCCTTGAGCACGATCGGGCGGCCCCATTGGTGCAGCGCGGTCACCGCCTCGGCGCGGTCGCCGACCAGCCGGCACTCCACCATCGGCACCCCCGCTTGATTCATCACCTCGAAGCGTGCCGCCTCATCCAGGCCGTCCCAGCCGGCGAGACCGGCCGGGGCGGCCACATCGGCCAGCCTCGGCATTGCTGTCGTGGGAGCGGCGTCCCCGCACTTGGAGATCACCTCGAGTCCGGCCCGCAGGCCGTGGAGCACCACGCCGCCCAGCTCGCGGGCTCGCTGCTCGATCTGTGCATTCCGCCCGAGGGCTGCCACCGTGTTGACGATGACCAGCCTGGTGTCGTTGTCCGGCTCGGTCAGCAAGCCGTCCCGCATCACGTCGAGCACGAAGGCGTCGTCATGGCCGCCGGCGGCGGGGGCACCGAAGACCATGGCCATCGTGCCGAAGGCGGTGTCGCCGGCCATGGCATCGCAGACGGTGCGCACACCCTCGACATCGAAGCCGAGGGTTATGCCGTCCATCGGGTTGTTGGGCGAACGGAAGTCTGGCAGTAGTTCGTTGAGGCTGATCGCGCCCTCATCGGAGAACGGCGGCAGTTCCAGCCCGGTATCGTCCGCGAGGTCGGCAGCGAGGCCGGCCTCGCCGCCCGACAGTGTCATGACGCCCACCCCGCCGCGGGCGGGCGGATCTTTGAAGGCGAGCAGGTAGGCCCCGGCCTCCAGCAGAGCGTCGATGTCGTTGAAGCGGGGGATGCCGAGCCGCTGAAAAAAGGCCGAGTACACGGCGTCGTCGCCGGCCAGCCCGCCGGTGTGGCCGGCGATGGTAGCCGAGCCGGTCTCGCTGCGACCGTTGCGCACCACGGCCAGGCGCTTGCCGTTGGCCCGGGCCCGCTGGGCCGCGGTCGCGAAGGCGGCTGGGTTGCGGATCGTCTCGATGAACATCAGGACCACTTCGGTGAAGGGATCGTCGGCCAGGTGGTCCAGGGCATGAGCGGAGGTGACCACCGCTTCGTTGCCAGTGGAGAGGATGCTGGCGATCCCCAGGCCCCGGTCGTCTATGGACAGCATCTGGGCCACCGAGCCACTCTGGGCGATGATCGAGACCGGCCCCGGAGCCCCCAGCCGCTTCATGTAGGTGCCCCAGAGGGTGGCTCCGGTGTGGCGGTTCATGGTGCCCAGACAGTTCGGGCCGACCACGGCCATCCCGGCGTTGTTGGCGATGCGGGCCAGCTCCGCCTCCCGGGCCTTGCCCTCAGCGCCCCCGTCGCCGAAGCCGGAGGCGAACACGATGGCGCTGCGAGCCTCGGTCGCGACGGCCTGCTTGAGGGTGTCGAGGACGCGATCAGCACCGACGGCCAGCACCACGGCGTCGAGCGGGCCCCGGCAGGCGTCGAGGCTTCCTACGCACTCCACCCCTCGCACCTCGGCGTGTCTGGGGTGCACAGCGACCAGCTCGTGCTGGTAGCCGTGGGCCCGGAGGTTGTCGAGGCACTCCCCGCCGAACGAGCCCTCGCGGTCGGAGGCCCCGACGACGGCCACCGACCGGGGGTCGAGCAAGGCCCCGATGCCGCTGCGCATCCGATCGCCGGCCTGCACCGTCAATTGCTCCCGTCCCCCTCAGGGCGAAACTCGGCCTCCAGGATGCGCACCATGCCCTGCACGCAGGCGTCGAAGATCTCCCGTCCGAGCGCCGCCGTTGCCCGGTGGGGATTCGACAGTGCCCCGCTCGCCGGTACCCAGTCGTCGTGGGGAGGGTGGCAGTCGTAGCTGGGGAACTCCTTGAAGGTCTGCTCCGGCGCGGCGTCCATGTCGACCAGGTCGCCGAAGAGGTGCAGGCACAGTGACGTCTCGAAGACCCCGGCGTGCTCGTAGGCGAGGTCCAGCGGAGGGCCACCGACGTGGCGCTCGAGGATTGCCTCGTCGAACTGCTCGAAGTAACGGGCCTGCACGATCTTGACGCCGTCCCGCCCGCTCTGGCGGAACTCCCGGATGGCCAGGTCGCACGCCTCGGTGAGGAACATCTGGTTCTCGTAGTGCCCGTCGATGATGGCTAGCTTGTTGGCACCGCCGCGAGCGAGGCCGCGCAGCACATCGACGATCGCGTTCGACAGCGAGTGGCCGTCAAGGCCGACGGTGCCGGGGAACTGGGGTCCGCCGCCCGTGCGCAGCTGCGACTTGTAGCCGTAGACGAAAGGAGGGGCGACCACGGCATCGATGTGCTCGGCCGTGGCCAGCGCCACCGCCTCGGCCAGCATGTAGTCCACGCCGAGGGGCAGGTGGCGGCCGTGCTGCTCCAGCGCTCCCACCGGGAGCAGCACCACCGCACCGTCGGCGATCCGATCGGCGTGCGCCGGCCACGACAGGTGGGCCATCGAGCTGGAGCCCTTGGAGGTTGGGCGACCGGTCACCCTTCGCGGACGCGGACGCCGGCCATGACGCCGCCGTCGATCAGGAAGTCGGCGCCGGTGGCGTAGCTCGACTGGTCCGAAGCGAGGAACAGGACGGCGTTGGCGATCTCGTGGGGCTGGCCGATGCGTTCGAGGGTCGTGATCTTGTGGGTGTAGGCCGCCTCCTCCTCGATCATCATCGGAGTGTCGATCATGCCGGGGCAGACGCTGTTGGCGCGGATGCCGTGGCGGCCCCATTCGAAGGCTGCGCTCCGGGTCAGGCCTCGCACCGCGAACTTGCTGGTGACGTAGGCGCCGGCCTCGTCGGACGCGATGAACCCGTTCGCTGATGAGATGTTGACGATCGAACCGCCGCCGTTGCGCCTCATGGACTCGAACACGGCTCGCATCCCGAGGAACACGCCGGTCGCGTTGACCGCCATCGTCTGCTCGTACAGCTCCAGAGACGTGCTCTCGAGCGGCGAGAACCGTGCGATGCCGGCGTTGTTGACCAGGATGTCGGGCGGGCCGAACGTGTCCTCGCAGTGCTGGACGGCCGCGGCCCACTGGTCCTCGTCGGTCACGTCGAGCGTGAACGCTGCGGCTGCGGATCCGATCTCGGCAGCCACCGCCCGGCACGCCTCGGCGTTGATGTCGCACAGCAGGACGCGGGCCCCGTACCGGGCCAGAGTCCTCGCCGACTCGGCACCGAGACCTTGGCCGGCTCCGGTGACGATCGCGATCTTGCCCTCTACCTGAGTCACTCGCCCCCCTTTGGGGTCGGATGGCGGCGGCGGTGTGGACACGCCGCCGCGGTCACACCGACAGTGTCGCGGGCATTTCCACCTGTTGACGAAGTCGACGGACGTACCACCGCTGGAACTCCCCGATGAAGCTCTCCTGGGGAGCGAGGCGGCCGGGACGGTAGGCCCGCGAGGTTGCACCCTGGTAGGTCCGCTCCCAGATCGGGAAGTCCTCGGCATTCACCTCGGCGTAGAACTCGCACACCTCGTCGGTGTCGTAGTCCTGCCCCTCCTGGGCGTCCTTGTCGACCAGCCAGGTCGTCTGCCAGTAGATCTGGTCGTGAGCCAGGGGTCTGATGCTGAAGATGCTGGCGTGGTCCACCGATATGAACAGCGAGTCGAGCGGGTTGAGGTTGGAGAACACCGACGCTTCGTCAGACTCGGTGAACTGGCCCATCAACGGAGCCACTCGCTTGCCGCCGATCGTCTCTGATTGGTACCCGGGGGCCAGCGGACCCCGCACCAGCCAACGGAACTGGTCGTCGTGCTCGCCGTCCTGGACGATCACTCCGGTCACATCGGGGAGTTGGGTCAGGGCGGCCTCCCACTCCTTCATCTCCTGCTCCGCCTGGGTCGCGGCCGCGATCACCTCTTCGGTCCGGGTGGAGGCGGCCGCCTGCCAGTAGGCCGGCGTGCGGGTCCGTGTGAAGTTGGGGTGGACGACAGGCACGTGGTACGGGTCGATGGTGTTCTCGACGAGGGTCTTCCAGTTGGCGTTGGCCGAGAAGCCCTCGATCCGGATCACCTTGGCGTCGGCGATCCCGTAGAACCGGAAGATGTCTGAGAAGGGCTGGTAGGCCGCGTCGAAGTCGGTAGGGGTGTCCGACACGGACAGGAAGATCAGGCCTTCGAGGACGCGCAGATGGCACGGGCGGAGGTTGTGGTCGTCCGGGTCGAACGTCTCATCGAAGATCACTTCGAGCCGGCGCGACTTGACCTTGCCTTCCAGGCTGTAGCTCCAGTTGTGGTACGGGCAGGTGAATTGGCGCAGCCCCTTGGCGCTCTCACCGCACAGGCGGGCGGCCCGGTGGCTGCACACGTTGTAGAAGGCGCGAACGACCCGGTCGCTGCCGCGGACGACGATCACCGACTCGCCGAACAACGACACGAGTTTGGTGTCGCCGGGTTCGGGTATCTCCGAGCTGTGGCCCGCCACGAACCACAGCGGCTCCAGAAGCCCTATGTCGACTGGCAACAGGTCAGGGTTGGTGTAGAACCCTGCCGGCAACCCGTAGCCCGGCTGGTACTGCTCGATCAGTGCGTTGATTCTCTCCGACATCACTCTTCCTCCCGGTCCGTGCTAATGTGGGTCTTGACCCATATTAGCCACCCGAGGCTCGTCACTGTCAAGCGATGGGCTGCGGGGAGAACCGACAGCTCACCGGCCCCGGCGCTGGATGCCCGACCGGCGGGCGAGGAGAACCAGACAATGAGGGACTCGAGGAAGAACATGTTCCGCCTGTCGGCGGTCGTACTGGTGTTCGCGCTGGTTGGGGCCGCCTGCGGTGACGACGAGGACGAAGCACCGGCACCTGCGGCCGAACCGGTCGAAGCAGCACCGGCCGAGCCGGCCGAGGTCCCCGCCGACGATGCCGATGACATGGCCGAGGCGGCCGATGACACGGCTGATGACGAGGCGGCCGATGACATGGCTGAAGAAGCGGCGGCCGATGACATGGCTGATGACGAGGCGGCCGATGAAGCGGCCGCTGATGACATGGCCGACGACGCCGCAGGCCGGGCTGCTGATGACTCGCTTCCACCGGTGAAGATCGGCATGATCGCCCAGGAGGAGGAGCTCATCGCCTTCCCGGAGATGCGGGCCGCGGCCGAGGCCGTGGTGGCGTACTTCAACGCCGAGCTCGGCGGCATCGACGGTCACCCCGTGGAGATCGATGTATGCGGCGCCGGCGATGGGCCGGAGAGCCACGTGGCTTGCGCCCAGCGGTTCGTCAACGCCGACGACATACACATCGTGGTGAACGGCGGCATCGGCACCAACACGGCGGCCTCGGGTGCGGTCATGGCCGAGGCTGGCCTGGCATCGATGCCCCTAGGCAACGACTTCGTAGAGTACCTGACCCCGGGCGTGTACACCTTCGAGCCCGGCATACCCGGCCTGTCCCAGGTCTTGTTCGTGTACTCAGCCGCTGGTGGAGCGACCAGCGCGACCCTGTTCCTGTACGACGACCCCAGCGTCGAGGTGTTCGTGCCCGCGTTCAAGGCCATCGCGGCCGACAACGGCATCGACATGAACCAGCACATCCCGGTCGGGTTCGAGCCGGACCTCACCGGCCCGATCGCAGCGGCCGACACGTCCAACGACGTGTGGATGTTCGTTCTCGCCGATGGAGCCCAGTGCCAGGCCGCGGCCAACGCGGCCAAGTCGATCGGCTACGACGGCCCCATCCTGACCCTGGACTCGTGCATGCAGGTCGACGTGCTCAGCACCGGCGACCTCGACGGCTGGGTTGCGCCGATGGTCTCGTCGGCGCCCACCATCGACGGCGGGGCCGATGTCGAGGTGATCAACCACATCTTCGACACCTACGGCTCGGCAGAGGCACACGGTGCGGGGCTCGGCGGCTGGGCCCTCGGCAACGTGATGATCGCCCGCGAGGTCCTGATCGCGGCCGGCGGCGCCGATGCCACCGACGAGTCGGTGATCGCCACCTTCGACGGCGGCTTCACCAGCGACACGATCCTGGGTTTCCCGGAGGTGTCCTGCCCCGGACCCGATCCCTGGATCGGCGCCTGCAACACTGCGCCGCTGATGGTGACGGTGGACGGCACCGACCTGATCGCGCCCGACGGGTTCTTCCCCCTCGACTTCACCGAATTGAACTTCCTGCTTGAGGGTTAGCGCTTTCGGAACATGCGGGCCCCCGGGGCGATCGTCCGCTAGGTAGTCCCCCGGTCAGGCAGGAGTTGGACATGACGGTGTATTCGCTGGTTGACATGCCCAGGTTTGCGGCCGACGGAGTACGCAACGCGGCCCGCGCGGAAGCCGCTGGCCTTCACCGCTACATGGTTGCCCAGGTTGAGCGGGCCGACTGCGTGGCCGTGCTGGCGGTGGTTGCCGACCGGGTGCCGAGAATCGAGTTGGCCACCACGGTCATGGCCATCCAATCGACGCTGCCGCAGTACGTCGCCCAGCAGGCCCGGACACTCAACCAGATCAGCGACGGTCGTTTCACGCTGGGTCTGGGCGCGAGTCATGAGCCGATCGCGGTAGGGATGCTGGGTCTGGAATGGGACCGCCCGTACCGCCACATGGTCGAGTACTTGGACGCGGTGCTTCCGCTGCTGGCCGACCAGCGGGTGGATGTCGACGGCACGAAGGTGTCCCACCACACCGAGATCGACGTGCCCGGGCCCGCCCCGAGGGTGATGCTGGCCGCGATGGGGCCGAGGATGCTGGCGCTGGCGCGCGACCGCACGGAAGGCACCGTGCTGGCGTTCACAGGGCCACGCACGATCGAGAACTACGTTCGCCCGACCATCGGTGAGGACGCCCTGGTGTCGGCCGCAGTAGGGGTGTGCGTCACCGCCGACGTCGACGATGCCAGGCGCAGGATCCGGGAGGAGCTCGCCATCTACCCCGCCCTTCCGTCCTATCGGGCAATGGTGGAGCGTGAGGGCATCGCCGACATGATGGACCTGGTGGCGGTGGGCCGCCCCGACGAGGTGAGGACCGAACTGGCCCGGTACGCGACCGCGGGCGCGGACGAGATCGGGATCGAGATTCTTGGCACCCCCGAGGAGACGGAGCAGGCCTGGAGGATGATCGAGGAGGGTCTGGACTAGCCGTCGGGCCCCGCTCGGCGGGTTCCCCAGCTAGGTGGCTTCCTCAGCGAAGCTCCTGCACCTGGGCCCATAGCCCCGGCGGAGGTCTCTAGTCCACGGATCCTCGTGGCACGATCCACTCGCACTTCTGGCCGGTCGCTGCGGCGATGAAATCGAAGTCGGCGTCGTAGTGCAACAGAGTGAGTTGCTCCTGCTCGGCGGCAGCCGCGATCAGCAGGTCGGGGATCTTGCGCCCCTGGAGACCCTGCCCGGCCAGCCTGCGCTGGGTCTGGCGCGCCCGACGCAGGTGCTCGGAGGTGGTCTCAACCAGTCGCAGTTCCGACATGCTGCTGGCGAGCCTGTCCCACTCGTCGGCATTCCGGGCTGAGAATCCGATCTCCAGGTCGGTGATCCCCGCCCGGGCGGCGCGGCCTTCAGCGGCGAGCGGCTCTACTGCCGCCCTTATGGAGGGTCGCGCGAGGCGAGTCAGCACGCTTGTATCGAGCAGGTGAGTCAGCGCCATCCGATCTCACGGTCGGCCAATTCGGCGTCGGCCAGCAGGTCAAGGGCAGCGGCCACCCGCGGAGCCCGAGGAGAACCCGCGGCCCGAAGCGCGGCATTGACCGTTGCTTTGATTGTGTCAGTCCCCAGTTCTGCGCGGGCCGCAAGGAGGGCCTCTTCGTCGATGTCCACAAGGTGCTTGCTCACGGCCATCAGTATATACTTTTGTACTGACATATATACGGCCAGCGGTTCCTCCAGCTCTCCTGCCGCCGTAGGCACGGCGAGCGGGCGCGCTCTTCACTCGGCGAACATCTCGCGGGCCACTGCCAACACCTGCGCCATCGTCGACGGCGAGAGTCGCCCGAGCCGTCGAACCAGCCGTGCAGTGTCGACGGCGCGTATCTGATCGACCACGACATGGCCTTCGGTGCCGTCGAAGGTGCATGAGGTCCGGAACGGGTAGGGGTGGCTGCCGGTGGTCATCGGCGCAACCAGGCAACTACGCCAGTGCTCGTTCAGCTCGTCGGGGGACACCACCAGGACCGGCCGAGTCTTGCGAATCTCCGAACCGATCGCCGGATCCAGGGCGCACAGGTACACCTCGCCACGCGCCGGCGTTGTCACGCTTGGTCCCCGACGGGCTCCCACACCCATTCAGCCTCATCGAATCGCGTTGGCGGCCACGACTCAGCGTCGGTGTCATCGCCTCGTTCGCTTCCCGACCGCGCCGCGTCGGACCAGCCAGACCTCACCGCTGCCCGCGGCTCGACGAGCAGGCCCCCCTCGACGATCCTAAGGGTCACCAACTCCTCGAGTCCGGCCTCCTCCAGCAGAGCTTTGGGCAGTCGAACTCCCTTCGAGTTGCCGACCCTCACCAACTTCGCCTCCATCGCTGCCTCCCAGCCGTGGCGGCCATCATGTAGTCACATTGTAATCACGTACTGCCGTAACTGGGGACCGGAAGAGACAGACGATTAGGCCGATGGCCCGCTGGCTGTCGGGCGTGGATCAGCCGGCGCCGGGCGAATCCTGCCGGGACTCGGCCAGCAGGCAGAGGATCTCGTACATGAGCGTGGCCCCCACCAGGGCGGTGTTGCCCGACGGGTCGAAGGGCGGGGCCACCTCCACCACGTCGCCGCCGATCAGGTTCAGATGCCGGAAGCAGCGCAGCAGCGACAGCGCCTCTCGGGTGGTGATGCCGCCAACCTCCGGCGTGCCGGTGCCGGGCGCGTAGACCGGGTCGAGGCCGTCCACGTCGAAGCTGATGTAGGTGGGGCCGTCGCCCACTATGCGCTTGGCCTCGGCGGCTGCGCCCGCCACGCCCAACTCCTCGAACTCCTCGATGAACATGACCCGCATCCCCGAGCTCTGGGAGAACTCCCAGCCGTCGCCCCAGTTCTGGGCGCCGCGGATGCCGATCTGGATGCAGCGGGCCGGGTCGATCAGCCCGTCCTCGGCGGCCAGGCGGAACGGCGCCCCGTGATGGAACTTCTCACCCCGGAACGGACCCCACGTGTCGGTGTGGGCGTCGATGTGGATCATCCCTATCGGGGCCTCCGGGCCGGCCAGGGCCCTGAAGATCGGGTAGGTGATCGAGTGATCGCCCCCGGCGGCCAGCGGTACCGCCCCGGACTCCACGATCCGGCGGGCGAAGGCCTCGATGTCGTCGGTGGCCGCGGCGTTGTCGAACACTCGCGAGAAGCGGACGTCACCGACGTCGGCGACCCGGGCCTCGTCGAAGGGATTGACCCCGGTGGCGTGGTTGATGGCCCGCATCAGCGACGACTGGTTGCGGATCTCGCGGGGGCCGTGGCGGGCACCGGGCCGGTTGGTCACCCCGCCGTCGAAGGGCACCCCGAACATGGCGATGTCCACGCCGTCGAGATCGGGCACGTAGGGAGCCCGCATGAAGGTGGCGATCTCGGAGTAGCGGGGCTCGTAGAGAGGGTCGTCCCCGACGTCGATGCCGCGTGCAGCCATGGCGCGAAGGCTAGGTCCCCGTCCCGGGGCGGGACTGCATCCGGTAGGTGACCAGCTCGTCGGTGTCGAGGGGTCCGGGGGCGTAGTGGCACACCGGCTCGTCGCCCAGCTCGAAGATCATGGTGCCGACGCTCATCTGGGTCCCGCCGCCGGACCGGCTCTGGCAGACCGGCCCGCCCGCGTACATCGCAGCCAGATCCTCGACGCTCGAGTCGGGTCGCACCCGCTCGTCGAGCTGGCGCAGCCGGGCCACGGAGTGGTCGAAGCGCATGTAGGGGTGAACGGGCTCCTGGACCAGAGCGTGATTGGTGTGCAGCGCCCGGTCGCCGTCCGCCGACACCGCCAGCGCTTCCGAGGAGACCTCCACCGCGGCTGAACGGTCGCGGGAGCCGATCACGAAGCTGTTCCCGCTGGCGACGGGCAGCCGGTCCAGCAGCGCCAGCGCCTCATCGGTGGTGGCGCATCGCAGCAGCAGCGGAACCAGCAGCCCGGAAGCGACGCCCGAGGTGCTGTGGGGAAGCTGGCTCAGAGTGGTGATGCCCACCGCCAGCCCGGCGCTGTTGACCCCGTTGAGCGCAAGCAGGCCCGCCAGCGACGGCACCAGGATCTCCAGCCCGGACGGGTCCAGGTAGCGCAGCATCACCTGGGTGCCGTCGCAGTGGCGGTCCAGGTCCTGGGTCTGGGCGACGATGCCCCGGGCCTGGTGGTTGACGGCCAGCGCGCTGCAGCGCTCGCGCCCGTCGGCAGCCGCGCCGTTGGCCCGGGCCTCAGCGTCGTCGAGGTACCACCAGCACTCGTCGATGAGCTGCCACGCGAACATGGTCTCGAAGTCCTGGCCGGCCCCCTCGGCGATGCCGGCCACCTCCGCCATCAGATCGGGGGCGTGGGCCTCGCCCGCGGCCCGCAGCCCGGTTCGAGCGGAGATCTCCGTCACGAAGGCGTGGGGGTCGGTTCGGGGCGCCAGATGCTCGAACCAGGCGCCGATCGCGGCGGCGATCAGGCCGCGCAGCTCCTCGCCATGCTGGCGGCCCCGATCCCGGGGAGCGCCGCTGAGGGTGAGTTCGGGGATCATCGCAGCGCCAGTCTGCACGGCAGCGGCCGGTCCGGGGCGAACGACAGCGCGAACTCCCGACCCCAAGGCGGCTCGGGGTCGAGCATCTCGTGGTCGAAGCGGGCCGTGAAGCGACTGACCGCCTCGGTGGCCTCCAGCAGGGCGAAGTGGCTGCCGACACAGAACTTGGGGCCGGTCAGGAACGGGAAGTAGGCCCGCCGGTTCAGCCTCAGCGAGCCTTGATCGGCCCAGCGGTCGGGCAGGAACTCGCCGGGCCGCTCGAAGTGGCGCTCGTCGCGGTAGATCACGTACTCGGGGATCAGCACCTCCCACCCGGCGGGAATCACGAAGTCGCCGGTGTCGAAGTCGGCGACGACGGCCCGGTTGGTGACGTGCACCGGCGGGTAGAGCCGCAGGGTCTCGTCGACGATGTGGCGGGGCTCGCAGCTGCGGGCGCCGGGATTGCGGCCCAGCAGGTCGACCGCGAACGAGATGGTGTTGGTCACCGTCTCGTGACCGGCCAGGATCAGCGTGACCGCCTCGTCTCGGACTCCGGCGGTGTCCAGCGGCGGGTCGGGCTCGGTGGACGCGGCCACGAGCACGCCGATCATGTCCTGGCCCGGCTCGGCCCGGTCGCGGGACGCGATGACCGAGTCGATCAGGGCGTGCAGGTCGGCGATGGCCGACCGGAACGACTCGGGCTCGTTGGCCAGGTCCTCGTTGGCCGGGTCGGACTCGGCCCAGGCGTGGATCTCCTCCACGGCCCGGTCGATCACCGCCACCGCCTCGGTGGTCAGGTCCGTGCTGAACAGCAGGTCGGCCACCACCCGCAGCGTGAGCCGGCGCACCGCGGCGTACAGGTCGAACTCCCCGGCCACCGGCCAGGAGCCGAGCTCGTCGTCGATGATGGCCGTCATCCGATCCCGGAACCGGCCCACCGAGCGGGCACCGAGCGGCTTGACGATGCGGCGCCGGCGCGGGTGCCAGGTGGGCCAGTGGTAGTTGGTGAGGATGCCCGAGCCGGTGGCGTGGCTCAGCCTCTCGAACACCGGCGCCATGCCGACGTGCTGGAGCTTGTCGGCCAGCACCCGGTAGATCGAGTCGAGGTCGTACAGCACCGCGGTGCGCACCCCGGCGAGGTCGACGGCGACCGCGTCGCCGTGTCGCTGCAGGCCGTGCAGGTAGCCGAACATGTCGGCGGCCAGGGCGTCGAACTGGTCGCCGCCCGGCCCGGCGCTCAGGTCAACCATCGATCAAGTCCCGGGGCTGGTAGGGGATCGGCGCCAGCGAGCCGTGCGAGGGCATCGACAGTGGGCGGGGATTGTCGAGCCAGCCGTCGATGTCGATCTGTTCGGGCGCCTTGAAGTCGCCCGGATGGGCCAACGGCTCGTACCCGAGGCTGCCGGCCAGCTGCTCGCAGTACCGGTCGAGGGCGGCCGCGTTCACGTAGTTGAGGTGACCGGGCTTCTGGTAGTAGCTGTAGCCGCCGCTCAGGTCGGGCTCGGGCCCCCCGATGATGGCGCGCATCCGCTCCCAGCGCGACGGGTCGTGCTGCTGGTCGCGGATGTGGTTGGCGATCAGGTCGGCCGACGCGGCCAGCGCCCAGTAGCCGCCGGCGGCGAGGTTGGCCGGGCCCAGCACCATCATCTGCGGATGTCGGCGATGGAACATCCAGATGAACAGGTCGTTGTCGGCGTCGCGGCTGGAGATCCGGCAGTGCTCGGCGTTCACGAACGGCACCCTGTCCAGGTAGCCGGTGGCCCAGATGATCAGGTCGATGTCCTCGCTGGTGCCGTCGGCGAAGTGCACCGTGTTGCCGTCGAAGCGCTCGATCTCGGGGCGGGACAGGAGGTCGCCGTGGGACAGGTGGTGCAGGATCTGGTCGTTGAGGATCGGGTGGTGCGCCAGCGGCTGGTGGTCGGGCGTCCCGAAACCCACGCGGCCGACGTCTCCCACGTGGATCTCCAGGAAGCGGCGCAGCCGCTCCTGGCTGGACACCGAGTTGATGGCGAAGCAGTCGAGGGGGATGCCCCCGATCAGCTTCGGGAAGAACCAGTAGGCCCGCCGGGTGGAGATCACCGCCCGGTCGGCCGCGATGGCGGCGTCCACCGCGATGTCCACCGCGGAGTTGCCCGCGCCGACGACCATCGCCCGCCGCCCAACGAACTCGTCGGCTGACTTGTAGGTCTGGCTGTGGCGGGCCTCACCGCTGAACGTTCCCGGATAGGTCGGGACGTTGGGCACCCGCTGGAAGCCGGGACAGGCCACCAGCCCCCGGTAGCGGCGGACCTCGCTGGTGGCCAGCGTCACGTCCCATCGCTCGCCTTCGCCGGTCTCGACCGGGACCGCCTGCTCGACCCGGGTGTCGAAGGTGTAGTGGCGGCCCAGGCCGTGGTGGGCGGCCCAGGCGTGTATGTAGTCGCGGATCTCCCACCAGCGGGGGTAGGTGGGGTAGTGGTCGGGCATGGGCAGGTCGGCCCAGCCCGAGCGGGCCGCGGAGGAGATGAAGTGGGCGGACTCGTACATGCCGCTGCCCGGGTTGTCCATGTTCCACATGCCGCCGACCGTCGACCCGGCCTCGATCCCGTCGAAGGCAACGCCGGCCTGCTGCAGCGCCAGCGACACCGACAGCCCCGACGGCCCCGCCCCCACTACCAGCCATCGGTCGGTGCGGTCAGCGGGCTGGGTCACGGTGCTCAACGGTAGCTATGGTGCCGTCTCGTGCCCGTACTGAGGAGCCTGCGATGTTCTCGCTAGCCGGCAAGGTGGCCGTGGTCACCGGCGCGGCTTCGGGCATCGGCCTGGCCACGGCGCGCCGGCTGGCCGCGGCGGGAGCGACGGTCGTGCTGAGCGACATCAACGACGCGGCGGGCGACGCGGCGGCGATGGGAGCGGACTTCGTGGCCGCGGACGTGTCCGACGAGGACTCGGTCGCCTCGCTGGTGGCCTCAGTGGTCGAGGCCCACGGCCGCCTCGACGTGATGGTCAACAACGCGGGGGTGCTGCTCACGGCCAAGGGGATCGACTCAGACGCCACCGAGGACGTCCGGCGCATGATCGACGTGAACCTGTTCGGGGTCCTGTTCGGGATGAGGCACGCGTCGCGGGCTATGGGCCCCGGCGGCGCCATCGTCAACACCGCCTCTATGGCCGGGATCGTGGGCTTCCCCGGTCTCAGCACCTACGGCGCCTCCAAGTGGGGCGTGGTGGGGCTCACCCGGTACGCGGCCCTGGAGTTCGGCCCGCTCGGCATCAGGGTCAACTGCGTCTGCCCCACCGGCGTCGAGTCTCCGATGACGGGCGACACCCCCGACCATTGGGCGGTGCGGTCCCAGAGCTTGGCCCATCAGCACATCGACCGGCTCGCCACCGTCGACGACGTGGCCGCCGCTGTTCACTATCTGGCCTCCGACGACGCGGCCATGGTCAACGGCCACGCCCTGTGGGTTGACGGCGGGCTCGGTGCCGGCATGAGCATCGAGATGATCGAGGCCGCCATTGGCGGGTCCATCCGCGACGGCAACGCCATCATCGAATAACGGACGTTTCGGGTGAGACGGGCCGCATGACTGACCCCGACGTTCAGCGGCTGCTCGACATCGAGGCCATCAAGGCGCTCAAGGCCCGCTACTGCTGGTACACCGACGACCCCGAGCAGTACCACCGCTTTCCCGAACTGTTCACCGACGACGCGGTGTTCATCGAGGAGCCGATCGACCATCTGGAGGGCCGCGACGCCATCGTCGAGTGGAACGAGGAGTACGCCCGCACCTGCGTGTGGTCGCGACACTATGCGGTGGCTCCGCTCATCGAGGTCGACGGCGACACAGCCTCGGGCCGCTGGCAGGTCCTGCTCTTGTCGATCCAGCTCATCGACGGCGCCGAGCAAATGCTGTGGGCCGCGGGCACCTACACCGAGGAGTACCGCCGGGTTGACGGCCAGTGGCTGTTCTCGCGGGTCCATGCCGCCGGCCGCTGGATGACCAGCTTCGACGAGGGCCTGGTCGAGCACCTCACCCTCTTCGACCAGCTGTAGACGCCCGGCCGGGCTGATCGACCCGCTCTAGCCGAGGAAGCGGTCGAGGACGTTGCGGGTGATGATCTCTACCTGGGTGTCGCCTACCGCCAGGGCGTGGCACCACTCGGTGGTCCCCGCGCAGGAGACCTCGCCTGCGCCCTTGGACATGGCGGTGATGACCGCGCTGCCGCGACGGATGCGGTCGCGGTTCTCGGGGGTGTCCTCGGCGAAGAGGGCCTCGGCCGCGAAAGCCAGGTCGCCGTCGGCGATGGAGATCAGGTTCCCGGCCTGGCCGTGGTCCTCCTCCTCGAGCGTCACCGGGGTCAAGGCCAGGATCTCCAGGTGCTCGGGGGCGCCGTCCTCGCCGGTGGGATAAGGGAGGCCCCAGTGGAACGTGTAGGCGACGCCGTCGGTCTCGTAGCCCACGAGCGGGAGGTCGCCGCCCAAGACGTCGCCGTAGTACACGTCGGCCCCGTCGAAGGCCCAGTGGCCGGGCCGGTACACGATGAACCCGCCCGCCCCTCGCGGCGACAGGCCGGCCATGCGGGAGTACACGCCCCGGAAGCCGTTGGCGCCGAAGGTGGTGACCGGGGGCCGGTCTATGTAGTGGGCCTCGAATGCCCCGGTGCGCCTGTCTATGTCGTCGCTGTGGCGCTCCGGGTCGGCGTGGGCCGCGTACTTGTGGCACACCTGGGTGCTCATGCCGTCCTCCATGCGCACCTGCCACACGATGTTGCCGCCCAGACGGGCGTAGCCGCCGCCCCGCTCGATGAACCGGTCGAGGACGCTTCTGCCTGCGGCCGTCCAGTACTCGTCGTGGCCGGTGGTGACCACCGCCTGGTATTCGTCGAGCACGCCGGGATCGCGGTCCAGGTCCCACTGCGACAGCAGCTCGGGCCCGTATCCGTTGGCCTCCAGCCAGCGGAACGTCAAGGCGTCGTAGCGGGCCCAGCCCGAGGCCACCGTCCAGACCGAGTAGCCGTGGCTGATGGCCCAGTCCGCGGCCGGGACCCCCACCGCCGCGCCCACCGGCGGGGGCGGCTGCGCGATGCGGGGAGCGCCGACCGGGGTGCGGATGAGTCCTCTCGACCACGGCCGGTGGAAGCTGAGGCGGGGCTTGAAGCTCTTCTCGCGCACCTCCAGCGGATCGGCGGTGTGGTCGATGTACTCGTCGGAGAAGTAGCCGCAGCCCCCGCCCCAGTCGTTGTACTCCTGCCAGGTGTAGGTGGCCGCCACCATGGCCAGCTTCGAGCCTTCGCCGGGCACCGCGGCGCGCAGCACGAAGAAGGCGTCCTGGGTGACCTCGCGGCCCTCCCGCTCGCCCCGCAGCACCACGATGTATCCGCCCGAGGTCCAGCCCGCCGGGACCTCGAAGGAGGCGCCCCGGGGCCAGCCGCAGCCCGACGCGACCACGTCGTCGCCGACCCGATGGTGAGCGCCGGCCAGCCCGTCCTGCTCGTGCACCTTCTCGAAGGCGTGCCCGTCCCGCCACACCTCGAAGCCCCACACCGGCGCGGTGGTGGAGACGTGCAGCCCCACCGTCTCGCCCGGGCCGTAGCTGGGCCGGTCGGTGTAGCCCCAGATCTCGAGCGCCTCGGGGTCGGCACTGGGGCCCTCGGCGCTGATCCGCTCCAGCCAGGTGAGCCACTGGCCCTCGGATGCGCCCCGCTCGACAGTCACGAGGGTTCCGGGGCCGTCCTGCAGTCGCGGCAATACCCCGCCGGCTCTTTTTTGTAGTAACATGAATCGTGCGGATCGAGTTCGATGGAGCCAAGCGTGACGAGACCCTCGAGGCCCGCGGACTGGACATGGCCAGGGCCGCCGAGGTGCTCGTCGGCGCGACGCTGACCGTTGAGGACGATCGCAGGGACTACGGAGAGGACCGCTACATCACCGTCGGGCGTCTCGACGGCACGGTGGTGGTCCTGGTTTGGACACCTCGCAAGGACTCGTACCGGATTATCAGCATGAGGAGGGCAAATGAGCGAGAGCGACGACTCTACGGCACGAGGCTCGGAGCTTGACGAGGCGCCCGACCTGTCGAGGGACGGGTGGCCCGAGAAGTTCGCCGAGGCTCCTGTGCGGCGCGGCCGGCCGCCGCTCGCACGACCGAAGGTGTCGACCACCATCCGGCTGTCGCAGGATGTCATCGACCACTTCCGGTCTGGTGGGCGCGGCTGGCAGACCCGGATCGACGAGGCGCTCCGAGACTGGATCGCAGCCCACGACGCGGCTTGATCTGCCTGCAGGCGCGAGCGGCGCGGCGCGGATGTTCCGTGCACGGCCGCGACGTCGTGCCGCTCACGGCATCACCATGACCTTGCACTGGTCGGTCGGCGTCCGCAGCGCCTCGAAGACGGCGGGCAGGTCGTCGAGCCCGATGTGGTGGGAGATCATCGGCGTGGGGTCGACGCGTCCGGCCTCGATCATCTCCAGGATGAACCGGTTCTCGTCCTTGGTGTAGACGCGGGCGGTGCGGATCTGGGGCTCCTTCATGTAGGCCAGCAGGTGGTCGAAGGAGTCGGGCTCCATGCACACCCCGCCGGTCACCACCGTCCCATGGGGGCGCACGGCCGCGATGGCCGCATTGAGCATCCCGGGTCGCCCCACTGCCTCGATCACCGCGTCGGGCTCCGCGCCGGTCAGCTCGGCGAACTGTTCGGCGACGTCGACTCCGGATCCGGCATCGATGGTGTCGGTCGCCCCCAGACGTATCGCCAGTTCCCGGCGGTGCTCGACCCGCTCGGCCACCACCACCCGCCGGGTGCCCAGGAAACGCGCCCAGACGGTGGCGGCCAGCCCGATGGGGCCGGCGCCCAGGATCAGCACCCGGTGGCCTATCTCCAACTGCGCCTGGCGGACGCACATCAGCCCCGTGGCCAGCGGTTCGCACAATGCGGCCACGTCCATGCCGATGTGGTCGGGAACAGCCAGCAGATCCGAGAGCGACACCGTCAAGTACTCGGCATAGGCGCCGTCGGGCTCGTCGGGGCCCAGCGCTCCGAAGCTGAGCTGGTTCGGGCACCTCTCGGGGCGGTCGAGCCGGCAATGGGGACAGCGCCCGCACGACCCGAGCGGGATGGCGTAGACCCGATCGCCCACGATCCGGTCACCGACCGGGTCGGGGCCGATCTCGACGATCTCTCCGGTGACCTCGTGGCCCAGCACCGCGCCCCGGCGGGCCAGGTCGCCCTCGGGGGTGGTGGCGTGCAGATCGGAGCCGCACACCCCGCAGGCCGACACCCTGATGACGGCCTGACCGGGTCCAGGTCGGGGATCGGGCACTTCGGCGATGCGCAGCGGCAGGCCGGGGGCGTCGTAGATGGCAGCCTTCATTCGTGGTGGCCTCCTTCGGGTCGAGCGTTGTGGGCGTTCATTGTTGCCTCCCGGTCCTGTGCATCTGCAAGGCGGTGTCGCCCCGGCGGGGGAGCACCGCCGGGTTGCGCTTCCAGTCGTCCACCCAGCCGTTGGCGCAGCGGCCATGGCGGTGGGCGTCGACCATCAGGTTGGCCGGCACCGGGCTCATCAACTCGATGTGGGTGCCGTCGGCGTCGTAGAGCCAGGCGATGGTGCTGTCGTACTCGGGGTAGTAGGCCGGTTCGCTCAGCGGCTCCACCCCCCGGTCCACCGCCCGCTGCCAGGTGCCGGCCACGTCGCCGGTGGTGAAGCAGATGTGGTCGTAGCAGCTTCCCCGGCGCTCGAACACCGGCCCGTCGATGGTGTCGAAGGCGCCGCCGATGATCTCCAGGCTGAACTCGTGGCCGGCGGCGTCGAAGAACGGGTCGCTCAGCATCACGAAGCCCTGGGTGCCGCCGCCGGGAAGCGGCGCGGTGAAGTCGTAGGTCTTGACCAGCCCGAAGTGCTCGACCCAGAAGGCCTCGGCCCGGGCCAGGTCGGAGGTTACGCAGCACACGTGGTGCAGGGCCAGTTCCTCCCGGGGGCCTCGGGTCGGCCGGGGAACGGCCACGTCGCGGTGCTCGACCAGGTCGATCATGAGCCCTTCGGGCGACCACACCCCCGCGGCCACGGCCAGGGTCACACCGTCGACGATGAACGGCTCCAGGGCCCAGGCCGACGGCACCCCGGCATCCATGAGCCGGGCGTAGGCCGCCTCCACGTCCTCGCACACCAGCGCCACCCGCTCGATGCTCCAGGGCTGGCTCCTCAGGTACTCCTCGGACTCGGCCAGCAGGGGCCGGCCCTGGAACTCGAGCAGCACGTCGGTCCCCGCGCCCCCGTAGGCCACGTCGTGGGAGCCGCGGCGGTAGGTCCGCTCGGTCACCTCGCAGCCCAGAGCCCGGTAGACGCCGAAGCTGTAGTCCACGTCCGGGGTAAGAAACCCCACATGGTCGAACCGGAAGCCCATCACGATGCCTTCATGTGGTGCTACCGGACAGAGTCTTCTGGCGGAGCCATTCGCGCGCCGCGTCATGGGCGAGGTCGATCCTGCCCCTGCCGGTCGCCACGATCATGCCGACGCGGATCAACCGGTGGCGGTAGACGCCGGCATAGTTGGTGTCCACGTTCCTGTGAGGTCGATCGTCAAGGACTATAGCCGTTTGCGGCCTTTACTGACTTTGTTGTCTTTAGGCTATTTGGGACCTTTATCAATTGGTAAACGCAGGATCCGCGGTGTTAGGCGGCGAACTCGGCTCGGAGGGTGTCGATGTCGAGCTCGACGCTCTCGACGATCTGGACGAACGAGTCCCAGTGGGCGGGCAGGATCTCGACCGGATCGGATGAGGCCATTGCCCGCCAGCCCCGCTCGCCGGGCAGGAAGATCTCGTCCACTCCGGGGCGTCGCTTCGCTCCCTTCACGGCCTCGACGAGCCGGTCCGACTTGCGGCCCGCCTCGTCGGCGGGCATCCAGTGCGACGGGTCGATCACGATCACGCAGGCTCCGCCGGTGAGGGCCTCGTCACGGGGCTCCAGCCAGTAGGACGGGGGTCCTGCGATCTCGGGGCTCAGCCGGGCGCCCGGGTTGATGATCCCGGCCAGCATCTCGGTGAACAGGTTGAAGGCGTACAGCCGGGGTGTGCCGAACACCGACGGTGCCTCGCAGTCCGATATCCGGCCGTAGTCCTCCATCCGTTTGAAGTAGGGGGCCGGGTCGTCGGTGAGCTCGCCCGTGTCCGGGTCCACCAGGAACGGCCCCGGCAGCCGCTTGCCCTGGAAGTAGGCCTCGCTGAGGTCGCCGTCGTGGACCTCGACGGCCTGGATGTCGGAGGTGATGGGCGGGTGCTGGTCGCCTGGGGCCGCGGCCGCGAACGGCGCCCCCGACAGGACGTTCTCCATGCCGCCCCACGGTGACACCAGCGGCAGGCTGTTATTGGTGGCCATGGCCATCATGCCCTCGCGGGCCGCCATCCGGACGTAGGTGCCGAAGGCGCCGGCGTCGTTGAAGTCGCGCACGAAGGCGATGGCGATGGCGTGCTCGCGGGCCTTGGCGATGGCGGCGGTGGTCGCCATCGTGATGGCCCACTGGCCCGAGGAGCGTCGGGCGTCGATCACCAGCCACGTCGGCCCCTCGTCAACCACCTCGGGAACCGCGGTGACGTCCATGGTGCCGGTGCGGGCCATCAGCACGGGGATCTCGAAGACGCCCATGCCCTGGGTGAGCTTGCCGTTTCGGTCCCCGTCGGACACGCAGCCGGCCACCACCGCGGCGTGCTCGGCCGAGAAGCCCAGCTCGCCCAGCACCCGGCGGTAGCAGTGCTCCAGAAAGTCGGGGTCCTCCCGGAGCATCGCAGCGCCGTCGGTGGGGTTCGGCTCGTCCATGTCGGCTCCGTTCGTCGCGGTGGGACTGACTACTGCAAGACTCTCTCCCATGGCGACCCGCGTCAGCAATGCCGAGGTGAAGCGGCTGCCCTCGGACTGCACGGCGGACGACATCGTCGAGGCCAACGAGCGCGACGGGGGTGTGATCGTCGACGGCTGGCTCTCGCCCGACCTTCTGGGGCGGTTCAACTCGGAGCTCGACCCCTGGCTCGGCGCCCACCGCGGCACCGACTCGGGCTCTGACACGTCCGACGAGTTCCTGGGGAGGAGAACCCGGCGGCTCCACGCGCTGTGCGTCAAGGCGCCCAGCTTCGTGGAGATCATGCTCGACGAGCGCCTGCTGGGCTTCGCGGAGGCGGTGATGGGCCCGATAAGCCCCACCATCATCCTCAACAACGGCGAGGTCATCGACATCGGTCCGGGGGAGTCGGCCCAGCCATTCCACCGGGATGACGACGCCTGGAACTACGCCCGCCCGGCCGCGCCGATGATCGTCAACAGCATCGCCGCCCTGGTCGACATCACCCCCGAGATGGGGGGCACGCTCGTGGCGCCCGGCAGCCACCGCTGGGAGCCCGGCCGGCAGCCTGATCCCGGGGAGGTGGCCGCCTGCTCGCTGCCGGCCGGCTCGGTGCTGTTCTTCCGGGGCGACACCCTGCACGCCGGCGGCGCCAACCGCACCCGCGACCGCCGGCGACGGGCCCTGTCCACGGGCTACTGCTGCGGCTGGCTGCGGCCGGTGGAGAACAGCTACACCAACACCCCGCCCGAGGTGGCCCGCAGGCTGCCCCGGCGGGCCCAGGAACTGCTGGGCTACGCCCTGTACGACGCCTCGTCGGTGGGCGG
Organism: Acidimicrobiia bacterium; assembly: GCA_022819505.1. Taxonomy (GTDB): domain Bacteria; phylum Actinomycetota; class Acidimicrobiia; order Acidimicrobiales; family Aldehydirespiratoraceae; genus Aldehydirespirator. Next base: position 181,952 of record JAJEHD010000019.1, on the reverse strand, counting down.
CGGCTACCTCGGCTACCACGACATGGGCGACCCCATGCGCCTCATGGGGGCTGACGGGGACGCTGGCTAGAGCTCGTCGAGTGATTCTGAGGACGAGCCGATGGACATGAACTCGATGATGGTGCCGAAGGGGTCCCGGCAGTAGACCGCCTCGCCGCCGTGGTCGTAGCCCAGCGGTTCTCCCATCCGGGAACCGCCTAGCTCGACGACCCGGTCGAGGGCGGCGCCCACGTCGTCCACCTCCATGGCTAGGTGGCGCAGCCCCAGCTCGTGGGCACCCCGATCGGCTGGATCGTCGCCCTCCCGTTCGGGGGCGTGGTACTGCCACAGCTCCAGGTAGCTGCTCGATCCCCGCATCATCACACCGTCGGCGGAGGATCCGACCAGTCCCACCGCGCTGTCGGCGTCAGGGGAGGGGTCACGCCATCGGTCCCGTGCGATGATCTCCATGTCGAGCAGCGCGCCGTAGAAGGCGACCGCCGCGTCCAGGTCGCGAACCACCAACCCCGCGTGGTGGATCCCTCTGATCTTCAAGTCAGGCAGCCAGTCGCTCTCGTACCTGCACCAGGTTGCCGCTGGGCTCTCGCAGGTACCCGGTGCGGGTGCCGATGCGGTCGTCGTGAGCGGGGGCGGCCACCTCGCCGAAGCCGGCGGCCACCGCGTCGCGCCAGGCGGCGTCCACGTCTCCGGCCTGGTACAGCACGGTGGAGATCACCGGCCCGTGGCGCTCCATCAGGGCGTGCTCGGCCTCGGTGCTGGGGGTGGCCAGCACGTTCACGCACTGGCGGCCGTCGTAGGTGTGGTCGGCCAGGTACACGAGACCGTCGTTGCCGCTGCGGGCATCGAGGATGATCCGCTGGCCCAGCACGTCGGTGTACCACTCGACCTGGCTGTCGAGGTCACGGCACAACTGCACCACGCCCAGGGTCTGCAGGCCGGGATGCCCCACCGGGCGGAACTCCACGTCGGGGGTCTTGAACTCGCTCGGGTACGACATGATCTCCACCCAGCGGCCCTCGGGGTCGATGGCCACGAAGCCGTGGTAGGTGTCGCCGAACTCCTCGTAGGGCATTGCCACGGTGGCGCCGTTGGACTGGAGGTGGTCGACGGTGTCGTAGGCGCTGGGCACGATCCAGCAGATGTGGTTGATGCCCGAGTCGTGTTCGGCGAACCACCTGCGCTCGTACTCGAACTGGTACGGCGGTGCCTCGAGCTGCATCTGGAACGGAGCGCCGCAGGCCAGGAACGTGTAGTCCACACCCCCTTCGCCGGTGTGGTGCATGTCGGCGACACCCTCCCAGTAGTACGCGGGGATGGCGTGGTACCAGCGCAGCCAGTTCCACATAGCGTCGCGGGGCTGCTTCTCGTAGATGCACAGGTGGTGAAGCTGGTAGGTGGGCACAGTCATCGGCGTCTCCCGGCGCGGTCGTTGCTGGTGCGAGCCCCACGATAGAAGCCGGCTCCGCCCAAGGCGTGATCCAGCGAGCCTCCAGGCTCAAGCCTTACGGATCGTCGGGGACGACCAGGCGCTCCAGCGGCTGGCCGGTGACATCGGCAATGAGCCTGAAGTCCTTGTCAAAGTGCAGGACGATCAGCCCAGCGCCTTCGGCGGTCGCGGCGATCAGAAGATCGGGAACCGAGGGCGCCCGATGATGGCCCGCCTGCGCCAGGGCAAGTTGCACGGCGACCGCACGGTCCTCCATGGCGGGCGTGAGGTACTCGACGGGCATGGCGCTGAGCGGCGGCTTGGCGAGACTGCCTTGGAGGTCTTGGGCTGAGCGGGCCGAGAACCCGATCTCCAGCCGGGTCACCGTGGAGATGCGGACCAGCCCGCGTTGGATTCTCGATGCCCACTCCGCGGCGTCGGGACTCGAGTCGAGCCGTACCAGGGCCGACTTGTCGATCAGCCAGGCGGTCATGACCAGGCCGACCGCATCACCTCGGGGTCGGCCAGGTCTGCGAAGGTCTCCTTGAAGCGCCGGAGAGACTCCACAGTCACTTCGCCGGCGGGGTCGGCGCGTTCCCGCTCAAGCGTCCTCCGCAGGTACTCAGCCCTCGACAGCCCGGCCTTCCTGGCGTTGGCCTCGATAGCCGCGATCACGTCGTCGGGAACGTCACGAATGAGAATGTCGGTCACGGCTCCTCCTCGGGTCGGGGTGGATATCTCATGATATCATTACCGGAATTAGGAGCGGCTTTCGGCGCTGTGGTAGTACGATCCGTACTACTATGGTAGTATACGTGTCATGAAGGTCAGTGTGAGCATTCCTGAGAGCGATGTCGAGTTTCTGGACGACTACGCGCGATCCCACGGCATCGCCTCCCGGTCGGCCACCCTGCACAGGGCGATACGACTGCTCCGAGCCTCTGAGTTGTCGCAGCACTATGCGGCGGCCTTCGCGGAGTGGGAAGACAGCGGCGAGGGCAGCGTGTGGGATGTCGCGGTTGCGGACGGGTTGGCATAGGACGGATGCGACGGGGTGAGATCCGGGTAGTCAGGCTGGATCCTGTCGTGGGTACTGAGGCTGCTCGCACGCGCCCGGCGGTGATCGTCAGCAACGACGGCGCCAACACCACGGCAGAGCGCTTGGGGCGTGGTGTCGTGACAATCGTCCCGATCACTTCGAACATCGAGCTCATCCACCCGTTTCAAGTCCTGCTGACGGCGGCAGAAACCGGGCTCGCCGTGGACTCCAAGGCACAGGCCGAGCAGATCAGAGCGGTCGATGTGCAGCGCGTCGGGGGCACGGTCGGCCTAGTACCTGTCGATCTCATGGCGCGTGTAGATGACGCTTTGCAGTTGCATCTGGACCTCTGATCGTCTCGACCTTCATGCCGGACACGACGAGCGCCGCGGCGAGGCCGACTCCGGGATCGGAGAGGATCACCGGCCTCGACACGATCCGGGGTGTCGCGGTTCTCGGCATCCTGACCATGAACGTCGTGTCCTATGGACTCGGCACCAGCGCCTACTTCAACATTGACGCCTCCAGCCCCCAGAGCTGGCTTGACTGGCTCATCGGCGGCGTCGGTGAGGTGTTCTTCGATCAGAAGTTCATGGGGCTCTTCTCGATGCTGTTCGGCGCCGGCATCGTCCTGTTCGCCGATCGGGCCGCAGCCAAAGGCCGCCGCGCCGGGCTCCTCAGCCTGTGGCGCAACCTCCTGCTGCTGCTGATCGGAGTCGCCCACGCCGCGCTGTGGGACGGTGACGTGCTGATCGTCTATGCGGTGTGCTCGCCGCTGCTGATCGCGATGCGCAACCTGCCCGTCCGGCTGATGTTCGCACTCGGGGCGGTTGCCGTGATCGTGCCATCGATCGGGGCCGCCCTGTTGCAACCGACCATCGACGCCGACGGGTACGGGTTGGGCGAGTACTGGGGCGTCGCCGGGACCATGTCCGACGCCGTCGGCCTGTGGTTCATCTCCGACTTCTTCTTCCGTGGGCTGGGGATGATGTTGGTCGGTGTGGGTGCCTACCGGTCGGGGTTCCTGACTGGCCGTAAGTCGAGCGACTCCTACGTGAGAGCGGCGCGATGGGGGCTCGGACTCGGTCTTCCCCTCAGTGCGGCCAGCTTCGGCTTAGTGGTCCTCAACGACTTCGGATCCGATGTCGCCCTGATCGGAACGATCCCGAACACGATCGCCACGATTCCGATCGTCTTCGGCTACGCAGCTCTCATCAGCCTCTGGCACCGCAGGACTTCGGAGCGGCCGTTCAATGAGCGGATCCGAGGGGTGGGTCGGATGGCGCTCACCAACTACCTCACCCAGACAATTCTCGGCATCGCCGTCCTGCGGGGGCTGTTCGATCCTGCCGATCTGAGTCGCAGCCTCCTGGTGCTGTTCGTGCTCGGTGTTTGGGCTCTGCAGATGTGGTGGTCACAGGCGTGGCTGGCGAAGCACCGCTACGGCCCTGCGGAGTGGGCCTGGCGGGTAGCCACCTACCGCCGTCTGCCCCGCTAGCAACGCTCTGCGGGCAGGGAGTTGCGAGTACCCCGATCAGGTCTTCCACGCTCGGGGGAAGTTCAGGGACATCCCCGAGTGGGGTGCAGCTGGACCACCGGCAGGGTGGTCCCGTGGATGAGGCCGTGCCGGAGACGCAGGCTGCCGTGAGCGATGGAGCCTCGCAGCCGTATGCTCGGCCGGTGACCATCGTCGAGACGCAAGCTCTGACGCAGCGTTTCGGCCCGACCGTCGCTCTCGACGCTCTGGACCTCGAGATGCAGCCCGGCGTGACTGGGCTGGTCGGGGCCAACGGCGCGGGTAAGACCACCCTGCTGAACGCCATGCTCGGCCTGCGCATCCCCACCTCGGGGTCGGTGACGGTGATGGGCTTCGACCCGCAGAAGGCGGGCCACAGGCTCAGGGCCATGGTGGGGTTCGCGCCGGAGCGCAACGTGCTGCCCGACGAGATGCGGGCCGTCGACTTCGTCCGTCACCTCGCCGAGGTGCAGGGCCTGCCCCGAGGCGAAGCCCGCAACCGGGCCTCCGACAGCCTGTGGCTGGTCGGCCTGGGCGAGGAGCGGACCCGCACCCTGGGCACCATGTCGACCGGGCAGCGCCAGCGGGTGAAGCTGGCCCAGGCCATCGCCTCGGACCCCAAGCTGGTGCTGCTCGACGAGCCCACCGACGGTCTAGACCCGGTGCAGCGCAGCGAGATGCTGACCCTCATCGGGCAGATCAGCCGCGACTTCTCTATGAGCGTGGTGCTGTCGTCGCATGTGCTGGAGGAGGTCGAGCGGATATGCGACCACGTCGTGGCCCTCGACGCGGGCCGGTTGGTGGCCTGCGGGCCCATCGGCGACCTGATCGGTGCAGGTGACGGGATCACCCTTGAACTGGTTGACGTGGCCGAGCCGGCCGGGTCGGTCGAGGCGGTGGAGTCGGCACTGCGGTCGGGGGGCCTGGATGTGCAGCGGACCGAGACCACGCTGCGGCTCCGGGGCGCCGACTTCGACGAGCTCTGTGACCGGGCCCGCGACGCGGTGGCGACAGCCGGGGCACGGGTGCGCCGCCTGGAGACTCGTCGCCGCACGCTCGAGGACCTCTTCGAGGACGCTCCCCGATGACCGACCCCACGCCTGCTGCCCCCGCCGCCGGCGATACCGCTGACACCGCTGACACCGCCGACACCGCTCGGATCATCGATCAGGGCTACCGGTCCTACGACGGTCCGCGCTCCGGTCTGCCGGGAGCGATGCGCTCCGTGGTGCGCTTCTCGGTGCGCCACACCCTCGGGCTGGGCCGCTCTGCCCGCCACAAGATCCTGCCGTGGCTCGCAGTGGTGATCGCGCTGGTCCCGGCGGTGGTCTTCGTGGGCCTGGCGGTGGTGCTCGACATCGACATGATCGCGGACGAGATACTGCCCGACTACCACGAGTACTACGACTTCATCGGCTTCGCCCTGCTGTTCTACTGCGGCATCGTGGTGCCCGACATCCTGGTCGCCGACCGTCGCAACGGCATGCTCCAGATGTACCTGTCAACCCCCCTGCAGCGATGGAGCTACCTGCTATCGAAGGGGCTTGCGGTGGGGCTGACCCTGGCTGTCCTGACGGTCGGGCCGGTGCTGTTCCTGCTGGTGGCCCGCACCATCGAGGGTTCGGGTCCCGGCGGGCTCACCGAGTGGATCACGGTGTTCGTCCGCATCATCGCGGGCGGTGTGGCCATCTCCGCCGCATTCTCGGCGGCCAGCCTGGCCGCGGCGAGCCTTACCGATCGTCGGGTCTTCGCCACGATCGGTGTGGTCGCGCTGCTGTGGGGCAGCGGCGGCCTGACGGTCGCCCTGGTGGACGTGGCCGACATGAGTGAGCGGCTCTACGCCTTCGACCTCGGAGGGATAGCCGACGAACTCAAGAACCGGATCTACGGCGTCGAAGGGTTGGATCCGTTCGGCGATCCGGAAGTGCCCGAAGGTGAGAGCCTCCCAGGGGCAGGGCGGGCCCATCTGTCCACGCTGTTCGTGGTAGCCGCCAACTGCGCGTGGGTGGCCCTGGGCTCGGCCGTGGTGTGGTGGCGCTACCGGCGACTGGCGCTGAGCCGATGAGCACCATCCCGCCCCCTCCCAGCCCGCCGGTCAATGGTTCGGCCATGGTCGAGGTCAACGGCGTGTCGAAGGTGTTCGGCGATGTGGTGGCCGTCTCCGACGTGAGTTTCAACGTGCGGGCCGGAGTCACGGCACTGCTGGGACCCAACGGCGCGGGCAAGTCCACCCTCTTCAGGGTCATGTGCGGGCTCACCCCGCCGACCAAGGGAACCGTCAGGGTGCTCGGCGCCGACGCCCGCCGCGACCGCGACGTGCGGGGCCGCATCGGTCTCGTCCCCCAGCAGGATGGGTTGTTCGAACGGCTCAGCGCGCTCCAGTTCGTGGCCCTGGCCGCCGCCACCGAAGCCGTTTCCCAGCCGGAGCGGGCAGCCCGGCGGGCACTGGAAGTGGTGGATCTGGACGCGGACGACTCCCGATCGGTGTCGGGGTTCTCCAAGGGCATGCGCCAGCGGGTGAAGCTGGCCGCCGCGCTGGTGCACGACCCCGATGTGCTGATCCTCGACGAGCCGCTCACCGGGCTCGACCCCGTGCAGCGGCGCCGCATGATCGAGCTGTTCCACGGACTGGGTGATGAGGGCCGTTGCGTGCTGGTGTCGAGCCACGTCCTCGAGGAGGTCGCCCGCCTCGGGTCCCGGATCCTGATGATCGCCCAGGGGCGTCTGGCCGCCACCGGCGACTACCGCGAGCTGCGTGAGCTGATGGACGACCGCCCCCACCGGATCCGCATCGCGGTGGACCGGCCCCGGCAGTTCGCGGCAGCCCTAGTCGAGTCGGGCACGGCCGTGGGCGTGAGCGTCGGTCGAGACTCGATCGTTGTGGACACCCGCGACGTCGATCGCCTCGGCCGGGAGGTCGCCCCGCTGGCGCAGCGTCTCGAGGCTCGCCTGTCGCGGGTCGCCCCCCTCGACGAGGACCTCGAGTCGGTGTTCCGCTACCTGCTGGAGAAGCGATGACCGCGTCGCGGCCGACCCCGACCCGGCGGAACATGTCCGGCCTCCGGGCTGCGGCCCTGACCTACCGGGTGTTGGTCCGCCAGGTCGTCACGCCGGGCAAGCTCGTCGCGCTGGGCGCGCTGGGCGCGCTCATCATGCTGGTCGGCTGGCTGGTCGGCATCACCGCAGACGACCGCGACCGCAGCGCCGCCGAACTGCTGAGAGACGGCGCCGGCTACGCGGACGGTTTCGGCCTGATCGTCCTGGTGCCCATCGTGGCGCTCGTGTTCGGCTCGTCGGTGCTGGGCGAGACCCGCGAGGACGGCACCCTCGTCTACCTCTGGCTGCGTCCCATGGGCCGAGCCCCGGTCGTGGCCGGTGCGGCCGCCGCGGCTGCCACCGCAGCCCTGCCGCTGGCGGCGATCCCGACCGCAGTGGGCGGCTTCCTGGCCGCCGACGGTGTCCCGGGCTCCGGCGATCTGGCCCTGGCCGCCGCGGCCGCGGCCGCGCTCGGCACCGCCGCCTACTCATCCCTGTTCGTGCTCTTGGGGCTGCTGGTGCGCAAGCCGATCATGTGGGGTCTCGGCTACGTGCTGTTGTGGGAGGGTCTGGCCGTGGGGCTGGGCGAGTTCGCGGCTCGCCTGTCGCTGAGGGGCTACACCCGGTCGGTGCTCAGCCGCGTCGGCGAGATCGACTACGGCTTCGACGCCTACACGACCACCACCGCGCTGATTGTGCTGGCCGCGGTCGCGGTCGTCGGCCTGGCCCTGGCCGCAGTGAGGCTCAACCGCCTCGAAGTCGACTAGCGGAATTGGCAGCGTTCTGCACGGTATGCGTGCATTGTGCTGCCAGTTCCCGACGGGTTAGGGGTTGGACTGCGAATTGGCAGCGTTCTGCACGGTATGCGTGCATTTTGCTGCCAATTCGGTTCGGGGGCTGGCGCATGGCCCCTCGGGTGTTGCTAGCGGCCGGTGAAGGTGGCCTTGCCGGGGCCCTTCTCGAGGAAGCTGGCTACGCCGATGGTGGCGTCGTCGGTGTCGAAGCAGGCGCCGAACTGCTCGGTCTCGCAGGCCACCGCGTCGGCCAGCGACAGGGCCAGGCCGTCCATCACCGCCTGCTTGGCCATGCGCAGTGCGGCCGGGCCCGAGGCGTAGCCCGCGGCCAACTCCACCGCCGCGTCGTAGGTCTCCTCGGGGGGGTGGACCGCGGAGACGAGGCCGACGGCGAGGGCCTCGTCGGGATGCACGTTGCGGCCCGTGTAGATGATCTCCTTGGCTCTGGTGACGCCCACTAGGCGGGGAAGCCGCTGGGTGCCGCCGCCGCCGGGGATGATGCCCAGCCGGATCTCGGGCTGCCCGAAGGTGGCGTCGTCTGCCGCTACCCGGAAGTCGGTGGCCATGGCCAGCTCCATGCCGCCGCCGAGCGCGTAGCCGTTGACGGCCGACACCGTGATCTGGGGAATGTTCTCCACCGCGAGGAACGCGTCGTTGAAGACGCGCGACAGCTTCTGGGCCTCGGCCGCGTCGAGGCCGGTGAAGCCGCCGATGTCGGCGCCGGCCGCGAATATCCTCGGGCCTCCCCACACCACCGCCGCCCTGACATCGGCGTCGGCCGCGATGGTGTTGGCGGCCTCGGTCAGCTCGGCGAGCATCTGGGGGTTGATGGCGTTCATCTTGGGCCGGTCGATGCGGATGGTGGCCACGCCCCCGCCCGTCTCGACTCGAACGAACTCACCCACGGCTGTCTCCTCCCGTCGCCGGCCGGCCACCCTAGTTGTGCAGACGCAGCAGTATCGTCACGCGCCACCGAAGGGAGATCCGTGGACCTCGCCCCCGACAGCATCCTGCTTACCGACCGTGTGGCGGTGGTGACCGGCGCGGGCCGCGGCATCGGGGCGGCCCCCGCGGTGGCCCTGGCCCGATTCGGTGCCGATGTGGCCGTGTTCGACATGGACCCCACACTCCTGCCCGAGGTGGTCGAGCAGATCGGAGCCCTGGGGCGCCGGTGCCTGCCGGACGTGCTCGACGCCCGCGACGACGACGCAGTGGCCGCTTTCCTGCAGCGCACCCACGAGGAGTTGGGCCCCATCGATGTGCTCGTCAACAACGCGGGCGGCACCTTCCGGGCCCGCTTCGAGGACGTGTCGCCCAAGGGGGAGCACGCTCTCATCCGCGAGAACTTCGCCACGGTCACCAACTGCGTTCGCCATGGCGTGCCACTCATGTCAGACGGCGGCGCCATCGTCAACGTCACCTCCGTGGAGGCCTATCACTCCGCCCCCGCCTTCGGTGTCTATGCAGCCATGAAGGCTGCGGTGGAGCAGTTCACCAAGACTCTGGCCGTGGAGTACGGGCACCGGGGCATCCGGGTCAACTGCGTGGCTCCCGACATGATGCCCACCCCCGGCGACGAGGCCCTCGCCGAGGGCGGGACCCACCTCATAGAGGGCACGTTCCCCACCCCGCTGCGGCGAATGGGCGCGGCGGAGGAGTGCGCGGCCGTCATCGTGTTCCTGGTCTCGGACATGGCCAGCTTCGTCAACGGCACGTCGATCCCGGTGGACGGCGGGACCATCGCGTCGGGCAACTGGAAGACCCGCCTCGACGGCACCTTCGGCCTGTAGCGAGGCGCATCAAACTGATGGCGAAACAGCCCTAGAGGCCCACTAGTCGCATCAAATTGGTGCCGGGCCGAGGTGGAGGCGCTGGTGGCGTCAGGTCACGACGTTCGGCCGGGGCAGTCCCTGGGCCTCGCACATGGCGTAGTAGGCGGCCAGAACGCCGGGCCCGTCGGTTATGGATTCGACGTTGCCGTCGGCGTCGAGGTTGAGGTTGACGCCGTGGATCTGGAACCAGACATCGGTCGGCTCGGTGTTGTCGGCCGGGATGGTGAGCGTGTGGACGCTGCCGGCCGGCTCGAACAGGAACGAGCCGGCCCGGTTGACCTCCGGATACTCAAGGTACTTCCAGGCGCCGCTCAGAGTGTGGGCATAGACCGGACCGGTGTGGCGGTGAGTCTGGATGACCACCCCGGGAGCGAACCGGTTCCGGAGGATCCACAGCCCCTCGTCCTCGCGCACCATCATCACCTTGAGCTCGATGCCGCCGCCGGCGTCCGCCCACGGCAACTCCTCGTCGCCGCGGTGGATGGCGGCGGCGGGCGCGGTGGTGGAGGTTGCAGTCATCGGCCTCTCCTTCGATCTCAGTCGGAGTTGTCCTGCTGGCGCAGGAAGCGCTCGAACTCGGCGCCCAGGTCGTCGGGGCTGGGGACGCTGCGCTTGGCCCGGGCGTCGGCACGGGCCTCGAGGCGTCGCACGTAGGCCACCACGTCGTCGTCGGAGTTCATGGCGTCGTTCACCCGCTGCTCCCACTCCTCGGCGGCCTCGTCGAGTTCCGGCCAGCCGGTCGGGATGCCCGTCACCCGCTCGAAGCGCTCCAGCAGGGCTCGAGCCCCCTTCGGGTTCGGGGCCCCCGACACGTAGTGGGGCACGGCCACCCTCAACGACACCGCCGGAACGCTGAGCCTCTCGAAGCGCTCGTGGAGCACGCCCACGATCCCGGTCGGGCCTTCGTAGGTGGGACGGTCGAGGCCCCAAGCCTTGGCCAGGCCCGGGTCGGCGCTCGAGCCGGTCACAAGGAACGGCCGGGTGTGAGGGATGTCGGCGATGTGCGCACCCACGGTCACCAGCGTGGACGCCCCGGACCGGGAGGAGAGCTCCACGATGATGTCGGTGTAGGTTCGCCAGCTCAGCTGCGGCTCGGCCCCCACCACCAGCACCAGGTCGTGCTGGCCGTCGGGCGGGCGGAGCACGAAGACGTCGTTGGAGGGCCATACGATCTCACGGCGGTCATCCCGTAACCGGACGTCGGGACGCTGCTCCGCGAAGTTGAAGAACTCCTCGGGGTCGATGTGAGCCACCCTGATCGCGTCGCTGCGCTCGCTCAGCCATTCGAGGGCGCCCGTGGCCGCACCGCCCACGTCGAACCAGCCCTGGAAGGCGGTCACCAGCATCGGCGACCGCAACTCCGGCAGCGTCTCCTCCCACACCAGATGGCTCACCCCTCCAGCATGGCGCGGATCGCACCCCGATCGCACCCCTGTCGCGGCCCGGCCGGTCGTGGCGTTGGACGCAGGCTGCGGCTCGGCTAACGTATGTGGCCGTGACCACCTTCGCCGACCTCCTGCTTCTCGTGTAGGCGAGCGCCACATATCGGTGCTCGCCGAATCCCCTCGTGCCACCGGCCGAGGGGATTTGTCGTTGTCGGGGCTGGTTCAGCCCGCCCCGGCCGAACCCCGAACCTCAACTCGAACCCCGAACCCCGACCCCAGCGCAGAACCGCAACCATCCAGCCGCATCGAGGACTACGACCATGACCACGCCCAAGCCCATGCCATTCACTCAGTACCGGCCCTATCCCGCGGTGGAGCTCGCCGACCGGACCTGGCCGGACCGGCGGATCACCAAGGCGCCGCTGTGGTGCTCGGTCGACCTGCGCGACGGCAACCAGGCCCTCGTCGACCCGATGGACATCGCCCGCAAGCAGCGCATGTACGACCACCTCGTCGACATGGGCTTCCGCGAGATCGAGGTGGGCTTCCCGGCAGCCTCCCAGCCCGACTTCGACTTCTGCCGCAAGCTCATCGAATCCGACCAGATCCCCGACGACGTCACCATCCAGGTGCTCACCCAGGCCCGCCCGGAGTTGATCGACCGCACCTTCGAGGCCGTGGCCGGGGCGCCCCGCGCCATCGTGCACCTCTACAACTCCACGTCGGTCACCCAGCGCCGGGTGGTGTTCCGCACCGACCGCGCCGGCATCGTGGCCATCGCCGCCGGCGGAGCCGAGCGCTGCATGCACAACCTCGAGGCCCTCAGGGAGTCCGGCGAGGGTGACGGCATCCGCTTCGAGTACTCCCCCGAGAGCTACACCGGCACCGAGCCCGACTTCACCATCGAGGTGTGCGAAGCGGTGATGGACATCATCGGCCCGACGCCGGACTGGCCGCTGATCCTGAACCTGCCCGCCACCGTGGAGATGTCCTCGGCCAACATCTACGGCGACATGATCGAGCACTTCCACCGCAACATCCGCGACCGGGACTCGATCGTGCTTTCGCTGCACCCCCACAACGACCGGGGCACCGCGGTGGCCGCGGCCGAGTTCGGCATCATGGCCGGCGCCGACCGGGTGGAGGGCACCCTCTTCGGCAACGGCGAGCGGACCGGCAACGTGGACGTGGTCACCATCGCGCTGAACCTGTTCACCCAGGGCGTCGACCCCGAGCTCGACATAAGCGACATCGAGGAGGCCCGCCGGGTGTTCGAGTACGCCAACCGCATGACCGTGCCCGAGCGCCACCCCTACGTCGGCGATCTCGTGTACACGGCATTCTCGGGAAGCCACCAGGACGCCATCAAGAAGGGCATGGCCGCCATCTACGACGTCGCCCCCGGTGAGCCGCTGACCGGCGACTACGACGTGTGGGATGTCCCCTACCTTCCGGTAGATCCCCGCCACCTGGGTCGCAGCTACGAGGCGGTGGTGAGGGTCAACAGCCAGTCCGGCAAGGGCGGGGTCGCCTACGTGCTGCTGCACGAGTACGGCCTGGACCTGCCCCGCGGCCTCCAGGTGGACTTCTCCAAGCAGATCCAGACCGTGACCGAGGACACCGGCACCGAGATCACCTCCTACGAGATCCATCGCCGGTTCATGGCCTCCTACGTGGAGCCCGAGCGGCCGTGGATCGAGCTGATCGGGCACCGGGCCACCACCGACACCATCGGCACGTCCCGCACCGATCTAGAGGCTCGCCTGCGGATCGACGGTGTCGAGCGCTCCGTCAGCGGCTCGGGCAACGGCCCCATCGACGCCTTCGTGTCGGCCATGCAGGCCAACGGCCTGTTCGCGGGCAAGGTCGTCGACTACTACGAGCACGCCATCGGCGCCGGCAGCGACGCCACCGCCGCCGCCTACGTGGAGGTCGACACCGGCGACCGCTACACCACCTGGGGCGTGGGCCTGCACGAATCGATCGTGTCGGCCTCCCTGCGAGCGGTGGTGAGCACCGTCAACCGCATGCACGCTGTCGGCGTGTTGGGCTGACCAGAGGCCGAGCGGTAGGCGGTGATTCGGGCGGACATCGCGAGGTTCTCAGCGAGGCCGTGGCCCGAGCGGCCCGTGAGCGAAGCGAACAAGAGCGGGAGAGCAGGCGCGGCCGACGCGGCGGGGGCCGCTGCGGGCAGACTGAGGCCATGGCCTTCTCGCTGATCCGCTACAACTTCGTGTCGCCGGACCCCACGGACGCTCAGGCGATGAGCGACCGCTACCGGGCCGGCCTGGAGATCGCCCGGTACGCCGACAAGAACGGCTTCAACGCCGTCTCGCTGGAAGAGCATCACAGCAGCCCCATGGCGTGGTGCCCCACGCCGCTGCTGAACGCGGCCATGATCCTGTCGAGCACCGACAACCTCATGGTCACGATCTCGGCCCTGCTGCTCCCGTTGCACGACCCGATCCGGGCCGCTGAAGACATTGCGGTCATCGATCTGGTGAGCCCGGGCCGGCTGGTGATCGTGACCGGTCTCGGCTACCGGCCGGTGGAGTACGCCGCCATGGGCAAGGACTGGAAGCGCCGGGGCAAGGTTCTCGACGAGGCCCTCGAGGTGATGCTCACCGCCTGGAAGGGCGAGCCCTTCGAGCACAACGGCGAGACGGTGCAGGTGCTTCCCATGCCCCACACCCGGCCCCACCCCATGGTCCTGGTGGGCGGATCGTCGCCGGCGGCGGCCCGCCGGGCGGCCCGGCTGGGCCTGCCCATGCAGCTCCCGGGCCAGTTCGGTGAGATCGAGGCCCTCTACTACGCCGAGTGCGAGCGCCACGGCACCCAGGGCTTCTGCATCGCGCCGGACAACGTGGTCATGTTGAATGTGGCCGAGGACCCCGACCGGGTGTGGGCCGAGCACGGCGACTGCTTCATGCTGGAAGCCATGACCTACAAGGGCTGGCAGCCGCCCGGCCAGACCTCGGCAGTGTGTTCGAAGGCCACCACCGTCGAGGAGCTGCGGGCCGAGGGCATCTACCGGGTGCTCACTCCCACCGAGGCCGTCGACCTGGCCCGCGGCACCGGCACCCTGGCCCTGCACCCGCTGGTCGGGGGCATGCCCATCGACGAGGCCTGGTCCAGCGTCCAGCTGACGGCCGAGCAAGTGCTGCCTGCTCTGGCAGACTCTGAGACAGGAGGTTCCCATGGACTATCGCAACCTGCTCTACGAGCGTGACGAGCGCTATGTGACCATCACGCTGAACCGGCCTGAGCGGCGCAACTGCCTGTCGTCGGAGATGCTCGGCGAGCTCGAGGACGCACTGCGTACCACCGGCGGCGACGGCGATGTGGCCGGCGCGGTGCTGGCCGCCAACGGCCCGGTGTTCTCATCCGGGCACGACCTGGCCGAGATGGCAGACATGGGCGAGCCCGAGCTTCACGAGCTGTTCACGCTCTGCAGCTCGGCCATGACCGCGATGGCCGAGATCCCCCAGGTGGTGGTGGCCAAGGTGCATGCCCTGGCCACCGCAGCCGGCGCCCAGCTGGCCGCCAGCGCGGACCTGATCGTGGCCAGCACCGAGGCCGGCTTCGCGACGCCCGGCGGCAAGGGCGGCCTGTTCTGCCACACCCCGATGGTGGCGGTGGCCCGGCCCTTGGGCCGCAAGCGGGCGGTGGAACTGGCACTCACCGGCGACGTCATCGACGCAGCCACCGCGCTGGACTGGGGGCTCGTCAACCGGGTCGTGCCACCCGAGCAGCTGGACGAGGCGACCATGGACCTGCTTGGCCGGGCGACCCGGGGCAGCCGCTACGCCAAGGGCATCGGCAAGCAGACCCTCTACGCCCAGATGGACATGGGACTCGGGGAGGCCTACAAGTTCGCCACCGACGTGATGGCGTCCAACGCGGCCCGGGGCGACGGTGCCGAGTGGCCCAAGGCCTTCATCGAGAAGCGCCCCCCCACCTGGACCCACACGCATTAGCGCTACGCCGCCCACGGCGGCGGGACGGTTCAGCGGCCGTCGACCGACCAGTGCCAGGGCTCGCTGGGGAGGTTGATGAGGCCGAACTGGGGGGCTAGGCGTTGAAGCGCCTGGAAAACGGCGCTGCTGCGGCTGATGATGAGCCGCCCCGATTCGGTGAAGTCGATGGCCAGCCCCTTCTCGTGGTTGCTCCGGCCCGGCCGGGCCGTCGGGGGACGGCAGGTGCTGGAGGGCTGATGCCAGATGGCCCACTCCGACGTGCCGCAGTTGCCTCTGCGGAGATTGATCTGCTCCTGATGGTTGCGGTATCCCCAGCCGCCCATGTCGAAGCCCTCTGCTTCCAAGGCGGCAACCAGCCTGTCGACGTCGTCGGCGATCTGTGAGTTGACCTCGTAGCCGCGCACCCACACCAGCGTGAAGTTGACACCATCGGGGCCGACCGTCGCGACCGGCTCCTCCGCCCGGCCTGCCTCCTCGGCTAGGCGCCGGGCCTCCTCCTCCGCCTTGCGCCGGGCCTCCTCCTCGGCTCTGCGCCGGGCCTCCTCCGCAGCCCGCTGGCGGGCCAGGGCCGCGGCTATCTCGCGTTCGGCGGCCTCGATCTCCGCGGCCAGCTCGGCGTCCTGCTGCCTGATCAACTGGACCTCCACGAGGCGTCGGTCGACCCGCTCCTCAGCCTCCACCGAGAGCGCAGCCTCGCGGTCGACGGCCTCGAGCAGATCGGCCAGGACGAGGTTCGCTTCCAGGCGGCGAGTCTCGGCCTCGGCGGCGGCCTCGGCGGCCTGGAGCCGCCAGCGCTCCAGCTCCTCGCCCAGCCGGCGCAGATCGTCGAGGTCGTCGATTCCGCTGCCGGTGGCGAACCCGGCGAGGGCTTCCTCACGGGCGTTCTCCCACGGGTCGGCGCCGAGGACGCTCAACGTTCCGGTGGGGGCCTGGAACGAGACGTAAGACTCGACCACAGCCTTCAGCAGCCCCTCCTGGGTGGAGAGCAGCTCCGCTTCGAGTTCGGCGATCCTGGTTTCGGCCTCGGCCACGACGGCCTCCGCGTCGGCTTCAGCTCGCTCGGCCTCATTGAGAGCGGTCTGCTGGGCGTCCACCGCGGCCTGGGCCTTGTTGAGAGCGTCGATGAGTTCCTCGGCATCGGCTGTGGCCGCATCGAGGTTCTCGGTGGCGGCCTCAGCCACCCGCTGCAGCTCCTCGCGCTGCGCCTCGCGAGTCTCGACGATCCTCTCGCTCTGGTCGATGATCTCCTCATCGTTCTGGGCGGCCACCGGACCGGCTGCACCCGCCACCGCGATCGCCAGCAACAGCCCGAGCACGCCCAAGCGGCCACGCGCACAGGTGAGAGGCCGTCGCGTCGCAGTGGTGCCATTCCCGCTCTTGTTCGCTGCGCTCACGGGCCGCTCGGGCCACGGCCTCGCTCTTGCAGGACGGTCGCGCCCGCCCATTCGCTCGGCCTCTGAGCGGTGCCGGTCGAACGCAGGAAAGCGGCGGTGGGAGGATCTCACAGTCATGGTGGTTTCCGCCCGCCAAGAACCGCGGACACGCTACCAGCCCAGGCGACCGGCGTTAGCGTGCTGTCGTGCAACTCGGGCTGACGCTGGGCTATTGGGGCCGGGCGATGCCCGACGGTCTGACGGAGCTGGCCACCGCAGCCGAGCGGGCCGGGTTCGACGCAGCGTGGACCGGGGAGTCGTGGGGCTCGGACGCGTTCTCGCCTCTCGTTCTCATCGCGGCCGCCACCGAGCGCATCCGGCTGGGAACGGGCGTAGCGCAGATCTCGGCCCGCACACCCACGGCCACAGCCATGCACGCGGTAACCCTGGATCACATCTCCGGCGGGCGGGCCATCCTCGGCCTGGGCGTCTCCGGACCCCAGGTGGTGGAGGGCTGGTACGGCCGACCCTCGACCCGGCCGCTGGCCCGCACCCGCGAGTACGTGGAGGTCCTGCGACGGGTGTTCGAGCGGGCCGATCGCCTCACCTTCGAGGGCGACCACTTCCAGCATCCCTACGCCGGCGAGGGGGCGGAGGGCCTGGGCAGGCCTCTCAAGATCATGACCCATCCGCTGCGCCCGATCCCGATCTGGATCGGTGCCGAGGGGCCCCGCAACGTCGCTCAGACCGTCGCGATAGCCGACGGCTGGCTGCCGCTGTACTACTCGCCGCTGCGACCCGAGGTCTACGCGTCCCAACTGTCCGGCGCTCCGGACGGATTCGAGATCGCGGTGCACACGACTCTGCGGGTGTGCGACCCCGACGCCATCGCCGACGCGCTGTGGCCGGTGCGGGCCAGCCTCGGCTTCTACATCGGCGGCATGGGGGCCGAGGGTCAGAACTACCACACCAAGCTCATGGCCCGGATGGGGTACGAGGAGGCCGCCTACAAGGTGCAGCGGCTGTTCTTGGAGGGGCTCAGGGATGAGGCGATCGCGGCCGTGCCACAGGAGTTCGCCGACGAGATCTCGCTGGTGGGGCCGGCCGAGAGGATACGGGAGCGGCTCCAGGCGTGGGAGGAGTCACCGGTTACCATGCTTAACGTGGCCGCCCGGTCCGAGCAGGAGTGCCGCCAAGCCGCCGAGCTGATCAAGGGCTGACGCAGCCGCGTCAGTGGTGGTAGGGGATCGGCATCGACGCGCTGGGCGGCAGGCTGGTCTTGATGTCGGGGGGCGGCTCGTTCCACTCCGGGTACTTGCGCACCGCGTTGGCCCGGTACTTCTCGGTCGAGTGGACCCGGTCCTTGTCGAACTCGGGGATCACCTGGTCGCCGAAGATCTCGATCATCTCGAGGATCTCCTCGTACTCGAAGCCCTCGTTGGGCAGGCCGAACACCAGCTGGTCGGTGCCCACGGCCACGTATGACTTCTCGAGCTGCTCGCATACCTCCTCGGGCGTGCCGCACAGCATGTAGCCGGCGTCGATGGCGAAGTCGAGGGTGGCCTCGTCGGGCATGCCCATCGGCGGCTCGGGCCAGGTGGCGGCGCCCTCGCGCTTGGGGATGGTGTCGTGATAAAGGCACACCATCGAGTACAGGTAGCCCCGGCCGTTCATCAGGGCGATCTCCCGGGCCCGGTCGCGGTCCTCCAGGCAGATCAGCGAGTTGGTCATCATCACGTTGTCGTTCATGTACGAGCCGAGGGGCTCGGAGCACTCCGCGATGGCCTCCTTGTAGCTGTCGATGCGGCCCTTTAGCGCGGGCGCGGGCTCGAAGTTGAAGGCGATCGCGCCGATGCCCATCTGGCCGGCGGTGGCGAACGTGGCCAGGTTGCCGCAGGCCACCCACAGCGGCGGGTGGGTGCCGTTGAGGGGCTTGGGGAGGACGTTGTGGTTGGGCGGCACCCGGAAGTGCTCGCCCTCGTAGGAGTAGTCCCGCTGGGCCCACATCCGGGGGATCTCAACGATGGCCTCGTTCCACATGGCCTTGGTCTCGGATGTCACCGTGCCGTTGAAGGTGGCCACCTCGTGACTGCCCGCGCCCCGTCCGGTGCCGAATTCGAAGCGGCCCTCGCAGAAGTGGTCGAGCATGGCGGCCCGCTCCGCGATGCGAACTGGGTGCTCCTTGGTGGTGGGCAGGCTGGTGATGGCCGTGCCCAGATGGATGTACTCGGTCTGGGCCGCGACCCAGCCCATCACCACCTCGGGAGCGGACATGTGGCTGTACTCGGTGAGGCAGTGGTGCTCGCCGAACCAGGCGAACTTCCAGTTGTGCTTGTCGGCGAGGATCGGGTACGACGCCTCCCGCATCAGCATCAGATGCTCGTGCTCCGGTACGTGCGCCGACGGGCCGGGGATGTAGCCGTTCTGGAAGATCCCGAACTCCATGAGCCCTCCCTGTGGTGCGTGGCCGAGGCAAGCGGCTGTCGAAGCCGAGGCTAACGGGCCGCGCCCCCACTGGTGACTGCTCTGGTTAGGGTCGGCGGCATGAACCGGTGGTGGGAGATCGGCGGAGCCTCAAAGGGCGATGTCTACGACGACCGCTGGCGTCGCATGGAGGAACGGGGCGAGTGGGTCCACGGGGAGGCCGACCTGGTGAGCTGGTTCGAGCCGGGCTCGGTGCTGGACGCGGGCTGCGGGACCGGCCGGGTGGCCATCGAACTCGATCGCCGGGGCATCGATGTGGTGGGCGTGGACATAGACCAGCGCATGCTGGACGAGGCCCGGGCCAAGGCCCCGAACGTGGGCTGGGTCCTGGACGATCTGGTCAACGTCGAGGTGACCGGCCCGGATGGGGCGCGGCGGCTATTCGACCTGGTCGTGATGGCGGGGAACGTGATGGTGTTCGTCGAGGTCGGGACCGAGGCAGCCATAGTGGCCAACATGGCCCGGCACATGGCTCCGGGCGGCCGGCTGGTGACCGGCTTCCGGCTGGGGCTCACTCCTCTGACGTTCGCCGACTACGACCGGTTCGCGGCCGGCGCAGGCCTCGAGCTGGAGCATCGCTGGACCACCTGGGACCGCGAGCCCTACGACGGCGGCAGCTACGCCGTGACGGTGCACCGCCGCCCGCCGGCCGTGTGAGCGCGGCCACCGGCGATCACGCCCTGGCTGCCCGGCTGGCCCACGAATGCGGGCAGCGGCTGCTCGACCTGCTCCGTGACCCGTCGGCGCCACGGGGCTGGGACCTGGAAGACGCGGGCGACCGGCAGGCCCATGAGTTCCTGACTCGGGAGCTAGGCCGTCACCGCCCCGGCGACGCGGT
Organism: Acidimicrobiia bacterium; assembly: GCA_022819505.1. Taxonomy (GTDB): domain Bacteria; phylum Actinomycetota; class Acidimicrobiia; order Acidimicrobiales; family Aldehydirespiratoraceae; genus Aldehydirespirator. The sequence goes on along the minus strand of JAJEHD010000019.1, from coordinate 162,252 downwards.
GTTGTCGGAGGAGGGCCACGACGACCGGCGGCGGCTTGACGCCGACCGGGTCTGGATCGTCGACCCGATCGATGGTTCCTACGACTTCGGCATGTCCGGGGCGTGGTCGGTGCATGTGGCGCTGTGTGAGCGAGGCGTGCCCACCGCCGCTGCGGTGGCGGTCCCTGCGTGGGGCACGACCTTCGCCACCGATCCGTCGCCGGAGCCGACGATGTGCCGGGTCGGGCGCCGGCGGGTGGTGGTGGCCAGATCGCGGGGCTACAGCGACGGCCGCATGCTGGCCGACCGCCTCGACGCCGACGTGGTGACCATGGGATCGGCCGGGGTCAAGGCGATGGCGGTGGTGCGAGGCGAGGTGGACGCGTACGTGCACGCGGGCGGGCTCTATGAGTGGGACACGTGCGCCCCGGCCGCCGTCGCGCAGGCTGCGGGCCTGCACGTCTCGTGCCCCGACGGCTCGCTACTGCGGTTCAACAACCCGCGCCCCCACACGCCGGGTCTGGTCATCTGCCGCCCCGACTTCGCGGACGAACTGCTCGAAGCCCTCGCCCCGGTCACCCGCCGGCCGCGAAACTGACCGCTCCGGGAACAGCCGCCAGCGTGATCGGCGTTGTGCCGATCGTCTCGCCGTCACCGACGAGATCCATGGGCTCGCCCTCGATGGTCACGGTCCGTCCCCGCAGCATGTGAACGTGCCGATGTCCCACATGTCCGCCCTCGAAAACGCTGGGAAGCAGGCGCAGCATCGTTGTGCGGCTGGCCGGCCCGACAACGCACACGTCGAGCAGACCATCGGTGGGGTCGGCGTCCGGACAGATTGCCATGCCGCCCCCGAAGGTCGGCGTGTTGTTGACCGCGACTAAGGCGCTGCGATACTCGGACCGCTGACCGTCGACGGTGACGGCTAGCTCGCGGTGACGCAGCCCCGGCATGGTCAGCAGGGTGGCCATGGTGTAGCGGCTCGGCCCTCTGGGGAAGCGCATCCGATCGGCCCGAACATTGACGTCCACGCTGAAGCCGCCAGTCACGCTGAACGCCACCCACCTCTGCCGGTCGGTGCGGATCACGTCGACGGGCCGGGCAGGGCCCAAAGCCCGCTCGGTAGCCTCTTCGACGCTGAGCCCGAACAGCCCGAACGCTCGGGCATAGTCGTTGCCGGTACCCGCCGGCACCAGTCCCAGCACCGCGCCGGTGCCGACCACCCCCTGGAGGGCTAGGTGCAGGGTGCCGTCGCCGCCCACCGCTATCACCCGCTCGGCGCCGGCGGTCACGGCCGCCCCGGCCGCGTCAGCCGACTCCTCTGCGGAGGCCCCGCTGATGTCCACCGGCGTGTGGCCGGCCTGTTCGATCACCCGGCGCACGATCGGCGCGGCCGCCGCGGCGCGGCCCCGACCGCCCCGGGGGCTCACCAGCAGATGGACTTCAGCCACCCGCCCGGTCTAGCAGCCCCGGTCCGGCTTGTGCCCGTTGCCGCGACTCCCTACAGGCCCAGGAAGCCGCCGCCGTCGGCCACGATCGTCTGGCCGGTGATGTAGCGGGCACCGTCGGAGGCGAGGAACACCGCCACCGGGCCGATGTCGGCGGCGGCGTCGCCCAAGCGGCCCAGTGGGGTACGGGCGACCAGACGGGCCTCAAGGTCGGGGTTGGCGGCGACGGCCGCGTCCATGGCCGGGGTGCGGGCCACCGGGGCTATGGCGTTGACCCTCACGCCGTGTGGCCCCCACTCCCGGGCCAGGCTCTTGACGATCCCGCGCTGGGCGGCCTTAACCGCGGCGTAGACGGGCAGGTTGGCCGACCCCTCCACCCCCGCGGGCGACGTGAGCAGCATCAACGTGCCCGGGCGTCGCCGCAGGTGGGGCAGCGACGCCCGGGCGCAGAGGAAGCTGGCGGTGGTGGCGGTGGCGATCTGGGGCCGGATCCTTCCGCTGCCGGTGAGGTGCACGCCGCCGGGTCGCCCTGCATGAGCCACCGCGTTGTGGACCATGATGTCGAGTCCGCCGAAGCGATCCACCGCCTCAGCCACCGTAGCCTCCACGTCCTCGGACTGGGTGACATCGCAGCGAACGAAGACAGCTTCGTGGCCGGCGGCCCGGATCGACTCGGCTGCGGGCTCGCCGTTGGCGGCCCGCCGGGTGGCGATAACGACAGAGGCTCCCGCGGCGGCCAGCGCCGACGCGATCCCGGCGCCGACGCCCTGCCCGGCCCCGGTGACCACCGCCACCTGGCCCTCCAGCACCCTGCGCCCGTGCGCTGCGGTCATCCGGCCATCCAGGTTCCGCCGTCCATCACCAACGAGGCGCCGGTAAGGCCCGCCGTCGCCCGGCTGTCGGCCAGGGTTTCGATCACCGCGGCGATCTCGGCCGCCGACGGCAGGCGGCCCAGCGCCGGGTCGTGCAACGCGGTCGCCGCCGCGGCGGTGGCGGCGTGCTCCGGCGCCAGGAACATCGAGGGATGCAGGGTCACGGCGTGGGCCCGGATCTGCTCCGGCCCCCAGCTGCGGGCCAGTGATCGGGCCAGGATCCGCAGCCCCTCGGCCAAGGCCGACAGCGCCACGAAGCTCGCCGCACCGGCTGCGCCGACCAGCGGCACGCAGAACACGATCGTCCCCCGCCGGTCGGTCAGGTGCCGGTGGGCGCCGCGGGCCAGCCGGATGCCGGCCTCCAGCGGCGCGTCGCAGGCCGCGGCCCACTCGCTCTCCGTCATCTCATCGATCCGTGCAGGAGTGCGGCTCTGCTGCGGATAGAGGGCGTGGACCACCAGATCGAGTCCGTCGACCGCGGTGCCGTCGGCGCGTCGCACGCCGTCAACGAAGCCGTCGTCGACCTCTTCAGCTCCGGGCGCGACATGCAGCACGTTCCCCGAAAACTCCGACGCCAGCGCAGTGGCCGGGTCGCTTCCGCCGACGACGAGGATGTCGCCACTCATGCGTCCGCCCGCTCGTCGTCGCCGATCCGCGCCCTCGCCTCGACCGCGCCCCAGGCGAGGACACCGCCCACCGCCACCGCACCCAGCACCCACAGCCACGCCACCAGCGACGGGCTGTCAAGTTGGAAGAACTCACGGACGAAGGGCAAGGCCATCGTCGCGCCGTAGGAGGCGGCCCCGGATGCGGCCAGACCCACCTTCCACGGTCTGAGAGGCCGGCTGATCAGCACCAGGATGACCAGGCCGATCCCCAGCAGGGTCATGGTGGTCGCGGTGCGGGCCTCGTAAAGGCTGATGCCGTCGAGGCGGCGCACGACCTCATAGAGGGCGAAGGTCACTGCGGCGGCGGCCGTCCCCGCGGGCAGGGAGAATCGGAGCACCCGGCCCAGGAATCCGGGCCGGACGAGATGGTCGTCGGCGGCCAGGGCCAGGAAGAATCCGGGCACGCCGACGGAGAACGTGCCGATGAGAGTCAGGTGGCGGGGCAGGAAGGGGAACGGCGAGCCCGCGATCCCGATGAGCACGGTGAGCAGCACCGCGTAGGCCGCCTTGGTGATGAACAGGTTGGCCACCCGCTCGATGTTGTTGATCACCCTGCGGCCCTCGGCCAGCACCCGGGGCATGGTTGCGAATCGGTTGTCCAGCAGCACCAGCTGGGCCACGGCCCTGGCTGCGGAGGATCCGGTGCCCATGGCGATGCCCATGTCGGCGTCCTTCAGGGCCAGCACGTCGTTCACGCCGTCGCCGGTCATGGCCACCGTGCGTCCCCGTGACTGCAGGGCGTGGACCATGGCCCGCTTCTGGTGGGGGTCGACCCGGCCGAACACGGTGTTCGACTCCAGCGTGTCGGCCAGCTCTTCGGGCTCGGAGGGAAGCCGGCGAGCGTCGAAGGCAGGCACGGCGACCCGGTCCTCTCCGTTGCCGTCGGGGCCGCCTGTGATTCCTGCTCGATGGGCCACCGCGGCCACCGTGGCGGGGTGGTCGCCGGAGATGACCTTCAGGTCGACGCCCTGATCGCGGAAGAAGGCGAAGATCTCCGGCGCGTCGGAGCGGATCGTGTCGCCGAGGTGCACCAGGCAGACCGGCTCCCGGTCGTCGGGCAGGCTGTTGTCGGATGACGTGGCCACTGAGGAGCGGGTCACCACCAGCACCCGGCCACCCTCGGCGGAGGCGTCTGCTGCCCTGGCTCGGGCCGCGTCGCTGGCCTCGCCCGTCCCCAGCAGCACGTCGGGAGCGCCCAAGTGGTACGTGCCCCGGCCCTCAAAACTGGCCGCGGCCCACTTGCGGGCAGACGAGAACGGCACACTGCTGCTCAGGTCCCATCCGTCGGGCCGGTCGCCGACGGCGGCTGCTATGGCGGCCAGGGTGGCGTTGGGAGCCGGGTCGGCCGAGGCCAGTGCGGCCAACGTCTCGGTCGCCTCGGCCTCGGTGGTCGAGCCCACGGGCTCGGCGCGCTCGAACGAGATGTCGCCGGTGGTGATGGTCCCGGTCTTGTCGAGGCAAAGCGTGTCCACCCTGGCCAGCAGTTCCACCGACGCCAGCTCCTTGGCAAGCGCCTTACGGCGGGCCAGGGCGACGACTCCCGTGATGAACGCCAGGCTCGTCAGCAGCACGAGCCCGTCGGGCACCATGGCCACCGCCGCCGCGACGGTGCCCCGCAGCGCCTCCTGCCAGCGGTCCTCGGTCGCCATCAGCCTCGCCAGCAGCAGCAGCGTCGCCAGCGGGATGATCCACGTGAGGCGGCGCAGGATCACGTTGACACCGCCCTTGAGCTCGCTGCCGGCCAGCTTGAAGCGGCGGGCCTCCTCCGACAGCCGGGCCGCGTAGGAGTCGGCTCCGATGGCGGTGGCCCGGCACCAGCCCGCCCCCGCGCTCACGAACGACCCCGACATCACCCCGTCGCCGGGGGCCTTGTCCACGGGATCGCTCTCGCCGGTCAGCAGCGACTCGTCGACCTCGAGTCCCCGGGCGGCCACGACCTCGCCGTCCACCACCACCTGGTCGCCGGGCCGGAGTTCCAGGACATCGTCGGCCACGACCTCGCCGGTGCCGATCTCCAGCGCCCGGCCGTCGCGCACCACCCGGGCCCTGGGTGCAGACAGGACGGCCAGCCGGTGCAGCGTGCGGCGGGCCCTGAGCTCCTGGGCGATGCCGATGACGCTGTTGGACACCACGACCCCGGCGAACAGGGCGTCGGCCGGGTAGCCCGCGACCATGATGAGCGCGAACATCGAGCCGATGATGGCGTTGACCGGGGTGAGCACGTTGGCCCGCACGATCTGGCCCACCGTGCGCACGGGCGCGTCGGGCACATCGTTGGTGAGGCCATCGCGCCGGCGTTGATCCACCTCGGCCGTGCTGAGTCCCCGGGGCGCGGTGGTCTGATCAGGCATGCCGGCTGCGGGGGTGGGATCGGGGCTATCGGCGGTCACCGGAGATGGTCACACCCGCTCGACCCGCTTGAAAGCCTCGCCGTGGGGCAGACCGGCCCGGCGGCCGGCGGCCCGGCACTTGTCGAGGACGCGGGAGCGGAAGGCGGCCCGGCCCGTGCCGTCGTCGTCGGGGCCGATGCCGTGGGTGCTGCGGAACTGGCTCTGATGGGCCAGCAGGGCGTTCACCTTGGCCTCCATGTGGTCCTCGGCCACCTGCTCGAGGTGATCGGGGTCCTCGCACTCGAACAGCAGAAGCTCGACGGGCCGGTGGTGCGGCACGCCGTGCTCCTTGAAGAAATGGGGGTCGCGGGCGGCCACTACCGCGTCCATGCATAGGAACCCGGCAGCCCTGTGGTCGGGATGCAACCTCCAGCGCTTGAAGGGGTCATGGCCCAGCACCACGTCGGGGCGCAGTTCCCTGATGATCCTCGCCATCCGGCTGCGCAGGGCCATGGTCACCTCCAGCTCCCCGTCCACCTCGCCGAGGAAGCGCACCTCGCCGGTGGCGCCGAGCCTTCGGGCCGCCTCGGCCTGCTCCGCCTGGCGACGCTCCACCAGCGCGGTGATGTCGGCGTTGGCGTCCCAGGTGCCCTTGGAGCCGTCGGTGCAGACCAGCAGGCTTGCTTCGCAGCCGGCCTCGGCCCACTTGGCCAGGGTCGCGCCGCAGCCGAACTCGATGTCGTCGGGATGGGCGCCGATGGCCAGCGCCCGGCCCGGAACGGCCACATCGACGGTGGTCACCGGCTCGTCACCAACTCATCGAGCCCCAGCGGGCTGCGCAGGTCTTCGGGCAGGTGGCGCAGGTCCTCGGGATGGTCTATGTCCAACGAGAGGCTGGCGTCGTCGACGATGTTCACTTCGAGCCCGAGCCGTTCAGCCTCGGCGACGTGCCGTCCGAAGGAGCCCGGCCCGTACGAGAATTGGAAACCGGCCGCCGTGGGCACGCACACCACGTTGGAGCCGTCCCGCCGGCGGTCGCCGACGATGGTCAGCCCCGGACCGACCGCCGGTCGCAGCGTTCGGGCGAGGGCCAGATCGGCGTGGGCCACCACGGCACGCTCGACTCCGACGCCAGCCAGGTGATCCACGGCCGTGGCGACGGCGATGGTCAGCCCGGGGCGCCCGGCCGCCATCACCGCCGCGCCCAGGTCCGTGGCCCAGGCCGCCACCTCGGCGTCGTCGGTGGCGACGTGGACGGGCAGCGGCTCGGCCGCGGCCACCACCCGGTGCGCCATCAGGAGCATCAGGTCGCGGCAGCGGGCCTCACCGAGGATGCCCGCGAGCCGTGACAGGGCGCCGTCGAAGGAGCGGATGGGAACGATCACCGCCGTCGCGGGCTCTTCAGGGACTGATGGCAACGCCACTGGGCGGCTCCGGGCATTGGAGTTCGGGGGCTGGGCCGAGTCTAGGGTTGCGGCTGTGAACGTCCGGGTCGCGGTGATCGGCGGCGGATCGTGGGGCACGACCGTCGCCCATCTGTGCGCCCACAACACTGCCACGGTGCTCTACGCCCGCGACCCGGCAGTGGCCGACGGGGTCAACACGACCGGCGAGAACAGCCGTTACCTGCCCGGCCGGCGGCTGCATCCTGACCTGCGGGCCACTTTCGATATCGCCGAGGCGGCCGGCGGCGCTGACGCGGTGGTGATGGGGGTGCCCTCGCACGGATTCCGCGACACGTTGCGCCAGCTGCGCCCCCATATCGGAGACCGGACGCCGGTCGTGTCGCTCACCAAGGGTCTCGAGGCCCAGACCCGCAAGCGGATGACCGAGGTGGTGGCCGACGAACTGCCCGGCCGGCCGGCCGGGGTCCTCACCGGGCCGAACCTGGCCAAGGAGATCCTCGCCGGCCACGCCGCCGCCGCGGTCTTGGCCATGGCGCCCACGGACGCCCCGACGGCCGAGATGCTCCGGGACGTGCTGTGCGCCAACGACTTCCGGGTCTACACCAACACAGATGTTGTCGGGGCCGAGATCGCCGGAGCCACCAAGAACGTGATCGCCCTCGCGGCAGGCATCGCGGACGGGCTCGGTTCGGGAGACAACACCCGGGCAACGCTCATCACCCGGGGTCTGGCCGAGGTCACCCGCCTGGGTGTGGCTCTCGGCGGAGAGCCGCTCACCTTCGCGGGGCTGGCCGGCATCGGTGACATCGTCGCCACCTGCGTGAGCGCTCAGAGCCGCAACCGCCATGTGGGCGAGCGCCTGGGCCGGGGGGAGACCATCGACGAGATCGTGGCGTCCATGGACCAGGTGGCCGAGGGCGTGAAGTCCACCCCGGTGGTGGCGTCGCTGGCCCGCTCGCTGGCGGTGGACATGCCCATCACCGAGGAGGTGCGGGCCGTGATCGAGGACGGCCGCACCGCCGCCGCGGCCTACCGGGCGCTGCTCGACCGCCCGCTCACCAGCGAGACTCGTAGCTGAAGCGCGGGAACGACGACTTGGTACGGCCGGACAGGGGCCTGCGGGAGGTGGAGGCGTCCGACCGCGGGGCTCGTGAGCTCATCGGCGACCTCGAGGGACCGGTCGCCGCGGTGAGCGCAGGCGGCGCTGTCGAGCCCCTGGGGTCGCCGTGGCGCGTGAGTTGGGCCGTCGGGACGGAGGACCGCTGGCACATCGCCTCCGAGGAGGCCGCGGTCCGCGCTCGCCTGGTCGACGACATGCCCGTGGTGGCCACGGCTATGAGGGTGTCGGGCGGGGACGTGGTCCAGCGGGCTGCGGCGATCACCGATGGGACAGGCCGGGCCGTGGTGGTCGAGTTCGTGAACGAGACACCGGCGCCGGTGAGTGTGGCCCTGGTCCTGTCCGGCTCGATCTCGACGGCGCGGGTGCGAGGATCTCGCCTGCTGGCCGACGGCCGGAGCGCTCTGGAACTCGACCGGACGCCGGGGGGAGCGACGGCCCTCAGCGGCGGTGACATCTGGGAGGCCGTCCGGTCCGGGCCTCCTGCGGGCGACTGCGAGGCTCGCAGCCGGTCGGGGCTGGCGTCGGCGGCGGTGCTGGTTCCGCTGACCGTGGGCGTGCCGCTTCGGGTGGCCGTGCCCGTCGGCGGCGGGCCCGTGGAGGTCCGCCCAACGGAGCAGGTCGCGGCTGGCTGGTCGGCCCTCGTGTCGAGAGCTGCGTCGGTGGCGTTGCCCGATGAGTCGGCAGAGCGGGCATGGCGGCGGGGAATCGCCGCCTGCATCCTGGCCGCGGGTGGAGCCGAATTAGCGACTGCGTCCCGAGCCGCAGTGGTGCTCGACCGGGTGGGTCTCGCCGATGAGGCTGACAGGGGCCGGGAGATGATCGTTCGGGCCTTGGACGGTTCGTGGTCCACGGCCGTGGATGCTGTCGCGGCGCTGCGCGCCCAAGCGTCGCGCCGGCTGCGGAGCGGCCGGGTCTCGGGTCTGGCCGAGTGGGCCGGACCTCTGGTTGACGCCGCCGGTCACCGCCTCGACGCCTTCACGCTGGAGCAGGTCGCAGCCGCGCTGGACCGGGAGGCGCCCGCCGCGGCCCGCGACGCGCGCCGCCTGCTTATCGAGAGCACATCGCGAGAGCCGGGGACTCGCAGCGAGGGTTCCGATGATCGCGTACACGCGTCGGTTCGGGACAGCGTCGCGTTCGGTGGTGACGGCTTGGCTGGGATCGAGGCCCTGCTGGATTGCCTGGTGGCCGAGACTGCCGATCACATTGTGATGGCGCCTGCCCTGCCTGCGGCATGGCGAGGGGTGTCGGCCGACGCCAGCTCGATCGCCACCCGTCACGGCACGCTGTCGTTCTCGGTGCGCTGGCACGGATCCCGTCCGGCTCTGCTCTGGGACTTGACGCCTCCTGATCGCTCGGCTGCCGCGGGACTCGACGATGGGGTCGCCCTACGCTGCGGGCTCGACCCGTCCTGGTCGGCGTCCGGTCCGGCGGGTGAGGCTCTGCTAGGCCCTGTGGTATAGGCGCGCCGCTCCAGGGGCGGCGTTTGGTGCTGGCACCAGGCGTGTGCGACACTGCACTCATGGATACTCACGCCGTGCCCGCATCAGCCGTTCCCGTATTCGAGGAAATCGACATACCGGTTTGGGCCTGGGCTCTCGTCGCGGTGGCCGCGCTGGTGTCGTACTTCGTGATGCTCGAGAACGGCGCGGTGCTCAGTGGCGCCGCCGAGACCCTTCACGAGTTCTTCCACGATGGCCGGCACTTCGTCGGCGTTCCCTGCCACTGACGCCCAGAGGCCACCGTATGTGCTGCCCGCGACGGCGCCGGCAAGCGGGCTAGCTCCCCGTCCCGCGCCGATGAAACGTCTGCTGACCGCCGGCAGCCTGGCCGGGCTGGCCGCCGGCGCCGCCTCCGCGCTGTTCGCGGCGACCGCGGGCCGGGGACCGATCCGCGACGCCATCGCCCTTGAGGACAGCCTCAGTCACGCCACCAGCGGCGCCCATCACGAGGACCTGTTCACCCGGGGCACCCAGGAGATCGGCGGAGCAGTCGGGTTGATCGTCTTCGGGCTGGCTCTGGGCGTGATCTTCGCGGTCGTGCTCGGCGCGGTCGGACCCCGGTTGACCGCATCCACGCCCCTGGCCGCCTCGATCCGGCTCGGATGTGTGGGGTTCGTGGCAGTGGTTGTCGTGCCCTTCCTCAAGTACCCGGCCAACCCTCCGGCGGTCGGCGATCCCTCCACCGTCAACGAGCGCACGATGCTGTACTTCGCGGTGCTGGCGCTGTCGATCCTGCTGGCGTGGGCGGTTTGGCGCTTCCATCGGGCCGCTCGGCTGGCACCGACACCCCAGGCCTGGGCGACGGCCGCGACCGGTGCCGCGGGCCTTGCGGTGATCTTCCTGGCCCTGCCCGCCAGTCCCGACGCCGTCGACGCTCCCGCCGACCTCGTGTGGCGATTTCGGCTGGCCTCCCTGGGCGCGCTGGCGGTGGCATGGGCCGTGATGGCTCTGATGACCGGCACTCTGTTGTCGCGCCCAGGGCGGACCTAGCCCTCCACCGCCAAACCTGGGCGGGTTTTGCCCCTATGTGACGTGTTTCTCTACTGATTTGGGACGGGCCGCGTCGGTGTAGAGCTCCAGGTGGCGGCGGGCCGTGCTCGACCACGAGTAGCGGCCGGCCGTGGCCGCGCCGTTGGCCCGCAGTCTCTGCACCAGGTCGGGCTCGTCCCTCACCCGGGCCATGCCGGCGGCCAGCGAGGCCGGGTTGGCGGTCTCGGTCATGACCGCATCGACGCCGTGGGTCAGGAACTCCTTGAAGACCTCGATGTCGGAGGCCACTACCGGCAGCCCGGCGGCCAGGGCCTCCAGCACCACCAGACCCCAGCCCTCGCTGACCGACGGGAACACGAAGCTGTCGGCCGCGCCGAACCAGCCGGGCAGCTCCGCATCGGGAACCGTGCCGACCAGCACCACGTCGTCGTCGAGCCGCAGTCCGTGGGACCCCAGCGAGTCGAGCACCCCGTCCCGGTAAGCCCGGTAGTCCTGGAAGGAGTGTCCGCCCACCACCGCCAGCATCGGGGCCCGTCCCGGCATGGCCTTGAGCAGGCCCAGCGCCTCCACCAGGTAGAGCGAGCCCTTGCGGGGCTCGACGCCCCCCACCGTCAGGAACACGTGGCGGTCGGCTGCGCCGATCCGGGCTCGTAGCCGGTCCCGCTCGCCGGGCGGCCTTGCGCCGGCGAACCGCTCGACCCTCACCCCGTTGGTGACCACCGCCGCATCCACGCCGTACTCGTCGAGCAGGCGTCGCCTCCAGGGCTCGCTGACCACCAGAACCCGGTCCGGCTCGAGGATGGCCGCGTCCTGGCACTCGATCAGGGCGGGGGTCGTGAAGTCGTCTATGTGGTGAACCGTCCGGAAGAGCCGGAAACCACCACCGCGGTCCCGTGCCCGGGCCGCGGCCCGGGCCGAGATGCAGTCCTGGGTGTGCACGATGTCGAACCGGCCGCGCACGTCCGCAAGGCCCGCCGTGAGGGCGTCGATGTGCGAGAAGACCCGCTCGGTCAGCGTCGGGGCACGCCGAGGGGCTTCGATGATGTGCACCGGCACCGCCGCGGCCCTGAAGAACCCCTCGGCCGGATTGCCCAGAGCGATGAGGGTCACGTCGGCGCCTTCGGCGGCCAGAGCCTCGGCCAGTTCCACGCTGTGCACGGCGCCGCCGCGAGGCTTGACCGAGTAGGTGACGATCGCGATCCGGCTCGAGAGCCTCACATCGACAGGTGCGCCGATAATTCGTGGTGGACGAGGGCAGGGTCGCGGTTGATGAGGGCGGCCGCGGCCAGGGCCGCCCTGGCGCCGGTGTCGGCGACGATGCAGCCGGCCTGGCGCATCACGTCGCGCTGGCGCTCGAACCCCTGCGGGTCGCGGTCGGTGCCAAGGACGTAGGCCACCACGGCCGCGCCCTCCGTCACCAGCTCGGCTACGACCGGAGCCAGCACCGAGCCGGGGTCGGGGTGGGCGCCGTCGCCGATGACCACATCGAGCAGCACGACGGCCACGGTCGGATCCGAGGCCTGCTGGCGCAGCAGCTCGACCCTGGCCTCGGGGTCGATCATGGGGTGGGGTCGGCCCTGGGTGTACTCCTCCTCGCCCAGGTCCAGGCATACGTGACCATCCCCGGGACCGGGCAGCCCCCAGGAGGGCTCGAGCGGAGTGTTCGAGTACACCGGCCCGATGTGGCGGCTGGCGATCACCATCGCCTCGTAGGCCAGCGTGCCCCCGCTGAACAGCCCGACCATGCGCCTGCGGGACGGGCTGAGGGCGGTGGCGGCCATGGCGACGTCGGCGCCCAGGGAGCCGACCGGGTCGGGTTCCGCCGAACCGAGCGCGCCCAGCGCGGCCGCGGCGCCCTCCTCGAGCGTGCCGCACACCGTGACGCCGGGCGCAGTGTCAACCGGCCGGTCCAACCCGATCAACGCGGCCACCAGCGGCTTGCTGCGGGAAGCGCCCAGCAGGCGCTCGGCGACCTCGGCCGCGGGCGGTTTGGACACCAGGAGCGTCAGCTCGGTCCCTTCGTGGCGGTCGAGCGCCTCGATGGCCGCCTCTGCCATGGCGCCCGAGACCGCGGCCGAGAGATCCCGGCCGCCGACCCCGATGACATGGGACACGCCTGATCCCCAACGGTCGAGCAACGTCATCACTTCCTGAGCGCCCGTGCCGGCCGCGGCCACCACCCCGACCGGCCCGGGAGCCACCCGGTTCGAGAAGCCGAGCCCCACACCGGCCAGCACCGCGGTGCCCGCGCCGGGTCCCATGACCAGCCGACCGAGAGAGCGGGCCCGGCGCTTCAGGTCGATCTCGTCGGCCAAGTCCACGTTGTCGCTGAACAGCAAGACGTCGAGACTACGGGTGAGGGCCTTGTGGGCCTCGAGGGCTGCGTACGGGCCGGGCACGGAGACGATGGCGACGTTGGCCTCCGATGCCGAGACCAGAGCGTCGTCCAGGTCGGCGGGGCGGGCGTCTGCCGGCGGGGCGCCGGTGCCGGCTGAACTGGTCTCCTCGAACAGTACCGCCCAGGCTCTCAACAGGGCTGCCGGCAAGTTCTCGTCGGTGCCCTTGACCGCCAGGACTAGGTCGTTGGCCGCGGCGCCGTCGAGCCCTTCGGTCACTCCCTCGTCGAAGAGGACCTCCAGGTTGGCCGGCGTGGCCATGAGCGCCCATGCCCAGTCGACACCGGGAGCCTCCCGCATGGCGCGGGTCGCCTCGAGCAGTCGCACGCTGTCGACGTAGCAGTCTGCGACGACCTTGGCTGTGGCGGTCATGGCACGGATCCGTCAGGAGATCAGCGCGGGAACCGGATCGGGCACTATCCGGGTGCCCCGCGGGCCTGCGATCACACCGGCGGGCTCGTCGAGGGTCGCGTACACCAACTCGGGAGTGGTGATGGCCGAGATCCGTCCCGTAGCTTCCACGAACTCGATCGCCGCCTCAACCTTGGGTCCCATGCTTCCTGGAGGGAACTGGCCGTCGGCCAGATGGCGCCGGGCCTCGGTGGCCGTCATCTCGGTCACCGCCTGCTGCCGGGGAGTGCCGAAATGGAGTTGAACCGCGGCCACACCGGTGACCATAACCAGAGCCTGGGCCGCCACCGCGTCCGCGATGCGCTCGGCCGCGAAGTCCTTGTCGATGACCGCATCGACACCCCGGTAGGCGCCGTCGGCGGACCGGGCTACGGGGATCCCGCCCCCACCGCCGGCCACCACGATGTAACCCAGATCGATGAGCGCCGAGATGGCATCGGCCTCGATGGGTGCCATCGGCCGCGGTGACGGCACCACCCGCCGGTAGCCGCGTCCGGCGTCCTCGGCCATTGTCCAGCCCCTGTTGGCCGCCAGGGACTCCGCTTCGGACCGGTCGAAGAACGGGCCGATCGGCTTGGTCGGCTCGGACAGTCTGGGATCGCCCGAGTCAACCTCGACGTGGGTGATGACCGACACCGCTCCGGCGATCTCCTGCTTGCACACCTCGTTGAGGGCGAGGCAGATCAGGCTTCCCAGCTGCCCCTGGGTCATCGCTCCCAGCGTGAACAGGGGCAGGGCGGGGACGAGATCGATCGAGCCCTCGTGCTGGATGGCCAGGTTGCCGACCTGGGGACCGTTGCCGTGCACGATCACCACGTTCCAGCCCTTGCGGATCAGCGAGCGGACCGACAGGGCCATGGCCAGCGCGTTGGCGTACTGCTCCTCCAGGGTGCCCCGCTGATCCTCGCGGATCAGAGCGTTTCCGCCGAGAGCGAGGACTGCGGTCTCGGCCAAGGCGCACTCCCTCTCGTAAGGCCCGGTCGGGTCCGGCGGAGCCGGCCCCAGTTCTCGAATCTGCCGATAGCAGAACCGACTTTCATATAGTAGATGACGCGTTCATGGCGCTGCCAAGCCACAATGACCGGTGCTGAACTACGGGAGCGCCCACCACAAGGAGTCGGCACCATGAGCGACCGCTCACCGGCAGAAGATCCCACTGCGATGCTGGCCGCCCATTGGGACGAGAGCGAGCGCAGGCTCTATCCGGTGGCCACCACCAACCCGGACGCCTACCAGTCCGCGGTGAGGCTGGTGAGGGCGGTGGCCGACGTCCTGGCGGAGGTCGAGGACCTGGGCGCGCTGGCGGAGCGGTGGGAGCGCCGGTCCGATCTGGTGGACGGGGCGCTGCGGGCGTCCGGCGACATTGCCGGGTACCGGCTACCGGAGGCGGAGATCGCCGGGGCCGGATTCGCGATCCGGCGCCGCGAGTTGCTGGCCGAGCAGGCCGAGCGCCGGCGTCGGGGCCGCATCGTCGCGGCCCGCGAGGCCGGAGAGGCGTGGGCCGTGGTCCACGAGCAGGGCGACCTGGGTTCCGGCCTCGTCGATCCCTACCAGTGCATCGAGCTGCACCTGGCCACCGGCCTGGCGGTGGTCAGCACCGTCGAGCCCGATCCCTCGACGATGGCGCCCACCTATGTGGTGATGGTGGCCGCGCTGGGTGACGAGCACGGCCGCACCGCCGGCTTGGACGCGGCCTCCTTCGGCGACGTGGAGACCGGCGACCGCGAGCTCTTCGACGATCACCGGCTGACTATGAAGAGCCGGATCGAGGCGGCCGGAGCCTGACATGGGGGCGCGTCCGGGCGAGCCGGCTTGTTCAGTCCCAGAGACCGGTGATGGGTTCTCGCCTGAGATCGATCACATCCCGGCTCTCGGTGCCCTGCCGGAGCGCCAGGACGCCGCCGTCAGTGACGGTCCCGGCGACGCTGGCCGCCAGTCCCGCCGTTCGGAACAGGTCCACGCAGTCGTAGGGCCGGTCGGTGGCCAGCCAGAAGGCGTAGGTCGGGAAGCAGACCAGCCAGCGGTCCAGGGCCACCCCCTCAGGCGCCGGCAGCGCGTCCAGGTCGATCTCGGCACCGAGGCGTCCGGGCTCGAGCAGCATCGCCAGCGAACCGATCGCTCCGGCCATGCTGACATCCTTGGCCGCCGAAGCGAGACCCTCGCGGGCCGCCCGGGCCAGCAGACGCACATCAGCAGCGAGGCGGGGTCCCTGCGATTCGAGGGTGGTGAAGAAGTCGAAGTCGGTCCGCATCCTGCCGCCCAGGCAGCAGGCGAACACAAGATGCTGACCTGCACGGGCTCGGTTGGCCGACAGCACCTGCTCGGCGTCCCCGACCGCGAACGCCGACAGCGCCGGTTCGCCCTGGTGCTCGGTGAGGTGACCGCCCACGATGGGCACGTCGTAGAGGGCTGCGGCCTCGGCCATGCCCGCCAGAGCCTCAGCCGCCACCGGTGCCGTCGCCACGACAGTGTTCACGATCCCTCTGGGGACCGCTCCCATTGCCGCGAGATCGTTGACGTTGGCGAGCACCGCCGCAATCCCTGCTCCCCGGGGATCCGATGCCACGAATCCGGGAAGGAGCGCCTCGCCGCACACGATCACCGAGCCGGCGGTGGACATCTCCACCGCGGCGCCGTCGTCGCCGGGACCGCTCAGCGCATCGGCGGCACCGAGGACGTGCCGGACAGCTCCGATTGCCCGCTTGGCCCGCAAGCCCCCATGGGTGCGGACCGCGTCCACGAGCCGGTCCAGCGATGACGACTCGGGCGGGGCCACGGCCGCACGGTACAGCAGTGGCGGAGCCGGTCCCGGCGCTCTGGTGCGGTGACGGGGTTCTCGAAGCGGCCCGTCCCGGATTCGTCGGCCGAGTGCAGGGCACCTTCGACGACGGCTTCTACGTCTCAGGCCCCGCCGAGGAGGTCTTCGCGGTGATGGGTCCCCGACACTGGCCGGGGCCCCTGCATCTCGTCGCCGGCGAGATGGCCGAACTGCCTGCAGTTCACAACAGGGCGCATGTCACCGACGGCACCCTTGTGGCCGGCCCGGTCCGCGTCCCGCTCGACGGATGTCGCCGCTGGGCACCGAGCCTGCCCGAGCGCCTCCATGCCGACCCGGAGGCTTGGCACGGTCTCGCGGCCGGTGTGGACATCGAGCTGGCGCCCGTATGGGAAGCGGTCAGACATGACCTTCGGCGCGGGGACCTGGCCGCGGTGTTCGGTCGGCTGGCGGGGCGTGGCCCCGGACTCACACCGAGCGGCGACGACGTGCTAGCGGGCCTACTGCTGGTGTGCGCCATGGACCCGGCACGTCGTGGAGCCCTGGGCCGTCTGGCCTGCTCGGCCCGCACGACCACGCTCAGCCGCGCCTATCTGAGGTGGGCGGCAGTAGGCCAAAGCATCCAGCCCGCGCACGCCCTGCTCGAGGCGGTCGCTGCCGGCGATCCGAGCGCAATGGTCGAGGCCACCCGGCCGCTGGCCGCGGTGGGAGCGACGTCGGGCCGGGCGCTCATCGCCGGCATGGCTCTGGCTGCCACCGAACTGGCCCCTAATGCAGTGACCCGTACAATGGTGTCTCGCCCGCCGTCGGGTGACGCCGGTCAGGAGATCATCCCGATGCCCATCTCCGAGTCCCCCCGGTTCCTCGAGACTGCCGCTCGAACCTCGAAGCCGCGCCGCCGCGGGATCACCCATGTCATCGACAAGGGCACGCCCCTGGCCGCCATGAATGATCTGCTCGAGGCCCACGGGCCCCTGGTCGATGTCTGGAAGTTCGGCTTCGGCACCGCCTACGTCGACGGCACCGTCGGCGCCAAGGTCGAGCTGCTGCGGGGTCACGAGGTGAGGGCCTGTCCGGGAGGGACCCTGCTGGAGGCGGCTTGGTGGCAGGGCCGAAGCGCGGAGTTCCTCGCGTGGGCCGAACGGGTCGGCTTCGACTGCGTGGAGGTGTCTCGCGGCGCCACCGGCCTGCCGGCCTCTTCCAAGAGCGGCCTCATCGGCGCAGCCCGCGACCACGGCTTCGAAGTGTTCGCTGAAGTGGGCAGCAAGGATCCGCATGAGCCCGCCCTGGCCTCGGAATGGCTCGCGGAGGCCCGCAGCGACCTGGACTGCGGCGCCGCCTGGCTGGTGGCCGAGGGCCGCGAGAGCGGAACAGTGGGCCTCTATGCCGCCGACGGATCGGTCCGGGCCGAGCTCGTGGAGGCCTTGGGCCGCCTGGGCGAGGACGCGCCGGTCGTCTATGAGGCGCCGCTGCGCCAGCAGCAGGCCTGGCTCGTCAACCACCTGGGAGCGAACGTCAACCTGGCCAACATCGCCCCCGAAGAGGTGCTCGGCGTGGAGGCGCTCAGGCAGGGGCTGCGCTCCGACACCCTCCGAACCAGCCTTCCCACCCACACCGCGGGGTCGCTTCGTGGCCCATGAGGCCGTGTTCGAGCTAGATCCGGCCGCGCCCAACGTGATGCCGGCCCGTTACCGGCAGGTGTCGGTGGCATCGGTTCCGAGCCTGGCGCCCGACGATCTGGTGGCTCGCTTCACCGGACGCGAGGCGTACCACCGGACGAGATTCGTGATCGCCCGCCTGGACGGCGATCCCGAACGCTGCGCGCTGGTGGAACTGGCCCGCGACGGCAGCGACGACTTGTTCTCCGAGGCGGTCGCAGCCCGTGTGCTGGCAACGGCCGCCGAATGCGCCTACGTGCGCGACGACAGCCTCGACCTGGGCGTCGGATCCCACCTGGCCCGGGCCGCAGCCCAGCGCCCCGATCACCGGTGCGTGGTGTCGGAGGGCCGGTACCGCCATGTGAGCTTCCTGCTCAACGCCGCTCCCATCCGGGTGACGGTGATGGATGTCGTGCCGCCGGAGCCCTCCAAGCTGTCGGACCAGGTCGCCAGGGTCCTGGACTCTGCCGAGGACCTGCCTCCCATCTCGGTGAGCGAGTGGATCGTCGACAGCCGCTCGCTGGTGGCCGAAGCCGGGTCGCAACCGTCGGAGGGGCTGATCGTTCCCTGCCGCGGCGGGGGGATCGAACTCGAGGGGGTGTCGGTGTCGCATCTCGATGAGCGTCCGTCGTTCGCCGGCTCCACCCTGCTCGGCTGCGAGCGCTCCCAGCAGATCCATCGCTGGTTCTACGGGACCGACGCTCCCCGCACCATCGATTGGTGCCCCCGCCGGCTCATGGACGCCGCCGGCGACGCAGGCGGCACAGGGCTTGTCCTGAGCCGCTGCTGCATGCTCGATGAGGGAATGGAGCGACGCGGCGACACCGTCATGGTGCCCTGGGGCGCGACCCTCGAAGAGGTGCGCGATGCCCTCCACACGCTGACCGGAACCGGGGACGGCGCGTGGACGCCCATCTGATCGACTCGGCCGTCTACGGCCACGGGTGGTCCACCCCGGAGTCGCTGGCCCTGTTCTCCGAGCGCGCCCGCCTGTCCCGCTGGGTGCGGGTGCTCAAGGCTCTCGCCGCCGCGCAGGCCGACCTCGAGATCATCCCGGCCGCTTCCGCCGCGGCGATAGAGGACCTCGACGCGAGCCGGCTGGACCCCGCCGCGGTGGGCGCGGAGACCCGCCGGACGTCCCACTCCACCATCGGGCTGGTGCGTGAGCTGCAAGCCCTGCTGCCCGCCGAGGCCCGCGAGCACGTCTACTACGGCGCCACCGTGCAGGACATCACCGACACCGCCGCGGCGCTGGAGATGCGCGAAGTCGGCGCCATCGCGTGGCGAGACCTGCGGGCCGTGGAGGCCTCGCTGCTAGAGCTGGCCGAGCGCCACCGCGACACGCCCATGCTGGGCCGCACCCACGGCCAGCCCGGCGCTCCGGTGACCTTCGGGCTCAAGGCGGCCTCCTGGGCCGATGAGACCGCCCGCCACCTGGAGCGGTGGCGCCAGAGCCGTCCCCGCCTGGTGGTGGGCCAACTGGCCGGCGCGGTGGGGGCCCTGGGCTTCTACGGCGAGCTCGGTCCCGAAATGCGCCGCCGCTTCTGCGAGCGCCTCGAACTGGACGAGCCCGCCATCTCCTGGCTCACGGCGCGCGACCGGATCGCCGAGTTCGCCAACAACTCGGCTCTGGTCTCGGCGACCATGGCCCGGATGGCCAACGAGGTGTACAACCTCCAGCGGCGCGAGATCGGCGAGGTCGCGGAGGCGGCATCCGAGGCCACCATGGGCAGCATCACCATGCCCCACAAACGCAACCCGGAGCGCAGCGAGCAGATCGTGACCCTCGCCAGGCTGGTGCGCTCGGCCGCGGGTGTGCTCACCGAGACCATGGTCGGCGACCACGAGCGGGACGGCCGCACCTGGAAGACCGAGTGGGTGCTGCTGCCGGAGATGGGCCACTACCTGCTCTCGCAGCTCAGCCTGGCCCGGGGCCTGGCGGCCAACATCGAGGTGAACGCGGGCGCGATGGCTGCCAACCTTGAGACCATGGGCGACTACGGGTCCCAGGAGCTGTTGAGGCGCCTCTCAGCGAGGCTGGGCAAGCACCGGGCCAACGACGAGCTCCAGAAGGCCTACCGGACGGCCCGTGCCGGCGGCCGCCCGCTGGCCGAGGCTCTGGAGGGCATCGCCACGCCCTCTGAGCTCGAGGGCCTGGACCGCCCCGCAACCGGCGCGGCCGGCCAGATGGTCGACACCGTGATCGCCGAGGCAACCAAACGCCGGGCCGCCGAGACCGATGAGTGGGTCTAGGCCGGAGGCGGGCCCCGAGGAGGGCCGCGGCGCGCGGGTGGCGGGGCCGTCGGCCGAGGCGCCTGCGCCCGAGCTGGTCGACGCCGGGTTCGCGTGGGAGATCGCTGATGCTCCGCTACTGCACCACGGGCTGAACCTGGCCGACATCGGCCATGTGCTCGACCTGCGGAGCAGGGGCCTTATCCCCGATGTGGCCGCGGCCGACCTGCTCGGTGTGCTGATGGACGCATACGGCACGGACCCGGCCGAATTCCCCTACGACTCGGCCTCAGGGGAGGTGTACAACTCGCGTGAGCGCCACTTCGTGGAGCGGATCGGCGACTCGGCCGGATGGCTCCACGCCGGCCGTCCCCGCCGCGAAGCAGCCCGGGTGGCGCTGCGGCTGCTGCTGCGATCCCAGACCGCCCGGCTCATAGAGGTCGGAGCCGACTTCGCCTCGACCGCGGCCGAGATCGCCTCCGATCACGCCGAGACGTTCATGGGCGACCAGACCTACCTCCAGCAGGCCCAGCCGTCCACGTTCGGCCACTACCTGCTGGCCTTCGTGGCGCCGGCCCTGCGCGACGGCGAGCGGTTCCTGGCTGCACTCGAGCAGGTCAACACCAGTCCCGGCGGCGCGGGCTGCGTCAACGGCAGCCGGCTGCTCGACGATCGGGGAGTCATCGCCGCCGACCTCGGGTTCGACGGCGTGATCGCCCACACCCGTGACGCCATGTGGCAGACCGATGTGTTCATCGACCTGCTGGCCACGTCGGCGAGCATGATCGCCAACCAGGCCAAGCTGGCCGAGGACCTCGAGATCTGGTCGAGCCAGGAGTTCGACTACGTCGACCTGGCGGGGCCGTTCACCCGGGCGTCGGTGCTGATGCCCCAGAAGCGCAACCCCTACTCGCTGTCCATCATCCGGGGGGCCAGCGGGGTGCTGATCGGCCGGATGAGCGGCTTCCTGGCGGTGGTCAAGAGCCCGTCGGCCCGCAGCGACAACCTGATCTTCGCCTACGGCGAGATCCCCCGGGCGCTCGACTTCACCATCAGGGTGAGCGCCCTGACGACGGGGGTGGTGAGAACGCTGACGGTGAACGCCGAGCGGATGTGGTCCGAGCTCGAGCGGGGCTTCACCCAGGCCACCGACCTGGCCGAGTACGTGATGGTGGCCGCCGGGGTCGACTATCGCACCGCCTACCACGTGGTGGGCCGGGCGGTGCGGGCCGCCAGCGGCCGGGGGCTGCGGGGACTAGACATCACGCCCGAGCTGCTCGACGACGCCGCCTCCGAGGTCTGCGGGCGGCGGCTCGGGCTCGACGCCGCCGAGCTGGCCGAAGCACTGGACCCGCGCCGGATCGTGGCAACCCGGGGGGCAGTGGGCGGGGCCGCGCCCAGTGAGGTGAGGTCGCTGGCCGAGGAGTTCTCCGACCATGCGGCTCGGCTGCGGGCCGCTGCGGTCGAGGCTCTCAAGAGCTACGCCGAGGCCGAGGAGAGCCTCCTGGCCCGGGCCCGGTCTCTCGTCGCCCAGCAGCGGCGGTAGAGGCCGGTCCGCGTTTCTCTTGCGACTGGCTGCTGTCCTATAGTTGACAACGCCGGGCCGCCGGCCGAAGAATCCACCGACGGGGAGGCTCCGATGGACGGCATCCACGACATGGGGGGAATGCACGGCTGGGGCACCGTGACCATCGACCCCGACGAGCCCGTGTTCCGCGAGGACTGGCACGGCCGGGCCTTCGCCATGGGCGCGATGTCCATGGGCCTGTCGGGCACCAACCTCGACGCCTTCCGCCACGGCCTTGAGCGTCTGCACCCCTACGACTACCTGGCCGACGGCTACTACGGCCGCTGGCTGGCGTGCGCGGAGACCCTGCTCGTCGACAGTGGCGTGCTGGCGCCCGGCGCGGTTGACGCCCGGGCCCGCAACCTCTCCGGCGAGTCGGTCATCGAGCCGGAGGACGTGGAGGAGAACAAGCCCGTCTACGAGCGGGGCGGCGCCGGGTCGCTGCGCGAGATCGACGACCCTCCCGCCTTCTCGGTGGGAGACCGGGTGACGGCCAGGGAGATCCGTACCGACGGCCACACCCGGATGCCCCGCTACATCCGCGGCCACACCGGCACGATCCACGCACATCGCCCAGCGGCGCTGCTGCCCGACACCAACGCCCACTTCGAGGGTGAGAATCCCCAGCACGTGTACACCGTGGAGTTCGACTCCACCGAGTTGTGGGGCCCCGGGGCGGAGGCGGCCGTACTGCGGATCGATCTGTTCGAAAGCTACCTGGAGGCGAGTTAGATGGCTGATCCCACCAAGAACAAGGACCGCCTGCCGCCCGAGGTGCGCGCTGAGGCGCTGGAGTCGCTCCTAGCCGAGCGCGGTCTCATCAAGTCCGAGGTGCTCGACGGCTTCATCAACCGCATGGTCAACGACGTGGGCCCCATGAACGGGGCCAAGGTGGTGGCCAAGGCGTGGGTGGACGACGACTACCGGGAGCACCTGCTGGCCGACGGCACCGGCGCCATCAAGGAGATGGGCTTCACCGGACCCCAGGGCGAGCACATCGTGGTGGTCGAGAACTCTGACGACGTGCACAACGTGGTGGTCTGCACCCTTTGCTCCTGCTACCCGTGGCCGGTGCTCGGACTGCCGCCGGAGTGGTACAAGGATCCGGCCTACCGCAGCCGCATGGTGCGCGAGCCGCGCACCCTGCTGAGCGAGATGGGCCTGGACCTCGACGACAGCGTCGAAGTCCAGGTGTGGGACTCCAGCGCCGAGAACCGCTATCTGGTGCTGCCCCAGCGGCCCGAGGGCACCGACGAACTCTCCGAGGATGAACTGGCTGCGCTGGTGACCCGCGACGCCATGGTGGGGGTAGCCAAGGTCGGCGCAGGCTGAACGGGCGCCGGTGGCTCTCACTCTCGACATCGAAGGCCCGGCCGCTCCGCCCCGGCTCAACGGCGAGCTGGTGTTCGACGCGCCCTGGGAGGGGCGCAGCTTCGCCATGGCCATGGCTCTGGTGGAGGGCGGCCACTTCACCTGGGACGACTTCCGCGACCACCTCATCGCGGCCGTGCAGCGCTGGGAGTCGGACCCGGTGGGGGAGTACCGGTACTACGAGCGATGGCAGGAGGCCCTCGAGTCGATCGTGCAGGAGCGCGCCATCGCCTCAGAGTCCGAGGTGGACGCTCTGGCCGCCGCCTACCAGGCGCGGCCGCCCGGTCACGATCACGACCACGATCACGACGATCACCATCATCACCATTAGGGAACTGGCACCCGGCCGCACCTAGGCCTAGGACTGGATCCGCCGTTCTGGTGCGCTTGACGAGTCTTGGCGGGGGGTTTAGGTTGGGAAATAGCTATGTCTCATCCGAAATGTCGGGTGGACGGGAAGGGGCTTGTCATGCCTCCCATCACCATAGTGTTCATAGCCACCGGCCTGATCGTGTGGCTGAATGCCCTCTACTTCCTCGGCGTGGGAGCCGATCAGAAGGAAGGGGGATCGAACCCGCTCGTCAGTATCGGGAATGCGACGCTGGTCGTAGGCCTCCTGAACCTGGTGCAGGCCGTCTACATCATGTGGGCCCGGCCGCTGGACGACGCTTCCGTCGTCCTTGCCGGACTCGTCACGTTCTACGGGCTGTTCTTCGTGGTGCTCGGCAAGACGGAGGTCAACGGATGGGACCTGCGAATCGTGGGGAACCTCGCCGTGCCGACGGCCATCCTCCCGCTGTTCTGGTGGGACTTCTTCGCGGGTAGCTGGATGTTCCAGTCGATCCTGATCGTGTGGCTGGTGGCGTTCGGCTCGGTCGCCCTCACCACCTACGGAAAGCTCCAGGCCAAACTCCTGGGTCTGATCCTGGCCGGAACGGCGATCTACACCTTCTGGGTGCCGGCTCTGATCCTCGCCACGGGGAACGAGATCCCCTAACCGCGGCCGCGGCCGGGTTCACCCGGCTCCAGACTGCGACAACGGTCCGGCGAGCCGCGCCGGACACGACGTAGTCGCCCGCCCGGTGGTAGGAATTGCCTAGTGTCCCTAGCCGAACTCATCATCGACCTCCAGTACAAGGGTCTGCGGATAAACGCCCCCTTCGAACGCCGTCCGGGCGGAGCCGGGCCGTCGGATGCGGGCATGGTCTGGATAGAGGGAACTGCGGTGACAGTGCCGGTGGACGCCTCTTTCGTTGCCGACTCGCCGTACTCGCTCGAGCCTGAGGACCTCGGCTTCGGGATCTACGCCGAAGGCGTGCGGCTGGCCGGCGCGGCTCCCGCTGACCGGCCCCGCTTCTACGGTCTCACCACCGCCGACGGCGTCCCGTACTGGCAGCTGGCTCTCATGCACCTCGACTCGCTGGCCAGCACCGTGTTGCAGACCTGTGCCTACTGGGGCAACGACGACCAGTGCCGCTTCTGCGGGATCGGTGTGTCGCTGGCCTCCGGCAACACGGTCCTGGTCAAGCGGCCGGCCCAGCTGGCCGAGGTTGCGGTGGCGGCCAAGGAACTCGACGGCGTCGTGGATATCACCTTGACCACCGGCTCCACCTACGGCCGCGACAAGGGCGCCCTCTATGTGGCCAAGTGCGGGGAGGCCATGAAGGAGTCCTCGGGCCTTCCCGTCGAAGTCCAGTTCGAGCCACCCGACGACCTCGCGGTGATCGATGCGGTAGCCGACCGGGGCATCGACTCCGTTGGGATCCACATCGAGACCTTCGACCCCGCGGTGCTTGAATGGGTCGCGCCCCCGAAGTACCGCACCGGCATCGAACGGTATTTCGAGACCTGGGAGTACGCCGTGGAGCGTTTCGGCGAGGGTCAGGTCTCCACCTATGTGATTCTCGGGATGGGGGAGGACCCGGACCTGATCGTAGAGGGCTGCCGCCGGGCCGCCGACATCGGCGTATACCCGTTCGTAGTGCCCCTGCGACCGGTTCCGGGCTCGCTCATGGGTGACTGGCTGCCCCCGTCGTCGGATTACGTCGAGCAGGTCGCCCGCAAGGTGGCGCCGTACCTGGTGGAGCGGGGACTGACCGCGGACAAGGTCGCGGCGGGCTGCGCCCGCTGCCAGGCCTGCTCTCCGGTCGGAGCGATGGAAAGGGAACTGCAGGCTCCCGGCGGCCGCAAGCTGATCCCCGTGCAGGCCTTGGGCTGACAGCGGAGGCAGCGGTGGATCGGATCGAGTGCTGGCGGGCCGTCTCCCCCGAGGCCCGCAGCTGGCATATGCGCATCCGGCACCGGGTGTTCGTCGAGGAGCAGCGGGTCATCCCACTCACCGACGTCGACGACTGGGATGCAGACCCCGACACGATCCATGTCGTCGCGGGCCGGGGATCCGAGGCGATCGGCACGGTGCGCCTGTACCGCACCGACGACGCCGGCCGCTGGAAGGGTGACCGCCTGGCCGTGCTGCCCGGCTACCGTGCGGGAATCGTGGGGATCCGGCTCGTCCGTTTCGCGGTGTCGACTGCCGCGGATGCGGGGGGCGACGTGATGGACGCCTTCGTGCAACTCCAGAATGTCGTCTTCTTCGAGCGCATCGGATGGGAGCACAATGGGCCGCCCGTGCTCTACTACGGCTTACCGCACCAACCGATGATCTTCCGGCTGGCTGAGGCTCGAAGACTGGTCGAGGCTGACATACCGGAAGATGCTCACCTGCGCCTGCCCGCCGCCCGCGACACGCCGAGCGCCCTGCTCGTCTCGATGTCGTAGGCACTGAGTCTCCACAGAATCGAGCAAGGCGGCATGGGCGTCATTGAGTTGCCCGAAAAGGTGGAAGTCGTCAACATCGGGTTGGAGCGGTTCGAGACCGCGGTGCGGGACCAGGGCGCCCCCGCGGTGGGCGTGGACTGGCGTATACCTGCCGGCGGCGACCTCGACGCGGTGGCGGCGCTGGCCCGGCTACTGGGTCCGGCCGCGGACCGAGTGGACGCGGCCAACGCCGAGGTGCTGCGCCGCCTGGACCGCGGCGTTCCCATGCTGCTGGGTGTGGAGACGGCGGGCTCGATGATCAGTGGCCTGGACGAAGGGACGATCCTGCACTGCGGGCCGCGGATCGCATGGGCCGACATGTGCGACCCGCTCCGGCGGTCGGTCAGGGCCGCGGTCGTGGCCGAAGAATGGGCCCCCCACACCGATGCCGCCGACCGCATGGTGCAGACCGGTGAGATCCGGCTGGAGCCTGCCAACGAGCACTGCGCAGTGGTGCCGATGGCCACCGCGATCGGTCCCTCCGCGCCCGTCTACGTGGTCTCGGTCGATGCCGGTCGCACCACTGCCTACTCCAGCCTGAACCAGGGCTCGGGGGAGGTCGCCTGGTTCGGGGTCGACTCCGAGGCGGCCATCGAGCGCCTCCGGTTCCTGCGGGACGCGCTCGGTCCGGCCCTGGCCCAGGCTCTCGACGGGACCGGGCCGATTGACGTGTTCTCGCTGGCCGCTCAGGGCATCGCCATGGGCGACGACGTGCATATGCGGGTTCAGGCCACCACCAACCTGCTATTGCGTGACCTGCTTCCGCAACTGGTCCGCTCGAGTGTCGCCCGCATCGGCGAGGTGGCCGACTTCCTGAGCACCAACCACCTGATGTTCCTCAACATTGTCATGGCCGGTGCCCGTGCCCTGGTCGAGTGGGCCGGCCAGGTGTCCGACTCGAGCATCGTCACCACCATGGCCCGCAACGGCACCACCTACGGCGTCCGCCTGCCCGGCCGGCCCGAGCACTGGTTCATAGCGGAGGCGCCCCCTGTGCAGGACGCCCTGTACTACCCGGATCAGGGTCCCGACACCAGCGCCGGAGACATCGGTGACAGCGCCGTGCTTGAGCTGGTGGGGCTGGGTGGCCCGGCCGCGGCGAACTCTCCCGCGGTGGCCGGCTTCCTCGGGGGCCGCATGGCCGACGCCATGGCCGTCACCAAGGCCATGGGCCGCATCTGCGCCGGCACCAGCAGCCGGTTCCGGCTGCCGGTGCTCGACAACGCCGGCACCCCTTTGGGGGTCGACGTCCGCCGGGTGGTCGAGACCTCCATCACACCGGCGGTCAACACCGGGATCCTCCACGTCTCCGACGGGTCCGGCCAGGTGGGCGCCGGAGTGGCCCACGCCCCCGTCGAGTGCTTCATGCAGGCCCTGCACGACCTCGACCAGCGCCTGTCGGTGAGGCCGAACGTATAGGGCGAGCGGGTCCGTCAGCTGGGGCGTAGGGCGGTCCACACCGCCCGTGCCGTGTGCCGGTACGGGTTGTGCCAGCGGTGCTCTTGGTCGGTCCGGAAGTGGATCGAGTCGCCCCGGCGCAGCTGGAACGACTGGTCGCCGACGTCCACGTCGAGTCGCCCCGACAGCATGTGGATGAGCTCCTCGCCCGCGTGGCGCAGAGGGTTCTCGCCGCTGCCGGCCCCCGGCTCAACCTCGGCGATGGCGGTCGCCACGAAGTACTGCCCGTAGGGGCCCGAGATGCCGCCCAGGGTGAGACCCTCATGGGGCGTGTAGATCGACCGGCGCTCGTCAGCCGGAGTGAACACCGCGTACAGCGGAGGCTCCTGGTCCTCTTCCACGAAGTACGACACCGGCTGTTCGAGGGCCGCGGCCAGCTTCAGCAACGTCGTGATGGTTGGCACCATCGCACCCTGCTCGACCTTGTGGATGGCTGCGGTCGAGACGTTGGACCGGTCGGCGAGCTGCTGCAGCGACAGGTTCCACTGCTTGCGAAGGTGGCGGACCTTGGGCCCGATCGAGTTCACGACCGCGCTCAGGTCCTCGCCGTGCGTTGGGTTCGACGGTATCGCCGAGCCATCGCCTCCGTTGCCGGTCCCGGTCTCGCGACGCATCGGGCGTGAATACTAGACGGCCGGTCTTTCGCTTTGTGATCTGTGGCTGTCGTATAGTTGACGGGCTTGGACACCGCCTGAAGGATGTCTTCTCCGTGAGTTCGCCTACCCGCACAGTCTCGGCCCGGTGGCTGGGCGCATACCGCTGCGATGTCACCGCGGGCGACTTCACGATCCCGGTGGACGAGCCTGAGAGCGTGGGCGGCACGAACGAGGGGCCGCAGCCCACCGAGCTGCTCCTGGCCGCGCTGTCGTCGTGTTTCACCCTGGCCGTCGCCCACGCGGCTCTAAAGCGCGGCATCGAGCTGGCGCATGTCAACGTGGAGGTGACCGGCACCTACGACGGGCCCCGCTTCTCGGCGCTGGAGATCCGCGTCGACGCCGGCTGCGAGGAGTCCCTCAAGGCCGCCCTGGTGGAGGCCGCGGCCCGGGTGTGCTACGTGAGCAACACCATCCGCAACACCCCCGAGCTGTCGGTGGTGGCTGTCTGATGCCGGCTCGGTCGAGGCTCTGCGGGCTTGACACCCGCGCGGCCCTGGCTTTAGGTTCCGATACGTAGATATCTCATCCGACACGTCGGTGAGCGGGCCGGAGACGGTTCCGCGACGAGAGGAGGACAATGCGGATCGCAGTGATCGGTGGTGGCGCCGCAGGACTGGGTGCCGCCGGCGCGGCCAAAGCGGTCGATCCCAGCGCGGAGGTGGTGGTCTACACCGCCGACACCGATGTGGCCTACAGCCCCTGCGGGATCCCCTACGTTCACGGGCGCGAGATCGACTCGTTCGAGCGGCTCTTCTTGGCCACCAAGGAGCAGTACGTAAACACCGGGATCGACGTCCACTACGAGACCACCGTCGAGGCCATCGATGCGAAGGCCCGCACCATCACCGTCGCGGGTGAGGGCGTGGTGTCCTATGACCGGCTCATCATCGGCGCCGGCTGGAACTATGCCAAGGTGGACGTCGACGGCGCTGACCTCGACGGGATCTACGAGGTCAAGTACATCCGGGCGGCCATGGACTGGGACAAGCGCCTCGACTCCTGCAAGTCTGCGGTGATCGTCGAGGCCGGTCTGGTGGCCATGGAGATGGTGGCGGCCCTGCTGCACCGGGGGATCAAGGTGACCGTCGTCGACCGGGCCCCGTGGCCGATGGCCGACGTGCTCGATCCCGACATCGTCGAGCCCGTGCGCCAGGCCTGGGAGGACGCCGAGGTCGACATGCAGTGGGGCAACTGGGTCACCGCCTTCAAGGGCGACGGCGCCGTGAGCCGGGTCGAGACCGAGCAGGGCGCCATCGACACCGACATCGTCATCATCGGCACCCACAAGGTGCCCAACAACCCGTTGGCCGCGGCTGCCGGTCTGCAACTGGGTACGACCGGCGGGCTGGTCGTCGACTCCAGGATGCAGACCTCCGATCCGAACATCTACGCGGCGGGCGACTGCACCGAGATCCCGCACGGCGTCACCGACATCCCGATCCAGGGGCTCACCGGCTCCCACGCCTACGCCCAGGGCAAGACGGCGGGCACCAACGCGGCGGGCGGCACACGCCACTACCGCCCGGTGTTCGTGCCCTGGGGCCTGCTGGCCGGCGAGTGGATGATCGGCGGGGTGTCCTTCGGCGAGACGCTGGCCACCGCGCTGGGCATCCAGCACGTGGTGGGCAAAGCCCAGGGCATCACCCGGGCCCGCTACTACCCGGGCGTGAGGCCCATCACCGTGAAGCTGCTGGCCGAGCCGGGGTCGCTCAGGCTGATCGGCGCGCAGATGGTGGGCGGCGAGGGAATCAAAGAACGGGCCGACTTCCTGGCCATGGCGGTGCGGGTCGGGCTCACCGTGGAGGAACTGGCCACAATGGAGAACGTCTACTCGCCCGCCATCGGCGCCCTCAACGAGCCCATCTCGGTGGCCGCGCAGAACCTCCTGGCCGGGCTGTAGGGCCGGCAGGCTGGCTCATGGGTTTCGCTCACTGGCTCCGCTCGAACTCCGAGCACTACCTGGCCATCGACGCTCAGAGGCGTGTCGGGGCCCGTTACGGCGCCCGGGCTCCAAAGAAGGCGCGGGGCGCTCGGGAGATCTTCTGGAGGCACGTCTTCACGCCGGTGTACCGCCTGCTTCCGTGGGGCATCCGGCACCGCGTCATCGCTATCCTGCCGGGCTCGCACCGAAGGGACTGGCCCATCCGGTCGGGTCGGCCCCGGGGACCGGCTGTCTGAGACCCGATCCGCAACCGATCCAGACATCGACAACATCGACAACAAGGAGGCGAAATGCCAAAGACAGTGACCATCCCGCCGCCCCAAGAGGGCGACGTCATGCACAACATCGAGGAGAAGGTCTTCCCCGATTACAAGGCTGAGGAGGGCGACCAGGCGTACGTGTTCATGCACACCGTGCCCTTCGAGGGCTCGGTCGGCTTGGTGAACATGCTCACCGCCACCCGCCTGCAGCGCAAGGGCTTCAAGCTGACGTTCGTGCTGTACGGCCCGGCCGTGCTCATGGCCAACGCCGCCCGCGGCTACCCGGCCGTCGGCCAGGAGGGCTTCCCCGGCAACCTCGGGTACAACCGCCAGCTCCAGACCCTCATCAACGAGGGCGCGACGGTGTACTGCTGCCGCTTCGCCATGGGCGCGCTCTACGGCATGCGCGAGGACGACGTGATGGAGGGCGTGACCCCCTTCAACCCGCTTGACGTCCTCGACGCCAACATCCAGGCCTGGCGCGACAGGGCCCTGGTCCTCTCCACCTGGACCCTCTAGCGAAGACCTGACCCGGCGCGGCTACGGTCGCGCCGATGGCCAACACTGCCTCCGCCGCCGCCCCGCTGCGGCGCGCCCTGCGGGGTCGCGCCCCGGGGCTGCGGGTGGAGCGCAGCCTGTGGTCCGGCGGCGCCGACGTCGTGGCCGGAGTGGACGAGGTGGGCCGAGGATCGTGGGCCGGGCCGCTCACGGTGGCGGCCGTGGTCGCCGACCCCGACACCCGGATCTACAAGGTGCGCGACTCCAAGATGCTCAACGCCTCCGAGCGCGAGGTGCTGCACGACCGCATCCGGGACTGGGCCCGGGCCGTGTCGGTGGGCCACGCCACCGTGACCGAGTGCGCCGAGCTGGGCATGGCCGACGCACAGCGGGTCGCGGCTCGCCGGGCCGTCGACGGCCTGGGACTGGATGTCGACCACGTCCTGGTGGACGGGTCCTGGAACTTCCTGAAGCCGCGCCCCGATGGCTCCGCGGAGCCCGACCGAACCGGAGCGGACGATGACAACGGACCGGACGTGACCACCATAGTGAGGGGCGACGCGTCGAGCCTCTCCATCGCGGCCGCGTCGGTGGTGGCCAAGGTCACCCGCGACCGCCTCATGGTCGAAGCCGCCCAGCGCTACCCGGCGTACTGGTTCGCGTCCAACAAGGGCTATCCGTGTCCCCGCCACATCGCCGCGCTGGCCGCCTGGGGCCCGTGCGCCATCCACCGCCGGCGTTGGGTGTTCATGGACGATTTGCGCTGGAGCGGCGTCCCGCGCCTGCACCCGCCGTGCGACGACACCGAGCCCCGGCTGTTCGATCCTGCAGCTGGGGGTGCAGCCGCGGCGAACGGCGGGCTGTAGCCTGCAGTCGCCATGGGCCAGCCCGTCACCTTCCTGCGCACCTCGTCGCCCCGGCCCGGACTCGTGCGGTTCGAGCTGAACCGGACCCTCACCGGCATGGGTCACGAGCGCTACCGGGCCGGGGAGGAGATCCTCGGCGACCGCCCCTCCGATGAGCTGGCCCGCCGGATGCTGGCCACCGGCAAGCTGTCGTCGATCCACATACACGGCTCGGTGATCACCGCCGAGCTGGCCGCCGGCGACGACTCGGGGCTCGGCGAGGTGATCGCCAGCCTCTACACCTACTACGTGCCCGGCGTCGAGATCCCCAGCGACGAAGAGCTGATCGCCATGGTGGAGGCCTGACCGGGGCAGACACTCGCTGGCACGATGGCGAGGTGGACCGCTGGCTGCGCCCGGAGGTGGGCGAGTCGGCCGCAGTCCGGCGATAATGCAGGGCCGACACGGACGGATGGACCCGCCGGGCTCCTGCCGACCGCATACCGGAAGGAACAACTCCATGGTCAACCCCATCCCTGACGACTATCCGAGGATCAGCGTGTACCTGTGCGTTGACGGTGCCGCCGAGGCAATCGACTTCTACACGGGAGTGCTCGGCCTCACCGAGAGTCGCCGCATGACCTTCGCCGGTCGCATCGGCCATTGCGAGCTGCGCCTCGGTGACTCGTTGGTGATGCTGTCCGACGAGTGGCCCGAAATGGGCGTGGTCGGCCCCAAGACCCTCGGCGGGACGCCTGTGTCGATGGCCGTGAACGTCGAAGACTGCGACGCGACCTTCGCCGCCGCGCTGGCGGCCGGGGCCACGGAGCTGAGCCCCGTCGAGGATCAGTTCTACGGTGACCGCATGGGCCAGTTCCTGGACCCATGGGGGCACAAGTGGAGCGTGCACACCCACATCGAGGACGTGGACGACGAGGAACTCGACCGGCGCGCTGCCGCGATGATGGAGGGGTCCGAGCACTAGTGCCCTCCCCGCGCCAGTGCCTGGCCGTGCTCGACGTGGAGGGCGTGCTCACGCCCGAGGTGTGGATCGCGGTGGCTGAGCGCACCGGCATCGACTTCCTGCGCCGCACCACCCGGGACGAGCCCGACTACGACGTGCTGATGAAGAGCAGGATCGAGGCCCTCGACGCAGCCAGCGTCAGGATGACGACGATCATGGAGGTCGTCGAGGGTCTCGCCCCCCTCGACGGCGCGCTCGACTTCCTGCGCGAGCTCCAGTCGCGCATGCCGGTGGTGCTGCTGTCGGACACCTTCGAGCAGTTCGGTCGCCCGTTGATGGCCCAGCTGGGCTGGCCCCTGCTGCTGTGCCACACGCTCGTGGTGGAGGACGACCGCCTCACCGACTACCGGCTGCGGCTTCCCGACCAGAAGGCGAAGGCCGTCGATGCCTTCCGCTCGCTCAACTACCGGGTGGTGGCGGTCGGCGATTCCTACAACGACATGACCATGCTGGCCGCAGCCGACGCCGGCGTGCTGTTCCGGGCGCCGGCCAACGTGCGGTCCGAGTATCCGCAGTATCCCGCCTGCACCGCCTACGACGAGCTTCTTGACCTGCTGACCGGCGAGCAGTGACCGCAGCCGGCTTGCCCGACCTGGAGTCGGTTAGGGGAGAGCCGGCCGCCGAATGTCAGGCGTCCGGGTTGTAGTCGGGGTTCTCCCAGACGATCAGTGACGCCCAGCTGTCGACCGCGGGGTCGGTGATGTAGTCGGCGATCACGCCCCGGGCCTCGAAGCCGTTGGCGATCTGCATGGTCAGCGTGGCGTCGTACAGCTCTCCGGCCGACACCTTGGCCACGTAGTCGGCGGCCGATATCTCATGCTTGTGGTCGGCGTAGCCGGGGATTACACCGCCGGCCACTATGCCGGCCAGGTTGAGGTCCCGGCAGATCTGCTTGCGCATGTCGTAGAGGCGCCGGCCGATGCCCCGGCGGCGGTATTCGGGCAGCACCGCGATGCTGGTCCCGTAGTACCACGCGCCGTCGGGCACGTGGCCGGTGCCGCCGCCGGTGCCGACCAGGTCGCGGATCGAGTGCTGGGTATGGCTGAAGTCGAAGTCGACCCGGATTCCCAGCCCCATGGCCACCGGCGCGTCGCCGTCGAGCACGACCACGCCGCCCTCGCCGAACTCCCGGGCCAGGGCCCTCAGCTCGTCGGCCCAGTAGAGGTCTTCCCGGTCGGCGGTCGGGAACGCGGTGTGCTCGATGTGCTCGAGCGCCTCGGCCCACTCGGCCCGGATGGTCGTGTAGGTCAGCTCGCCCATGGCCGTCGGTTCTGGTTCAGGCGCCCCGGGCCGCGGCGGGTGTCAGCGAGAAGTGCTGGTAGTCGTTGTCGGCGGGCTGGCCCCAGCACGCCCAGAGGTCGCCGGTGCGGGGCCGCATGATCACCGCGCCGCTCGACTCGACCCGGTACTTGGGGTCGGGCCAGCGGCAGATGGCGGTGGGCTCGCGGGTGATCTCCATGAGCCGCTCGGCGTCGATCGGCCGGCCCGCGTCGGACAGCAGGGCGTTGGCCAGTTCCAGGCGGAGGCGCGAGTTGGCCATGACCTCTGCGTCCCGCTCGCCCTCGAAGGGGGCGGCCGCGGGGTGGGTGACGTGGTTGGTGTGCGCCAGCGGCGTGCCGTCGAGAGCCTGAACGGGACGGGCCGACGGCATGGCCTCGACGTTGAACCCCCGACCCTCGGCGTCGAGGATCAGGTAGTTGTGGGCGCCGGCCAGGTCGGCTCCCAGCAGCACGTCCAGTGCTTCGGCCGCGGTGGCCTGGGCCAGCATCTCGCGGATGACGGTGGGCCACATCACCCCGAAGCGGCCGTCGTTGCCGGTGAGGTTGTTG
The DNA here is from genome assembly GCA_022819505.1 of Acidimicrobiia bacterium. GTDB lineage: Bacteria > Actinomycetota > Acidimicrobiia > Acidimicrobiales > Aldehydirespiratoraceae > Aldehydirespirator. The sequence continues at coordinate 128,200 of JAJEHD010000019.1, read as the reverse complement.
ATGCCCACGCAGACCCCGGCGGAGTTCATGCCGATCTGGCCCAGGCACCCGACGGTGGTGAACACCAGCGCGTCGGGACCGGTGTCGGGGCGCAGGCGGGCCAGCACCACATGGTCGGTGGCGGCGTCGTGCATGTCCCACGTCTGACCCACGAAGCCGGCTCCCTCGGCCCGGCTGTCCGGCACCACGAAGGCGGTGCAGTCGTCCTCGACCGTCTCCGGTGGGTGGGTGCCGCCCGAGATGGCCCGGACGGTGTCCACGAAGTCGGTGAAGCCGCCCACCACCACTGCTTCGGCCGGGGTAATGCCGGCCGCGTCCGCCATGGCAAGCATCTCGGCGTGCAGGCTGGGTGAGAAGGCCTCCTGGGCCGGCAGGCAGGCCTCGGCCAACTCCAGCACCACGCCCCGCTCCAGCGGTCCGCCGCTCCACAGTCCGGCGGCCACGAGATCCACCCGGTCGTGGGCGTAGCGGCGGATCTCATCAGCGTGGGCCCGACCGTGGGTGTGACCCATCGCTTCGGGCGATCCAGCCAGGTCAAGGTGCCTGATCGGCGGCCGTCGCATGCCCGCAGGCTAGCGCTGGCACCCAAGCCGTCGAAGCCCGGCCCGCGGTTTCGGGCGACGCACCGCTTCCCAGACGTACTAGCTGAGTGGTATTCTTAATGCATGAGTGGGACACATATAGTTGCAATGGGAGATCGAGGCCGGATCGTGGTGCCGGCCGCAGTCCGGGAGCGCGCTGGGCTGGTTGCCGGATCGCCGATGGTGCTCGTGGAGTCATCGGACGGCCTGGTCCTGCTAACCCGTAAGCAGCTTCGGGATCGGGTTCGCAATGATCTGAAGGGGCTGGACTTGGTGGAGCAGCTTCTGGCCGGCCGGCGCAGGGCGGCCGCGATCGAGGACGCAGAGAGCGGGGATGCCGGGTGACCTCGGTGTTTGACGCCTCGGCGATCCTGGCGTTCCTGCTGGGTGAGGACGGCGCCGACACGGTCGAGGGCGCACTGGCCGAGGATCCGAGGTGTGGCGCGGCGAACTGGTCGGAGGTCGCGCAGCGCGTGCTGGGTGCGGACCGCGACTGGGATCAGGCCCGAGCCCTGCTGGAGAGCTACGGGGTGCAGGTTGAGCCGGTGATCAGCGACGACGCCGAGTGGGCCGCCCGTCGCTGGCGGCGAGGCGAGGGCCTCTCGCTCGCCGATCGACTCTGCCTGGCCTTGGGCGAGCGCCTCGACGCCGAGGTGTTCACTGCCGACAAGTCCTGGGGCTCCTCGGCCCGGATCGTCCAAGTCCGCTGACTCCCGGCGAATTGGCAGCGCTGTGCACGGATGGCGTGCATATTGCTGCCAGTTCCGGGTGGGGCGGGATGACAGGCTGGGATTGGCAGCGCTGTGCACGGATGGCGTGCATATTGCTGCCAGTTCCCGGCACCGTGGCGGGCGTACAGTACCGGGATGCCCCCCGGTCAGGCCTCCGAGGCCCGATACCGCGCCCGGTCGATGTGGCTCGACACGTACCCCGGATCGCTCGAGCCCAGGCCGGCGCTCGAAGGCGACGCCGACACCGACGTGGCCATAGTCGGCGGCGGGTTCACCGGACTGTGGACCGCGTACTACCTGCGACAGCTCGACCCGACGCTGCGGGTGAGGGTGATCGAGCGCGATATCTGCGGCTTCGGGGCCTCGGGCCGCAACGGCGGCTGGGCCATCGGCGAGCTGGCCGCGGGCATCCAGAAGTACGCGGCGCTCGCCGACCTGCCCGCCTCGCTGCGCCTCGCCCGGGCCATCTTCGACAGCGTCGACGAGATCGGCCGGGTGACGAGTGGCGAGGGGATCGAATGCGGCTACCACAAGGGAGGCGTCATCCGCTGGGCCCGCAACGCCGCACAGGCGACGCGCCAAGCCGCCCAGGTCGCCCACGAGCACGAGCTGGGTCTCAACACCGACGAGATCCGGCTGCTCGGCGCCGAGGAGGCCCGTGAGCACGGCCGGGCCACCGGCGTGCTCAGCGGCATCTTCTACGCCCCCTGCGCGGCGGTCGACCCCGCCCGGCTGGTGAGGGGCCTGGCCGAGGCAGTGGAGCGCCACGGCGCGAAGATCCACGAGCAGACCGCCGCGGTGGCCCTAGAGCCCGGGCGGGTGCTGACCGACCGGGGCACGGTGCGGGCCGAGGTGGTGGTGCGGGCCACCGAGGCCTACACCCGCGACCTGCGGGGACGGAAACGGCAACTGCTGCCCATCTACTCGCTCATGATCGGCACCGAGCCGCTGCCGCAGCCGGTGTTCGACGAGATCGGCCTGGCCGACCGGCCCACGTTCGCCGACGACCGCTACATGGTGATCTACGGGCAGCGCACCGCCGATGACCGGATCGCCTTCGGCGGCCGCGGGGTGCCCTACCTGTACGGATCGCGGATCAGCCCGGCCATCGAGCAGCACCACCGCTCCCACGAGCGGATCCACCGCACCCTGGTGGACCTGTTCCCCGCGCTGTCGAAGGCGCGGATCACCCACCGCTGGGGCGGTGTGCTCGCCGTGCCTCGCAACTGGACCCCCTTCGTGCACTTCGACCGGGCCGCGGGCACCGCCGGTGCCGGCGGCTATGTGGGGGAGGGGGTGGCGCCGTCGAACCTGGCCGGGCGCACTCTGGCCGACCTGATCTGCGGCGCCGACTCCGAGCGGGTCGACCTGCCGTGGGTCGGCGTCCGGCACCGACGCTGGGAGCCGGAGCCCTTCCGTTGGCTAGGTGTTCGGGGCAGCCGCTGGCTCATGGCCGGCGCCGACATCTACGAGTACCGCACCAACCGCGAAGCCAAGGCCGCGGTCGCTCTAGCCCGCAAGATCCGCAACGACTGACACCGCGGCTGTCGAGCGGAGGAATCGACGGAAAGGCGCGGGACACATAGCACGACGCGGGGCATAATCTGGCCCATGACCAACAACGCTGAACTGGCTGAGCGCTACGCCTCGGCACTGCCCAGCTTCCTGCACCTGCTCCATGACGAGCCGGTGTCGATCGACATGGGTCAGGGCAGCTACGTGTGGGACGTCGAGGGCCGCCGCTACCTCGATTTCTTCGGCGGGGTGCTCACCACCATGATCGGCCACGCCGAGCCCAGCGTGGTGGCCGCCGTCCAGGAGCAGGCGGCCAAGGTGATGCACACGTCCACGCTGTACTTGAGCGAGCCGATGATCGCCTTCGCCGAGGACGTGGCCCGGGTGTCGGGCATCGACGACGCCCGGGTGTTCTTCACCCCTTCGGGGAGCGAGGCCAACGACGCCGCGCTGCTCATGGCCACCGTGTACCGAGGCTCCAACCAGATCCTGGCCATGCGCAACAGCTACCACGGGCGCACGTTCTCGGCTCAGGCCGTGACTGCGCACCGGAGCTGGTCGTCGACCAGCCTCACCGGCCTCAACGTCACCTTCGTCCAGGGGGGCTACCGGCTGCGTAGCCCGTTCCGCCACCTCGACGACGACGCCTACACCACGGCCTGCGTCGACGACCTCGTGCAGCTCATCGACATGACCACCTCGGGGGACGTGGCCGCCATGATCGCCGAGCCCATCCAGGGTGTGGGCGGGTTCGCGGTGCCCCCCGACGGCTTCTTCGGAGCCATGGGGAAGGTGCTGGCGTCCCACGGGATCCTGTTCATCTCCGATGAGGTGCAGACCGGCTGGGGCCGCACCGGCGACCACTTCTGGGGCTACGAGGCCCACGGCATCGTGCCCGACATGCTCACCTTCGCCAAGGGCGTCGGCAACGGCATCACCCTGGCCGGCGTGGTGGGGCGGGCCGAGATCTTCGACTCGGTCGGGGCGCTGCAGTTCTCCACCTTCGGCGGCAACCCGCTGTCGGCGGCCGCGGGCCGGGCCACACTGCGGCGGGTGCTGGAGGACGACCTCCAGGCCAACGCGCTGGCCATGGGGCGGCGCCTGGTGGACGCGCTCACCCCGGCGGTGGAGAGCAGCGACTTCGTGGCCGAGCTGCGGGGCCGGGGACTGATGCAGGCCATGGAGTTCGTGCATCCCGGCTCGATCGAGCCCGACGCGGCCCGGGCCGGCCAGGTGCTCGAGGAGTGCCGCCGGAAGGGTCTGCTCGTCGGCAAGGGCGGCCTCTACGGCAACGTGATCCGGATCACCCCGATGCTCAACGTGACCGAGGCCGAGATCGACGAGGGCGCGGCCGCGATCGTCGACGCGCTGGCCGCCGCCGACACATGACCCAACCGAGCATCCCGATCCCGACGTTCGGGGGTCGCATCGGCCGGACCCGCGCCGAGTCCGAGCCGTGCTTCACCGAGCCCCCGCACCCCGGCGAGGACGCGCCCAACGTGGTGATCATCCTGCTCGACGACACCGGCTTCGCCCAGTTCGGCTGCTACGGATCCGACATCGACACCGCCAACGTCGACCGGCTGGCCGCGGGCGGGCTCCAGTTCACCAACTTCCACGTCACCCCGCTGTGCTCACCCACCCGGGCCGCGCTGGTGACCGGACGCTCCCAGCACGCCGTCGGCCTGCGCACGCTGGCCAACTTCAGGACCGGGTTCCCGAACCAGATCGGCCACGTCTCCAACCATGCGGCCACCATCGCGGAGGTGCTCAGCGCCACCGGCTATGCCACCTTCTGCGCGGGCAAGTGGCATCTGGGCCACACCCAGGACAGCTCGGCCGCCGGCCCGTTCGACCAGTGGCCGCTGGGCCGCGGCTTCGACCGGTTCTACGGGTTCCTCGAGGGCGAGACCGACCAGTTCAATCCCGAGTTGGTGATCGACAACCACCGGGCCGACCCTCCGGCCGGGCCCGAGAACGGCTACCACCTCAGCGAGGACCTGGTCGATCAGCTGCTGCTGATGATCAGCGACAGCAAGGGGGTGCGGCCCGACCGGCCGTTCTTCGCCTACCTGCCCTTCGGTGCCACCCACGCCCCCCATCAATCGCCCGACAGCTACCTGGCAAAGTACCGGGGACGCTACGACGAGGGATGGGACATCGTGCGGGAGCGCTGGTACCGGCGCCAGCTGGAACTCGGCGTGATTCCCGAGGGCACCCGGCTGGCGCCCCGCAACCCGGGCGTGGTGCCGTGGGACACCCTGCCCGAGAGCCACCAGCGCTTCGCAGCCCGCCTCCAGGAGGCCTTCGCGGCCTTCCTCGACCACACCGACGACCAGATCGGCCGGCTGGTCGACGGCCTCGAGCGGCTGGGCCAGCTCGACAACACGATCCTGATGGTGCTGTCCGACAACGGCGCGTCCCAGGAGGGCGGCCCGTTCGGGGTGATGCACGAGATGAAGTGGTTCAACGGCATCCCGGAGGTACCGGAGGAGGCGATCGCCCGGCTCGACGAGATCGGCGGGCCCCGCAGCTACGTGAACTACCCGTGGGGCTGGGCCCAGTGCGGCAACAGCCCGTTCAAGTGGTACAAGCAGAACACCCACGAGGGCGGGGTGCACGTGCCCCTCGTCGTTCACTGGCCCAAGGGCATCGCGGCGGCGGAGCGCGGCACGATGCGACACCAGTTCACGAACGTCTCCGATGTCGTGCCCACGATCTACGAGCTGCTAGGTGTCACCCCTCCTGAGGTGCTCAAGGGTTTCGAGCAGATGCCGGTCACCGGTCACTCGTTCGCGCCGGTGATGGCCGACGCCACCCACCCGGCCACCAACAACCTGCAATACTTCGAGATGGCCGGCTCGCGGGCGCTGGTGGCCGGCCACTGGAAGGCGGTGTGCCGCCACATCCACGGCACCGACTTCGACGCCGACCGGTGGGAGCTATACGACCTGTCGGTGGACGCCTCGGAATGCGACGACCTCGCCGAGCAGCAGCCCGGCAAGCTCGCCGAACTCATTGAGCTGTGGTGGAGCGAGGCCGAGCGCAACGGCGTGCTGCCCCTCGACGACAGCTTCGTCGGCATGTTCAGGCCCCGGCTCAACGACCGCTCGCCCCATCCCACCAGCCGCCGCTACCGGTACCGCCTGCCGATGTCGCCCATCGCGGTGCAGGCCGCCCCCGGTCCGGGCGGTCGAAGGTTCCACCTTGATGCCCGGGTGAGCTACGCCGCCGGTGACGAGGGCGTGATCTGGGCGACCGGCACCGCCAGCGCCGGAGTCTCGCTGTTCGTCAAGGACGGCCGGCTCGTCGTCGACTACAACGCCTACGGCGACCACACCATCCTGGAGTCAAGCGCGGCGGTGCCTGAGGGCGACAGCACCCTGTCGGTGCGCCTTGAGCGGGTCAGCCGTACTACCGGGACGGCGGAGCTCGAGATCGAAGGCACCGGATGCGGGCGAGTCGACCTGCCGGTGTTCATGGGGATCATCTCCTCAGTCGGGGCCAGCATCGGCCGCGACCACGGCTCCGCGGTGTCGGACCGCTACCAGGGGCCGTACCCGTTCACCGGCACCCTGCACGAGGTGGAGATCCAGCTGGCGCCTCGAACCGCACAGGACGACGCCAACACAGCCCGCGCCGAGATGGCCCGCCAGTAGGCCGCCGGGCCGGCCACGGGCTGAGCCTGGGTCGACCCGCCGCGGCTACGACGGGTCCAGGTGGGCGGTGGCGCCCCGACCCAGCACCCGCAGGAACGCGCCGGCCCGGGGCTTGGGGTAGAAGAAGCTGGACTTGGGAGGCATCTTGCTGCTCTCGTCGGCCACGGCCAGCAGCTCGTCCACCGACAGCGGGTACATCACGAAGCCGATCCGCTCGGCGGCTTCGCAGCGCCTGATCAGCTCGTCGAGGCCCGCGGTGTCGGGGACGTAGTCCACGGTGCCGGTTGCGGCCAGTTCCTCTGCGCCCAGCACCGGGTCCAGCACCAGCCGGCGTAGCCGGTCGACATCGAGCGCGTCGAGAGCGCCCGCCTCGGAATCCGGCGGTGGCAGTGTCAGCCGGTGCCACGTCCCCGACGCGTACACGCCGACCTCGCCCCGATGCCTGGGCCGGGCGTCGTCGGCGCCCGGCACCCGCTCCAGCTCTCCCCCCATGTAGCTGACCCTGGAGCGAAGGGCCCACAGGCAGTCGTCGTGGCTCTCGTGGTTCTGATCGGCGACGACCCGGTGGTACGCCTCGACGTGAAGTTGGCTGTGCGGGAACACCGCGGCCAACGTGCGGGCGAGCACAGGGTTGTCCGGATCCCGGGTCATGGCCCGCTGGGCCGCGGCCGACCGATGATGGCCGTCGGTCACATACAGGACCTTGTCGGCCAGCGACTCTAGGAGCTTGTCGGTCAGGTTGGCCGGAACCGTCCAGATCTGGTGACGGACCAGCTCCGAGCCGAACTCCAGGTCGGGCAGCGCGGCGTGGGCGGCCTCGTCCAGCAGCGCGGCGTACTCCGAGTCCGCCCACGCCCTGACCGCAAGCGCCACCGGGTGCGACGTTGCACCCACCCCCATCAGATGATCGGTCAGCAGCTCCGTGCGATCCTGCCTCACGCCCTCGTGTATGCGGATGCGGCCCTCGTCGAAGCCGCTCACCGCCACCGTGCAGATAAGGCCGGTCTGGGAGCCCCGGGCGTGGGTCAGGCGGTACAGGTATAGGGCGCGGCGTCCGGTCGGGGCGAAGACCTCCGCGTCGAGCAGGCGGGTCAGGGCGGCTGCACCCTGCGTGACGAGCCTGTCGAGGGACAGGTCCTCGTCGTCGAGCAGGTCCTCGCTGCTGCGGGTGACGTTCACGTAGCTGTACGGGTTCTCCCTGACGATGGAGCGCCGCTGACCCGGCGTGAGGTTGTCGTAGGCGCGGCTGATCACCCGGCCGGCCCACTCCGGCTTGACGAGCCACCCCGCGAAGGGCGCCAGCATCGGCTCCGCCCTGCTCATGCCTCGAACACCGATACCTGGATCACATCGGGGAGGGCCCGGACCGCGTCGAGGAGGCTGTCTTCGATGGCGCCGGCCACGTCGATGGTGGCGGCCGCGGCCACCGAGCCGGCAAAGATCCGGTTCTGCATGGTGGCGACGTTGAGATGCCCGCGGCGGAGTTCTTCCAGGACGGCGGCCAACACCCCCACCCGGTCGTAGTGCCGGATACTGAGAGTGGCCGTGCGCTTAGGGGTCTGCTCGAGGTTCACGCAGTTGATGACCGAGCCGGTGCGGTACGCCTCGATCACTTCGGCAGTGCCCTCGGCCACCGCCTCCTGGGCCTGGCGGGTAGAGGCTCCGATGTGGTGGGTGGCGACCACCTTTGGGTGCTGGGCCAGCGCGGAGTCGACGATGCCGGCCCCGCCGGCCGGCTCGTCCGCGAACACGTCCACCCCGGCCCTCATGTCGGTCGAGTTGAGTGCGGCCAGCAGGGCCTCCTCGTCGACGACCTCGCCCCTGGATGTGTTGATCAGCACCGAGTCCGGCTTCATCGCAGCGAGGAAATCGGCGTCGACCATCCCGGTGGTCTCGGGTCCGCCGGGCAGGTGCAGCGACACGATGTCGCTGGTGGCGAGCACTGAGGCCCGATCGGGGAGGCTTCGCACCCCGATGTCGCTCATGCGCCGGCGAACGTCGTGGGGTCTCGGCTTGTCCTCGGTGACGACCTCCAGCCCGCAGGCGGCGGCTCGCCGGGCCACCTCCAGCCCGATTGCCCCCATTCCGATGATGCCCAGCGTGGCGCCGTGCAGGCCCCGCGCCTTGCTGTAGGCCTTCTTGTTCCACTGCCCGGCCCGCACGTCCGCTGCCGCGTCGGCGATGTGGCGGTCGATGGCGAACATCAGTCCCAGGGTCAGCTCGGCGACCGCGATGGCGTTGCGTCCCGGGACGTTGCACACGAACACGCCGAGTTCCGAGGCCCGCTCGCAGTCGATGGTGTTGGTGCCTGCGCCGGCGCGCACCACCAGTCCGAGGCCGGTGCCCGCCTCGATGGCCTCGGCTGTCACCCGGGTGCTGCGCACTACGAGCACGTCGAAGCCGGCGACATGGGCGGGTAGCTCCTCGGCGGTGATCCAGGGTTGCAGCGTGCAGGCGTCGCCGCCGGCGCGCAGCCGTTCAACGGCGGCGTCGGACAGGCCGTCGGCGAACAGGATCCTCATGCTGCTCCCACCTCGGAGTCTCTTCAAACGGCGCGATTCGAGCTTGAGACGCGCTGTTTTGGAACAGTTCCGTATGCCGGAACGACCATCGTAGGCCCGGGGTGTCTACCCTGTCGAGACCGCCTGACGACAAGAATTGACGATCTTTCACCCCCGACAGGAGGACGATGACCGAGCATTCCCAACTGGACGACTTCGAGAGGACCGGGGGTGGGGCGGTTCTCATGGACGGCAACCGGCTGCGGGACGAGATCGTCGCCGAGCTCAACGCGGAGATCACCGCGGCAGGGAGTCCTGAGGTCTGCCTGGCCACCGTGCTGGTGGGCGACGACAAGCCGAGCCGCATATACGTGCGGAACAAGCAGCGTAAGGCCGCCGAGGCGGCCATGGTGTCGCGCCATGTCGAGCTGGGCGCCGACGCCGCCCAGGGCGAGGTGGAGGAGGCGGTCCGGGATCTGGCTTCCAATCCCGGCGTCCACGGGATCCTGGTGCAGCTCCCTCTGCCGGAGGGGCTGGATGCCGATGCTGTGCTGGAGCTAATTCCCCCGGAGAAGGATGTGGACGGGTTGACGCCCCGGTCGATGGGCCGCCTGGTTCGTGGCCAGCCCGGCCACGTGCCGTGCACGCCGCTGGGGGTCATGCGCCTGCTGGATCGCTACGGGGTGCCGACTTCGGGCACGCGCGCCGTGGTTATCGGCCGCTCGACTCTGGTGGGGCTACCGCAGATCCTGCTGCTGGGCCGCAAGGGCGTGGACGCCACGCCCACCCTGGCCCACAGCCGCACGCCCGAACTTCAGGCGGTCTGCCAGCAGGCCGACATCTTGGTGGCCGCGGCCGGCATGGCCCGGCTGGTCACCGCGGACTACGTGAAGCCGGGCGCGGCGGTGATCGACGTGGGGATCTCGCGCACGGCCGACGGCATCGTCGGTGACGTGGACTTCGATGCGGTGCAGGAGGTGGCCGGCGCGGTCACTCCGATGCCAGGCGGTACCGGTCCCATGACTATCGCCTGCCTGCTGCAGAACACCCTGGCCGGGGCCCGGATGCTTGGAGCCTTCCCGGCCTAGGCCGGGGCGCCGAGCCCTCCCGGGCTAGACGACGTCCAGGTGACGGCGGATGGCCCAGTTGAATAGGTCCCAGCCGTAGCCCTCGACCACGATGTCGGCCTGGGCCTCACGGGCGGCCTCGGGTGACACCGGGATCCCGTGGCGGGCCTTCATCTGGACCTCGGCGACGCGCTCCATCAGTACGAACCAGCCCACGGCGTCAGCGGGGCTGGAGCCGACGGTGAGGAGTCCGTGGTTGGCCAGGATCACGGCCCGGTGCTCGCCGAGAGCGGCTGCGATGCGCTTGCCGCCGTCGCAGGACAGGATCTGTATCTCCTCGTCGTCGAACAGGGAGTGATCCCGGTAGAACAGCGCCGATTCCTGGCTGATGGGTTCGATCATGCGCCGCTCGGCCGCGAACGGCGTGCCCCATTGGGTGTGCACGTGCGCCGCGGCCATCACGTCGGGCCGGGCCTCATGGATGGGGTGGTGGATGTGGTAGGCGGAGTTGTTGATGCGGGCGGGGCGCCCGTCGGTGTCGGCCGCACTGCCGTCGGGAGCGACCAGCACCAGGTCCTCGGTCTGGGCCCGCTCGAAGGGGACGCGATGGCGGAGCAGCCACATGTGGTCGAGCCTCTCGGTGTCGCGGCACGTGATGTGACCGTCACCCAGCTCAGCCCAACGCAGCACGCCGAACAGCCGGTACGCAGTCGCCAGATCGTCCAGGAGCCGGGCCCGCTCCGCGACAGGATCGTCGAGCACCGGCTCCACTGCCGGCCACCCGCCATCCGACCCAGTCACGCCCCCCATTCTGCCACCAGCGCCGGTCGCCCGCTCAGGTCCTCCCAGGGTCCGATCAGGCGCTCAGCGTGCGGGGCAGGAGCGTGCCAGGCGGGTGCTCGTCTGCGTCGTTGTCCCGACCCTCCTTCCTGTCGTCGTCCTCCTGGCGGGTCACGGACCTGACCGTGTCCTCCACCTTCGACAGCTCGGGCACCCGCTTGAGTTCGGACACCACGTTCAAGTCCTCGAAGCGGCGCGCCTGGGGCAGCACCCGGCCCTCGAGGGAGCCGACACCCCGGTTGTAGGCGGCCAGAGCCTTCCCGAGCCCGGTCCCCATGTCGTCCATGTGCTCCGCGAAGACCCTCAAGCGGTCATAGAGCTCATTGCCGAGATCCGCGATCCTCTGGGCGTTCTTCTGCATGTCCTGCTGCTGCCAGGCCAGCGCCACCGTCCGCAGGAAGGCCAGCAGCAGCCCCGGTGTCGCGATGAGCACCCTGTGCTCCTGCCACGCCTTCTCCCACAGCGTCGGCTGCACCTTCATGGCCGCGTCGAGGATTGGGTCGGCGGGCACGAACATCAGCACGAAGTCCGGAGACCCGGTGACTGCATCGGTGTAGTCACGCTCGCTTAGGCTCTTGGCATGCCTCGAGATGGCGCTGGCGTGGCTGGCCAGCAGGGCGGCCTCCTGGCTCTCGTCGGTAGCCTCGTGGGCCATTAGGTAGCTTTCCAGCGGGGCCTTGGCATCGATGACGACCTTCAGTCCCCCGGGCACGCTGACGACCGCGTCGGGCCGCACCACGCTGCCGGGCACGGGCACGGAGTGCTGTGGGTAGTAGTCGATGTGCTGGTTCAGGCCGGCTAGCTCCAGGATGTTGCCCAGCTCCTGCTCAGCCCACCGGCCGCGGATGTTGGGCGAGCGCAACGCCTCGCTGAGACTGCCTGCGACCCTCTGAAGCGAGGCGATCTGGGTGCTGAGCCCCTCATAGGCCCCGACTCGCTTCCTCTCGATCTCGCTGGCATGCTCGCCCAGCTTCTCGAGGCTCTCGCGGATGGGCGCGACCATCGTGTCGATGGCCTCCTTGCGCTTCTCGAGTTCGGCCGCGCCCAGCTGCCGCTGGCTCTCGAACTGCGCCTTGGCCTGCTTGAGCAGGGTGTCGGTGCTCTCCTTCAGGACCCCTGCGGCCAGACCCTTGAACTGGTTGTCCAGTTGCTCGCGGGCATTGGCCAGCTCCTCGGTGCGGGCCTCGTGGTCCGCCTTGACGGCTGCGAGCTCTGTCTGGGCCGAGACCAGTTCCTCGCGGGCTGTGTCGCGCTCCCGGCGGGCTGTGTCGCGCTCGTCTCGGGCCTCCCGCACCTCCCGCTCGCGTTCCTCCAGCTGGACGCTCACGCGAGCCAGGTCGCCCGGGGCGGCGGCTGAGGCTACCGGGCGCCTGCGAACCAGGAATGCGCCCCCGATGCCAATGAGGGCCAAGGCCGCGATGACCACGAGTACTGCTGTCGTTTCCATGCCCTCGAAAGTACTTGCCCCCTGTGACATCACCCGTGATGCCCCATCCAGCGCAACCGGCGGGCGCCGCTTCGACGGCGCTGCTGTATTGTTATATCCTTATATTCGAATAAGGTTCATGTTGTCAGGTGCGGCTGAGGATCGAGAGGCGGGAGTTGCTGTGGAGGCACGGGTCCTGCGGCGGATGCGGCAGCAGCACGGGCTGCTCTCTCGCTCGCAAGCATTGGACGAAGGCATTACGAGCCGTCAGATCGAGCGCATGGTCAGGTCGGGCGTGTGGGAACGCGAAGCCAAGGGCGTGTACCGGAACGCGGCCGTGCCGTCGACCGTTCGCTCAAGGCTGCTGGCGGTGTGCATGGCGCACCGGGCGGTGGCGAGCCACCGGTCTGCAGCGGCTCTTCACCGCATCGAGGGATACACGCTCGACCGGGTGGAGGTGGTCGTGGCGCCTGGGAGGGGACGGGGCATGCGGGGCGCTCGTGGCAGCGAACGTTGAGGCCGCCCTCTCAGCGCACCGCAGCGACGCTCCCGTGTCGGCGGACTGGTTCCATCGCTTGCACCGTGAGCTGCTCGCCGCCGATCCGGAGGTCGAGCCGCGCTACCGGGGGGCGTGGCGCGACAGCGCGGTGTGGATCGGGCGCACCCGGGCTGTGGCGGACTTCGAGGGGCCGCCCCATGGGCAGGTCCCGGCGCTGATGGACGACCTGGTCCGGTTCGCCCGGCGGGTCGACGTGCATCCGGTGCTTCATGCGGCCATCGCGCACGCCCAGTTCCTGACGGTCCATCCCTATGTGGACGGCAACGGCCGCATCGGGAGGCTGCTGATCCACAAGCTGCTACCAGCCGGCGACGCCCCGGTACCGGTCGCCCATGGCCTGCTGTCGGACCCGGCAAGGTACGTGTCAGGGCTGACCAGCTACCGGTCCGGGGACCTCGACGCTTGGGTCAGCGTGTTCGCCGACGCCATCACAACGGCCGCGGGGGCGGCGTCGCGCCTGGTAGGGCGCCTCGCTGACCTGCGGGACGATTATCACGGCCGGGTGCGCAGCCGCAGAGGGTCGAGCGTGCCGCAGGTCATCGACATGTTGTTGGACACCCCGGCGGTCACCGCGCAGTCGATCAAGGATCGTTTCGGCGTGACGTCGGCTCGCGCGGGGCAGATCCTCCACCGCCTTGCCGACGCCGGCATCCTGCGGCCCAGCGAATACAAGGCCGCACGCTTCAAGGTATGGATCGCCCCCGAGATCATCGACGCCGTTGACGTGATCAACGCTCTGGCTCCCCGGCGCCGGCTGGTATGAACCTCTGTCAGTAGTCCACCGCAGAGGTGGAAAACTCACACTTGTTTCGGCCGATCGGGTTCGGAACAGCGGGAGGGGCAGCTAGTGGCGGCGGTGGGAGGCTTGCCAGGAGGCGGTGGCTCCGACCTGGTTGAAGGTGAACACGTGCAGGCCGGTCACGTCCAGCTCTTCGAGGCTGGGGCTCAGGGCAGTCAGCAGGTGGTCGGGGTTGTAGCTGGGCGACGTCATCAGCTTGGTGATGGCGGCCCGGTTCTTGCGCAGGTAGCGCAGCGACGGCCCGACGCCCAGCCGCGCCCCCATCGTGAGCAGCTTGGTCCGCTCGACCACGCCTGAGATCCCCAGATGCACGGGCAGCGTCAGCCCCGAGGCCCGCTCCGCCCGAAGCCAGTCCTCAATGCGGCCCGGGTCGAAGCACATCTGCGTGCTGCAGTAACCCTGCAGACCCGCATCCGCCAGCAACTCCTGCTTGGAGTGCAGGGCCTCGTGCAACACGCTGTCGTCGATCAGCGGGTGGCCGTGCGGGTAGGCGGTCACGCCGATGGTGGTCAGCCCGTGATCGCATTCGAGCAGGTCTCGCAGGAACGAGGCCGCGTCGGAGTAGGCGCCGGGCGACTCCACGTCGCCGCCGACCAGGAACATGGTCGACACCCCGGTGGAGCGCAACCAGTTCGCCAGCTCGACGACCCGGGCCCGGTCGGGCACCAGCCGGGCCGAGACGTGGGGGATTGCCACATGGCCCAGCCCCATCAACCGTTCGGTGATCTCGCAGGTGGCCTCCTGGCCCTTCACCGGCGAGGCCGTCACCGACACCGTGGAACCCTCGGGCAGCGCCTCGATGGCTGCTTCGAGACTCTTGAGCGGTATGACCTCGAAGGTCAGCCCGGCGATGAGTTCGAGCCGGTGCAGCCGAGCCCCGAGGGACTCCGAGACGAGCGTCCTAAGCCGGAGTCGCGACCCCATCGGTGTCGTGAGACCTCAGCTGAGGCCGACGATGTTGCCGTCGGCGTCGATGTCGATGCCCATCGCGGCCGGCACCCGACCCAGCCCCGGCATGGTGCGCATGTCGCCGCAGATGGGGTACACGAACCCGGCCCCCACCGAGGCCCGCACCTCGCGCACCGGCAGCGTCCAGCCGGTCGGGGCGCCCTTCAGCGTGGGATCCGACGAGATCGACAGGTGCGTCTTGGCGATGCACACCGGCAGGTTCCCGAACCCGGCCTCGGTGTAGGTGGCCAGCTGCTTGTTGGCGGTGCCGGAGTACTCCACCCCGTCGGCCCCGTATACGCGGGTGGCCACCGTCTCGATCTTGGACTTGAGGGAAGCGTCGTCGGGATACAGCACCTTGAAGTCGCTGGGCTCCTCGGCCGCCTCGGCCACCGCCTCGGCGAGGGTGGCCGCGCCCCGCCCGCCGTCGGCGAAGTGGGTGGTCACCGCCGAGCGGGCGTTGTACTCGGCCGCGATCTCCCCGATGGCGGCAACATCGGCTGCGTGGTCCTCGGGGAACACGTTGATGGCCACCACCGGCGTACATCCGTGGATGCGCATGTTCTCCAGCTGCTTTCGCAGGTTGGCGCCCCCGGCGTGGACCTCGTCGGGGTTCTCGGCCAGGATCGCCTCCGGCAGGGGCCGCCCGGCCACGATCTTGTGGTTCCCGGAGTGGGCTTTGAGGCCCCGCACGGTCGCCACCAGCACGGCCGCGTCCGGGGCGATGCCCGAGTAGCGGCACTTGATGTTGAAGAACCGCTCGGCGCCCATGTCGGCGCCGAAACCGGCCTCGGTGAGCAGGAAGTCCGACGTGCGGATGCCCACCTGGTCGGCCACGATCGAGGAGTTACCGGTGGCGATGTTGCCGAACGGCCCGGTGTGCACCAGCGCGGGCGTGTTCTCGAGCGTCTGCATGAGGTTGGGCTTGATGGCCTCACGCAGGATCACCGCCATCGACCCGGCCACCCCGATCTCTTCGGCCGTCACCGGCGTGCCCGCCTTCGTATAGCCGACCACGATGCGTCCCAGCCGGGCCCGCAGGTCGTGTAGCCCGGTGCACAGCGCCAGCGCGGCCATCACCTCGGACGCCGCGGTGATGTCGAAGCCCGACTCGCGGGGCACGCCGTCGAGTCGCCCGCCCAACCCCAGGGTGATGTTGCGCAGGGCCCGGTCGTTCACGTCCAGGACACGGCGCCAGGTGATGTTGTGGATGTCCAGTCCGGCCTCGTTGCCGTGGTAAAGGTGGGCGTCGACCATGGCCGAGCACAGGTTGTGGGCCGCGGTCACGGCGTGCATGTCGCCGGTGAGGTGCAGGTTGAACAGCTCCATGGGCACGACCTGGCTGTAGCCGCCGCCGGCCGCGCCGCCCTTGATCCCGAAGGTGGGACCCATCGAAGGTTGGCGGATGGCGATGGTGGCGCTGCGGCCGATGTGCTGGAAGGCTTGGCCCAGCCCGACCGTCGTGGTCGTCTTGCCCTCGCCGAGCGGCGTGGGGGTGATGGCCGACACCACGACGTAACGGGCCTTGGGCCGGCCGGCGGAGGCCATGGCCTCGACGGCGTCGAGGCTCACTTTGGCTGCGCCGGCGCCGTAGGGCTCCAGCATCTCGGCCGGGATTCCGGCGTCGTCGGCGATCTCGCCGAGCGGCCTCAGCTTGGCCTGCGAGGCGATCTCCAGGTCGGTCGGAAACGGCATCGTTGCCCTTCCTTTCGGAGCGGTCGTGCGCGGTCGCCCGTGCCAGCCGGATGGTTGGCACGGAACCACCCCGGAGGGTAGCTTGTCGTTCCGTATCTCGGAACGATTCCGCATTACAGAACACACAGCGGTGACCGTCCGGGGACGGTCACCGTCGGGCGCAGCAGGTTGGAGGCTCGCCGTGCCCGGGGACCCGATGAGGGAGGACTGCACGTGAGCGACTTTCCGACCAGCGCCAAGTGCGTGGTGATCGGGGCCGGCATCGTCGGCAACTGCCTGGTGGGCCACCTGACGAAGCTCGGCTGGAGCGACCTGGTGCTGGTGGACAAGGGCCCGCTGCCCAATCCGGGCGGCTCGACCGGGCACGCGTCGAACTTCATCTTCCCGGTGGACCACAACAAGGAGATGTGCCTGCTCGGGGTGCAGAGCGCCAACCAGTACCGGGACCTCGACCTGTCGGTGGATTCGGGCGGGATCGAGGTGGCCCGCACCCCCGAGCGCATGGATGAGCTCCAGCGCCGCATGACCTCGGCCACCGCCTGGGGCGTGGAGGCCAGGCTGCTCACCCCTGAAGAGGTGGGCGAGCTGTGCCCCTTCATCAACACCGACGTGGTGCTGGGCGGCTTCTACTGCCCGACCGTCTCGGTGGTCGACTCCCTGGAGACCGGCACCGTCATGCGCCGCCTCGCCGTCGACAACGGCTGCCGGGTGCTGGCCAACACCGAGGTGCTCGACATCGTCACCGAGACCGGCCCCAACCCCGGCGACCACACCGTCAAGGCCGTGGTCACCAGCGCCGGGACCATCGACACCGAATACGTGGTGATCGCCTGCGGCGTGTGGTCCAACCGGCTGGCCAACATGGCGGGCGCCCACATCCCGCTCGTTCCGGCCGTGCACCAGATGGCCGACGTCGGACCGATCGACGTCCTGGCCCAGACCGGCAACGAGATCGGCTACCCGATCGTGCGCGACATGGACACCTTCTGCTACGAGCGCCAGACCGCGGGCTCGATGGAGGTGGGCTCGTACGCCCACCGGCCCATCTTCCACCACCCCGACGACATCCCCTCCAACGAGGAGGCCGCGCTCTCGCCCACCGAGATGCCGTTCACGCCCGACGACTTCGACCCCCAGATGGAGCAGGCCATCGAGTTGATGGACATGCTCGGCGACGCCGAGATCAAGTACGCCATCAACGGCCTGCTGTCGCTCACTCCCGACGCCATGCCCTGCCTGGGCGAGGTCCCCGAGGTGCGCAACCTGTGGTCGGCGGCTGCCGTGTGGGTGAAGGAGGGCCCGGGCATGGCCCAGGTGGTGGCCGAATGGATGACCTTCGGCTACCCCCGGGTGATCGACGCCCACGGCGCCGACATCGCACGCTTCTACCCCGAGGAGCGGCCCGACGAGCACATCTGGGCCCGTTCCGCCGAGCACTTCAACAAGACCTACGGCATCGTGCACCCGGCCGAGCAGTGGGATAGCCGCCGGAACCTGCGGGTCGGGCCGTACTTCTCGCGCCAGCAGGACCTGGGCGCCTTCTTCTTCCAGGCCCGCACCTGGGAGCGGCCCCAGTGGTTCGAGTCCAACGCCGACCTGGTGGAGCGCTACGGGCTGGAGGAGCGGGAGGTCGAATGGGACAATCGCTGGTGGAGCCCGATAACCAACGCCGAGCACCTCAACCTGCGGGACAACTGCGGGCTGGTCGACCTGAGCGCGTTCCAGATCTACGAACTGACCGGGCCGGGCGCGGTCGCCTACGCCGACCGTCTGGCCGTCAACAAGATCGACGTGGCGGTAGGCCGCTCCATCTACACGCCGTGGCTCACCCCCGACGGCGGCTTCCACTCCGACCTGACCATGATGCGCCTCGGCACCGAAAGAGTCCGGATCGTGACCGGCGTGTTCGACGGCGGGCGCGACGAGTTCTGGGCCCGCCGCCACCTGCCCACCGACGGCTCGGTGAGCTTCGCCAACGTCACCGACGACATCACCACCCTCGGCCTGTGGGGCCCGAACGCGCCCGCAGTTCTCGGCGCCCTGTGCGAGGCCGACCTGAGCCAGGCCGGCTCGCCCTACGGCTCGCTGGTCGACGTGGAGCTCGACTGCGGCTCCGGCCGGCCGGTGGCGGCCACCCTGTTCCGCATCTCCTACGTGGGCGACACCGGCTGGGAGATCTACCTGGCCTGGGACGACGGCCCCGCGGTGTGGGACGCCCTGATGCGGGTCGGCGCCGACTTCGGGCTGCGGCCCACCGGCGGCGGCGTGTACGGCACCTCCGGCCGCCTCGAGAAGGGCTACCGGCTGATGGGCGCCGAGCTGGAGAGCGAGTACAACCCGCTGGAGGCCGGCCTGGCCCGGCCCCGGGTGAAGGCGGCCGACTTCATCGGCAAGGAGGCCTACCTGGCCGCCCGGGAGGCCGGCGACCCCGAGGTGCAGATGTGCGTGCTCACCGTGGAGGACCTGCACGACAGTCGGGGTCGCAAGCGCTTTATGCAGGGTGGCAACGAGCCCATCCTCACCCTCGACGGCGACCGCATCGTCGACTCCCACGGCCGGGTGTCGCGGGTCACCACCGCAGGGCCGGGCCCGTCGCTGGGCAAGCACCTGCTGATGGCGTACCTGCCGGCCGAGCTGTCGGTCGCGGGCACCGACCTCCAGGTGATGTATATGAACGAGTTGTTCCCGGTGCGGGTGGCCGGAACCGGCGCGGTGTTCGACCCCGACGACGCCCGCATGAAGAGCTGACAGGCCCGAGCGGCGAGCGATGAGGATCCTGTGCTGCGTGAAGCGGGTGCCGGCGCCGGGCGCCCGCATCAACGTCACTGCCGACGGCCTGGCCGTTGACGCCGCCCACCTCGGCTTCACCACCAGCCCGCACGAGGAGTGCGGCGTCGAGGAAGCGGTGCAGATCACCGAACGCACCGGCGGCGAGGTGACCGTGCTGACCTTGGGCCCGGCCGAGGCCGCCGAGCAGCTGCGCTACGCGGCGTCGGTGGGCGCCCACCACGGCGTGCTGATCCAGACCGACGGCGCGGCCTGGGATCCCCAGCGCACCGCCCGTGCCCTCACGGCGGCCATCGAGGCACTGGAGGAGTCCGGCGGTCCGTTCGATCTGATTCTGTTCGGCAACGAGTCGGCCGACTCGGGAGGATTCCAGGTGGGGGTGAGGGTGTGCTACTCGCTGGGGCGGCCCATCGTCAACGGCATCAAGGGGATCGAGATCGACGGGTCGACCCTGCGGGCCCGCCGCGAGATCGACGGCGGCTTCGAGGTCTACGAACTGGCGATGCCCGCGGCCCTCGGCGTGAAGGAGGGCATCAATCTGCCCCGGTACCCGACCATGAGGGGCCGCCTGGCGTCGAAGAAGCTGGCTATCACCACCATGGAGATCGACGCCGAGGTGGGGGGACAGGCCCTGGTGCGGCTGCACCGGCCTGCTGAGACCCTGTCGCAGACGACCATCCTCGGCCACGGTCCCGAGGCCGCCCCCGCGGTGGTGGACGTGCTCGAGGAGCTGGGGGTGCTGTGATGCTGCTGGTGGTGCTGGAGCACGACCGGGGCACGCTCGGCGAGGCCGGCCGGGAGGCGCTCACCTTCGGCCGGACGCTGGCCGCCAAGATGGATGTCGAGATGCACGCGGCCGTAATCGGCGCCGGCGCACCCGATGCGGCCGGGCCCGACGGGATCGCGTCCGAAGCCGGCGATCACGGCGCGGTGCGGGTGCACACCGTGGATGACGGGGTGCTCAGCGACTTCGGGCCGGAGGCATGGGGCGAGTCGATCGCCCAGATCACCCGCTTCCTGGCCCCCGATGCGGTCCTGGCCTGCGGCAGCGAGCGGGGCAACGAGGTCATCGCCCAGGCCGCGGTCCGCCTGGACGCACCGATGGTGGCCAACTGCACCGACATCACCCCGCCGGGCACCGGGGGCGGGCAGTGGGCGATGACCCGCGTGCAGTGGGGAGGTTCGTTGCTGGAGGACGCCACCCTGGACGCGGCCGGCCCGGCGCTGCTCACCTGCGCCCTCCACACGGTGGCGTCGTCGCCGGTCAAGCCCGCCCCCAGCGCCCCGCCCCCGGTTCAGCGCCTCGACGTCGAGCTGCCGCCCGAGTTGGCCCGCACCGTGGTGAAGGAGCATGTGGTCCTGGAGGCCGGCGTCACCCTTCCCACCGCGCCTGTCGTGGTGGGCGGTGGCCGCGGCGTCGGCTCCGCCGAGGGGTTCGCCCCTCTGGAGGAGCTGGCCGAGCTTCTGGGCGGGCGGGTCGGGTGCAGCCGTGCGGTCACCAACAACGGCTGGCGACCCCATTCGGACCAGGTCGGTCAGACCGGCACCCGCATCGCCCCGGAGATCTACATCGCGTCCGGTATCTCCGGCGCCATCCAGCACTGGGTGGGTGCCATGGGCTCCAAGCACATCCTGGCCGTCAACATCGACCCGGAGGCCAACATGGTGGTCAAGGCGGACTGGGCGGTGATAGGCGACCTTCACCAAGTCATCCCGGCCGTCAGCGCCGAGATCCGCCGCCGCTGGTCATGAGAGTCGCTCCGGTGCCCCCGCGGCCAAACCGTAGGCTGTCATTGTGACCGTTCAGTCGATCAAACGGTCGTTCGCGTTGCTTCGGGCTCTCGCGCTGGGTCCCGTGGGCGTCACCGAACTGGCCGAGCGAGTCGACCTGCCCAAGAGCACGGTGGCGCGGCTTCTGGCCTCCCTGGAGGAGGAGCAGGCCGTCGAGCAGACCGAGGCGGGCGGCGAGTACAGGCTGGGCCCCGGCCTGATCGACCTCGCCGGCTCGGCCCCCCGGGGCCGGAACCTGGTGGCCACCGCCCGGCCCCACCTACTGGAACTGGCCGAGAGCATCGACGAGGTCGCCGGGCTCTCGATCATCGACGGCGGGCAGGTCTACTACCTGGACCAGACCGAGTCCTCCTCGAACATCCAGGTCCGTGACTGGACCGGCGAGCACGCCCCCCTGCACGCCGTGCCGTCGGGGCTGGTGATCCTGGCCCACCAGCCTGAGCGCTTCATCGAGGAGTACCTGGCCGCTCCGCTGGCGCAGTGCACGTCGTGGACGATGACCGACCCCGACGAGCTCGGGGAGCGTCTGGAGCAGGTGCGCAGCATCGGCTACGCCTGGGTGTACGAAGAGTTCGCCGAGGGCATCAACTCGGTGGCTGCTCCCGTCTTCGAGAGCGACGGCAGCGTGGAGGCGGCCCTGCACGTCCACGGTCCCGCGTACCGGTTTCCCGACCCGGACGACACCCACGACCATGGGATGGCGGTCATCGAGGCGGCCAGCCGCCTGTCGATGCAGCTGTCCGACTAAGAGGCCGAGCGGGCTAGGTCAGGATCGGGCGCTGTCGAGGAGCGCGGCTACCCGGGCGGCCACATCCTCTATGCCGACCCGTCGAGTGTCGCCGGTGGCCCGCTCGGTGAGCTCGACCTCGCCGTCGGCGACCGCCCGGCCCGCGGTGATCCGCCAGGGGATGCCGACCAACTCGGCGTCGGCGAACTTCACCCCGGCCCGTGCGTCGCGGTCGTCGAGCAGCACCTCGACGCCGCGATCCTGAAGCTCGCGGTAGAGCCGCTCGGCTGCGGCCACCGCGCCGTCATCGCGCATGCTGGCCACCGTGATCACCGTCTCGTAGGGCGCCACCGCCACCGGCCAGACGAGCCCTCGGTCATCGTGGTGCACTTCGGCCACCGCGGCCATGGCCCGCCCGACGCCGATTCCGTAGGAGCCCATGGTGATGGGGCGCTCCACCCCGTCGGCGTCCAGCACGGCGGCCCCCATGGCCTCGGCGTAGCGCCGGCCCAGCTTGAAGATGTGGCCGGTCTCGATGCAGCGGATCACCTCCAGGGGCTGCCCGCAGTTCACGCAGGGCTCCCCGGCCGACACCTCTCGCAGGTCGAGCCAGTCGTCCACCGCGATGTCCCGGTCGATGTCCACGCCCGAGTAGTGCCAGTCGTCGGAGTTGGCACCGGTGGCGAGGTTGCGCCGGCCCCGAAGAGCATGGTCGGCCACGATCGGCAGGTCCTTCACGCCCACCGCTCCGAGCGAGCCCGGGTGGGCGCCCAGCCGTTCGAGCGTCTCGGCCGGCTCGGCCGGGCGGATCTCGGTGGCCCGGGTTCCGTCGGCGAGCTTCTGGAGGTTGAGTTGGTGGTCGCCCCGCACCAGGGCCAGCGTCATCGAGCCGTCCAGCACCATGACCATGGTCTTGATCTGGCGATGGGCCGGCGCCCCGCCCTCGACGGTCTCCAGCGCGGCGATGGTGCGCACTCCCGGGGTCGGGAACCGGGTGAGTTCGCCGCTCGACTCGCCGTCGTCGACGGGCGCCAGGGCGGAGGTGGCTCTCTCCACGTTGGCGGCGTAGCCGCAGCCCGCGCAGCGGGCGATGTCGTCCTCACCGGCGGGGGAGGCCACCATGAACTCGACCGACCCGGTTCCGCCCATCATTCCCGAGGACGCCTGCACCGCGATGGCGTCGAGCGACAGCCGCTTGAAGATGCGGGTGTAGGCATCGCGGTGGGTCTCGAAGCTGTGGTCCAGCCCGGCGTCGTCGAGGTCGAAGGAGTAGCTGTCCTTCATGGCGAACTCGCGCACCCTTAGCAGGCCCGACTTGGGCCGGGGCTCGTCGCGGAACTTCCACTGGATCTGGTACCAGATCTGGGGAAGTGACCGGTACGAGGTGATCTCCCGGGCGATCTCGGTGAACACCTCCTCGTGGGTCATGCCCAGCGCCAGGTCGGCCTCCTTGCGGTCCTGGAGCCGGAACATCTCCGGTCCCACCGACTCCCAGCGCCCCGAGCGCTGCCAGATCGAGGCCGGGTGCATGGCCGGCAGCAGGAACTCCTGGGCACCGATCTCCTCCATGCCCTGGCGAACGATGTTCTCGACCTTGTCGTGCACCCGGAGCCCCAGCGGCAGCAGCGAGTAGTGCCCGGCATGGAGCTGGCGGATGAACGCGCCCCGCACCAGCAGCTTGTGGCTGGCCGCCTCGGCGTCGGCGGGAGCGTCGCGCAGCGTGGGAACGAACAGCCTGGACCATCTCATGGCCCCGCCACCGTATCCATTCCACGGAGCTCGGATGTGTTTGGGTCGCCCCTGTCCGGAGGCTGTCCCGGCGTGCTGGGAGCGGTAGGGTTCCGGCAGTGAATCGCAACCCGATCATCACCTGCGCGGTGACCGGCGCAGGCGACACCGCGGGCAGGCATCCGGACCTTCCGATCACACCGTCTGAGATCGCGACGGCTGCGCTGGAGGCGGCCGACGCCGGTGCGGCCATCGTGCACATTCACGTGCGTGATCCCGCCACCGGCAAGGGCACCCGCGACGTGGACCTGTACCGCCAGGTGCTGGATCAGGTGAGGGCCGCCAACCCCGACGTGATCATCAACACGACCGCCGGCATGGGCGGCGACCTGCTGATAGGCGATCCCGACCCGTTCGACTTCGGGTCCGAGGGGACCGACCTTGTGAGCGGCCTGGAGCGCCTGGCCCACGTGGAGGCTCTCCGGCCCGATATGTGCAGCATCGACTGCGGCACGCTCAACTTCGGCGAGGGCCACCAGGTCTATGTGAGCACCCCGAACATGATCCGCGACATGGCCAAGCGGGTGCGGGAGATCGGGGTCAAGCCCGAGTTGGAGATCTTCGACACCGGCCATCTGTGGCTGGCCAACACGCTGGTGGACGAGGGCCTGATCGCTGATCCGCCGTGGGTCCAGCTGTGCACCGGCATCCCCTACGGCACGCCCACCGACGTCGGCCTGCTGGCCGCGCTGACTCGCCTGCTCCCTGCCGGCGCCGAGTTCACCAGCTTCGCCCTGTCGGCCAACCAGATGCCTTGGGTGGCCCAGTCCATCCTGCTCGGGGGCCACGTCAGGGTGGGCCTGGAGGACAACCTGTATCTGTCTCGCGGCGTCTTCGCCTCCAATGCCGACCTAGTGACCCGGGCGCGCGAGGTGGTGGAGGCGATGGGAGGCCGGATCCAGACTCCGGACCAGGCGCGTGAGACGCTCTCGCTCACATAAGGGCACCGCGAATCGGCATACACCGATGCTCGTTCTCTATCGTTACTGGAACTAGGCCGTCAGGAAGGACGCGATGGGCAGAAAGTCATACGACAAGCGGCTGCCGCGGCTGACCACGCCGATGGTCCGCGACAACGGGCGACTGCATCCTGCCAGTTGGGATGAGGCCCTGGAACGGGCCGCCGACGGCTTCCGGTCGGTGCTCGACCGCCACGGACCCGACGGCTTCGGCATGTTCAGCTGCTCCAAGGCCACCAACGAGATGAACTACGCGGCCCAGAAGTTCATCCGTACGGCCATCGGGTCGAACAACATCGACTCCTGCAACCGAACTTGACACGCTCCCTCCGTCGTCGGTCTGGCGACAGTGTTCGGAGTAGGAGGCGGAACCTCGTCCTACGCGGAGATCGAGGAGGCCGACGTCATCCTGCTGTGGGGCTCCAACGCCCGTGAAGCCCACCCGATCTTCTTCCATCACGTCCTCAAGGGCCTCGGCAACGGGGCCCGCATGTACGCCATCGACCCCCGTCGCACGTCCTCGGCCAAGTTCGCCGACCGTTGGCTGGGCCTGTCGGTGGGAACCGACATCGCGCTGGCCAACGCCATGGGCCGAGAGATCATCAGTGCCGGGCTGCACAACCCGGAGTTCATCGCCCACGCCACCGAGGACTTCGAGGCCTACGCCGCGCACGTCGAGTCCTACACCCTCGACTGGGCCGCAGAGCAGACCGGAGTGCCAGCTGAGGCCATCCGCGAGATGGCCCACGCCTACGCCAACGCGGGCAAGGCCCAGATCCTGTGGACGCTGGGCATCACCGAGCACCACAACGCCGTCGACAATGTGGTCTCGCTGTGCAATCTGGCCCTGCTCACCGGCCATGTGGGCCGCTGGGGCTCGGGTCTGTGCCCCCTCCGGGGCCAGAACAACGTTCAGGGCGGCGGCGACATGGGGGCCATACCCAACAAGTTCCCCGGCTTCCAGGACGTGGACGACGACGCGCTTCGGGCCAAGTTCGAGGCCGCCTGGGGCGTCGAGCTCAACGGCGTGCCCGGCAAGCACCTGACGCTCATGTTCGAGGCCATGGAGGCCGGCGAGCTGCGGGCCTGCTACGTGATCGGCGAGAACCCGGCCGACTCCGAGGCCAACATCGACCACGCCCGCAAGCTGCTGGCCGGCCTCGACATCCTGGTGGTGCAGGACATCTTCATGACCCGTACCGCCGAGATGGCCGACGTCGTGCTGCCCGCCTCGGTGGCGTGGGCCGAGTCGGAGGGCACGGTCACCTCCAGCGAGCGGCGGGTGCAGCGTGTGCGCCCTGCCGTTCCGCCGCCCGGCCAGGCCCGCCACGACATCGACATCATCGGAGACCTGGCCCGCCGGCTCGGCGCGGACTGGGGCGACCCCAGTCCGGAGGAACTGTGGGACGAGATGCGGTCGCTGTCGCCCATGCACACCGGCATGTCGTGGGAGCGTCTCGACGCTTCCGGCGGGATCCAGTGGCCTTGCCCCAGCGCGGATCATCCCGGCTCGGAGTTCCTGCACGGCTGGCTGTGGGCCGACGACCTCGGCGGCCGGGACCCGGCGCCGTTCAGCCTCGTCCACCACGCCGGCCCGCCCGAACAACTCACCGAGGAGTTCCCGCTGCGGCTCACCACCGGCCGGGCCCTCGACTCCTACAACACGGGCGTGCAGTCGGGCGGCTATGCCTCGCCCATCCGCTACGGCGACGCCATCGACGTCAACCCGGCCGACGCGGCTGAACTCGGTATCGCCGACGGCGAGCGGGTGCTTGTCAGCTCGCCCCGGGGCTCAGTGGAGATGGACGTGCGCGTGCAGCCGGACATTCCCGCCGGTCTCACGTTCACCACCTTCCATTTCCCCGAACTGGTCGACACCAACGTGTTGACCAACGACGAGTGGGACCCGCGCTCGGGCACGTCGGAGTTCAAGGCGGCCTCCATCCGCATCTCCAAACTCGAACCGGAACCCGCCCCCGCCTAGCGCATGACCGACATCTATCTGGGCGCGGACCGCGCCACCGACGTTGAGGCCGCCGCGGTCGATGAGGCGCTGCGTGTTCGGGGCGTGGACGCGGTGGTGCAGCCCGAGGGCGAACGGCTGTACATCTCTGGGCGGGCCCGGCGCCTCCAGCGGCGCCACTTCCTTCTGCCCGCGCTGCACGCCCTCCAGAACGCGACCGGATGGATCAGTCCCGGCGGCATCAACTACGTGGCCGAGGTGCTGGGCGTGCCCCCAGCGGAGGCCTTCGGTGTGGCCACCTTCTACGACCTGTTCCGCACCGAGCCCCCGGACCATGACGGCGACACCTTCCACGTGTGCGTCGACGCGGCCTGCCAGATCGCGGGCTACGACGACCTGGCCGCCTCGGTCAGAGCCTCGGGCGGCCACGTTCACCTGGGACCGTGCCTCGGCCAGTGCGAGCGGGCCCCCGCGCTGTTCGTGCAGGGATCCGGAGGCCGCCCCGACCGTGTGCCCGCCGACGAGGAGCCCTTCGAACTGCCCCAGGCCGATGATCCGTCCCTGCGCCTGTTGCGCCGCATCGGGGTGGCCGACCCCGAGTCGCTGGAGTCCTACATGGCTCACGGCGGCTACGAGGCCCTGCGGCGGGCCGGCGATATGGGAGCCGAGGCGGTGCTGGAGGCGGTCGCCGCCGCAGGGCTGTCGGGACGGGGCGGAGCCGCCTTCCCGACCGGAGTGAAGTGGAGGGCCGTGGCCGCCGAGACCGGCCGGCCCAAGCACGTGGTCGCCAACTGCGACGAGTCGGAGCCGGGCACGTTCAAGGACCGCATCGTGATGGAGCACGACCCGTTCGCGGTGATCGAGACCATGACCATCGCCGGCCTGGCCACCGGGGCCCAGAACGGCTGGATCTACATCCGGGGCGAGTACCCGCTGGCCACCGCCCGCCTGCAGGGCGCCATCGACGCGGCCCGGGCCGCCGGGCTGCTCGGCCCGGATGCGGCCGGCACCGGCCACGACTTCGACATCGCCATCTGGCGCGGGGCGGGCGCTTACATCTGCGGCGAGGAGACCGCGCTGTTCAACTCGCTGGATGGATTCCGGGGCGAACCCCGCAACAAGCCTCCGTTCCCCACCACCCACGGGCTCTTCGGCGAGCCGACCGCCATCAACAACCCCGAGACCCTGCTCAACGTGCTCGACATCATCCTCCACGGTCCCGAGAACTACCGGACCCGGGGCACTGAGCGCTCGCCGGGCACCAAGCTGCTGTGCCTGTCGGGGAAGGTCGGACGGCCCGGCCTCTACGAGGTTCCGTTCGGCACGAGTCTCGGCGACCTGCTGGAGTTGGCCGGCGGTGTGGCCGGCACCGGCGAGCTCCAGGCGGTGCTGATGGGCGGGGCGGCCGGATCGTTCGTCGGCCCCGACTCGCTGGATCTGCCCCTCACCCTGGAGGACACCCGGGCCGCGGGCACCACCCTCGGCTCGGGAGTGGTGATGGCCTTCGACACGTCGGTGGACATGACCGATGTGGTTGTGCGCATCGCCGAGTTCTTCCGCGACGAGTCGTGCGGGCAGTGCGTGCCGTGCCGGGTCGGGGCGGTGCGCCAGCACGAGACCCTGGTGCAGATGCAGAAGCGAGGGTCGCTGTCCCCGGCCCGCCGGGCTCTGATCGACGAGATGGCCGAGGTGATGGTGGACGCCTCGATCTGCGGCTTGGGCCATACCGCGGCCTCCGCGGTCCGCTCGGCCCTGTCACTCGGCCTGATAGCGTCGGCACCTTCATGACCGGCGCCGCGACCGTCACCGAGACAGCAGTCACGATCACCATCGACGGGCAGCCCGTGGAGGTGACCGAGGGGTCCACTATCCACGCGGCGTGCGTTGAGGCCGGCATCGACACCCCCACGCTGTGCTGGGCCGAGAACCTCACCCCGGTCAACGTTTGCCGGGTGTGCGTGGTGGAGCTGGAGGGGTCCCGCGCCCTGGTGCCGTCGTGCTCCCGTCCCGCCGAGGAGGGAATGGTCGTGCAGACCGACACTCCCCGGGTGCGCCACAGCCGCCGGATGGTGCTCGAGTTCCTGGGCTCCGGTGTCGACTTGAGCCAGGCCGACGACCTGCACCGGTGGATGGAGGCCTACGGCGCCGATCCGAACCGCTACGGCGACGAGGATCACCCGGTCGAGCGGGTGGACGAGCCGGTCAAGGTCCAGGACGAGCTCTACATCCGGGACTACTCCAAGTGCGTGCTGTGCTACAAGTGCGTGGAGGCCTGCGGCGACGACGCCCAGCACACCTTCGCCATCGCGGTGGCCGGTCGGGGCTTCGACGCCCGCATCTCCACGGAGTTCGACGTGACCCTGCCCGACTCGGCCTGCGTCTACTGCGGCAACTGCGTGGGGGTGTGCCCAACCGGCGCGCTCCAGTTCAAGACCGAGTACGACCTGCGCGAGGTGGGGGAGTGGCGCCCGGAGGACCAGACCGTCACCCGCACGGTGTGCTCCTACTGCGGCGTGGGCTGCAACCTCGACCTGCACGTGCAGGACGAGCGGATCGTGAAGGTCACCTCCCCGTCCGACCATTCAGTGACCAGCGGCCACCTGTGCATCAAGGGCCGTTTCGGCTGGCAGTACGTACACGGCGAGTAGCCCGGACGTTCATCTACAAGTTGTTACAGCACCTTTTGTGTCTTGTCGCATTCACCTGAGGTGGGCCGTAACATGCGAGAGCCGGAGCGTCTCCCCTCGCCACCTAAGTGGAAGCCTTCAACCGGAAAGGGAGGCGCTCCGGCACCTACGCTCTGCACTATAGCGTTGAAACGCTCCCACGCAAGGAAGTCTGAGCAGTGACTGCATCACCTGATTCCACCGTCTTGAATGCCGCGGCCGAGCGCCTGCGCGGCGCTATGACTGCCGGGGTGCCCTGCGACCCGGTGCGGGGCCTGCTGGGCGCTGCGGCCGGCCCCGAGGCCGGGTATGCGGTGCAGCAGCTCAACACCGATCACTGGCTGGCCGCCGGCCGGCGGATCAGCGGGCACAAGGTGGGTCTGACCAACCCGGCCGTGCAGGAGCAGCTCGGCATGGACGAGCCCGTCTGGGGCGTCCTGTACGCCGACAAGTGCCGCACCGACGGCGACGACGTCGGCGGTGCCGGACTGATCGAGCCGCGGGTCGAGGTCGAGGTGGCGGTGGTGCTCGGCGCCGACCTGGACCTGGGCTCGCACACGGTGGCTGACGTGATCAGCGCCACCGCCTACGTGCTGCCCGCGCTGGAGATCGTCGACAGCCGCCTTCGGTGGGACATCACCAACTTCGACATGATCGCCGACAATGCGGGCAGCGGCCTCTACGTGCTCGGGACCCGCCCGGTGCCGTTGAGCGCGGTGGACCTGCGCCGGGTGGAGATGCAGCTGACGATCAACGGCAATCCGGCCGCCACCGGCAACGGAGCCGCCTGCCTCGGCAACCCGCTCAACTCGGTCCTCTGGCTGGCCGACGCCCTAAGCCAGTACGGCACCCCGCTGCAAGCAGGCGAAACCATCATGACCGGCTCGCTATGCGGGATGCTGCCCCTAACCCCCGGCGACGAACTACACGCCGAAATAGAAGGCGTCGGCACCGTGTCAGCGAACCTCTAGGGATCGGGTTCCCAGCTGGCGTTGTCGCCTCTTGCTGCTGCGGCGGCGGCTACGGCGCGGCGGCGCAGGTGGACGGTCCAGTCGGCCAGGCCGACTAGGACGCCGCCGACGATGTTGCCCAGCGTGACGGCCACCAGGTTCTGGGCGATCCCGGCGATGTCCAGCCGGCTGACGTCGGCGGCTGTGAGACCGGCCGCGGCTAGGGCGTCGGGGTCCGTCGCGACGAGCGCCCCGAACGGCAGGAAGAACATGTTGGCTACCGAGTGCTCGAAGCCGCCCGCGACGAAGGCCGTGACCGGTAGGAACACCGCCAGCAGCTTGTCGGTGACCGTGCGACCCGCCGTGGCCATCCACACGCCCAGGCACACCAGCATGTTGGCCACGATGCCTCGCAGGAAGGCGATCCCGAACGGGAGGTTCACCTTGCCGTCGGCCGATGTCACCGAGAACTCCGAGAACGAGAAGTCCCCCTGCTCCCACCAGCGGCCGTAGAAGACCAGCAGCACGATGACGAGGGCGCCGATCAGGTTGCCCACGTAGACCAGCGCCCAGTTGCGGGCCAGCTCCCTCGCCAGGATCGTGCGGCTGAGGACGCCCATCACCATCAGGTTGTTGCCGGTGAACAGCTCGGCGCCGGTGACCACCACGAAGAACAGGCCCATCGTCAGGCCCAGTCCCATGAGGAGCCGGGTAGGCCCGGTTCCCAGCGTCGACTGCGCCGCGATCGTGCTGGTCAGCATCGCGCCCAGCCCCACGAACGCCCCGGCCATTACGGCCAGCACGACGGTGGACGCCATCATGGCGCGGGCCTTCCCGACGCCGGCTCGCACCAGCTGTGCGGCGGTCTCCTCCGGTGTCGGCGTGACGCTCATCGGCGCACTGAACGCTACCGCGTCGTGCGCTCTCCAACCGGAGCCAGACGGTCTCAGTCCCCTTATGCCCGTCCCGCTGCGAGCCACGTCTCGATGTCGTGGATCGCGTGGGACGTGGCCTGGCCGATCAGGTCCAGCTTGCGAACCTGATCAATGCGGGCTCGGGCCTGGTCGTAGTCGCCATTGGGCAGCAGCTCCCGCAGGATGTCGCAGGCCTCGGCCAGGCCGATGATCACGATGTCGCGCGGGCTGGGGATGTCGTCGCTGAGCAGCACTCCCAGGATGCGCCGCTTCACCTCGAGATCCGCCTTGCCGTCGATGACGGGGTAGCGTCGGGAGCGGAACACCCATAGGAAGCGCCCCTCGTGGCGCTCCAGGATGCCCCGCTCGACCAGGCGGGACAGCGCCGCCTCCCGGATCTCCGCAGCACGCAGCGCAGTCTGAGCCACCCAGTACCTCGCGTCGCGCTGCTCGCCGGCCGCGATCGCGGCCAGTGTCGGGTCCAGGATGCTGTCGCCCACTGGCGTCGGGTCGACGAGGATCAGATGCTTCGGGTCGGTGTCGATGCGGTTCTCCAATGCGAGGTCCATGAGCACGCTGCCCGCGAGCGCGTTGTCCAGCGCGATCCCAGGCACTGCGAGGAATCTCCCGCCGTCGTCGCGAAGCAGCAGCAGGAGGATCTCCTCCGCGAACCTCAACACGGCGCCAGGCGGGGGTCGCGGTCATGGAGCTCGGCCAGGCGCTCGCAGCCGAGCTGGTGCATGACGCTGGTCAACTGCTGCTCGAACATGGACGCCACGAAGTCGGCGCCCCGGGATCCCAGGGCGCATAGGCCGAACATGAACGACCGCCCCGTGAAGGTGAAGTCGGCGCCGAGAGCCAGCGCCCGGGCGATGTCGAGGCCGCTGCGGATGCCGCCGTCGAACAGCACCGGCACCCGGCCCCCGATGCGGTCGACGACCGGTCCCAGGGCCTCGATGGCGGCCGGGGCGGCGTCGAGCTGGCGCCCTCCGTGGTTGGACACCACCACCGCGTCGGCGCCGGTGTCCGCGCAGCGGGCCGCGTCGTCGGGGTGCAGGATCCCCTTGACCACGACCGGGCCGGGCCACTGCTCGCAGGTCTCAGCCAGGTAGTCCCACGACAGGGTACCGCCCAGGCTGGCGCCCACGAAGCCGGCCAGCTCCCGGAGCGTCGCCCGGTCCACGTAGTGCTCCAGAGTGTGGAACCGGGGAATGCCGTTGCGCAGCAGCCCGAGGGTCCAGGCCGGCCTCAGCGCGGCCTGGGTCACGTGGCGGGGTGTGATCCGGGGCGGCATCGAGACCCGCTCGCGTGTCTGGCGTTCCCTGCGGGCCCGGGCCGGGACGTCGGCGGTGACCACCAAGACGCTGAACCCGGCCCGATGGGCTCGACCCAGCAGGTCTTCCCGGACGTCGGTGTCCCTCGGAGGGTAGAGCTGGAACCAGCCCATGCCTTGCGTTCGCGGCCCCAGCACAGAGACGTCGGCCGTGTTCACGGTGCTGGCCACGAGGGGGATGCCGCAGCGGGCCGCGGTGTCGGCCAGGGCGGTGTCGGCGTCGGGCCACATCAGCCCGGTGAGGCCCATGGGAGCGATCCCCACTGGCAGCGAGTACCGGACCCCGAATAGCTCGGTGCTGACATCGGGCTCCAGCAAGCCCTTGAGGAACCGCGGGGTCAGCAGCACCCGCTGCAGGGACTCGGCGTTGCGGTCCCTGGCCCGCTCGGAGCCCTCCCCGCTGTCGAGGTACTCCCAGGCGAAGCGGGGAGTGCGGCGCCGGGCCCGCCGCCGCAGGTCGTCGACAGTCTGGTACTTGACGGAGGGGTCAACCACGGCTCATATCATCCCGGAATTGGCAGTGAAATGCTCGCTATGCGTGCAAGACGCTGCCAGTTCGCCGAGGCGGAACGGGCCTCAGGTTTGGGGCGCTCCCAGCACGTTGCCGAAGAGTGTCAGCGTCTGAGACCAGGCCTGCGCCGCGGCGGCTTCGTTGTACGTGTGCGCGTCGGGCCAGGTGTAGGCGTGGTCCGCGCCGGGCAGGATGTCGACGACGGCTCGGTCGCCCAGAGCGGACACCGCCTCGATGAACGGTCTCATGCTGGCCACGCTCATCATCCGGTCGGCCTCGCCGAAGCCCACGTAGAGCGAGCCGGCCAACTGGCCGGCGGTGAGGTGGGGGGAGTCGGGCTCGCCGTCCACAAGGAAAGACGGATGCCACATCGCACCAGCGGTGAATTGGCCGGGCAGGCGCATCATGGCCCGGAACACGGCCCGAGCCCCGAGGCAGAAACCGATGCATCCTGCCGGCTCCAGAGACCCTGGCGGCCGGTCGGCCGCCGCTGCGCCCAGGGCGGCGTCTAGGTCGTTCTGGATGCCCTCGTCGGTGAGCGACCTCAACAGCATCATCATGTGGTCCTGAGCGCCCGGGTCGGCGGCCGCCTCGGCCGGGCCGTAGCCGATCATTCGCCCGTGGCGGTGGTAGAGGTCCGGCAGGATCACGTCGTAGCCGTTGGAGGCGAGGCGCCTGCCGAAGGCGCGCAGGGCCTCCCGGATGCCGGGCTTGTCCATGAACATCACGATCAGCGGGTACGACCCCCCGTCACCGGGCCGCATGCGGGGCACAGCCAGAGGCTCGCCGTCGCTCACCGTCTCCAGGACCGACTCGTGCACTTCAAGGTTCATGGAGCGCAAGTTACCCGTCCCACTGGGCGGGACCTCTCCCGGCGGCCGGTTGCCGGAGCGGTCCGGCTCGGGCTGCGGTCGCTAGCGTCTTGTCCCGGCCGCCAACCGCGGCCGCATCCACACCGGGGAGGAGCCGTGCTCAACAACGGAGACCGATTGCCCGCTATCGCGGCCGAGGACCTCGACGGGAACCGCGTCAATGTCGCCGACCTGGTGGCCGACTCCTGGGGTGCGGTCCTGCTGTACCGGGGCCACTGGTGACCGTACTGCCGTCAACAGTTGGTTGACTTCGACCACAGCGCGAACCTGCTGAAGAACCTGGGCGTCCGGGTAGTCGCCGGCTCGGTGGACAGCGTCGAGCGCACCGCCGAGCTCGCCGCCGGGCTCCGGCTGGGCTACGTGAAGGCGGTTGCCGGGCTGGATGCGCCGGCCGTGGCCCGATCCACCGGCGCGTTCATCCAGGAGGGTGATCGCACCTTCCTGCACGCCACCGGCTGGTTGGTGGATCCTTCGGGCGCCATCGTCAATGCGGTCTACTCGACCGGACCGATCGGGCGATTCTCAGCCAACGACGTCCTCAAGAAGGTGATCTTCGAGCAGGCCAAGGCCGCGGGCTGATCGGCCCGCCACGGTCCCGCGCTCGGGGCCGTCCCGGGCCGTGATCTACGATGGCCGGCCGTGGGTGAGCCGTCCCGTCAACAAGCGAGCGGGCTGCTGGATCGGTACCGGCCGGGCACTGCGTTCGACGAGGCGTTCGACGCCGACGGAGCGGTCAGGGGCCCCTACCTCCGGATAGTCGAGCGGTTCCGCGAGCTCGACATCGACGAGGTGAAGCGACTCGAGAACCTCGTCGCCGACGAGTTCCGCCGCCAGGGGATCACCTTCACCGTCTACAGCGAGGAGGAGGGAACCGAGCGCATCTGGCCCATGGACCTGTTCCCCCGGATCATCGCCGCAGCCGAATGGGACGAGCTGTCCCGGGGGCTGAGCCAGAGGGTCGCCGCTCTCAACTGCTTCCTGGCCGACCTGTACAACGGCGGCGGTCAGGCCATCGAGGACGGCGTGGTGCCCCGGTGGCTGGTCGTGTCGTCGCAGGGCTTCGAGCGCAACGCCATGGGCATCCGGGTCCCCCATTCCGCTCACTGCAACATCGCCGGGATCGACGTGGTCCGGGCGGCTGATGGCCGCTACCGCGTCCTTGAGGACAATCTGCGCAGCCCCAGCGGCATCTCCTATGTGATCGAGAACCGGGCGGCCATGGCCAAGGCGTGCAGCTGGCTGTTCTACGACCATCCGGTGGAGCCCACCGAGCAGTACGGCAGAATGCTCCGCTCGACGCTGGAATCGATGGCGCCCGACGGTCGGGACTCCCCGCACATCGTGGTGCTGACCCCGGGCATCTTCAACTCGGCCTACTTCGAGCACGCCTTCCTGGCCCGCTCGATGGGGGTCGAGCTGGTGGAGGGCCGCGACCTGGTGGTCGACGACCACACCGTCTACTCCCGCACCATCGAGGGGCTGGTCAAGGTGGACGTGATCTACCGGCGCATCGACGACAACTTCCTCGACCCGGTGGCCTTCAGGCCTGACTCGACGCTGGGCGTGCCGGGGCTGCTCAGCGCGCTGCGGGCAGGCACCGTGACGGTGTGCAACGCGCTCGGCAACGGCGTCGTCGACGACAAGGGCGTCTATCCCTACGTGCCCGAGCTGATCCGGTATTACCTCGACGAGGAGCCGATCATCGACAACGTACCCACCTACATGATGTGGGATCCCGACCAGCGCGCCGACGCCTTGGCCAGGCTGGGCGAGCTGGTGGCCAAGCCGGTCGGCGAGTCCGGAGGCTACGGGGTGCTGATCGGTCCCCACGCCACCGGGCAGGAGCTCGACGAGGCCCGGGCCACCATCGAGGCCGATCCCCGCAACTGGATCGTCCAGGAGCTGGTGCAGCTGTCCACGGTGCCCTCGCTGGCCGGGGACCGCCTCGAGCCCCGGCATCTAGACCTGCGGCCGTTTGTACTGACCGGCGAGCGGACGCAGGTGTTCCCCGGCGGGCTCACCCGGGTGGCCATGAGGCGCGGGTCGCTGATCGTCAACTCCTCCCAGGGCGGCGGCTCCAAGGACACCTGGATCCTGGCCCCCGAGACGTCATGACTTCCGGCCCGCCATGACGCCCGGCACGCCATGACTCCAGCAGTCCCATTCATGTTCAGGGCGGCACCGTGATCCTGGCCCGGCACGCCGAGTCGCTGCTGTGGGCGGGCCGCTACCTGGAGCGGGCGGAGAACACGTCCAGGTGCCTGAACTACGCGGCCAACTCGATCACCCATCTGCGCACGGGCGAGGCCACCGCCGAGGGCGAGATGCTGGTGAGGACCCTTGGCCTTCAGGAGGAACTGGAGGCGGTGGGGCCGCTGGAGAGCCAGCCGCAGCTGATCGCCTTCCTGCTCTCGGACACCGACAACCCGGGCTCGGTTGTGTCGGCCGTGGTAGCGGTGCGCGAGAACCTGCGAACGGTCAGGGACCGCATTCCGATAGAGCTGTGGGAGGAGGCCAACGGCCTGTTCCTGCGGTTCCCGTTCCTGGGTCATGCCAACGCCGCGGCGGGCGGGCTCCATGAGGTCCTGCTGATGGTCCGCCGGGCCTGCCTGGCCATCTCGGGCATCCTGAACGAGGGTATGAGGCGCGATGAGGGCCATGCCTTCGCAGTCCTCGGGCGGATGCTGGAACGGTCGATCTTCACCGTGGGCCTGCTCGAGGCGAGCCACGCCGGTTCCCGCGGCGTGATGGACGCCACCCGGATGCTTCGCCTTACCAGCTCACTTCAGGCCTACCATCGCCAGCACGGCAACGCCCCCGACTTCGACAGTGTGGTGCGCTACCTGCTGCACGCCGCCGACCTGCCCCGCTCGGTGTTGTCGTGTCTCGACCGGGCCGAGGACTGCCTCACCGGCCTGGCTTCCACGGCCGCGGCCCTGGACCGCCCCCGCCGCAAAGCCGCCCTGCTGCGAGCACGCCTGGAACTCGGCGAGATTGAGGAGGCCATAGCCGCCGCGCCCGTGCCGACCTTGCAGGACTTCCTGGCACAGTTCCTGGAGCTGGCCAGCGACGTGCACACCGGCATCGTGCCGCCGCTGGCCATGGCCACTGTGCGCTCCCAGTACATCCGCCCCGGCGCAGCGCCAGAGGGAGCAGAGCGATGAGGCTCGGGATCGCGTACCGGATGCACTTCCGCTACTCGGAGGCGGTGACCGAGTCGCAGAACGAGGTGCGGGTGCGGCCCCTCCACGACGAGCACCAGCAGGTGCTGTCCTACCGGTTGACGTCGCGCCCGGAGCTTCAGGTTCTCGCGCTGTCCGACTACTGGGGGACCACCGTCGAACACCTCGGCATCCGGACGCCCCACACCGAGCTGGAGCTGCTGGCCGAGGCCACGGTGGAGACCGAGCCGCGCCCGGTGCCGGGCGAAGCCGTGGCCGCCGCCCTGCTGGAAGACCCCGACTTCCAGATCGCCCACCTCGAGTTCCTGACCCCGTCCCAGCATGTGCAGTGGGCCAGTAGCGGCACTGTCGAGCAGCGGGCCGCGTCGGCAGTGGCGGGGGAGTCGGCGGTTCAAGGCATGGTCGAGGCGGTGGTGGCCGACGTCAGGGGGGCTCTGGCCTACCGCCAGGGCGTCACCGACATCGGCGTCACCCTCACCGAGGTGCTCCAGGGCGGTGCGGGTGTGTGCCAGGACTTCGCCCATCTGGCGACCGGGATGCTGCGCAGCGCGGGAATCCCCGCCCGCTACGTGTCGGGCTATCTGTTCGCGGCGGACGAGACCGTGCTGGACGCCGAGGACTCCGATGTGGTGAGCGTGCAGACCCACGCCTGGATTGAGGCGGCCCTGCCCGGATGGGGTTGGTGGGCCCTCGACCCGACTAACGGAGGCGCAGTCGGTGAGCGCCACGTCGTCATCGGCCGCGGGCGCGACTATGGCGACGTGCCGCCGGTGCGGGGCGCCTTCACCGGATCGGGAACCGCGGAGGTCGACGCCGAGGTGGTGATCGGAAGGCAGGTCGACGGGCAGTTGAGCCCGGTGGACGGCCCGGGCTCCGCCCGGGCCGAGGTCGCCGCGCCGCCGGCCCCCAACTGGCGGCACCAGCAGAGCCAGCAACAGCAGTGACCCCGGCCGGCTCCGGTCGGTAGAACGCTCAGCGCTGAGCCAGATGCGCCATCTCGCTCGCGAGTTGCGGCAGGGCCGGCCGGACGTACGTGGGGTCCAGATTGGCGTAGACGGCGTGCACGTTCACGACCAGCCGCTCGCTGTCGATCCACTCGCCGAAGTCGCCCAAGTCGATGTCACGGGCGGCGTCCGCGGCCGCCATTCCCGAATCTCGACGCTGGGTCGCCTCCCGCTGCACGAAGGTCAGGTAGTCCCGGACCATCGCCGCGCCACGCTTGTCGACCACCGGCCCATGGCCCGGCACCACCACTTCAACATCGAGTCCGAGGATCAGGTCGCAGGCCCGGACCCAGTTGTCGACCGGGCCCTCCCAGACGATGGGCGTGCCGTGGATGAACAGGATGTCCCCCGTGAAGACTGTGCGGGCGTCGGGCACGTGGACCAGCAGATCACCTCGCGTGTGGGCCGGCCCCACATCGATCAGCTCCACCTCGCGCCCGCCGACGGTCAGGTCCAGCCGGCCCGAGAACACCCTGGTCGGAGGAGTGGCGACGATGCCGCCGAAGTCGAAGGAGCCGAACGCGGCCCGCATGTAGTCGTTCACGACCGGATCGCCGAAGTCGGCAGCCACCATTGCCTTCAGAGCCGCCGCCGGCACCTCCGAGAACTCCTCGAGGCAGGCCTCGGTGGCCACGATCTCGGCGCCCTCGACGAGCTGGTTGCCGTAGCAGTGGTCGCCGTTGGCGTGGGTGTTGACCAGCGTCTCGATAGGCCGGGTGGCCGTGATGGCGTCCATGCTGTCCAACATCGCCCGGGTCAACGGCAGGTCGAACAGCGTGTCGACCAGCAGCGACCTGCCGTCCCCGGCGACGAGGCCCGCGTTGCTCCATCCCCAGCCGCCGTCGGGCTGCAGGTACGCCCAGATCCCGTCGCCGATCTCGGCCAGCCCGTGGTCGAACCCGATTCCGGTCATCTCTGACGCCTCCTCCGCCGGCCATGCTAGGCAACGGCGTGCCTATCTTGATGAGCCGCCTCGTGCCCAGAACTGGCAGCCCAGCGCGATCAGGCTGTAGCCGAGGTAGGCGATGCTGATCGGCATGACGGTGTCCTCGATGGCCCGGTCGGTGAAGGAGGCCAGCAGCGCCCCCAGCATCGAGGTGCTGAAGACGATCACCGACGAGGCCGTGCCCGCGAGCCTTCCCATCGGTTCCAGGGAGAGGCTGATGCAGGTCGGGAAGAACGCCGTGTGGCAGCAGTTGGCGAGGCTGAACAGCACCAGCCAGATCAGGAGGGGAGGGACGCCGTTGCCGGCGACGGCGACGCCCAGCAGCACCGCCGACATCGCCGAGTAGGCCACCCCGGCGCCGAGCGCCACCCGCCGGGCCTCGAACGAGCGCAGCACCCGATTGACGCCCACGGCCGTGAGCGCCGCGGCCACGCTCATGGCGGTGAAGTACGGCACGAACCACTCCGGCTGGCCGTACACGGCCGAGAAGATCAGCTCGGTGCTGGCCAGGAACGAGTAGAACGCTGCGAACACGAAGGTGTTGGCCAGCATGTAGCCGGTGGCGGTGCGGTTGCGGAGCACGGTGCGGAAGCCGACGAGCACGGCGCCGAGCCGCAACGGCCGGCGGTCCTCCGGAGCGAGGCTCTCGGCCAGGCGCACTGACCACACGAGTGCGACCAGCCCGGTGAACACCCCGAAGGCCATCACCCAGCGCCACGAGCCGAACTCCACCAGGCCCTTCCCGATGACCGGGGCCACGATCGGCCCGATGAAGAACACGGCCTGGACCAGGGTCATGACGCGGGCCATGGCTGTGCCGGTGAAGCGGTCCCGGACGATGGTCTGGGACAGGGTGCGCGGCCCGGCGGCGGCCAGCCCCCAGGCGAAGCGGCTGGCGTACACGACCGGCAACGACGGCGCCAGTGCGGCCACCATGGCAGCCACCGAGTACATGACCGTGCTGGCCAGCACGACCCGTTTGCGCCCGACCGCGTCGGAGATCGGTCCGTAGAAGAGTGTCCCCACGGCCACGCCCATGAAGAACAGGGTCATCGTCAGGGCCAGGCTGGTGGAGTCCTCCGGGAGACCGAACGCGGCCCGCATCTGTTCGAAGGCGGGCAACAGCATGTCGATAGCCAGGGCGACCATGGCGCTCAGCAGCGCCACGTACAGGATGAACTCCTTGCGCCCCATCCGGTCTTCCGGGCCATTCACGGCGGGGAGTCTGCCCCGAGTGCCGTCCACAACCCGCTACGGGCCCGGTGCCCCTGCTCCCGCCGTCGTGCCACGTGCTGGCGGGTTAGGGTTCGGCCCACCTCGGGCCGGCCGAGTCCGGAAGGGAGACGACGATGACGGACACGATGACGACTGTGAGGCCCAGCCTCCCCGGACGGCTGGGCGACCCCGACATGACCCTGGCCTCGGACCCTCGCTCCGACCCCCGCATGGTGGCGGTGCTGGAGCCGCTCGGCTTGGCCGGGCGGGCCGACCCTGTGCCGCTGAGCGCCGACTCGTCGCTGGAGGACATCCGGGCCCTGGCGGCGCTGGGCGAGCCCGGCTTCCAGCAGGTCTTCGACGGCCTGTTCGAGCCGCTCGCACCGGTCGAGGGCGTGGAGTCGAGCACCGAGGTCATCACCGGCGTCGACGGCAACGAGATAACCCTGTACATCCATCGCCCGACCGGCGACACCGGCCCCCGCCCTGGGGTCCTGCACATCCACGGCGGCGGCATGGTGATCCTCACCGCGGCCGACCTCAACTACCGGCGCTGGCGCGACGAACTGGCCCGGAGCCTGGTCGTGGTCGGGGTGGAGTTCCGCAACGCCGCGGGCGTGCTCGGCAGCCACCCGTTCCCGGCGGCTCTCAACGACTGCACCTCGGCGCTGGAATGGATGCACGCTCACCGGGACGACCTCGGGGTGTCGAAGCTGGTGGTGTCGGGCGAGTCCGGCGGAGGCAACCTCACGCTGGCCACATCGTTGAAGGCCGGCCAGGACGGCCGCCTCGACATGATCGACGGGGTGTTCGCCCAGTGCCCGTACATCTCCGGCACCTACGCCAGCCCGCCTGCGGACCTGGCGTCACTGCACGAGAACGACGGCTACTTCCTGGCCAGCGACCTGATGGGGTACTTCGTGGAGGCCTACGACCCGGGCGGAGCCAACCTGACCAACCCGCTGGCGTGGCCCTGGCACGCCTCGGTGGACGATCTGAGGGGCATGCCTCCCCATGTGGTGTCGGTCAACGAACTCGACCCGCTGCGGGACGAGGGGCTCGACTACTACCGCAAGCTGGTGCAGGCGGGCGTGCCCACGTACGGCCGCACCGTAAACGGAACCTGCCACGCGGGCGACCTGCTGATGCCGAGCGCCATGCCGGAGGTCTACGCCGCCTCAGCCCGCGACGTCACCATGTTCGCCCTGACGCTCAGTTGAACTCAGGTCGCGGCTAGCCGCGCCCGACTCGGGTTCGTGCCTGGGCCGGCGTCTCGGCTTCCGCGGCGCGCACCAGAGCCTCCTTGCGAACGAGCTTGACCGGCACGCCGACGGCGTCACCGGGCGGGAGCATGTCGGCGGTGTAGAGCGCGATCTGCTGGCGGGCGGCCACCTTGTCGCCGTCGGGGTCCAGGTTGCGGGCGTTGGTGCCCTTGGGCGGCACGATGGTCCGGCCGTCGCGCCACTCCAGGTCCCACCACCACTTCTTGATCGGGTTGATGGAGCCGTTGCCGACCCTGTCGTCGAGGCGGGACAGCCAGCGGCGGGTGAACGGCAACTTGATGGCGGCCCACAGCAGGGTCCGCTCGGCCAGCACGCCCTCGATGTTGAACGGGCAGGTCTTCATGCAGCGGCCGCAGGCCGAACCCCGCAGGTTGCCCAGCCGGTACTTGGTGCACCGCTCGACGTCGGGCTTCCACATCTCGGCGCCGTTGAACATGACCTTGTCGCCGAAGGGGATGGCCGCGCAAGGGCACTCCCGGGCGCACTTGGTGCACTTGGAGCAGAAGTCCTGAAGGCCGAAGTCGATGTGGCGGTCGGGCGTGACCGGCATGTCGGTGGTGACCACCACCGACTTGAACCTCGGGCCCACGAACGGGTTGAGCACCAACTCGCCGATGCGGCTCAGCTCGCCCAGCCCGGCATGCAGCACCAGCGGGATGTGCAGCACGTCGGAGTCGCTGTTGGTGTGGCTGCGGGCGCTGTAGCCGAGTGAGCGGAGGTGGGCGGCGATGATCCCGGCGATCTGGGCGCCCCTCATGTAGGCCCGCATCGACTGGGCGCCGCTCACCCAGTCGTCGCCGCTGGCGCCCTCCATCGTCTCGTAGCCCTGGTCGAGCAGGATCACCAGCGCGTTGGAGTGATAGGGCTCCACGACGGAGCCGTCCTTGCGGTGGGAGTACCAGGCGTAGGTCGGCACCCGGCACACGCCCGCCATGTCGCCGCCCAGGTGGTAGGCCAGCGCTTTGAGGGCGGCCGCGTTCCCGTCGGGGTCGCCGCAGCCGGTATCGGCCCCGGGTCCGGGCGACACCTCGCCGTCCTGGTAGGGGACCATGGCGTCGATCTGATGCACGTAGGCCTGCGCCTGGGGCGTCTTCCAGGCGAACACCTTCACGTCGGCGAGGAACTTGGGGCCCATGTCGCCGTTGGCCGCCCGCGGGAAGCCACCGGCTCGCACCGGCACTCTGGGCACCTCGTCCTCGATGATCAGCGTGGTGGGCTTGTCGACCCGCTTGATGCGCTCCATCGGGTAGCGGCCCATGTGCAGGGGACGGTGGTCGCCGTTGAGGCGGCCGATGCCGGCCCGGGTGCCTCCCCGGCCCAGCAACCACCCCGGACCGCGAGTGCTGCGCAGCGCGGCCAGCGGACCGCGCCGGGCCAGCGGCCGGTCGGGGGCGAGATCCCAGTCGGTGCTCACCACCGACAGCGCGAAACCGCCCTTGAAGTAGGGGGCCCTCAGCTGCCTTCCCCGCACCTCCACCAGACCCGCCTGAAGCGCCACCCGGTCGATGTCGAGGTCGGTGCTGCCCGGCGTGTGGGCGACGGCGTCGTGGCCGAGGTTGCGGATGTAGGAGGCGGTGATCACCGCCAGCTCGGCCGCCCGCAGGTCGGCGTTGACTTGGCGGGTGCCGTCGATCCAGGCGTCGCCGGGGCAGTCCCTGGCGAGCTTGCGGCTGAAGGCGATGAGGGTGACGACCGCGTAGCGGTGGTTTCGCCGCTCGCCGGTCCAGGCGTCGTCACCGATCAGCCCGCAGCCAACCATGTCGGCGTCGAGGAAGTAGAGCCCGCCCTTGAGGTTGTTGGCGACCTCGACCGGGTCGGCCGGGGTCGGCGCCTCAGGCGCGACATCGCCGTGGCGCTGGACGCGGAACATGTCGAGGTAGAGCTGGTAGGCGTGCAGCGCGGATCGGGGACCGGCCGGTTCGACCTCCCCCGGCCGGGGCGGCAGCGGCCTGGTGCCCAAGCCCGGAGGCGGCGTGTCGGCTGTGTCGAGGCGCGGCAGGCGCTCCAGCGGGTACGGCCCGAGATGGACCGGCCGCTTGCGGTGTGAGAACAGCCTCACCGACCGGTCAGCCTAGCCAGCGACCGGACTCGGTCCGTCCGGGAGTTGGAGGCGGGTGCCCTTGAACGCGAACGCCGACGCCGGCTTGCGATCACTGGGCCGCTCCCGCTCCCGGAGCGGGTCGGGAAGGGCACTCGGGTCGCCACGGCGGCCGATGACGAAGCCGCACACGACCTTGCCGACGTCCGGGTCGAGGCCGATCAGCTTGTGGGCTGCGTCCACATCGATCCCGACCATCAGGTGCGCGCTGAGGCCCAACATCGTGGCCTGGATGACCATGGCCATGGCGGCCGCGCCAGCATCGAAGTCGCGGCTCCGGGCCAGGTGGCCCTCCAGGGTCGAGCGGGCGATCACCAGCCCCACGAGCGGGGCCCGCTGCGCCCACTGGCGGTTGCGCTCCAGGAAGGTGTCCAGGATCGCCTGGCGGCCCTCCCCGTCCGTCTCGTAGACGTAGTACCAAGGCTGGTTGTTGAAGCACGACGGCGACCAGCGGGCTGCCTCGAAGAGGGCGGCCAGCTCGCCGTCGGTCATCGGCTCGTCGCTGAAGGAGCGTGGCGACCAGCGCTCCAGGAACACGGGGTCCATCAGCTCCGCATCGGAAATGCGCTCGTTCACGGGCGTCCGCTCCCTTCGTCTCCGGCTACCGCGCGGCGCCGGGCCGTCGCCCATCATGTCGCCGCGGTCCGGTGAGGTACCACCCGCGACGGTCTCGTATCGGTGCGGCTGGCCGGCCGGCGCGGCGGCGTACAATCATCCGGTTGCCAGAAAGGACGGCTCGATGAGCAAGACACCTGCCGCAGTGGGCACATGGATCCTGAACTTCGTGACCCCCATAGGCGAGTTGACACCCGAGGCGGTGCTAAACGCCGATGGAACTGCCCTGATCACGCTCGATTTTGGGACCGTCGAAGTCCATGACGTCGTCTACGACGG
The DNA here is from genome assembly GCA_022819505.1 of Acidimicrobiia bacterium. GTDB lineage: Bacteria > Actinomycetota > Acidimicrobiia > Acidimicrobiales > Aldehydirespiratoraceae > Aldehydirespirator. The sequence continues at coordinate 83,996 of JAJEHD010000019.1, read as the reverse complement.
TGACGATGTTACGTTCACGGTCACGGTCCAGATGCCGATGGGAGAGTTCGAGCTGGCTGTCGCCGCCACCGTTGAGGGCGACACCCTCTCCGGGTCATTCTCGGGCTCCGTGGGCACCTTCACCCTCACCGGGGTTCGCAAGGCTTAGACCGTCGGAATGCCCGGCCACCCATCGGAGCCGCCGGCCGTCTCGATGCACGGGCGGGTACCGATACGGTGAGGCCGTGCGTCAGTTGATCACCGATGCGCTGATCGTCACCGGCGACGGGGCGACGGAGCCCTACCGCGGCGACGCGCTCATCGACGGCGACGTCATCACCCATCTGGGTGAGGTTCCGCCCAGCGCGGCAGCCGGAGCGGAGCGCACGATCGACGCGGGCGGCCGGGTCCTCGCCCCCGGGTTCGTCGACACCCACAACCATGGCGCGCTGGCCGGCACCCGCGTCGGCGAGAACGGCATCCCCATCAGCTGCGAGATGGCGGTGCGCGGCGGGGTCACCAAGCGCATCTGCGGCGTGGACGGCCTCTCGCCGGCACCGGTGGTGCCGGACCAGCGGGCCGAGTACGCGGCCCAGCTCGTTCCTCTCGACGGCATGGCCGGCCCGCCGGGCGACCCGGAGGGCGACGATCCCGCCGGCGGTCTCGACTGGCCGTGGTCGACGGTGGAGGAGTTCATGGCCTGGCACCGGGGGCGCTCTGTCACCGACCTGGGTATGCACCTGGGCCACAGCGCGGTCCGGCGCACCGTCATGGGCAACCTCGACCGGGTCGCCGACGACGAGCAGATCCGGGCCATGGCGGATGTCGTGCGGCGCGAGGCGCCATGGTGCCTCGGCCTGTCCACCGGGCTCGTCTACAACCCGGCCGTCTACTCGGATCAGCGTGAGATCACCTCCCTGGTGCGGGCCTTCAACGAGGTCAAGCCGGGCGCGCTGTACCCGCACCTGCGCTCGGAGAGCGACGACATCATCGAGGCTCTCGACGAGGTGATAACCGCCGCGGTGGAGGGCGGCGGGGGCTACTGCAGCGAGCACTCCAAGATCGCCGGGCGTCGCAACTGGGACCGGTACGGCGACGTGGCCAGCCGGCTGAGCGACGCCGCCGGCTCGATCCCCACGATGGGAAACATGTACCCCTACACCGCGGGCAGCACCACCGCTGACGCGCTGTTCCCGCCGGAGGTGCGGGCCGGAACCCGGGCCGAGTTCATGGCCCGGCTGAGCGACGACGACGTGCGCCGGTTCGCCTTCGAGAAGATCTACGGCGACGGCTCGGGTTGGGACAACTTCGTGGCGTTCTGCGGCGGCCTGGAGGGCGTTCAGATCGCGGGGGTGCTCGACGGCGTGGGCGACGAGTTCCTGGGCAAGCGCTTCTCGGACGTGGTGCTGGCCGCGGGGGTGACCGACATGGCCTCGGTTGAGGCCCACGACGCGGTGTGCGACTTCTTCCTCCACAACCGGGGAGAGGTGTCCATCATCAGCCACTACGGCAACGAGGCCACCGTGGAGAAGTTCTTCCGGCGCCCGAACATGGCGCTGTGCACCGACGGGCTAATGCCCGGTCCGGGCCAGAAGCCCCATCCCCGATCCATCGGGTCCTTCCCCAAGGCCCTTCGCATGGCCCGGGAGCTGGGCATCGGTGTGGCCGAGATCGTGCACCGGCTGGCCGTGCTGCCATGCGAGTTCATGGGCCTGCCGAGCCCGGTGCTGAGGGAGGGTGCCGACGCTTCGGTGGTGCTGTTCGACTGGGACGGCGTCACCGAGCGCAACAGCTACGAGGACCCGCTGATCCCGCCCGACGGCATCGACGCCGTGTGGGTCCACGGCGACCTAGTACAGCACGAGGGCCGTATCCATGTGCCCAAGTCCTTCGGTGGCCGCCACCTGCTAACCCCTCCGTCCGGCTGACGTCCTGCCCGTCACGGTCTGTGTGCACTTTCCCGTGCATACGCCGGGCTTCTGCACACAGAGCGGCTGGCGGCGGTTGGGCTAGGCCGATGGCTGGTTGACGAGGTGGGTGGCTGCGTTGTCGAAGTGGTCGAACATGGCGGCCCGGATCTCGGCTGGCAGCGGGCGGCCGGTGCCGTCGGCCATGGCGGCCGCGTCGAGCGACGCCGTCATGTGGACCATCCACGCGTCCCGCTCGGCCTGTCCGATGGCGAAGGGGAAGTGCCGCATCCGCAGCCGGGGATGGCCCCGCTCCTCGCTGTAGTGCGGGGGACCACCCCAGTACTGGGCCAGGAACCCGGCCAGGCGCCGCCGGGACGGCCCCATATCCCTCGGGTACATCGGCCGCAGCAGCGGGTCGTCCTCGACCGCATCGTAGAACCGGTCCACCAGCTCGTCGAAGAAGCGCTGGCCGCCCACGATCTCATACACCGTCGGCGGCGCCGACATCGCCTCTCGCAGCGGTCCCTTCAGGCTTATCCCCGCGGAGAAGCTCTCGTCCTCCCCGCCGTCCGTCGGATCACTGGGGCCGGCAGCCTGCGAATCGGTGCCGGGTTCGGTGGTCACGGCCGGGGCATCTCCCGGAACTTTGCGGGGTCGTAGACGGCCCCGCAGCGGTCCAGCGCGGCCCGCCACGACGGGCTGTTGCGCAGACCCCAGCGCAGGAACCGCAACAGCGCGGCTGCGCACATGCGGGCGCCGGGGCGGGCCTTCAGGCCGAGCACGTTGGTCAGCTCGGGGGGCATGGTGCTGATCGCTCCGTGCATCAGCACGTCATAGCCGACCCGCTGGCGGGCGGGCAGGGGCGGCTGTCGCAGGAAGTCCACCGCGGCCCGCATGCCAGGGCTGGGCGCCAGCGCCGGGTTGTTACGGACCCAGGCGTGCAACTCAACAGCAGTCTGGGGCAGGGGAGCGGCCCCAAGCATGGCCCCCACTCGGGACTGCTCGACCACGAAGCGGTCGGCCTCGGCCTCGGTGAGCCCCGGGCCGAACTCCCGGTACGACGTAAGGAACGACTCGGTGAGGGTGTTGTGCACCCATGCGGCCAGTTCGGGCATCGCGGCGTCGTAGGCCATGCCGCGGTGCGAAGTGCCGCTCACGCCCTGGTGGGCGGCCCGGACCCGGTCGACGGCCTCCTCCACCTCGGGCATGGATCCGAAGGTGGCCGACGTCACGTAGAACGCGGTCCGGTTCAGGCGCCCCATAGGGTCGTCGCGGTAGCGGCTGTGGTCGTCGACGCCGGCCACGGCCTCGGGATGGGCGGCCTGGATCAGCAGGGCGCGGATAGCTCCCACGAACACGCTCACGTCGCCGATCGCCTTCCAGCTCACCGAACCCGGCCCGCACAGCCCCGGGTCGCCGGGATGGTCGGCGGTGCGCTGCAACGGCATCTCCCCGTGAGAGAACAGCCCGCTTACCGAAGCCCCCAGCCGGGCCCGGTAGCGCTGCAGCGTGTCCATGCTCCGCACGCTACTGCGGGGGCGGGGTGTCAGGACTGGGCGCCCGCCCGGCTGCCGCGGCGGGCCCTCATGCGCTGGCGCATGCGGCCATGGGCCTCGGGCGTGCCGTCGTGGAACGTGCCGAACAGCTTGTCGATGGGCACGGGCCGGTTGCCGTAGTTGCACTCGAAGTAGCGGTGGTGCAGGTGATGGAAGTAGTCGGCGCCCGGCGCGGTGCGCCCCCCACGCCGGCCGACCTCGAAGCGCTCGAACCCCGAGTGCGACACCGCCGGAGACACGCCTTGGAACAGCCCACCGAGGATCACGATGAACGGGTGAGCCGGCACCACCCACCACAGCACGAACACGCTGAAGTAGATCAGGTGCTCCAGCGGGTGCATCGAGATGCCGGTCCACGGACCGGTGTTCACGTTGCGGTGGTGCAGGTAATGGGCGTGGTCGTATAACCAGCGCACGTGCAGCAGCCGGTGGTTCAGGTAGAAGTGGGTCACCGACCACAGGAACACCCCGACGGTCAGCACCGACAGGTACGGCCACCCCGAGGACCACTCAACTGACGGGATCCAGTCGTTGGCGTAGAACCACATGGTCAGCGACTCGTATGCCGTCCAGATGGTGACGCCGCTGACCAGGCTCCAGAACATGTTGTCGCGGGTCTGGTTGGTCCACAGGAACTCGCGGTTGGTGGTGCTCATCCACTGCCGGTTGTACTTGTAGCGCTGCTGCTGGGCCCGCCTCATGTACAGCGCCAGGTGCAGCGTTCCCGCCGTTGCGATGAGGATCAGCGCGTTGCGGACGTAGATCTGGAGCACCCACCCGGCGTGCAGGCTCGCCATCCGCTCCATCGACGGGGTGAGGTAGTTCCAGCACACTGCGGCCAGCGCCACCCAGAACATGCCGTAGGGCAGCATCACCGGTGTGACCAGGTAACGGAGGGTGGCCACCGGGCGCGGCGGCCAGTCGAACATCGGTGACGTTGCTATGGGGACGTCGGGCTCGTAACCCCTGGCTGAGGGTCCAGGCGTTGGGCTGACTGCCGGGGGTGTGTCCGCCATGGGCTACGACCTTATGCTCTCGGCCATGAGATATGCCTCCCCGACAACGGTGGCCGAGGCTGTGGATCTGTTGGGCTCTGATCCGGCAGCCCGCGTGTATGCGGGCGCGACCGACCTGATCCCCCAGATCCGTGCCGGGCGACCCGAACCGACCGTGATGGTCGACCTCAAGCGCATCGACCGGCTGTGCGCCATCGGCAGCAACGGCTCGACCTATACCGTCGGCGCCGCCGCCCCGACCGCCGACATCTGCGGTCACGACGGCCTGGCGGCCGACTTCCCCGGCCTGGTCGAGGCCAGCGGCCTGATCGGATCGGACCAGATCCAGAGCCGCTCGAGCTGGGGCGGCAACCTGGCCAACGCCTCGCCCGCGGCCGACACCCCGCCCAGCCTCATCGTCAACGACGCCCGCGCTGTGATCGCCGGACCCGGCGGAGAGCGCACCGTGGCCGCGGCCGACGTGGCTACCGGCCCCGGTCAGACTTCGCTCGGTCCGGGTGAGATCATCGTGGAGTTCGAGTTGGACCAGCCTCCGGCCCGCACGGCCGACGCCTACCTGCGCCTCATCCCCCGCACCGAGATGGACATCGCGGTGGTGGGCGCGGCCGCCCGGATCACCCTCGACGGTGACGGCAACGTGGCCGCAGCTGCCATCGCGCTCGGCGCGGTGGCCCCCACCGTGGTGCGGGTCCCCGACGCCGAGGCTGCCCTGATCGGCAACCTGCCCTCCGGCGAGGTGCTTGGCGCGGTGGAAGCGGCCGCAGCCGCCGCCACCAACCCCATAGACGACAAGCGGGGCACCGTCGCCTACCGCCGGCAGGTAGCCGGCGTGCTGGCCCGTCGGGCAGTGTCCATCGCAGCCGAGCGGGCTGCCCAGCAAGGAGACCAGTCATGAGCCGCGTCCACGTCACTTGCACCATCAACGGCGACCCGGCCGAGTTCCTCTGCGACGGCGGCCAGACCCTGCTCGACGCCCTGCGCGACGAGGTTGGCCTCACCGGAGCCAAGGAGGGCTGCGGTACCGGCGACTGCGGGGCCTGCTCCATCGTGATGGACGGTCGGCTGCTGTGCTCGTGCCTGGTGCTCGCCCCCGAGGCCGACGGCCGCAACATCTCCACCGTGGAGGGCATGGCAACCGGCGACGACCTGCATCCCCTCCAGCAGTGCTTCCTGGAGGGCGCCGCCCTCCAGTGCGGCGTGTGCACCCCCGGCTTCCTGGTGGCGGCCAAGGCGCTGCTCGACCGCAACCCCGACCCCACCGAGACCGAGATCCGCTACGGCCTGGCCGGCAATCTCTGCCGCTGCACCGGCTACGACAAGATCGTGCGCGCTGTGCAGGCCGCAGCCGAGACCATCAACGAGAGCTAGGAGCCGCCAAGTGACCGTCACCGAGTCCAAGCCCAGCTACAAGTACGTCGGCACCCGGCCCGTCCGCCACGACGGGCTCGAGAAGGTGACCGGCCGGGCCCGCTTCGCGGCCGACCTCAACATGTCCGGGCAGCTCCACGGCATCGTGGTGCGCTCACCCCACGCCCACGCCCGGATCGTGTCCATCGACACGTCGGACGCCGAGGCCATGGATGGTGTCAAGGCGGTGATCACCGGCGACGACTTCCCGGCCGTCGATCCCAGCCACCGCCAGTACGACATGTGCATCAACGTCATCGCCCGCGACAAGGTCCTCTACGAGGGCCACGCGGTGGCCGCGGTGGCCGCCTCCACCCGCGACCAGGCCCAGGCGGCCGCGGCCGCGGTCAAGGTGGAGTACGAGGTGCTGCCGGCGGTGCTCACCATCGACCAGGCGATGGCCCCGGGCGCCCCCCTGCTGCACGCCCACATGATGACCGCCGGCGCCAACCCGCCCGCGGAGGAGCCCTCCAACATCAGCAACGTCACCCGATTCTCGGGCGGCGAACTCGACGCCGGGTTCGCCGAGGCCGACCTGGTGATCGAGAGGGAGTTCACCACCCAGCCCGTCCACCAGGGATACATCGAGCCCCACGCCTGCGTGGCCGACACCGGCCAGGACGGCCACACCACGATCTGGTGCTCCTCGCAGGGACACTTCAACGTCCGGTCGTCCACCGCGACGCTGCTCGGCTGGGAGAACTCCCGCATCCGGGTGATCCCCGCCGAGATCGGCGGCGGCTTCGGCGGCAAGACCACCATCTACCTAGAGCCGCTGGCCGTGGCCCTGTCGGCCAAGGCGGGGCGTCCCGTGAAGATGGTGATGACCCGCGACGAGGTGTTCCGGGCCACAGGCCCAGCCCCGGGCACGAAGCTCAGGATCAAGCTCGGCGTGAAGAGCGACGGCGACCTGGTGGCTGGGGACGCCTACCTGATCTACACCAACGGCGCCTACGCCGGTCCCGGGGGACTCCTGGGGGCCATGACCGTGTTCGAGTCCTACAAGATTCCCAACTTCGAGATCGAGGCGCTCGATGTCGTGATCAACACGGCCCGCTCGGCCGCCTACCGGGCACCGGCCGCACCCCTCACCGCATACGCGATGGAGACCATGCTCGACGAGATTGCCGAGGAACTGGGGATCGACCCGATCGACTTCCGGATCCAGAACGCGGTCACCGAGGGCGACCCGTCCACCATGGGGTTCCCGTTCGCCCGCATCGGCTTCGTCGAATGCCTCGAGGCGGTCCGCGACCACCCGAACTACAAGGCGCCGCTGGGGCCCAACCAGGGCCGGGGCGTGGCCGCGGGCTACTGGTTCAACATCGGCGAGTCCTCCAGCGCCACCGTCAACCTCAACGAGGACGGCACTGCCACCGTGGTTACCGGCAGCCCCGACATCGGCGGCAGCCGGGCGTCGATGGCGCTGATGGCCGCCGAGGAGTTGGGCATCGACGTCTACGACATCCGCCCGGTGGTGGGTGACACCGAGGCCGTCGGCTTCACCGATGTCACCGAGGGCAGCCGGGCCACCTTCGCCACCGGGATGGCGGTGGTGGAGGCCTGCCGCAGGATGGTGGTCGAGCTGCGGGGCCGGGCCGCCAAGATGATGGGCGTCGACGTCGACGACATCGACTGGATGGACGGCCAGGCCGTCTACACGGGCAGCGACGGCGAGAAGGCCCCGCTGTCGGTGGCCGAGATCACGGCCAAGGCCAAGCGCACCGGCGGACCGCTCACAGCCACCGGGTCGCTGGAGGCCCACGGGGCCGGACCCGGCTTCGCGGTGCACCTCTGCGACCTGGAGGTCGACCCCGAGACCGGCGTGGTGAGGGTGGTGCGTTACACCGCCTCCCAGGACGCGGGGACCGCCATCCATCCCAGCTACGTGGAGGGCCAGATCCAGGGCGGCGTCGCCCAGGGCGTCGGCTGGGCCCTCAACGAGGAGTACATCTACGACTCCGACGGCGTGATGGAGAACCCCAGCTTCCTCGACTACCGGGTGCCGGTGGCCTCCGACCTGCCCATGATCGACGCCATCATCGTGGAGGTCCCCAACCCGGCCCACCCCTACGGGGTGCGCGGTGTGGGCGAGACCGGCATCGTTCCCCCCATCCCGGCGGTGGCCAACGCCATCTACGACGCCACCGGCTGCCGCATCCGCGACCTGCCGATGTCGCCCATCAGGGTGCTGGACGCGATCACATCCAACGGCGGCTCCAACGGCTCCTAGGTGACCCTCGGCAGGGGTTCGTGGCGGTCAGGGTCCATCTGAGTTCCAACCTGCGGGGCCCCACCGGGGGCGTCGCGGAAGTGGAGGCGGACGGGTCCACCGTCGGCGCCCTGATCGACGACCTCGACCGGCGCTACCCGGGCCTGGGCGACGCCCTGCGAGCCGGCGTGTCGGTCGTCATCGACGGCCTACTCATCGCCCATCCCGAGTACGAGCCGCTCGCCGACGGCGCCCAGGTCTACTTCGTCCCCCAGACCGCCGGCGGCTGACCCGGTCTACTACGAGAACTGGCAGCGTTTTGCACGCATAGCGTGCGTATTGCTGCCAGTTGGCGGGGGTTAGGCCTTGGTGCGGGCGCGGCGGCGGGCCTTCATGCGCTGGCGCATGCGGGCGTGGGCCTCGGGCGTTCCGTCGTGGAAGGTGCCGAACAGCTTGTCGAGCGGCACCGGCCGGTTGCCGTAGTTGCACTCGAAGTACCGGTGGTGCAGATGGTGGAAGTAGTCGGCGCCCTTCATGGTGGGCCCGTTGCGCTTGGCGAACTCGTATCGCTCGAAGCCGGAGTGGGTCACCGCCGTGGCGATGCTGTTGGACGACAGGGTGAGGATCAGGATGAACGGATGGGCCGGCACCACCCACCACAGCAGGAACATGCTGAGGTACATCATGTGCTCGACCGGGTGCATCGACAGGCCGCTCCACGGCCCGGGGTTGACGTTGCGGTGATGCAGATAGTGGACGTGGTCGTAGACCCAGCGGGTGTGCAGCACCCGGTGGATGAAGTAGAAGTGGGTGACCGACCACAGTGACGTGAACACGGTGAGGAACGACAGGTACAGCCACCCCGAGGACCACTCCACCTGGGGGATCCAGCCGTTGGCGTAGAACCACATGGTGAGCGCCTCGTAGGCCGTCCACACCGAGCAGCCGCTGACCAGGCACCAGAACACGTTGTCGCGGGTATGGTGGTTCCACAGGAACTCCCGGTTGGTGGTGCTCAGCCACTGGCGCTGGTACTTGTAGCGCTGCTCCTGGGCCCGCCGGGCGTACAGCACCATGTGCAGCGTTCCCGCCACCAGGGAGAACATCACCACGTTGCGGACGTATATCTCCAGGATCCACCTGGGGCTGAGGGTCGCCATGCGCTCCATCGACGGGGTGAAGAAGTTCCAGGCCACCGCAGCGATCCCCACCCAGATCATCCCCTGGGGCAGCATCATCGACGCGATGTGCTTCAGCGTCGCCGCCGGTCTCGGCGGCCAGTCCAGTATGGGCGACACCGCGATGGGCACATCCGGCTCGTAGCCGCCCGTCACCGGACTCAACGATCCGCCGACCTCGGCGCGTGTGTCCGTCATGAGCGTGCCCCTCCCAACGACAGAACGTACTGGCCGCATGGTACACCGCACTCTGCGCGCTGAGCGGGTGCTGGTTCAGGCCGGACGCGCCACCTCCACGAGGGTGGCCAGGAAGCGGTCGTTCTGGGCGGGGGTGCCGATGGTGATCCGGACACCCACCCCCGAGAACGGTCGGACCACCACGCCCCGCTGCTCCAGCGCGATGCACACCTCGTCGGTGCGGCCGTCCAGCTGCACCCACACGAAGTTGGCTTGGGCGTCGGGTATGTTCCACCCGTCAGCGGCCAGGGCGGCAGCCACCCGGCCCCGCTCAGCCTTGATGGCGTCGATGTTCGCCTGCGCCTCGGCGGCCGCGTCGTCGCTGAGCGCGGCCAGGGCGGCGGCCTGGGCGAGCCCGTTGACGTTGAAGGGGATCAGGCACTTGTCGATGGCCGACACCACCTCGGGATGCGCCATGACGTAGCCCACTCTCAGGCTGGCCAGCCCGTAGGCCTTGGAGAAGGTCCGGGCCACGGCCACGTTGTCGAAGCGGGGCAGCAGATCGGCCAGCGGATCGCCCAGGGCGGGGTCGGCGAACTCGCGGTAGGCCTCGTCCACCAGTACCACCACATCGCCCGGGATGCTCTCCAGGAGCCTCGCCACCGCCGCGGTGGACACCGCGGTGCCGGTGGGGTTGTTGGGGGTGGCCAGCAGCACGAGCTTGGTGCGCTCGGTGACCGCGGCCGCCACCGCGTCGAGATCGAAGGCGTGCTCGGAGGTGAGCGGCACTCTCACGAGGGTTCCGCCCATGGTCTGCACTGAGATGGGGTAGGCCTCGAAGGAGATCCAGGGCGTGACCGCCTCGTCGCCGGGGTCGAGATAGGCGGTGGCCAATTGGTACAGCAGAGCCACCGAGCCTGCGCCCACGGTGACCTGCTCGACGGCCAGGCCCAGCCGGTCGGCCAGGGCCTGGCGCACCGCGGTGGCCCGGTGGTCGCAGTAGATGTTGCCGTCCCGGCAGGCCGCAGCCACCGCCTCGACCACCGCGGCCGGAGGCGGGTACGGGTTCTCGTTGGAGGCCAGCTTGATGGCCTCGGCGATGTTGTGCTCACGCTCGGCCTGCTCGGCGGCCTTGCCTGGCTTGTAGGCGGGCAACGCGTCCACCGCGGGGCGCACCCGCCCCGCCGGCGTTGCGGGCTCGGTCTCAGACGAAGGCATTCCGCCAGTCTGCCCGATGCCGGTCCGCTCCCGAAATCGCTGCCGTAGGGGTCTGCCCGCACGGGAATATCGGTGGGTCCGCAGGCGTAGCATTGAGAGTATGGGAACCGGGTCGTCGATGAAGGTCCGGACCGACATCCGGGTGGACGGCATGACCTGCGGCGCCTGCGCCGCCCGGGTGCAGACCGCGCTGGGCGACGCCGACGGTGTGCTCGATGCCCGCGTCAACTTTGCCTCGAGCCGGGCCACGGTGCTGCACGACGGCACCATCGACGATGCTGACCTGCGGGCTCTGGTGGAGCAGGCCGGGTACTCGGCGCCGGCGGACACCAGCGACGACGTCGAGGCCGAGAGGCGTCGCATCGCCGGTCTGCGCCGCCGCCTGATCGTTGCCGTCGTGGCCGGGCTGCCGGTGGTGGCCGTGTCGATGCTGCCACCGCTGCGCTTCGACGGCTGGCGCTGGGCCGCGTTGGTGGCCTCGGCGGTGGTGGTGTTCGGTTCGGGCTGGGCGTTCCACCGGGCCGCCATGCTCAACCTGCGCCACCGGGCCGCCACCATGGACACGCTGGTGTCGCTGGGCACCACTGCGGCGTGGGTCTGGTCGGCGGTCGTGCTGCTGGCCGGCGTCGATGACGGCCACGTGTACTTCGAGACGGGCACCGTGATCGTCGGCCTCGTGGTCCTCGGTAAGTGGCTGGAGGCTCGGGCCACCCGCCGCTCGGGCGAGGCGGTCCGGGCCCTCGCCCGGCTGGGTGCTTCGACCGCCCGTCTGGCTGACGGGACCGAGATCCCGGTCGACGCCTTGGCGGTGGGGATGCGGTTCATCGTGCGCCCCGGTGAGCGGATCGCAACCGACGGTGTGGTGGTGAGTGGCGCGTCGGCGGTGGACATGTCGATGGTCACGGGCGAGCCCGTCCCGGTGGAGATCGCGGTTGGCGACGAGGTGATCGGCGCCACCGTCAATGCCGATGGGACCCTGGAGGTGGAAGCCACAAGGGTGGGTGCTGACACGGCACTGGCCCAGATCGTGCGCCTGGTGGACGAGGCTCAGGGCGGGCGGGCCGCGGTGCAGCGGCTGGCCGACCGGGTGGCCGGCGTGTTCGTGCCCATTGTGATCGTTCTGGCCACTGCCACGCTCGCGGTCTGGTTCGTGACCGGCTCGGCCTCGGCGGATGCCTTCACCGCCGCGGTGGCGGTGCTGATCATCTCGTGCCCGTGCGCTCTGGGCCTGGCCACCCCGCTAGCGGTGATGGTCGGCACCGGCCGGGGCGCCCAGCTCGGCGTGATCATCAAGGGTGCCGAGGTGCTCGAAGACACCCGCCGGGTGGACGCCGTGATCCTCGACAAGACCGGCACGGTCACCGAGGGTCGGCTCGAGGTGGTCGACGCGGTAGCCACGGTGAGCACCGACGTGACCGCGATGGGTCTGCTGGCGGGCGCCCTGGAGTCGCGTTCGGAGCATCCGGTCGGCGCTGCGGTCGCCCGGCGGTGGCCGTCGAACCGGACCGTTACCGACTTCTTGAACCATCCCGGCTTGGGTGTGGTCGGCAGGGTCGACGGCGCGGAGGTTCGCGTGGGGCGGCGTCCGCTCTTCGAGCGGGTCCCCGACGAACTCGAAGAGGCCGTTGCCGGAGCCGAGGCCGCCGGTCATACCGCGATCTTCGTCGGCAGGGGATCTGCCGCTGAGGCGGTCATCGCGCTGGCCGACACGGTCAAGCCCACTTCCCGCCAGGCGGTCCAGCAGATGCAGGCTATGGGCTTGGAGGTGTCGCTCATCACCGGCGACAACCGCCGTACCGCTCGTTCGGTCGGCGATGCCATCGGCGTCGATGACGTGACCGCCGAGGTGTTTCCCGGCGACAAGGCCGTTGCGGTGGCCCGCTTGCAGGAGGACGGTAAGCGGGTGGCGGTAGTGGGCGACGGCATCAACGACGCGCCGGCGCTGGCCCAGGCCGACCTCGGCATCGCGGTGGGGACCGGCGCCGATGTGGCCGTGGAGGCCTCCGACCTGACCATCGTGGGCGGCGATCTGCGGGCTGTTCCCGACGCCATCGCCCTGTCGCGCCGCACGCTGGCCACCATCAAGGTCAACCTGTTCTGGGCCTTCGCCTACAACGTGGCCGCCATCCCCCTGGCTGCCACCGGGATTCTCAGCCCGATGGCTGCTGCAGCCGCCATGGGCCTGTCGTCGCTGTTCGTGGTGACCAACAGCCTGCGCCTGCGCCGCTTCCGCTCGAATCGCCTGTGACCTCCAGGAGGCGCGAGCGACGCGTCCCGACTTCCACCGTCATCGTGCTGGTCGTGATCGCAGCCGCTCTGATTGCAGTCTGGTCCGTCCTCTTGGACGGGACTGAAGAGTTGTCCCATCCCGGCAGAGCCGACGCCTCGGATCCCGAGCTTGTCGCCCGGGGATCCGAGGTCTACGCGGAATCCTGCGCCTCATGTCACGGTGTGAGCCTGGAAGGACAGCCGAACTGGCGGGAGAGAAAGGCCGACGGGACCCTTCCCGCCCCTCCCCACGACGAGACCGGACACACCTGGCATCACAGCGACGTTCACCTGTTCGAAGTGACCAAATGGGGAACCGAAGCCGTCGCCGGGGAAGACTACAAGAGCGACATGCGCGGTTTCGCCGACGAACTCGACGACGCGGACATCTGGGCCGTTCTGGCCTACATCAAGAGCCAGTGGTCCGCAGACATACAGGCTGCGCAGGCGCGACGCTAGAAGTGCTCACACCTGCGTCCTGGGAAGCTGGTCATGGCGGGGTATAGGGGATCAGTTATAGGCTCTAACAACCGCCTGCCGCCCGTGAGCGGGCGAGCCAGCCGATGGAGGTTGCAGACATGACTCGCATGACCCCCAGCGAGGCGTTCGTGGAGACGATGGCGGCCCACGGCGTGGACACCATCTTCGGCATCATGGGCAGCGCGTTCATGGACGCCATGGACATCTTCGAGCCGGCCGGCATCGAGCTGGTGCCGGTGGTCCATGAGCAGGGCGCGGCCCACATGGCCGACGGGTTCGCACGGGTGTCTGGTCGGCACGGCGTGGTGATCGGCCAGAACGGCCCCGGTATCTCCAACTGCGTGACCGCCATCGCGGCCGCCTTCTGGGCTCACAGCCCAGTGGTGATCGTCACGCCCGAGGCCGGGACGATGGGCATCGGCCTGGGCGGCTTCCAGGAGGCCAACCAGTTGCCCATGTTCGAGGAGTTCACGAAGTACCAGGGCCACGTCAACAACGAGCACCGCATGGCCGAGCTCACCGCCCGCTGCTTCAACCGGGCCCTGTCGGAGATGGGCCCCACCCAGCTCAACATCCCCAGGGACCGCTTCTACGGCGACATCGACGTGGACATCCCCCAGCCCCAGCGCCTCGACCGGGGCCCGGGCGGCGACCGCACCCTCGACGAGGCCGCCGAGTTGCTGGCCTCGGCCTCGTTCCCGGTGATGATCGCCGGCGGCGGGGTGGTGATGGGCGACGCCATGGCCGAGACGGTGGCGCTGGCCGAGCGCCTGGGATGCCCGGTGGTGAACAGCTACCTGCACAACGACTCGTTCCCGGCGTCGCACCCGCAGTGGTGCGGGCCTCTCGGGTACCAGGGCTCCAAGGCGGCCATGCGGCTCATCTCCCGGGCCGATGTGGTGCTGGCCCTCGGCACCCGCCTCGGACCGTTCGGCACCCTGCCCCAGCACGGCCTCGACTACTGGCCCACCGGGGCCAAGGTCATCCAGGTCGACGCCGACTCCAAGATGCTCGGCCTGGTCAAGCGCATCGATGTCGGCATCTGCGGCGACGCCGGCGCAGCTGCGGCCGCGCTGAGCGCGAGGCTGGAGGGCCGCGAGCTTGCCTGCGACGCCACCCGGGTGCAGCGGGCTGCGGAGACAGTCGACGAGAAGGCCGGATGGGAGGCCGAGCTCGACGACTGGACCGAGGAGACCGACGACTTCAGCGTGGACATGATCAAGCAGGCCGCCGCCGAGGCCGACGACTGGATGCATCCCCGCCAAGTGCTGCGGGAGCTGGAGAAGGCCATGCCCGAGCGGGTGATGGTGTCGACCGACATCGGCAACATCAACTCGGTGTCCAACAGCTACCTGCGATTCGAGGAGCCCCGATCGTTCTTCGCCGCCATGAGCTGGGGCAACTGCGGGTACGCCCTGCCCACCATCATCGGAGCCAAGAAGGCCGCGCCCGACCGGCCTGCGATCGCCTACGCGGGCGACGGTGCCTGGGCCATGAGCATGGTGGAGACCATGACCGCGGTGCGCCACAACATCCCGGTCACCGCGGTGGTGTTCCACAACCGCCAGTGGGGAGCGGAGAAGAAGAACCAGGTCGACTTCTACGGGCGCCGGTTCGTGGCCGGCGAGCTCGACGGGGGCGAGGACTGGTCCGAGGTGGCCCGGGCCATGGGGGCCGACGGTGTGCGGGTCAACCAGCTCGAGGACGTTGGTCCGGCGCTGACCGCGGCCATCGACGCCCAGATGAACGGCGGCCGGACCACCGTCATTGAGGTCATGTGCACCAAGGAGCTGGGCGATCCCTTCCGCAAGGACGCCCTGAGCCGCCCGGTCCGCCACCTGGACAAGTACCAGGACTACACCTGACCCCCGGCACGGGAGGCTCCGCGGCGCGGCTGCCGCCGCGCGGTGTCGTCAGCCGGCAGGCAGCTCCAGCACCCAGCCGATGAGGATCAGGTTCGGGTCGCGCAGAGTGCGGCCGTCGGCCTGGACCCAGCTCCGGTTGAGGTCGAAGATCTCCCGCCAGCGCTGCCCCGATCCCAGGTGGCGGGAGGCCAGCCTCCAGAGGCTGTCGCCGGGCCTGACCGTGACTGTGACCGGTTCCGGCTCGGCCGTCGTGATCCGGGCGTCGCCACCGACCGGGTAGGCGGCCGCGGTGATCCGGCCGCCGAGGTCCTCGGCGATGTAGTTGGCCAGGGCCTGCTGGTAGCTGACGCCCAGCTTGGTGAACTCGATGCCGGCCAGCGGGTAGCAGTCGCCGCCGTTGGCCAGGAAGTCGATGGTGGCCAGCACCACCGGACCGCCCGCAACCACCGCGCCGTCGCGCACGATGGCAGTGCCGTCGTCGAGCGTGACCTCGCGGATCCTCGACCCGGGGTTGCCGGCCAGCGAGCAGTCGCCCGCCCGGTCGGTGTCGCGGGCCGGAGCCGTCGGGTCGTAGGAGAACGTGAATCCCGAGACCTGCGGGAACTGGCCCCCGGCGCCCGGGATGCGGTCCGCGGCCTGCTCCAGCAGCACGTGGAAGGTCTCGCGGGAGACCTCGCCCACCACCACGAAGTTGCGGAACGGGGCGATGTCCCAGGTGTCGCCGGCGGTGATCGGCCCGGCCGGGATCACGGCGTCGTTGCGGATCCCGCCACCGTTCTGGATGGCGACGTCCGGCGCGGGGGTGCCGAACTCCGCGGCCAGGTTCGCGGCCGTGGCCCGGAGGGCGTCGGCGTGGAGGTTGCCCTGGTTGGTAGCGCCGGTGCGCACCATGGCCCGCCGCCCGTCCAGGTCGACCTCGCTGGTGCCGATCACGTCGGCGTCGATCTCGGCCACCGCCGCGGCCAGGGGCTCGATCACATCGGCCTGCACGGCCGGGTCGGGGGCCACGTCGAAGCCGACCCCAGTGGAGCGGCCGGCGTGGCTGACGATGTTGCCGTCGCCGTCGAAGACGACAGTGAGCGCCCCGATGCAGCGGTAGCCGCCGGGTGCGGTGATCACCGGCACGTCGGTCCCGGTCGAGTCCGCCACCAGCGTCGGGTAAGGGCCCGCGGGCTCGTCGTCGGGCATGCAGGAGTCGCCCTCGTTGCGCAGCAGGTCGTCGCCGCCGCCGGCGATGACCACATCCACGCCGGCCAGGTCGCCGACCAGGGCGACCTCCTCATTGACGTCCTGGAGGTGGCTGACCAGCACGATCTTGTTCACGCCCTGCGCGGTCAGCCGCTCGGCCTCGGCCCGCACCGCGGCCAGGACATCGGAGATGACCACGTTGCGCGGCGACGAGATGTTCCGAAGCTGGGGTGTGACCGCCCCGATCACGCCGACCTGCTGACCGCCGGTCTCCACCACGGTGCTGGCGGCCAGCCTCCCCGAGTCCACCAGCGCCTGCAGCACCGGCTCGCCCGAGAAGTCGGCGTTGGCCGACAGGAAGGTCACCGCCGGATCGAACCCCTCGATGAAGCGGGCGGTCACCTCCGGTCCCGGGTCGAAGTCGTGGTTGCCCAGAGCCATGGCGTCGTACAGGCCGCTGAGCGCGATGGAGTCGTAGAGGGCGCCGTCGCGGGCCAGCGAGACGTTCAGCTCCTGGGAGGCCAGGAAGTTGTCACCCGACGTGAGGGTGACCACACCGGAACCGGTGGCCGCCGCGGTGGCCTGCATCGCCTTCATCTGGGCCGCAAACCGGGCGACGCCCGGAAAGCCGGCGTCCTCGTCGGGCAGCAGCTTCGACTCGCCGTCGTTGTTGTGCAGGATCGTAAGGGTGAACGTGTCGGCGCTGATGGGCACCGGAACCGGCTGCGCACCGGCTGCCGGCGCAGGCGCCGTGCCGAGTGCGGCCACGAGGGAGAGGGCCAGCAGCAGCACGGCGGGTCTTTGGCGGGTGAGGGTCATGGTTGGGGGAGTCCCTTCGTTGGTGGGGTTCAGGGGTTGGGCTGCCGGGCTTCCGACAGGCGGCGGAGGCGCTCGGTCACTATCCGGTCGCCGGTGGGCGTGCCGTCGTGGAAGGCGCCTATCAGCTCGTCGAGGGGCGATTCGAGACCGCCGTAGTTGCACTCGATGAAGCGGTGGTGGAGCTGATGGTGGAAGTCGCCCAGCTCGAAGCGCTGGCGTGCCGGGAGCCGCACCGCGTCGTAGCCGGTGTGGCTCATCGGCGCTCCCACGGTGTGGTGCATCATCGCGAACAGCATGTGTACCGGGCTGGACGGCACCACCAGCAGCAGCAGGATGTCGCTGTAGAGGATCACGTGCTCCAGCGGGTGCATCGACAGGCCCGACCAGGGGCCGATGTTCATGTTGCGGTGATGCCAGGAGTGGACGTGGGTGTACACCGGGCGCCGGTGCAGCAGCCAGTGGCCCGCCCCGAAATAGAGGACCGACCAGATGGGGATCAGGCCCAGCAGCACAATGAACCACACCGGGTTGTCGCTGAAGGACCAGTGCGGCGCGACGCCGTTGGCGTAGGCCCACCAGCCGAGGGTCTCCCAGGCGGTGGCCACCAGCATTGCCGGCACGAGGCTCAGGAACATGTTGTCCTTCACCTGGTCGTTGAACAGGAACAGGCTCTTGTTCCTCGTCAGCGGCCGGCCGTCGTAGCGCAGGCCGTCGCCCTGGACGCGGTGGCGCTGCAGGAACAGGTGGAGCCCGCCGGCCACCACCGCCAGCACGACGATGTTGCGGACCCAGATCTCGAGGATCCAGCCCAACCGCAGCGACTCCGCCTCCGCCAGCGACGGCCGGGCCCACTGCCAGAGCCCGAACGCCACCGCCAGCATGAACACCCGCGATGTGAGGGGCCTCCAGGTCTTGACCAGGTGCCGGGTTATGGCAACCGGCCGCAGCGGCCAGTGCAGGAACGGCGCCGACCGCAGCGGCAGTTCGGGGGTGTAGTTCCAGGCCTGCCGCTTCCTGGCGGTCACGGCGCGCAGCGTAGCGCTGCGTCAGGCCATGTGGATGAACTCGACCCAGTTGCCGTCGGGGTCCTCCACCATGGCGATGGTCACGCCGGGACGTATCTCGCGGGGGGTCCACACCAGGGGCGCGCCCGCGGCCTCGCAGTCGGCCACGGCGGCGGCGACATCGTCCACCGCGATGGTGAAGTAGCGCATGCCGGTGCATCCCTCGATGCCGCCGCCCACCCCGGAGGGCACGTCGCTCGTTGCCGTCACCAACTTCAGCACGCTGTCGTTGCAGCGCAGTCGGTCCATCCGGGCGATGCCGACTGCCTCGAGCTTCATGGTGGCCTCGAACTCGAGGCCCACGACGTCTCGGTAGAACTCCAGCATGGCGTCGCCGTTGGTGGTGACGATGCCCAGATCGAAGCCCGGTTTGGTGATGGTCCGCGCCATGTCTCTTCCTCCAGTCGCGGCAGTCGGTCCGTCAGTGAAGCAGCCCAGCTGCGGTCGCGCTAACGGGCGTCGGCCGCGACGGCCGCAGCCGGGCACGATCTACGATCTGAAGGAGTGTGCTGCCTGGGTGAACGATGACGGCCGGCCGCAAGGCGCTGGTGACCGGTGCCGGGTCGGGGATCGGCGCGGCCTGTGTCGACCGGTTCCTGGCTGACGGGCACCGGGTGGTGGGCGTCGACCTGCGGGCCGGTCGCATGGCGGAGCGGGCCGGCGACCTGGAGGCCATCGTCGAGGTCGACGTGGCCGATGCGGCTGCGGTGAACGCCATCGACGGCGTCGACGGGATCGACATCGTGGTGCAGTGCGCGGCCATCGCCGGGCCGATCGGGCCACTGACGGAGGTGTCGCCCACCGACTGGGACCGGGCCATGGCCGTCAACGTCTCGGGCGTGGTCAACGTGATGAGGGCCACGCTGCCGGGGATGGTCCGGCGGGGCTGGGGTCGGGTGGTCAACATCGCCAGCATCGCCGGCAAGGAGGGCAACGCCCATCAGGCGGCTTACTCGGCCAGCAAGGGCGCAGTGATCGCCCTCACCAAGTCGGTAGCCAAGGAGTTGGCCACCACCGGTGTGCTGATCAACGCCGTGGCGCCGACGATCACGGACACACCGCTGCTGGGTCCCGCCACCCAGGAGATGCTCGACTTCATGGTGTCCAGGGTCCCGATGGGCCGGATGTGCCAACCGGAGGAGGTGGCTGCGCTGGTGAGCTGGCTGTGTTCGGAGGAATGCTCGTTCAGCACCGGAGCGTGTTTCGACATCACCGGCGGCCGAGCCACCTACTGAGAGCACTCGGGTCGGTCGCGATGAGGGTCCTGGTGATGGGCGGCACCCAGTTCAATGGCCGGGCGCTGGTGAACGAGCTGGTAAGGGCCGGTCACGACGTCACCGTCTGCAACCGGGGCCGGACCCCGGCGGAACTGCCGGCCGGAGTCCGCCGCCTGACCGCGGACCGCACCGACCATCAGTCACTGCGCGACGCGCTGGGCGGCACCGACTGGGACTGCGTACACGACCTCACCGCCTACCACCCGCCCGATGTCGAGATCATGCTGGAGCTGCTCGACGGCCGTACCGGCCACTACCTGTTCGCCAGCTCGACGGTGATCTACGCCGCCTCGGACGTGCTGCCAGTCGGTGAGAACGACGGAGACGAGCGAGGCCCCGACCAGAACGAGTACGGCCTCCACAAGCTGCTCTGTGAGGACCTCCTGCGAGCCGCCCACGCCGAGCGGGGCTTCCCGGCGACCACCGTGGCCTTCTCGATGGTGTTCGGACCGCACAACACCATCGGCGACCGTGAGCAGCGGATGTTCGCTCGCTTGCTGTCGGACCGGCCCGTCCTGGTTCCCGGTGACGGGACCACCCTGCTGCAGTTGGGCCACGTCGACGACCAGGCCCGGGCGCTAGAGCAGATGATGGGCAAGCCGGTGACGTTCGGTCGCCGCTACAACCTCACCGGCCGCCAGTCGGTCACCCGAAGCGGGTACGTCGACCTGGCCGAGCGGGTGGTGGGCCGTCCCGCGCACCGGGTGCCGATCCCGGCCGGGACGATGGAGCGGCTCTGGACCGGCGAGCTGCGCGTCGGGTCCGGTGCTGTGAGCCTGGGAATGGACATCCGGTCATCGGCCGGTTCGGAGCGGGTGGCTCGCAATCCCCGGGCCGACATGCTCCGGCGCAGGCTCCAGGTGGCCCAGCTCGTGCAGCACCTGGCGCCGAACATCTGGTGGTGGAACCGCAGCACCGTGTTCAGTGTCGACCGGCTGAGTTCCGACATCGGCTGGGAGCCGAGCCACGACCTGGCCTCGATGTTTGAGCACACCTTCGATTGGTACCAGCGCTCGGGCCGCGCCCAGTCCGACGCCACCAGTTACGACTGGACCTTCGAGGACGCCCTCCTGCAAGAAATCGGCTAGCGCATCGCTAGGAGTCCGTTCCGCTGATCGGGTCGGCCGGGCGGCGTCCTACCATGGCGAGCCATGAAGCACGCCCACCGGACCGAAGGCGCCGCCCAGGCCGTTCGCACACGGAACCTGGAACGATGAGCGCAGGACGACGAGCGCTGGTAACCGGCGCCGGATCAGGGATCGGCGCGGCCTGCGTCGACCGCCTGCTGGCCCAGGGATGCCGGGTGGCCGCGGTCGATCTGCACGCCGGTGACATGGCCGCCCGGGCCGGCGAGTTGGACGCCGTGCACGAGGTCGATGTGACCGACGCGGCCGCGGTCAGGGCCGTCGACGGCATCGACGAGATGGACATCGTCGTGCAGTCCGCCGGCGTCGTCGGCCCCAACGTGCCGCTCCTCGAGACCCCCGCGGACGAGTGGGAGCGCACTCTGAGGGTGAACGTCACCGGCATCTTCAACGTGATGCAGGCCACCCTGGGCGGCATGGTCGAGAGGGGCTGGGGCCGGGTCGTCAACATCGCCAGCATCGCCGGCAAGGAGGGCAACCCGAACCTCAGCGCGTACTCGACCAGCAAGGGCGCCGTCATCGCGATGACCAAGTCGGTGGCCAAGGAGTTGGCCACAACCGGCGTGATCGTCAACTCGATCGCTCCGGCGGTGATAGCCACACCCATGAATCTGGCGACCGCTCCGGAGGTGCTGGACTACATGCTCGCGAAGGTTCCCATGGGCCGCCTGGGCCAGCCCGAGGAGGTGGCCGCCCTGGTGGCCTGGCTGTGCTCGGAGGACTGCTCGTTCAGTACCGGTGCCTGCTACGACATCTCCGGAGGGCGTGCGACCTACTGATGGCCGAGCACTTCCTTGTCACCGGCGCCGACGGGTGCATCGGCGCGTGGACGGTACGCCTCCTGCTCGACGAGGGTGCCGAGGTCACCACCTTCGACCTCGGTGAGAACAACAGCCGGCATCGGCTCGTATCAGACGGCGCCCCGATGGACTTCCGGCGGATCACCGGCGACATCGTCGACCGCTCGGCCGTGGTGGACGCCATGGCCGGCGTCGACCGGGTTATCCATCTCGCCGCCTTGCAGGTGCCGTTCTGCAAGGCCGATCCCAGCAACGGCGCGGCCGTCAACGTGCAAGGGACCGTCAACGTGTTCGAGGCGGCGGTGGAGCACGGGATCTCTCCGGTGGCCTACGCCTCCAGCGCCGCCATCTTCGGCCCCGTCCACCTCTACCCCGAGCCCGTGCTCGGACCGGACGCCCTCCCCAAGCCGGCCACCCTCTATGGCGCCTACAAGGTGGCCAACGAGCAGACCGCGGCGGTGTTCGCGGCCGACCACGGGCTCGCCTCTGTGGGGTTGCGTCCCTTTACGGTGTACGGCGCGGGCCGGGATCAGGGGGTCACCTCCGCGCCGACCGCGGCCATCTACAGCGCCGTGCGGCGCGAGCCGTACCAGGTGGGCTACGGGGGAGTGACCGACTTCCATTACGCGCCCGACGTGGCCCGGGCGTTCATCGCCGCCTCCAGAGTCGAGTTCGATACGCCGGCCGCGCCGGTCTTGAACCTGCGGGGACACGTGACATCGATCGAGGAGTTCGTGGACCGGGTTTGCCGCATCACCGGCTTCGACGATCTCAGCGTGGGCGGCGAGCCCCTGCCGTTCGCCCACTCCCTGTCGCCCGCCGGACTCGCGGAGCTGCTCGGCTACATCGAGCCCACGCCGCTCGACGACGCCATCGCCGAGACGGCCCGCATCCTGGCCGCGGCCCTGTAGCCGTACGCTATGGCGATGACCGCGGCCGCGGATCCCGCCACCTCCCGTACCGGCAGCCCCGCCGAGGCACCGGCCGAGCGGGTGTTCAGCACGTCGGTGGTGGTGTCGGGGGTTCGCTGCTTCCTGTTCTATGTGCTGTTCCCGTGGCTGCTGCCCGCGGCCGGCATCGCCTCGGGAGTGGGCTCGGGTATCGGCCTGGCCATCGGCGCGGTGGCCATCGTGTTCAACATCCTGAGCATCCGGCGCTTCCAGCGGACCAGGCACCGGTACCGGTGGCTGATCACCGCCCTCAATGCGGGGATCATCGTGCTGCTGTGCGCGCTCATGGTCATCGACCTGAACGACCTCCTGTAACGGGGGGACGGCCGTGACTGCGATCCCGGACTTCTCGCGGGTCGAGCTGCGCGACGGCGATGCCGCGGCCCGCTCGGCTGCCGCGCCCACCGATGGCCCCGTCTTCGAGACGCCCGAGGGCATCAGTGTGCCGCCGCTGGCCGGTCCGGACGACCTCGACGGCGCTGACTTCGTGGCCAGTTACCCGGGCATGCCCCCGTTCGTGCGGGGGCCCTATCCCACCATGTACGTGACCCGGCCGTGGACGATCCGCCAGTACGCCGGGTTCTCCACCGCCGAGGAGTCCAACGCCTTCTACCGCCGCAACCTCGCCGCCGGACAGCGGGGCCTGTCGGTCGCCTTCGACCTGCCCACCCACCGGGGCTACGACTCCGACAACCCCAGGGTGGCCGGCGACGTGGGCATGGCCGGCGTGGCCATCGACTCGATCCTCGACATGCGGGTCCTGTTCGACGGCATCCCCCTCGACCAGATGACCGTGTCGATGACCATGAACGGCGCGGTGCTGCCGGTGCTGGCCCTCTACGTGGTGGCCGCCGAGGAGCAGGGGGTGAGGCCCGAGCAGCTCGCCGGGACCATCCAGAACGACATCCTCAAGGAGTTCATGGTCCGCAACACGTTCATCTACCCGCCGGCGCCGTCGATGCGGATCGTGGCCGACATCATCGCCTTCACCGCCGAGCGGATGCCGAGGTTCAACTCGATCTCGGTCTCCGGCTACCACATGCAGGAGGCCGGGGCGACCCTCGACATCGAGCTGGCCTACACCCTCGCCGACGGGGTGGAGTACGCCCGGGCCGGCCTGGCCGCCGGGCTAGGCATCGACGAGTTCGCGCCCCGGCTGAGCTTCTTCTGGTGCGTGGGCATGAACTTCTTCATGGAGGTGGCCAAGCTGCGGGCCGCCCGCCTGCTCTGGACCCGGCTCATGAGCCAGTTCGAGCCCCAGGACCCCCGCTCGCTGTGCCTGCGGACCCACTGCCAGACCAGCGGCTGGAGCCTGACCGCCCAGGATCCCTACAACAACGTGGTCCGCACCTGTGTGGAGGCGATGGCCGCGGTGCAGGGCCACACCCAGTCGCTGCACACCAACGCCTTCGATGAGGCGCTGGCCCTGCCCACCGACTTCTCGGCTCGCATCGCCCGCAACACCCAGCTGTTCCTCCAGCACGAGTCGGGCATCACCCGCACGGTCGACCCCTGGGGCGGCAGCTACCACGTGGAGCGGCTCACCAAGCTGCTGGCCGATCGGGCCTGGGACCACATCCGCGAGGTGGAGGAACTGGGCGGGATGGCTGCAGCCATCTCCAACGGCCTGCCCAAGCTCCGCATCGAGGAGGCTGCGGCCCGCACCCAGGCCCGGATCGACTCGGGCCGCCAGGCCGTGATCGGCGTGAACCGCTACCGGGTCGCTAGCGGCGCGGGCGATGCGGTGGAGGTGCGCCGCATCGACAACGCCGAGGTCCGCCGGGCTCAGATAGCCCGCCTCGAACAACTGCGGGCGCAGCGGGACCCTGAGCCCCTCCGGGCTGCTCTCGACGCCTTGGCGGCGGCCGCTCGCACCGGCGCAGGCAACCTGCTGGCGCTGTCGATCGACGCCGCCCGGGCCCACGCAACGGTCGGGGAGATCAGCGACGCGCTCGAAACCGTCTACGGTCGTCATGTGGCAGAGATCCGATCGGTGGAGGGTGTGTACCGCAACGAGGCCCGCGGCCCGGGTTCTGGCGACCGCGCCGGACCCGGCGGCATCGATGATGTCCGGGGCCGGGTGGACGAGTTCGCGGCCCGGCGCGGGCGGCGGCCTCGCATCCTGGTGGCCAAGGTCGGCCAGGACGGCCACGACCGGGGCCAGAAGGTGATCGCCACCGCCTTCGCCGATCTCGGCTTCGACGTTGACGTGGGGCCGCTGTTCGCCACCCCGGCCGAGGTCGCCCGCCAGGCCGTGGAGGCCGACGTGCACGCGGTCGGGGTGTCCTCGCTGGCCGCCGGGCACCTGACGCTGGTGCCGGAGCTGCGCGACGAGCTGGACCGGCTCGGACGCGGCGACATCGCCATCGTCGTCGGCGGGGTCGTCCCCGACGCAGACGTGGACGAGTTGCTGGCGTCGGGCGCAGTGGCCGTGTACCAGCCCGGAACGGTGATCGCCGAGGCCGCCGCCGAGCTGCTGGAGTTGCTCTAGGTGGCCGGCCTGGCCGCCGGCGTGCTGGCAGGCGACCGCACCGCTCTGGGACGCGCCATAACCCTGGTGGAATCGACCCGGCCCGACGACCGCAGCCGTGCCCAGGAGCTGCTGTCGCAGTTGCTGCCCCACGCCGGGGGGGCTCACCGGGTGGGCATCAGCGGCGTTCCCGGTGCGGGCAAGTCGACGTTGATCGACGCGCTGGGCACCCGGCTCACCGGGGCCGGCCACCGGGTCGGGGTGCTGGCCGTGGATCCTTCGAGCATGGTCACGGGCGGGTCGATCCTGGGGGACAAGACCCGTATGGCCCGACTGGCCGCTGATGAGAGCGCGTTCATCCGCCCGTCCCCGTCGGCGGGGACGCTCGGTGGCGTCACCAGCACCACCCCGAACGCAATCATCGTTCTGGAGGCGGCCGGATACGACGTGGTGCTGGTGGAGACGATGGGTGTGGGCCAGTCGGAGGCGGCGGTGCATGCGTCGGTCGACTGCCTGTGCGTGCTGGCGCTGGCCGGCGCGGGCGACGAGCTGCAGGCGGTCAAGCGGGGCCTGCTGGAGCTGGCCGACGTGCTTGCCGTCAACAAGGCCGACGGTGCGGGCGAGCAGGCGGCCCGGCTGGCTGCAGCCGAGCTCCGCCGGGCCCTGCCGCTGCTGGCCCCGACCCGCGAGGAGGGCCCGCCCCCGGTCATGACGGTCTCGGCGCTGACCGGTGCGGGCGTGGACGAACTGTGGGATCGCATCGTCGAGCACCGTCGCTCGCTGGAGTCCTCGGGCGGCCTGGCCCGTCGCCGGGCCGGGGGCCGTCTGGCCTGGATGCAGGTGCTGCTGGAGCGGTCGCTGCTGGAGCAGTTCGAGTCCCGGCTCGGCCTGGCCGACCGCCGCACCGAGCTGGAACAGGCCGTCGAGCGGGACGAGATCACCCCCGAATCAGCGGTCGAGCAACTCTTGGACCTCTAGGCCCGGTCCTCATCCACCGACCTCAGCCAGACGGCGGGTCAGCGGGCTCGGATCTCCAGGTTCCGGCGGTTGGTGATCCTGTAGTGGCGCTGGTCGTGGGTCACCCAGCCCAGCTTCACGAAGGCGTGTATGGCCTTGTTCACCCGCTCCCTGCTGGCGCCCACCATCGAGGCCAGTTCCTCCTGGGTGAGGGGCATCTCGAACTCGTCGCGGTCACCGGCCATGTCGAGCAGACGCTTGGCGGTGCGACCCATCACGTCGAGGAACACCGTGTCGGACAGGGCCTGGTCCATGGCCCGCAGCCGCCGGGCCAGCAGCGCCACCGCGCTCCACAGCGCCGAGGGGTTGTTCTCGTATAGGAGCCGCAGCTCGGCGTACGGGACCATCAGGACCTGGGACTCTTCCAGGGCCCGGGCCTGGGCGGACCGGTTGTAGCCGTCCAGGAAGCCCATCTCGCCGAACAGCTCGCCGGGTCCCAGCACGGCCAGTAGCGACTCGCGCCCGTCGTCGGACTCCTGCGCGATGGCGACCCGGCCCGCCAGCACCAGGTAGAACTCGCCGGGCTCGGCTCCCTCCTCGAACACCACCACGCCCCGACGCAGCCACTGCACCGAGCCGGCAGCCGCGATGTGGTCGAGCTGCTCGTCATCGAGCCTGGCGAAGAGAATCGTGTCCCGCAGCGCCTCCCGCAGCGCGTTCGGGGAAGCCTCGATCGGGGCTTCGGAAGTCGTGGGGGTGGTGTCGGACATAGCGACGGCCCACACTAGTAGCGGTGGATTCGACTGATCGCTCGTTGCAAGAGGCCGTGGGCGCTGGTGTGGGCGTGGCCGTGGGCACGGGTGTGTGGGCCATCGTGGTGGCCGCCGGGGAGGGGCACCGTTTCGGGGGCGCCAAGCAGTTCCAACCGCTCGGGGATCGCTGCGTGCTCGACTGGGCCGTGCACGGGGCCGCCCGCTCGTGCCAGGGAGTGGTGGTCGTGCTGCCCGAGTCCCGGACCGTCGGCGAGGCCGCCTGGTCGCCGGCCCCGGTCGCCTCCGGCTGCGGTGGCGAGGTTGTGGCGACCCCGGGCGGGGTGCTGCGCTCCGACTCGGTGCGCTGCGGGCTGAGCCTTGTGCCCGGCGATGTCGGGATCGTTCTGGTGCACGACGGCGCCCGCCCGCTGGCCAGCGACTCGGTCTACAGGCGGGTGATCCAGGCTGTGCGCGCCGGCGCCGACGCCGCCGTCCCCGTGATCGACGTGACCGACACGATCCGGCGCCGTGACGGCGGAACCGCCGACCGCAGAGAACTCGTGGCTGTGCAGACGCCTCAGGCATTCCGGGCCGACGTCCTGCGGGCCGCGCACGCCGACGGAGCGGACGCCACCGACGACGCCACCCTGGTGGAAGCGGCCGGCGGGACTGTGGCGATGGTGGCCGGAGACAGCCGCAACCTCAAGATCACCGAGCCCCACGACCTGGCTGTAGCGGAGGCGCTGCTCAGTGTCGGTGAGATCTTCGACACTCGGGGAGACGATCGTGGCTGATCACGGCATGAGGGTGGGGCAGGGCTTCGATGTCCACCGCTACAGCGACGATCCCGACCGGTCGCTGGTGCTGGGTGGTGTGCGGTTCGAGGGCGAGCGCGGTCTCCATGGGCACTCCGACGCCGACGCCGTCGCCCACGCCTGCATCGATGCGCTGCTGGCCGCGGCCGGGCTGGGAGACATCGGGCAGCTCTTCAGCGACACCGACCCGGCCTGGGCCGGCGCCGACAGCCTCGAGCTGCTGCGCCTGGCCGCCGCTGCCGCGCGCGACGCCGGATGGGATCCCGTCAACGTGTCGTGCAGCGTGGTGATCGACGCTCCCCGGATCGCTCCGCACCGCGACACCATGCGGGACCGCCTCAGCGCCGCGGCCGGCGCGCCGATCACCGTCACCGCCCGCCACAGCGAGGGCGTGGGAGCCCTGGGAAGGCGCGAGGGCGTGGCCGCATGGGCGGTCGCACTGGTGGCCCGCCGGTCCGGTACCGGTGAGCCGACCTAACCGGTCGCGGCGTCCGCGTCCGGGACCGGGGCGCTCGGGGCCGAGGTCCAAGGGTCGCTCGGGACCGGGGCGGCCCGACCGCGGAACCCGTTCCTCAAAGTCCCAGCAGCGAGACCGCGGCGGCCTGGGCGGGGAGCAGGTGGAGGGGCGCCAAGCGGTTCGTGAGCTGCTTCTGGCGGGACGGCGCAGGACCCGGTCGGTGATGCTGGCCCGGGGTCTCGACCCGGCCCCGATCGTCGAGCACATCGTCGAACTTGCTCGTGAGCAACGGGCCAGCGTCCGGGAGGTGAGCCGCTCAGAGCTCGACGCCACCGCCCGCACCGAGGCGCCCCAGGGTGTGGTCGCCCTGGCTGATCCACTGCCCGAGTCGGACCTGGTCGAGCTGGCCGAGGCTCCCGGTGCCGCAGGCGCCGCCCCGTTCCTGCTGGTTCTCGACGGCATCACCGATCCGGGCAACTTCGGCGCGGTGCTGCGCACTGCGGAGTGCGCCGGCGTGACCGGGATCGTGCTGCGGAGCCACCGCTCGGCCCGGATCACACCGACCGTGGCCAAGGCGGCCGCCGGCGCGGTGGAGCACCTGCCGTTCGCAGTGGTGGGCGGCATCCCCGCTGCGCTGCGCACCTTGAGCAGCCGGGACGTGTGGACGGTCGGGCTCGACGCAGCCGGGCCACGGCCCCTACACGAACTCGACCTGTCGGGTGAGGCGGTCGCTCTCGTGCTCGGCTCCGAGGGCAGGGGCCTGTCGCGGCTCGTCGCCCAGCGCTGCGATGTGCTGGCGTCGATCCCCTTGCGGGGCACGCTCGGGTCGCTCAACGTGTCGGCCGCCGCCGCGGTCGCCTGCTTCGAGATAGCCCGCCGCCGCTAACTCCCGCTGACCGCCTACGGCCACTAGCCGCCGCTGACCGCCTACGGCAGCTGCCCGCCGCTAGTCGGTCTCTAGCTGCCGCTGGCGATGTCGACTAGGGCGGCGACGGCCTCCGCGGGGCGGCCCGCGATGATGCCGTCCACGCCCAGGGCGAGCAGGCCGGCGTAGAACTCGCGGGTCTCGACCACGTCGGTGCCGCTGAGCCACACCCACACCTCGAGGCCCTCACTGTGCACCCTGTCGACGGTGTCGGCCGTCACTACCTCGATGCCCGCGTACGTGAACGGCACCTGGATCACCGCCTGCTGCGGGCCCAGGGACTGGCCTTCCAGGAACCAGGCGACCAGCGTCGCCTCGCCGGGGGTGGTCGCCACCTCGGGGGCGAACCGGCTGAACGCCTCCAGCACCTCGTCGCTGAACGAGGCCACGATCACGGAGTCCTCCCGGCCCAGTTCGGTGATTTCGGCCGCCAACACCTCGGCCGCGGCTATGCCGGATGCGGGGTCCTCCTCGCCGTCGGCGTTGCGCTGGGGCTTGATCTCCACGTCGAGGACATGGTGGGGGAAGCGCTCGGCCACCTCCCGGAACGTGGCCACCCTGAAGTCGTCGGGTCCGAAGCCCTCCGGCGGCTCGACCGCGCCGGTGCGCACGCCCCGGAACACGTAGTCGGAGGCGGGCAGGGTCTGGTCGCCCCACAGGCCGGCCACGAACCAGTGGGCGTTGTCGAGGGCTTGGATCTCCGCCAGCGTCAGCTCGGCAACCGGGCCGGTGGTCTCGGTGGTGCGGTCGACGGTGTCGTCGTGCTGCACGATCAGGGCGCCGTCGGCGGTCAGCATCACGTCGAGTTCGAGGATGTCGGATCCGGCGAGGGCGGACTGCGTGTAGGCGTAGATGGTGGAGTGCGGGTAGTCCTGGTCACCGCCGGCGTGGGCGATCACCAGAGGACGGTCGAGTTCGATCAGAGAGTCCAGCGTGGACGCCTCCGGTACAGGTATGGCGACGGTGGTGGTAGTCGGCGGCTCCGTGGTAGTGGTCGCCGGCGCCTCGGTAGTGGTCGGCGGCGCGGTGATGGTCGGTGCAGTGGTGGTCGGCGCCTCAGTCGTAGTTGGTGGAGCGGTCGTTGCTGGGGATGTCGTGGTCGCTGCCGCGGTGGTGGTCGGTGGGCTCGTCGTCGGTGCGGCCTCACTGGACGTGGTCGCGGCGGCGGTGGTCGAGGTCGCGGGACTCTGCGATGACGCTCCATCGCCACCGGAGTCGCCGCACCCCGCGGCTAGCAACACGGTGGCCGCGACCGAGCCGGCAATCAGCGACACGCTTCGCTGGCGCCGCCGGACCGGAGTCGCGCCCCCATCGGTTCCCGCCATCCGCGCTGACCCTAGTAGCCTCGAATTGGCAGCGGTAGGTGCCGGTTCGGACGTTGCGGGCTGCCAGTTCGGCTGGGTGGACACCCGCGAGGATGCGTCAGCAACGGCGCCGTCTGCCATGATGGCGGCGCATCGTGAGCCGGAGTGAGCACCGGGAGGACGCCGACCATGCCGATGAGCACCGACCGCTTGACTGAACTGTTCGGGCTGGACGGCAAAACGGCCGTCGTCACCGGCGGGAGTCGCGGCATCGGCCGAATGATCGCCGGAGGCCTGCTCGACGCGGGCTGCCACGTGATCATTTCGGCCCGCAAGGCAGATCAGCTCACCGAAGCCGCCGGAGAGCTGTCGGCCCGCGGCCCGTGCGAGGCCGTGCAGGCCGACCTGTCCACGCCGGAGGGCTGCCAGGCGCTGGCCGCGGCCGTGCGGGAGCGGGTCGACACGCTGGACGTCCTGGTGAACAACGCCGGGGCGAGTTGGGGTGCCCCGCTGGACGAGTTTCCGGTTCACGGCTGGGACAAGGTGATGGACACCAACGTGCGGGGCCCGTTCCTGCTCACCCAACAGCTGCTGGACCTGCTGCGGGCGGCGGCCAGCGCCGAGGATCCGGCCAGGGTGATCAACGTCGCCTCGGTCGACGGCCTGAAGGTGCCCGACATGGAGACCTACTCGTACTCGGCGTCGAAGGCCGGGATCATCCACCTCACCCGGCATCTGGCCAAACGGCTGGCGCCCGAGCACATCACCGTCAACGCCATCGCACCGGGCCCGTTCGACTCGAAGATGATGGCGTTCATCCTCGACAACCCCAAGGCCCGGGGCGCGCTGGCGAGCCAGGTTCCGCTGGGCCGCATCGGCCAGCCCGACGACATGGCCGGCGCCGCCGTCTACCTGGCGTCGCGGGCCGGGTCGTATCTCACCGGCGCCACCGTGCCCGTAGCCGGAGGCATCGCCCTCGCCGACTGACCAGAGTGGGTGTTGCCTCGCGGTCGTGGTTGACTAACACACCCCACCAAAGCTCGGCTGCTGACCGGGTTTGACCGAGCGCAACCGGAAGGACCAGAGACGATGAAGCTGGGGTTGAACACGGGGTACTGGTCGGCTGGTCCTCCGAAGGGCGTGACCGAGCAGATCGCCGCCGCCGAGAGGCTCGGGTTCGACTCGATCTGGACCGCCGAGGCCTACGGCTCGGACTGCCTGACCCCGCTGGCCTGGTGGGGGGCGGCCACCGAGCGGGTGCGCTTGGGCACGTCCATCACCCAGATGTCGGCCCGCACGCCCGCCGCCACCGCCATGGCCGCCATGACCCTCGACCACCTCTCCGGCGGCCGTTTCGTGCTCGGCGTCGGCGCCTCCGGCCCCCAGGTGGTGGAGGGCTGGTACGGGCGGCCGTATGCCCGGCCGCTGGCCCGCACCCGCGAGTACGTCGACATCGTGCGCCAGGTGATCGCCCGGGGAGGTCCCGTCGCCTACGACGGCGAGTTCTACCGGCTGCCCTACGACGGTGACGGCAGCACCGGCCTCGGCAAGGCCCTCAAGAGCACCGTCCACCCGCTGCGCCCCGACATCCCGATCTTCCTCGGAGCGGAGGGGCCGAAGAACGTGGCCCTAGCCGCCGAGATCTGTGACGGATGGCTGGCCTGGCTGTTCTCGCCCCGCCACGACGCCATGTACCGAGGCTTCCTGGCCGACGGCTTCGGCCGTGCCGGCGCCCGACGGCGCCTCGACGACTTCGAGGTGGTGGCGTCAACCATCGTGGTGCCCGGAGACGACGTCGACGCCTGCGCCGACTTCGTGCGGCCGGTCATCTCGCTGTACGTGGGAGGCATGGGGGCCAAGGGGGCCAACTTCCACCGGGCCGTGTTCGACCGGATGGGCTACGAGGCCCAGTGCGACACCATCCAGGACCTGTACCTGGCCGGCGACAAGGCCGCCGCCACCGCGGCGGTGTCCACCGAGATGTGCGAGGAGATCGCGCTGATCGGTCCGTGGTCGAAGATCGCCGAGGACCTGGAGGCCTGGCGGTCGTCGGTGGTGACCACGCTGCTGATCAGCGGCGATCCGTCCACCCTGGAGCGGTTCGCCGAACTCGCGGGCTGACCCAGCTAGCGGGAGTTGAAGGTGGCGTGAGGCAGGCTCTCGATCACGCCCTGAGGGGTGACGGCCACGAACTCCGCCAGCTCTGAGAACTCGCCGAGCGTGCGGGCGTTGGTGTAGCTCATGGCGCTGCGCAGGCCGGCCATCAACTGGTGCACGAGCTTGGAGACCTCGCCCTTGTAGGGCACGGTACCCTCGACGCCCTCGGGGGCACGGTACGACAGGTACTCCTCGTCAAGATCCTCGCCGGCGCGGTCGGCCCGGGCCTGGACCGCCTCGAAGCTGGCCATGCCCCGGATGCGCTTCTGGAGTCCCGCCGAGCCCTGCTCCACCTCGCCGGGGCTCTCCTTGGTGCCGGCCAGCATGCTGCCGACCATCACCGTGGACGCCCCCGCGGCCAGGGCCTTGGCGATATCGCCGGAACTGCGGATCCCGCCGTCGGCAATGACCGGCACACCGACCGGGGCGATGTCGGCAATGGCGGTCAGCTGGGGCACTCCGACACCCGCGACGGTCCGGGTGGTGCAGACCCCGCCCGGGCCGACTCCCACCTTCACGGCGTCGGCCCCGGCGTCGGCAAGGTCGGCGGCGCCGTCGTAGGTGGCGATGTTGCCGGCCACCACGTCGATGTCGGCGAAGTGGTCCTTGAGGGCGCGCACCCCGTCGATGGCGTGGTCCGAGTGGCCGTGGGCGATGTCGAGCACCAGCGCGTCGGCGCCCGCGGCCACCAGGGACTTGGCCCGCTCGAGCATGTCGCGGTCAGTTCCCACCGCGGCCCCGACGACCAGGTCGGCGCCGGCGTCCTTCACCATGTCGATCTGATCGGCCTGGGCGCCGATGGGCATGAACCGGTGCACGATCCCGATGCCGCCGAGGCGGGCCATGGCCGCTGCCATCTCGTGCTCGCAGACCGTGTCCATGTTGGCGGCGACCACCGGGATGCCCAGCTCGATGCGCCTCGACAGCCGGGTGCAGACCGACACGTCCTGGCGGGACCTGATCGCCGACCGCCTAGGGACGATCAGCACGTCGTCGAAGGTGAGTCCCGTGCGGATCTGTCCCAATCCCATGACGTCGCCAACCTACCGCACGCAGGCAACCCGGACCGGCAACGCCGGGCCCCGAGAGTGCTCGACCGGGTCGCTCCCGACCGAGCTCAGCCCGACCGGGTCGCTCAGTCGACCGAGATCTGGGCCATCAGGCTGGCCCGCTGCTCATCGAAGGTCTCCAGGTCGAGCTGCCCGTCGTCGTAGCGACGGTGCAGATCCTCCACCTTGGCCATGATCTCGTCGTTGCTCAGCGTCGGAGCGCTCGATGGGGCGTCGGCGTCCTCGTCGTCCTGACGGCCGTGCTCCAGTTCGTACAGCTCGCCCCGCCCGAGGCGCTTCTGGCGCTTGGCCTCGGCTCTGGCCTTCTTGGCCATGTCGCGCTGGCGCTTGGCGAAGCTGGATCGTCCGGTTGCCATCGTGATCAGCCTCCGTAGATCGCTTGCGGTCCTCGTAGAGGCGGGGACCATCGAACGAGGGTAACGAGTGAGCAGCCCAATTCATCCCCGGCCGGACGGCCCGGCCGTCACTACCGTGCCGTCAGCGGCCGTGCCGCGCCCAGACCGTCGGCGCTCGCGGCCCCCGACCGATGACCGACACCGCCGCCGACATCTACTCCCCCGACGCCTACGTGGACGGCCCGCCGCACGACGCCTTCAGCCGCCTGCGCCGCGAGCAGCCCGTCTGCTGGCAGGAGGTGCCCGACCAGGCCGGTTACTGGGCGGTGCTGCGCCACTCCGACGTGGTCCACGTGGCCCGCCATCCGGAGCTGTTCTCGGCCACCGAGGGCGGGGTGGTGATCGAGGACCTCGAACCGGCCAGCCTCGAAGCCATGCGCGACATGCTCCTCGCTATGGACCCGCCCCGCCACACCGCCTACCGCAAGCCGGTCTCGCCGGAGTTCAAGGCCAGGGTGATCGGGCGGCTCGAGGAGCGCATCCGGACCATCACCACCGCCATCCTGGACCCGATCCAGTCTCGGGCCGCCGCCGGGGCCCCGGTCGAGGTGGAGTTCGTCCACGACGTGTGCGCCCAGCTGCCGAGTGCGGTGGTGGGCCAGCTGCTGGGACTGCCCCGCGAGGACTGGCCCGCGATCCACGCCATGGCCGAGCGCAACTCCGGAGGCCAGGACCCCGACATCGCCGACCCGTCGGAGCGAGGATCCTCGAGCGTGGAGATGGCGATGTACGCGATGGGCTTCGCGGCTCGCCGTCGCGACATGCCGGTGCAGGAGGACCTCACCGACGTGCTGCTCGGCAGCCGCTTCGACGGCCGCCTGATGACAGACATCGACTTCGGCCGCTTCTTCGTTCAACTCGTGACGGCCGGCAACGACACCACCCGCACCATGCTGTCCAGCGGGCTGCTGGCGCTGTTGCAGCACCCCGAGCAGATGGCGGAGGTGCGGCAGCGTCCGGAGGCGATACCGGGCATGGTCGAGGAGGTGCTTCGCTGGGCCAACCCCCTGCACTACTTCAGGCGCACGGCGATGGCCGACACCGAGATCGCGGGCCAGCCGATCGCCGCGGGCGACAAGGTGGCGATGGTCTACACGTCGGCCAACCGGGACGAGGCGGTGTTCGAGGACCCCCATTGCTTCGACATCGGCCGAAACCCGAACCCGCACCTGTCCTTCGGGATCGGCACCCACTTCTGCCTGGGCGTGCATCTGGCCCGGCTCGAGGGACGGGTGTTCTTCGAGGAGCTGCTGGCCCGCTTCGGACGTGTCGAGCTCGCAGGCCAGCCGAGACGCCAACGCTCCAACCTCAACAACGCGCTCAAGTCCCTCCCCGTCCGCCTCGCCTGACGGTCCGGGCTCGACGACAGGACCCGCCGGCCGGACGACCCGAATTGGCAGTCAAACGCACGCATACCGTGCGTAACGCTGCCAGTTCGTCAACCGGCCCTGCCCGCCGCCGGTTGTGAGGGGGCGTTGATCGGGCGAGAGTGAGAACCCCCATGGACTTCGACCTTCCTCCGGACGACGATCCGCGCCGGGCTGCGGTGAGGAACTGGCTGGCGGACCACCCGAACCCCACTGGGAGGCAGCTCGCGGAGGCCGGGTACGTGGTGCCGCACTGGCCCCGGCCGTGGGGGCTGGAGGCCGACGGTCTGCACCAGATGGTCATCGACGAGGAGCTGGCCGCGGCCGGCGTCAAACGGCCCGAGAACCTGATCGGCATCGGCTGGGCCGCGCCCACGATCCTTGTTGCCGGAACCGATGAGCAGAAGGACCGCTACCTGTGGCCGATATTCAGCGGCGAGGAGTACTGGTGCCAGCTGTTCAGCGAGCCCGACTCCGGGTCGGATCTGGCATCGCTGTCCACCCGGGCGGTGCGGGACGGCGACACCTATGTGGTGAACGGCTCCAAGATCTGGTCCAGCGGGGCCCACTACAGCAGGTTCGGGATCCTGATCGCCCGCACCGACCCTGACGTGCCCAAACACCGGGGCATCTCGTACTTCATCTGCCCGATGGACGCTCCCGGCGTGACGCTGCGCCCCATCGAAGACATGACCACGGCCCATTCGTTCAACCAGGTCTTCTTCGACGACGTGCGCCTGCCGGCGAGCCTGCGGGTGGGCGCCGAGGGCGACGGCTGGCGTCTGGCCAAGGTCACACTGGCCAACGAGCGGGTCGGGCTGTCGTCGGGCGGGGTGCTGTGGAGCCTCGGCCCGACCGCCCAGAAGCTAATCGAGCTCGTTCGGGACGGCGGCGGGGTGTCTGATCCGGTGCTGCGGGACCGCCTGGCCGCGGCGTACTGCGAGGCCGAGGTGCTGCGGCTCAACCAGTTGCGCACGTTGAGTGCCCGGCTCGCGGGACGGACGCCCGGTCCGGAGGCGTCTATCCAGAAGATCATGTCCGACGACCACGGTCAGACGGTGATGGAGCTGGCTGCGGCCACCGTGGGGACGGCTGGGATGCTGACCGGGTCGGGGCCTGCCGGACAGATTCCCAAGTCGATGCAGTCCGGAGCCACCGAGGTCAACTTCCCCAGAGGAGGCGGCCAGTTCCCCGACGTCGATCCGATCTGGCACTACGGCCTGCTGTTCTCGCCGGCGCTCACGCTGGGCGGCGGCACGTTCGCGGTTCAGCGCAATATCGTGGCCGAACACGTTCTCGGCCTTCCCCGCGAGCCCAACGTGGAGGCTGGCCTCACGTGGAGCGAGACGCAGAGGAGGCGCCCGTGAAGACGCGCATCACCGAGATACTGGGCATCGAGTTCCCGGTCCTGGCCTTCAGCCACTGCCGCGACGTGGTGGCCGCGGTGTCCAAGGCTGGGGGAATGGGTGTTCTCGGCGCGGTGGCCCACTCGCCCGAGAGCCTGGAGATCGACCTGGACTGGATCGAGGCCGAGGTCGGCGACCGGCCCTACGGCGTGGACGTGATCATCCCGGCCAGCCTGACCGGCGGCGCTGACGGGGGCTACAGCCTCGACGACGTCCGCCAGCTGATACCGGCCACCCACATCGACTTCGTGGACGACATCCTGGCCCGCTACGACGTGCCGCCGCTTCCCGTCGACGACAGCAGCGAGTCGCTCACCTCCTTCGGCAGCTTGGGTGACGCCACCCCGTTCTCGGCCGACGCGGCCGGCGCCCAGCTGGAGATCGCCCTGGCTCACCGGGGTGCGTTCGTGGCGAACGCGCTGGGCCCGCCGCCGCAGTACATGATCGACGCGGCCAAGGACGCCGGCAAGCTGGTGGGGGCTCTGGCCGGCCGGGCCGTGCACGCCGAGCGCCATCAGGCTGCCGGGGTGGACATCATCATCGCCCAGGGGTACGAGGCCGGCGGCCACACCGGCGAGATCGGCTCGATGGTGCTGATCCCCGAGATCGTCGACGCGGTGGACGTGCCCGTGCTGGGCGCCGGCGGGATCGGCCGGGGCCGGCAGATGGCCGCGGCGATGGCCCTGGGGGCCGAGGGCGTGTGGTGCGGTTCGGTTTGGCTGACCACCGCCGAGGCCGAGACCCACCCTGTGGTCAAGGACAAGATGCTGGAGGCGACGTCGTCGGACACCATGCGGTCGCGTTCCCTCACCGGCAAGCCGGCCCGCATGCTCAAGTCGGCATGGACCGAGGAATGGCACCGTGACGACACCCCCGATCCGCTTCAGATGCCGCTCCAGCCGGTGCTGACCCGCACCGCCCAGCGCCGCATCGAGCGGGCCGCTCACACTGCGGGCTCAGGGGCCGAGAAGCTGGCCAACTACTTCGTCGGGCAGATCGTCGGCACCATGAACCAGTCCAAGACGAGCGCCCAGGTGGTGTACGAGATCATCGAGGAGTTCATCGACTCGGTGGAGTCCCTGGCCGCCCGGATCGAGTCGTGAGCGCCCCCGGGCGGTACTTCGTCCAGAACCCGGGGCCGACCAACATCCCGGACCGGGTGCTGGAGGCCTTCCGGCGCCCGGCCATCGACTTCTCGGACCCCGACTTCATCGCGCTGGCCGACAGCGTCTGGGCAGAGCTGCCCGGCGTGTTCGGCGGGGCCGACGAGATCGTTGTGCTGACCACGGTGGGCCATGGCTCCTGGGAGTCGGCGCTCACCAACACGCTCGACCCCGGGGACACGGTGCTGATCCCCGACTGCGGCCTGTTCGGCAAGCGCTGGGCGATGATGGCCCGGGACCTCGGCTACGAGGTGGTGTCCACGTCGGAGCATCTGAGGAGCCCGACCGACCCGGCCGAGATCGCCGACATCCTGGCCGCCGACAAGTCCCACCGGATCCGCAACGTGTGCATCGTCCACACCGAGACCTCCACCGGCGCGGTGACCGACCTGGCCGCCATGCGGGCCGCCATCGACGCCGCCGACCATCCGGCGCTGTTCGTGGTAGACGGGGTGTGCTCGCTGGGGATCGAGCCGCTGCGGATGCGCGACTGGGGGATCGACGTGGTGGTCGCCGCGTCCCAGAAGGGGCTGATGATGCCGCCCGGCCTGTCGTTCTGCGCGCTGAGCGACCGGGCTGTGGAGCGCAACCGCTCGGCGTCCACTCCACGGTTCCATCTGGCGTGGGCGCCCCGCTTCGAGAGGGGCCACGTCTACATGC
Organism: Acidimicrobiia bacterium; assembly: GCA_022819505.1. GTDB lineage: Bacteria > Actinomycetota > Acidimicrobiia > Acidimicrobiales > Aldehydirespiratoraceae > Aldehydirespirator. Next base: position 45,589 of record JAJEHD010000019.1, on the reverse strand, counting down.
GCTTCGGGGGCACGCCGCCCATCCAGCACATGTTCGCCCTGAGAGAGGCGCTCGACATGATCGCCGAGAGCGGCGGGATCGACGCCTCGGTGGCCCGCCACCGCCGCTGGGCCGCCGCGGTGCATGCGGCGGTGGACGGGTGGGCGTCGGGGGGCCCGTGGGAGGTCAACATCGCCGAGCCCAAGCACCGCACCGCGGCCATCACCTGTGTGCGCACCGGCGACATTGCCGCGGGCCCGTTGATCGAGATGGCCCGGGACCGCTTCAGGGTCAGCGTCGGGTCGGGGATGATGAGCTCGTTGGAGGGTCGGACCTTCCGCATCGGCCATCTCGGCGACCTCAACGAACCCATGCTGCTCGGCGCTCTCGGCGGCCTGGAGACCGCCATGACCGTTCTCGGCCTGCCGCACGGCCACGGGCTGCCCGCCGCGGTTGCTTCCCTGGCCGCCTCCGCTCAGTCGGCCTAGGCGCCGAGCGAGCAGGACTCAGGCGTCGGCTTCGAGCAGCACCCGTACCAGGACTCGCAGTTCGCTGATGCCGGCGCCCTTGGCGGCGCTGGTCCAATGGACGGCTCCCCGGTCGGTGCCGAGCTTGGCTGCGAGTTCGGCCTTGCGGGCGCCCCGCCGGGACGGGCGTACCTTGTCGGCCTTGGTGGCCACATAGGTCACCGGCAGGTCGAGTCCATCGAGCCAAGCGACGGTCTGGAGGTCGAGGCGGGTGGGGCCGATCTCGCCGTCGATCAGGTGCAGCACTCCCCGAAGCGGCTCCCGGTGGGCGAGGTAGCCCTCGGCCATCGAACTCCAGCGGCCCTGCTCGGCCTTGGACGCCTTGGCGTAGCCGTAGCCGGGCAGGTCCACCAGCCAGCGCGCTGACCCCTCGGCGCCGAGCTCGAACGCGTTGAGCAGCCGGGTGGCGCCGGGGGTCTTCGACGTGCGGGCCAGCTGCTTTCGCTGCGCCAGCGCGTTCAGCAGCGACGACTTGCCCACGTTGGATCGTCCCACTAGGGCGATCTCGGCCACCGTGGCTGGCATCTGCCCGGCACGGGGATACGACGACACGAAGCGCAGCGCCAGCGGTCCGGCCATCCGATCAGGCTACGTCCGTGGCCGTGCTGGAGGGCGTCCTTGCGGCGCTGTCCCTGTCCCAGGAACAGCGCCGACGGCCTCGCCCGTACGGGTCGGGTTCGCGGTCTGTCCGCTCGGCCTCTACACCTGGTGCGAGGGGCACCAGTAGGTGGTGCGGCCGCCGACCTGCTCGCGGCGCAGCGGCGCTCCGTCCCGGGGACAGCAGCCGCCCCGGACCCGGCCGGGCTGGAGGTCGCCGGTGTGGGATCCGCCCCGCTCGCCGAGCACCGCCAGGGTGCGCCGGATGTGGCGATGGAGCCGGGCCGTCTCCTTCGGGTCCAGGGATCGGGCTTCCCGGACGGGGGACAGGCCGGCCCGCCAGAGAGCCTCGTCCACCAGCAGGTTGCCGAGCCCGGCCACCCGGCGCTGGTCGAGCAGCCGTGCCTTGAGCGCCACCGTCGATCCGTCCAGGGCGCCCTGGAGCTGGCCCAGAGTCAGCGACAGCGCGTCGGGTCCGAGCGCCGTCTCGTCGGGGTCGAGCTGCACGCCGCCGAGCCTGCGGGGATCGCGCAGCACCATGGCACCCCCGCCGGTGAACTGGAGCCCGAACCGGTCCCAGGCGGGCTCGTGGCGGGGGCTGTCGTAGAGCAGGTGGTCGATGGGCATGTCCCCGTCCACCACGATCTTGCCGGTCATGCCGAAGCGCAGCCCCAGCCGGGGCCCATCGGTGTCGACGATCACGAGCTTGCCGATCCGCCGCACTTTCCCGATCGTCGCCCCGGTCAACTCCAGTCGCAGGGCGTCGGTGGTGGTGCCGCCCTTGGCGAACCAGTCGTCCGGCGCATGCACCCGAGAGACGGTGCGCCCCTCAGTAACCGAGATGGCCCGCCGGTAAGCCTCCACCTCAATGATCTCAGGCACCCTCGCCAGCCCTCGTCCGGTCAGCCGCATCAGCAGTCTAGAGATCGGCCTCGGTCTGGTCGCTCGTTTCTCCGGACCGAGTCACGACGTAGCCAAGATCCTCGAGCTGTCTAATGGCCTCGTCCGGGTAGCGCCGCACCGTCGTCCGGGCCTGGGATCGGTCCCACTCCGCGAGCGACTCGATGACCTGAGCCCGCCATCCGGGCTTCCAGTTCGTGAAGATCCGCTCCCGGTCCAAGAACAGGAGGAAGTCCTCCAGCGTCGGGCGGAAGCGCCTTCCGCCGACGGGGAAGTGCAGTGCGTGGAGATCAGGTGCCGGCTGCCCGCTGGAGCCGTAGATCCATGCCAGTTCGGGTGAGTTGGCATGTAGATGGACGTGGGCCGCCGGTCGCCCGGGCTTCGAGCGCCGCCGGTCGTACTCGACTCGCAACAGTGGCCGTGGATCCCTTTGGCCGCCGGTGACGTCAACCAGCAGGCCCACAGTCGAGGTGATGACTTGCAGATGGGCGTTCGTATCGTCCATCTCCACTCTGTATTGGGCTCGCAGGAACAGTCTTGGCGACTGGCTGTCGTCGTTGGGGCGCACCAGCGGCAAGCCAGGCCAGCGACGGTTGGCAGGAGTTTGAGCCCGGACGATGGCCCCCTCGCCGGTCTCGAAGAACTCTGCCGCGAACCGGATGTCGGTGGCGATGCTCGCGTCGATGATGTCGTTGAGTCTGCTGATGAAGTCCTCGACCGCAGGCTGGAGGGGGTTCTCTGTCACTCCTCGGCGATCAGGTCACCGTAGATCAGCCAGAGATCCCGGAGATTCCCATCGGTCAGGGCGTCTGCCTGGCCCTGTGCAATGAAATCCTCAAGCGTCATGCCGACTCTTGAGACGTCCTGCCGGACCCGGTCGCGGATTTCCTCACGGCTGACGTAGTGGACGGTCATCTGGCCGTGCCTCCTGGATGCAGACGGCCTGCTGGCGGGCAAGGTATCACCTCGGGTGGCAAGGCTGAGGCCAAGGAGTTTGTCGCCGGTGACCTCGGCGCGAGGCGTGGAGCTAGTGGTCATTGCGTCGGACCTCCGGTAAACCGCACTCGAATCGATCATGATCTTACATGGGTTTACAGTAGATTTAATTGCAACAACTGTATAGCGCAATCACCAAGACGGTCACTCGAGCTCTTTGGCGCGCTCGCTACGAGCTTCTGCGAGGTGCGTCGCAGCATCGGTGCCAATGTCGGTCTCCGGCTGGATGGCCAGACGTTCGTGCCATTCCCACCAGGTCAGCTCCCGCTCGATGGCGTCAAGCACGACGGTGCTCATGGAGCAGTCTCGCTTGCGGGCGTGTCGCCGGAGCCGTTCGTAGAGCGCTTCGGGCACATTCTTGACGTGGAGGTTCGTCATGGTGTGATCATCTGAGCCAGGTGGTGATGGACTCGGCCAGGGCTGGACCCTGGTCCTCCTGGATGAAGTGGCTGGCCGGCTCGAACTGGGCGTGGGGCTGGCCGGCCGCGCCCGGGATGCGCTCGATCATGAACGGCTGGAGACCTCCCAGCACCGGGTCGCCGGGCGCCCACAGGGTGAGCACCGGCTTGGTCCACTGGCTGAGGACCTCCCAGGCGGCCTTGTTGGCGGGCACGGCCGGATCGTCGGGCGAGACCGGCACCAGCAGCGGGAACTGGCGGGCCCCGGCCATGTGAAGCTCTTCGGGGAACGGTGCCCGGTAGGCCTCGATGGCCGCCTCGCTCAGCTCGTTGGCGGTGGCGTTCTCGACCAGCCGACCGCAGTCCAGGAACGGCACGTCCTGGCTGAACTGGCGCCAGAAGTCGAAGCCGGCACCGGGTGAGTCGCCCACCGGCAGGGCGGTGTTGGCCAGGATCAGCCGGTCGAACAGGTCGGGGTTCTCGGCCGCGAGACGTAGCCCGATGAGGCCGCCCCAGTCCTGGCCGAACAGGTGCAGCGGGCCCGATCCCCGCTCGGATGCGGTTGCTTTCAGGAAGTCCTTCATCCATTCGACGTGGGCCGCGTAGGTGTAGGCGGAGCGCTCGACCGGCTTGTCGGAGCGGCCGAATCCGATCAGGTCGGGGACCATCACCCGGTGGCCAGCGCCGGCCAGGACCGGGATCATCTTGCGGTACAGGTAGCCCCAGGTGGGTTCGCCGTGCAGCAGCAGGATCGTGGCCGTGCCGTCGTCGGGGGCGGCCGTGCCGTCCGGGGCGTCCGGGCCGTCCATCACGTAGGCCATGCGCAGGCCGTCGACGGTCGCGTACCGGGGCTCGTAGGGGTAGTCGTCGATGGCGGCGAACCGCTCGCCGGGCGTGCGCACGAACGCGGTTCCGTCCCGGGTGGTCAGGATGTCGGTCATGGATCCGACGCTAGTGCTGTCGCCGCCGGTCAGGAACCGGAATCCGGCCCGGCTTGACCTGGCGGCCGTCCACCCAGACGTGGCTGATGTCGTCGGCGGTCGCCAGGCGGACGACCTTCTCGAAGATGCGGGCGTCGTCGTCGATGGACTCCCAGGTCCGGATCAACCCGCCGGGACGGTCGAGCCGGACCGCCATGGCGTCGAAGCGGCGCCGGGGCTCGATCAGCCCCACCGGTAGGTCGACCACCGAGGCCCCGCCGGCGGTGGCCAGCCAGAACGCGGTCACGGTGTCGATCCGCGAGTCCGGCACACCCCGCTGCCCCGGGCCGAGCGCAGGGTCGACGCCGTCCTCGAGCATGCGCGAGACAGTCACCGCGTCCTGGCACACGCCCAGCAGTCCGGGGCGGGCCCCGCCGGCGATGTCGCTGCCGAGCCCCACGCCGGTGCCGGCGGCCAGCGCCCGCCGCACCCCGAACACGGCGTTGGCGAAGTACGAGTTCGACAGCGGGCAGTGGGCCACCCCGGCCCGGCGATCGGCCGCCATGGCCATCTCGAAGTCCGTCAGGTGGTCGCTATGGGCCAGTACCGTGCGCGGTCGCATCAAGCCGAAGCGATCCAGGGCTCTCGCGTCGCTGGTGCCGAATCGCTCGACGGCGTATCCGCAATGCCAGTCCGACTCCGCACAGTGCGTCTGGACCCGCACCCCGGTGGCCTCGGCCAGTTCGCCCAGCCCTTGGAGCAGGTCGTCGGTGCAGGCCGGTGTGAACCGGGGGGTGATGATCGACTCGACCAGGGGGCTGCGCAGCGCAGCCACCGCCTCGATGGACCTTGCCGACGCGTCCACGCCTGCCGATGCGGTGGTGTCCCGGTACCACTCGGGCGTGCCCTCGGGGTGGTCCATCGCCACCCGCCCGACCAGGGCCCGCTGACCGTGGCGGGCGCAGGCCCGGGCCAGCGATGTGGTTGCGTCCAGATGGTTGGATGAGTAGTAGACCGCAGTGGTGGTGCCATTGGATAGCAGGGTCGGCACCATGTCGTCCCACACGGAGACCGCGAAGTCGTCGTCGGCGTAGCGGGCCTCCAGCGGGAAGGTGTACTCGAAGAGCCAGCGCTCCAGCGGCAGGTCGAGTCCGGTTCCGAGTTGGGGCCACTGGGGTGCATGGATGTGCAGGTCGACGAGGCCGGGCATGAGCAACGTCGTGTCGCTGAGGTCCACCCGGTCCTCGGCGTCCTCCAGCGCCCGCTGGGCGGCACCGCGTCCTGCGTCCGTGGTCCGGTCGTGCACCTCCCTCACAACTCCGGTGCCGTCCACCTCCACCACCGCGTCGACGACGGTGAGACGGTCCGGCGCCGGTGTCTGCATCAGGGTTCCGGCCACGGCCAGCGTCATGGCTATTCGCTCGGCCTCATGCCAGCAGGTCAGCGAAGGCGTCGATGGTGGTCTCTATGGCGTCGGTGGTGATGTCCAGGTGGGTGACGAGCCGGGACCGCGGGCCCTTCCAGCGGGTGTCGACGCCGCGGTCGGCCAGCGCGTGGCGCGGTTCGGTGCCGCCCTCTAGCCGCTCGGCGTCGATGCGGACGAACACCATGTTGGTGGCGCACGAGTCGATCTTGACGCCGTCGATCGCGGCGAGGCCGTCGGCCAGGCGGGCCGCGTTGGCGTGGTCGTCGGCGAGCCGGTCGATGTGGTGCTCCAGCGCGTACAGGCCCGCGGCGGCCACGATCCCGGCCTGACGCAGCCCGCCGCCGAGCATCTTGCGCCATTTGTGGGCCTGGTCGATCAGGTCGGCGGGTCCGGCCAGCACCGACCCCATGGGCGTGCCCAGCCCTTTGGACAGGCAGACCGACACCGTGTCGAACGGTGCAGCCACCGCCGCCGGCGTGACGCCCAGCGCGACCGCGGCGTTCCACAGCCGGGCCCCGTCGAGGTGGTGGGCCAGCCCGTGGCGGTCCGCCAGCGCGGCCGACGCCTCCATCTGGTCCAGTGTCAGCACCCTGCCGTCGGCGGTGTTCTCGAGGCACAGCAGCCGGGTGCGGGCGAAGTGATGGTCGGGGGGCTTCACCGATTCCTCAGCGGCGGCCAGGTCGATCATGCCACTGTCGTCTCGCGCCACCGGCTGGGGCTGGATGGAGCCGAGCACCGCCGCCCCGCCGCCCTCGTACATGTAGGTGTGGCCTCGATCTCCGACGATGTACTCGTCGCCGCGCCCGCAGTGGGCCAGCAGCCCGCAGAGGTTGCCCTGGGTGCCGCTGGTGACGAACAGTGCGGCCTCCTTGCCGAGCAGTTCAGCAACGACCTCCTGGAGCTCGTTGACGGTGGGATCCTCGCCGTACACGTCGTCGCCCACCTCGGCCGCGGCCATGGCCGCCCGCATGGCCGGCGCAGGCTGGGTGACAGTGTCGGAGCGAAGGTCGATCACACGATCAGGTTAAGCCGCCTAGCAGCGCATGGGTCCCGCACGCGGCTCACGGGCGGGTGAGCCGGGGTGTCGGCGTTAGGGGCGGGCGCTGCGGGGGACATCCAGGGCGTTGAAGACGTCGATCCAGCGTGACGGGACTACGGGCCAGGCGAAGAACTTCATGGCCAGGTTCACCGCTGGGCCGATCACTACCAGCCAGTACACCGTCCCCCAGCCCACCGTGCCGCCCAGGATCGCGCCGATTGTGAAGGGCACGGCCTCGATGATGAACCGGGCCAGCCAGATGGGGACGCCGCGGCGGTGCATGGCCGTCATGACGCCGTCGCGGGGTCCCGGGCCCAGCATGACGCCGAGGTACAGGCCCGAGCCCAGCGCCACCAGCAGCGGGCTGGTAAGCGTCAGGGCCACCTGCCCGTACACGGAGGCGGGCTGGTCGAAGAGGGCCAGCGTCACGTCAGTGGACAGGCCCACGACCACTGCGTTCATGAGCGTGCCGAAGCCGATCGGTTCGCCCGCCCAGATCAGGCCGGCGACAAGTGCCAGGCCGGTGAGTATCGCGACCGTGCCGATGGTCAGCGGGGTGTGCAGCGAGAAGCCCTCGTCCCAGACCACCCAGGGACCCTGGCCCTGCCCGCCGAGCACCACGAAACCCAGCCCCATCCCGAAGATCCACAGGCCCGCCATCAGCTGCGGCAGCCGGCGGGCCATCTCGCGGGCGGTGCCGGGCCCGGTGGCGCCGCCCCCGGCGGAGCGGAGGACGGGCACGGGGCTAGGCGGGGGGTAGCTCGGTGACGCCGAGGGCGTCCTCACCGGCGGCGGCGTAGAAGAGCCAGCGACGGCCGCCGGCGTCGAGGATGCATGGATCGCGCAGACCGTTCTGGCGGGACGCAGCCAAGCCCCGAGCCACCGGCGTCAGGGGCTCGCCGGCGCCCTCCCACGGCTCGGTCGGCCTCATCACCTCGCTGACCGGTCCCGGGGTCCACCCGCGCCAGTCGCCGGAGGTGTCGATCACGGTGCGGTAGATCCGCTCCGGGGCCTCGTAGCAGCGGGTGAACAGCATCTCCAGCTCCTGATGCTCGCGGTCGTGGGACAGGCAACAGTGGCGGATTTCGTCGTCGTCGAACAGCATCGACCCGTACTCGAAGTCCCGCAGCCCGTCGGATGAGCGGACGACCTGCGACGGCATGGCCACGCCGTACCAGGCGTCGCCGGCTTCGAACACCCGCAGGTAGCTCGGGGCGACGGCGGCCACCGGCTCGACCAGAGTGAAGTGCCGGCCGGTGTCCGAAGTCGCCACCATGGTCTTCTGGTTCAGCGACGGGTACATGCCCCAGCACGGCAGGTGGCCGCCGACGCCGGCGGGGACCATCCCGTGGAAGTACATCACGAAGCGCCGCCGCCTGTCGTCGGCGTGGACGTCGGGCGAGGCGATGTGGGGCTGGCGATCCGACGGGGTGTCCTCCACGTTGAGGACGTCGGGGTCAACCATCCGCCACGGACCGGTGGGCTCGTCGGCCGCGGCCAGCCGGATGGACTGGCCGACGTGGTGCGCGAAGTACATCAGGTACCGGCCAACAGGGTCTGGCATCCAGCCGGGGGCGGGCAGCACCGACGGCCCGTTCACGTTGAACCGGCCGTGGTCCCGGGGGACTCCGGGTGTGGTGGTGTCGATGATGCGGTGGCGGGTCGGTGTCATTGGCGGGACCCGAAGCCGTGTGTGCCGATCAGTGGGACGAAGCGCACCGCGGTGAGCCGTTCGGCGCGGCAGTCGTCTACGAGCACGGGACCGCCGTTGCCCGCGCTGCCCGCCGAGGCCGGGCGGGTGTAGCGCATGAGGAACTGGTCGTGGTGACGTGAGCCCACCGGCATCACCAGGCGCCCGCCAGGCGCGAGCTGCTCCAGCAGGGGCGGCGGCGGTGCCGGCCCTGCCGCGGTCACGACGATGGCGTCGTAGGGCGCCTCGCTGGGCCAGCCCAGCGTCCCGTCGCCCACCACGACGGTCACGTCCCCCACCTCTTGTCCGGCCAGGGCAGCCCGGGCCTTCTCGGCCAGGCCGGGCCGCCGTTCGATGGTCACCACCCGGCCGGCCAGAGCTCGCAGCACCAGCGCCCCGTACCCGGAGCCGGTCCCGACCTCCAGCACGCGGTCGCCCGGGCGGAGCTGGGCCGCCTCGGCCATCATCGCCACCATCGCGGGCTGGCTGATGGTCTGGCCCTCGCCGATGGGAAGGGGCCCGTCGTCGAACGCGGCCCCGGCGAGCCGGCGGGGAACGAAGCGCTGGCGGGGGACGCTCCCGATGGCGGCCAGCACCGCTTCGTCGCGCACGCCGTAGCGGTGGGCCTGGGTCACGAGGTCCGACAGCTGCCGCGCCGACCGGGGCATGGGACGGATCAGCGGGTGGTGCTCGCGGCGGCCCGTCTACGCAGCGGCGGCTCGGTGCGGGGCGGCGTCCGGCGGGGCGGCAGGGTGGCCAGCAGGTCGGCGGTGGCGTCGGCGACCAGCGCCACAGCCTGCTCGAATGCGGTCTCGGTCGCCGCCGATGTCTTCTGCACCCCGCTGACCTTGCGGACGTACTGACGAGCGGCAGCCTCGATCTCGGTGCTGGTGGCGGGCGGGGCCAGTCCCCGGAGGGTGGTGATGTTGCGGCACATGGCCGCGACTCTACGCCCTGATCGCACTACCGATCCGTTGAGAGCCACCGCAGTCCGCAGTGTGGCTCGCTACTTGATGGCGCGGCCGGGCGCGGTAGTGTGCCCGGACCAGCCGGCGGAAATATCAGGAGGACGAAGACATGCCCCAGACCGTGCGAGGAGTGGTGTCGATGGCAGTGGGCGAGCCCGTCACGATCACCGATGTCGTGATCCCCGACCCGGGCCCCGGCGAGGCAGTGGTGGCCATCCAGGCCTGCGGCGTCTGCCACACCGATCTGCATTACCGCGAGGGCGGGATCAACGACGAGTTCCCCTTCCTGCTGGGCCATGAGGCGGCCGGAGTGGTGGAGTCCGTCGGTGACGGCGTGACCGAGGTGGAGGTCGGCGACTACGTGATCCTCAACTGGCGGGCGGTGTGCGGCCAGTGCCGCTCGTGCCTGCGGGGCCGTCCCCAGATCTGCTTCAGCACCCATAACGCGTCCCAGAAGATGACGCTGTCCGACGGCACCGAGCTGTCGCCCGCGCTGGGCATCGGCGCCTTCGTCGAGAAGACCCTCGTCGCGGCGGGGCAGTGCACCAAGGTGGACTCGGCTGCCCCGGCCACCGCCGCGGGCCTGCTGGGCTGCGGCGTCATGGCCGGCATCGGCGCGGCCATCAACACCGGCGGCGTGGGCCGGGGCGACAGCGTGGCCGTGTTCGGCTGCGGGGGCGTGGGAGACGCCGCCATCGCCGGCTCCAAGCTGGCCGGCGCCCACACGATCATCGGCGTGGACATCGACGACCGCAAGCTCGAGTGGGCCAAGCGCTTCGGCGCAACCCACACCATCAACTCCTCCGAGACCGATCCGGTGGAGGCGATCCAGGCCCTCACCGGCGGCAACGGAGTGGACGTGGCCATCGAGGCGGTGGGCCTGCCCCAGACCTACCGCCAGGCCTTCGAGGCCCGCGACCTGGCCGGGACCGTGGTCCTGGTGGGCGTGCCCCGGCCCGACATGACCATCGAGCTGCCGTTCATCGAGGTGTTCGGCCGGGGCGGAGCCCTGAAATCGAGCTGGTACGGCGACTGCCTGCCGAGCCGGGACTTCCCCATGCTGATCGACCTGTACCTCCAGGACCGCCTGGACCTCGACGGCTTCGTGTCGGAGACGATCAGCCTCGGCGATGTGGAGGAGGCCTTCCACAAGATGGAGCGAGGCGAGGTGCTGCGCTCCGTCGTCGTGCTCTAGCCGGCTCATGGCCATCGAGCTGGTCACGACCGACGGCATATTCGCCCTCGACGGCGGCGAGTGGGAGGTCACCAACAACATCTGGCTGGTGGGCGACGACCGCGAGGTGCTCATCTTCGACGCCGCCCACGATCATGAGCCCATCGCGGCCGCGGTGGCCGGCCGGCGGGTGGCGGCCATCGTCTGCACCCACGGCCACAACGACCACATCAACGCGGCGGTGGCCCTGCGTGACGCCGTGGACGCGCCCGTTCTGTTGCACCCTGAAGACCGGATGCTGTGGGACGCCGTCTACTCCGACGACTCCCCGGATCGGGATCTGGAGCCGGGCTCGGTGCTGGCCGCGGGCGGCCACGCCCTGGGCGTGATCCACACGCCGGGCCATTCGCCGGGGTGCTGCTGCTTCTTTGACGAGGCCGACGGCCGGGTGCTGTCGGGCGACACGCTGTTCTGCGGCGGGCCGGGCGCCACCGGCCGCAGCTTCAGCGACGAGCCCACCATCCTGCGCAGCATCCGCGACCGGCTGCTCACCCTGCCCGCCGACACGGTCGTGCACACCGGCCACGGCGACAACACCACGATCGGCGACGAGACCGAGCGGGTACTCGACCGCATCTCCGAACTCGGCCTCGCCTGAACTGCCGATGCCGGGTCTGTCGGAGGTTATGGCGCGGCTCGAGGCGGCGGGGACGGCCCAGAACCGCAAGGTGTATGCGCGCCACGGCGCGGCCGAGCCCATGTTCGGGGTGAGCTACGCCGAACTCGGCAAGATCGCCAAGAAGATCAAGACCGACCACGACCTGGCTCGGCGGCTGTGGGACAGCGGCAACCACGACGCCCGGGTGCTGGCTCTTCGGGTGGCCGACCCGGCCGCGATGGACGTGCCGCTGGCCGGCCGTTGGCTGCGCGATGTCGACAACTACATCCTGGCCGAGGGCCTCGGCGGGCTGTGCTCGCAATCGCCTCACGCCCGAGCGTTGAGCGACGCCTGGAGGGACAGCCCGGCGGAGTGGACCGCGTCCACCGGGTGGTTCATCGTCACCTGCACCGCGGAGGATCCCGACGCCTGGTCGGTCCAGGAGCTGCGCGGCCTGCTGCGCCAGATCGAGGGGGAGATCGGAGAGCGGCCCAACCGGGTCCGCCACGAGATGAACGGCGCGCTCATCGTGATCGCCCTGCGCGACGGCAACCTGCGCCGGTCAGTGCTGGCCGCGACCAACCGCATCGGCCCGGTGAAGGTCGATCACGGTCAGACCGGCTGCAAGACCCCCGAGGTGGCGCCCTACGTGGAGCGGACGCTCGCCCACCGGGCCGCCAAAGCGGCGCGGCAGGCGGAGAGAGCCGCTAAACGCAGGGCCGGCTAGATGCGGCTGATGTCGAAGCGGGTGGGTGCGGGATGGTGCCTAGGCGGGCCGATGCCCGCAGCCTTGATCAGGCGCACGACCCGGCCGCGGTGGCCGGCGTAGGGCTCCAGCAGCTCGAGCATCGAGTCGTCGTCGCCGTCGGTGGCCCCGCTGAGGGCGTAGGTCACCAGGACCGGCACATGCAGGTCTCCCACCGGCACCGCGTCGGGATCGCCGTCGGCGGCCCCGGTCGTGCGGGCCGCGGTCCAGGGTCCCACGCCGGGCAGGCGCTGCAGCCACTCGCGGGCCTCGGCCGCGGGCCGCAGGTGCAGGGCCTCTAAGCGCTCGGCGTGCTTGGCCGCAACCCGGATCACCCGGGAGCGGGCCCGGTCGACGCCGGCTCGGTGGAACCCGTGATCGGGGACTCGCAGCACCGCCTCGGGCCGGGGGAACAGCGGCAGCGGCCCCCCTCCGGGCACATCGGCGCCGTGCATCCTGCCCATGCGGGTCACCGCGGTCCGGGCGTCGGCGCTGACCACCCTCTGGTAGATGGCGGCCGTGGCCATCGCCTCGTACCAGCGGCCGGTGGCCCCCAACCGCGGCACCCCCATCCGGGACACCAGGCCGCGCACCACCTGGTCGCGGGGCTGGAAGCCGCTGGGGTCGTCGTCGTTGCCGAGCAGGGCCGGGAGCTGCCCGATAGCCCAGGCGGCGCCCGGTCCCCAGGCATCGGCGATCACCTCGCCGCCAATGGGCCGGAAGGCCAGCGAAGCCGGTCCCTCCGGCGTCTCGGAGGCCCACCACCGGACACCGTCGCGGCTCTGCGACGTCTTCACCCACATCAACGTCACCTTCAGGTTCAGGTCGTAGGCGGGCCGGAAGACGGTCGAGCAGTCGGGCGGGGAGGGCGGTGCCTGCGGGGCCTTGGCCGGGGCGCCGGTCGATCGTGGCATGTTAGGAGCCCCGCTCGCCGGAGCCCGGTGCGGTCTCGGAGCCCGGGTCGTCGGCGTCGGGTGGGGTCCCGAGGGCCTCCACGGCGCTTTCGAGCGTCTCGAGGAGCTCGCGGTCGGAGGCGTCGACAAGCCCGAGATCCCGCTTGGCCTCGTCGATGGCCGTCCGGGTCAGCTCGCCCATGATCCCGTCGATCGGGCCGGGGCTGTAGCCGACCTGGAGCAGCGCACCCTGCAGGGCGGCGACCTCGTTGCCGTCGAGAGGCTCGTCGGCGGCCTGGTCGGCGGCGGCTGCGGCGTCCTCCTCCGACGGCGCCCGGGCCACGATGGCTCCGTCCTCGCCGCCCAGCGCGCTGTCGAAGATGGGACCGGCCCAGTTCAGCGCCCACCAGAAGGTGAGCAGCAGGATGATCAGCAGGAAGGCGCCTTGGAGGTGGGTGCGCATGGCTGTCGGCCCGCCCGGAAGCGCTCGCGTCGTGTTCAGTTGTAGGCCCGCCTGCGGAGACGATCCCGGATCTTGGTGCACTCCGGGCACACCGGATACCGGGACGGGTCCCGGCTCGGGACCCACACCTTGCCGCAGAGGGCCCGGATCGGCGTGCCCTCGACGTAGGCCCGGTTGGCGTCGGCCCGCCGCGTGTAGTGGGCGAAGCGGTCGTGGTCTCCGTCGTCGGTCACGGGCCGGACCTCGGGCTCGGTGACCGTCGAGGGTGCGGTTGTCGGCGCCTGCGGCCCGGGGGTTTCGGCTGTGACCGCCGTGATGGGTGTGCCGGTCATGGCTGCGAGCTTATAGAACCCGCCCCGTGGGGGAGCAGGCCGCGGACCGCATCGATGGTGTCGGCCTCGGCGGCGGGCTTGTCGCCCCGGTAGCGCACGACCCGGGCGAAGCGCAGGGCCACCCCGCCGGGGTAGCGGGTCGAGCGCTGCACGCCGTCGACCGCGATCTCCACCACCTGCACGGGTTGCAGCTTCACGACGTCCTCAGTCCGTTCGGTGGCCAGCTCCTCGAACCGGCGGGTCTGCCACTCGAGCATCGCGTCGGTCATGCCCTTGAACGTCTTCCCCACCATCACGAACCCGCCGCCGGGATCCCGGGCGCCGAGATGGATGTTGGACAGCCACCCGCGCCGGCGGCCGCTGCCCGGCTCCACCGCCAGCACCACCAGATCGAGGTGGCGCACGGGTTTCACCTTGCGCCAGGCCTTGCCCCGCCGGCCGGCGGCGTAGGGCGAGCCGGCCGCCTTCACCACCACTCCCTCGTGACCGGCGGACACCGCGGCGTCGAACACCTTCTCGGCCTCGTCGGGGTCGTCGGTGATCACGCCGGGGACGCGGTGGTCGGCGGCGGCCCGGGCCAGGCACTCGAGCCGGGCCTCCAGCGGTTCGTCCAGCAGGTCGCGCCCGTCGAGGTGCAGGACGTCGAAGAACACCGGCGCCACCCGCACCGTCCTCGCCCCGGCCCCGGCCTCGGCAGGAGTGTCGTCGGACTGGGTGTCGCCGGACCGACGGGTGCCGACGCGGCCCATAGTGTCCTGGAAGGCGGCGGGGGACAGGTCGTCGGCCATTCCGAGCACCTCCCCGTCGAGCGCCACCGTGTCTACCGGGAGGGCCCGCATCACGGCGGCGACCTCGCCGAGACGGCCGGTGACCGCGTTGAGGTTGCGGGTCCAGACCCGCACCTCGTCACCCCGACGGTGGGCCTGTATGCGGATCCCGTCGAGCTTCCACTCCACCGAGCACCGACCCAGCTCGGCCACGGCGGAGGCGGCGTCGGCGGCGGTCGAGGCCAGCATCGGCCGGATCGGACGGAGGGGCTGGAAGCCGACCGCCTCCAGGCCGGGGCGCCCCTGCGACAGGGCGATGTCGGCGGTGGGGCCGAGGCTGCCGGCCAGCATCAGCGCCCGCCGGACGGAGGCCGCCGGGACGCGGGCGGCCCGGGCGACAGCCTCGACCACCACGCCCTCGCTGGCGCCCTGGCGGAGTTCGCCCACGAGTAGCCGCCGCACGAAGTCGGTCTCGGCGGCAGTGGCCCGGGCCAGGAAGTCGCCGAGTAGGTCGAGTCGCCGCTGGTTCGATCCCTCGCCGGCCGCGCCCGCGACGGCGTCGAGCATGGTGTCGAGGTCGGTGACGGTCAGCGACGCCTTGGTTGCCGGCTGGGTTCGCAGCGAGGCGACGGTGGCCCAGCCCACGCCGATGCGTCCCTGGCGGGGGTCGCCGGCGATCAGGCCGGCTAGAACCCCTGCCTCCCCGCCCTCAGCCCGCGCCAGGAGCTCGGCCAGGGTCTCGATCTTGGCGGTGCGCGACGAGGTGGCGGCCACGTCGTCGGTGCAGGCCACGAGGTCGGCAAGAAGCATCCCGCCGGTTCTAGCGCATTACCGCCCCGCTGCGGAACTGGCAGCGAAATGCGTGCTGTGCGTGCATAACGCTGCCAATTCGCCGGGGCAGGGGGCTAGTCGAGTGCTTCGAGCTCGGCCAGCGACGACTCCCATTGTGCGAGCAGGGCCGCGGCCCGGTCGGCGGCCGCTTCGTGGGCAGTGGCCAGGACGTGGACCTCCTCGGGCCGGTCGTATATGGCGGGGTCGCTGAGCTGCAGGTGCAGTTCCGAGACCTCGGCGTCGGCCACGGCCCACGCCTGTTCCAGTTCGGCCACCCTCCGTCGCAGACCGCTGGTGGCCGCCCGTGCCCGCGCACCGGCCCGCCGGCGCTCAGCCCGACTGGCGGCCGACCCGTCAGCGGCATCCGACCCGTCAGGAGTGCTCGACCCCACGGCCGCACCGGCCTCGAACGGAACTTCTGCTGACCCGCTGGACGGGTCGGCGGGGTATAGGACCGACTCGTCGGCTCCCAGGTGCCACACCGCACGCCCGTCCCGTACCTCGATGAGGGCGTCGGACACGGCCCGGATCAGGTGCCGGTCGTGGGTCACCAGCAGCACGGTGCCGGGGTAGGCGGTCAGGGCGTCCTCGAGGATGTCGCAGCTGGGCAGGTCGAGGTGGTTGGTGGGCTCGTCGAGGACCAGCAGGTTCACGGGCTCCACCATCAGCCGGGCCAGCACCAGGCGGGTGCGCTCGCCGCCGGAGAGCTCCGCCACCTTGCGGTCGGCGTCGTCGCCCCGGAACCCGAACGACCCCAGGATGGTCCGCAGGTTCCGGCGCCCCGGGTCGATCCCGGCCGAGAACACCTCGATGGCCCGCCGGGACGGGTCGAGCTCGTCGGCCTGGTGCTGCCCGAAGGCGGCCACCCGCACGTTGCCGCCGATCCGGACCGTGCCGGAGGTGGGCACCAGTTCGCCCAGTATCAACTTCAGGAGGGTGGTCTTGCCGGCTCCGTTGGGTCCCACCAGGGCCACCGTCTGCCCTCGCTCCACCGCCAGGGTCGCGCCGGACACCACCGGGCCGTCCCCGTCGGGATAGCCGACGGAGACCTGTTCCAGCTCGGCCACGACCCGGCCGGAGCGGGGCGGCGGGCCGAACGCGAAGCGAGCGGCCAGGTCGGAGCGGCTGGGAGCCTGGATCCGCTCCAGTTTCTGGAGGGTCTTGACCCGGCTCTGCACCTGGCGGGCCTTGGTGGCCTTGTAGCGGAAGCGCTCGACGAAGCGCTCGATGCGCGCCACCTCGCGGGTTTGGCGGGCTGCGGCCGCCTCGATGCGCTGGATGCGCTCTTCTCGGGCCACCACGAACTCCGCGAAGCCTCCCTCATAGGCGGTGGCGGCGCCCGACGCCAGCTCGACGATGCGGTCGGCCAGCGCGTCGATGAAGTCGCGGTCATGGCTGACGAACAGCACCGCGCCCCGCCATTCGGCCAGGTGCCGCTCGAGCCAGGCCATGGAGTCGACGTCGAGATGGTTGGTGGGCTCGTCGAGCAGCAGGATGTCGGGTTCGGAGACCAGCAGCCGGCCCAGCGCCGTCCGCATCTTCCATCCGCCCGACAGTTCGGCGACCGGACGGTCGGCGTCGGCACCGGAGAATCCCAGGCCGGCCAGCACCTTGGCCGCCTCGGCTTCCAGGGCGTACCCGCCGAGCTGCTCGAACTGTGCCTGGACCTCGCCGTAGCGGGCCACAAACTCGTCGTGGCGGTCGCCGTGATCGCCGAGCCGGCCCTCCAGTTCATGGAGGGTCCGGGCCATCTCGGCCAGCGGTCCGGCTCCGGAGATCACCTGGTGGCGGACGGTGCCCCCGGCAATCTCCCCCAGATCTTGGGGCAGGTATCCGATCCGCGCGTCGCGAGGCTTGGTGACGCTGCCGGCGTCGGCTTCGGCAAGACCGGCCAGGATCTCCAGCAGCGTCGTCTTGCCGGCGCCGTTGCCGCCCACGAGCGCGACCTTCCGGCCCGGCGCCAGGTTCAGGCTGACATCGGCGAACAGCTGGCGGGTGCCGTAGGCCTTGGCCAGACCCGAAGCGGCGAGCATCACCGCTCAACGCTAAGAGGCCGAGCGGATACGCGAGCGGACCCGGTCCATACGGGCGAGGCCGTGGCCCGAGCGGCCCGTGAGCGCAGCGAACAAGAGCGGGAATGACACCGTCGCACCGCGTCCGGCTCTCACCTATCCGCGGGCGCTTTGAGAGGCGGGAGGGTCAGTGAAGCAGCTTGTCGAGACGGGACTCGGCTTCGGACGCACCCCCGAAGTCCGGATCGGTCGCCTCCAGCCGGCCCAGCCATCCGACCGACACCCAGCCGGCCATCACCGCGCCGCCGTCGGTGTGCTCGGGAAGCTCGATGGCCTCTCCCCAGTCCATCTTCACCCGGAAAGCGTCGGTGTGGCCCGGCCTCGGCTCGAGGTGGGCGGTGGCCATCGAGCGGGGCGGTTCGATGCCGACCTCGGTGCGCTTCCAGCCCTTGATCCCGGCCAGCTCCCGGCCGGGGACGTTGATGTTGAGCACCACCGGACTCTCCGGCAGGCCGGTGACGAGTCCCTCAACGGCCGCCGCAGCGACGTCGGCGGCACTGTGCCAGGGCTGGTCCGCAAGCGTCTCCTCCCAGGCCTGGCCCTCCACGCCGAACGACTCCACCGACTGGCTCACCGCCACGCCCGACACACCGCCGTTGCGGGCGGTCAGGCAGGCTCCGACCGTGCCCGAGTGGTACACGGAGCGACCCACGTTGGCGCCCGGGTTGATGCCCGCAACCACCAGGTCGTAATGGCCGAAGAGGTCCAGGCGCCCGAACATCACGCACAGCGCGGGCGGGCCGGTCACCGACCACACCTCGTCTATGCCGTCGATGCGGGCCCGATGCACCTCGGGCTGTATCAGGTGCAGAGGCCCGAAGGCCGCTCCATAGCCCGAGTACTCCTTGTCGGGCGCCGCCACCACCACATCTCCGATGGTGGCCATGGCCCGGGCCAGGACGTGCAGCCCGATGGAGTCGATGCCGTCGTCGTTGGTGACGAGAATTCGCACCCGCGGACCCTAGCGGCCCGCCGGCCGCCCGAGCCCGCGCCTGCGAACTTCTAACCTGATGTTCACCTTGGCGCGCCACACTGGGGCGGTGAGTTCAGGGTCGGCGAGCCCCGCCGGTACTGCGGCCGGCGGCCGGGTCCTGGTGGCCGAGGACGATCGGCGGGTCCGCCAGTCGCTGGAGCGTGCCCTGAGGCTGGAGGGATACGAGGTTGTGGTCGTTGCCGACGGTGCGGCGGCCCTGAAGGCGCACAAGTCATGCCGGCCCGATCTGATGGTGCTCGACGTGTCGATGCCCAACGCCGACGGTCTGAGCGTCTGCCGGATGCTCCGTGAGGCCGGCTGCGACACGCAGATCCTGATGCTGACCGCTCGTCACGAGGTCAGCGATCGGGTGGCCGGGCTGGACGCCGGCGCCGATGACTATCTGGTCAAGCCGTTCGCGCTGGAGGAGCTGCTGGCCCGGGTGCGAGCCCGGTTGAGGGCCGCGGAGGAGGCGCGGGGCGATGTCGGCAGCGCCGAACCCGGTGGGGGCGGCGTCCGGAGCCTGACGCGCTTCGCTGACCTGGAGCTCGACGTCGGGGGCCGGCTGGTGCGTCGGGCCGGTCGCCGCATCGAGTTGTCCCGCACCGAGTTCGACCTCCTCGAGCTGCTGGTGCGCAACGCCGGGACCGTGCTGAGCCGCTACGACATCTACGAGCAGGTGTGGGACGGAGCCCTCGACGTGGAGTCGAAGACCCTCGACGTGTACGTCGGGTACCTCCGCCGCAAGACCGAGGGAGGCGGCGAGCCCCGGATCATTCACACCGTGCGCGGGATCGGCTACGTGGCCAGGGTCGACCAGTGACGGCGGGCAGGGTCGACCGGTGACGCTGCGGGTCCGGGTCGCGCTGCTGGTGGCCGCCGTGGTTGCGGTGGCGGTGGCCGCGGTGGGGTGGGCCGCGGTGCGATCAGCCCGGGCCGAGCTCACCGAGGAGGTCGACATCGACCTAGTGGCCCGGGCCGGTCTGCTGTCCGACCAGCCGCGCCGGGACTTCTTCTCCCAGGTGCTGGGGCTGACGGGAGAGGATCGCAGGATCGGGCCGCTGCTGCGGGCCGACCCGCTCGGCTCCCTGGTATCACTGGACGCCCACGCCCGGGTGGTGGTCGTCGATCTAGGCCCCGGCCTGGAGGGTGTCGTTCACGGCGAAGTCATCCTCACCCTCGACGACGGCATCGGGACGGTCCCCGACGCGCGCCGACTGGAGCGGGCCCGGCACCGGGACGGGCCGATGCTTGAGACGGTCAGCGTCGGGGGCCTCAGGTTCCGGCTCATGACGGTCGAGGCTTCCGACGGCGTGTTCGTGCAGGTGGCCCGGCCGCTGGCCGAGGTCGACAGCGCGGTGGAGGATCTGCGTCAACGGGTGCTGCTGTTCGGCTTCCTGGCGGTCACCGCCGCTGCGGCGGGAGCCTGGTTCCTGGCGGGGCGGGCCGTGCGGCCCATCGTGCGCCTGACGAGGACGGTGGAGGACATCGCCAAGACGCGCGACCTCGAAGGCGAGGTGGAGGGCTCCGGCCCCGGTGAGGTGGGCAGGCTGGCCCGCAGCTTCCGGACGATGCTCGGTGCGCTGGCCACCAGCCGCCGCCAGCAGCACCGTTTGGTGATGGACGCCAGCCACGAGCTGCGCACCCCCCTGACAAGCCTGCGCACCAACGTGGACCTGCTCCGGCGCTCCGACGAGCTGCCGCCCGCCGACCGTGCCGCGGTGCTTGACGATGTGGACGCCGAGCTGGGCGAGCTGACCGACCTGGTGACCGAGCTGGTGGACCTCGCGGCCGACGTCCAAGCCGACGAGGAGCTGGAGTTGATCGATGTGGTCGAGGTGGTCGAGCCGGTCCTGGAACGGGCACGGCGCCGCAGCGGGCGCGACATCGCGCTGCGGGTGGAGCGGGGAGTGCCGGTGGAGGGCCGCCCGGAGGCACTGGCCCGGGCGGTGCGCAACCTCGTCGACAACGCGGTGAAGTTCAGTTCCGGCGGGCCGGTCGAGGTGGTGGTCGACGGCGGCTCGGTGACCGTCCACGACGCCGGTCCGGGTATTCCCGAGGCCGACCGGGAACGGATCTTCGAGCGCTTCCACCGCCTGGAGGACGACCGGGACGAGCCCGGATCGGGCCTCGGGCTGGCCATCGTGCGCCATGTGGCCGAAGCCCACGGCGGCACTGTCTGGGCCGGCGACTCGCCCCTCGGTGGTGCGGCGGTCGGGCTACGGATCCCCGAGATAGACGGGTAGGGGACGCGCTGGGTCAGCGCATCAGGCCGGAGATCTGGCGGGCGGCCCGGCGCCCCGATAGCAGGGCACCGTGCACCGTGGACGGGAACCGGCTGTGGGTGGCCTCGCCCGCGAAGAACAGCCGGTCGCCCACCGGCCGGGCCATCTCCCGGTAGGTGTCGAACGCCACTCCCACCGGCAGGTAGGAGTACGAGCCCCGACTCCACGGGTCCAACTCCCATCGGGTGCTGACCGCATCGACGGGCTCGGGCACGTCCCCGAACATGGCCATAAGCGCCCCGATCGCCCGCGACGTGATCTCGGCGTCGGAGTACTGCTCGATCTCGGCCCCGAACGAGCCGGGGTTGAACATGGCGAGCACCGGCCGGCCCAGGTACGGGTACAGGTTCAGCGTCTCCGACCACTGGCCCGGCTGCTGGCCGGCATAGCCGATCCACTCGGTGTCCCGGCCCCAGAAGGGCTCGTCGAACAGCAGGCAGGTCCGGTTGAGGATCCCCATGTCCAGGGCGGTGATCGCGTCCCGCATGGCCGGCGGCAGTCCCGGGGTGAACGTGATGGCATCCGCCTTGAGCACGCCTAGCGGGACGGTGACCACCACCCGGTCGGCCTCGAAGGTGTCACCCGACTCCGTCGTGATCACCACGATGGGCTCGGAGTGGTCGATCCCCGCCACCGGATGATCGAGACGGATGTCGCGCCCGGCGGCCAGCACGTCGACGATCTGGCTGTAGCCCTGCGGGAACACCACATCGCCGCCCCGCAGGGTGCTGGGCTCGTCGTAGCTCATGATGGACAGGTCGCTGATGTCGGCCCCGAACTCGTGGGAGAACATCGACGCCAACGAGTGCAGCCACAGGCGCCGGTCGTCGTCGCCGAGGGCGTGGGTGGCTGCGAACTGGTTGAAGACCTCGGCGAGGGACGCGTCGGGCATCTCGTAGGCCAGCGCCATGTACTGGCCCCACAACGCCGGGTCGACCGGCTCGGCCGGCCGGCCGTCATGGTCGTATAGGACCGCGTTGTCGTAGTCGGTCTCAGCCGTCTCGATGCGGTTGTGCTCAACGATGTCGCTGATCGGGTTGCCCCGGACTCCGTGGATCCAGGTAGCCCCCAGCTCCACCGGTATGCCGTCGCCGATGCTGGAGGTCCAGATGCGTCCTCCGACCCGGTCGCGGGCCTCCAGTATCACGACGTTATGGAACCCCCGGACCTCGAGCTCGTCGGCCGCGGCCAGTGCCGCAGCCCCGGCTCCGACGATGACGATCCGCTCGCCGGCCGCCGACGGAGACTCCCCGGCCGGCGCTTCCACCGTCGGAGCGTCGCTGTCGTCGCCGCAGGCGGCCAGCAGGGGGGTGGCCGTGACCAGCCCGGCCGCTCCAAGCCCGCCCTTGATGAACCGGCGGCGGTCCACCGGCCCAGCCGTCGAGCCGGCCACCCTCACGGAACTGGCAGCGTGTTGCACGGTATGTGTGCATTCTGCTGCCAGTTCGCGGCGGGGTGGCGGCTGGTTAGAGGATTGGCAGCGTTTTGCACGGTATGCGTGCATTGTGCTGCCAATTTCGGGGCCGGGGGCCGGGGGTTAGGCGGCGGCTTCGGACGCCAGCTCGCAGGCGACCGAGAACTCGTCGCCTCCGACGGTGACCAACTCGGTGATGCGGCCCGCGGCCCGGACGTCGTCGGCCACCGACTCCAGCACCGCGATGCGCTCAGGGGTGTCGGTGACCGCAGCCTGCAGCACCTCGGTGCGCAGCGGCCGCTTGGCCTCGGACTTCGATCGTCTCACCTCTCCGAGCACGGCCGCGGCCACCGCGCTGGGCAGCCCGTCCACATCACCGGCCGCGGCCCGCAGCCGCTCCGGATCGGGCCAAGTTGCGACGTGCACCGAGCCGTCGTGCCACCAGCGCCACACCTCCTCGGCCACGAACGGCATGAACGGGGCCAGCAGCTTCTGCAGCACGCCCAGCGCGGTCCGCAACGCCCGGCGGGCCGAAGCCGACGCCTCGGCGCCGTGCTCGCCGTAGGCGCGGGCCTTGACCAACTCGAGATGGTCGTCGGTGAAGGCCCAGAAGAACGACTCCGTGCGCTCCAGGGCCCGGGCATAGTCGAAGGCGTCCAACGCTCGGGTGGCCTCGCCGGTCAGGTCGGCCAGCCGGTGAAGCATCGACCGGTCCAGCGTCTCGGTTATGTCGCCGGCGCCGGGATCGTCGAAGCGCAGCACGAACTTCGAGGCGTTGAGCAGCTTGACGGCCAGCCGCCGGCCGATGCGGAACTGCTGCTCGTCGAAGGCGGTGTCGGTTCCGGGGCGCCCGCAGGCGGCCCAGTAGCGGACCGCGTCGGCGCCGTAGCGCTCCAGCAGCGCGGTGGGCACCTGCACGTTGCCCCTCGACTTGGACATCTTCTTGCGGTCCGGATCCAGGATCCAGCCCGACAGGGCGCAGTTGTGCCACGGCACGCCGTCGGCGTCGAAGTGGGCTCGCACCACGGTGGAGAACAGCCAGGTGCGGATGATGTCGTGCGCCTGGGGCCGCATGTCCATGGGGAAGGTGGCGGCGTAGAGCGACTCGTCGGTGCGCCAGCCGGTGGCGATCTGGGGGGTCAGCGACGAGGTGGCCCACGTGTCCATCACGTCGGGGTCGCCGATGAACCCGCCGGGCGCGCCCCGCTGGGACTCGTCGTAGCCGTCGGGGCAGTCGGCAGAGGGGTCCACCGGCAGGTCGGCGTCGCCGGGGCGGATCGGGTCGTCCCACACCGGCGAGCCGCCGGCGTCGAGGCGGTACCACAGCGGGATGGGCACCCCGAAGAAGCGCTGGCGGCTGATTAGCCAGTCCCCGTTGAGTCCCGCGATCCAGCTCTCGTAGCGGGCCCGCATGTACGCCGGCACCCAGTTCATCTGGGTGCCCCTGTCGATGAGGGCCTGGCGCAGGTCGTCGTCGCGCCCGCCGTTGCGGATGTACCACTGCCGGCTGGACACGATCTCCAGCGGCTTGTCGCCCTTCTCGAAGAACTTCACGGGATGGGTGATGGGGCGGGGCTCGCCGTCGATGTCGCCGGACTCGGCGAAGACGGTCGCGATCTCGGTGCGGGCCTGCGCGGCGGTCTTGCCGGCCAGGCGGGCGTAGGCGGCCCGGCCCGCGGCCGACTCGACCGCTGGGGGCGGCTCGGCCGCGAGCCGGCCGTCGCGCCCGATCACGGTCCGCACCGGCAGGTCCAGTTCGCGCCACCAGGTGACGTCGGCGGTGTCGCCGAAGGTGCAGATCATGGCGATGCCGGTGCCCTTGTCGGGGTCGGCGAGCTCGTGGGCCAGCACCGGCACCTCCACGTCGAACACCGGGGTCCGCACCGTCGAGCCGAACCTGGGCCGGTAGCGGCCGTCGTCGGGGTGGGCCACCAGGGCCACGCACGACGGCACCAGCTCGGGACGGGTGGTGTCGATCCAGATGTCGTCGTCGCCGCCGGTTCCGGCGAAACGCAGCTTGTGGTAGGCACCCGGCACCTCGCGGTCGTCAAGCTCGGCCTGGGCCACGGCCGTCTGGAAGGAGACGTCCCACAGTGACGGCGCCTCGATCTGGTAGGCCTCGTCCCGTTCGAGGTTCTCCAGGAAGGCGAGCTGGGACACCCGGCGGCAGTGGGCGTCGATGGTGGCGTAGGTGCGGGTCCAGTCCACCGACAGCCCGATGTGGCGGAACAGGTCCTCGAAGGCCTTCTCGTCGGCGGCGGTCAACTCCTCGCACAGCTCGATGAAGTTGGGCCGGCTGACTGCGATCGTGGAGCGCTTGGCCACTGCCGAGGGCCGGCCCGCGTCGGGCGGGGCCGAGAAGTCCGGGTCGTACGGCATTGACGGGTCGCAGCGCACGCCGTAGTAGTTCTGTACCCGCCGCTCGGTGGGGAGGCCGTTGTCGTCCCAGCCCATCGGATAGAAGACGGCCTGTCCGGCCATGCGCCGGTAGCGGGCGATGATGTCGGTGTGGGTGTAGCTGAACACGTGGCCGACGTGCAGCGAGCCGCTGACTGTCGGCGGGGGAGTGTCGATGGAGAACACCTCGGGGCGGGGCCGGGTAGCGTCGAAGCGGTAGATCCCCGACGCCTCCCATTCGGCGTCCCATTTGGCTTCGAGGCCCTCGAGGCCGGGCTTGTCGGGGACCGAGGCTCGGCTCGGCGTCTCGTCGGCGAGTCGGCTCATGCGGGCGCCAACGCTACCGCTCACCGTCGTACTACGGCGACTCGCCGGGCGGTTGTTGCTGGTCGCGGCTAGCCGCTCGACGGGCCGGCTGAGGCTGCGAGGTAGTCCTCGAGCGCGGCGAGGTAGGCCTGCTTGCGGGCGTCGGTCGTCCAGCTCATGGCGAAGGCGTTGCGCATCAACTGCCCGACCTCCTGCGCGGTGAGGTCGCCGTCGCTCTGGGCCACGGCCAGGTTGTCGTTCATGTAGCCGCGGAAATAGGCGGGGTCGTCGCTGTTGACGGTCGGGCGCATTCCCTCGTCGAGCATCTGCTTGATGTCGCGTGAGCGGCTGTCAGCAACGACGTAGCGGTTGGAGATCGGGCAGACGGTCTGGCCGATCCGGCGGTTGACGAACTCCCGGATTAGTGACCTCTCCTCGAGGGCGTTCACGCCGTGGTCGATGCGCTCGACGCCGATGTCGTCGATGGCCTGCCAGATGTGGGCGACCGAGTTCTCCTGGTCGACGTCGCAGTGCATCGTCAGCCGGTAACCCTCGGCTGCCGCGGCGGCGAACACCTCGGCGAACTTGGACGGCGGGTTGCCGTGCTCGTCGGAGTCGAGGCCCACGCCGATGATCCAGTCGCGGTAGGGGGAGGCCTGCTCCAACGCCGCGTGCGCCGACTCGGCGCTGTGGTCGCGCAGGAAGCACATGATGAGGTGCGACTCGATCCCGAACCGGCTCTCGGCGTCGACCTGGGCGCGGTGCAGGCCCTCGATCACCGTCGAGAACTCGATGCCTCGTGTGGTGTGGGCCTGTGGGTCGAAGAAGATCTCGGCGTACACCAGGTTCTCGCGGGAGACGGTGGAGTAGTAGGCCATGCCGAGGTCGTAGAAGTCGGCCTCGGTGATCAGGACGGTGTCGCCTTCGTACCGGGCGTCGAGGAACGTCGGCAGGTCGTCGAAGTCGTACATGACGGCCGGGTCGTCCACCGAGTTGTAGGGCAACTCGATGCCGTTTCGGGCCGCCATCCGGATCTTGAGCTCGGGTTCCAGCACGCCCTCGATGTGCATGTGAAGCTCAGCCTTGGGCATCCCCTCGATGAATTCGGCCATGTCCTCCATGGCGTTCCTCCTTTGGGGTCCTCAGGGGCGAGAGACCGTACCTGGAGCGTCAGGCATAGGGTAGGTGACTCCGGTGGACTGCTCGGACGCGGCCCAGAGGCGCTGCTGCGTGTCGGGGTCCTGGGATCGGTCATTGGAGCTGACGACCACGGGGTGGCCCCGCATCTCCTGGACGCCGCCCGGTCCGTAGTACTGGCCGCCGGTGGCGCCGGGGTCGGTGGCGGCCCGGAGGATGGGCAGCGCGCCCATCGCCGCGGGCTGGGTCATCCACCGCGTCAGCAGCTGGAGCTGCCGGTGGAACCGGATGTGGCGTCCGAGTTCGGTGAGGGAGGCGCCGGGGTGGGCGGCCAGCGCCGCGGTCAGGGCGCCGGCCTCGGTGAGGCGGCGCTGAAGCTCGTAGGTGAACAGGAGGTTGGCCAGCTTGGACCGGCCGTAGGCGGCGACCCGGTTGTAGCTGCGCCGGGCGTGCAGGTCGTCGAAGTCGATCTCGGCCCGGATCCGGTGGCCGATGCTGCTGACGGTGACGATGCGGGACCCTTCGCTGCCCAGGAGCAGGTCGAGCAGCAGCCCGGTCAACGCGAAGTGGCCGAAGTGGTTGGTGCCGAACTGGAGCTCGAACCCGTCTGCGGTCTGGAGGCGGGGCGTGTACATGACCCCGGCGTTGTTGATGAGCAGGTCGATCCGGTCGAGGCTGGCGTGGAGTTGCTGGGCCGTGCTGCGGATTGAGTCGAGCGAGCACAGGTCGAGGTGCTGGACCAGCACCTCGGCGTCCGGAGTGCCTGCCCGGATGCGGGCGACGGCGTCGGCTCCCTTGTCGGGGTTCCGCACCGCAAGCACCACCGAGGCCCCGTGCTCGGCTAGGGCCCGGGCCGTCTCGAAGCCGAGCCCGGTGTTGGCGCCGGTCACCACGCACACCCGCCCGCTCTGGTCCGGTATGTCCCTCTCGGTCCACTTCTCAGCCACCATCACACCTCCTGCTCTCAACTCTGCCCGCCAATTGGCAGCACTGCGCACGCCCAGCGTGCATTCGACTGCCAGTTCAGATCAGGCCGGCGTTGTCCACTGGCGGATCCACGTGTGCATGGCTATGCCGGCGGCTACCCCGGCGTTGATGGAGCGGGTGGAGCCGAACTGGGCGATTGACAGGACCTGGCCGGCCGCGGTCCTGGCCTCAGGTGACAGGCCGGGGCCCTCCTGGCCGAACAGCAGCACGCACCGCTCGGGGAGGTCCGCGGTCTCCAGGGGCTCTGCGCCGGGCAGGTTGTCGATCCCGATGATCGGCAGCTCCTCGGTCCCTGCCCAGGCAAGCAGGTCTTCCACCGAAGCGTGATGGCGGACATGCTGGTACACGTCGGTCATCATCGCCCCGCGGCGGTTCCAGCGGCGCCGGCCCACGATGTGCACCTCGGCCGCGGCGAAGGCGTTGGCGGTGCGCACCACGGTGCCGATGTTGCGGTCGTGCTCCCAGTTCTCGATGGCCACATGGAACGGGTGGCGCCGGGCGTCGAGGTCGGCCTTGATGGCTTCCACGCTCCAGTACCGGTAGCGGTCGATCACGTTGCGGCGGTCGCCGTCGCGCAACAGTTCGGGGTCCAGGTGATCGCCGGCGGGCCACGGCTCGGGGTGGGGCCCGACGCCGATCTCCTCGCTCACCGCGCTCTTCGCTGCCCGCCGTTCACACCCATCACGACCACCGTAGTTGGGGGTCCGCCGCCGGAACCGGAGCGATCTAGTCTTGAGGCCGGTGAAGATCTGGACTCGAAGGCGCACCCGCCGCCATCGGTACCTGGCAAGTGGCGCCCCCAAGGATCCCTGGGGCCGCTTCTGGGCCGGTCTGAGCGTGCTCGTACTGGTGACCGCGGCAGGCACATTCGGGTACCAACGGCTCGGGCTGACGGTGGGGGAGGCCCTCTACCAGACGGTGATCACCATCACGACGGTGGGCTACGAGGAGATCGGCACGGTCACCGCCAGCTACCGCGTGTTCACGATCCTGCTGATCATGTTCGGGGTGGGTGCGGCCCTCTACACCCTGAGCGTTCTCATAGAGTCACTGTTCGAGGGCCGGCTCGATGACGAGATCCGGAGGCGGCGCATGCAGAAGCAGATCGATCGGCTGAGCGGCCATGTCGTGCTGTGCGGCTTCGGGCAGGTCGGGCGGGCCATCTACCGCGAGCTGTCCGCCGGCGAGCGGACGGTGGTAGTGATCGACCGCCGGGAGCTCAGCGACGAGGGTCTGGCTCACGCCGTCGTCGGCGAGGCCACCGACGACAGCGTGCTGGCGGCGGCCGGCCTGGAGCGGGCCGGCACGCTGGTGCTGGCCCTCGACTCCGACGTCGACAACCTCTATGTCGCGCTGACGGCCCGTTCCATGTGCCCCGGCCTGTTCATCGTCGCCCGATCCAACGACTCGTCCGCTGAGCCGAAGCTCCGCCAGGCCGGCGTGGACCGGGTGGTCAACCCCCACGAGATCGGCGGATCGAGGATGGCGGCCCTGGTGCTGGAGCCCGACGTGGTCGACTTCCTGGGCGTGGTCATGCACGCCGACGAACTGTCGGTGCGCCTGGCCGAGACGCCGGTCACCGCGGGTGGCCCGTTCGCCGGCCGGACGCTGGCTGCGTGCGAGATTGACGAGTCCACCGGTGCGACCGTCCTGGCGGTCCGGCGCGACGGCTCCTTCGTGACCGACCCGCCGGACGACTTCGTCCTGTCCGCCGGCGACGTGCTGATCGCGCTGGGCACCAGGGGCCAGCTCGCCGACCTCAACTCCAAGGCAAGCGCCTAGGCCGTCAAGGCGGCCGCGGCGGTGCCGGCCGCGGTCCGGCCGGGTACCCTAAACCGCTCCTTCGGGGATGGTGTAATAGGTAACACAGCTGGTTCTGGCCCAGCCATTGGGGGTTCAAGTCCTCCTCCCCGAACCCGGCGATAGGCTTCGCCCGCCCGCGGGCGCCGGCCCGCGCTAGCCCCGTTCGTCTAGCGGCCTAGGACGCCACCCTCTCAAGGTGGTAGCACGGGTTCAAATCCCGTACGGGGTGCCACTCCCAGGCCAAGAAATAGCCTCTGACCGCATCAAGTGTTCTCTCGGATGCGGCCCGCACAGGACTCCGGATGCGCCGTGCGCGTGGAGTCACGGTCCCCTCG
The DNA here is from genome assembly GCA_022819505.1 of Acidimicrobiia bacterium. GTDB lineage: Bacteria > Actinomycetota > Acidimicrobiia > Acidimicrobiales > Aldehydirespiratoraceae > Aldehydirespirator. The sequence goes on along the minus strand of JAJEHD010000019.1, from coordinate 16,577 downwards.
TCAGCACGACGGTCGTCTCGGCTGGGACGGATATCGCTTCGTTCGTCGGGACGTCGAGACGGCTGCCTAGTCGGCTCGCGAAGACGAACTGCCATCCGGGTGATCCCAGACCAACGCTGACGCGGCGATCGGACAGGTTGGCGACTACCGCGATCGAGCCGCGTAGCAGCGCGGCCACCTGCGGGTCGGAGGTCCCAATCCATTCGAGTGGCGCCCGCCACATGTCGGGATGCTGCCGGCGGAGGGCCAGCAGGCTGCGGTAGCGGTGTATAAGCGCGTCAGGATCGGCCCGCTGACCGGCCACTGTCTGTTCCGGTGGGCGGGGCTCAGAATCGATCCATGGGTCGCCGATCGAAAAACCGTTGTGGGGGCTGTTGTCCCAGGGCATGGGCGTGCGACAGCCGTCCCGGCCGTGGATGGCGCCCGCGGTCCCGACCGGCACCGGATCGTAGGTGCCGTGGCGCAACGTTCCGTCGGTCAGGCCGAGTTCCTCACCCTGGTACAGGAATGGGGTGCCCCCCACCGCCATGAACAGAGTGGTGACCGCTAGGGCTCGCCGGGCTCCGACCTCGCCGCCGCCGAAGCGGCTGGCGGGCCGAGGCCGGTCGTGGTTGCTCAGCACCCAGGAGACGCCCTGCGGGAGCCCCTCGTGCATCACCCGCACCATCTTCAGGAGCGCCTCTGGTGCCCAGCCGGTTCGGGCCGCCCACAGAAGGAAGCCTTGATCCAGCACTCCGGGGGCGATGTAGCGGGACATGCGGTCGGGCGACGGGGCGTCGACCTCCCCCAGCAGCATCACTTGTCGAGGAGTGCAGACTTGGTGCCAGCGCCGGTAGATGTCCGCGGTCTCAGACTGGTACATGTCGTAGCGGTGCTCAAAGGCATCGAAGACGTCGAAGGGGTGCATGCCGTCGGCTACCGGAGCGATCTGCGGGTTGTCGCGCAGCTCGGCGTGCTTGTACAAGCCGTGGGCCACGTCAACGCGGAAGCCGTCCACCCCGCGGTCGATCCAGAAGCGCAGGATCGACTCGAAATCCTCCCGGACCACCGGATTGCGCCAGTTGAGATCGGGCTGTTCGGGCAGGAACAGGTGGCACCAGTACTGGCCGGACTGCTCATCCAGGGTCCAGGCCGGTCCTCCGAAATGGCTGCGCCAGTTGTTTGGAGGTCCCCCGCCGGGTCCAGGGTCGGCCCACAGGTAGCGGTCCCGCTCGGGGCTGTCGGGGCCGCGGCGGGCGCTGGCGAACCACCGATGCTCGATCGACGTGTGGTTGGGCACGATGTCGACAATCACCCGCATGCCCCGTTGGTGGGCCGCACCGATCAGGGTGTCGAAGTCCTCGAGCTTCCCGTGGTGTGGAGCCACTGCGCAGTAATCGCTCACGTCGTAGCCGTGATCGTGGCCCGGGGATGGATAGAAGGGGGTGAGCCACAGTGCGTCGACTCCCAGCCAGCTCAAGTAGTCGAGCCGGCTGGCAATGCCCGCTAGATCGCCGATGCCGTCACCGTTGGAGTCGGCGAACGAGCGCACGTAGATCTCGTAGCCGACCGCCCCCCGCCACCAAGGGTCGGTGCTGCCCGAGCCGAGGCGTCCTACTTGCGGAGTGACGCGGTTCGCGTTCTCTTCCAACTGTCGTCACCGTTGCCCGAAGCGAACGTCAGCAGACAGTCGGGCAGCAGCCATGGGCACGAGTAGGCCTTCATCGTTTTTTCTAGTCAACGAGCGTAGAGTAAACGCTTACGTTAGTCTACCCGCCAGCTCCAGGGTGTCAAGTCGAGGGGCCTGCAACCCTGAGCAACCGGACCCGCGGCCAGCCGTCGCCGGTGTCGTGGAGGTGCGCCGATGCACGATCGATCAAGGGGCACGATTGCCAGGGCTGGTCGGGCTCTCCGCGAGCGGATTCGCACTGTGGTTGATCGTCCGCTCGGCCCGGTGAAGGTCGAGGCTCGGCATCTTGGGGGCGAGCCCGAGCGGTTTCTTGTGGCTACGGCTGGGCCGTTCGAACCGGTTGCGCCCGGGAGTCTGTGGGGGGCTCCCTGGCGCACGACGTGGTTCCGGTTGACTGCGGATGTCCCTGTGGAGGTCGGTGGCCTGAGGTTGGTGATCGCCATCGGCTTCGACGAGGACGAGTGGGGTGGATTCGTGGCCGAGGGGATGATCTTCGACGAGACCGGCCGCGCCCTTCAGGGCGTCCACCCGCGCCGCAGCACTCTGGATCTGAGCGGCATCGATCCGGGCTCGGCTCAGACCTGGTACGTCGAAGCGGCGGCTAATCCGGCCATCGCCTTGTCTCATCGCCCCACCGTCCTCGGCCGGCTCCAGACCGCGGGCGACACGCCGTTGTACCGCTTCGGGGGAGCGTGCCTGGCGCGCCGGGACCCGACGGTGTGGTCGCTGGCGCTGGATTTGGAGTTCCTGTTGGAGCTGGTCGGCGGGTTGGACGCCCACGATCCCCGGCGGGCCCGGATCGTCAGCGCGTTGGATGGGGCCATGAACGCTCTCGACGCCGGCCCGGTCGCCGATTCCGCACCGGCCGCGGCGGCCGCGCTCGCTCCGGTGCTCGCAGCGCCGGCGTCGGCCTCCGCGCATCGGGTGATCGCGGTCGGCCACGCCCACATCGACCATGCCTGGCTGTGGCCGATCCGTGAGACTGTGCGCAAGTGCCACCGCACATTCACATCGGTGGAGGCGATGATGGGACGCGAGCCGGGGTTCGTCTTCGCGGCGTCGCAGGCTGCGCAGTACCAGATGGTGGCTGACATCGACGCGGGCCTGTTCTCGCGGATCCGGGACCGCGTCGAGGCGGGCCAGTGGCTCCCCGTCGGAGGCCAGTGGGTCGAGGCCGACGCCAACCTTCCCTCCGGGGAGTCGCTCATCCGGCAGTTCGTCCACGGCCAGCGAGCCTTCGAGTCGTGGTTCGGGCGGCGCAGCGACATCGCGTGGATTCCCGACGTATTCGGCTACCCGGCGTCGCTCCCGCAGGTCTTCCGTCTCGGCGGCTGCCATCGGTTCGTCACCCAGAAGATGTCGTGGAGCCAACAGAACCGCTTCCCCCATCACACCTTCAACTGGACCGGCATAGACGGATCGACCGTGCTGACGCACTTCCCGCCGGTGGACACCTACTGCGCAGAGCTGAGGCCGTCCGAACTGGTGCACGCGCAGCGCAACTTTGCCGAGTCGGGGTGGAGCCGCTGGTCGCTGGTCCCCTACGGCCATGGCGACGGCGGCGGCGGACCGACCCCGGAGATGCTCCATCGAGCACGCCGCGGGGCCGATCTCGAGGGGATCCCCCGGGTTCATCTGGGCACCCCTCACGACTTCTTCGAGGCGGTGGAGGCCGAGATCTCCGCCGGAGCCGAACCGCCCGAGGTGGTCGGCGAGCTGTACCTGGAGACCCATCGCGGCACCTACACCTCCCAGCTGCGCACCAAGGAAGCCAACCGCCGAGCCGAACGGCTGCTCAGGGAGCTGGAACTCGTCGCCGCGCTGGCGGCACCCGACCCCGCCCTGCTGGAGCGCCTCGACCGATGGTGGAAGGACGTTCTGATCCACCAGTTCCACGACATTCTGCCCGGATCGTCCATCGGGTGGGTCCACGACGAGACCGAAGCCGCGCTGGCCCGCCTGGCCCGCGAAGTCGACGCAGCGACCGGCCGCCTCCTCGACGACATGGCACCGGCCGGCGTCTCAGTGCTGAACGTCCGCACCTGCGACGCCGACGAGATTGTCATCGTCGACTCACACCTCGACGGACTCGAGTCCCAAGCCCTCACCGGCGGCCGCCACGCTGTGCACGTCTTGGCGCGAGCCCTCGGCGTGAGTCCGGCCGCGCCGGAGGGCGGGCTGAAGCGGAGACAGTCCGTCACCGCCGACGAGCGTGCCATCGCCAACCAGCACCTGAGCATCACCCAACAAGGCGGCGAGATCGTCTCAATAGTCGAACGCGACCACAACCGGGAGCTGCTGGCCGGACCGATCGGGCTGGAATTGGCGGCCGACATCCCCGCCGCCTACGACGCTTGGGACATCGATCACTGGACCCGCGACGGCGCGCACCGGATCAGCCCCGCAAGCGTGAGGCTGCAAGACTGCGGACCCCTGATCGCCCAATGGGAAACCGCCTACGAGTTCGGCGCGTCCTCAGCGACGCTGACCCACCGCCTCAGCCGCGGCAGCCGCCGTCTCGAGATCGACATCGACATCGACTGGGCCGAGCGCGAGCAACTGCTGTCGCTGGCCATCCCCCTCGACCTTCACACCAACGACGCCTCCTGCGGAATCCAGTTCGGGCACATCAGCAGACCCACCCACCGGTCCTCGTCGTGGGACGCAGCCAAGTTCGAGGTGTGCGCCCACCGCTTCGTCGACCTGAGCGAACCCTCCTTCGGCGTCGCCGTGCTCAACGACGGCCGCCACGGACACGCCCTCAACGGATCAACGATCCGCGTCTCACTGGTCCGCGGCGCCCGCTACCCCGACCCCGACGCCGACCTCGGCCCCCACCGCGTCCGGATCGGCATCCTCCCCCACGGCGAGGGCATGGCCGACGTCGTCCGCGAGGCCGAGGCCATGTGGCACCCCCTGCGCATCCACTCCTCACAGAGCCCCGGAGCCGCAGACCACATCGCCCTACGGGGCCGAGGCATCGAGGTCGACGCGATCAAACCCGCCGACAACGGCTCCGGCGACGTGATCCTCCGCTGCCACGAGGCACTCGGTGACCGCACCATGCTGACCATCGACGACATCGAGCGAGGCTGGATCGTGCCGATCACCGAGGAGCACGGCGAGGAACTGCCCATCGTCGACGGATCACTGACCACGACTCTCAAGCCGTTCGAGATCTGCACCCTGCGGGTCTCCCGCACCTGACCTGCGGCACGGCGCTCGGCGATCGTCGCCGCTCGTCGCACCCCGGATCAGCCTTTGACCGCGCCTGCGGTTATCCCGCGGACGAAGAACCGCTGAAGCGTGAAGAAGACGATGACCGGCACGACCATGGAGATGAACGCGCCGGCGGCCAGCAGGTTGAACTCGTTGCCGTACTGGCCCAACAGGTTCCGTATGCCGACCGTGAGCGGGAACTTCTCGGGTGTCTGAAGGAAGACGATGGCGTTCATCAGGTCGTTCCACACCCACACGAACTGGAAGATCCCCAGCGCCGCGATGGCAGGCATCGACATCGGCAGGATCATCTTGGTGAAGATCCGCAGATCGGACGCGCCGTCGACTCGGGCCGACTCGATGAGATCGCGGGGGATGTCGGCCATGAAGTTCCGCAGCAGGAAGATGGCGAACGGCAGGCCGTAGGCGGTGTGGGCGAGCCAGATGCCGGTGAAGCTGCCGGTCATGTCGAGACTGTTGAAGATCTTCAGCACCGGCACCCAGGTGACCTGCAGCGGCACGACCAGCAAGGCGACGACGCCGAGGAATATCCAGTCGCGGCCGCGGAAGTCGAGCCAGGCGAATGCGTAGGCCGCGAAGGCCGCGACAGTGATCGGAAAGATCGTGCCCGGTACCGAGATGATCACCGTGTTGACGAAGTTGTCCGAGAAGCCGGGCGGGGGCAGGCCGGAGGAGTTCAGGACCTGGTCGTAGTTGTCGAGCGTGAAGCCGCCCTCCCACAGCTCCCACCAGCCGTGCTGGGAGCTGGCCGCCCGGGTACGGAACGACGTGACCAGCAGGCCCAGCGACGGAATGAGCCACAGCAGCGCCACCATGACCAGCACGACGCGAACCCCGCCGCGGGTGACGACGTGGGTGAGCCGGCCGGAGAGGGTCACCGGAATCTCGGGGTTGACGCGGCCGGGGGCGGCCACGTCGGTCATCCGGCGTCCGCCTTGCGGATCTGGCGCATCTGCCACCACATCATCGGCACCATCAGGATCAGCAACAGCACGGCGGCGGCGGAGCCGTAACCGGCCTTGTTGTTGGTGAAGATCTCCCAGTACACCGTGAACCCGACGATGCGGCTGCTGAAGCCGGGCCCGCCGCTGCTCATCACGAGGACCAGGTCGATGGCCTTGAGCGCGTTGATGATCATCGTCACCGCGACCACGATCAGCGGTCCCTTCATCTGTGGCAGCGACACGCGCCAGAACGCCTGCCACGCGTTGGCGCCGTCGAGGGACGCGGCCTCGTGAACCTCTTCGGGAAGCGCCTTGTAGGCCGCGGCCAGGATGGTCATCGCCAGCGAAGTCCACACCCAGATCCCGGCCACGATGATCGCGAGACTCGCGGTGTTCGGCTCGCCCAGCCACGCGTAGGGTTCGAGGCCGAGCGCCTGCCGGCCCGCGTTCAACAGGCCGATGTTGGGGTTGGTCGCGTAGACCAGCCGGAACACGACCGAAGCGGCGGTGAACGAGATCACCAGCGGCAGGAACACGATCGCCTTGGGCAGCCTCTCGTAGCGCACCTTGTCGGCGAGCACGGCCACCAGCAGGCCCATTGCGATGACGCCGCCGGTGAACAGCACCACCCATACGGCGCTGTTGAACAGTGCCGACCAGGCCGGCCACTCGGTCTTCAAGAACGCGGGGTCGTCGGTCAGCAGGCGCTGGTAGTTGGCCAGCCCCACGAACTCTCGGGTGGGCCTGATGATCGAACCCTTGTACAGGCTGTAGTGGGTGGTCCTGATGACCGGCCACACCAGGAACACCCCGAGCAGCGCCAGGGCGGGGAGCACCCAGATCCACCCACGGAACCGCACTCCTCCTTGCGGGTCGAAGTGCGGCGTCGAGGCACTCCCCGCGTCTGGCGCCGCGGCCGTGGTCACGGCATCAATAGGCGCCGGCCGCCGCCGCCTCGATGAACTCCAGGGGGCCGTCGATGTCGTCCGGGTCAGCGATGAAGTCCTGCAGTGCGGTGAACATCGCGTCGCCGCCGACCGCTCCGGGAGCGAGGTCCGAGCCGTCGAACACGAAGATCGATGCGGCCTTGATCTGAGCGGCCTCGAGCTTCGTCAACTCGTCACCGAAGAGGTCGGCCGACACGCCCTGGTTCGGAGTGATCCGGGCACCCGCCTCGACGGTGGCCCATACCGCGTTCGCCTCCGGCGTGGCCATGAACTCGATGAAGGCGCGCACCTCGGGGCTGTTGACCAGTCCGACCGCGAAGTCGCCGCCGCCCACGACCGGCTTGCCCCACTGCGGGTCGATCTCGGGGAACTCGAAGAACGAGTAGTCGGTGCCGCCCACGAGGTCGGGGAAGTTCTCCCGGGCGAAGTTCCCCATGAACCCGCCCTCGTAGTACAACTCGGCGTCGCCGGCCAGCACGATGTCCCACGCGTCGATGAAGCCGGTGGAGTTGGTGCCGGCCGCCCCTCCTGCGAGACGCTCATCGGTCGGCGCGACGAGATCGCGGAACCGCTCCATGGTCTCCACGACGGTTGGATCCAGCCACGAGACCTCGTGGGTGACGAACAGCTTGTTGTACATCTCGGGGCCGGCGATCCGCACGTACAGGTTCTCGAACCAGTCGGTGAGCGTCCATCCGTCCATCCCGCCGATCGACAGCGGGACCCGGCCGTTGTCGACGTAGGCGGCGACGATGTCCAGGAGTTCGTCGTACGTGTCGGGCGTGTCGTGGCCGAGAGCCTCGAGCGACGCCGGCTTGTACCAGAACGTGCTCTTCGAGTTCGACGCGGTGAGCAGGCCGTACAGCTCGCCGTTGAACGTTCCCAGGTCGAGGGTGCTCTGGGAGTAGTGGGCGTTGATGTCGGTCATGTCGACGCCGAGGTCGGCGTACGAGAACGCGACGCCGTCGTCGACGAACTGCTGAATGACGCCGGGCCGCTGGATCAGCGCGACGTCGGGCGGGTTCCCGCCGGCGACGCGCGTCGGCAGCACGGTCGGCAGCTCGCGCTCACTGGTGTAGCTCACCGGTATCCCGGTGGCCTCGGTGAAGGCGTCCAACACCTCCAGGAAGCCGGCCTGTTCGGCGTCGCCCCACGTGGCCATGACCTCGATCTCTTCGCCTCCCGCGGCCGGTGCCTCGGTGGTGGGAGCCTCCTCGGCCGGTGCCTCCTCGGCTGGTGCCTCGGCGGTGGGCGCCTCCCCGGTGGCGGGCGTCTCCTCATCTGACGCCTCGGTAGTGGGTGCCGCTTCGACAACTGGCTGCGGCTCGGTGCTGTCGTCGCCGCAAGCGGCGGCCACCACGGCAACGGCAAAGAGCGGTACCAGCCACCGCCATGCCTTCTTGGTCTTGCGCATCTTGTTCCCCTTCCGGTTGCTCGGCGCTAGCAGTCTTCGGCTAAGGCCTAAGGTGCGTAAGCGCTTACGTAGACTACTCGCCAACTCCGGGGTGTCAAGTCAACTTCTCGTCAACCCCTCGCTGCGGTCGTCTGGCGGGCCACTAGGGGGACATCCCAGGTGATCTCACTGGCTGGCTCGGTGCCTTCTATCAGCGCGAGCACCGTCCTGGCGGCCGTCATGCCCATCTCGTCTACGGACTGGCGCATCGTGGAGAGACCCAGCGCCGCCGCGAAGTCGTGGTCGTCGAAGCCGATCACCGACAGCGCATCCGGAACGGGCACCCCCGCGTTCTGGGCGGCGCGCAGCGCACCGAAGGCCATCTCGTCAGACATGCAGAAGACCCCGGTGGGCGGCTCCGGAACAGAGAGGAGCCGGGACATCGCCTCAATCCCGCTGGCGATCGACCCGTCGCCCGCGGCCACCAGAGTCGGGTCGATGGTCAAACCGGCGCCGCGGAGCGCGTCCTCATAGCCCAGGCGGCGCAGCCCGGACGTAGACATGGACATCTCGGCCCGCTCGGGTGCTGTGATGACGCCGATGCGCTCGTGGCCCAGGTCGATCAGGTGCTCGACGGCGCGACGCGACGCCAGCCGGTTGTCGATGGCTATTGATGCCGCGCCGTCGAGGCGCTCGCCGACCGCGACGACAGGCCGGTTGAAGAAGGCATCGGCCGAGTCCCCGTCGGCGCCGGCAAAGGTGTCGATCAGAATCAGTCCATCGACCCGGCGGCAGAAGGACCGTGCCTCCCTGAGGAACCGTCGCCGGTCCGCTGGAGTGCTCATCATGAAGATGAGCAGGTCGTAACCGGCCTCGGCCAGCACCGAGTGGACACCGCCCAAGGCCCGCGACGGGAACCAGGTTCCGAACAGCGGCGCGGCCACCCCGACCGTCGAGGTTCGCCCGGAGGCCAGGCTCGAGGCCTGGGGATGCAGCTCGTACCCGAACTCGTCCGCGATGTCGATGATCCTCTTCCGGGTCTGTGGACCGACGCCGGGAAGGTCTCGAAGACTGCGGCTGACGGACGCGACCGACACACCCGCGGCCGCGGCTATGTCGTCGATGGTGATCCGGCCCTCATCCACGCCCATCTCTCCTAACGATCACGTCAGCGCGTGCCAACGACGGTAATGCACTGTCGGCCGCATGGGGGCGCTCCTGTGCTCCGTAGGGCTAGGTCTGCCGTTGGGTGGCTAGATGTTGGAGGGCCCGGCCCAGGAATGCGGCCATCTCGGAGCGGCTGACGGGGCGCAGTGGGCAGAAGCTTGTGCCGTCGCCGCAGCCGCTGGTGATGCCTGCGGCTGCCAGGCGGTTGATGGCGTCCTCGTGGACGCTGCCAGCGATGTCGTCGAACCCGGCCGGCTCGGCCTCGGACAGGCTGAAGGCTCTGGTGAGAAACGTCGCCATCTCTGCTCGGCTGGTGCTGTGGTCGGGGCAGAACACGGTGCCGTCCCGGCAGCCGGCAGTGATCCCCAGCCCGGCGAGGCGCTCCACGTGGGGCGCCCACCACACGGCGGCGTCGACGTCGGCGAAGCGGGACTGCTGCACCGGGTCGGGGTCGGCGCCGTCGACGATTCGCACCATCCATACCGCCACCATCCAGCGGGGGATGGGATCGCCGGGGCAGAACATCTGCGGCCCGCAGCCGGTCCCGACCAACGTGCCCGCCACCCGCAGCGCCTCGATCTGGTCGAACGCGAAATGGGTGTCGTCCACGTCAACGAACCCAGCCCCGGCCCCCGAGCCGGCCGCCCCAGCCGGGCTGATCCAACCCCAGCACTCGACAGTGCCGTCGACACGGACACCGCAGCTGTGGTTGCGGCCCGCAGACACAGCCAGGAACGCCCCCGACGGAGCGTCGATCTGACCGAAGCCGTTGTGGCCCCAGCACACGACCGTGCGGTCGGCCCGAACACCGCAGCTGTGCGCAGTGCCCGCAGACACGGCGAGGAACGCCCCCGGGGGAGCGTCGATCTGACCGGAGGCGTTGCTGCCCCAGCACGAGACCGCCCCGTCGCCCCCCAGCCCGCAAGTGTGGAACGAACCGGCAGCGACCGCCCGGAACCCGCCCCCAGGAGCGTCGCTCTGGCCGCTGCTATTGCTGCCCCAGCAGGCGACGGTGTTGTCGGCCCGGACCCCGCAGCTGTGCGAGGTGCCGGCAGTCACCGCCCGGAACGTGCCCTCGGGGGGCGTGCTCTGGCCGCTGCCGTTGAAGCCCCAGCACACGATGGTGAGGTCGTCCCGCACCGCGCAGTTGTGCGACGCTCCGGAGGCGACCGCCCGGAACCTGCCCGGGGGGTCGGTGCCCTGGCCGCTGCCGCTGAAGCCCCAGCATCGGATGGCGCTGTCGATGCCCAGAGCGCAACTGTGGAACCTGCCGGTGGCGACGGCCCGGAACACGCCGTCGGGAGGGTCGCTCTGGCCGTAGTCGTTGCCGCCCCAGCACTCGATGGTGCCCCCGGTCCGGAGGCCGCAACTGCGGCGCTGGGCGGCGGCGATGGCGGTGAATGCGCCTTCGGGGGCGTCGGTGCGACCGTTCGGGTTGAACCCCCAGCATTCGACGGTGCCGTCGCTGCTGCGCATGGCGCAGTTGTGGAACGGACCGGCGGCGATGGCGGTGAATGCGCCTTCGGGGGCGTCAAGCTGGCCGTTGGTGTTGTGGCCCCAGCATTCGACGGTGCCGTCGGTGCGGATGCCGCAGCTGTGGAATGCGCCGGCGCCGGTCGCTCGGAACGCGCCTGCCGGCGCGCTGACCTGGCCGTAGGCGTCGTAGCCCCAGCATTCGACGGTGTCGTCGGTGCGGATGCCGCAGCTGTGGAATGCGCCGGCGGCGACAGCTCGGAATGCGCCTGCCGGCGCGCTGGCCTGGCCGTAGGCGTCATTGCCCCAGCATTCGACGGTGTCGTCGGTGCGGATGCCGCAGGTGTGGAATGCGCCGGCGTCGACAGCTTTGAATGCGCCTGCGGGGGCGTCGAGCTGGCCGTCGTCGTTGATGCCCCAGCATTCGGCGGTGTCGTCGGTGCTGCGAAGGGCGCAGCTGTGGCTGTCACCGGTGGTCAAGGCTCGGAATGCGCCTGCGGGGGCGTCGACCTGGCCGTCGGCGTTGTTGCCCCGGCACACGATCGTGCCGTCGCTGCGCAGGCCGCACAACAATTCCCAGCCCGCGCTGAAGGCCTGGAACGTGCCTTCGGGGGCCTGCAGTCCTGGGACTCTGTCGTAGGCCCAGCACTCGACGGCGCCGTCGGAGCGCACGATGCAGCTGCTGTGCCCGCCGGCGGACACGGCCGGGAGCGCGGCCGGCGGGGTGGCCTGGTCATCGGAGTTGTGGCCCCAGCATTCGATGGTGCCGTCGGTGCGGAGGCCGCAGGAGTGGTTCCCGCCCGCGGCGACGGCCTCGAACGTGCCCGCGGGTGGGCTGGCCGCGTGGTGGCCGGGGTGGCCCCAGCATTCGATGGTGCTGTCGGTGCTGCGGAGGCCGCAGGCGTGAACCCCGCCCCCGGTGACGGCCTTGAACGTGCCCGCCGGCGGGCTGCCCTGGCCGTTGTTGTCCAGGCCCCAGCACTCGACGGTGTCGTCGGTGCGGATCCCGCAGCTGAAGGACAAGCCGGTGGTGACGGTCTTGAATGCGCCTTCTGGGGCGTCGACCTGGCCTTCGTCGTTGTTGCCCCAGCATTCGACGGTGTTGTCGCCGCTGCGTATGGCGCAGTTGTGGTCCGCTCCGGCGGCGACGGCTCGGAACGTGCCTTCGGGCGGGGTGGCCCGGTCGTTAGAGTCGTAGCCCCAGCATGCGATGGTGCCGTCGCTGCGCAGTCCGCAGGTGTGGAACCCGCCCCCGGTGACGGCTTGGAAGGCGCCCTCGGGTGGGGTGGTCTCGCCGCTGCCGCCGCGGCCCCAGCATTCGACGGTGTTGTCGGTGCGTGTGCCGCAGGCGTGGCCCCCTCCCGCCGTGACGGCTTTGAACGTGCCTTCCGGTGGGGTGGTCCGGCCGTCGGCGTCGTTGCCCCAGCATTCGATGGTGCCGTCGCTGCGCAGTCCGCAACCGAAGTCCCAGCCCGCCGCGACGCCCCCGTACCCGGCCGCAGCATCGGCCTGCACCGCCGCAGCATCGGCCTGCACCGCCGGCGCGGCTGCCGCGGCCGCGGTCGCCGCCGCAGCAACCCCGACCGCGACCACCGCCCACACCACCGCGACGCACAGGAGACGGCTCCCCTCAGCCGTCGATCCCGCCCTGCAAGAGGTCCACATTCGTGTCCGACTCATCAGATGGCACCTTTGTGACTGTTGGCTGATGCTCCCCCCGCACGAGCACACGAGTCACCCGTGCCCCTGTGAGTAAGCGCTTACTCTAGGAATATAGCAAGAGGGCACTCGCACGACAACGGCAATACCCACAGTCACGGCCCCCCGTCCTGGCCGCGTGCGGAACCGGTACGGCCCGTTACGGGGCTGGACCCCGATCAGTCGTAGCGGGTAGCGGTTGGGCGCCAGAGCGTGTCGATGGGGGCGGAGTAGAGGCGGTCTCCTACTTTGAGGCTTCGGGGTCCGGCGTGCAGCAGTACGCCGGCGCGGAAGGTGTCTGGGGACACGGCGTCGAGGCGGTCGCGCATCCAGGCGAGGTGCTTGAGGTGGTCGGCGCCGGGCGATGCGGTGCTCTTGACCTCCACTGCGACAACGGCGCCGTCGGCGCGCTCGATAACGAGGTCGACCTCGTGGCCGGCGCTGCCACGGTAATGGAGCAGCTGCAGCGGCTCGCCGCTGGCCGAGAGCTGGCGTGCGGCCTCGTTGGCGGCGAAGGTCTCTAGCAATGTCCCCGTGGCGACCGCGGTGGCGGGTCGCAGAGCGTCGGGATCGACGTTGATGAGCGCGGCGGCAAGGCCTGTGTCAGCGAGGTGGAGCTTGGGTCGTTTCACCACCCGGGCGGCGAGGTTGCGGGTCCAGGCCGGCAGTTCGTGGACCAGAAAGACCATGCGCAGCCAGCCCAGGTAGGCCTCCAGCGTGCCGCGGTCGATCGCCAGACGGCGGCACCAGTCGGCGACGTTGAGCTCGCCGGCAGTGCGCGCCGCAGCCAGCTGCAGGACAGCGCGCAGGGCGCCGGCGCGTCGCACGTCGGCGAGCGCGGCCACGTCGCGGCTCATGACCGTCTCCGCGTAGCTCTCGAACCACATGCGCCGTGCCTGCGGGTTCAACTCCACCGCCTCGGGGTACCCGCCCGCACAGACCATCTCCAGGTAGTCGGAGCGAGTCCGCTGCGAGGCGCCACCGACCGGTACCCGCCCCTCGAACCAGTCGGTGAGACCGCAGCCCGCAGTGCCGTTCATCTCGGCCGCGGACATCGGCCAGAGCCGCAGGATGGCGGCCCGTCCGGCCAACGACTCGCTGATCGTGGGCACCGACAAGAAGTCGGTGGACCCAGTCAACAGGAAACGGCCCGGCGCCGGGTCGTCGTCGACGGTCATCTTGACGGCGCGGACCACCCGGTCCCCGCCGAGCTGTATCTCGTCTATGACCATCGGATACGGCTGCTCGCGCAGGAAGGTGAGGGGATCCTCCAGCGCGGCCAGGCGGGTCTGCTCGTCGTCGAGAGTGGTGTAGGTGCCGCCCCGCTCAGCGGCGACCTGCTTGGCGAGGGTGGTCTTGCCGCTTTGTCGGGCGCCGTGCAGCACCACCACCCGGAAGGTGTCCAACGCTTCGCGGACTCGGGGCCCAAGATGGCGCTCCACATGCCTCACGACGGTGATCCTACAACCTACCCTTAGATTTACATGCTGTCTAACCAAGGAGTTGTAATACGTCTAGGCCAATAAACGCATCAGGCGGCAACAAGAGCAGCGCGCTCCAAGCCCGGTCTCACGTTGGCGTTGAGCGGGTTGAGCTCGTCGGCGGAGGCGTCCTCGCAGCGGAGCGCAGTTCCTCGGTGGTCCTGTCATGGGCCGAGCGCGGTGATGGGGGCGACTTGCACGCCGTCGGGGCGGCGGTAGGCGGTACCGGTGGGCGTGACCACCAACAGAGCGGCCAGGCTGCTGGCGCGTTGGCGGGTTGTCTTCTCCTTGAGGCGAAGCAGGGTCTTGGCCGCTCTGTCGATGGATCTGGAGCCGGCGTTGAGCTTGATCTCCGCGGCGATCCATCGGCCGTCGGGCCTCTCGATGATGGCGTCGGCCTCCAGACCGGTGTTGTCGCGGTAGTGGAATACGGTGGCCTGCTCGGGCTGGCTGTATATCCGGAGGTCGCGCACGGCCAGCGACTCGAACAGAGCACCGAAGGCCGTGGGGTCCGATAGCAGGCGCTCGGGGGTGGCTCGCATCATGGTGGCCGCCAAAGAGGGGTCTACGAAGTGCCGCTTGGCCTCCTTTCGCAGAGTTGCCTTCGATCGCAGGTTCACCGACCACGCGGGCTGGTCTTCGGCGACGTAGATGCGGCGCAGGGCGTCGAGGTAGGCCACGACGGTGTTGCGGCCCGGGGGGTTACCGATGTCCATGTCGGAGGCCAGCCGTGTCATCTTGGCCTCGGTCGCCACGTTGAGCGCGATGGACTGCATCAGCCGCCGCACCATGGTCGGGTCGTGTCGTACCCCGCTGGCGCTGGGGATGTCCACCCGGATGATCTCGCTGGCGTAGTCGCCCACCGACGACAGGGCGTCATCGTCGCTAAGGCCGAGGTGCTGGGGCCAACCACCGACGCAGACGGCCGAGGCGATGTCGCGCAGGCCTGGTTGTGAGCTAGGGAGACTAGAGACCGTCTCGCCTTCAAGCATCTTCTTCAGCGACGCCGCTCCGGTGGATGTCCCCGTCTCCCACAGCGACATCGGCCGCAGCAGCACCCGGCTGATGCGTCCGGTGCCGGTATGGCGGGTCACATCGTCTTGTGGGACGGCCGAGCCGGTGAGGATGAACTGGCCGGGCTCGGGACGGTCATCGCACTCCCGGCGCACCCTGTTCCACAGATGCGGAGCGTTCTGCCATTCGTCCAGCAGCCGCGGAGCGGGGCCCTTCAGCACCTCTGCAGGATCCGACGACGCCAACAGCAGCGCCGCCTCGTCGTCCAGCCGGACCTCGCTGCGGGCAAAATGTCGCGCCATCCAGGTCTTGCCGCATCCCCGCACGCCTTCCACAAGCACCGCGCCCCGCCTCCCCAGAGCGTTCTCGACCTCGCGGCCTGCAATACGCGGCAGGTAGCCCGGCATCGTCAGCGTAGGGGCCGCCTCACTCATGACTCGCCTCACCGGCTATTCGATAGCGCGTTCTAAAGATCAACAATATCACATTCTACAAGTAAATTGCAGCGCGTTCTGAAATCAAGAGCCAACTCGGGTTTTCTGGTCCATTCCGGGTTGAGCACAGCCACGACATCGGCGCAAACTCCATACCGCCCTGGCCTTCGCCATGGCGGCTTCTTGTGCTCGACCGCCTTGGCGATGGCGAAGGCGTCGATGCGGGCATAGAGGTCGTAGAGATCGCCGACCGCCTCGGCCGTGAGCGGCTCCACGAACGCTCCCCGGTGCGGGGTCATCGAAATCACGCCGGCATGCGCGAGTGCGATGAGCGCCTCGCGTACCGGGATGCGGCTCACGCCGAACCGTTGCGCCAGATCGTCCTGGTTGAGTCGTGCACCGGCACCGAGTTCGCCGGTCCAGACCAGCCGTCGAACCTCCTCAGCGACCCGGTCGCTCGTCGACGGCCGCTCGATGGGCGCGATCTCGGTCACGACAGGGTGTCCATGCCGGAGAAGCGGTCCACGAGCGCCGCCAGGGCGTCGGCGCAGGTGCGGGCACCGCCGGGCGGGTCGGGCAGGCGCACCGGCCCGTGGGCCCGGAGGCGGGCTATCGCCTCATCGGTGAGCGGCGCCGCCGCGTCGAGCCCGCCCATGACGGCCGCAACCGCCATGCAATTGGCCCGGTCCGCCGGGGCCGGGAAATGCTTCGGATGGATGTTGAGGTCCGCGCCGCGCCGCGCCCGCCAGCGCTGCAGTTCGACAAGGCGGTAGGCCCGGCGCTGCGGGGCGCGCTGGGGCAGCGGCAGCCCGCCCGAGATCGAGAACACGTCGGCGAGGTCCACGGGCAGGATGTCCACGGCAACGCCGTGCCTGCTGCAGAGCGCCATGGCCTCGTCATGGCCGAGCCAGGTCCAGGGCGAGGCCATGGTGAAGTAGTAGGAAAGGCGTTCGTCCGGCATCGTCAGGGTGCTCCGGGTTCAGGCGAGGATTCGTTTGAGCCAGAGGGCGCCGTCGGCGAGTCAGCGCTCCGCCTTCGCGACCGAGGCGGCAGCCCTGAGAAATCCGTGGGTCACGCCCTCATAGAGCGCATATTCGGTATCGACCCCGGCGCACTT